>JAXMHR010000012.1:0-178833 GCA_046346705.1 Verrucomicrobiota bacterium | reverse complement strand
GGATCCAAGTCACCTTCGACCTTCGTGACGTCCGGATTGGCAACTCCGGCTCCAAGGCGGAACGGATCGCGTACGTCATCGCCGCCCATGATTTTGACGACAGTTCCCCTGTCCCCGGCGGCAATCTCCTGGTGGATGGCAACCCGGGCGGAGCCACCAGCGTTCATCTCGATTATCCAGGTCCCGACTCCAAATCCCGGGGCACGATCGGGGCAACTGGATACCAAGCCGGCCGCAATTACGGTGTCCGCATCACCCGCACCGGCACCAATGAACTCACCTTGGAACATCTGGTGGACGGCGCAGTCGACGGCGGTTCGCTGAAACTGGCCAGCGGAGACCTCCCTCCGGGGGGATTCGCGTTTGAGTACTGTTGCGGACGTAGCTTTGTCGTAGACAACGTGACGGTCGAAGTCTCGAAGGAATCAGATGTTGACTGGGCTCGGCGGCAGGAGTCCTACGTCAAGGAAATGGCCGAACGTCGAGCCATCCTCGACGGGATGACCGCAGCCATCCGCAAGGAACGGGTTCCCGAACCTGGGCGCATCGCGTGGATGACCGACGTCTCGGCAACGCCTCCGACCGTTCCCCTGCTCCGCCGCGGGAACCCCAAGACGCCGGGGGATCCCGTCGGCGCGGACTTCCCGGAATTCCTCAAAAAGATTTCCGGAACCGCCGCATCCACCGCCATCCCAGCCGGATCGCGAACCACTGGACGTCGTCTTGCCCTCGCCCGCTGGATCACGACCCCGGGTTCACCCCAGGCGGCATTGCTCGCGCGGGTGACGGTGAACCGCGTCTGGCAGCAATACTTTGGTACCGGCATTGTCGCGACGCCCGACAACCTGGGGCTCAGCGGCGCACCACCTACCCACCCCGAACTGCTCGAATGGCTGGCGAGCGAATTTGTGGATTCCGGATGGAGCCTCAAGGCCCTGCACCGGGCCATCCTTCACTCGGCCACCTTCCGACAGTCGTCGGAGCCGCGTCCGGACGGCGTCGCCCGGGATCCCTCCAATCGTCGTCTCTGGCGATTCCCGCTCCACCGTTTGGATGCGGAAGCGATGCGCGACGCCATGCTGTCCGCCTCGGGCCGCCTCGGTGCGAAGGCGGGCGGTCCTTATGTCCCGACCCCGCGCCGGGGCGACGGGGAAGTCCTGCCGGACGAAGCGAACCCCGACGCTCTGTCCCGTTCCATTTTCCTGCAGCACCGACGCACCCAGGTTCCCACGCTCGCCACCACATTCGATGCCCCATCGGTCGTCTTCAACTGCACCCGGCGCGCCACCACTACGATGCCGTTGCAGTCCCTGGCCGTGTTGAATTCGGACTTCGCAGTTGCCCGCGGAAAGGATCTCGCCGCTCGGTTGGAACAGGACTGCGGCAATGACGTCGAGGCCCGGATCCGGCGCGGGTTCCTACTCACCTGCGGACGCGAACCCACCGATGCGGAGCGGAATGCCCTGCTCCGGTTTGTCGCCCATCAGCGGATCGCCTACGCCAGTTCGTCGGATGCCGAGCCGCGGGTGTGGGCGGACCTCGCCCAGTCGCTCTTCGGCCTCAACGCGTTTCTCTATCTCGAATGAACCCGCTCCTCAGCGCCGTGTCCCGCCGGGCCTTCCTGGGCTGCTCCGCCGGCAGCCTCGGTGGACTCGCACTGACGCATCTTCTCGCCCAATGTCGCGCCTTCGGAGCCAATGCGCCGGTTCCCGCTCCCGCGCGTCCGAAGGCCCGGGCCGTGATCAGCCTCTTTCAACATGGGGGTCCCAGCCAGATGGACCTCTTCGACTGCAAGCCGGCCCTGAACCGCTACAACGGACAGCCCTATCCCGGGGGCGACCTGGAAGTGCATTTCGACAAGCAGGCCGGCAACGTGCTCGGCGCTCCCTATGAATTTCGTCCCCGGGGACAATGCGGCATGGAGTTGTCCGAACTGCTGCCCCACACCGGTGCGATTGCCGACGACATAACCCTGGTTCGCTCCATGACCACCGGGTCCGTGGACCATGAGTCCGCGCTCCGGATTATCCACACCGGACGCTTCCTCGCCGGACTTCCCACGCTGGGCTCGTGGCTGCTGTACGGACTGGGTTCCGAAAATGAGAATCTTCCGGCGTACGTGGTCCTCTCGGATCCGGACGGGCTTCCAGTGGACGGCGAGCGGAACTGGTCCTCGGGATTCCTTCCTGCGCTCTATCAGGGAACCCCCTTCCGCAGCGGAGATTCCCCGGTGTTTCACCTCCGCACGCCACCCCACATGACCCCGGGTTCCCGCACCAACCAACTGGCGCTGCTGGAGGAACTCAATCGGACCCATGCCGCCCGGTTTCCCGGCGACACGGAACTCGCCGCGCGCATTGCCAATTTCGAAACCGCCGCGCGAATGCAGAGCGCCGTTCCCGAGGCCATGGACCTCAGCCAGGAATCCGCCGCCACGCGGAACCTCTACGGCCTCGACGATCCGGTCACCGCGGACTACGGACGCCGCTGCCTGATCGCCCGACGGCTGGTTGAACGCGGCGTCCGCTTCGTCCAACTATTCCTCAGCGGTCAGCCCTGGGACACCCACGACAAAAACGCGGAGAGACTCCGCGGACTCTGCGCCCGCACCGACAAGCCCAGCGCCGCCTTGGTGCGTGACTTGAAATCCCGCGGATTGCTCGATTCCACCGTGGTCCTGTGGACCGGGGAGTTCGGACGACTTCCCATCTCCCAGGGCAAGGACGGCCGGGACCACAACCGACACGCGTTCTCCCTCTGGGCCGCCGGCGGCGGATTCAAGTCGGGCTACATCCATGGCGCCACCGACGAATTCGGATACAAAGCCGTCCAGGATGTTGTGTCCGTCCACGACTTCCACGCCACGCTGCTGCAATTGCTGGGAATCGATCATCAGCGTCTTCGCTTCCCCCACGAGGGACGGGAAGCCAGTCTCACCGACGCCGAGGTCACCGGCGCCCGTCCCGTCCCCGCGCTGCTGGCCTGACGACAACCCGGTGTCCACGCCGCCCATGAAGGGAGAACCCGCTGTACCGTCCATCTCCAGATTTCTGTGGAGCGGATTGCTGACCGCCTTCCTTCTGGGATTCACAGGGACGGCCCGCAGTGAACTGCCCCTCTGGGTGATCCCGCAGGTCCCGGATTCCCCAGCCGAGCAGGCGCTGCTCGCTTCCGTCCAAGGCATCCTCAACATCGATCAGCCACGCGTCTGGATCCGTTCCCGCGGCCTCTACGAACCCCTGCTGGAAGATTTGCGGCGGGAAGGTCGCCCCATGAGAAATGCCTCGAATGTCTGGGAAGTGCTCGCCGCCGAACGGAGCGCCTTCCACGGCTTCGTAACCTGGAGCGCCGCAGATGGCAGCCTCAATGCCGCTACCACCCTGGCGGGCCCGCGCCGCCTCGCTCTGGTGGAGACCACCTTGCGGGACCGGGTCACCGCGATGGGATTGAAGGAAGTTGAAGATGTCCGCGGCAGGCAGGCGGGCGTCGATCAACGGGTTCCCGCCGACTGCGATCGCCGGATGGCCGTGCATCAACCCAATGACAAGGTGATCCACCTGCGCGACTTCGCGATCGCCCGCTCGGCGTTCACCTGGTTTGACGAACAGAACATTTTCCTGCCTCCAGTCGTTCAACAGCTGGACCCGGGCGCACGCATTTTCGGTTGGGGTTCCGATGAGTTTCACTTCGTAGGCGGAGTCAGTTGCGGGGGCGGCCTGGTGATCCCGTCCGACTGGGCGCTCAATCTGTCCGCGCTGCAGCATCTGCCGGTGAAGATTGCCACTCGCCCGGAACCGCCCGCGCCGGAACCGGTACGGGAGGGCGAACGCATCGTGGCGTTCGTGATCTCCGACGGCGACAACGTGCAGTGGCTTCTCAACGGAATGGCCACGTCGCCCGGATTCTGGGCGAGTCCGGAACGGGGCCGTTTCGCAGTGACCTGGGAAATGGCGCCCCTCCTGACAGAGATTGCTCCCCGGGCCCTCGACTACTTCTACAGGACCGCCACTCCCCGCGACGACTTCATCGCCGGGCCCAGTGGCGCCGGATACTATTTCCCCACAGACGCCCCGGACCGTCCGCTGCTGGCTCGAAATGGCGGCATCGCACTCCGAGGGGCTGGATTGCATCTTTCGGCGGTGATCGACAATGCCCGGGACATGTCCGGTGCGGATGCCCTCGTGTCGCAACCCGGTGTGGACGGGGTCCTGTTCAAAAACTATTCCGCCTACAATGGCTTTGGTGCCGACGTCCGATGGACCTCCGGCAAACCCATCGTGAGCTTCCGATTCCTGCTTTGGGAGCAGCGCGTTCGCGGCAAGGGAATGAAGCAGGACCAACTTCCGGAAGGCGTCGCCGCATCCATTGCGGCCATGCCGAGCGGGCCGGCGGCCGGAACCGATGCCTTCGCCCTGATCAATGTCCATGCCTGGTCCTTCCGGGATTCCGGAGGCCCAATGGGCGCCGTGGCCCGCACGGTCCCGTTGCTTCCCCTGGGAACCCGGGTGGTCACGGCCACCGAGTTCTTCCGCCTCCTCCCACGACCTCGCTGATTCCACCCCGCGTGGGTGCTCTTCGGTAACGAGACTACCAGGCGAGGTTGCGTCCGACGCCGAATCCGGCGACCAATCCAGCCAGCAGCGCCAGCACCAGCGGATTCATCAGCGGATTCGGCCACCACCGGCCAAATCCCCAGCCGACCGCCCAACGCAGCCCCAGCCAGGCGACCACCGGCAATCCCAGGACCACGAGGCCGTTCAGGCGAAACGCCTCCTGGATCCGTCCGTTGAGCAGCGCGTGAACCGCGCGGGTCGCCCCGCATCCGGGGCATTGGATGCCCGTGGTCTGATACAGCCAGCAGCGAGGGAAGAACGGCTGGCCCGCAGGCTCCACCTGTCGGAGAAACAGCAATCCGGCGATCCCAAGGATCCCCAATGTGAGGATCCAAACCCACCGGGCCGCGCCTTTCCGGATCACTGGCGGCACCTCTTCAGAATCCGGAGCCGTGGACTGCGGTAGGTTCACCGGTTATCGGAATGCGGCTCGAACGTCGGGTCTGCTGAGCACGACCAGCGACCAGATGCCCACCGGAACTCCCAGGACGCACACCGGGAAGGTGATGCCACAGCAAGGAAGCAACAGCAGGATGCCGCCAGTCATGACCAACCCACGGCTTCGAAGCGACAGGAACCGCTGCCCCGCGAAGAGGATGATCACCGCAGCGACGATCGGCATCGATCCGGTCGCCACCATGGCCGTCTTGATAAATCCAATTGGAACCTGCACCGGAAACTGCTGCCCCATCTGCTTCTCAACCTGCCGGACAATGTCTTCTACGGGTGCCTGCCAGATCATCACGATGGAGTAGATGGCGTGCAGCAACCCCAGGGCGGCCGTGACAATCATGAGGATCGCCGGGGCCTTCACCGATCCACGAGCCGCCTCGATCCCGCCAGCACCGGGAATTCCCATCGAGGGCGGAACGGCAATCGCCGGGGCCGCGACAAGGTCGGCGAACTCCGGAAACTGCTCCAAGGGCTTCCACTCGTTCCCCCTCTTCTGCAGCAGGGAATGCCGGTTGAGACGCCCTTCGCGACTCCAGAGCCGGACCTGATCCGCGCCCACCGGTCCGTACTCCTTTCGTCGGCACCTTGGACTCGATACATGGCAGGAAAATGAAGTGGAAGCGAGGAGGCATCCTCCGGTTTCGTGTCGATGGAGTCGAGGCCTCAGTGGTGAACCCGAGTGGAAGGAATTATCCGGCCGTGGCACGGCCGGAATCTCCCGGTAGCGATACCGCATCGCGACCCCCGACAAAGATCACCGACACGAGAAACGTCAGCACCGCATAACCCAGAAACCTCCCCGGCGTCACCGATGCATCGTGGCTCCCGCCCCGCCAAATCGGGTGACCAGGCCACATACCATTCCCGCCGCCACCGTCAGGTACTGAAACTCATGATCGTACTCTTCATGCTCTTCGACGCCTGGGTGTAGGCGAATTCGAGTCCGGCCGTGGACACCAACACCTCGGCGGTGGTCAGGACCAGATACGGCAGGGCCTGCCACAGCACGCTCATTGTCACTCCGGAATCGAGCCGCTGTTGGATCCAGGCCACGATCACATACGAGGCCCCCGCAATGAACATCCCCACCCCGATCCTCCGGAGAAGGGTGACGTGCCGCCCGCCCAGCGGATACACCACGCCCGTCAGGAGCGGGACCAGGATCATCACGAGAAGAGGATTCAAGGACTGCATCTCCTCTCCCCCAATTGAGTAGGACTCGGTCACGCGCAGCGGCACCATCTGCCGGGCCTGGAGCACCCAGGTGGACGCGTGCTGGTCGAACATGGCCCAGAAGGGCGGGATGAGGATGAAAATGCTCAGCACTGGCAGGATCGAACGCGCGGCGGAAATCTCCTCCTCCGAATACCTGGGAGACGCGCCTCCCCAGAAATCCTGCCCGGGAAGACGGTTCTTCCACGCCTCCATGAAAACCGAAAGTAGTCCAGCCGTGCGCGTCTCCCGCGCGGGAGGCACCCGGACATACCGCGGCGTTCCCAGCCAGAAAATCAAGGTGGCAATCCCCATGAGGATGCCGGGAACCCCGAAGGCCCAGCCATATCCCACCGTGCGGGCGAGATACGGAATGGTCAGGAAGGCGAAGAAGGACCCGAAGTTGACCGAGAAATAAAACGCCCCGAACGCCTTTTGATACAGCCGCGTCTGCCCCGCCAGAAACTGGTCGCCCATGAACGCCGACACGCACGGCTTGATGCCGCCCGCACCCAGGGCGATGAGCGCCATGCCCGTCCCCAACATCCCGATTTTGGCATCCACGCTGGCGGTGAACTCACTCAGCGCCAGCACCCCGTGTCCGACGCAGTACAGGAGCGAAATCCAAAGAATGGTGCGATAGCGTCCCCACACCCGATCCGCGAGGTAGCCCCCCAGGAGCGGCGTGAAGTAGCTCACCATGATGAACAGGTGGATCCACTCCGTGGCCCGGTCCTTGGACTGTCCCAGAGCCCCGCGGGCCACCTCCCCGGTGATGTAGCCCGCCAGGATGCCCTTCATCCCGTAAAAGCTGAACCGTTCGCAGGCTTCGTTGCCGATGATGAACTTGATCTGCGACGGCCAGCGCACGGACGCAGTGCCGGCAACGGTCTCGGCCGAAGTCACGCCGGGAGGGGTGGGGGAACTCACAGCCCTGCGAGTAGCCCGGACCCGGTCCGCAACGCAAGCCCTCAGCGGCGATTCCGGGTCCTCCGCGTCCGAAATTCACCCTGGGAGGAGATCGCCCTTCACGGAGGCCGAGCCCGACCCATTGGTTGAAGTTCCTGGAATATTCGTCCTACACCATTCCAATATTCGGAAAGTATCGCTGGGGAAATCCAGACAATGACCGAAGCCTCTGATCCGTATGCACCAGCGTCAAACCCTCGGTGTTCGCCACCGCGGCGAGCAAGCGGTCCACGGGATCCCCATGCGCCCATTCCCAAAGCCCGGCCACCCGGGCAGCTTCAAGGGTGACCGGTGCCGCCCGATAACCTTCCGTGGCCTCCGCGAGCCATTCGGCAGGATCCGGTGCCGGCAACTTCCGATGCCGCCACTTGTAGAGCATCTCCTGAACCGAGACCGGACAAAGCCAGAACTCGCTGACCTCCTGTTCCAGGAAACGGGCGAGCCGCCGGCCCATTGGCAATCCGTGGTAACGCCGCCACCACAATCCGGAATCAATCAAGGCTCGCATTGCCACCTTTCTCCCATGAGGGGAATGCCGGTTCATCCAGGTCAATTCCCGCATAATCTTTTGGATCCAAGGGCGTCGCAGAAACAGGCGGCGGGCCAGAGGATCGAATGGCCACCAAGCGCGCTACGGGTAATCCATGCCGGGCGATCACAACCTCCTCGCCACGTTCGGCCCGCCGAAGCAAATCGGCCAATTGGCTTTTCGCCTGCGCAACGGAAGCTTGCATGACCAGAATAATGGTCACTTTCCGCACGAGGTCAATAGCACCCAAGGGTCGAACAGGACAGCGCCGGCTGCCTTCGATTCCGGCGACATACGAAGTCAACAGTCACGGCATCCTTCAAACGCGATGAACAATCCTGAATCCAGCGAATGACCGGAAACTCTTGTCACCGCAGACGACTTCAGAAGGGCCGAACAAGGCTGACGCGAGCCTTTCCGAATCGCGGGATCCAAGGTTCCGGAACGCCGGTGCACCAAGGCCCGCAGTCCACGCATTCCCCGCTCGAGACCGTCGCAAAAGCAGTCAATTGTAAAAGATACAGATCTGTCATGAAGTTGCCCCCCGGCTTGTCTGCTTGACCCGCCAAGGCGAATCCGCCGCGATCAGCACGGATCCGCAACGCTGCCATGTCCGATACAATTCATGCACCACCGGACTCCCTGCTGGGACAACTCCAGCGCGGCCGCGGACTCGGATTTCTCCGGCTCATCCGGGAACCACAACCGGTGGCGCATCGGCTACTGACCCACTGCATCCTTCAGGACCCTCGCATAGACTACCAGTGCGAGAATCGCAGCGACTATTACGCGGAACTGGCCCTCCGGGTCGGGCTTCCCCTCGAACCGCTCGCGAACCGGATTCGGGAGGACGACGGCTGCGAGGAACATGGACTGACTTGGAAGACGTTGCGGGCGCTCAGCCGCCGGGGATCCAGGGAGGCTGCCGAGATTCTCCTCGAAGATTGCCGCACGTATCAGGACTGGACGCACCACGTGGAGTCCCTCGTGTCGTTTCCCGACCCGGAGGTGACGGTACGACTGGCCGGAATTATCGAATCCCGATTCCCAACCGCCATCGCTCTCCAGGAGGCTTTACAGTACGCATTTCTCGACAAACCGGAATGGCAGGTCCTGGGCAACCACAGCGCGAGGATTCGCGAGATTGTAAGCAGTCCGAATCACAGGGCTACTCGCCGGGAACAGGCGGATGCGTTTCGGTTCCAGTTCACCTCCCTCGATCTTCCTGGACTATTGGACTTCGCAGACAATTGGAAACGGATCTTTGGACTCCGGCGCTTTATTGAGGCGGCGGTTAGTCCGGACGATCTGGGATTCCTGCAAAGCCAGGTCGTCCTGGAACACCGGGAAAGAGCCGTGGGCGCGCTCTGGGCGTTGGCCAAAATTGCCGACCCTTCCCTGTTTGGCTGGTTGCGCGACATCTACCGCGCCAACGCCGACCTTTGGCGCCCTCTCCGATGCGCGTTGCAGGACGCGATGGTCGCCCTCCCCGCTCAGACAGTCCTGCCTCTCGCCCGGGAATGGTTTGATCACGACGACAGCAACCTCAGCGACATGGCGGATGCCCTCATGAAGGTCCATGCGGCTCCGGAGGACCTTTCACTTCTTCGATCTGCGCTCCAGAATTCCCTCGGAAATGAACCTGAGACGTCCTACCGGATTTGCGATCTCGCAACGGCGATGGAGCGACTCGAAGGCGTCGGTCCCGTCCCTGAATTGGGCCTCGCCTTCGAGACGGCCCTACATTCCTGCGCCCGCTGGTATCTCGTTCCGGCCATGCGGAGCACCCACCCGGAGAGCTTTCAAGATCGGTTCTCCGAGGAATGTCTTTGGGACTGCGAGGACGACGTGCAACTCGCGGGAGCGGAAGTGGTGTCCCTCGGCGCCTTGGGCGTTCCCCCGCGACTCAAGGAGCTATCCGCGGCTCCCTGGGTGGACTCCGAGGTTCGAGAGACTGCTTCCCTTCGATTGAAAGAGACTTCAACGCAGACGGACGCTCCCGGGATCGGCCCGGGGTAAGACCTTCAATTCCGGAGTCGATTCTCAAAAGCAGCGGTGTCCGCGTCGAAAAACGAAGGCAAGCTCCAGTTTCCAGACGTAAAGGTCGGCCCCCGTGGGTCCCACCGAGTGCAATCCGTTCGAGTCGAGCCCAACCGCTTGACCGTACCGGGTGCCCGTGGCGAGCCTCGGACGTCGGAAGCCTCCCATTCGAAACCCCGATTCTTGCCACAGCCTCAGTCGTCCGGCCTGTAACCTCTGCGATTGAAATTATCGGGACAACTCCTGTTGATTGGACGCCGTGAACAATTCAATCGTTGCCCGAAGTTTATGGCCGATCTGACCAGCGGGCTCGTTACGGCTTCGGCTCTTGGCCAGTCGCCGCCTTGCGTTCGGGTCACATGGATCGCCTGGGATAGCCCATTTCGCGGAAGTGGACTCGAGATCGGTGATCGCATCTTGATGGTAAATGGTGCGCCGATCGTGCCACCCGGGGACCTCGAGGCCGCGAAGCGTCGGGAAGCGGATTCGATTGGCCTGTACTCGGAATCCCAGGGATTCGCGCGGCTGGGATTGACTGCAGGATCCCCCATCACCCTGAAAGTCCGCCGACGGGCGCCCTTGAATGGATGGATCGAGTTGACCATTTCGGCCCGGCTTGCGGAGAAGCGTTACTACCGCGACGAAAACAACGCCGTCGTGTTTGGGGAGGGCGGGCCGAATACGATGACTTCCGACGGCTTCTCCGCGTGTTGGGGGGGATGGTATGACGAAACCATGGTGGCGGCGCTTTCGCGGATTCTGGACGCCGACCGGCGCCAGACCTCCTCATTCGTGAGCCGCTTCGAGGCACGGAATCTCCGCGAGACCCACGGCGCCCAGGTCGCCTTCGCGCGAAAAGCGTATCCAGGCGCTTGGGCGAGCGCGCTGGGTGCCGACTTCGATGCCGCGGTGGCCGTGTGTGACGGGCGCCGGGTGTTGCTTCCCCCAAACGCGCTCGATTTCCGAAGACGAGGCGAAGAATTGGCCGCCGAGGTCCGCACCAAGGCGCAAACCGCGTGGTCGGCGTTTCAGGAAAGTCGCCGAAGCGAAATCGTTCCCGCTTTTCCCGCGGTCAATCCGGTGCGCGACGACGTCCGAACAGTCACCGGAAAACTCGTCGTGTTGCCGCCGCTCAGAAACAGCGATTGGATCTCGGATGCCGGCCACGGCTGGTTTGCCGCGGGCGGCAGCGGTTGGTATTTCCTCGATGCGGAATCCGCGCGAGCGAGGGCGATGCTCAAGGCTCAACGTCGATACGCCAAGCTGGTCGACCCCAATCTCCAGCCTCAGTGGGAATTCGTCGCCCGCATCACTGGGGAATCGCGGCTTATTGTCGTGGGGGAACGCGCCGAGTACGGCCTGGTTGCGGAGCCAGTGGCGGCACTGGTCGGCGGCGCCCTGTACGTCGACTTGACGCAACCATCGGATGCCACGGTGCCCTTCGCCGGCGAGGAGGGCCTCGTCGATGAATCCCCAAAGCTGCCGCCGCCGGATGCATCTCCCGCCGAGGTCATGTTGGCATTGGTCGGCGCGGTGAAGAACGACGATCTCGCACTATGGCGGGCGCTCCACGTTTCGTGGGAGGTCGAACGTCTCAGTGCGGAGGATGGAACGGAAAAACTCGTGGTGCATCCGTGCGCGCCCTCGCCGGATGAATCGATGTTTGAGGAGGCACGACGATCCATCATGGGCCGCGTCCTCGACGCCCAGGTCGCCTGGGTGGACGATCCCAAGACGCTCGTGGATGCCACGCGGTTCAAAGGAGCGAGCGTGATCGAGGAGGTGGAGGTCTGGCTCGAACACGTCGGCGAATTTGAGGGGGAACGACGGACCTTTTGCGACACCACCGTCCGCCCGAAGTGGACTCTGCAGCGCATCAACGGAGGTCCCTGGCGGATCGCCACGGTCCAGCCAATCTAAGGCGAATCCCATGCCCGATCTAAGCCATCGCGAAAAGGAACTGCGTGCCAGTTTCGAAAAGGACAAGGAGACGTTCAAGCCGGGCGAGCGCGTCGAGGTGCCGCTTCGCATGAGCCCCCTCTATCAGGCGCGCGCCTCCGCACTTGCGGACATCCTTCCACCGCTGATCGATCAGGGCCTGGAACCCAAGGCGCGGGCGGTCGAAGACAAAATGCAACTGGTC
Organism: Verrucomicrobiota bacterium; assembly: GCA_046346705.1. Lineage (GTDB taxonomy): Bacteria > Verrucomicrobiota > Verrucomicrobiia > Limisphaerales > UBA9464 > UBA9464. Next base: position 166,874 of record JAXMHR010000012.1, on the reverse strand, counting down.
CTTGATCGTTGGGTCCTGCCGTTCTCAAAAGTAACCACCGGCCTGGTCTATCCTGGTGATGAGGTCAACTGGTGGCGCGAGCATGAGGTCACCCAGGAGATGAAGTTCCTGCAGGGACTTGTGAACCTCAATATTGAGGGAATGCGCGACGATTTTGCGGCTCTCGAGGTGAAACTGAATCAGCTCGTCGCGGACCTGACGAAGAAATGGGGCACGATGAGCGAGGAGTCGAAACGCATCGAGGGCCTCGAGGCCGAAGCCTGCCGGAAGATGTCGGACATCATGAAAAAGGGGCTTTCCAGGGGCACTGACGCCTACCTGCGGTACTCGGACAGCCTGAAGCGTCTTCTCGACTACTTTATGAAAGTGCCCGACCTGGCAAACGATGCCGTGGTCTACCTGCTCATCGAGGCCGGCCTTCCCGAGCAGCTGGCGAAGCTGGTCCCGAAGATCTCGCTGCTGGGCAAGGATTACTTCGCCAAGGGCAAGGAGCTCGGAGTCTCCGCAAAGGACCTCGCTGCATATAATCCCGAACTCTGCCGCGATCCAGGCATGGCCGTCTCCGAAACCATCCAGAAAGCCATCGGACCGGAATTCGAGGGCTTCATCACCGCGGTCAACGCGCTCTACAAGGATTTGACCAATCTGAGCTCCGAATACCGCGCCCAGCTGGACGACCTGCAACGCCTGGTGCCAAACCAGGGAGCAATCCTCGTTTCCGTGTCGCAGACCCGGCGCGACGTCGACGACTTTCTCAAGGTCAACGGACTCGACCGTGCCCGCGAGATGTACGAAAAGGCGGAGGCTTCACTGGATCGCTGGGCCAATGATCTGCCCACGGATGGGCAAAAGGCCGATGCCCGCGAGTGGGCAGAAGCCGTGAAGGAGGCGTTCAAGGCCCGCTACGAGCGGATGGCCAACACGTTTGGAATGTTTGTCCAAGCGAACCAGGGACGCTTCATCGGCTCGGTAAGCAAGTCCGTCGAAAATGAGCTCATCTTCACTGACGTCTGGGTGGATAGGACGCAGGGTTTGATGGACATCGGCATGGACGACCGATTGCGCGAGTGGCGAAAGGGAACCATCGAGGTCAATGATATCTTCTCCACGGCTTCGAGTCAGGTGTTCGAGAGGATTCGCTATCTGCCGCAGGACATGCAGGACAGCGTCACCAAGGCGCTGAACAATTACTGGTCCAAGATGCGCGACCGGTTGAAAACCGAATCGACCCAGGCCGCGGACACCTTCGCCCAGCTTGAAGCGGTGGTGAACGACGAGAGCGTGAAGCGCGACCTCAATCGGGCGCCACTCCGCGAGCGATTGACCGCATAACCGGTTTGCAGCGGCATCGTTCAGGGCTTTCGTGGACTCCGGACCTCAACCGAAACGCGACTAAAGTTTAATGCAAAGCCCCCCCCGGCGACAGGCTGCAGTCCAGAAACTCCTACCGGTGGCCACCGAGATTCCCGAACTGATCCAAGGGGCTCTTTGAGCACCGAACCCCAGGAGTACAAGCGTCCTAAGAACGCGATCCATCCGGACCCATGGCGCACGCGAACTCTTACTCGCTATCACAGTTGTCCCTCCAGAAAGTCAAAGATACAGATCAGACCCCGTTGCCCCCCCCAAAGATACAGATCCGACCCCGTTGCTCCTGCCTTCGATTCCGGCGACATACGAAGTCAACAGTCACGGCATCCTTCAAACGCGATGAACAATCCTGAATCCAGCGAATGACCGGAAACTTTTGTCACCGCAGACGACTTCAGAAGGGCCGAACACGGCTGGCGCGAGCCTTTCCGAATCGCGGGATCCAAGGTTCCGGAACGCCGGTGCACCAAGGCCCGCAGTCCATGCATTCCCCGCTCGAGTCCGTCGCAAAAAGCAGTCAATTGTAAAAGATACAGATCTGACCCCATTGCCTTTCCACTACGTGCCGGATACGCGTGAGCAAAAGCCGCCCATGCTGCTTCGATCATGCAACGCTCACGTTGTCTTTTGCTGAGGTGTGATCGAGGTTGGGTGCTCATGGTCAACACGCCGAACGACCCAAGCTCAGCGACCCGGCGCACGAGACACAACGATTGCAACCACGAAGCCCCCGCCGGGTTCGCTGCAGTGCATGTTGGGCCGTTTGTCATTCCGGATGACGCAGTTCCCACGCCATCACTAGTAACGCGGTCACCGCCTTGTAACCCATTTCTTGATCTACAGGTGCCTCAGCGGAGTGCAGAACGGCATTCCGAAGCCTGCGCAATACACCCAGAAACTCAGCGTCGGATTTGTGCAATCGTCCGCTCGCCAAGAGTGCGTCGATAACATGCGGAATCGGAGACGGTCTCTCCGAACCTAGCTTCTGCGGCAAAGCAGCGCGGGCAGCGGATTCGAACTCAACCCACGCGGCGATAATCGCGGCCTTAGGATCAATCTCTAGGACCGCGAGAATCTTCCTGGCTTCCGGAGTTGATAGATACTCGGCTCCAGCGCTCGACTCTCTCCTCACCTCATCGGCTGCCTCTGCGAGTTCGCGCCCGAACTGAAGTTCCGTCTCTTTGTGTTTGAACGTGCTGATTCGGCCGAGCAGCGCCGCCAAGTCGCTGCGGAAAGTTAGGGCGAGTGTCACCACAACTGCGGGCCATGCTACAGCTTGAAGGAATGCGATGATAAATTCGGGGACATTCATAATTTGCCCAACGTCTCGGCTCACCGACGCCGCGCCCATGATACTCGACTGGAACCAGGGTGCATCGAGGCGTTCGAGTGCAGCCGCTTTGTTGGGCAAATTCGTATTCATCGGTGACCAGGGGACCGAAGTGCCAAGAGGAAGACTGAGCCAACGCCCATGAGCCAGCCCAATAGCGCCACGTGGCGAAGTCTGGCCCAGAACCAGGGGAGCACGAATAGAAGGACAACCGTGGTCATCCCCATAACAGCGAAGCACATGTCCGAGATCCTCCCCTTGCAACCCTCGGCCCCGAACCACGACAAGGCCAACCCCACCTCCACGCAGATGAAGAACCTTCGCCAACCGATGTCGCCTTGGTTTGCGGGCAAGTGATTCATTGGCCTGTGTGTTGATGCCCAACGAAAAGGTCAGCGACGGAAGCCAGCCGCCGATGACGTTGGATTTGTCTCCAAGCGAATCGGCTGGCTCCCGTTCGCTGCACCGTCTGGTTCGCACAGTTAGTAGTTTTGGATCTTGTGAGCTGTATTACAGTGCAACGAAGCTCCGTAAAGGTCTGGGAACAAAGTCAGGTAGTTAATATTCATGCGATTCAGCTCTTGAAGGCATTTGTGACGACTATGAGATGGAGCAGTGATCTTGATCAGGAGGCAACTCTTGGTCTCATTTGGAAACTGCTGCTTTACCCACGTCTCAAGATCGACGCCCAATGGACTACGAGTAAACAGACCGCCCTGATTGACGAGGCGTGAGTTTTCATCTGAGAACGGACGGATGAACTCTACGATCGGGGGGCGATCATTCCCGCTGTGCTGGGACGCGATTTCGGTGGAACGATCTGCGATGCTCTTCTGCGCGAGGCACCAGATCGCGCGGCGGTGGGAATCGTCGTGCTTGGTCTTTTCAAATGCAAAGAAGGCGGCAACGTATGGCGACGTGGTCCAGTCCAGGAGTGGGGTGTAAAGACCGTAATGCTGACCAAGTGCCCACCAATCATTCTCGGTGTCCAGCCGTGGTGGGTTCTGACCGCGCCTGCCCCGCGCGGCGTGCTTGAAGGTTTCAAGGTGGGCCTGCATGCGCGATTGGCGCAAATTTGGAAGCGTCCCCCTAAGTTCCCTGTCTAGCGTCGACTCAAGCTTCCAATCGGACCGTCGATGGCCTCGAAAGACGTAGGTCTTGAAGTCCAGCAACCTGTCGTAGATGTAGTCACCGAAATAGTCCCATGAGAAGAGCTCAATCTCTTGAACTCCCTTCTCAAACGATTTTTGACTCCATCGACTTCTACGTGGCATGGCATCCTTCTGGCGAACTATTATTGGACGGAAGCAGGATCCGCCTAACTCAGTAGAGCGAAGCCTAATACGCTCGCTATGTCTATGCGAAAGAGGGGATTATTGGGCACTTGAGCGACGCATCATCCACCTAACTTGAGTCCGGAGGGGTGGGCGGGTCTGACGGGAAGCGCCTTCTTCGGTCCAACTCGGAACCCCGCCGTCCAACAGGATCTCCCATTCGCTGCAAGAGAACGGTTTTCACCGATTTGAGATCGAAGAAGTTCCGCCCAACTCGACGCTGCGCGTCGCGAATCCGCCTCCGCTCCTCATTTCTCGGGAGGCGTTTCGGATGGCCGGTGGAGACCAAGGTCGGGATAGAGTTCGGGGATGAATGCCGAAGCGGATGGGGAAGGTCGGTCGTCGCTGGTGGGCAGGATCCCACCCAGGTCCGGCCGGGGTCGGATGGAGCGGCGCTCCGCACCCCAGAGACCGTTGGAACGCTACATCCCCAATCCGAAGCTCCGGTTCCTGGATCAATGTCGGGAAGTGATCCGCTTCCGGCAGCTTTCCCTGCGCACCGAGGAGGCTTATGTGGATTGGATCCGGCGGTTCATCGTCTGGAATGGCCGCCGGCATCCCCGCGAGATGGGGGTGCGGATGAGGTGCAAGGCCTCGACTCCCATCTCGCGGCGGAGCGAGTGGGGCCGTCCACCCAGAACCAGGCCTTTGTGTGCGCTTATCTTCCTCTACCAGGGACGTCCTTCATGGACCATTGAGGACGAAGGCTTGAGTTGGTCCAAGCGCCCGACTCGGGTTCCGGCCGCCCTTGAGTCGCGAGGTGCAATGGAGAAGGTGCCAGGCCCACTGACCTTCCCCCCAGGTTCCACCGTCCTTCCACGAGGGACTCGGGTGGCGTCCGTGGGAATAGGGTCCAGTGACTCCGGAGCGCGTCCCGTCACGTCGGAAAGCGGGGACTACCGCAGTCCAAGACGCTTCGCGATGGAAGGTATTGCTATGACACGGGCGCGGATCATCTCCCTGCGGTCTGGGGTCGCTGAATTTCCTCTTCAAGGTTCATGCGTTTCTTCGAGTTGCCCCCGCTCCGCTTTGCTCTTAGCCGCGAGGTCCCGGAATTGTTTACGGACGGCGGGACGCCGCCCCTCCCCTCCTTCCCACGGGAGGGCTTGCATGCTGCGAGCCCCATTCAAGTCACGCCCTTCGTACGGGGATTCACACGCAATTCCATCCTCGCGCCCAACCGCGGATCTGTTTTCGGACGGCAACATGCCATCCCTCCCATCTTATCGAACCGCCTCAGGGCGCCGGGGACACGGCGGGCAGGAGCTTCCGGTTGGAATCGTCCGCGGGGTCGTCGGGACGGGGATAGTCCCGCCAGAGCCAGCGGAGCATTTCGGGCATCATCGCGCCGCCCTGTTTGTTGGAGTGGGTTCCAATGCCCCAGCAATAGTTCACGTCGTAGCCTTTGGCCGTCAGCGCCTCCACCATCTTCCGGTTCTGCGTGTGCCAGTCCCAGGTCGCGTCGTAGCCGCCGTCGCGACGGCTTCCCCGGTTGTCGTTCAAGCCGTCCTGGAGGAAGATGCGAATGGGCTTCCGATCCGAGGATTTCACCAGGTCGGGATAGACATGTCCGCCGCGGATGTTGGTGAAACTCCCGATGGTGCTGATGACCTTGTGAAACTGGTCCGGACGCTGCCACGCGACGGTGAACGCACAGATCGCCCCGGAACTGGCCCCGGCAATGGCGCGGTCATCCGGGTTGTCCGAGATCGCGTAGTCCTTCTTCAGGGTGGGGATCAACTCCTCAACAATCATGCGCGCGTAACGGTCGTTAAGCTCATTATACTCCGTCGCCCGGTTGTTCACCCGGTCGCCCCAGTCGGACGACGAGGCCTCCTTCTGGTCCGGCGTGCGGCCCGGATTCACAAAGACGCCGATCGTCACCGGCATCTCGCGCCGGTAGATCAGGTTGTCGAAGACGTTGGGAATCCGGTATTCGCCCTCGGGCCCGACAAAGGCATGCCCGTCCTGAAAAATCATCAGCGCCGCGGGCTTCTTCGGATCGTATTGCGCCGGCACATAGATCCAGTAGTTCCGCGTCGTGTTGGTGAATACCTGGCTCGGCAGCGTGAGCGGCCCGATCACCCTGCCCTTCGGCACGCCTTCCTGCGGCAGGGAATCCGGACCCAACCGATACACGTCATCCAGAGGCCCCGCCCACGTCGAACCGGAGAGGCAGACCGCCAGGAACACGAGGGACGCCAAGGCCCGGGACGCGAACGTCCGGACGCACTTCAGATCGAGGGAGTTCACCCGCCAAGACTGCCGGTTCCCCAGGCCCGGCGTCGAGCCCAGGCGGTGATTCCAATTCAGCGGGACACGGCCCGGTAGAAGCGTACGGCGTCCCCCAGAACGAGGACATCCCGTGCGAATGCCGCACCGGCTCCTTGGGTGAAGGTGTCCACGAGAGTCCAGTGCTGAAGGTCCGTGCTCATCTCGAGGACCAGTCCCTTCCCTGGCGGCATCCCGCTGAGGTCCATCGAGAATTGATGAGCCCCGTCGTGTAGGACATCCATGCCGATCCGGGGGCTGCTTTCCCCATCCCCCGACTCGGTACGTTCATGTACGGCGACGGATTGTCCGTCGAACGACGCCCGCCCCGAGACCACGAACCCGGGAATCCCGGCCGCGACGTCATAGGAAACCTCCACGCGGTCCGGACCATAGAACGGCCCCCAACGAATCACGCGTCCGGAGGGCGCCAGCGCCCCTTCGGGCGTCATGCCCAGGACCGCGCCGGTGACCGCAAGGGATTCCTCCAGGGCAAACGCCCGGATGCCCGGCGCCGGCGTCAAGCGGACCGTGACATGGCGGGTCCCGTCGGCCCGGGTCTCCACGGTGCGCACCGCCATGCCGGCGAACGTTGGACTCAAGGCTGCGGATGCCGCCCCCGGAACCGGGAACGGCCCGTACACCCAGCAGAAGGGAGGAGCACCCGCGGTCGGATCATACGAGTAGCGTTCGCCCCCCTTCCACAAGGCGGCGGCCCGGGTCACGTAATCGAGGGGGATGGGATTAGGACCGCCGGGCCAGAGCTCTTCCCGCTTCCAGGCGGCGGCGTATCGGGTGAGTTCTCCGGCCCCCAACGCATTGTCGGCCGGATCCCGGTCCGCCGGATGCTGCACGGCACCGCGGAGCTCACGGTCGCCCGTGATGGAAGAACGGACCCCATCGGCAACTCCAACGCCCTCAAACGGGGCGACGTCCACAACGCGGTCCGGGAGCACCTGATACGACAACGTCCTGGGTGCCGAATCCAGGAACGGACCATACTTGATCCTGCCCGTGACCGAATCGAACACCCCGCCATCGCTGATCGCCACCACCCGCCAAAACGGCGGCAGGTTTTCGGGAATCCCAAAGGTCGGCCGGGCAAACGGAGGCACCTCCTCCACCACATACGCAGCCACCGAATCCGCCGGCGACACAATCAAGGTCACGGTGAAAGGGCTGTCGGCGGCATACGTGGTCGGGAGCACCCGCCGGACAAACGACGGTGTTTCCCCGATCTCCCGAACCGAGATCACCCGGGGTTCGGATTCGACCCAGGTGCCATCCGCCTTCTGCGACCGCGCCACCAACGTATGAAGCCCCACGGGAGCCCCGACCCAGGTGAACCGTTGCACGAGGGTTGCGCCGGGGGCGGGACGACAGGTGATGCAGTCGTAGGTGGACTCCCCGATCTTGATGCCGTCCGCGAGGTATTCGACGAGGAACAGGAGTCCCGCGGGATCCACCGTCTGAACCTCCAGTTCGATGGGCTTTCCGAACGCGAACTCCGCACCTTCCACCGGCTGGACCCAGGTGATCCGCGCGCCCGAGGCCACGGCCACCACAGTCACCGGGGGGGATTGGATTGCAGGGTCCTTCAGATCCTGAACGTCCAATCGATGGGTTCCCGGCGCGAGACGGATCACAAAGGAATGACGCACCTCCTCGTCGGCCCCCGGGGGACGGAAAAACGACAGGTGCGACTCGGCGACGGATACCCCATCCACGCGCAGTGCCACGTCGGTGATTCCACCTTCGCGGCCCACGCCCACGCAGGTCACCGACACGTCTTCGCCCGAAGTGACCTGAGCCCCATTTACGGGTTCCAGGAGAGTCAGCCGAGCCCCCTGGGAATTCTCTTTCACCCGGAGCGTCACCGGTGACGACGGCACCTTGCGCAAATTTCCCGCGGCATCCGAGAACCACCCCAACGCCGTCAACACGTAGGAGCCCGGCGCCTTGGGGGTCCAATCCAGGTGATTGTGAATCGGGGTGCCGGGCGGGAAGATCCCATCCACCACGCACAGGAAGCAGCTCTCCCCGATCTTCTCCCCATTGGCGAAAAACTCCACCGTTGTCACCAGCGAGGAGGGATCCACTCCCACGGTATCCACCGTGACCGGCACTCCCGCCGGGAGAACCGCTCCCTCGGTAGGCGATACGATGACCAAATTCGCCCCTTCCCCGGCCTCCACGGTAATCGTCACGGGCGCCGATTCCGCGAATTCGTTCGGCCCGGCCACGGTCCGCGCGGTCAGGACATGCGTCCCTGCGGGCGCGGACGACCAGGCGAACCGGGCGGTGAACGCCCGTCCCACCGGCGCCGGCGCGCAGTCACACACCTCGCAGCAGTAATTCACCGTCCCAATCACCTGGCCGTCGGCGAGAAACTGGATGGACTCAATCCCGGCGTCGGGCCGGATCGCGGTTGCCGTGATTGGAATCACATCCCCCGGATGGAAGCGGGAACCTGCCCCGGGTTCCGAGACAACGACGAGGGCGCCCTTCAAATCCGCATCTTCAATATCGGCCTGGGCCTTGTCGGGCACTCCAATCAGGTACATCGGCAGGATTCCGGGGAGTCCCGCGGCATCCAGCGCCAGCACGGGAGGCTCGACCACCTGCACCTCCACCGTCTCGCGCCCCTCGACGAGGCCGTCCTGGAGCGCCGTGAATTCAAGGGTGGCTTCAGTCTCGCCCGGTTTGAAAACGACGGGTTGGAACGCGCCAAAATAGGGAAGGCTTCCCGGGAAATCGACCCGTGGCCCGCCATTCCACTGATAGTCGAGACCCGGAATGGCGGAACCGGAGGCGAGCACGAAGACCGTCAGAGCCCCGTCCAGTCCCCCGCCTCCCGAGCGATGAAGGACGAATCCTCCCGTGCGGCTCTGGGCATCCCCCGATTCCTGCACAGGAGTCCTGCGGGTGGCGAGGGTCACCGTTGGCAACAGGGAGCTTCCGCCCTCCACGGTCACCGGAACCAACCCCGAAACCACGGACCCGGCCTGTGCGCTCAGGACGTACTGTCCGGACTGCGCGACGTCCGCCACCGTCCACGATGCGGAATGAACCCGAATCCGGCCGGGAACATCGACCTCCTCGGTCGTGATCTCGGAAACGCCCACCAGCGCGCCGTTGGCGAGAAATTCCACCCGGCGGATCGAGCCCTTCGGATCCACCGCCAACGCCCGGAGCCCATTGGGAACACCGAGCGGCAATATCTCTCCTTCGGAGGGCTGAATCAGGATCACCTCCGGGCCCCCGGGATTCCTCCGCTCAATCACGGAGACGGAAGCCCGGTCGGGATTTCCCACGAGGTACGGCGGGCGTGCACCGAGGACCGCGGGAATCATCGGTGAGGAGATCTGGAACTGGAGATCCTCGACAAACGCCTCCGCGTGCGGGGGCAAACCGTCAAAGTTTGCGAAAACTCCAATCACCAGGCTTCCCTGTCCTTCGGGGAAGACCAGGGTGTTTCCACTCACCTCCTGGTCCGGAGCCGCGCAGTCATCACACGGGTTCAGCACCAGTCGGTAGTCGGAGCCGCGGTTCGCAGTCCCCGAAACCTCAAAATTAACCGACAATGCCTGGGAGAGATCTCCCGTCCGGTTCAGGAGAAATTCCCCGCGATTGAGGCGGTCCCCTTCCAGCGCATAGGGCAGTCGCGTTTGGACCGTCACCACCGGAATCTCGGATCCTGAATCCTCAATGAAACCCGTGGCGGACGCGCGATTGGGATCCACTTCGTAGGGAGACGCCGGCCCCATCGTGGGGGATGGGTCGAGCACGAAAACCAGGGATTCCTCTCCCTCGAGCAGAAAATCCTCCAAAACCTCATACCGTACTTCCTGAGCCTCCACTCCCGGAAGAAAGGAAATTGGGCCGGGAAACGCCAGGTAGTCGGCACCGGGAATGGCCTCGCCCTTCAAATGATAAAACACCTGCAGGTTTCGTTGGGTGTTGCCCTGCCGATGGACCCGGAAGGAAATGAAGTCCCGTGTGCCATCATCCCGCACCCGACCCTCAACCGCGCGGCCCTGGACGGTCTCGACCCAGACCAGCGACGTGGGATCGACCGCCCCAACCGTGATGCCAATGGCAGGCGACGTCGCCACGGACCCGTCCGCACGAACCGCCCGGGCCACCAGTTCATAGAAGCCCGGCTTCGGACGCACCCATTCGACCTGATGCTTCAAGGGGGTTCCCACCGGGGGAAGGATGCAGGGGCCCATGGGACAAATGGGCGGGTTCGGACAGGGCGGACAAAAATCCACCCGGGACGTGCCCACCAACTCCCCGTTGGCCAGGAACTCGACAACGTCCAACAGGCCGTTGGGATCCATGGCGACGGCGACGAGTGATACCGAATCGGGCAACTGAAAATGGTCTCCGTGCGAAGGTTTCACCCAGGAGACCGAAGGCCCGGCGGGATCTGCGCTCGAAGGCGTCAGCAGCGGAGCGCCTTCCGCATTCGACACGCTCCACAAGTAGAAGTCGTCCACGGGATCCAACTCGACATCCTCGCCCCAGGCGCCGACGGGAATCGTCAGGGCCAGGAGTACCGACAAAAGCCAACGTGCGGATTTCATGGTCGATCACTTCGAACTTATTCGGGAATCACGGCAAAGTTTTCACCCGCCTCAAGACGCTTTCTGAGGACAACGGAGGGGATGGGAGCCACATGGCCATCGGCAAAGAGGTAATTGGAGGAACGGCCATGCCGTTCCGGATCAATATCGGCAACGACATGCGCCCAGCCGAAGATCCACGTGTCGGGATGGGTATGGTCGTCAAACGCTGGGACGGGCGCCCGATCGTCCAAGGCCGGAGGAAACAGGACCCCGACGTTTGAGCCTTCGAACGCCAGGAATGTTTCGGACGGCTGCCGATACGAAGCCAGGCGGAGGCTCGACGGATGCAGGACGAGGGGTTGTCCATCGGGGCCCATGGTCCCCACGTCGCCCGGAGTCAACCCTGTGCTGTCCGCGGTCACCCCCAGATCCCGGGAAGTGTATTGGTTCCGGACATAACTCGTGCGGTTCCATTTTTTCCGGGCCGCCCCGAAGGCATCCGACGGACAAATCCGAACGCCTTCCACGGAGCCGAGATGGGACGTCAGGGAATAGACCCAGGCCGGTTCCTGGTCGCCGACGGGATCCACCGGCAGGCGACCCAGGGGATCCGTCTCCGCATACATGCGCAACCCGAGTCCCAGCTGGCGCAGGTTCGACACGCAGTTCACGGCCTTCGCCCGACCCCGCGCCTTGGAAACCGCCGGCAGCAGCATCGCCGCCAGCGTCGCAACCACGGCGGTGACGATCAGCATCTCCACCATCGAAAACCCCGACCGGCGGAGCCTGTCGCCGCGGCGGGGTTCAGATTGAGAACGCAACATTTGCACGGGAGACCTTGGAGGAGACGATGAGGGTTCAGCTCATGGGAGATTCACCAGCGTGATCCGAGGCTCACCCGTTTTGGGCTCGGGCGCAATCCAGACCGAGCCTCCTCCAATCATGACCCCCTCGGCCGTACAATGCAGCCGCTGGGCGGGACATTTGAGAATCTCCCCCGCCACGGATTCTGTGAACACCCGCTCGAACATGGCGAGGACGGCTGCGGGACTTTCCACCCGGGACTCCAAAGCCGCGCCCTGCACCCGCAGGGGGTACCGAACCCAGGAAGCCACGGTCTCACGCTCGCCCGCCCGCAACTCCCGTTGGAGGTTGCGGATGAAGCGGTGCACCACCAACGGATCCGGAAATCCGGCGACCCGGTAATCCCCTTCCGCCGTCACCTTCGGCGCCAGATCCCGGGAACCGACGGTCTCACGGACCCAGAGCGCCCCGCCTACGAGCGCGACCGCGGTCGCCGCGGTGGCAAACCAGATCCGGAGTCCCGACCATGCGAGGTCCCGGGCGAGGACCTTGGACAAAATCGTCGCCCGGACAGGTGCTCCTCCATTGGTCCCCAGGACCGTTGACACCGTCGTGCCCACCAATTCCACCGGGCCAACAGGGACCGCCTGGCGGGACAACAAGTCTGGAAGGACCGCCAGGGAGGCCACGGCACCGTCCCGCCGGAGTTCCTCACGAAGACGTTCGAGCGCCCGGGTCACGCGTTTTCGGGCGGCTTCCTCCGCGATCCCCAGCGCACTGCCCACTTCCGCCAGCGGCCTGTTTTGAAAGAAGCGCAGAAGGATCGCGTTGCGGTCCGCCTCCCGCAGGCGGGCAAGACAGCCGTCCAGAACGGGCGCAATGCGGTCCCACAGGCGTCCGCCATCGGCGTCAGGAATCGAAGAGGAATGGGATTCATTCATGTGATAGGCGGTCGTTTCCCGTTCCAGCCGTCGGCGCTCGCTCCGAAGCAGGTCCCGGGCGGCAAACCGGGTGGCCTTCATCAGCCATCCGATCAGGACCGCCTCGCCGGACAGCGAAGCCGCCTTTCGGGCGAGGAGGAGAAAGACCGCCTGGGTCACCTCCTCGGCAAGATGGGGATTGCCCGTCTGCCGCAGGGCGGCCGCGAAAACCACCGGACCGTGCCGCCCCACCAGTTCAGTGAAGGCTGCCTCCGATCCCGTAGCCGCGAATTCCCGCAGCAGCTGAGCATCCGATGTCACGGTTTATGGGATATATGGCCGCCGATTCGCGAACCGGACAATTGGAATGACACCTTGTCGCACCCGGTTCCGACTGTGTAGACGTCCAACCTGACACGGTTGCTTGACGCTTTCGGGCGGCGGGTCAGGGTTTACCCAATTTCTTCGATGGTTTCCGATTTAGGCGCTTCAACAATACCTCCCATCCGGCTTTCCGTGAACACGAACCCCACCCTGTCCCACTTCCCATCCCTTTTTGCGACGCTGCTGCTTTCCGTCCCAACCCTGGAAGCCTCGGTCCTGATTGACGATTTCTCCGTGGATAGTCCGGTCGTCATCAATTCGGGAGGCAGCCCCATTCCGGTTTCCACCGCCCAGACTGTGCAGATCGACGGCCAATCCGCCACCCGCACCTTCATGGCGGGCGCCACCGGGGGACTGTTCCAAGGTCAGATCCTCAACCATGCCTTCGGATACGTTTGCGATCCCGGCAAGGCTGGACTCGCCAACCTATCCTACGATGGCTTCACCGTGGACCTCACCGCGACGCCCTTCCTTCGCCTCGATATCCCGGAGGTCAATGGCAATGGAACCGTCGCCCTCGAGATCCAGAGTTCCGTCAGTCCGTACACCCTCGGAAACACGGCGATCACGGTAAACTCCTCGACGCCTTCAACCCTGTTTTTCGACGTCCGGACCTTCGCCGGCTACCAACCCGGCATCCTATCCGGCGCCAACACCTTCATCTTTGCCCTTCAGGGAACCGACTCCTCCCCCTTCTTCCTGAAGCTCAACGGAATCTCCTTCGCGTCGTCCGACGAAATGCTCAGTGCGATTCCCGAGCCCTTTACAACGGGTTGGATTGCGGGAGGACTTCTCCTCTTTGGAGCCGCAGTGCGACGGTCGCGCAGGACGAACTGCGCCCGCTGAACCGCATTTCCTGAGCACGATCCCCACGTTGTGCCCGACTGGTATGACCGATTGCTGACCGGTTTGGGGCTGGATTCCATCCGCAACGACCGTCTCCTCGGCGTCCCGCTCCGGGAGTTCCCGCCCCTGGCGTTTTCAAATGGCCACGGCGAACTGTCCCCGACCCTGTGTCAGCTTCCCGACGGAAGGACCCAGATCGTCTTCAAGACGGTGTCGGCGGGAGACCACTGGATCGGATTTTTTCCCTGTACCCCGGGAAACCGGGACTGCCTGCAGCGATTCCTTCAACAGAGTGGGGACGTGGGGACGGATCCGGTGCCGGATGCCCATCCTCCCGGATTTTGGCCTCGGTTTCTGGGGTTGTTCCGCCCTTCGCGCATGCTCGTCGCCATGGACCCGCTGCCCGACCGACACCTTGGATCGACCGTCGAATGGGCCCTCGTCGTGGGCCATGACTCCCGGCCTCGCCTCCAGTTCACGATTCGCGCGCCCCGGCGGCTCTTTCGCAGACAGCTGAACTGGACGCCGGAAGTCGCCGCGTCCCTTCTGGAGTTCGCGAAGGCCGTTGGCCAAAACGAATGTGACTGGAGCCACTCCCGCAAAACTGGGTCCTAACTCACCTACCTTCTCCCACCATGAATCTCTCCTTGAAACACCTGACCTTGATTATGGGCCTCCTGTTGGTTGCGCCCTTACTCCAGTCCGACGAACCCAAGAACCACGACCGGGATGTTGTTTACGACGAGGCCAAAGTCCCTCCCTACGATCTGCCTCCGCTGCTCGTCTCCACCGAGGGCAAACCCATCACCTCGCCCGAGGAGTGGTTCCAAATTCGCCGCCCCCAAATCCTGGCGCTGTTTGGAAACCTCGTTTACGGCGTGGTCCCGGAGCCGGAATCCCCGATCCGAACCACATTCGAAGTGGTAAAGATCGACCGTGAGTTCATGGGAGGGAAAGCCACCCGGAAGGACGTCCGTCTCCGCTTCGAAAACGCGAGAGGCAAGGTGGAGATGCAGATTCTGGTCTTCACTCCCAACGGTGTTTCGGGACCGGCACCCGCATTCCTGCTCCACAGCTTCGCCAACACCAAGGACACGGGACATGACGCGAATCCGGATCGCCCCGGGTTTCTGCGGAACGGAATTCCACTCGGCGAATTCCTCCAGCGGGGATTCGGCTTCGTCGTAGTTCCGAACGGCGATCTCGTGCGCCACAACGAGGTCGAGTTTCTTTCGGGGATTGCGCCATTGTTCTATCACACCGGACAAAGCTTCCCGAAAGCCTACGAATGGGGCTGCATTTCCATGGCCGCCTGGGGTGCGTCCCGGTCGATGGACTACCTGGAGACCGACCGGGATATCGACGCCCGACGCGTGGCGATCATGGGCCACTCCAAAATGGGCAAGGCGACGCTCTGGACCGCCGCCCAGGACACGCGGTTTGCCCTCGTGATTTCCGCCGAATCCGGCTGCGCAGGTGCGGCGCTATGGAAACGAAACTTCGGGGAGAACATGGAGAAGATGGTCACCCGCTTTCCGTACTGGCTCTGCCGGAATGCGTGGAAGTTTGTCCGCAACGAGGACGACCTGCCAGTCGATCAGCACATGTTGCTCGCGTGCATCGCACCACGTCCGGTCTATGTCCACAGCGGTGTGGACGACACATGGGCGGATCCCCGCGGCGAGTACCTTTCCGCCTATTACGCCAGCGCCGTGTATCGGTTGCTGGGGAAGAAGGGGCTCACCATGGAAGCCTCTCCGGCAGTCGGCGAAGCCATCGTCCAATCCGATGTCGGTTACCACAATCGTCCCGGTGGCCATTCCATCGAGATGTTCGACTGGATCAAGTTTCTGGAATTCGCCGAATTCCACCTGAGGCGGAAGTAAGCCGGAGCTAACTTCAAGGCATTACGAGTTAACGAATCCCTTCCCCTTCGAGCGCCGAGACAAGCCGAGCGGAGGAAGTCTCTGTGGCGCGCCCACCTGCTCGGCGGGGCTGGCGGCGAGGCTTCTCGCCAACTGAGACGCTCCTCGTCGCTGGCGCGCAGTCCGCGCAGCCTTTCGAAGATGAGACGCTCTTTTTTCACCGAGCCAACGAAATCCCGGCACGGGCTGTCGAGATGAGGAAGGATCCGGGCGGTGAAAATTCCCCCCGGGCGCCGCGAGTGTTGGTAGTGCAGGCTTTAGCCTGTTCCCTGGTAATCAGCGTCGCCCATTGGGCGGGGGAGCAGCCTGAAGGCCGGACCACGAACGGCTGCGCCCGGCCACCCCTTCCCCCGGAAATCCATTGACAACGGTCCCCTCCACTTCAACAGCAGCCGGCTTGAACGACGTCCCCTCTCCCAACAGTTCCCGCCCCGCCGGCGAGGTCCCTGGATCATCGTGGGGTTCACGATTCTGCTTCGGTCCTGCTGCAGGTTCCCGGGGATCTGGACCGCAAATTTCCCCCGCGCCTGGCTGAACCTCGCCGCGGTCCTGCTCGGGGCCATCCTGATGCCGCCTGGACATGCCCTCGGCAGCGGACTGCGGTGGAAGCGTCTCGCGTGGTTGGGTGCGGTCGCGGCCGCCGTGCTTGCCGTCAGATCGGACAACCCGCCCCGAGAACGCCGGGAGCGGGACGGGAATCCCGAAACTGGTTTGGCGCTGGGCACCGTAATTCAAGGATGGCAACCCTTCGCGCGAGCCCGCCTCCAGAACCCACCCCACCGCCCGCGCCCCCGGCCGCCAGTTCCCGACCTCCAATATCAGTTCCCCCAATTCCTCGGTCCCCAGCGCAACGGCCGGAAGGGGCCCGTCTGGCCCGGGATTTCCGGAGCGCCTCGCCTCCCCGTGAACTTTGGTGATTCCGGTCGGATTGATGGTCCGGGTTCGTGGCCTCCGCCCGCCATCACCCAGGAGCAGGCCGCCGGGGATGAACTCGTCACGGCGCGGGTCCTGCGCACCGGCACCCTCGTCTGGTCCCACACCAACCTCGCCCGCTTCACCGAGTTCCTCGGCGGCGATGGTCCGCGAGCGACCCCCACCATCGCCAGCAACGCGTGTACGCCTTCGGAGCCACGGGAATCCTCGATTGTTCGGATCTCACCACGGGTCGCCGGATCTGGACCGTGGATGTCCTCAAGACCAACCACCTAAACAACGACACCTGGGGCAAGAGTTCCGCCCCGCTGGTGACCGGCGGAAAGCTTATCGTCAGTGGAGGAACGAACTCCTCGAGGCGGCGCCGGCTGGGCCTATGCTGCTGGACTGGACAGCTGCTCTGGTCCGGGAACAGCGAGACGGCTACGGCGTGCTTGGCGTCCGAGGCCACTCGGCGGACGCCGGCAGATTCTCGTGATCGGGTCGCCAGGGCGTTGCCGGATTGACCCCGGACAGCGTGGCCGCTCCTGGTGGCGTTTTGCGTGGGGAAACGAAAAAGAATCCCAAGTGTTCCCAACCCGGTCGTCCTGGACGAGGATCGGCCTTCTTTCCGCGGGTATGGAGCCGGCTGTGTCCTGATCAGGTGAAGCTCTTCGTTGCTGATAGGCCGCCGCCACCGAACACCGGCGCGGCAAGTCGATGAAGCGATCAGTTCATCAATGGCCGGCATGCGCTTCGAGCGCTCGCGGGGCTCGACATTGACATCGCGCCGGCTCGTGTGAAGTGGCGACCGGGAAGCGTCTCTGGAAGGACGGCCGCTACGGATCCGGCCAGACCCTGCTGGTTGACGACCTGATCCTGGTTCAATCCGAACCAGGCTTTGTCGCCCTCGTTGAAGCCCGCCCGGACACCTATCGCGAATTGGGACGCATCCCCGCCCTCAGCAGCAAGACCTGGAACAACCCGGCCGTCGCAGGACCGTATCTCCTGGTGCGTAATGATCAGGAGGCGGTTTGCTACGAACTCGCGACGGTGCCGTAGTGCTTCACGTCCCGAGGGAATCGATCACCTTCTGGAGCACGTCGGAATCCATCTCGATCAGGTGGGAACGCTCCGGAAACCGTCCTTCCCGGACATCCGCCACGTACTCCCCAAACGCGGAGATGCGCTCCCGCTGCAGGCGGCGGTGTTCCTCCAAAAAATTTCGATAGGCCTTCGCATGGCGCGGCGGGCGCTCCTCGTAGTCTCCGAGGATGTCGTCCGAAAACAGGAACTGGGTGTCACACCCGCTTCCGGAACCCAGGGACATCAACAGCATTCGCGTCCGGGAACTCAGGAATCGCGCCAGGTTGTGCGGGACGCATTCCAGTTCCGCGGCATACGCCCCTGCACTCTCCAGGGCTTTCATCCGGTCGAACAATTGTCGCGCCTCGGCCTCCGTCTTTCCGATGGCGCGGTATCCTGTCCAGGTGACATGCCGCGGCACCAGTCCGAGATGCCCCACCACCGGCAATCCCTCGCGCGCCATCGCCTCGATCATCCGCGGACTCGCCGAGCAATAAACCGAGCTGGCGCCCAGTTCGATCGCACGGAATCCGGTCCGGATCGCCTCCTCGGGCGACGCCATCCCGTGGGGAGTCGCGGCGGAAAGAAAGCTGTTGGGCGCCGCGGACACGAGCTTCGGAAGGCGCGCCTGTGCCTCCGGGGAATCAAAGCTGCAGCTCATCAGGTCCACCCCGGCCGACTCCGCCGCGGCAGCCTCCTCCGGCGACTTCACATGGACATGGGTCAGGACACGCCGCCCCTTGAGCTGCTGAAGGTCGTACACCGTGTATTTTTTTCTCGGACGAAGCATGCGCGCAGCGTTTGCCAAGTCCGCGACATCATCAATCCTTTGCTGACCCCGCCCGGTTCCCCAACGAACACGGACCGAGTCGGAACCGCCATTTTTCCCTTCCGAGCCCGGGATCCGTGTGCCTTGGTTTCGAAGTGTTCACCCCCCAGGCCCGACTGCTTCGCGTTCTCTGGATGTCCGCAGCCTGTCTCGCGTGGTCTCGCCACTCCGAAGTAGAGGCCCAGGAAAACTGGCCCCAGTTCCGAGGACCCCACAGCGCCGGAGTTGCCACGACCGCGAAGCTCCCGGACGACTGGTCGGCGACGAATTCGGTGGCGTGGAAGACCGCGATCCCCGGTCGCAGCTGGTCGTCGCCGGTGACCTGGGGTCCCCTCGTCTTTGTTTCCACCGTGGTCAATTCCGGGGATTCGGAACCGCCTCGAAAAGGGCTCTACTTTGGTGGTGATCGTCCCGAGCCGCCCAAATCGGAGCACCAATGGAGAGTCATCGGTCTCGATCTCGCGACGGGTTCCATAGCGTGGGACCGGACCGTCCATCGCGGTGTCCCGAAAACGTCCATTCACCTCAAGAGCAGCTATGGCGCGGAGACGCCGGTGACAGACGGCGAACGCATCTACGCCCTCTTCGGAGGCGTTGGTGTGTTCGCCCTGACCACCGCCGGCGAGCCCGTCTGGTCACGCCCACTTGACCCCCGTTTAACCCGGTACGGATGGGGAACCGCCGCTTCACCAGTCCTGCATCAGGGGAGACTCTTTCTCCTCAACGACAATGAAGACCAAGCCGAACTCCTCGCCCTCGACGCCGCAACCGGGCGCGAACTCTGGCGCGTGAACCGGGACGAAAAGAGCAACTGGTCCACTCCGTTCGTTTGGGAACATTCCGGCCGCACCGAATTGGTGACGACCGGAACCCGGGCGGTCCGCAGCTACACCCTCGACGGACAGGAACTCTGGTCGCTGCGGGGCATGTCGAGCATTGCCATTCCAACGCCCTGCGCCGGCGATGACCTGCTCTTTGTCTCGTCCGGCTATGTCGGGGACAAATTCCGTCCGCTCTACGCCCTGCGGCCGGGTGCCCAAGGCGACATTTCCCTGAAGCCGGGAGAAACCAACAATGCCTTCGTGGCCTGGTCGGATCCGACCGGGGGCCCCTACAATCCGTCCCCGCTGTACTATGAGGGAAGGCTTTACGTGTTGTTCGACCGCGGACTTCTGAGTGCCGTGAACGCCAAGACGGGAAAAGTCCTCTACGACCGCGAGCGCCTTCCCGACGGCTTCGCCTTCACCGCCTCCCCGTGGGCTGTCGACGGACGAATCTACTGCCTGAACGAAGACGGCGCCTGCTACGTGGTTCGGGCCGGAGACCGATTCGAGTTGCTGCGCATCAACCGGCTGTCCGACGACGACATGTGCATGGCCACGCCCGCCATCTCCGGAAACCGACTCCTGATCCGGTCCGCGTCCCGACTGTATTGCATCCAGCCGTCTGCCAGCGCTCTGGAATCTCGAAACCCCTGACGCCGAACTCCCAACCCTCCGCAGTCGACCCTAGGAATCCTCATCCGCTAGGCCCAGGTCAGGAATTCCTCCCAACGCTCGTTGTCTCTGGGATCCCTGTTGAGTTTCCTTCAGACTCACGCGTGCCACGCCATGATTTTCCATCCCCATTCCCACTCCCTTCCTTGGGCAAGGAGGAACCCGGCCACCGGGCTCCAGGCATTCCTGTTCCTCGCCTTGGCGTCCAGCATCCTGGCGGATGATCCACCTCCGGACCCAAAGAAGGTGCGGGCCGATCTGCTCGTGAAGTACGACAAGAATGGCGACGGGCGACTGGATCCTTCGGAGCGGGAAAGCATGCGACTGGACCTGAAGGCAGAGCGGTTGTCCAAGCGTGCGGAATTCCAGATCCCCGCGGACTTCCTCGCCAAGTATGATCGCTACAAGGACGGGGAGATGGCCGGCGATGAATGGCGTGTGGCGTGGGAGGCGGAAACCAGGATTCTTCGGGAAACGTACGACGCAGACAAGGACGGCAAACTGAGCAAGGAGGAGACCAAGGTCATGATGAAGGATGTCGCCGCAGGAAAGATCACCGGCATCCCCGCTTACTTCGCCGGCCGCATGGCCAACGATCCGGCTTCTCCGACTCCTGGGTATCTGGAGGAACAAAAGGCACTCCTACATTTCGATACGAATGGCAACGGACTGGCCGACGCCGACGAACTGCTCCAAATCCGCAACTCGCGGCAGAAGTCCCAATGACTCCCCCGTCTCCACTCCTATCCCGCTTGCGGCCGGTCTGGGCACTCGTCCTGGCAATCCACCTCGCCATGGGACTGCTTTCGCCGGGTCACGGACAGGACACGACACCCCCGAAACTGCTGATCAGCGAGGTCATGCCGTCCAATGGCTCCACACTCAAGGACGAGGACGGCGACACTCCAGACTGGATCGAACTGTACAACTATGGCGACACACCGGTCGAACTGAGGGGTCTGATCCTCTCCGTGGGAAGGAAGAAGCCGTCCCGCTGGATCCTCCCCTCGGGCACGATTTCGCCGGGAGGATTCCGCGTCGTCTTCGCTTCCGGAAAGGACCGCGGCGATGGCGACAAACCGCTCCACGCGGCCTTCAAGCTCGAATCGAAGGGCGAATACCTCGCCCTTCTGGCCCGGAACGGGAAAACGGTGGTCCACGACTACGACCCGAAGTACCCCAGTCTCGACCGGGACGTCAGTTTTGGCGTCTCGTCAGAATGGCATCCGGGACTGAATCCGGCGGATTACGCCCGGATCCTCGACCGCCCCACGCCGGGTGCCCCCAATTCCGGTGGACTTCTGGGTGAGGTGGCGGAAGTCAAACTCGGGAGCAAGCGGGGGTTCTATGAGGAGCCGTTTAGTCTCGTCCTGACAACGCGCACCGACGGTGCGACGATCCGCTATACCACCAATGGTTCCCTTCCCACGCCTGAACGCGGGATGACGTACGCGGCACCCATCCCTATCGACGGGACCACCGTCCTCCGGGTGGCGGCGTTCAAACCCGGATACCGCCCATCCAAGGTCAAGACGCACACCTTTCTCTTTGTTCACGACGTGATCCAACAGTCTTCCGACGGCCTCCCTCCCATTGGGTTTCCCTATCTTTGGGATAAAAACCAGGTCGATTACGGAATGGATCCGCGCATCACCAGGGACCCGAAATTCCGGGAGGAGCTGATCGCCGGATTGAAGGCCATCCCCAGCGTGTCCCTCGTCGCCGACATGGATGACTTGTTTGGCCCCGTCCGCGGGGTCTATTCCCATGCGGGCGAGCAGGGACGCGAGTCCGAGCGTCCCTGTTCGATTGAGTTCCTGGATCCCCACGGTGCGCCGGGCTTCCAGATACATTGTGGCGTCCGGATCCGCGGAGGCTTCAGCCGAATGCCGGTGAATCCGAAACACGCATTCCGCCTTTTCTTCCGGGAGGAGTATGGGGACGGCCCTCTGAAGTATCCGTTGTTCGGTAAAGAGGGCGCGCAGTCGTTTGAGGCCCTCGATCTTCGCACTTCGCATAACTATTCGTGGAGCCTCTGCGGGGATCCGCGGGCGACCTTTCTCCGGGACCAGTTCAACCGCGACCTGCAACGGGCCATGGGACAGCCGGCGGCCCGCGGCGACTTCTGCCACCTCTACATCAATGGTCAATACTGGGGCCTTTACGATACCTGTGAGCGTCCGGAAGCCTCCTTCGGCGCCACCTACCTCGGCGGCCGGAAATCGGATTTCGACGCCGTCAAGGTGGACTCCGGATTCACCACCCGGGAAAGCACCTACACGGTCATGGCCACCGACGGAAACCTGGAGGCATGGACCCGGCTGTATTTGGGAGCCTCCAACCGCCTTGGAAATGTCACGAACTACTTCGCGCTCCAGGGGCGAAATCCGGACGGCTCCGTCAACCCCGGTCAGGAAGCCCTGCTCGACGTGGACAATCTTATCGACTACATGCTGGTCATTTTCTGGGGCGGCAATCTGGACGCCCCGATATCCGCGTTTGGGGACAACCGGAACCCGAACAACTTCCACGCGCTCCGAAAGCGGAAGGGTGACCGGGGCTTCCAGTTCTTCGTCTGGGATGCGGAACACACCATGCTCAAGGTGGAGGAGGACCGCACAGGCCCCTTCAAGACTGGAGACCGGCTCGAGACCAGCAGTCCCCAGTGGCTTTGGCAACAGTGCGTCGAGAATCCCGAGTTCCGGCTCCGCGTGGCCGACCGGGTCCAGCGCCACTTCTCCTCGGGAGGCGCCTTGAATGCCCAGTCTCTCCGCGAGCGGTTTCAACGCCGGGCCCGCCAGATCGAATCAGCGGTACTCGCCGAGTCCGCCCGCTGGGGCGACGTAAAGCAAACCATCCCCATGGGGGCTCCCCCGCGATTGGGACCCGACGGAAAACCCAAAACCAGCCCCTTGAATCGAGAGGAGGATTGGCGTCCGGAAATCACACGGATCCTGGACGACTATATCCCGCACCGGGGTGACATTGTCCTCGCCCAGCTTTATTCGCAGGGACTTCTTCCCGACATCGCCGCCCCGGAATTCAGCCCCGTATCGGGAGACGGTTCCCAACCCGTTCGGATCCGAATCTCCGCGCCGGCGGGAGACATCTATTACACCACGGATGGAACCGATCCGCGGCGGGTCGGCGGAACTCCCTCCCCAATGGCCCGGAAGTCCGGCGATCCGGTGTTCGTTCCACCGGGAGGCAAAGTCACGGCCCGGGCCCTGAAGGACGGCGACTGGAGCGCCCTCTCGCAAACGGGGCCGCCCGGAACCCCAGCCTCGGCGCTCCCGCCCGGGAATTGAGGCCTTCCCGTCGCGCCAATCCGCTTCCCAAAGTTCCCTGTAACCTTTTCGTCACTTCCAGTATCCTTTCAGGACGTCCGCGGCGCCCGAGCGTTCCCCGGCGCACTGTTCCCCGCATGAACAAGAACGAATCCCTGCTCCAGTTTTTCTCCGCACAAAGCGCCGAGATCCACTACGGACTGTTCCTCATCAATTTCCTCCTCGCGGCGCTGCTGGCCCACTTGCTCGGCCGCGCCTATGCGCGGTTTGGACGCGCGCTCTCCAACCGGGACATCTTTGGTCGAAACTTTGTCGTCCTGACCATGACCACGATGCTGATCATCACCATCGTGAAATCCTCCCTGGCCCTGTCCCTGGGACTGGTTGGAGCCCTGTCGATCATCCGGTTTCGCGCGGCGATCAAGGAGCCTGAGGAACTGAGCTATCTTTTCATCTGCATCGCCATCGGCCTGGGTCTCGGAGCGCAGCAGACGGTGATCACCCTGATCGCCTTCGCGGTCTTGATCGCCATTATCGCGCTCAGCCACGTTGTCCAGCAGCGGGAACCCGGCCCCAATCTCTACGTCACGTTATCCAGTCCCCGCAAGGCCGGCACGGGACTCCCGGAATTGTTGGCCGGGCTTCAGAAGCATGCCCGCGAGGTGAAACTGCGCCGGTTTGATGAGACGGACGATCATCTGGAGGCCTCGTTCCAGGTCGCATTCGCGGATGTCACCCGGGTCGAATCGTGCCTCCAGGATTTCCGCACGAGTCTGGGAGACACCCGGGTCCGGTTTGTTGACGAACGCGGGATCGGGAACTGAGATCCCGGAGTCCGGCATGAGCGAAGGCGGGGACAGCGAATACCGGTTTGAGCGGAAGTACCATATCCGCGAGGTCCCAACCTGGGAGGTGGAACACTGGGTGCGGCGATGTCCCGCCCTGTTTTACGAGGTCTACGCCCCGCGTTCCATCAACAACATCTACCTCGACGACCCGGGACTCGGCTCCTACTTCGAGAACGTGGACGGCATGGCCGACCGGACGAAAATGCGGATCCGGTGGTACGGACCCCTGCTCGGCACCGCCGCACGACCGGTGCTGGAATTCAAGATCAAGCGCGGCATGGTGGGAACCAAGGCGTCCCATCCCCTCAGCCCCATTTCCATCGGCCGGGGCTTCGGAGTGAACATCCTTCGCAAGGCCCTAGAGGCATCCAAACTTCCCGACGCGGTTCGATATCATCTCGACGGACTCGAACCCGCCCTGATCAACCGCTATCACCGGAAATATTTCCTGTCGGCGGACGGCCATTACCGAATCACAATCGATGATCATCTGGAGTTCTACCGGGTCCATCGCCATGACAACCAGTTCCTCAGCCGGATGGAACTTTCCGACAGCACGGTGATGGAACTGAAGTACTCGGGAGACATCGCGGACATCGATGATCGCATCACCAACTATTTTCCGTTCCGCGTCACCCGGATGTCCAAGTACGTGACCGGCATGGACGGAGTCGAGGGGTAGCATCGCCGGCGCCGCATGAAGCCATCCCCTTCCCGCACACTCACGCCGGCCGGATTCGGCCTGATTCTAGCCGGGGCCCTGAGCCTGCTGCTGGTGCTGTTTAACCGCGATCTTTACCGCTCCATCCGCGAACCGGCCCTGCTCATTTCGGAGATCATGGCCGTGAATCACTCGACCCTTCCCGATTCCGATGGCGAGTTTTCGGGATGGATTGAAATCCACAACCCGGGAGACCACCCCCAGAAGCTCGGTGGCTGGCATTTGACGGATGATTTTCGCGCTCCGCGGAAGTGGACGTTTCCGCCCATGGAACTGGAACCCGGCGGTTTCGCGATCGTGTTTGCTTCGGGAAAAAACCGCACCAACCGCACCACCGATCTGCACACCAATTTCCGGTTGAGTCCCAAGGGAGAATACCTCGCCCTGATTGAACCCGACGGATTGACGGTGGCGCACGAATATCTCCCCAAGTATCCCGCCATGGACGCCGACGTGTCCTTCGGGCTTCGCAGCGCGCAATTTGGAGCGGGTGGAGCCGCTGCGATGACCCGCGGCCTGCGTCGTCATGCCTTCTTCATCGCCTCGACTCCCGGTCGCACCAATGCCCAGGAGATGATTGGGCGGGTCGCGGACACTCGATTCAGTCACACCCGGGGTTTCTATTCGCATCCCTTTGAGGTGGCCATTTCCACCGCCACACCGGAAGCGGAGATCTATTACACCACGGACGGTTCCCGGCCCCTTCCCAACCACGGAAGCCGCTACACGGCGCCCATCCCGATCCGGACCACCACCATCCTTCGCGCCGCAGCCTTCCGGGAGAACTACAAGCCC
Source organism: Verrucomicrobiota bacterium (assembly GCA_046346705.1). GTDB lineage: Bacteria > Verrucomicrobiota > Verrucomicrobiia > Limisphaerales > UBA9464 > UBA9464. The sequence goes on along the minus strand of JAXMHR010000012.1, from coordinate 141,144 downwards.
TCCGACATAGACACCCAGACCTACCTGTTTCTGGCTCAGGTGCCGAACCAGACCGGCGAGGGTTTCCCCAAGTTTTGGGGCAGCCGGAACGACGTGCCTGTCGTCGCCGACTACGAAATGGATCCGGAAATTGCCGGCGACATCCGTTACCGACGTCGACTCGACGAGAGCCTGGAAAGGCTGCCAACGCTGTCCCTCGTCCTCGACCGGAAGGATCTCTTTGCTCCAGAGACGGGAATCTATTCAAATCCCCTGGAGACCGGATCCGCCTGGGAACGCTCCGCCTCCGTTGAATGGATCCCTGCGGACGGCACCGATGAATTCCACGCCCGGTGTGGAGTCCGGATCCAAGGCGGCTGGAGCCGCCGCCCTGAGGAGAGCCCCAAGCATTCCTTCCGCCTGGAATTTCGCGAGCGGTATGGCGCGGCCTACCTCAATCAATCCCTGTTTGGCCCGACCGGTCCTCCGCGCTTGAAATCCCTCGTGCTGCGTGCCGGCTGCAACAACAGCTGGCTCCATTGGAGTTCCGAGGAGCGTCGCCGGGGGGAATTGCTGCGGGACGAGTTTATGCGCGAATCCCTGCGGGAACTGGGGCACCTCACCGCCCGGGGCCGCTTCGCGCATCTCTATCTCGATGGACTCTACTGGGGAATTTACAATCTCTGCGAACGCCCGGACGCTGATTTTCTCGCCCAACACCTCGGTGGATCGCCCGAGGACTACGAAAGCCGCAATGCAGGCAAGGTTCTCTCCGGGACTGAAAAAACTTGGAACCGGATTTTCGAACTCGCCAACTCCGGACTGGAGGACCCTCAGCGTTACGACGAAATTTCCCGACTGGTCGACATCGACGGGTTTTGCCGTTACATGCTGGTCCAGATTTACGGCGGAACCTCGGACTGGGACGCTGCCTCCAATTGGTACGCCGGCCGGCGCATTCGTCCGCAGGGGAAGTACGAATTTTACCTGTGGGACTCCGAACGCAGCCTGGAGGCGGTGGATGCTAACATCCTCGCCGCCGATGACGACCAGTCCCCCACCCGATTGTTCCAGGCGCTTCGAAGGAACCCACGATTTCGGGCCGCGTTCAGCGAAATCGCTCGTCGGCAGCTTTCCAGCGGCGGCGCACTCTCCCCGGAGTCGACGGGCCAACGGTATGCCCGACTCGCCGGGATGCTCAAACCAGCCATGGTGGCTGAGTCCGCTCGCTGGGGGGATTACCGCCGGGACGTCCATCCGTACCGGGAGGGACCTTACGAATTGTACACCGTGGACGACCACTGGCAGCCCGAGGTCAAGCGACTCCTCGAACAATACTTTCCAGCTCGGACCGGAGTCGTTATTCGGCAATTAAAGGACGCGGGCCTTTATTGATCCGGGGAAGCGCCCTGGCTGAAACTCAAAAGCGGAATGGTCCTTCGGAGGCATTTCGTGGAGGATCAACGGCCGGTCCCGAAATATCCCTACGTCGCCATGCCCTCCCTCCGTCAATGCTCTTCCTGCACGGGAACTCCTGCTTCCGCCCATCCGGGTCCTTTGCGTCGGGCGCTCATCGGTTTGGGACTTGCATCCGCGGTTTTGCTCGGAATCCAGGCACAAGTCCCTGATGCGGCTCCCGCAGAGTCCGAACTTGGAACCCACGGATTTGCAAACTCCGGTGACGTCAGGATCCACTACGTCACGAAGGGCTCCGGTCCCCTCGTGGTGATGATCCATGGGTTCCCGGACTACTGGTACTCCTGGCGTTATCAGATGCCGGCGCTCGCGCGCCAATTTCAGGTCGTGGCCATGGATCAACGGGGGTTCAACCTCAGCAGCCAGCCGACGGGTGTCTCCCAATACTCCATGGATCTGTTGGTCGAAGACGTCGGCGCAGTGATCCGGCACTTCGGTCGTGAGAAGGCCATTGTGATTGGACACGACTGGGGCGGCGCGGTGGCCTGGCAATTTGCCATGCGGCACCCGGAAAAGACGGAACGGCTGGTGGTCCTAAACCTGCCCCACCCCGCGGGTTTCCTCAGGGAACTGGCGACCAACCCCCGCCAACAAAGCAACAGCGCCTATGCGCGCCACTTCCAGGAACCCGGAGCCGCGGCCACCCTGAAGGCCGAACAAATGGCGTCCTGGCTGCCGGACACGGGATCGCGCTCCAATTACGTGGCCGCCTTTCAACGGTCCTCCTTCGAGGGAATGCTTAATTTTTACAAGGCGAACTATCCCAGGGAGCCTTACACACTCCCAACGCAACCCTTCCCCAAAGTCCGGTGCCCGGTGCTCCTTTTCCATGGCCTCAAAGACACCGCGCTTCTCGCGGATGCCCTCAATGACACCTGGAACTGGGTGGATCAGGACCTCACTTTGGTAACGATTCCAAACGCGTCCCACTGGGTCCATCTGGATGCCCCCGACCGGGTGACCCGGACGATGTTGTGCTGGCTGACGTCACCCTGAACGTCGAAACCCGTGCGCGCGGGGAACCCACCCGTTCCGGATCAGTTCTCCGCCTTTTTGCCCGACACGCCCTTGGCTTCGAACAACTCTCCCCGTCGCCTTCCTGACTCCTTACCTCCAGTGACCACTCCCAATCCATTTCAGCATCGGGCCCAAGGCCGTCGCCAACGGCGTTGCCGGCTCGCCGCACTTCTTCTGACAATTGCCTTCGCGACCTCGGCTTTTTATCTCCAGGCGGCCGAAGATCTGGTCATTGCCGATTTTGAAGGTTCCGACTACGGAGGTTGGACCGCCACCGGCGAAGCCTTTGGCAAAGGTCCTGCCCACGGCGCGCTGCCCGGGCAAATGGCCGTGGACGGATTCCAGGGGAACGGACTCGTCAACTCCTTCCTGAATGGGGATGGATCCACGGGTACATTAACCTCGCCTGAGTTCCGGATCGAGCGCCCCTATATCGCGTTCCTGATCGGTGGAGGTCGAATTCCTGGCAAGACCGCCCTCCGTCTGCTGGTGGACGACTTGATGGTAAGGGAAGCCTCGGGATCCAATACCCAGCCGGGCGGAACCGAAACCCTCAGCCCTGACTTCTGGGACGTCTCCAGCCTCCAGGGAAAGACGGCGCGACTCCAGATTGTGGATCAAGCGACCGGAGGCTGGGGACATATCAACGTGGACCAGATCCTCCAGACGGATCGAAAGCCCGCGGGTCCCACCCTCAATGCCTCTCGGGAGTTTCCAGTCAAGGATCGCTACCTTCTCCTCCCCATCCGAAATGGAGCGCCGAAGCGTGTCGTCACCCTGCTCGCGAACGGTGCGCAGGTCGTAAGGAACGACATCGAGTTGGCGGACGGGACCCCGGACTGGTGGGCTCCGATGGACGTCGGCACGTTCAGGAATCAGACCGTCACGCTGCAGGTGGATCGGCTGCCGCCTGGCTCCGTTGCACTGAGCAGTGTCCAATCGAGCGAAGCCTATCCGGATGCCGGGGGACTCTACCGCGAACCACTGCGCGGCCAGTTCCATTTCTCGCCGCGCAGGGGCTGGAACAATGACCCGAATGGGCTGGTCTATTTCAACGGCGAATACCACCTCTTCTTCCAACACAATCCCTATGGATGGGGCTGGGGAAACATGCACTGGGGCCACGCCGTCAGTCGCGACCTCGTCCACTGGGAGGAGTTGGGGGACGTTCTCGCCCCCGATTCCCTGGGCCCCATGTTCAGCGGCAGCGCCGTTGTGGATTCACAGAATACCAGCGGACTGGGTTCCGCGGATCATCCGCCCCTGGTGCTCATCTATACCGCGGCGGGAGATCCGACGGTTCAGTGCATCGCGTCCAGCACCGATGGCCGCCGGTTCACCAAGTATCCTGGAAACCCCGTCCTGCGCCAGGTCACAGGCGGCAACCGGGACCCCAAAGTGTTCTGGCACGTCCCGTCAAAACGATGGGTCATGCCGCTCTATGTCGAAACCAACAAGGTCCACACCATCCATTTCTTCGGATCCCCAAACCTAAAGGACTGGACCTTTCTCAGCCGCAGCGACGGATACTATGAATGCCCGGACTTCTTTGAACTGCCCGTGAACGGTTCCGCGGGAACAAAAAAATGGGTCCTGACCGCCGCCAGCAGCGAGTATCAGGTCGGGACGTTTGATGGGATTCGATTCAATCCGGAAACGCCCAAACTTCCCGGCCACCGCGGTCGCGGATTCTACGCCGCACAAACGTTCAGCGATCTTCCTCCATCGGACGGCCGGCGCATCCAGATCGGATGGTTTCAAACCGAGACCAAGGGCATGCCGTTCAACCAGTCCATGACCATCCCCCTTGAACTACGTCTGACTGCCACCCCGGAGGGACCGCGGCTCACCTGGACACCGGTGCGGGAACTCGAGTCGCTCCGCAGAACCTCCAGATCTTTTGGCCCGATCCGTCTGGACCCCGGCACCGCGAATCCCCTCGCTGGCGTTTCCGGGGAATTGGTGGAACTTCGGGCGGACTTAGAGCCCGGCGCGAGCGCCGAAACAAGGTTCTCCATTCGCGGCGTCCAGATCACGTACAACGCCAGGACTCAGGAACTCGAGGTACAGGGACTCAGGGTACCCGCGCCGCTCAGGAACGGTCGCCAGCGCCTGACCGTGTATTGTGATCGGACCGGACTCGAAATCTTCGCGAGCGATGGACTCACCTACGTTCCGGTCCCCTTCCAACCCGCCTCAGCAAATCGTTCCCTGTCGGTCGAAAGTCGTGGCGGAACCTCGGAATTCCGTTCCCTCGATGTGTATGAGCTCGGATCGGCGTGGCCTACGCCTTGAGGCGGCCCCCTCAACGCTGAGTCACTCTCCGCGGTAGGTCCAAACCCCGGGAAGGACGGGCCCCAGGACGATCCTCAATCCGAGATTTTGCCAGAACGTGGTTCGCCACCCCGCGATCCGCGCCGACGATCCCTGGCCCCGAAGGTCGGTATCGTTCCAGTTGCCGGACCGATAAATCGACATCGTGGACCACGGAGCCGGAGCCGCGTTGGTAAAAGTCTCGCCCCGGATGTTGATCGCACTGGTCGCCACGTAATTGGTCACGTGTCCACCTGGATACGGTGCGGCATGATCGATCACCCATTCGCAGACATTGCCGTAGAGGTCGTAGATCCCCCAGGGGTTTGGAAGCTTCTCCCCCGGAGGATGCACCGTCTTTTTGCTGTTTTGGTAGTACCAGGAATGCTCCCCAAGGGGGGTGGTGCTCGGGCGATTCCAATAATCCGGATAGTCTCCGAAGTAGAACCGGTTGGTAGTCCCGGCCCGGCAGGCGTACTCCCATTCCGCTTCGGTGGGCAACCGATAGGTATATCCTTCGGGGAGCCGCCCGGCCTGCCGTTCCCGACGGGATAGCAATGCGCAATAGTTGCTGGCCTGATTCCAAGTGAGCCGGTCACTGGGCAGGTCAAGATGATTGGGGGCGTTCGTAAAATAACTGGGATTGTTCCCCACCACGTCCAGGTATTCCCGCTGCGTCAATTCGTAGGCTCCAATCCAGAAACCCTGGGTCAGCGTCACCACCGTCGCGGGCACTTCCGAAACCATGTGCCAGTTGCGGTTTGGCCTCACCTCATCCTCCTGGCTCCCCATGGTGAAGGTGCCGGCGCGACACCAAACAAGACGGAGTGGATCGGCCGCCGGCTTCAAATCCTCCGGATCTTCCACCACTTGAAAGAACCCCGTCTCTTGTCCGACTGACAATTCCACTTCCGCGGTTCCCTGATGGAGATACATCTGACCTGCCGGCTGCCAAGGACCTCCATCCACCTGCCCCTGGGTCAGTACGTCAACCCGTGCATTCGGAGTACCCCGGACTTCCAGCCAAAGCCTCCCTCCTTCAGACCGGAATTCGGTTTCAACGGCACCGACATTCGCAAACCCGAATACGGCCATCGCGACCAGCCCGGTCCGGATCAACACCATGCTCCAGCGAAGAATTCCATATGACATACATGATCCGGTTGCAGTCCGCATGCCAATCGACACAGGGCCATGGGCGATTCCTGCAGACACTACGGGTTCAACGCAAAAATACTTACCTATTTTGTAAGACCTGTCGAGCTCGCCCTCATCGCATCCCACGGTGCAATGCAAACGCAAGGTCTGATCGACGTTCGACGATCGATACGAATTCTTCCACGCTTACAGCGCATGGCCATCGAATGGAAAACATCTGGATGGATCCCCTCGATTCTGGAGAGGATCTGGCGTTCCAAGGGATTCCCATGGTACATTGTCGCATTCTCGTCCTCCTCGGGGCTGCAGCCTTCCTCGGGTTCACGACTGACGCCAGTCCTGGACCTCGGACCAAACCCCTCGTCACTTCACCGGAAATTCTTCCCGACCGACGGGTTGTATTCCGGGTCGAAGCGCCCAGGGCCGCGGATGTCGGTCTCTGGGGCGACTGGATGCCCACCAACGCACCGATGCCCATGGTGCGGGATGACCAGGGGGTCTGGAGCCTGACCCAGGGTCCCTTGGAACCAGGTCCTGCCATTTACACCGTCACTGTGGACGGCGTCACCACTCCCGACCCTGTCAATCCCCAGGTCAAACTTCGTGCCCGCACCTCGGCAAGCCTCGTGGACATTCCCGGAGATCCTTCGGACTGGTGGCAGATTCGCAATGTCCCCCATGGAACCGTCGCCATCCACTGGATTCTATCCGAAGTGCTCGGTGAAACCAGAGCTTACCGGGTCTATATCCCCCCCGGATATGACACGGATTCGACCCGCCGCTTTCCCGTGGTCTGCCTCCTCCACGGAAGCAACGACACCGCCGCCGGCTGGACGGACGTGGGACGAGCCCAGGTCATCCTCGACAACCTCATCGCAGCACACCGCGCGGTGCCCATGATCCTCGTCATGCCCTGGGGCCACGCGGTTCCGTTTGACGGCCCGCAGGACCGAAACTCGGAACTCTTCGAACAACATCTCCTGAACGAAGTACTGCCGGAGGTCGACCATCGCTACCGAACATTCCCGGGACGCAATCACAGGGCCATCGTAGGGCTCTCCATGGGCGGCGGGCAGGCGCTGCAGATAGGCCTGGGTCATCTGGATAATTTTAGCGCGATCGCCGCCTTCAGCACCGCGGTGCCTGCTGACTTTTCCTCGCGATTTCAGTCGATCCTTTCAGACCCTGCGGGAACCAACCAAAAACTAAGACTCCTATGGGTCGGATGTGGACGCCAAGACGCAGCATTTCCACGCAATCAACAACTAGTGGAACTCCTGTCCGCACATCAGATCCGAGTCTCCTTCCGGGAATCCGACGGTCTCCACAATTTCTCTCTCTGGCGACGCCATCTGGTCGAAGTCGCTCCATTGCTCTTCTCCGGGGAATAGAACCCGGCTCCCGCGGTTCGTCGCTGGACGTAAACTCGAATTCATCGGCCACCGCCACTCGTTTGAATCCCTCATTCCGGAAATATACTCCGGATTTGAGGCCCAGAAGGAACGGAATCCGGCGTCCTGATTTCCCAGGTGCGTCTCCCGGGATTCTGTTCCACGCTGGTCGCGTGCACCCGCCTGAAGGCTCCCACGAAGTCGGACAAGCACCCGAGTTCCGAGTTTTGCTGTTCCCCATGCTGATCCTCCTGAGTTTCGGGGACCTCATCAGCGCGTTTGAGAGCTATGGAGAGGAGCCCTTCGATCGAACCCATTCCAAATACCAACGGGTACTGAGCGAGGTCGCAAATCCTGAAGGGGTGGACTACGTCCGCTTAACACGGGCGCCGGAAACCCTGAACACCTATCTCGGGGAGATTGCGCACCTGGATGCCACTGCATTCTCCAACTGGGACCGCAAGGACCGACTGGCTCTGCTGATCAATCTGTACAATGCGACCACTCTCCGAGTCGTCCGCGATCACTATCCCGTCCGCAGCATCCGCAGCATCGGCGTGCTTCCTGGGGCTGCGTGGCGCGAAACGGAAGTTTTGCTGGCAGGACAATCCATGTCCCTGGATCACCTCGAACATAAAATACTTCGGCCGGACTATGGGGACCCGCGGATTCATTTCGCGCTCGTCTGTGCCGCTCGAGGATGCCCACCCCTTCGTTTGGAACCCTATCTAGGGAAGGAACTGGACGATCAACTCGACGATCAGGCTAGAACATTTCTCGCGCAATCCGACAAGAATCGATTCGACGCGAAATCGGGAACCCTCTGGCTTTCTCCGATATTCAAGTGGTACGGGAAGGATTTCGCCCCCGCCGAGAGCGGTCTTGCCATCTATTTGCGCCCCTATCTTTCCGCTTCAATGCGCTCCGAATTGGACGGCGCCAAAACCGTACGGATTGAATACACGAACTACGACTGGGATCTCAATGTAGCGCCCGTCCGGGCACGTTGAGGCTGGGGCAGGCACTCCCTGGCCGCGGGGTTCGGCCTCGGGAATCGTTTCCACATCCGCCCCGACCATCAATTCGGTCGCAACCGGTAGTAAATGTTCGCCCCGAACGAATTCACCGGATACGGCGATGTGGCACCATCAACATCGCGAAAGGCATCGCTCAGGGACGAAGAAGATTGAAGTGCCCCCGAGGTCCATGTGAGAACATGGCGTCCATCCTCCTCGGAGATTTCCAATGGGCTCGGGGAACCGGGTACCGCCGACAGCGCGCTCGCATACAAGGTTTCGATCTCACTCTTCGCTAGGGCACGATCATAAACTGCGACCTCGTCGATCAAGCCGATGTAATTCCGATCACTGCGATCCGGTTGGTTGCCGCCAAATCCCGGCGGCGAGGACACGATCATGGGTGCGTGCATCACCTCGGTGTGCGCGGAGGACGTAAGAACGCCCGAGTCGGACATGTAGATCGTCGCCTGATCGGGTTCCACCACCAGGGCAACCCAGGTCCAAACATTGGCTGGCACCTTGAGTCCGGATCCCCAATCCCACTGCAATCCGTTCCAGTGATACCGCAGTTCCGCATCTGGATTCGATGCGGTACCGCCGTCCAAATGAAGTCCCCCACCCCCGAGCCATGCCGGCCAACTGAGATCACCGGTCGTGGAAACCTCGGCACGGTTCAGCCAGCAAACCGCCGTCACATGATCCGACAAGGGAAGCGGGGGCGACGTCACCCAACCGTTCGTCAACGATAGGGAGGCATTGGTGGCATCCAGTCCCGGCAGTTCGGAGGGTCGGGGTCCGGCGATTCCCGGCAACGCCAGTGGGTTTCCCAGGTTCGGCCCCGCCCCGACATAGGTGCCCGTCCATATTTGTCCCAGGACACCCTGGTTCGCAGTGGCATTGGCCTGTGGAGGCAGTCCCGCGTCATCGAGTCGAAGATATTCCACGGCACCGTCTCCTCGCACTTGTGCCCGATAGGTCGCGGACGTCGCTGCATTGGTCGCTGTGCGATAGTGGGAGGCAAGCCTTGCTGGAGGCAATGCAGCCGGATACAGGGCCACTTCATCCACATGGCCGCGGAAGATCCACCCGCCGTATCCGCGATTTCCGATCAGAAGCGGCGCGGCGTAGTTTGGAATCAAGGCCTCCGCGGCCTCAACGTTCGTGACCACGATTCCGTTAACCAGCAGGGAGACTTGCAGAGTTACACTATCGTAGATCGCCGAGTATTGCCTCCACTCTCCTGCTTTCACGGCCTCCCGGGCCGTGGCAACGGTCGTATATCCCGGATTCCCGGTGGTTCCCCCAATCAAAAACTCAAGGCTGGCTCCGTTCTGCCGCAACGACCAACCTGACCGATCACTGGAATTCTCAGGATTTTCACCGTTGATCATCGATTGCACCAGGACCCGGGGACCCGAATCGACGTCCAAAGGGTTCGCCCAACATTCCACCGTAAATGAACCCGGAGGATTGAGGATGGAATTGAATCCCACGGTCAGACGTCCCCCTTCCAAAGAGATGGCGGCATCTTCATTGCCCACGAGAGCCCCCGGAACGCCATGACGAACGGCACCCACATAAACCCCGGTGCCCGTCGCACCGAGAATTCCTTCGTTGGCCGCAATGTCCTGAACAACCGGGCCGGGCTCCGACATTCGAAAGTATACGAGCGGCTTTGAGGACGCCACGGCAGCCTCGTAGTGAGATCGCGGCGTTCGCACTCCCAACGTGGCGGACGCTTCTGCGGTCCCACGCGGATTGCGGACCACCACCGAATAGACGCCCCGGTCCTCCATGCCAACCGAAGGCAGTTTCAACACGGTGTTTGTCTCCCCTTCAACTCCTGCCCCCGGTGCTTCCATTGGTAATCAAGCCTTCCTCCGGTCGCGACGACTTCGAAGGAAACAGGGAATCCCAGGTAGACGTCTTCCGACCGGGGCGGTTGGACGATTTGAGGGGGTTCCACAGGGAGCACAGAAACTTCCATCGCCTGACTCGGGACGGATCCAAAGCCATTCGAGACCACGACTGAATAGAGCCCCCCATCCCCGGCTTTTACATTCTCCTTCGTGAACGAACTCCCCGTGGCACCGTCGATCGCCTTGCCCCCCAGCATCCACTGATAGCGCAACGGCGGGCTTCCCGATGCGGCGGATCGAAACGTCAGGGTGGCCCCTTCGTAGACGGTCTCGGAAGGGGACACCGATTGCATTTCGACGACTGGAGGATTTGCGCCCCCGGGGGTGTACTCAATGATGATCCCCGCCAGGGTGGCCCGAAGGGCTCCACTTCTGGCACCACCATCGATGACGAGTGAATTGTTTGTGGCCAGCGTGGAAATCGGGGCACTCACCATAGACGTGCTGAAGACGCCGCTGGCGAACCCCGAATCCTGCGCCTCTCCATAGGAAAGCAGTTCCTCCCCGCTCCCGTACTCCAGTCGGGCATCCGCGAAACCCTGCCCATCGTCCGTAGACGCAATCAGCTGAAGAGAGTATTGAGCGGCCACATTCCTAAACCCGCTCATGCGGACCCTATATCCAGTATTGGCGTCGTCGAGGTACCCGTAAATAACTTCGTCCCTCCCCACCTCCGTCGGGATATCCCCCGTCAGGCTTCGAGTGATCGTACAAGCCCATTCAATCCGAAGATCTCCACCCTCAGGAAGAGTGATCACTGCATTGGTGGACACCCCGGACGCAATGGCCGAGCCCAATACCCGGGGCATATTGAACCATCGCGCCGCCGGAACCCCAAAGGCTTCTCGCGTCACCAGGGCGCCGCCATCATCTACCCAGTCGTCTTGAAAATTGAGTCCGATGCTGGCCGCGGACATCCCGAACACCCAAGTCCCGAGAACTGCTGTTGCAATTCGAGGAACGAGCTTATGGAAGGGAGTCGACAGAGCGGATCTCATGCGAAAGTCAGGACTTGGACCTTGGTCGTGGGGGCTCACAGGCCGCCACAAAAGCACCAAGCCCTGAGTTCTCTACTCTCTGGACGTTCGCAACGCAAAGGCGAATCCCGGGAGGTCCCGACGGGACGACTTGCAAGCAACCACGCCGGTCCTTAAGGAGATCCAGAATGGGCAGGCCTCTATCAACCGCTCACCAGGGCCTCCGCTGCGTCGCGTTCCCGAATCGCGGAACCGGGTCCGCCCGGGTCAACGGGTCTCGATCCCTTCGAATCCATTTCCGTGCCGCCGTCGTCCGGGCGGAGGTTGAGATTCACGAAATGGGGATTCGACCCCTCCCTGTTCGAGCGCCTCCTGGCCCCTTGGAGGACTCCCTTGTTCCCGTGGTCTCACTATTTCCCGCTCTGCCCTTGTGGATCCAGCCACCGAATACGGATGAATCGTTGAGAACCGGCCGGAACCGCCACCCGAGTCTCGAAACTTGCCGGTCCCACAACAGAAGGCTCCCCAGAAACAATCTTCCAGTGGACGAGGTCATCACTCGATTCTGCGACAAAATTCACCATCGAAATAGCCTTCCAACCGATGATCAGGGCGGTCTCGGTGCTGGGGCCAACGCCTGCCGGAGCCCGCTCCCTTCGGATACTGGTAATCACCGCGGTGTTGTGGGCAATAAGGCCCGTCACCAACGGCGCATTTCCATTCACGGTTCCGCCCTGGTCGACAAATGCACCGACCCTCAGGACCCCGGGGTTCTCAATGGTGCCGGTCGCTGCGAGCGTGAGCGTCCCACCGACGACTCCCTGCCGATCTGTCCCCACGAGACGCAGGATTCCTCCAATGTTGAGATCTCCGGGAATGGTCAAATCCCGCTCCAGCACCAATTCGCCACCTGGGGAATTGCTGATCGGGAAATTGCCAGTCACCGAACTCGCCCCGCGGAACGTCACCGAGAGAACCCCAAAGTCCACAGCGGACTGCAATTCCAATTCGATGCCGTCCAGGACCAGCGCACCCGTCCCGCTCAGAAGGACTCCCCCCATCAGGCGATGGCGCCCCCCGGTGAACTCAAGCCGTGCACCACCGGAAATCACTTCGGCACCGGAATGCTCCCCGCTCCGATTCAGTCGCATCATGCCTTCCTTCACTTCGAGAACCCCCAAGTTCTCGAACGGCACGTCAACGTAGGAATCCGCACCCGTTCCCTGTTTCACCCAACGGCCCAAATTGGAAATGACCATGGGTTGCGCACCGTAGCGATCGGCGTACGGAATCGACTCTCCTGCGGGCATGATCACGGTGCCTCGATTCTCGAACCCCGAACTCCCATTCCCGTCTCCCGCCAGGTCCCGGTGCCCCCCCGAGCGTCAGAGTGGAACGATTCACCAGAGTAACGTCTCCAGTAAGTGTCTTATTTCCCCCACCCCAGACCACTGGGACCTTCTCGCCAATCTCGAACCGGCCGGGACCCGACAGAATACCCCCGTTCCACGCGTACGAATTGGTGATCAGGATGGTTCCAGCACACCGGACCACGCTGAGCCCGACCTCCTGTCCCTGAATGAACTCTGAAAACGTCTGATCGGTGGCAAAGCTCGTCGTCCCTCCAAAGGTGCGAATCCGCCCCGTCCAGTTCATGCGCGGCTCCACAGTCACGTTCCCGTAGTAGGTGACAAAATCCCCACTGCCACTGAGGGAACTGCCTGCTGGGAATGAGTGATTTCCCGTGAAAAACACATAGGCGGCCCCGTTTGTGACGGAGAGGGCGCCGGATTGTACGGAATCGCGCTCCAGAATGACCTGACCCCCATGAACTCGAACGGTGCCGGAGCTGTTGAACGGCGGGCGCCAACGCGTTCCATCGCTCGAAGTTCCCATCACTTCGATGGTGCCCTGATTGTTGAATACAACGGGATTCCCCGCGTTGGATGAGGTTTGATGTATTCCTGCGGCCTGATCGAAACGGATGGTTCCGAAGTTTTCAATGCCCGCCCCCCCGGCGGAGTCGTTATCCAGATAAACCCAGTTTCCGCTAATGCCGAGAGTTCCGCGATTGATCAACCTTCGGCCGGAAACCAACTGCTTTATGCCTCCGCCTTCGATGCTTGAGGCCGCCGTTTCCGCCAACTCTGTGACAAAGGCACCCATCTGACGACCATTCGCCCACCTTAACCCCCGAGTCACCACCAAATTTCCTGAACCGGTCACATCGCCCCCATTCTGGGTAAATCGAGAAACGGTCTGGTTGCCGGAAAAAATCATATTCCCGGAGTCAACCTGGAGCACCCCGTCTCCGGAAATAACACTTCCGGAATTCACGACCAATGTGCCGCGCCCCAATTGCATCGCGGTCTCCGCCTCCAGCGTGACAGCCCCCACAATCTCCGCGCCACCGTTGAATCGAAGTGAACCTGATGAGACAATGATGTCCCCCGGCCCCGAAAGCGGAGTGTCCAGCACGGATGTCCCGGCACCGGTCTTCTGAAGCGTTCCCTCGTTGATCAGGGGCGGTGTCACACCCGACGGAGGAAAACTCACTTCAATCGCGGAGTCCCCCTCAAACACGAGGACTCCCCGGTTCACAAGTGACGTCCCCCCTCCTGCCTGATTTCTCAGGAACAGGGTTCGAGCCGAAACAGTCATTCGCCCGCGATTGAGAAACTGGCGACCCGTGGTTGCCGTAACATCAATCCCCGGCGCCCCTACCTGGACATCGGTGCCCGGCAAAAACTCGGTTGTCCCCAAACCCGCAATCGTACCCCCCGTCCATCGAAGCTTCCCCGATACGCTCCAGTGGGCTCCGTCAGTGATGATTTGACCGCCCGATTGCACCAGCTCTCCCCGGTCCTGAACAAAACTGTCGCCGAGAACGGTTAGCGTTCGGCTGCCAATGGACAAAGTCTGCTGGCCGGTTCCACCACCACCCAAGATAAGTCGTCGCACGGTGGCATCGACATCCAGATTGACGGTATAGGTCCCCGGCTCAGTGATGAAAACATCGTCATCCGCCGAAGGAACTCGGTTGCCGCTCCAATTGGAGGCAACGCTCCAATCTCCACCCGCGACGTTGATCCACCGGAACTGCCCCGGCGTCGCCACATGAATCGTCACAGTCGCGGGGACGCTCGCCCCGACACCATCCGAAATTCGGTAGGTAAACGAATCCGTACCGGCAAATCCGACCTCCGCAGTGTAGATCAGGACGCCGCCCTCTCCCTTGGCAAGAGCACCGTGGGATGGATTCGTATAGTCCAGGAGGGACACCTTGGCGCCCTCGACATCGAAGTCATTGGACAAAATCCCGGACATATACTCGGGCAGACCCGAAATCGCAGACACAACATCCGCCACCGCAGTCGGGGGGTCATTCACGGTGCGTGTCCGCACAAACAACGAAGCGATCGTGGAATCGACCTTCCCGTCATTGACGCGATACTCGAACACGTCCAGCCCGGACCATTCCTGATCCGGAACATAGATGAGTTTTCCTCCGGGATGCGTTGCCCTCGGCAAGGTAGCCGCAAACGCCGGGGAGGTATTCAGGGAGAATTCGGGAAGCCAGGCGCCGTCCGAAGCAGGATTTCCTCCACCAGCCACGCCATCCGAACCCCGCCCCGTGGCATCCGCAACCGCATTCCCGGAAATCTCGTCCAGCGGCCACCACGCAATCAAGCCGGACTCCGAGCCCTTCAAAGGGGCAACAGCAAGAACCGCCAATTCGGCAGGGGTCAACGCCCGGTTCCACAACGCGACATCGTCAATGTCTCCATCGAAGCGATTCCGCGTGCCCGTCAACTCCGAGATGGTGCCACCAATGGCGGCGCCCGAGGCATTGGGGACGACCGCAGCTGCATTCCCGGAACCGGCAGGCTGCCCATTGATATAGAAGACCCGGGACGTACCATCCGAGGTTAATGCCACGTGCTGCCATTCGCCAAAGGTGACTGCCCGGTCGCTGACGGCCTGATTGTTGTTATTCACCCAGGAATCCAGCCGGCCGGTTCCCTGCTGCAATCCCAGGGAAAGAGCCCAGTGACCCTCGGAATAAATGACCGGATACGTGTTGCCCGCAGATCGCGGACGGATCCAAGCAGAAACAGTCCACGCAGGGCTAGCCGACAAGTCCCCGGAGGGGTTTTCGGCAATGGTGATGATATCATTAACCCCGTCGAATCGGCGAGACCTGTTCCCACCCAAGGGCGTTGTCGGATTCGAACCATCCGAGGTCTGAAACAAGGTCCCGTGTTCCGGAAGGGACGTCACGATCCGAGTTAGCGGATCTCCATCGGCGTCAGTCCCAGCCAGGGTCACTGCGACCGGGGTTTCCTCGTCGGTTGCAAAGGCCACGTCAAACGGCGCAAAGCCGGGAACCGGGGACGGCGCCTGATCGGCGCTTCCCAACACCGCGGGGAATCCGCCCGCCACCTGATTCGGTGATTCCCCGTTGTTCACCTGATCGAAGTTCCATGAGGCAATCAATCCGGGTTCATTGCCCGCCAACCGAACAAAACGACCTTCTGCAATTTCCCCGGATGACCGGACGACGCCCCAGACGCGGAGATCATCCAGTTCTCCATCAAAAGCCTCCCGTTCATCAAATCCTCCCGCAAGATTGTCCTGGTCCTGCCCGGCAATCCAATATCCCCCCTCCCGGACCCCATCCCCGGCACGCAGAATGACCTCGGAAGCGAGAACCCCGTCCAAATAAACCCGCGTCAGCCCATCGGATACGGAGCGGGAAACCGCAACGTGCCGCCAAGTACCGCTCACCGCTCCGACTCCGGTTTCCACTCCCGTGCCCCTCAGAAAGAGGTTAATACTCCGGCAGTCATAGATCATGAATTCGTTGTCCTGACCCGGGACGGCGTAAGAAAATACCGTCCCACGGTTCACGCCGTTGGTGGAGCGCATCCAGAATTCCACTGTAAAGTCTCCGGGAGGGAACTGGGCGGCAGGTCCACCTAACATCAAATAGTCCCTGTTACCCGCGAAGCGCAGGGCCGAAGTCGGGGTATGCGCCTGGGCGACCGGGACGGCATTCGCACCAACGTCCAGCGTCACCACCGCGGACCTCTTGGGAGCGGAAAGAACGAACTCAAGGCGATCATTCAGATTCAGAGACATCGGGGCGAACGGCGCTCGACCACGCAGTGTGACCCGGACTTCGTCCCCAACCGTAAGGCTGAGGTTTGTGATCCCAACCGGGAGTCGAACCGACTCCTGGGTGTTCAATGATGGGGTCGGCTTGACAACCGTGTTGGTAAGAATGGGGATAAACTCACCGTCGGAACGACGCCGGACGACCAACGCGATGTCGACTGGATACGTCTCCGCCGAGTTTCCGCCACTCGACCACAACAGCTCCAACTCACCCAGGACATCGACATTCCCTGAGACGGGCGAAATCCACGACACCGCCGGGATGGATTCGAACCACGATCCGCCAGTAAGGTTGTGGGACAAGCCCTGCCCCCAGACGATCGCTCCGAGGTTGTCCTGCATCGCCCAATACCCCCCACCGCCATACCAATCACTATCCCACAACAACAGTCCACCATTCTGTCGATACCAGGGCGCCGGATCGCCGAAACCACCGCCCTGAAGATACTCCAACCGCCAGGAGGGGAATCCAAATTGGTCCAACCCGGGATTTCCGACGGTCGAAAGGTTGACTGTTCCCGGACGGTAATCCCGTTCGCGATTCCAACTTAATGCGTCTGCGATCTCATAAAGGAATGAATCAGTACCCGTGTAACCGGCATTCGGAGTGTAGACCCACTGCCCCAGCCCGTTTTGGCTCAAACTTCCATGAGACGGCTGGGTCAACGGATGAATCCGCAGTGTGTCCCCGTCGGGATCCCGGTCATTTGCCAGCAGTTGTCCTAACACTGCAGGGGTATCCTGAAAAACGGCCACTTTGTCCGCCACCGCTTCGGGAGCTCCATTGAGCGGACGCACCAAAATCCTCCCTGTACTCGGGAAGGACTGGTCCTGGGTGTCACTCACGGCATATCGGAAAGACATGAGCCCGGAGGATCCTGCAGGAGCGGCAAAAATCACCCGACGCTGCGGATCGGTGACCACCGTGGGAACGCTGGTAATGGCCGAACCCCGCGAACTCCCGTCCGTCGTCTGGTAAAGCGTCCCGCGGTCCGGCAATTCAATGATGATGGCCCTTAGCGGCTCCTTATCCGCATCTTGTCCCAAAAGGGTCACCGTCAGGTCCGAACCCGCCTCACCATCAACTTCGAGCAGGTCCCTCGGGAAAACGTCGGATTCCACCGCCAACGGCCTCGACGCGGGAAAAAGAGAATCGCCAATGGTCAGGGGCAGATGATTGGGGGAATGGTCACGGGAAACCCCGCCCGAAACGCCCTCGAAACTCCATGCGGCTGCCAAACCGGATTCCCCACCGGTCACGCGTGATTTCCACAATGATCGGATCTCGTCCCCGGTGCGTGCCGTGCTCCAAATGCGCACCTCGTCCATTTCCCCTACAAATCCCCCAGCCCAGCCATTGCCAAGGGTCAATCGCTGGGAGCCTGCCACGGCGGGTGACAAGGAGACGGATGTTTCGGAGCTCAGCTCTCCATTGAGATACCAACGCAATTTACCCGCTGCGAGGTCCCGGACCAGGGCGACATGCGTCCAGACCCGCCGAACCAAGGATCCACCCGTGTCGGCAAACTGGTAGTTCGCATTCAGGCTCCCGCTGTCGAAACCCAAATTTCCGTAGTGGTACCGCAGCCGTCCATTATCCAGCAAAGCGATTGCACCCTCGCCCGCGTAGGATTTGGCAATGATCGTTTGAACTCGTGTCGTCGTCTCAGGCCAGATCCAAAACTCGATCGTCTGGTCGCCCGTTTGCCGGAGAGGCTCCGGGCTCCCGGCGACGAGCACATCATCGACACCATCAAATCGAAACGCTCCACCCGAACCGGCAATGGGGATTTGATTCATTCGCACCGGATTCCGGTCGACAGAATCCACCGCGCCGTCCCCGTCCGTATCCGGATTTCGAGGGTCGGTGCCGGCCGCGATTTCCGCTGCGGAGTCGAGCCCGTCCCCGTCCACATCAGGATCGTCGCGGTCGCTGATGCCATCCGCGTCCAAGTCGCCCAGCACCACCACGTCCACACGCCGCGTCGCGATCAATCCATCCCGATCACGGGCGACCAGCTGTATTTTCACCGAATTGGTGGTGAAGATTGAAAGCTCCATTTCGCCGTCCAGGCGAGCCACGTCGGTTGCACTGCTCAGCATCTTGCTGTCAGTCCCTGCGAAGCGCAGGGTGCCGAACTGCAGGAAGTCAGACGCCTGGAAAGGCCGGCGGGCAAATCCTGGCCCCTGCCAGGATGCGATAAACTGGGCACCTCCCCCGTTCTCGAAATAAAGCAATTCCAGCGCATGGCTGCCTGCTGCCAGCGACACGGTGGCCGACCGTTCCGAGGCTCCATGCTCGCCGTCGTAATCAATCACGACCGCTCCGTCGAGACTCAACCGGGACCCGTCATCGCTGTTGAGAGTGAAGTTGTAGTCACCCTGCTGCGAAATTTGAAGATCGCCCCGGATCCGGGCCGCGAACCGGTCCACCTGCCCTCCAGGGAACCACGGCTCGGTGCCGTAGGGGAACTCAGTGGTGGTGAGATTGGTGGTCCAAGTGGGTGGACTCTGAAACGGCACCGCGGAGAGGGATCCGATACCTGAACCGACGTTCCAGAATTCCGCCACTGCGCCGGGCGATGGCGCCCCGTCACCAGTCAACTCCGCAATTTCAAGGCTCCGCAGGTTTCCATCCTCGTCCCGTGCAGAAACCGGGACGCGACGAACCACCCGTTGAACCAACTCTATCACCTCCGGAGCATCAATGACCGGAATCCGGTCAGGCTGGAACGGATTGGATCCCCGGTCGATCTCATCCCCATTGGACACGCCGTCCCCATCTGAATCCAACGCACGCGACAGCACCTCCACTGTTACCGGCGGCAGATTCCCCGAGACTGACGCCTTTTCCACTTCGATTTCAGCGATGGAGAGATAGTCCCTTCCCAATTGGACCACGCGGAGATATCGACCTGAAGTTGTCGGAAGGATCGACGTTGTTCCCTGATCATATGGCGCCAACGTGCGATAAATCTCCACGGCGCCATTGGAATAGGTCGCGGGAAGATCCGCAGATTGGAAGTCGGTCGCCACGAAAGGCGTGTCCGCGAGCAGTACCGCGACCCGATTTCGCGACTGGCAGCAATCCCTTCGCCAGGTGATGTCCACACTGCTCACCGGGGTCACCTCTCCCAAATCCAGTTCCAAAAACCCATGCAGATCGAGATCGGTGTGGGAGAAGGTCGACGGATTTCCGTCGATAGCCCGTTGGTCCGGAGTCCCGGCGTATTGGGAAGAACTGGAAATAGCCGCAGGCTTAAGGGCCATCTGCGGACCGTCGCGAAGCTCAATTTCCGCCAGCGACAGAAAACCCCTCCCGAGATGAACGACCCGGACATAGCGGCAAATCGCACCCCGCGTTTCCACCACACTCCCCTGCAGGAATCCGTTGGTCACCCGGAACAACTCGACGGCACCGTTGGAGTAGACCGCTGGAAGATCCTCGCCTGAGAAATCCGAGGCAACAAACGGCTGCTCCGAAACCAGGATCGCAACGGAGCTTTGTTCCGGACTGGAATCCGTGCGGAAATAGAGCGCTGTCTGCTGGAACGACGTGACCTGTCCCAGGTCCAGTTCAAACCACGGATGCAACTCATTCCCGTTACCCGTGTGCGCCACCGAACCATCCGCCCAGTTCCCGCTTCGATTCCCGTCGATGATTCGGGAAACCGAACCCCCAAATCCTTCCGACGAGGCCCGCACAAATGCATCCCTCGCCCGATTCTTCCCGGCAAGTTTCGCAGTGGCGGAAACCGTGAATTGGCTGCCCGAAATCGCTGACAAACTGGGCACCAGGAGCTCCGCCGTAAAATGAGCATCCGTGCCCACCGCACTCCCGAACTGAGTGGTGTAGTTCACCATCCGGACGGCCGCCGGGTTGCCCCCGCCCGCCCGAACGATCAAGCGCTGACCTTCAACGACCCGCCCCCCATTCGTGGGAGATGTGATTCCAAACGACGAGACGGTGAATGTCGATGTATAGGGGACGATGGAATTGGCGTTGGTATCCGTGATCCCCGCACCCAGTGAAACGGCATATTCCCTACCCGGAACCAAGGGGGCCAACGACTCCCACTGAACGACCTGGTTCGTCTGGCGAAAACTAAACCGACCTGGAACCGGCGTGCCAGCATCAGAAACCGTGAAGGTCGCAGCCGTTACCGAGTTGGTGTCCAACTCCTCGCTAAATGTCGCCACTACGAGGGGCCACAGCGCGGCATTTGTTTCGCCGGCCGCTGGGAAAAAATTTTGGACCACGGGAATGGTCGAATCCAACACCCGGTACACCGCCGTGACGCTGGACTCATTCCCCGCATCGTCCGTCGCGGTGACACGTGCATTGAGGATTCCACCCACCGGCGCGACTTCCGCAAGGGTCACCAGGAAACGTCCGGACGCCGCCTCACCTGATATCAAGGGCAAAGACAGGCTCAGGTTGGTGGTCCAAGCCCCGTTCAGAGCCAACCTGACCGTGGCATTCGTAAAATTATCGGAAACCTGCACCAACAACTCCAGCGGCTCGGCCGGATTGATGCGCGTGTTATTCGTCGGACCCAGGATTGCCACTGACGGTGCGGTTCCGTCGCGAATCGGGAGAGTGAACACCTGCTGGCCGCTCGACTGCCCCAGTTCATCCTTCGCCTCGGCAAATATCTTTACTTCCGTCCCCGGTCCCGCGGCAGCACTGACAAATCCCTGAACACGAAGTTTCGTCGCGTTTGTACGGGCGAGATCCCCGGTGCCGAGGCCCGCCACGATGGCCTTCAATTCCGAAATCCCCGAGTCGTCGACACCCTCCACGTCCACGGCGATGAAGGAACCGCTGGGTGCGGGCCCCTCCGTGGGAGACACCCGGGAAAATCGGAGGGTGGGAGGCTGATTCGGGACCACGGTCACCACGAGTTCCGCCAGGGGGCCGTCGTTCCCGAAGACGTCCGTCGCGATGGCGCGAACCGTGGTAGTGCCAGTTCGCGGCAGCACGACATTCGCCCGGAAGGGGGCATTGGTGTCGGTTCCCAGCGCATTGAAATCCTGGGAAAAACGAACGCTGACTCCGGGCTCCTGAACCGCCAACAGCGCCTCCACCGGGATCGTGGCGCCCGCCGCCGGGACTCGTCCATCCGCAATCCTGAGGGCCCCCAGCGTCGGCCCGATGGTATCCAAGGTGCTGAACGCGACGATGAACGGCTCCGCAGCGGCACGGTTTCCCGCAAGGTCGAAGACGTTGCTTACCGTCAGCGTGTAAATGGCATTGGGCTTCAGCAAATCGGCAGGGACAAAGCTCAGGACTCGTCCATCCACCCCCACGGCCGCACTGCCCGCCACTTCGCCGGCAGGTCCACTCAAGTGGAAGCTGAAGCCCGTGGGCCGCAATGACTCGTTGAAGCTCAGTCTTGGCACTGCCCGTGGATCAACCTGGATCATGGCCGGGGTGGGAAAGACGGACAGCAATACAGGCGGGTCATTGTCCGCCGTGATAAAGCGGCCAACAAACGAGGCGGTGAGAGGCCGCCCCACCAGGTCGCGCGGTCCCGAGCCGATCACGCCACCGGTCGCATTCAAGAGGTCCCCAGCAAGAGCAATGACCTCATACAACTGCTCGCTCACCAAGGCCCGTGCGGGAACGATGCGCACCAGCCGCGCTACCCCGTTGGTCTCGACCAACTCCAGGTTCGTCGCCACACGTTCCCCGGTTGCGGCCACACGAACGAAAATCCCCCGAGGATCCAGCGTGCTTGCGTCCATCGCCTCGCTGAACTCGAGGACGATCTCCGCAGTCGTCGGGACGCCCAACGAGGTATCCGCCGGGGTCATCGAAACCACTTCCGGGAAGTTCTCATCAAAACGGAGTGCGCCCAGGTCGAGCTGTTGCTGATTGGAGGCGAGGAGTCCTCCCGTCCGGATCAATCCACCGAACGAAGGCGCAGCGACTTCGAGCTGAAAACGTCCTACGGGGATGTTGTCCAGTCGGAAACGTCCATCGCCATCCGAGCGGACGAAAGCACGCCCCGGATTTGCGCTTTGAGAGGCATACGTCACCAAGACATCCACACCTCCAACGCCCGTCGCGCCGTCGGACCGAACTAGGCGACCCAGGATGACCCCACTGTCTCCAAGTCGGACGGTGGTGGAATCCGTCTCCCCAGCGCCCGCAATTGTTCCGCTGACGGAACCCGCAAGCGAAATGCTGGAAGCCACGAGTCGGTAGCCGCCCACGGGAACGTCGGCGAAGGAGAATCGGCCGTCGCCTCCCGTCACCGCTGTCACGCTTTCCCCGGCGAATAGGGAATCCTGAAAGCTAATCACGACCTCCGCCCCATTTACCGGAGTCACGCCGTCGCTGCCCACCACAATGCCACTCACGGTCCCGACTCCGGGCAATCTCAGGGTCACGGGCGGATTCGTCCCGGCAACGGAGATCAATGCGCTGACACCCACCCCATTCCGTCGCTCCCCTTCTGCTCGCGACACCGCAGTAATTCCGTGGGTCCCCAGGAACAGGTCCTCAAAAGACACCCCACCCCGGTCATCCGTGTCCCGCTGTGCCGCATCCAGGCGTACCGTCACATTTGTGGCCGGCGTCGTCCCATCGGATCTGACCACGTTCACTCCCAGGATACCGAGGGGTTGCAGCTGGATGTTCACCGACGCCACCAAGGACGCGGCATCAAGTGCACCCGAGACGGAACCCGAAGTCCCACGCCCTCCCTGGCTCTTGGGCAGGTCGGTCGCCACCAGCGAAAAGCCACCCACTGGCGATCCCGGAAATGAGAATCGTCCATCCGGTCCCGTCGTGATGGTGACGCTCGGAGTCAGCCCATCCGAGTACGATATTCGAACCGTCGCCCCCGGAGAAAACTTCGCGCCATAGCTGTCGATTACATACCCGTTGACCTCCCCGCGAGCACCCTCCACCAGCAGCACGTCCACCACTTGGTCGGCGCCGGATACAGCGGCGATGCCCCGCGCAAACGCCCCAGTCACCGGATCGGAGGTGATCAACGAATAAGTCCCGAGGGGCACGCCATCGAACCGGAAGCGCCCCTGTCCATCCGTAGAAGCGAATCCGAGGTTTCCGATGGAAACCTGGGCTGCCTCGACCGGTGTGATCCGGTCCAATTTCACAAACTGGCCCGTAATGGAACCCGTGGCTCCCAACCTGAGGGAAACGGATGCCGTCTCGTCAGGCCCGACCGAAGCACCGCCGCGACTATAGACCCTCGTGGACGACTCCACATATTGCGCACTCACCGCGTAACGCCCTTCCCACAGGCCCCCGAACACCGCCCTTCCATTCGCATCGGCAAAGACCGTCACCCGGGCGTCGCGCGGGAACGTCCCCTGCTCCAGATCCACCTGGGCGCCGGACGCAGGTAATCCGTTACCCCGAAGGACAGTGACCGACACCGAGGAATTGCGTGTCAACAGGGGAACATCCACCAAATTGGTCCGTCCCGCTGCCACGGTGACATAGGCTTCCCCCCGCAGACCGGTGGCTTCGTCCAACGCCTCCGCGCGATATCCCCCGGCCGGCACCGCGATCTGGGTGTCGAAGAATCCATTGGTGCCCGTTCGGATCTCGTAGTCTGCAGAGAAATTGATTTTGACCCGGATTCCCTCCCCGGCGGGGGTGCCATCCGATTTCAAAACCCGGCCGGCGAGGCGGCCGTTGGTGTCACGAATGGGCGGGAACTGCAGAACCACATCCTTGACGTTGGGGTCGATTTCCGTGGTGAAACCGTTCACCTGGATGACCGAAGGATAGAATGGCGACGCCGCCTGGACGGACCATGGCCCAGTCAGCAATTCTCCCGGGAAAATAAACTCACCGGTGGCAGGATCACTGTCCCGTTCCCCGCGGATGGTGATCTTCGGATCTCCATTGCGGGCGGGTCCGAGTCCCGTCAAGCGGACACGCGCCCCAATAGGAACGCCTTGGTGATTCAGCACCTTTCCTCGAACCGTTCCCTCGTGGAGCATCCGAATGTTGGCCTGAACCGATTCGCCGTCGAATTTGAGATTCGCCCCGGTGAAGCCCCAGGTAATCGGCCGGAAGTTGAGCTGGGAGCCGTTGATCAAGGGATCGTCCGCCCCCACAAAGACGCGAACCGCCTCCTCAAATGCCGTCAGGATCTCCTCCTCGTTTCCGGAGCGGATGCTTTCATTCAATGACGCAGTGTCCAACTGAGGCGCCGTGGTGTTTGCCGGGGCGCTCAGCGTGTAATTGCCGAGGGACAATCCCTCGAAGACGTAGTTCCCCTGGCTGTCGGCATCGGTCCAAAAAAAGCCACCTTCGACCGGGATGGCCACACGAACGCCGCCGATGCCCGCCCCTTTGAGGTCGATCACCTTGCCATAGATCCGCCCTACGGCGCGCAGCTTCACCACCACGTAGTTGTTGGCACCGGGCACCACCTGCACGGCCGCGGAACCCAGTCTCGGGAAATCGATTCCAGCATCAGGGTTCCGCTCAACGCCCGCGCTGATGACACGATTCCCCACCGGCACTCCCTCGAGCGTGAAATTCCCGGTCGCATCGGTTCGGACCAGTGTCAGTCCTCCCGCGACGAGCGCGTTGGCGGCGGGGCGGCCATCCTCGAACTGAACGCGACCCAACAATTGCGTCGTGGACTCCAGTGTCAGGTTCGCCACCAGTGTCGCATCTGCAATCACGGAATAGCCCAGGCGAAGAGCCTTGCGCCGTCCGTCAAAAGTGATCGCGACGATATCCCACTTACCCGCAGGGAGAGTGTCCGCCCGCCAGTTTCCGTCGGAATCGGCCTCCACAATGCGGACGACATCCGTCACCTGATTACCCCCATATCTTCCGATGAATACCCGGGCGTTGGCATGGGGTGTGACTCCGTCCGCTTCAAACACCGTTCCGCGCAGGTTCCCCTGGGGAGTGATGGTGCTGGGGAGCGCCACAGTCAGGGTTGCCACTTCTCCCGGCGTGGAAAGGAGCCCCGCCACCGTCCGTGTCCGATGGTCGGACGTCTCAACGGAAACGGTATAGACACCCAGGGGGACGCCGTAAAAAACGAAGCGACCGTCGGCATCCGCAAAAATCCCCCGACCCAATTCGCGGGATCCGGAATCTGGGAAAAGGTTCACCGCGGGTCGAGCCACCGGGGTCACCCCATCCTCAGCCACGACGCGCCCAACGACGGTCGCCCGGCCGCGGAACCGCAATGCCATGGGCACCGTCTGCCCTTCTCGGGGAGAATTCTCCGCAACGAAGTCGCGAACCAAGGCCCGGTCCAATCCCTCCACCTTGGCGATCGCCTCCGGAATGGATCCGGATGCAAACAGACCCAGCAACGTGTCCCGGGTCGCGGCTGATGTCGCCAGCTGAAGAATGCGTTCGCGTTCCACCTGTCCCTCCGCGGTGTTGCCTGCGATCAGCGTCAGCGCCTCCTGGGAGAGCCCGCTCGTGTCGGTGGCGGAGATCGAGTACGGAATCCCGGACATCACAAAGTCGAAATCGAAATTCCCTCCGGAGTCGGTGAGGACCTGGCTGACTCTTCGCGTCCAGGGTTCACAGGAATTCGGACCAAAGGCTTGGTCATACATGGTCAGCGTGACGGGAATCCCGACCGCCGGTGTTCCATCCCCTTTGAGTGCACGTCCCCGAATTGCAACTCCACCGGTAAAGGGAACCGAAGTACCCCGTTCCACCGATCGGATGGGCAAGATTGCCGTTGGGAGTGCGTTCCCCCGAACATCTGCCACACCCGACAGCGTCAGGGTTCGTGGCCGAATCCCGCTGATGCCCTTCCGCAGGTTCAGGTACGCCACACGGCCCCCTGGCTGGACCTGCACTGAATTCGCCCCATTGTCCCCATCCACAGAATAGGAAACGGGATCGCCAGCCATCTGCTGGGTCATTGGCTTGCTGAATACCACCGCGACCACGGTTCCGTAGTTGCGATACTCCGGTCCGATGCATGGGGAGCCCGGACGACCGGCAAGAACATAGAGATCCTGCTCAACAGCCAGGACGGAAGGAAGGAGCTCCCGGACTTCCAATACTGTTGCCGCGATTGACGAATCCTGGGTTCCGTCAGACCCAAGATCCACCTTCAAGCCGCTGGCGGGATCCCCGAATGCAAACCGATACGTCGCATCCCCCGGGGGGTGGCTGAGATTCCACCGGAACTGACGGGCAATGCCGTTGGTTCCCACCAGAAGAACTCCGATCTCGGCGGATGCAGGCGCATTCGTGAAGGTCCAAATCACGACGCCATTGGTCTCCAACAACCCGTTCGCCCAACTGCCGTTTGTGCCGGAGTACACCAATGCAAACGGCCGGGTGCTGCGTTCCACCGAGGCCAAATCCTCGCCAAACTGAAGTCGCAATTGACCGCTGTCGGCACTGGCCAGCGCAAACTCCTGACCCAAACCAGCCAGATCGGCCGCCCGGTCCGCCAGGCGCGCGGAAGCCGTAAAACCGTCGGAAGACTCAATGACGGCGAACAGGGCATCCCGCCATTCGCGACCAGCGTCCGTTTCCCTTAGGATCTGGTCGAATCCCGCGCTGGCCTCCCGCCCCCCCTGCCAGTCCCGCAACAAATCGGTGAAGACCCGCTTCGGAGGATCCCCATAGCTGAGCCGCTGACCGGCTTCCGCCAGGTCGAGAACCCGGCGCGTGATGATCGATCGTCCAACCCGCAGAATTCCTGGCGGTAATTGACCCGCCGTGGCGACGCTCAACGCCTGTCCGAGCACCCGATTGGCGGCAAACAGCAAACCCTCAGGGAGCGAATTCACCTGATCCGGCATCGCCAGGGAATCCGGCGACAGTGCCACGCCCCGCTCATCGACCCCCATGCTCAGCCGAAAACGTCCGACGACGCTGTCGTCGCTGGTCGTGAGATTCGAGAAACTGACGGCTCCCGTGCGCAGCGACCGCATCCGGAACGTTGCCGTCTTCGATTCCCCCGGCAGCAGGGTCCCCAGTTCCACGGTCTGCCGAGTTTCATCCTCCAGCCGAGCCCCGCTGATGGAATTCTTGTTAAGCGTAATCTGGACCAGGTTCGCCGGCGTGATGCCCGTGTTCAACAAGGTGACGCTGGCTTCGTACGGTTCCCCAACGCGGACCGTGCGCGGATGGCTGAACGCCATCGAGAATCGGGGATTGCGAACCAGCACCGAACCGGCCGCCTTACCCCTAACCTGAACCGGGCCCGCAGCGAGCCCGTCCATATCCGCAACCAAATCGAGGTCCATGACATGCAGACCTTCCTGCAGCCCCTCCACGAGAAACTCCGCCTGCCCAGACTCCCCCGGTTGAAGCCGTGGCGAATCGTCCGGCGTTCCCGTCTTTCCATCCGATCCCGGCTGCACGATCTGCTGGACAGGCTGGATGAGCTTGTCCGGTCCCACCCGGGCGAAGCGAAGCGGATCATCACCCGGGTGCGTGTAGTCAGCCGCGGGAATCTGGTCAGGACCCGGAGGAAGTTTCAGGGTGGCCTGGATGTTATACACCGAGAGCCCGGATCCCCGCGGAGCCCCATTCTCCGTAAAGATTTGAACGCTGAAGAACTGGTTGAGGTAACCGATGTTTCCGGGAATCACCATCAACGCCGGAATCGGAGGCACGCGTAGTCCGAGTGGCTCGTCCTCACCGGGGTCCACCACCTGGAAATTGATCCCCTGAACCTGAATGTTGAGCTGACTGACTTCAAATTCCGGCGGTAGGGCCGTGGTGGACGCGATCTGCTGATTCAGAGCCGCGGCGCGGGCAAGCTTCTCCTCCAGTTCCGCTGCGGGTATGAGTTCGACGGAGTCGGTGAATTTCGGGGAGACCACGGGGAACGTCACCGGAATGGTCTTCCCATCGAGGACAAAGGCCGCCTCAAACTCAACGACTCGGAAGTTCGATTCATCAATGAAGATACCCTTCTCCTGGATCTCCTCGTAGGTCAGCGGACGCGAAGTGACCCGCGACACCAGGATATCATCAAATACCCGAACGGGCACAATGGACGGCGAACCTTCCATCAGCGTGTCCCCAGTCGTGCCGTCCACCAGGCGAATGGAATCCAACTGATAATCCCCGACCAGATTAAGCGGAGGAAACAAAAGAGGCTGATTTACCGGACTGACAATCCGCCGCGGTTCAGGAATGCCCGGGCCGCGCAAAAAAGCCTCCACATAGGTTCCATTGGTCTGCCCACCTGCCGCCTCTCCGCCGACCAGGGTCACCAATACCGAGCCCGCAATCCCCTTGGGTACCGACACTGCGGGCGGCGACACCTGGAGCCCAGTGCCAGCGATGCGATATTCGAGAGTCGTCAACACGTCCGAGCCGTGCATCGGAATCGAAATTTTCACTCCGGCAATAAAGGCCAACAAGACCCAGCGGAGCAGCCTGAACACCCGGAACCAAAGTCCGCTCCGGCAGACCGTCCGACCCGGTAGGATAGAAATCAGAGTACTCATTCGCGATCTCCTACCAAGTGAACGGCTTCACCTTTTGAAGCTTCATCCGGAACTGCCGTTGTCCCTTAACCGCTTTCAGTCCATCCTCGCCTTCCACAAATACGGCGCGGTGAAGGACGCCAGACTTGTACATCCGGAACATCTCGCGATCCGTGACACCCGGAGTCAGATCACCGGGGGCCAAGCCAGGGCGGATCCATCCTTCCCGCCCCGCATGAAACTCAAAGTTTGGAGCATGCTGAAGCTCCAACGGGGCAAGCTTCAATCCTTGGCCATCATCAATACCCCGCGCCCCGCGCAAGATCGCAAAATTGACCTTCTCCTCCAAGGTGTCCCCCTTCCAACCCTGAACATTGACGACAAACTTCGGTTTGAGACGCTCTGGTTCGCTCCCCGCCGCGATTTCAATTGCACGGTCCACGCGCGCGTCGGCATCCGTACTATAATGGGAAAGGAAGTTCATCCCGCCCCTCTTCGCGGTCGTCTCGGTGACTTTATCATACAACCCCAGGTTGATGGTTCTCGAGCCTCGGTAGATCCGGTTTGCTTCGGCATTGTATCCACCCGGAACCAACCTGCCGCCCACGTAGGTATCAAAATCCCCCAACCAGCCCTCGTGAGTCCCGCGCTCAAACTTCGCAAGCCGCTCCTCGCGGGTCTGTTTGAATACAGGTGCGGGATCCGGGTCAACCACCGACGCAAATCCCGGGCCCCGATCTTCACCCCGGATAACCGGTTGCGCGCGGGCGGCGACATGCCGCGCCAGATACCATTGGGTGCTGCTCTGCCGTCTGAGCCCCGCCTCGGACCAGTTCGCTTTGAACGCGAGCGGAGGCCCCGCGGACTCCGCGACGAAGTCCTCCCAGAAATACGACGTTCCTGACGGATCGCGCAGAGTGACCGGATTGTTGCCGAATCCCGCGTAGGGATTGACGCTGTCCTCGTAGCCACTGGGATCCGGCTCCAAAAACATCCCTGAGAACGGGTCATAGTACCGGGCCCGGAGATAAATCAGGCCCGTTTCATAGTCGAAGTATTGCCCCTGAAAGAGGAAGGGAGATCCCACTGTGCTGCGAGCCACCTGCCTTGCTGACGTCGCCGCCCCCCCGGCAAAGAGAACGGTCCCCTCGACTGAGGCAACGTTGGTAAATATCAGATCAATGGCCGCATTGCTGTTGCCCCATTCGTCCACCAGGACGCCCTTCGCCACGGACAGGTGAAACCTTCCCCCAACATTTTGCTCCGGGGTAAATTGAAGGCGGGTGTCGAACCCCGCATTAGAATCCGCGGAAAGAAGTTCGAACGATCCAACCAAGTTGGTCGGCGGACTCCCCGCAGTGATTGTCAGGGCAAGGCCGAGTCCTTCAGACTGGGGACTCAGCCGAACAATCCCGCCGCCCGGACCCGGATCGACCAGAGGCACTGCCACCGCCTCAGAGAATTGCACGATCAATGCCCCCTGCGGTCCTGCGACGATCGAACGAATTGTGGGCGGTAGGGAATCCGCCGTTTCAATTTGCGGCTGCCCGAAGGTCTCGTAACGAACCCGTTCAATGACCTGTCCGGAAGCGTCCGCCACCGCGATGACGGAACCAACAAGATCCTGGAGGTAATAATAGCGATTAAATGTAGCGCCATCGGCGTCCCGCAGATCCGCCGCAACCGGAATATCGCTCGAAAAATAGTAATACCGGGCGAGGAGTGCGGCAGTGCCACTGGAAACGTCGTATTCCTCCAGGAGTCGATCCTCCACGTCATAGACAAAAGATCTCTGGTCGAGAACCGTCCCTCCCTGACGCACAGTGCGCCCGTGGCGGAGAAGCCCCGGCTGGTACCGGTTCTCCACTGTGATGCCATCCGCACGGCTGATCCGCACCAGGTTCCCAAGCCCATTATGGGTCAAATCCGCAGCCACCGGAACGAGGTCCCCACTACTGATGCCCCGGGTATACAACAGGGCTTTTCGAACATTCCCCAGGGGATCCGCATCTCCACGCGCAAAACCGTCCACAAGTCCCGGCTGCAGGAAGGCATCCTGAGCCGACCAGGATCTTGAAAACGGCGGCGCCCTCCCACCCACCGGACCGGTGGCCCCGGAGACCACCAGGAAATCCCTTCCGATCGCGTCATACCCGTAGGTACGGGCATATTCCGCCGCGCTGAAGCCGCCCCCAACGAGCGGGATCACACCAAAGGAGGCTCTACTGACACGCTCGCCTGCATCATAGGAGAAATTCTCCGCCTTCCCCAGTCGATGGAGGGACTGGGCAATCTCAATATTATTGGCGGAATCATATTTATACCGCAGATGGGTCAAAACGACGCCATCGGACAACCGAATCGTGCGACTACCAATTGCCCGGCCTCGGTTGTCGTACGTTCGTACCTGCTGCATCACGCCCCCGATCCGGATGACACCCGGTTGACGGCTGCCATTCCATTTGGAGACTTGGTAGACCGGTCCGCGGGCATCCGAAATCCCGGTCAAACGACCCGTGGCGTCCCGATCCTCGGTCACTACAACTCCGGACGGGTATTCCACCGTGCGGCGTCTCGCGTCGGATTCATAGGTGTAGCGAACCTTGAAATCCATGCCGTCCTCCTCGAACCGGGTCTCCAAAACCGGCCCTGCCGTGTCGTACTTCGCGGTGGCGACATTCTCCGGTCCACCGTCCTGGACGTAAGTCCGGCGCCGGATTCGGCTCAACGCGTCATACTCCGAGGTGGAGACATAGGAGGTTCCTTCGTAGGTGGTCCGGATGGAGGTCGGACGCGTCTGCAGGTCGTAAACGTATTCCTGCTTACCCCCGGGGATCGTCACAGATTTCGGCTGATTTCTGGCGTCAAACTGGCCATAGACGATTGCCGCTCCATTTCGAAGCGTACGTTTCGTCATACGGAATTGCTCGTCGTATTCAAAGCCGAAACCGCCTTCCGGGTCTCCTTCCCGGCGAATCTGCCGACGGGGGTCATGCTCAAATCGAAACTCCATTCCGTCCGCCCGCCTCCTTCGTTGAAGCTCCCCGAGTGCCGTATGTTGGGTCTCCGTCGCATTGCCACGCGCATTGGTCACCTTCAACGGCATTCCGTCCGTCCGCGGAACCGTCACAAGAAGGTCGCCCAGCCGATCCGCAAGCAGTGTCTGATGGTCAAGGTCATCATACTCCATCCGATCCACATAAGAGGCTCCATCGTCCTCCGCCCGGACCACCGTTTCTACATTGCCATTGGCATCCGGGGTGATCGTCGTGGACAGGATCGGGTCTGAATATGATGTCCGATATCCGGCGGAATTCCATTCCTGCCGGGCGCTGAACTTCGGCCCCGTTGTCACCGAGAAGTTCTTCCCATACTCATACTGATACTTGGGTTGAATCGTCGCCCCATTCACGATCTGCTCCTTGGGCCGGCCCAAGGCATCCAGCGATGGGAAGGAAAAATCACTGACCACTCCGTAGTCCGGATCTGTCACGACTTCGCTTCGAAGCTGTCCTGCGGGATAATAGGTGCGCCTCGTCACATAGTCCCGGTCACCTATTTTGCGGGTGATGGTTTTCGGGCGGTCGAAGCCGTCGTATTCCGTGGCGGCCACCACCACGCCCCCGCGTCGAACTTCGACGGTGTTGCCGTTACGGTCCTGAACATACTCCTCCACGTAGTCTCCAAGCGTGATCGTCGCGACGTCACCCCGATTATCATATTCAATGGTCTCCAAAGCACCGCCCGGGTGCTCGATCGAGGCAACACGAAAAAGCGGATCCGGCGTGTACAGGTATTCCACTGCGGTCTCTTTTCCATCCACTTCCACCCCATCAATCTTCTTTGCCCTGACAAAGCCTTGGGGATCAATCGTAAGCCGCGTATCCCGTTTCCGGCCATCCCCAAGTTGGACGAGTTCGCGCGTCAGGCGCCCCTGTTCGTCATAAGCGTATTGCTTCACGGAGGAGCCCCGGACGATCTCCACCTCCTGAAACGCCCGGTTATACTTCAATTGGAACGGCGAACCCCGGGGTGGACGGATTACCGGCGGCTTCCCCATCCGTGAGCCGACGTCCCCTCCATACTCGTATTGGGTCGCATTTTCACCCTGCCTGGAAACCGCGAGGAATCCCGTCGCGGAATCATACACAGCGGCAGTTTCCACCCCTTCGCAATCCACGTGGCTCAACAATTGCCCGAATTCGTTGTGTTCAAACACCTCCTCAAGAGTATCACCGTGGCGAATGGACCGGATGCTCCTGCCGTCCGGTGAAATCGTATATGTCAGAGTGAAACCGTTGGCGTCCTTTTGAACACCAGATGACTGATTATATCGAGGATCGTAGCTGTATTGCTCCGTATACGAATCTCCGCCGCGAGGTCCTGGATCCACGGAGCGTCGGAGGAGATTTGCCCGAGCGCGCATCATGGGATTGTTCTCGTCGTAGACGCATTCCTCAGTTCTTCCCTCCGGAGTCCGAAAGAACGTCACGAGACCATGTTGATTCTGCGTCTGGCAAATCTCCGAATCGCCGCCCTTTCCTCCGGAGGTCTTGGAACAAGTGGGATACCCAAAGCGATCAAATTGAGTCTCCGTGATCCGCCCGTCGGCCTCAATGGTAACGCTCGTTTGATTCAGGACGTTCGCCGCGGTGTTCTCGGCAGGAACTTTGATTCCGACGGCTCCTACGACACCATTACCCCCGCGGGCGACACCCGTACCCCTAGAGTTTGCACTCGTGTCCACCGTAAAGAGGGGCGTTCCATCCTTCCCGACCCCGATCCCCTTAATTTTGCATCCGTCATAGAAGTAATGGGTTTGGGAACGCCCCGAGTAGCCGCCATTTTCCCCGGAGACCTCAAAGCTCTCCCGCCGTATAAGAAGCCCTTCATCACTATAAAAGAACAGGACGTGACGCCCCAAGTCCTCGACCCCCGTGAAATCGCGAAGACGGCAGATCTTTCCGGTGACAAACGAATTTGGGGCGATCTCATCTAATCCTGTGTTAAAATCCGGGTCACCCTCTCGCCGGTAATACCCAAATTCCAGAAACCGCTCCGTCGAAACCGACCGGTCATCAATCCGCACGAGCAGACCGGAACTATCGTACTCCAAATCGTGGCGGTTCTTCGGAAACCGATCCATCATCGACTCCAACCGTCCGGTTGTATTATACCGGTACCGGATGCCATCCGGCGTCAGCCGTTCGTACTTTCCGTCCTTGAAGCGGACCAGCAAGTCGAACACACCGTTCTCGCCGAGATAGTAGTCCGAGGCCAGTTCGCCATACTTGAACTCCCGGACCAGCGGGTCCGTGGCATATTCCGAGGGAAGAGTGTCGTTCACCCAACGGAAATGGATCATCCGCCCTCCGCCGGTGTGAAAGATAAGATCACGTCCGCTGGCAATGACGCTGGTGGATTCACTACCGCGGTTGATCAACGGCATTGCCAACCCGATCGGAAAGACATTCGGGTCCAGCTCCGTCAGACGCTGGTTGTAGTTGAAATCCCAGCCCAGTCCGAACGGACCGTCATAGTTGTCCTGCCCGCCGATGCTCCGGTCGATCCGGATTCCCATCCGTCGGCTGGGAAGGGCAAAATCCGTGGTGGTCATTCGGACCTCCCCATTGTGGGCGCTCACGGTTCCATAGGTTCCAGACAGGGTGGAGTGCCCACCTGCCGGGGGAGGATTTCTCCCTGCGACATAGGACGCCGGGAAGGACCGAACCGTCTGCGACGCAATCGGCACCACCACCTTCCGGTCGCGATCCACAGCCGCAGCAAAAGGACCTACCACCGGACGACCCGCCTCAACCGGGTCAATAAACGCGCGCCAGTAATCGGACGACCACAGGATTTCGCGATCCAGTTCCCCCTGCAGCCTTTTTAGATCCTCCAAGGAAATGTCCTCGTAAATTAATGCAAAAGGTCGCGACAAATAGTAGTTATAAAACGGACTACCGGGATCATTGCTCACCCGGTATGCCGGCAAGGAACGTATGGGAGCATCGCAGGTGGGGCGAAGTTTCTGATCGAGCTGCCCAAGGGTCAGTTCACTGACCGCGCGAACGGGTGGGAATCGGAATCCCTTGTTCGCCACGGGCCGGCCAGCAGCGTTTAGCGCCTCCAATCCAAGCTCAATCTGGTCACGAAATCCCGGAGCATGGACTAAGATATGGTAGTGCACGGCGGGAAGGGGTGGAGAAAGGTGCGATACAACGTTAGACTTGCTCAACTCGGGCTCCGTTCGAAACCGGGCCGGCACCAAACCTCCGACTTCCTGCATCTTGGAGAACAGTTCCTGGAGCAAGGGATCCCCCTGCGGCATCTGGGTGGGATTCACCACCGTCTGTCTTTCGGGGAATCGTACGAAGCTGAGGGTGGGAGCCGTCTGTACGAGTTGGTTCTTTCCGCCATCCAGCACTGCGTGAACACCACTCACGCCAGAACCCAGACTCCTCTGTCCCCCGCCCGCACCCGGGGTAAAGCCGACAATGGAGGGATGCGTTCCGGCGAGGTTCGTCCGCCCGAGCAGCACCGGGTTCAACTCCAAGACGTGCTGCGCGGTCGCAAGTTCAAGCACCCCATCGCGACGCCGAACAACCGATTGGAGCTGCCCCCCGCTCAGTTCGTTCGGGATGATGATGCGGTTCAGCTCCTTAGGGCTTTCGGGAAGGGAAATGTCGATCACCGAGAGCTTCGTCTGACCATCGGAGTCCGGAGCCAGCGAAACCAACGCCACCAACGTCTGCCGAATCGTATCGCCCGACTGGATTGGTACGTAGTGGATGCTGACACGCTTCGGATTCGCTCCCGCCTCGAATCGGACGCTTCCCCGCCGCCAATCCACTTCCTGCTGACTGGATGACACGGTACGATAAGAGGGAGGAACCGCCACCTTCGTCAAAGCCCCGTTTGGATCGAATTCATAGCCGGGCCCAAGGGCAACGCCAATGAATCCCTGAAAGGTGTCAAAATCATTCACCCGCTGGCTGGTCTGATTGATCAGGAATCCATATTGTTTGCCATAGAATTCGATCGGTTTCAGCGCCGGAGTCGGCAATTCCTCGCCCTCGTCCACATAGTCCCCATCATTGTTGAGATCCTTACCCGGCTTCGCATCCCGTTCAAACGCCGCAGCCTCCTGAGGCGTCGCCGCATATCCGCGAATCAGCTCCTGCAGATTCACCACGCCGAGATGCTGATATTCGGGATTAAACTCCTGATAGGTAAGGTTCGGGACTTCCCACCGGACTTTCACCACCGCTGAACCGACCCGATAGCTCACGACCGGACTCGCAAGGAGAGTGGGATTCCGCGGATCCTCCATATCAAAAATCCAGAGGTACTGTCCCTTAATGTCCACAGAAGCGTCGCCGCCAATCCGGGCCTGGAGGTCACCCCCGACGACCGCAACCAGTTCATGACTGAGCGAGGTTCCGCCCGGGCGGAGCTTGAAGGAATAGTCCGGAATGACTAACAGATCGCGTGGCTGTCCGAAGAGGCTTGTGCGGCCCAATTCGGTCGGTAATGCCGGGTTGGTGATGTCGTACACCACCAAATAACTCACGGCCGAGGTCATCTCGAGGGCATAAAGTCTGTTTCCGGAAATCGCTGCGCCTCGCCCGTTCTGAATCCCCGGCAACGTCGTGGTCAACACGGTTTGGGCCGTGAATCGCATGGTAAAATTGTCCGCGCCGGGCGTACTCGGACGTTGATCCAGGGGCCGGCCGTTTAGGTCGCGAACCGAAAGTCCTGACACTGTTACGTTATAGTTTTGCCCCGGATTCAGTCCGCTAAATTGCAGGGTGAGGTCCTTCTGGTCCTGGCTCAGGCGGACCACGGGAGGAGGAGCGCCGGAACTGTTGAGCGTAATTCCCGAAAGGTTCTCCTCCACTTCGCGACTGATGGCCTTGTCAAAG
The DNA here is from genome assembly GCA_046346705.1 of Verrucomicrobiota bacterium. GTDB lineage: Bacteria > Verrucomicrobiota > Verrucomicrobiia > Limisphaerales > UBA9464 > UBA9464. Next base: position 104,366 of record JAXMHR010000012.1, on the reverse strand, counting down.
CGCAACAGAAGGCTCCCGGACTCCCCAAGCACGCCTCCGTCCGGAGGAATCGTCGCAACAATGACCGGGCCATGAGGATCTTCCGGATCGGAGGATGGAATCGCATTGGTTTGGACGATGTCCGGCCGCCCACCGAAACTGATGGGATAATCCAAACTCTCACTTTGATCATTGGAACCCAAAACATTGACCCGCAGTCGGACGATAGCCGCCTTATCCACACGAAGGAGACCTCGCCACCGTTTCCGGTTGGATCCAACAATCTCCTCTCCGACGACTGTCAGGTGAGCATCCCCCAGGCTTGCAACGACGCCAGGGATCTGCGATGTCACCGATTTAACATCGACCCGGATTTTGGGTGGAGAACCACCTCCACCGGAGGAAGAGTTTACCTCCACTTCACACTGCGTCCCCGGGGCGGGTTCGAGGGGAGTATGTGCCACATGTGTCGACGGGGGCGCATGGGTCAGCGCAGGCACCTCAAAAAAGAAGTTCTTGTAAACGGCACCGGCGAGGCCGAGTTCAAACAAGGTTAGGATGGGAACGGTCTGACGATCCTGGTAGTTCGCGGCCGTCGCCGTTATGAGGTACACGTTGGTGAGGGACGGCGCGATCATCAGGTAGGATCCATCCCGCCCACTTGTCGAATAGACCATTCCCCGCTTGATCCTGCCCGGCCTACCAATATCCCGCTCTGCGACGGTCTCCAGCGCCACAAATGCCCCACTGATGGGTTTTGAAAGCTTTTGTTTAAGATACTCGGAAAGAGCACTGACCCCCTGGCCGCCGGTGGCGACGTCCACTCCGGTTCCGACGAGATCCGCACCCGCAAAGGCCTCCCCTAAATCCGCTGGAAGCCCCATGGTCTTGCCCTTGACGACGACTGGCCGTGGTCCGATCAAGAGCGGGGCGACCACAAAATTAAATGCGAGCTGGGCCGGCCCGCCCACCACCGGAATGAATCCCACCGCAGTATCCAGCACGCCGGCGAACAATTGGTCCGTGGAATCATCCGTCCGGACGAGAGCCGGCTGAGACGCTCGCCGACCGGCCTGAATCTCGGCATTGGAGGTAAACAACATCTGATCCAGGATTTCGAAACTGGTTTCATCCTGGGTGTCCCGAACCATGGCAAGAGCAACTGCCGGCGGTTCAAACGGTGCATTGGTCGCATATCCGAGGTCACGCAGGTTTACCGGAAACCGGACCTTCATGGGGCCGCTCAATGGGCTCCCATCCACTTCCACGCGAAGACCAGCCGCAGCCAGCGTTCCCGCCGACGGTTTTACCCCACCCAAAACGCCCTCAAATTGCGCTGCCGTTAGACTCCGTACCCGAAGCTTTGCCTTTTGTTCAATGGCCTTCGGCTCTATCAGGATCTGGACCGGTCCGCCGTCCGACTGCGCCTCCAGAATTCCCCCCTGTGGATATAGACCGACAAATCCGTTGTCGAACAGCTGCCTGCTGACCGGGACATACACCCGGGTGCCATTCAGATTCACGAAGGTGGCGCTGACGAAGTCTTGCTCGCTGCCCGGAATGATACTGTTGAAGCTCCCGTCCGCCTTGCTGAGAACCGTGGCCGTTTCACCCGTGCTTTCATTCACCAGGATGACCGGCACCTCCGGGTCCGCGGTTCCCGGCGTCCCATGCACAACGATGGCCGACGGATCGGATCCCGGGGTGTACGCCGGAATCCCCGCCAGCACCGACGCGGGGACATTGGTGGCCCCGGGTTGGTAAATGATCAGTTGTGCCGCTGGATCGCGCGTGCTGAGGGGCACCGTGGTGAAGCTGAACTCATTGGTCCCCTCCAGGGGCAACCCGCCCGGGTCACGGATGGTCGGCGCCAAGTGCACCTGGTACGTCGTACTGGGATCGAGTTCATTGGCCGGGCTCAACGTCGCCACCCGGTTCGCCAGATTGAGCGTGAGCGAGGCCGGGACCGAGGAGTTGTCCGGTTTGAGCAATTGAATGCCGTTCACCACCGTTCCCGGATTCACCGCTTCGTCAAATTCCACCACAACACTACCGACCCGCGGAACCCGCACCGCGCCCGCGGCCGGAGTGATTCGCGCCACGCGCGGTCCATGGGGAGCAGTGCCGACATCTTGCGTAGTTCCGATTCCCGGGTCGGCCACCGCGATGGTGGCGATTCCAGCGTCGCCGGTCGCCGGGTCGCGCACGGTCAAATCCCGGGTACCCGCCGGAGCCACCAACTGGTAACGCCCTTCGCCATCGGTTAATGCCAGCCAGGGAAGTCCGGACAGGGACACGGGCATTCCGGCTTTCGCCACCCCCGCGCCATTGCGGGCGACGCCACTCACCAATCCTTGAGGCCGATCCACGGAGATCAGAACGTACTGTCCTGAACCTCTCAATCCAGGCAACCGCTCCCCGGACGTTGGCTCCAAGCTCTTCAGCCCCCCCGACGTGTCGCTCTGGAGACGCTCCACGGGCTGAAGACCGTAATACCCCGTTTCACTAAGGATCCGCGCCAAGACAAAACGTCCTCCCGGAGGCAATCCACCCAATTGGGCCACCAAACTGCCCCCCAGGGTGGAGGAGTCCACGGTCAAATCGAAGGCCGCCACCACGGAATCCGGACTGGATATCAAATTGGTAAATGCCGTCGGATCCAGGCGGCGAAGCCTCAGGGCACTGGGCGCGGTCATGCGGCCCCGTCCAGCGATCAATCGAACATTCCCCACCGAAATTTGCCCCCCGGTCGGGTCCAGAACCTGTCCGTCGAATGGTTGCTCCGGCAGGACATCCATCCGAACAGTGGCTTCTGCCAGTTGGTCCGGTCCGAACAGCAACAACGGTCGCATTGGAAACTCCGCATCCACCGTCAACGGGTCGGCATCTCCAGGGCGCTGATATCCTACGATGAATTCCTCATACTGCGGAGAAAGGCGGAGACCGCCATCCCGGAGATGATAGGTTTCCGTCACTTCTCCCCGGAGCAGCGTTCCGCTCGGCAGTGGAGACGTCGAATGCCGCAGGAGGACATGAGCGATTCCCGTGACCTGTTCGGGAATCACACTCGCGGGGCTGATGGACGGCGTGACGGTTCCCGTGGCGGAAAGTCCGCCGATGTCCGGCGACGGGGACGCGCTGCCGCCCAAGGGCTGCCCAACTATGGGCGCGGGCGGTGCCAGGGCTCCTGGGTCCCCTGCCACCAGGGCGTAGGCACCAGCGGCGCCAATCTCCGCCGACACAAAATTGCTCCCCCGTCCATTCAGTGTGGCAACCACCCTCCAATCCAGCGTTCCTTCATCCCACCGCACCAGAGCGGCCGTTTCTCCAGGACTGATCGGGCCCGAAGGTTTGAAATTCCCGGGCAATGGCTTCTGCAACGGACCCGAAGTCTCCAGCCAAAACGCGCTTAACGGGCTCCATCCTTTGGGAAGGAAGAATGGAAGGTTCTGTCCAGAAAGTGGCGTGAGCGTCGCACTCACCGGTTCCACGACTGCCCCCGGCGGAACCTGAAGGAGAATCCCTCCTCCGGCGTTGCTGATCACGGTGCCACCCAGGGGGGTTAGGGAAACCGTCGCCGGGGACCGCGGCGTCAGGCGAGGATTGGGAACGACCGTGGTCTGGTCGGCCAACAAGGTTCCGCGCCGCCACACCGGCAGATAGCCCTCCCGGCTGAATCGGATCTGGTGTTCGCCAGCACCCCGTCCAAACGACGCCACACCGGAGGGTGAATCGCTGCGCTGATCCAAAGCCCCGCTGGGTCCGGATCCAGTCAAAGAAACATCGGGAAGTGGTCGCCCCGCGTCATCCAGGGATCGGGTCACCGCCAAGGTTGCCACGGTGGGAGGACGCGCGGCAAACAGCCGGGTCACCAGCGTCGGCGATCCCGCGGTAGTCCGCCCGAGGGTCAACGTCCGGGCAGTGGTGACTTCCCCTGGCGACAACGAGCCATTTCCGACCAAGCCACTCAAATCGAGGAAAGCCTTTGCCGGCTGACTGTCATCGACTCCGTCGGGCCCAACCAGGCCTGAAGTCCCTTGAACGGAATCCACCAGCAAAATGATCGGACCGGACAACACCCGCGTGGACTTGTTGCTGACCACCATCTCCACGTTCCAAACATTCAAGGCCCGATTCAGACGCATCGAACGGAAATAGACATCGGCATCGGATGTCACCTCCGCGAGGACCAGATCGGTATCGTTGATTCGGAAGGCCTTCTCCGCCGCCTGGGCGCGAGTCCCCGGGCTCACCCCCAAGCACGCAATCAGCGCCAGGGAAAACGCGATTCTCCGCAGACGAGTGAGGCCGGTCCACCCCGTGGACCACCAAAGGCCAAGTCCGGCCAACACGAGCAACGCCCCCATCCCGGGTTCAGGAACGATCACAGCATCCGAAAACCACGCCTGGGACGCCTCGCCGTTGTCGTTACTGTACAAGTCGTAGAAAATCGTCAGCGGACGCCCCTGAAATTTTGAGGGAAGGGTCATCTCAATTTCATACGCGGCGCGATTGGCCAGCAGCGGGGTCAGGCTTGAATAGGGAATGGGTGCATGATCGATGCTTTCCGGGGGCAACAGGACGGTTCCAGGGGTGACCGGCGCCCAAACGGTACCGGCAGCATCCATGTTCACCAGAACCAGGAACTGATTTGCCACCGTGTCTTGAAGCGTGATCGTGAATGAATCCGGAATCACGCCGGGACGGGGAATCTCGTCCGTTGAAAACCCAAAACTGAGCTTTAGCAGCGGCCCGGGCACCCCTCCGTCAAAAACCACGGAACGTTCCGCACCCACCAGCGGGACTCCCGGTGAAGTGTTGAGCACACCCTGGGCCGCTGCGCGGACGCCAACCAGTATTGCCAGGAACACACCGACAATGCGCCCGCCGACACTCAGATACCGCAGGATGTCATGCATCGGAAGGTTTCCAAAAACACGAACTGCACCGGTAAACAATGGGAGTATTCCAATGTCCCATTCGTTCATCGAGGGAAATCCTCTGGGTCCGTTAAGAATCTTTTCCACTGGGCGGAAGGGTCCCCGTCGTTTTCGATCCTGAAACAACGTTGCCAGGGGGAATTCCCTTTCATCCCAAGGCCCGGTGTGCGAACGGATCCCCTCCCCCAATGCCGAGAAAATCCTCGCGCCCCAGGACGATTCGAAGGTGGGTCACACCAGACACCGGGTTCGTAGTTGCCGGAAAGATTCAAATTCCCTAGGTACCAAGGCCATGCCTACGGACTCGGAACCGCGAGATTGCCATTCGGGACCTCATTCTACCAATCCTTCGCCTGCAATCATCAGAATCTTCGGCTCCGTCCATCCCATGCGCCGAAACGGGTTCAACTCAATACTCCGTTGCCTCCTGCTCGCCTCGGGCTGCTTGGGTGCCTTCGTCAATGCCCAGGAATCCCCCAACCTCGGGGGAATTCATCTGGATCCCGCAGGCCGTATCCAGGCAACCGTCTCGGCGTCCCCGGGGTACTATTCCGTCCTGTTTCGTGGCACGACGTTGGATTCCATTTCCGTCCCCGCGGCGATCGGCAACTCCGCCGAGGTGGGAATCACCGAGTTAACCGATTTTGAATGGCCCCTCCCCGCCGGCCCTCGCTTCTACCAGGTCCGACAGTTACCGGTCGCCGAACCCGGGGATGTGGATGGCGATGGGCTGAATGACCTCTATGAATTGGAACACCGCCCTTTGCTGAACCCTTTGGCTCGCGCCGACGCCTCCTGGGATCCCGATGGAGATTTCAGGTCAACCTTGGAAGAGGTTCGCGCCGGCACGGATCCCTTTTCGAAGAACCTGTCCGCGGCCCCGGAGTTAACCTACCCCATGCCCCCGGGGACCCCCTTCGATCCAAACCCCACGAATCCCCAGCAGTCCCTCATCCAGAAGTTGCTGATGTACGCGGTCGACACGGATGGCAATGCCATCCCGGTCAAGACACTGACGATCCAGAACAACTCTTCGGTGACCGTGTACCCGCTCCTTCGGGATGGAAACAATTCTGCGACGACCAACAACCCCCCGGTCGGTCTTTACGATCCCTACGACCCCATCAATGTCGAATACCGCGGATACGTCGGATTTCAAGACACCGATGGCACGTACAATTTTGGTCTTCCCCCCGGTCAATCCATCACCGTGCGGATTCCGCTGGTCTTCTGGGACGGGGCCCGCATGGGTCTGGTCACGGACGGTCGTTACCTCACCCCGGCCGCGGGGGTACCGAATCCCCTGCACTACGATCCCAACGCCCAGCGGGTCATCGTCGCCGCGGAACCCCGTCCCGCCGCTCTTCCACCCTCCGGCAACCAAATCATGAATGGGGTCGTGATGTGGTACCGCACTGCGCTACTGGCGCCGGCATTGGACGCCCCGGACCAACTGGTGGAATGGACCATTCGCGACCAAGCCTACTTGGGCAACCCCCAGATCAACCAGCGGACCGGCGGGCAGATGCCCACCTCCCAGCAGGTGACCCTCATCAACTATGACGTTTCCTACGTGGACAACATGTTCCTCCCGGTCGCCATGGAAGCGCTGGAAGTTCCCGTGCCCGCCCCACCGGCACCGTTCACCCAAAATCCGGGGCCCTTCGGCTGGATCGGGTCCACGAACAGCGCTGGAGAACTGCAGGCGAAGATCCATTCCTTCATCGCGTCGCCGAACCTGCTGCTCGGCGCCTACTTCGGCACCAACGGTTGGCCTTCCTATAACATGCCCCCGGATCCCCTCGGTCAGATCAAGATTCCCGCAGGCCAAAACCTCTTCGCCCAAAGCCCACTCGCCGGAGCGCTGTCCAGCTACGACGTCCTGAACAATCACTTCATGCTGTCCAGCGGTGGAACGGCGCCGATTCGGGTGAACGTTGGCGGACAGGGTGACGCTTCCAGCGGCACCGTGCTCACCCTCAGCCCCCTTGGACCTGTAAGCAACGTCCTCGCCATCCAACCCGGCGACGCCGTCATCGGATATGCTCCCGCAGGACAGCCCAATCCCATTCCCCCGAAAACATTCGTCACCGCCATCCTGCATGTGAGCACCGGTCCGAGTGATCCCAGTACGATTCAACTGAGCCAGTCGCTCGTGGCCTCCCAGAATGGATGCAACTTCGACTTCTTCCGCCCGGTCACCGATTACGCGTCCTCCACCTTGATTCAGCTCTGGTACACCTGGGTGGAACTGTACCGCTCCAAGAACGCCGGGGTTCCCTCCCAGACGATCGTCGGGGGAATCGCCAAGGATGGCGCCACCCTGTCCTTCCCAAGCCCAGTCACCGGACTCGTGCCCGGCATGCAGGTCACCGGACCGGGCCTGGATTCCCCGAACCCCGCGTTGAACCAGGGCGGCGTCATTGTCCTGGCCATCGCCCCCGACCGGCAATCCGTCACGCTGAGCCAGCTCGCGAGAAACGGTCATCCGTTGACCGAAAGGGCCCAGTACACCTTCCTACCGCCCCAGATTCTTCCCAACACCCCATCCAATCTGTACACGTTCAATTTCACCTCGGATCCCGTGGAGCCATCCCGGAATCCGGATGAATTTGCCCTCAAGGCCTACCTGGTGGTGGCCTCCATGTCCCAGATTGCCACCCTGCAGGGACGCCCGACCCCGCCCCTGCTGCAGCGGATGAACAATGTGATCGGCGGCAACATGGGATTCATCTTCGACACCGATGCCCGCCGCTTTTCGCCGGACGGACTCGCGGTCTCGGCCCAAATCCGCGACATGATCAAATCCATTTTGCGCGGGGTGACGGACTTCGGGGCTTATCCCGAGTTTGACGCCCAGGGGCACCGGATCTGGTATCCGGACCCGGCTCAACCCCGTGGCGGACTCGCATTCAACGCCTACAACCTGGACCCGTTCGTCTGGTTCGTGCACGTCGTCCTGGGCTTCTCCGGCTATGGATTCTCCCTCGATGACGAAACCGCGGACGTGGGCGCCGGCGAAGCCACCGAGTTCCTGTTGACCGTCAGCGGCCCGGGAGGGCTTCCCAACACCAATGAATGGACCATCCAGTCGGTCTACGGTCCGGTGACCGGGACGGGAAATTGGGATCCCTCACAGTCCGTCAGCTTCTACAAGGGGATCACTGCGGCGACGGACACTTCCCCCATTGTGATCTCCTCGGCGGACCATGGGCTTTCCGAAGGAGAACAGGTCACCATTGATCAGGTGGAAGGAAACACTGCCGCCAATGGAACCTGGACGGTGACCAATCCCACGGCGGATACGTTCCAACTCCTCCAATCCTCAGGGAACGGGGCGTACACCTCAGGAGGACGCTGGACCCGCGGCCCGCAGCCATTCATTTCGGGAGTAGATCCGCTCAACGTCTATTGGAAGCTGAAGGGGGATGATCGTCTGGCCGGGTTTACCGGCGCCTGGGTTTCCGGGCCGGGCGTCCCCAAACTCGGGACGGTCCGAATCGTTCAACTCGGGAACGACAAACTCGGCGTCCTAGCGTTGAACACCAATCTCGTCAACGCGGACGGAACACCCCTCGCCAAGGGGAGCTACTCGTGGACCTTCAGCGGTCACTGAACACAACCCCGTCCAAGGGCTCCTTCGAACGAAGTTTGCATGAACGAGGACCGCGCGCTTCCTGCCGGAAGTGCACTGTCGGTACCCCAGCGCGAATCAACACCGCAGCGCCATGACCCTCCTTGAGGTGATGGCAGCGGCAGTGGCGGTCGTCGTCTTCGCCGTCGTCGTCACCCCAATGGTCTTCAGACGAAACGGCCCTCATTACCATTGTGTCAATAATCTAAAAATTATCAGTCTCAGCTTCGAGTTCTTTGCCATCGACAACGACGGCAAATACCCCTTCCAAGTCAGCATGCGGGAAGGAGGCTCCCGGGAATGGGTCCCCACACGCCAAGCCTGGAGGCAATTCGCCTGTCTCTCCAATGAGCTCTCCACTCCCAAGATTCTGAAGTGCCCCGAGGATCGCGACCGAGTCCGCTCGGATGTGTGGTCCAAATTCGACGACCATGGTCTCAGCTATTTTGTCAATTTGAGCGCCCGTGAGACGAACGACTCGTTGGTCCTCTCCGGGGATCGCAATCTCACCCTGGACGCCAATACGGTCAGCTCAGGGCTGGTTTTGATCGATCCACAGTCAAACCTGGGATGGAACCGAAAGGTCCACAAACGTGCCGGCAACCTCGTCCTTACCGACCGCAGTGTCCTGCAAACAACTCCCGCTCAACTGAATTGCGCTTTCCAGAACTCCAGCTTCGGCCCCCCGAATCTCCTCCTGGTTCCCTGATTTGATGGGACGCGGGAACGCCGTCGTTCCTCACGCCAGAATTCCGCGGACGACCTGGCCATGGATGTCGGTCAGTCGGAATTCGCGGCCCTGGAACCGGTACGTGAGGCGTTCGTGATCCACGCCCAGCAGATGGAGCAGGGTTGCCTGGAAGTCGTGCACATGAACCGGTTCCCGCACGACATTCATCCCGAGATCATCGGTCTCGCCATAACTCAGTCCGGCCCGAACGCCACCACCGGCCACCCAGTTGGTGAATGCATACGGATGGTGATCGCGGCCCCAGCGTTTGCGGTCGTCCAGGTTGCCCTGAATGAACGGCGTGCGCCCGAATTCCCCGCCCCAGACGACGAGCGTGTCCTCCAGCAATCCGCGTTGGCGAAGATCGGCAATGAGTCCGGCTGAGGGTTGGTCGGTGTCGCGGCACTGGGTATACAATTCCGTGGTCAGGCTGTTGTGCTGATCCCATCCGGCATGCATGACCTGCACGCATCGAACTCCCCGCTCAATCAGTCGACGAGCCATGAGGCAATTGTAGGCGAAGGTGCCCTGCTCTCGGACCGAAGGACCGTAGAGATCGAGGACGGACTTGGGCTCGCGCGAGAGGTCGGTGAGTTCGGGGACGCTCGTCTGCATGCGGAACGCCATCTCATACTGCGCGATTCGCGTCGCGATTTCGGGATCCCCCTGCTCCGCCAAGCGGCGGGCATTGAGTTCCGCCAGGTCGTCCAGCATCCCGCGGCGCACTGACCGCGGCAGTCCGTCTGGATCCGACAGGTACAGGACCGGTTCGCCGCTCCCCCGGAACTTCACCCCCTGATACCGGGACGGGAGAAATCCGGAGCCCCAGTAAAAGTCGTAGAAGATCTGCCCGCAGCTTGTCCCGCGGCTCACCGAAGTCATGACGACGAAGGCGGGAAGATTTTCCGAATCGCTGCCCAATCCGTAGGTCAACCAGGCCCCGAGCGTGGGACGTCCGGGAATCTGGGCGCCGCTCAACATCAGGGAAATACCAGGGGCATGGTTGACCGCATCGGTATGCATTCCTTTGACGAAGCACAGTTCGTCGGCCATCGCCGCCGTGTAGGGCAAAAACTCACTCACCCAGGCACCACTGTCGCCCCGCGGATGGAAGGGCTCGACGGGCGCCAGCAGGAGTTTCCCATCACCCATGCCCGTCATGGTGCTGAACCGCTTTCCCGCCACGTACTCGGCCGGCACCGGCTTTCCGTGCAACTCCCGAAGGCGCGGCTTGTAGTCGAAAAGATCCACATGCGTCGGCGCTCCATTCTGGAAAAGATAAATAATCCGCCGTGCCTTCGGGGCATGATGCGGCAGACCCGCCAGACGTGGCATTCCGGACCAACCGGACGCCGGAGCCGAACTCGCCGCCCGCAACCCTTCGCGGTCCAGGAGTCCGGCCAAGGCCGCCACGCCCAGTCCGGTCCCACCCCGCCCGAGAAACTGACGCCGGGTCAGCGCGACGGCGCGTTCCGCAATGGGTTGGGGCATCGCATTCATTCGCGCGTCAGGGCTTCATCCAAATTAAGAAGAGTACTGCACAGCAGCATCCAGGCCGCCTGCTCCTGCGAATCCAAAGAAGTCTCCACCGCGGACTCCCCGGCGGACAACAACCGGTCCGCCGCAGCGGGATCCTCCCGATAGGTGGCCCGATGTCGTGCCATGGCGCGAAGTAGAACTGCAATCTCCGAAGAGTCCGGCATGCGCCCCGTCACCCGCTCAAAGGCGTCCCGGACGCGTTCGTCATCGGATCGCGCGGGACCGCGAAGTACCTCGACCACCAGGGCACGGGCGGCCTCCAGGTACGTGACATCGTTCAAGGTCAGGAGCGCATGAAGCGGAACATTCGTCCGGGGTGTCCGGACCGTGCAGGTTTGCCGGCTCGCCACGTCGAAGAACATCGTCGGGCCCACTATCCGCCGCCAAAACACGTACAGGCTCCGGCGATACAGCGCCTCTCCATGATCCTGTTCATACCGCTTGTTGCCGAAGGTTGCCTCCTCCCAGATTCCCGATGGCTGATACGGTTTCACCGGTGCCCCGCCCACACGCTCGACCAGGAGTCCCGAGGCCGAAAGCGCCGCATCCCGAATCATCCAGGACGGCATCCGAAACCGAGGCCCTCGCGCGAGCAGGCGGTTCTCTGGATCCCGTTCCGCGAGCGCCAGGGGAATTCGGGACTCCTGCCGGTACGCCGCACTGGTCACCATTAACCTCACGAGGTGCTTTACATCCCAACCGGACTCCACCAACTCCACGGCGAGCCAGTCGAGCAACTGGGGATGCAGCGGCCGTTCTCCCTGCACACCAAAATCCTCAGCGGTCTTGACCAGACCCACGCCGAAAAAGGCCTGCCACAACCGATTCACCGTCACCCTCGCCGTCAAAGGGTTCGCGGGGGAGGCCAGCCAGAGCGCCAGATCCAGCCGATTCGACGACCCCATCTGAAACCCCTGCGCCAGGGCCTGCGGAAGCGCCGCCGAAACCTCCGAAACCGGCTGAAGGTAACTGCCCCGGTTCAAAACATAGGTGGTCCGAGGCTTCTCAACATCCTCCATGACCATGACCCGTGGGATGGATCGCACCACCGCATCCCGGGCTTCCCGGGCCCTGCGCTGCCGATCCAACGCCGCCGCGTAATCCGGATCCCGCTCCCGATACTGCCCTGCCAAGGCGTCCAGTTTGCTTCCATCCCGGTCGCCCGGACGGAGCCGAAGCGATGCCCGAACGGCCTCCGGCAATCCCGCCGCAGCGGCGGCTTCCGCAGCGACCAGTCCGGAGGCGCGTGGAAATCGAATCTCCTCATAGGCCTCCGTGATCGCCACTGCGGCAGCCAACTCCGCCGCCGCTTCCGCCCGCCGTGTACTTTGAGCCGGACTCGGCACCTCCAGGACGGGAGGCGTCTGGGGATTTCCCCCGCTCCCATCCACGGACGTGCGGTTGAAATACGCCATCAGTCCAAAATAGTCGCGCTGGGTGTGCGGATCATACTTGTGATCGTGGCAGCGGGTGCAGTTGAACGTCGCCGCGAGCCAGACCGTGGCCACCGTCTCGGTTTGGTCGAAAAGATAATCGATCCGGTTCTCCTCCGGAATTCGCCCGCCCTCCCCATTGATCGTGTGATTGCGGAGGAATCCCGTCGCCAACCGCGACTCCGCAGTGGTGCCCGGGATCAAATCCCCGGCGATCTGCCAAAGGGTGAACTGGTCGTAGGGAAGATTTCGGTTGAAGGCTGAAATCACCCAGTCCCGCCACGGCCACATCGTCCGCTCACCGTCCCCCTGGTATCCATTGGAATCCGCATACCGCGCCGCCTCAAGCCATTCCCACGCCATGCGCTCCCCATAGCGGGGCGACGCCAGCAACCGATCCACGAGCCGCTCGTAGGCCCCGGGCAATTCATCGTGAAGAAAGGCCGACCGCTCCGCTAGCGTCGGCGGAACCCCCGTCAAATCCAGCGTCACCCTTCGAATCAACGCCTCGCGGGATGCCTCGCGCGCCGGTGTGAGTCCCTCGGACTCCAACCGTGCCCGGATAAATCCGTCCACTGGATTCCCGCCACCGCGAACCTCAGGCACCGAAGGCCGCACGGGAACTTCGTACGCCCAATGTCGTCCCCAGGATGCCCCTTCCGCGATCCAGCGCTTCAACAAATCCAACTGCGCCGGAGACAACCGGCGATGGGACTTCGGGGGAGGCATGACCTCGTCTGGATCCGTCGAAAGGAGGCGCCGGATGAGTTCGCTTCGCCCTGGATCCCCGGGAACCACGGCCACCGCACCGCTCTTCCCCGGAGTCCGGGCGCCCTCGGCTGTATCGAGGCGCAGGCCCGCCTTGCGGGACTGGGCGTCCGGCCCGTGGCACGAAAAGCAGGCGTCGGAGAGTACGGGAAGCACATCCCGCGAGAATCGCACCCCCGCATCGGACGCCACCGCGCCTCGAACAAAAACCAACAGAACCAGACACTGTCCCAGAAGACAGAGCCCGGAAGGCTTCAGGAGGACGTTCTCACCAGGTTCGTCCCTTGATGAACGGTGCCGCATGTGGTGTTCCCGGACTGTGGACGCGTCGCACCCCGTCCTCAATTCAACAGACGGCACATCCCGCCGTTTCCATTCCGGCCGATCACGCGAACAATCCCGGGATCACCTCACCGGAAACATCCGTCAGGCGGAAGTCACGTCCGGAATGACGATACGTGAGCCGCTCGTGGTCGAGCCCCATCAGGTGGAGAATCGTCGCGTGAAAGTCGTGAACATGGACTCCATTTCGCGCCACACGGATGCCGTACTCATCGGATTCCCCATAGACCGTGCCCGCGCGCACACCGGCACCGGCGAGCCAGGAGGAAAACACCCAGTGATGATGCTCGCGTCCCTTGTGGTCGGCAGTGGCATTGAACGGCGTTCGACCGAATTCGGTCGTCCAAACCACCAGCGTATCATCGAGCATTCCCCGCTGCTTCAGATCCCGCAACAAGCCGGCAATCGCCTGGTCCACATTCCTCGCCAGGGGTGCATGGGTCGTCATGTCCCCGTGGGCATCCCAATTGTCCGACGATCCCACGTCGATCAATTCAACAAAGCGAACCCCACGTTCGGCCAGACGACGCGCCACCAGGCATTGCCACGCGAATCCCCGGGTGCTTCCCCGCTCCAACCCATAGAGGTCCAGTGTCGCATCACTCTCCCGCGACAGGTCGAAGACCTCCGGAAGCTCCATCTGCATTCCAAAGGCCGTCTCAAATGACCGCAGGCGCGCGCTGAGGAGTGGATCAGCGTCACGCGATTCCAAATGCCGTCGATTGATCGCCTCCATCGCCTCCAACTCCAATTCCTGGAGCCGTCGGGTGGCGACGCGACGACGAAGATTCGCTACCGGCTCCGCGCCGGGCACCACGAGCGTTCCCTGGTGCGCCCCGGGAAGAAAATCACCGGACCACACCTGTCCGCCCGCATAAGGCGTCTTGGGCGCAATCACTACAAAGGAGGGAAGGTTCCGATTCTCCGTGCCGAGTCCGTAGCTGACCCAGGAACCGATGCTAGGCCGGGCAAAGGTGAACGATCCGGTGTGGATTCCCAACGTCGCCTCATAGTGGTTGGTGTGGTCCGAATGCAGGGACCGAATCACGCACAGGTCATCCACGCAGCCCGCCATGTGGGGAAACAACGCACTGACTTCCGTCCCGCAGCGCCCGTGAGGCGCAAAGTCCCATTGCGGTCGCTTGGCGAACATCTTGAAGTCGCCCTTCCGCCCTTGGAATTCATCGACGGAAATCGTCCGTCCCGCATCAGCAAACAGCCGCGGCTTCGGATCCCAGGAATCCACATGGGAGACCCCGCCGCTCATGTAGAGGAAGATCACCCGCTTCGCCCGGGGAGCGAAATGCGGGGCACGGGGAGCAAGGGGATCCGAAGACTCGCCTCGAAGAGCCTCGTCTGCCATGAGACGAGACACCAACCCCGGAAACAGAGTGGATCCCCCCACGAGCGATCGGAGGACCGCGCGACGCCGGGGATCAAAAGCGGGAAAGGTCTTCATGGTGCGTTCAGTCCACCGTCAAAAATTCATTGCTTCCAAAAAGGACGCGGGCCAACGCCGCCAGGGCCTGATGCCCTTCCGGTGGTTCCCCGGACGCCTTGAGTTCCGCTCGATAGGCACCCAGAAACACTTCTGCATCCTTCCGTTCGCCTCCGCTGGGATTCCGCCCGAGAACCCGACGATACACGTCCCGAACACAGTCCGCCTCCGAGCCGCCCGACGACGCGACACGAGACGCCAGTGCTTCGGAACACCGGTGGACGAATGGGTCGTTCAGAAAGTAGAGCGCCTGGGTGGGAACGGTGGTCACGCGGCGATCCGGAGTGCTGGAATTCGGATCCGCTCCATCAAACAGCGCCAGGAACGGATGCCGCTGAATCCGCTGCGTCATGAGATACACACTGCGTCGCTGATGATCGTACACGGCACTGTAGGGTCCATGCTGCGTGTACCCCCATTCCGTCGGCGCGGGAAACGGATGCGATGTCCCCGGGGACGGATCCATTTCCCCACTCGCGACAAGAATCGCGTCCCGGGTTTCCTCCGCCCCCATCCGCCTGCGGGCAAAGGGTGAAACCAGTTCCGAACCTGCGGCCGCTTCCCCGGCGCCGGACTTCCGACTCGCGGACTGCGGCACCACCGGACACTCCGCCGCGGAAACCGGATCTGCCATCGGTTCCCGTCCCGGGCTAAATCGACTTTGCTGACAATAGGTGGCGCTCAGCAGGATCATCCGATGCAGCGACTTGATGGACCAACCGTTCCGGACAAACGCCGTCGCCAGGTAATCCAAAAGCTCCGGGTGCGTCGGGCGCTGTCCCCGGACTCCAAAATCGTTGGGCGTCGTCACGAGGCCCTGTCCGAAATGGTACTCCCAGATCCGGTTGACCATCACGCGCGCCGTGAGGGGATTCGAGGGTGAGGTCAGCCATTCCGCCAACTCCAGGCGTCCACTGCCCGCAGTCCCCGGAGGCAATGGGCCTCCCCCCAACGCCGAAAGGAATCCGCGCGGAACCTCGTCCCCCAGCTTGTCGGGTTCGCCCCGGAGTTGCATCCGGGCCTCACGGGGCGTGCCCTCGCTGACCGCATACGCGAGTTCAAAGGGCCCCTCTGACAGGAGCTTCTTCAGTTCCTTCCGCATCTGTTCCGCGGCTTCCGAACGCCGGACAATCTCGTTCCGAAGCGACGCGATCTCCCTTCGACGCGATTCCCGTCCGGCATCCGACACGACGGCGTCCGGCGCGCCGAAGGGAGGGAGCGCTGTTTCCGACAGGACGAAATTGTCAACGTCCAGCCCGGGCTTCACGCCTCCACGGCTCCCGTAGCTGTCCACAAAGGTGTAGTCCACGACGCCGTCCCAGCCGGAGGCCACCGCACCCTCGAATTCAGAACGGCTGGTCGCGGACGCGATCACGCCGGTGTAGTGTCCCTCCTTGAGGTCGAGGGTGAATTGGACCTGATACCATTCGCCCACGCGCAGTGGACACACCCGGGTCCGCTCCCCACCACTCCGTCGGAGGAACTCCGTTCCATTCATCTCCAACTCGACGGCCGCCGAACTTCCGGCGCCGTGGCCGAGATAGAATCGCCAGGTCCCGCCGTCCCCGGCGGAAACGTCGGAACACCGAAAATCGAATCCCGCATGAATCCGGGAGTCCCGGGTCCGCTCCCACCGGCGGGCAAGGGTCTGACCGTATCCGTTGTACCCGTCCCTGTTGGGAAGTCGCACTCCCAACTGCCCGGCCGGATACCGGTTGAGGAACGGACTCTGGGCCTCCGCACGAATCATCACAGCGCTCTTGGGCCCGGGATGCCAGGGAGCCGCCGGCGCACTCCCCGCCGTCTGGAGTTCAAAATCTCCGTCAACTCCCGCCAATTCCTGGATCCGTGACATCAGGGTGGCGGCATCCGACTCCGGAGGTTCTTGAGCCAATCGCGGAACATCGACGGTCACAGGCGGAATCGGAGTCTCCTGCACAGCCAGATTGTCCACCGCCAATCCCGGGAGCGCGGCTTGACCGGCATGCGCCGCATCCACTCCGACATAATCGAGGGTTCCATCCCAACCGGGATTCATGGGACGCGCCGGGAACTCCATGACGTCTCCGGGCACTCCCACCCGTCCCCTTACAACGCCGGAACCCGGATCGAGATCCAGTTGGACATTGTGCCATTTCCCCGCCTGAAGGGATCGAAGGATCTCCACCCGGTCCCCGGTTCGAAGCACCACGGAGTCCATTCCCAACAAAAGCTCCACCGCTGGCGAACCCTGTGAGGATCCCAACCAGAATCGATGGCGTCCGCTGTTCCCAGGGCTGTTGGTGAAGACGCGAAAATCCAGATTTACGTGGATCGGTGCGTCGCCGCGGTGACGCGCCGGGTGCAGCGCCTGGGCGATGCGATATCCCTGAACACCGTCGGAAACACTGGCGCCCACGCGCCCCAGGGGATGGGCATTCCTAAAGGGACTCTGGGCATCGGTGGTGACGGCGATGGGACCGTCATACACCCAGGGGGGCACCAGCACTCCCTTGCTCCCGCCCGCCGCCGGCGCCTGCAACTCGAAGTCCCCATCGAGGTCATCGAGGGAACGCAGGACTGCGGAGGGTGCGGACTGTTTCTGCCGCTCCAGAGTCCCAACGAGCGCGGCAACCCGAATCTCGTAATCCCGCCATCGCGATCCGGACTCATCGGGAGGAATGAGCGGGACCAGGGCGCGCGTCCTCTGCTTTTGCTCGGACCCAGGAAATGAGTACCGGGTGCTGTCGAAGATCCCGTACAAGGCGTAGTAATCCTGCATCGGGACCGGATCAAACTTGTGCGCATGGCAACGGGCGCATCCGAGGGACAGTCCCAGCACGCTCTGCCCCACCGTGTCGATGGTGTCCTGGATGGTGAGGTGATGGTAGTTCTCGGAATCGAATCCAAATCGTCGGGAGATCGCGAGAAACCCGGTCGCAGTGACGCACTCTGAATAGCGTTCCCGCGGCCCCTTTCGGGCCAGGATGTCCCCCGCAATCTGTTCCCGAAGAAACTGGTCATAGGGCTTGTCCTGATTGAAGGCGTCGATGACGTAGTTCCGGTACCGCCACGCCACGGGAACCGGGTAATCAGCCGTTTCCCCGGCGGTGTCGGCGTATCGGACGACATCCAGCCAATGCCGGCCCCAGTTCTCCCCGTAGTGGGGCGAATCCAACAGCCGATCCACCAGGCGCGCGTAGGCATCCGGAGACGGGTCGGAGACAAAGGTCTCCACGTCCTCCGCGGTCGGCGGCAGTCCGGTCAGATCCAGGGAGACCCGGCGAATCAGCGTCCGCCAGTCCGCAGCGGGTGCCGGAGCCACTCCCGCCGCCTCCAATCGGGCGAGAATGAAGCGATCCAATGGACTTCGACACCACGAGACTTGCTGCACCCCGGGCAATTCCGGATTTCGGACAGGACGGAAGGCCCAATGTTCCGAGGGTGCGGGGATGGTCCCGGCCGCGCCGCGCACACACGCGACCCAAGCCAGCCAGCCCATGACCATCCAACGCTTCATCCGGGAGAATTCTCTTCAAAGCTGCCACGCATTTCCGATCGCCGGAAGCCTCAAGCTTGGGGAAGTGCATCCACGGTCCCAATCCGGACGCGGCGCGTGAAGTTCTGGCGGGCCGGGAGTCCCTCGGGTTCACTGGAGCCATGCACCGGCCGAAAAACTCCGGCATCACGGCCCACGGGTTTCGGAAGGGAGACCCCGCATTCACGCTGATCGAACTTCTCGTGGGGTCGCGATCATCGCCATTCTCGCCGGGATGCTGTTGCCCGCCCTCGCGCGCGCGAAGGCCAAGGCGCAGGGGATCAAATGCACCAGCAACGAAAAGCAAATCGCGCTGGGATACCTGCTCTACGCCGGAGACCACTCCGATTACCTACCTGTGGCCGGCAATGAAGTACCCCCGGGATCCGGTTGGGTTGCCCCCAATCGTTGGTTCCAGGAGATATCCCCCTACATTTCCAGTCCCGATCCGGGTTCCAAGGGATTCACCAATCTTGTGGCGAGGAACAAGGTCGTTGCGTGTCCGGTGGCCAGGATCGGAACCAACGTGATCCCCTCGAACATTCCAGGATACGACGGCTACGGTGGCTACGGACACAACTACGCCTACCTCGGCTATATGCAGATGGATCACGTGAAATCCACCACGGTAACGAAACCGTCCGAAACCTGCATGAACGGGGACGGCCTTGATCCCAACAAGGGACTTTCCTGGTGGAATTACGGATATCTGTATCCTCCGAGTCTCGGAGTACCCCTCTTCCGATACGTTCGCCACGGCAAGGGAGGCAACTACGCCTGGATCGACGGTCACGTTTCCGCCATGGCCTGGAAGGCGATGGCCGCCGGTCAAAACGGGAAAGTGGACTGGTACTATCAAGCCAAACCTTGAACCCAGCGTGTCAGAGTCATTCGATGCACCACCCCGGGAACCAAAAACGACTGACGTCGACATCCCGGAATCGCCCGGCCCCGGCCATGAAGAGACAACGGTCCGCGGGCGTCTGTTTCCCTGTGTGTTCCCCCCGAATTTCCGAGGACCGGAGGCCATCCGCTCTGGGAGCACACCTGTTCCGAATCCTTGTGGCCGCATGGGCCCTTTGGATGGCTCTCATTCCCTCCTCAAGCGACGCTGCGGAACTGGACACTCCCGCCACGAATTTGTGGTGGGCGTTCCGGCCGATCTCCCCGCCCGCCCCTCCCGCCACCCCAGCGTCCCAGAATGCCAATCCCATCGATGCCTTTCTCGCATCGCGGCTGGCCGAACGCGGACTGAAGTTTGCCCCCGAAGCCACTCCCCGGGAACGTCTGCGCCGGCTCCATTTCGATCTCATCGGACTTCCCCCCACTCCGGAGGAGGTTGCCTCTTTTGAGCGGGACCCGTCCCCAGCCGCCTGGCTCCGGCGCGTGGATGCCCTGCTCGCCCGTCCCCAGTATGGCGAGCGCTGGGCGCGACACTGGCTCGATGTCGTCCGGTTCGCCCAAAGCAACGGATACGAACGGGACAGCGAAAAGCAGAAGGCGTGGCGCTATCGCGATTACGTCATCCACTCATTCAACCGGGATCTTCCGTACGACCAGTTCGTCCGCGAACAAATCGCCGGGGATGAACTGGCCTTTGAGGAGTCCGACGACGAAAGTCGGAACCAGGCGATCATTGCCACCGGATTCCTTCGCCTCGGAGTCCACGACGACGAACCGGATGACAAACTCCAGGCCGAATACGACGAACTCGACGACATGGTCAGCACCTGCGGTTCGACCTTTCTCGGACTGACCGTCGGATGTGCCCGCTGTCACGATCACAAGTTCGATCCGATTCCCCAGCAGGATTACTACTCGCTCCTGGCGGTTTTCCGTCCCCTCAGGATCACCGGCACCACGGATCCCGGGCTCAACTCTCCGATCTTTGTGCCGCTCGCCAGTTCCGGGAAACTTTCAGAATGGACCGGAATGCAGGAGGCCCGCCGCCGGGATTTGAAGGCGCGAATCACTGCTGCGGAATCCGAGGACCAAAAGAAGGAACTGCAGAAGGAACTGGAACTTCTCTCCAAGGCGTCGCCCCCGTTTGAATGGGCTCTCGCCGCCCGCGAGCGGACCAACGAGATTCCATCCGTTCATGTTCTCGCCCGGGGCAATCCGCGCTCCCCGGGCGCGGAGGTGACTCCTGGATTTATCCGCGCGGCCGGTGGTGGTCCGGCCGACATCCGGCCGTCGCCCGATGGAATGCGAACCACTTCGGGCCGCCGGAAGGCCTTTGCGGATTGGATCGCCAGTCCGGAAAATCCCCTGACCGCCCGAGTGATGGTCAACCGCGTCTGGCATCACCATTTCGGACGCGGCCTCGTACGATCCACCTCCGACTTCGGACGGGTCGGCGCGCTTCCCAGTCATCCTGAACTGCTCGACTGGCTCGCCGGCGAATTCATCCGGAGCGGTTGGTCCGTCAAGGCCCTGCACCGCCTCATTCTGACCTCGGCGACGTGGAACCAATCGTCGGTTTCCACCAATACGACCGCGCTCGCGACCGATCCATCGAATGAACTTCTCTGGAGGCAAAACCTGCGACGCCTCGACGCGGAATCCCTCCGGGACAACCTGCTGGCGATCTCCGGCCAGTTGAACCTTGAGTCCGGGGGTCGCGGATTCTTCCCCGTCCTCAGTGGTGAAGTGCTCGCCGGCGGGTCGCGTCCAGGCACCGACTGGCAGGTGTCTCCCCCGGATCAACTCGCCCGGCGGAGCGTTTATACGTACATCCGGAGAACCTCCATGGTCCCGCTGCTGGAGACCTTCGACTACAACAATGCCACATCCCCAATCAGCGAACGCCCCGTCACCACCGTCGCACCCCAGGCGCTGATGCTGCTCAACGACGCCTTCGTGCAGGACCAGGCAGCGGCCCTCGCCCGCCGCGTGGTGGGGGAACTCCCGGATGCACCGGAGGACGTTCAACTCCGACGGCTTTGGTTACTCGCCACCGGACGTCCCCCCGTCGAGGAGGAACTCCGACGCCTGCAGGACTCCCGTCACCGGCAGACCGCACTCTGGTCGAGTCTCGCCGACCGGATCACTTTTCGTCCGGATGTTCCCGATACCCTAAGCGTCCCTTACTTTCAGTCCCTCCCGCCATCGCGATTCCTCGTCGGCCCCGACCTCGGCTGGCAATCGTTCAAGGGACACTGGCCCCGCGAGTATGAGGGAAACCGGGCGCTTGAACCAGGACGAGGCCCCTTCGCCCTCTGGCAGGGCGCCGTCGTCACGAATGGGACCCTGGAACTGGACCTTGTCCCGCAATCCGCCTGCACACAGGCCGGGATCCTTTTCCGGGCACATCCTCCCGGAGGGGATTCCTGCGAGACCGGCTATGAATTGATCGTGGAACCCCGCGAACGCCGGGCCGTCCTTCGACAACTGGAGCCCGCCAAAACGACGGAGTTGGCAACCGTCCCGGAAGTCGATCTCCCCAATGGCCACCTGACGGTCCGCATCGAACTTCAGGGCAACGAGGTTTCCATTTTCTTTCATGCTGACCCCAAGCCCGCAATGAAGGCCCGCATGGCGCCGGGGAATCCTTCCTCCGGACGCGTGGGTATCCGGGCGTGGGGGGCTGCGGTCAGCGTGGATCGGCTTCGCTGGACGGATCCGAAGGGAACATTGCCGCTTTGGCCCATCCGCCCGCCCGACTGGGACCGCCAAAAGGCACTGGAAAGCGTCTGTCTTCTGGTGATGAATCTGAATGAGGTCCTGTATGTCGACTGAACGTCAGCCCGGCCACCCTCCGCTCTGTGTCGGGAATCGACGCGATTTTCTGGCGCAGTTTGGCGCCGGATTCACGAGCATCGCCCTATCCGGCCTGCTGGAGGCCGACGGATTCTTCGGCAGGCCGGAGGTCGAAGCATCCCTCGCGTCCAACCCGTTGTTGGTCCGTCCTCCCCACGCCCCGGGACGCGCCAAGGCCTGCATCTTCCTATTCATGTATGGAGGTCCCTCCCAGATGGACCTCTTCGACTACAAGCCGGAGCTCAACCGCCGCCACGGACAGACCGCCTCCCTCGAGCAACGCCGCCGCGACGTGAAGCCGGGCACTCTCCTCGGATCCAAGCGCACGTTCCGACAGTGCGGGAAGTCCGGACTCTGGTGCAGCGACGTCCTGCCACAATTGTCCGGTCACATGGACAAACTGGCGGTGATCAAGTCCCTCTACGCCGACTCCTTCGCGCACGGCTCCGCCATGATCCAGATGAACAGCGGCCGTGTCCTCCAGGGCTGGCCCTCCATGGGTTCCTGGATGGCCTATGGACTCGGTTCCGTGAATGCGAATCTTCCCGGCTATGTGGTGATGCTCGACCCACGGGGAGGTCCCATTAGCGGCGCGGCGAACTGGTCCAGTGGGTTCATGCCGGCGGCCTATCAGGGCACCGTGCTCCGGGCCGCGGGAAATCCGATCCTGAACCTCGACCCCGCGGATGCCACGCCGCCTGAAATCCAGCGGGACACCATTTCAACGCTGAATGAGCTGAACGCCGGGCACCTCGCCTCGCGCCCCGGCTTCAGCGAACTGCAGGCCCGGATTGCCAGCTACGAACTCGCCTTCCAGCTCCAGAGAAGCGCGCCGGATGCCCTGGATCTCTCCCAGGAATCCGCCTCCACGCTCGAGCAATACGGAGTCCATCAGTCGCGCCCGGGCGATCATCCCCTCGCGCTTGGTCCCGCCCCCTTCGGCCGTCAATGCCTGATCGCCCGCCGGTTGGTGGAACGCGGCGTTCGCTTCATCCAGATCTACCACGGGGGTGGCCACCAGCAGCAGAATTGGGACGCCCACAACGGGGTCGAAGAGAATCTCCAGATCCACGGGCCGGAGATCGACCGTCCGATCGCCGCACTCCTCGGCGACCTCGAGCAACGCGGACTTCTCGATTCCACGCTGGTCGTCTGGGGAGGGGAATTTGGACGGCAGGCGGTCTCGCAGGGGGACAAGGGAGGCCGCGATCACAATCCCAAGGGATTCACCTACTGGCTCGCTGGCGGGGGTGTCCGCGGCGGCACCAGTTATGGCGAGACGGACGAACTCGGGCACGAGGCCGCCGTGAATCGGCACCACGTTCGCGACCTCCATGCAACCATCCTGCATCTGATGGGACTCGACCCCCTCCGCCTCACGTATTTCTACGGAGGCCTCGAGCAGAAACTCACGGGCGTCGTCGAACCCGAAATCATCCGCGGAGTGCTCGCATGAGCTTCGACCCCTGGCTCCGGACCGCGGCCTTCACCGCACTGGCCGTCGGGCTCTTGGCCGTTGGTCGTCCTGTCTACGGGGCTCCGGAATTCCGCGCAGGCGCCGCAACGGTCAACATCACCCCTCCCCTCGGCATTGAGATCAATGGGGGAACCGCACCCGTCCTTGCCACGGAAGTTCACGACGAACTCCACGCCAGAGCCCTCGTACTCGACGATGGATCCATCCGTCTCGCCTGGGTGACCGTGGACAATTGTCTCATGGATCGCGGGATCTTGGACGCAGCCAAGACGCTCATTTTCTCAAGGGCCGGCATCCCTTCGAACGCGGTCTGCATCTCCGCGACCCACACCCACAGCGCTGGAAGCGTCACTGGGGTTCACCTCAGCGAGCCCGATCCGGAGTATCGCGCCTGGTTGCCTGGACGAATTGCGGACGCCGTTCGCATGGCGGCAAACCGTCTGGCACCCGCCGAAGCGGGCTGGGGGTCGGGTTCGGTACCCCAGCATGTCTTCAACCGCCGGATTCGGATCAGGTCAGGAGCATCCTACACCAACCTGCTTGGACGCCCCGGGGATCGGGTGAAAATGAACTGGTCCTCCCCGGAACCTTCCGTCGACGGAGAGGCCTCGGGACCCGTGGATCCCGAGGTGTTCGTCCTGTCCCTACGCCATACCGACGGTCGCCCGCTGGCCCTGCTGGCCAATTACTCGCTGCACTATGTCGGGGGAGTGGGACCCGGACACCTTAGTGCCGATTACTATGGCGTCTTCTGCGACCGGGTTGCGCGAAACCTGAAGGCCGGGGACGCCGATCCACCCTTCGTGGCATTGATGAGCAATGGCACCAGCGCCGATATCAACAACGTGGATTTCCGGAAGGAGCGTCCGAAACAGGCCCCCTACGATCAGATCCGCCGGGTTGCCGACGACGTGGCTGCGGAGGTTGCGCGTGTGGAAAGAAGCCTCGCGTACCAACACGAGGTCAAACTGGGTGCCGCCTCCATCGAATTGGAACTCGTTGTGCGCCGGCCTTCCCCCACCGAGGTCGATCAGGCCCGAGCCCTGTTGCACGGTCGAACCCGCGAGGAACTCCACACCTGGCCGGAGTTTTACGCCCGGGAGCAACTCATCCTCGCCGACTACCCCGAGACCCTCTCCCTTCCCCTCCAGGTCTTCCGGGTCGGGGACCTGCGGATCGTCCAATGGCCCGGGGAGATCTTCGCGGTGACCGGTCTGAATCTGAAGCGACGCCATCCGGAGTTCCCATTGTTCAACATCAGTCTTGCGAACGGCTGGTTCGGATACATTCCGCCGCCCGAGCAGCATGCACTGGGCTCCTACGAAACGTGGCGGGGACGGACCAGCCCCTTGGAAACGAATGCCATTCCGCGGATGACGGGCGCATTCGAGGACCTCTTGCGCTCCCTGCGATGAACCTCTCCCACGATCAACTCAAAGTGAGTTCAACACTCCTTCGATCGCCTCGGCGCACATTGGGCTTCACCCTGATCGAATTGCTCGTCGTCATCGCCATCATCGCGATCCTGGCGGGAATGCTCCTGCCCGCCCTCGGGAAGGCGAAGTCCAAGGCACAGGGAACCAAATGCCTGAGCAACCTGCGCCAACTGGGCCTCGCGACGTCGGTCTACGTCATGGACACCGGTTTCTATCCAGTGGGCATCGATGGCAACGACGGCGCCACCTGGATCTGGCCTGCCCTCCTGCGCAAGTCGATGTATGGCGGCCAGAATACCGAGGTGTTTCACTGCCCGGCTGCGCCCCCGAAGTCCCAATGGATCCCGACCTTCGGCAGCGGCAAACCCGCGAAACTCGGGTATCTCGACAACGAGGTCCGCCTGCGACCAGGCGGCACCTTTTTTATGAGTTACGGATACAACGCCTGGGGCGCCTTCGCCGGGCAACAACCCAACACCGGTCTCGGCGTTTACCTCGGCGATCCGATCTGGGGCGAAACCCGCGAATCCGCCGTCCGGAACCCTTCCGAGATGATTTCCTACGGCGACAGCAATTGGGACCTCAAGAAGAAGGGGGATCGGGACTGGAGCGGCTTCATTGGTATGTATGAGGAGCGCCAGTGGCCTCTCGAGATCCACGCCGGCCGTGCAGGCATCGCCTTCTGCGACGGCCATGTCGAATCGAAGCGACGCCTAGACCTCATCGGACAACTTAACAAGGACAAGGGACGCCGTCAGCAGGTTGCCCGATTGTGGAACCGCGACAACGAGCCCCATTTTGAATGACCGGAACGTGGAGACGCGGGAGGGGAACAGGCTGAAGCCTGCACTACAAACGCTGCGCTTGTAGTCCAGCCTTTAGGCTGTCGCCCCGGACTCGTCCTCCGAAATTTAATGTCGGAAATCCCCGGCTGGCGCCGACAGGTGGGTGAACATGAGTGACACGGACCTCGAGTTACTGAACCGGTACGCGACCCACCAGTCGGAGGACGCATTCTCCGAACTGGTTCACCGGCACGTCGCCCTGGTCCATTCCGCCGCGCTGCGACAGGTCCGCTCCCCGCAACTCGCGGAAGAGGTCACCCAGTCCGTCTTCGTGGATCTCGCCCGGGCGGCAGCACGGATCGCTCCCGACACCCTTCTGCCCGCCTGGCTTCATCGGGTGACTCGTCGCACCGCCGTGGATGTCATTCGTCGGGAATCCCGCCGGCAGACTCGGGAACAGATCGCCGTTGAACTCAACTCCATGAACGCCGCCACAGCGGACTGGACTCGCATCGAACCCCTGCTCGACGAAGCGTTGGAATCCCTCGGCGAAAAGGACCGCGCCGCCATCCTCCTTCGCTACTTCGAGCACCGTCCGTTTCGCGAAGTGGCTGCATGTCTTGGAACCACCGACGATGCCGCCCAAAAGCGGGTCGAACGCGCGCTGCTTCGACTCAGGGATTTTCTGGGACGCCACGGGGTTGCGGTGAGTTCCGGCGTTCTCGCAACGCTCCTGTCGAAACAGGTCGTTGAGGCCACCCCTGCACACCTGGTCCCTGCCATTCGAAAGGCGGTCCGGGCACTCGCCCCGACCGCGGCCGTACCCCTCCCCCCGGCCACCCTTACCGCCCCGGCGCAACGTTCATTCCACCCTTCCCCTCTCTTCACGATCCCCGGCGTCGCCCTGCTGGCCGTAGCCACCGTGTTGGTGGTCCGGACATGGACGCCCCCCGGTGGACGCGCACTCCCGAACGCGGCGGTGAACCTGGCGCAAGCCGCCGCGGCGAACAGCCCAATCGGGGAGAGCGACTCCACCACACTAGGCGACGCAGATCGCGAGCCCAACCCATTGGAACTACTTCTCGGAGTCCAGAAGGCGCGCGAGGGAATCCAGGCAGGAACAGCCGAGTACGAGGTCTCCGTTCAGCAGTTCTTCACGCCCCGATTCGAGACCAACCGCATTCAACTGACACTCACCTTCGACCCAACCCGAATCCGCAGTGACCAGACTTCCCAGGAATACGCCTACGCCTACTCTGACGATGCAAACGTCCAGGAGGGTATCCGGAAGCAGGCCGACGCAATGGATCGCGCCTCGGCGGTTCAAGCTGGTCTCCTGGAGGGCTTCAGAACCCGGAACGTTCTCGCGAGTGACGGCACGACCCTCCTGCATTTCAGGAATCATGAACGAAAGGACGGATCGACCGACGCGTCGACCTCCATTGACGATCCGCGTAAGGGCTCGAGCTCCTATCTCTTCGACCCCCGATGTCTCGGACTTTCCGGCATCTGTTCCCCGGCATCGACCGTGCAATCTTCCCTCGCTTACGGGAATGCGGAGAACGTCCGCCTGGAAGGACGCGAAAAGGTTGATGGCCGACCGGCCTGGCACGTGCAGATCCGGACGAAATACGGCGCCCTCGATTTCTGGATGGATGCGGAGCACCCGGAACGAGTGCTCCGACACACTTCCGGAACCAGTACCGTGGTCTCAAGGTACTCGGCACCGGATTCGCTCCCCACCGAAGTCGAAGTTCTGGACGTTCGCGAGGGACGCCCTTTCTACAAGACCGTCTTTGTGAGGACCCGTCTCGAGATACTCGAGTCCGTGGATCCAACCCGATTCACCCTGGCTGGCCTGGGCATGCCGATCGGCACCTCGGTGTCCGACGTCCGCAACCAGCGTCGAATCGGCTACTGGACCGGGAATGGACTTTCAAAAGACCTGCCCGAGCCCAAATCCACAAATGCTCCACCCCTACACCAACTCCCGGAGCTGATGGCGCTCCTGGAAACGGTCCCAGCCGCTCCCGAGGCGCTCGAGGCCGCCCAATGGATTCTCGGCAACACCCCGGACGGGATGGAAACCGAGGCCGCAGCCGACGTGCTGATTCGGGAACATCTCCGGGCTCCGGGTCTCGCGCCCTTGTGCCGGGATCTGGAGCGTACGCGCCCACGCAGCGCCCGCAGGCTGCTCGAAGGCATTCTCAACGACAACCCCGACCGCGATACCCGCGGACTCGCCTGCCTCATCCTCGCCACGTTTTCGAAGGAGGAATCGAAGTTCGGCTCCGTCCCCAAACCCACCGCCGAGGCCGTGCGGCTTTACGAGCGGGTAATCTCAGAGTTCGGCACCGTGAAGGAACGCGGTTATCCGCTGGCCACCTTGGCGGGACCCGAGCTCTCGGAACTCCGCGAATTTTCGATTGGCCGCGCCGCGCCGGAGATCCAGGGGGTCGACCTCGACGGCCAGCCCATGAGTTTGTCGTCATACCGAGGCAAGGTGACTGTGGTGATCTTCTGGTGGTCCGAGACTTCGGAACTGCGAAACCTCCAAAACCTGCTCGAACAACATGCCCACGAACCCTTCGCAATCGTAGGCGTCTATGGCGACAACGATGTGGAACGGGCCCGCGCGGAATTGGAACAGAAGGGGGTCACCTGGCTCTCCTTTGACGACAAGCGGGGCGGACCGATTGCGCGGGAGTGGAACGTCCAAGGCTGGCCGAACTTCTGGCTGATCGACCGCAAGGGAATCATCCGACACCGCGGACTCCGGGGTTCGGCACTGGCTGAAGCGGTGAACACATTACTCCGCGAGTAAGGCTTCGGCCCACCCCCTCGTCCGCCGCCCATCCGTCGGCACTCGGTCGCATCACCGCTTTCGTAGCAACGAGTCGACGGCCTCCAACACCACCGGGGCGACCGGCTCGAGGAAGACACCGTGATGGTCGCACGCCAGACGAACAAACTCGAAGCTGGGTCCGGCAAAGGGTTGCCACCCGTTCATCGAATCCAGCACCCAGAACCCGGTATGCTGGGGCACCGGAATAGTCGCTTGCAACAGGACCACCCGACCATCGTACGGTGCCGGCTGAAACTGGAAATGCGCCTGGAGGCTGGCCATTTCCACGCGTTCCTCCGGGCTCCAACGTCCGCGGCGTGCCCGATGGATCGCCCCTTGCACAAACTCCGTCAGCTTTCGAAGGACCAGCCGACCCGCAGCCCCTGGCCCCTGGCCGGCGACAAGACGCAGGAATGCGGGAAACGAATTTCGCCGGAGGGTGCCCGGAGCGCACGTGTCGAAGAGAACGACGCATTCCACGGTTCTTCCACGCGATTTGAAGCGTCGCGCAAGTTCATAAGCGACTGCGCCGCCGAAGGAGTATCCGCTCAACCAAAGAGGACCCTCCGGATGGATCTCCTGGATCTGGGATTCCATCGCTTCCGCAATGGCTTCCGTGGACGTCAAAGGCTGGCACCGGCCGTCGAGTCCCGGATACTGAAGCCCGTCAAAATACGGTCGGTGGGCTCCGATGGCGGTCGCAAGTTTGGGAGGCAGAAACTCGAACCCAAAGACTCCGGGCACATGAAACCAAGGTGCTCCCGTGGAGGCCCCACGGAATGGTCCTCTGGCAACCCGACCTTCCGCAGCCTTGGGCTCAAGGATGCCCGCCATTTCAGCAATGGTCGGATGCCGAAACAGATCCGCAACCGCCACCGGCCGCCCCAGTACCGCCTGGAGTCGTCCAGTCAGTTGCAGGGCCTTCAGGGATTGCCCCCCCACTTCGAAGAAATTTTCATGAATGCCGATGGGAGATCGGTTGAGCACGGCCTCCCACTCACGGCATAGGGAAACCTCCAACGGAGTCCGGGGTGCCTCGATTATCCGCGACGTTCCCACAACCGGGACCTCGGATTTCGCCAGCGCCAGTCGGTCCACTTTTCCGTTTGGAGTCAACGGAAAGGCGGAAACCACCCCGATCCGCGAGGGAATCATGTACGCCGGAAGGATGCGCCGCAGGGTTCCCTGGAGTTCCGTCTCGTTGGGTAGGGCCCCGGAGGCCGGGACCACAAAAGCCGCCAGTTCGGCCCCTGCCCCAGCGCCCTGAACAACCGCCACCGCGGCGGAGACGGAAGCATCCTGTAGCAGCGCCGCCTCCACGTCGCCCAACTCAATCCGATACCCTCTCACCTTCACCTGCTGATCGAGTCGCCCCAGATATTCCAGCACTCCGGCAGATCCGAGGCGCACAAGGTCTCCGGTCCGGTACAAGCGATGTGACGAGCCGTCCCCGGGATCCAGCGTTAGGAATCGCTCCGCAGTCAGGTCCGGTCGTCCCGCATACCCGCGGGCAAGTCCGTCCCCGCCCAAATACAACTCCCCGGAACGCCCAGGCGGAACGGGTTTCTGCCGGGCGTCCAGAACGTAGCACTGCGTGTTGGCCAGCGGACGCCCAATCGGGACCGAGCGCTCCTCCGTTCCGGTCACTCGGTGAATGGTGGACCAGATCGTGGTTTCCGTCGGGCCGTAGACATTCCAGACGCCTCCGGTCCTCAGGACCAGCGCCGACACCAAATCCGGTGGAAATGCTTCTCCGCCCACCAGCACCCGCAAGGAGGGGCGGCCCTTCCATCCGGATTCTATCAAGAGCCTCCATGTACTCGGAGTCGCCTGCATGACGGTCGCCCCTCCCTGATCCATCAACTCTATCAAGCGTCCCCCATCCACCACATCCGACGATCCCGCCAAGAGAATCCGACCGCCGTTCATCAGGGGCAGGAACAGTTCCAAGCCGGCGATATCGAAGGAGATGGTCGTCACCGCGAGAAGGATGTCCGTGTCCCTAAAAGCCATCTCGGACGCCATCGCCATCAGGAGATTGACCAGGCTCCGATGCTCGATTTCGACGCCCTTCGGACGACCGGTGGATCCGGAGGTGAACAGAATATACGCCAGACTTTTCCCGGAGATCCGCGGCGCCGGATTGGATTCGATGACCGGATCGCTCGAGTCCGTCGCCCCGGCCACTTGCAACGTCCGAACTGCGGAACCTGCAAACCGGTCTTGGTAGGCTGCTTGAGTCACCACGATGGGACATCCTGCGTCCTCGAGAATCATCTTCCATCGAACCTCGGGCATCGTTGGATCCAGGGGCACGTAGGCGGCACCGGACTTCATAATCCCGAGGAGCCCCACCAGAAGATCCACCGATCGATCCAAGCAAAGGCCCACCCGGGTCTCAGGTCCCACGCCAGCTGCCATCAACCGATGCGCCAGTCGATTCGCCCTCCGATTGAGTTCCCCGTAGTTCGTGGAGGAACCCTCAAACACCACGGCCGTCGCATCCGGTATCCTGCGGCCCCATTCCTCGAACCGCTGGGGCAGACACTCCTCGGGGTACGGAACCGCCGTGGAATTCCACCTGCGAATCCAGGTCTCGCGTTCCTCATCTGTAAGGAGGCGCAGCTCGCTGATCCTCGCGTCAGGCGATTCCGTCGCCGAGCGCATCAGGGTGCACCAATGATCCACCATCCGGTGAAGCGTTGCCGCGCTGAAGAGATCCGGATTGTAGAGCAGCGGTGCCATCACGCCCTCCGCCCGAGTCTCCAGGCTGAGGTCGAGGTCCACCTTGGCGGCACCACACGACACTTCGGCCTGGGTCAGGTTCCATCCCGGGTCCACCGAGTGCGGAAGCGGTTCCAGCGTGATCATGAGCTGGAACAGCGGATTCCGGCTCGGGTCCCGCGGCGCATTGACCTCCCGAAGAATCCGGAGAAACGGGACCCGCCGGTGGGCCAGCGCTTCGGCGACCACAGTGCGGACACGTCCCAGCAGCTCCCGAAAGGTGGGATCGCCCGACACGTCAAACCGCAGCGGGAGCATGTTGATGAAGTAGCCAAACAGCGGCTCCGTCCCGGGCTCCCGGTTTCCCGCCGGCGTTCCGAGCAGAAAGTCCTCCTGACCCGTGTAGCGTTGGAGCAACGCGACAAACCCTGCGGTGAGTGCCATGAAAAGACTGGCAGACTCCTGACCGGCCAGTCCCTGCAGGGGCCCGATGAGTTCCGAAGGCAGCAGCCGGTTTTCCGTGGCTCCGCGGAAACTCTGGACCGGTGGACGCGGGAACTCATCCGGCCAAGAAAGAACCGGCAGAGGACCCGCCAGTTTCTTTCGCCAATAGCGGAGGTCGGCCTCCAAGAATTCCTCGGTGAGTCGCGACCGCTGCCACGCGGCGAAATCGCCATACTGCAGCGCCGGTTCCGGGAGAGGGGCCGCTTCGCCACGAAGGAAGGCACCGTAGAGCGGCGGAATCTCCTTCAGCAGGTTCTGGAAGACGGTGACGCCATCCATGATCAACTGGTGAATGGAGAGATGCAGCTGGTAATGGTCGTCCTCAAGCCGGACCAGGCATCCCTTCCACAGGGGCAGGCGCTCCAGATTGAAGACCTGTTCGGCATTCGCGGTCGCCAATCGCCGCGAGACCTCGTCACGCTCGGCTTCGGAAAGAGACCGAAGATCGTGGACCGGAAATTCCACCCGTGCCCCGCGCTCATGAACGAATTGGACGGGTTCTCCTTCGTGTTGTCCGAAAGTCGTCCTCCAGATTTCGTGGCGCCGGACGATTTCCTCGAAGCAGCGTTCCAGAACGGATGCCTCCAACGAACCGCGACGATGCAGAGTGACGACCTCGTTGTACGCCGGACGGTCCGCCTGAATCATCGCATGCGTCCAAACCTGTTCCTGATTGAACGACTGAGGAACGATGGACGCGGGCGCGCGCTTCGGAATAGTCGGGGTCGCGGATGTCACAGACACCCCTCCCTTTCCGGAAAGCATTTTCTCCAGGAGACGCCGTTTGGCATCTGAGACCGGTGCTGGGTCGTGACCGCTCATCTCGAGAACAGAGTACGCTTTTCCGAAGGATTCATCTCACTCCGACTTCGTCTTGGAAAACGGCGCGCCGCGTTGGTTTTCAGAGGAAGCGGTAGCAACGGCTCCTCCAGCCGCCCGCCGTCAGTCCGGACCGGAGACTCCGTTCGCCGAAGACAGCGCTCCAAACGGTTCCAGAGATGGCGACGAAAGCGCGTCACCGTCGTTCAAAAAATAACGGGGAGCGCGGTCAGGCCGCGAAGTCCGAGATTGTGCCGCCAAACCAGTTTGGCGGAAGGATCGAGCGCCAGATTCGGAAGTTGTCGGAGCAATGCTTCGAACGCCAGTTGTCCTTCCATCCGGGCCAAAGGAGCGCCGAAGCAGAAGTGCGCCGCGTGCCCGAAGGCGAGGTGCTTGTTCTCCTTGCGGCCGAGATCGAGATCGTCCGGATTTGGGAAACGATCCGGATCCCGGTTTGCCGCCGCCATCACCGCCATCACCGCCTGCCGCTTCCGGATCACCATGCCCCCTAGTTCGGTATCTTCGGGGGCAAGGCGTGCGGTATGTTGGCTCGGACTTTCATAACGGAGCAACTCTTCCACCGCGGACGGGATGAGGGAATAATCACTCCGCAGGCGCTGCAACTGAACCGGGTTGCGCAACAGGGTGAGAATCCCGTTTCCGATCAGGTTGGTGGTCGTCTCCTGCCCACCCACCATGGTCACGATCACATTGGCAATGACCTCCTCATCCGTGAAACGGTCGCCATTGGTCTCCGCGGTCAGGAAGGCGTGGATGAGTCCTTCGCGCGGCTTCGCCCGGATCTCCCGTATGGCATTGCGGAAGTAGGCCGTCATCTCCTCCACACTCTTCAGAACCCGGGGAAGCCGGCCCGGATTGTGTTGGAAGTTCCCCAACATCTCGGCGAAGTCCGCCGACCACTCCTTGAGTTTGAACCGGTCCTCCACCGGAACCCCAAGCATGCCCGCCGTCACTATCGACGGAAGCGGGTTTGCAAAGTCCCGAACGAGGTCCATGCGCCCCTTGGACCGCACTTCGTCAATCAACCGGTGGACAATTTCCTCGATGTGGCCCCGCAGCACCGCCACCCGCCCCGGCGTGAATGCGTAGGCGGCGAGGCCCCGCAGCCGTTGATGCGCCTCTCCATCCAGAAACAGCATCTGTTTCACCATCACCTGGGCGACCGGATTGAACGACTCCAGCCCCATTTGGGTGAGTTGTTCCGGGCTTGGGGTCCGCTCTGCGGAATAGCTGTGCAGGACGGTCTGAACATCCGAATAGCGCGTGACCACCCAGGAAAACAGATAGGGATCCCAATGTACCGGAGCCTCTACCCGCAAGCGGTGGTAAAGCGGATACGGATCCGCCAGGACTTCCGGATCCAACAGCCGGTACAAGCTCAAAGCGCCCACCGATCGGCTGGGCACCGATGTCGACGCGGGATTTGGTGAGGACATCCAGTGAAAGGGGCTATTGAATCAGGCGCCAACCAGCACCCGGGCCTCTTCCTCCGACATGGTCTCGATCCGGGCGAGAACCGCCTGCTCCACCTGGCCCGCCAGGTCCCGCACGTTCGGATTCTCAAAAACCGTCAGCAGGGAAAGTTCCACACCGAAGGCTTTGTTCACACGCTCAATCAACTGGGCGCCCAGTAGTGAATGTCCGCCGAGGAGGAAGAAATTGTCACGAACCCCGAGCCGATCCGCCCGCACCAGATCCTTGACGATCTCCGACAGGGCCGCTTCCACGGCCGACTCCGGTTCAGCGAACGATTCATCCCTCAGCGTATTCTCGGGGGTGGCTGCGGGGAGCTTGGAGCGGTCCACCTTGCCGTTATCCGTTCCCGGCAGTTCGTCGAGAACAACGAACGCCGCCGGAACCATGTACTCGGGCAGATGTTCCCTCAAACCGGTGCGAAGCACCTGATCCGAGAGTCGGGCACCCGTTGCGGGAATCAAATACGCCACCAGTTGTTTCTCCCCATTGGGAGCATCGGTCGCCACCACGACGGCGTTGGCCACGTCGGGATTCCGCAGCAGCGTGCGCACTATCTCGCCCGGCTCAATCCGGTACCCGCGAACCTTGACCTGCTCATCGACGCGACCGAGGAACAGGATCTGGCCGTCGGATAGCCAGCGCGCGCGGTCGCCCGTTCGATAGAAGCGAATCTTCGTGGCAGGATCCGTCTGGAATCGTTCCGCCGTCAGTCCCGGCTGACGTCGGTAACCACGTCCCACACCGGCTCCCCCGATGTAGAGTTCCCCATCCCGGATGTCCACGACGGCGCCATGGATCGCCCGCCCAATTGGCGGCGATGTGCCCGGGTCACCCTCCGGAGGAATCACCGCCGAAGTCGCCACCACCGTGCATTCCGTCGGCCCGTAATTGTTGACCAACCGGAACGGAAGTCCCGCCGGCGGACGCCGCCGCAGGGTGTCCGCACCAGTGAGCAGGAACCGGAGGGACCCCGGGACCGGCCATTTCAAATCCAAAAGGCGCTCGGCAATCGCCGTCGGTTGAAACGTGACCGTAATCTTGCGCGACACCAGCCAGTCGCGCAGTCCTTCGCGGGCCGCGCGGAGGGAGTCCTCGGGAATCCACAAGCTTGCACCCGACGCGAGATAAGGCCAGATCTCCCAAACGGAGGCGTCAAAGCCCGGGCTCGCCATCATGGTGGCGCGGTCCGCTGCGGTCACTCCAAAGGCCTGGCGGTGCCACTGGATCAGCGACCCCAGGTTGCCATGAGTGATCTCCACTCCCTTGGGAGTACCCGTGGAACCCGAGGTGAAGATCACATACGCCAGATCCTCAGGACGCGTTTCCACAGGAGTAAACGCTGGTGCGTCCTCCAGGGAGCTTCGCCCCGCCGGATTTAGTCCAATCACCTCCCAGGAACCCGCTGGAATTCGTTCCCGCTGACATTCCGGAGCGAGAACAATCTGGACACCGGCCTCCCGAAGGAGGGCCGCGGTTCGTTCTCTCGGAGCCGAGGGATCCAAAGGCAGATAGGCACCGCCGGCCTTCAATACAGCGAATTCGGCAACCACCAGCGCCACCGAGCGGGGGATCAAAATTCCCACCAACACCTCCCGGTTCACCTTGCGCGACTGGAGTTGCCCCGCCAACCGCTGCGCCTCCTCCTGGAGCCCCGCGTAGGTCAATTGGCAGGCACCAGCGGTAATGGCAATCGCATCCGGTGTTTGCATACACCAGTGATCGATCTGCGAGGGCGCCAACGGCACTTCAGTCCCACCGAATGGAATCTGCATTTGGGTCGAGTACGCCATATTCCTTACGGATTTGTCTCACGATAATATCCAGGAGGCAAGTGCCGTTGAACGCTTTGTCGTCAATGTTCCTGCGTTTGGGTTCCTTGGTATGAGGGGTCCGAAGACTTTAACCCCATACCAAGATTCCTAATTCCCGATGACCCGACCGACCGGATGGAATGGAGTAACGTCAACCCGGCGACACGGACGGTTCCGTGCCAGGAAAGGAGCGTTCAACTAAATCCCACTTGTTTCCGTAGAGGTCGAAAAACACCACGACCCGTCCGTAGGATTCGGTCCGGACAGCACCGTCGAATCGGACGCCGTGGGTCACGAGACGTTCGTGGATCGCGTCGAACTCGTCCGTGTGCAGAAACAAAAACACCCGCCCGCCGGTCTGGTTTCCAATCCGCGACTCCTGCTCCGGCGTCGCCGCTCGGGCCAGCAGCAGCGACGCTCCCGATGCGTCCCCCGGAGTCACGACCACCCATCGCTTGCCATTGCCGAGCGGAGTGTCCTCCAGCTTTCTGAACCCCAGCACCCGGTTGTACCACGCCAAGGCCTCATCGTAGTCACGCACCACCACCGAAACGAGGGCCAGTCTCATGGGTGGGAAAAACAAGGGTGCCGTCGCCAAAGGACCGGATAACTCACCGTCTCATTTCGGCGGCGAGCCCGCCGGACGCCAACCCTTGGCCCGCGCCACGGTAAACGCGATGGCGGCCTCCGTATGGGCAGTCAATTCCGGGAGGGTTCCACCCATTCCCGACATGCCGGCGTACGCCCGCAATTGCTCAAAGGTTCCCTTCGCAAGATCCTGGGTATCCGCACCGTCCTCCATGCGCATCACTCCTTCGAGCCGCGGCGCCCCGATCCCGAAGGCGCCCCCGGCCCCGCCATCCGTGCCCGCCTTGTATTCCGTCACCGATCCGAGGATCACGACCTCGTCGTCCTGTCCCAACGGGGCGCCGGATCTCACCTGCGAGAAGATCGGACCAAAATCCGTGCGTAACCGCTGGGCCACCCCCTCCGCCATGCGCATTCCCGTGGCGGCATCCACGCCCAGCTTGGGATCAAAGGTGAATGGACTCACGGTCACCACCTTGTAGGGGCTCAGGCTGGGAAACGCGGAACCGTCCAGCGCCACCGGTTTCACCCGGGACGAAGAGCAACCGGCCGTCCCGAGCGCGGCGATCACCAGGCAAAGCGCTCCAACATTCCGAAGTTTCAAGGTCATCATAATGGATCCCGAGGCGGACCCGGTGCCCGACCAACGTCCTCAACCCGGACGCCGCCCCGCACCCACATTCCCGCCACGGCGGCACGACGTTCCCGCCGCTCCGCGCCAAACTCAAGAGTTTCCCATTTACTCACACCCAACCTCAACGTGTCCACGGACGGCGACACGCCATCCCCCCCTCATGGGGTCGACGCCTCGACCACGTACCACGACATTCCCTGCGCCGGCACCTCGACAGGGATCTCCACCGAATAGTCACGATTGAGGCGAATCTCCTGCGGCACCCCTTCCCCGGCCCGGATCCGCGCGGTATCCACCAACCCTGTGTAATACAGATTCACCAACAATGACCGCTTCACCGCGTGGTCGAGCGGATTGAACACCGCCAGCAGGCCCCGCTCCCTCAGTCGCGGGTTCACATGCAGCATCCAGTCAAGATCCCGGGCATCGGCACGACGTCCGTGGATCACATCGCTCTCCAGAATATCCCGGTACTTTTTGAACCAATCCACTTCCGAATGCACGAGAGCCCGGGTCCGTTCGCTGTCATACAGGCGCGGCCCGCGGTAGCAGGCCTGGACGCCCAACGCGAGATTGCTCTCCAACATGCGGCGGTAGTGGTCCAAATGCTGGTCCAGCGGCTCAATGGTGGCCACCGCTCCGCCACCCTGGTATTCGGTCAACGGAACAAACATCCACCCCATCGACGGCGTTTTCTGCCAGGTGCCGTCGAAAATATTCTGGCGGGTATGGATGACCTGTTCATCGCGAGGAAGCGACCAATTCCCCTCGCGATAACCCATCCCGTCCTTGTTTGAACCGGACAAAAAGTAATGATCCGGCACGTTCAGAAAGTATCCCTGGGCCCGGCACCAACGGTAGAACTCCGCGATCTCCCGCCATTGATTCCATCGCGAATCCTCGAATCCTCGGTGCCCAGGATGCTGCGTCCCTGCACAAAAATCCCCCGGGTATGACCCGTCGTGCTCCAGCAGCGTGAACCCACTGTCACGATGAAACTCATAAAGGCGCCGGAAGTAGTTCGTGGCCCACCGGCTTCCCAAACACGGTGAGTGCCCAAACACCGGGGTCTTCCCCGCCGGCATCACGACGTCGTCCTCGGCGGAGATGCTTCGCGACGCGAGGAGCGAATAGCTGCCGATCTCGATGCCCCTGCTGTGCGCAAAGGCGGAAAGGTTGCGGGCGAACTCCAGGGTCTTCGGATCCTCCTTCTCGAGATTGAAGCCGCTGCCAAAGCTCAGGATGAGCATCTCAAACCCGACCGCGGCGCACTGGTCGATGGCGTTGGTGACGGCGTCCCCGCGCGATGTCACCAGATGCATCATCAGCGGATTTTCCGTCACCCAGGGGGCAATCGTCCGGTACAGCCTCCGGATCGCGAGCCCGCTCCGTTCCCGATCCGTGCTGTCGAACGACATCACCCAGGCGCGAAACGACTCCCAGGTGGCCCCGGGTGCGATATCCTGCGCCGGCCTGAGGTCGGACCCCACCTCTAGGAGACACGGCGTGCGCTTTTCATAGTTCACCTGGGTATGAAACTCCGGATCGGGAAGCCAGCGGTACGAATGACGATTGGCACCGGCCGCGACCATGCCACCGAACGCCATGTCCGTCTCAACATGCACGTTCGGCGGAGTCAGGCCCTCGCTCAATTCGTCCACCTCCGAGGCTCGCTCCACCACGGCCAGGATTTCGCTGGAGAACCGGTCCAGGCGGACAACGCGGTCCGTGCCATTCGATACCGTGATCCACTTCGAATAGCACGGTAGCCCGTCGTAAAACTCGTAGAAGACGGAGACCCGCATGCCGGTCGCACCTGTCGCCGGTCCTGAAAAATCGAGCCTCAGGGTCACTCCGGCGGGCGGCCACTGCACGTCCGGTGCGTGATGCCGCACCTGCTTCCAGCCCATCCGTTCGCGCGGCACTCCGATCTCGTGTCCCACATACTGGAATGCGCCCGGATCCGACCGCAAACCCGCGATCCATTCAGGGCGCAGGAACCCATAATTGGATTGTCCCACCAAACCCCCGACTGCGAAGCGATGCCCGTCCAACTCCACCACCGCCTCCGGCTTCACTCCCCGGAGCAGCGACTCTCCGGACACCAGGTTGTCCAACGACACCGTCGCCGCATTGGGTCCCAAGCGAAATTCCCGTCGGAGGAGTCCGTTGGAGAGCTCCAAGACACCGCCGTCCGGACTCACCGTTGCGCGAGCGCGGAAGGAGGACGCGTCCAACAGCCAGTCCGGTTTAGGCGTCGCCGACAGCGATGCCATCCAACCCACGACCACCAGAACTCTTCCGAAGCACCTCCAGAAATTCATTCGACGGCGCGCTTGGACCACGGACGCCACCGGTTCATTCAAGCGCGCTTTGGATCCGCATTTACGGAATCGACCGGACGTACCGCACCAAATCGATGACCTGCTCCTCGGACAATCCATCCAACAGTCCTTCGGGCATCACCGACTGGCCGTCGATGTAGCCGGCGCTCCGGATGGACCGGACGGGAATTACCTGCTGTGTTCCTCCTGCGAACCGCACCGTCAAGGCGTCGGGAGTCTCCTCGCCGAAGAAGCCGTCATACGATTCTCCGTCCGCCGTCTCTACATGATAGATCCGAAACGCGCTCTCCACGGCTTGGTTCGGATCCAGTACCGCAGTCAGCACCGCCTCCGTGGTTCGATTCCGGGATCCGCTCAGCGAGGGACCGAACCCGGTACCGTCACCCCGAACAGAATGGCAGCCGGCACACGTGGACTGGAACAGCACTTGTCCCCGCCCGAGATCCGGCGCCGGGGCGGAATCGACCCGTGTGCGCAATTGACTGATCCGATCCGCCATTCGCTGCCGATCTCCGTCCGACCGGGGCGCTCGTCGATTCAAAACCTGCGACCATCGACTGGATGTGGGGGCCGGCGGTCTCGGACGCCCCTTCTCCGTGATCATCTGCAACAGGAGATTCTGAAAGGCGTCTTCGTAAACACCCCCGGGTTGAAGATAGTCCCGATCCCATCCCTTCACCGTTTTGCTCAGGTCGGGCTTCGTCCTCCACCGTTCCAGCCAGGCGATCTGCGACGGCGTTAAGGGTTCCGGGCAGTCGCGGAAGTATCGGATCACCTCATGCCGAACCCGATGCGTCGGTTCCTCGGAGAGCGGTTGCAGCAACCCGTAAACCTCCCCCAAGGGAGGCTGCACCGAGGAGAGTGCACGGACCGCCTCAAATCGGACCGAGGCATTCGTGCTTTCCAACAACGCCTTCCACAATGGGGCGTCGAAATATCCCAGTCCCTCGAGGGCCCACAGAGCCGCGATGCGGACATCGTCCCGGGTTTCCTTCCGGCGAATCTGTGCCGCCAGTTCCGGAATCAATTCGCGGGCGTTACGCTGGACGATCTGGTGCCATGCGGCGCGCATCTCCCAGGTGCCCGGCGCTTGGAGGTGGGCCATCAACGCAGTGGTGGGTACGGACGCCACGTCGGGCGGAGTCTTCCGGGACTGCGATTCGTGGCGCACACGCCAAACCCGTCCACGGGTCTTGTCACGCGCGGGATGGTTCCGGTCGATCTCGTTGTGGGAAATGATCCGGTTATACCAATCCACGATGTAGAGGCATCCGTCCGGACCAAACCGGATCGCCACCGGCCGGAAGAAGTCATCGTTGCTCGAGAGGAGGTCCGGCAGCGGCTCGAAGTGATACACCTCGTTCCTTCCGAGGGTCACCCGGACCGCATTGATCCGACGGGTAATGGGATTCGCGACGAACAGGACGTCGTGCCACGGCGGTGGAAAGGAACCCTCGCTGTCGTCTGAGAGGGCGAGGCCGGAAAATCCGGTGCCGCCGAGACTCAGATTGGGCGCGGTCGGCGGATGATAGGGGGAGTCGGGATGCACCAATCGCTTGATGAAGCTTGGGTAGGAGGTGTCCTGCTCGAACGGAACAACGCTGTATCCAAAGTCATTCGCCTCGTGGATGAAGACCTGCCCCTGACGGTCCTGCACCCAGCACCAGATGTTGTTGAGTCCGGTCCCGAGAATTTCCAGGTCGCTTCCGTCCGGACGAAACCGCGCCACGACGGTCCGATCAAAATTCACCTGCTTTCCCCGGGTGGTGATGGCGGTCCCCGTGTTCAGGACCCCCTGAGAAAACACGATCCAGTTACCCGGAAAAAATTCCAGCTGATGCGGGAGGGTATGCGTATCCTGGACGCCAAATCCCTTGAGGAGAACCGTCCGGCGATCCGCCCGTCCATCGTGGTTGATATCCTGCAGAAACAGGATCTCCGGTCCCTGAGCCACGAGAGCGCCGTCGCGATACGGCAGAACGCTCATCGGCATCACCATGCCTTCGGCAAAGGTCCGGGCGGTGTGAGGACCGGGGCCCGCAGGAGCGTCGAAAACCACCACCCGATCGCGTCCGGGATGATTCCAGACATTGGTGTCCTGGTCGCGGGGATACTCGGTCGCCGTCACCGCCCACATCCGGCCGGAGTCG
Source organism: Verrucomicrobiota bacterium (assembly GCA_046346705.1). GTDB lineage: Bacteria > Verrucomicrobiota > Verrucomicrobiia > Limisphaerales > UBA9464 > UBA9464. The sequence continues at coordinate 62,612 of JAXMHR010000012.1, read as the reverse complement.
TCGAATGCGATGGACACCGGCTTGGGCAGCCCGGTCTCCTCGCTGGCCACCAGTTCGACAGTGAATCTCGGCGGGACCGTAAAGGACCTCTGCTCCTCGGCCGGCGTCCGCGGCGGGGCGTCGGCACTGTTTCCCGTTTTCAACTCCTGCGCGCCGACTTCCCACGCCAACCCAATCCCTGCCGACAATGAGCACACGAGTCCTAAACGAAAACCCCGGAAGTTCATCTCAGAATCCGCGCAGCATGGCAGGCCCGGAAGGCGGAGGCGAAGGACAAAACCCGGATCGATTTGAGCCCGGCCAGGTCAATAACCCCGCTCCGAAATCCGCACGCCGCAATGACTGCAATGGTGAATCCTGTAGTTTCGACCCTTGTGTCGGCCTCGAAAGCGCCGGTGACACGACTCGCATTGCGGGGAGCGAAACAATCCGCAAGATCGGACCGACCTCGCGCCACATTCCGGACAATGCGGCCCGAATTTCCCCACCACGGACCGATGGCACGCCGGACACGCGGGATAGCCGGCCCGAATCGCCCTGAACAACATTCCCGCGCCGACGACGATGGAGAGCACCGGGATCCCCTTCACCCACCCGGAGGTTTTCCCGATGAGCATCAATCCGAACTGGATCGCAAAAAGGCCCGGAAAAAACCAAAGACCGTCCTCCTCACATCGGTCCACAGTCCGCTGAAAGCGTCGCTGCACCTCTGAATCCGGGCTTTGCGGCCTGTCCGATTCCGGCATCACCCGATCCAACGCGCACCGGCACACTTTTCAAGCAACGCTTCAAAAAAATCCGTGGCCCCGGGCCCGCCTAGTTCCACGCCCCGTTCAACCTGAGCCCCCGACTACTTCATGCCGAGAGCGTGCAGAAGCACAAAGTTTCCGAAGGCAAACAGCACCGCTCCGAGGAAGACGCACACCGGCAGGGTGAGGACCCAGGCGAGAAGAATATTCCTCAGGGTGGCGGACTGAAGACCGGAGCGGTTCGCAGCCATCGTCCCCGCAACACCCGACGACAGGACATGGGTGGTGCTGACCGGCAGTCCAAGCGAATCCGCCCCAAGGATGGTTCCCATGGCGACCAGTTCGGCTGCGGCTCCCTGTCCGTAGCTCAGGTGAGATTTTCCAATCTTCTCCCCTACCGTAACCACGATCCGCTTCCAACCCACGGTGGTTCCCAGGCCCAGCGCCAGGGCGATGGCCACCTTGACCCACAGCGGGATGTACTCCGTGGCCCCGTCGAACTGCTGCCGGAGGGAACGAACCAAACGGGCCCGTTCCGGATCGGGGTCCTTGCCGGAACGTTCCAGCTTGGCGAGAGCACCGCAGATCAGGTAGGCCTTCGAACGCACCTCCCGCCGCTCCGCCTCGCTGAGATCGTGGAACGTGGAAACGCTCATCAGCGTGGTCGAGACATCGAGGCATCCCGTGGCGAGGGCGGCGTAGGTTGTGTCGCTGCGGATACCTCCGGGCTTGAGGAATGCGGACAATTCCCGGCGCGCTTCAGGTCCATCGAGCCGGACATTTCCGGCCAGCCTCGCGAACGCCCGCCCCGCTTCCCCCGCGGTCGCCGCCATACTCCGGACCTCGTCCGGTGTCTCATTCATCCGGAGCGCATAGCTCCCGGGTAAAATCCCCACCAGGATGAGCATGACAAGACCCATGCCCTTTTGTCCGTCATTCGATCCATGGGCAAAACTCACCCCCGTGCAGGTGAACACCAGGATCGAACGGATCCAACGTGGCGGAGTCACCCCTGGCTCCGGTGCCGCGAAGAGCACGGCGTCGCGAACGAACCGCTTCAGGAGCAGGAGGAGCAGACCCGCCCCGAGGAATCCGACGACCGGTGAAACCAACAGGGAGAGACCGACCTCGCGCGCCTGTCCCCAGTTGACCCCATGACCAAAGGACTCCTGGTGCAGCATCGCATTCGCAAACGCCACGCCCAAAATCGAACCGATGAGGGTGTGCGAACTTGATGCCGGGAGTCCGAGTGACCAGGTGCCGAGGTTCCAGACGATGGCTGATACGAGTAGCGCGAACACCATCGCATAGCCCGAGGCGGAATCGACATTGAGCACCAGTTCCACCGGGAGTAGGGCAACGACGCCAAAGGCCACGGCCCCGGAGGAGAACAGGACTCCCAGCAGATTCCAGATTCCCGACCACACGACAGCCACGTTCGGAGGAAGTGCATGGGTGTAAATAACCGTGGCGACGGCGTTCGCCGTGTCATGGAAGCCGTTGACGAACTCAAATCCCAAAGCCAGACCGAGCGCCAGAATCAGGACAATCCAAGTTGCCGCCGGTTGCACCGTCGTCGCCGCCAGGAGGAACATGCGGACGTTTTCTTACCGGAGCACCCCTGCGGTCGCGAAGCACCGAATTCAACCCGAGGCCGTGTGGCCGGGTCCCTCCGCCGCGCCCCCCTCTCCCCCGGACCATGGCGCTTGAATCTTGAAGACCCGGAGGCCCGTGCCGACGATGCCCCCGATGTCCCTGAATACCGCTTATCGGATGACACTCGCCGGACTCGTCCTGTTGGGCGGGTGCCAAAGCCGCCCCTCGCAATCCCGACAGGCGGACACTGAGACCGTGGGTCCCGCGGGTCACCACCGAACGGTCCTGCCGGTCAACCAGGTCGTAACCCCTCTCGGCCGTCAGGTGGATCTCCCCGGCCTCCGCCCGCAGGGCCTCGCGCTGTCACCCGACGGCCGACTGCTGGTGACGTCCGGAAAAACGAGTGAATTACTCGTGCTCGATCCGGTCACGGGCGAGATCCGTCAGCACGTGGGATTGCCGGCCGACTCCCTGCACGAACCGCAGCCCTCGGTTCCCTCGGCCAACATCCTGAAGCCCGACAAGGAGGGGCAGCTGAGCTATACCGGACTCATCTTTTCGCCGGACGGTACGCGCGTGTACCTCAGCAATGTCAATGGGAGCATCAAGGTGTTCGAGGTGTACCCCGACGGGACCCTGCACGCCTCCCATTCCATCGCGCTGCCCCTGGCAAACGCACCCCGGCGAAAGGAGGAAATCCCGGCCGGACTTGCCCTCTCGCACGACGGCCAGCGCCTCTACGTCTGTGGCAATCTTTCCAACACACTCCTGGAAATCAACACGGTCACCGGACAGGTGCTCCGGACCATCCCCGTTGGGGTTGCCCCCTACGAGGTGGTTCTGGTGGGAGAAAAGGCCTACGTCTCAAACTGGGGTGGCCGGCGTCCGACCGCGGGCGACCTCACCGGTCCCGCGGGCCGGGGCACGGAGGTCCGCGTGGATCCGGTCCGTTACATCGCCAACGAGGGATCCGTCTCGGTGATCCCGCTGCGTTCGGGATCTGCTCCCGCCGCCTCGGCGGAACTCCCGGCAGGCCTCCATGCCAGCGCGCTCGCGGCGTCGCCCAACAGCCGCTACGTGGTGTGTGCCAATGCCGGCAGTGACACCCTGACGGTGATCGACACCCGCACGGATCGCGTGGTCGAAACCATCTGGGTCAAACCCAAGCCGTCAGACTTGTTCGGTGCCTCGCCGAATGCACTCGCCTTCGACCCCTCGGGCCGCCGCCTCTACGTCGCCAACGGGACCCAGAACGCGGTGGCGGTCGTGGATTTTGATCCGGCCGTCCGCGAATCGAAACTCGTGGGCCTCCTCCCCGTGGGATGGTTTCCAGGAGCGGTGGTCTTCGACGCGACTCGAAAGCAACTCGATGTCGCCAATATCAAAGGACACGCGCTCCGGCCGAAGTCGGCCGGATCCGCGGGGAACCCGGGCGCACAGGGATTCAATTCCCATCAATACTCGGGCTCGCTATCCCTCCTGCCCCTGCCGAAGTCCCGGGATCTGCCCGCGCTTTCGGAAACGGTGTGGCGCAATCTGCGGCGGGATCGCATCGCGGAATCGCTGCTGCCGCCGCGCCCGGGACAGCCACCGCGGGCGATCCCCGAACGCATCGGGGAGCCCAGCCTCATCCGGCACGTGGTTTATGTCATCAAGGAGAACCGAACCTACGACCAGGTCCTCGGCGACGTGCCCGGCGGGAACGGGGATCCCTCCCTCTGCATCTTCGGGGAACGTGTTACCCCCAATCAGCACAAGCTCGTCCGGGAGTTCACCCTGTTGGACAACACCTACTGCGCCGGGATTCTGAGCGCAGACGGCCACCAATGGAGCACCACGGCCTTCGCCACCGACTACATGGAAAAGTCCTTCGCCGGGTTTCCGCGGAGTTATCCCGACGGCATGGGTGAGGACGAAGCTGACGCGCTGGCCTATTCCCCGGCGGGATTCATCTGGGACAATGCCCTGAAGCATCACCTTTCCATCCGTGACTACGGCGAGTTCATGGCGCCAGCGGTGCGGTGGCGTGATTCCAAGAAGAAGGGATCCCCCGCCTTCCTCGATTGCTACCGCGCCGCGCGGGGCGAATCGGACGACGTGGTATTTGCCAGTTACCCGATGGTGGAAACGCTGAGAACGTTTGCGCCCACCAATTATGTCGGCTGGGACATGTCCGTTCCCGACCAGTTTCGCGCCGACTTCATCCTGAAGGAACTGAGCGGGTTCTCCGCCCGGGGCGAGTTTCCGCAGCTCACCCTCATTTGTCTTCCCAACGACCACACCAGCGGCACGTCGAAGAACACCCCGACTCCGGCGGCCTGTGTGGCGGACAACGATCTGGCGTTCGGCCGGATCGTCGAGGCCCTGAGTCATTCTCCGTTCTGGAAGGACATGGCCATCTTCGCCATTGAGGACGACCCCCAGGCGGGTTGGGACCATGTCAGCGGCTATCGCACCACCGCCTACGTGGCGAGCCCCTATTCGAAGCGCGGCGCCGTCGTCAGCACGCAGTACAACACCACCAGTCTCCTGCGGACGCTGGAGCAGATCTTGGGCATGAAGCCGATGAACCAGTTTGATGCCAGCGCCGTGCCGATGTGGGATGCCTTCAACGATACACCCGACCTCACCCCATTCACCGCGGTTCCGAACAACATCCCGCTCGACCAGATGAATCCCGATCCGAAGGCCCTCACGGATCCGGCCTTGCGGGCGGACGCCCTCGCCTCGGCGCGCATGAACTTCCGCGAAGTGGACCGCGCCCCGGAGGACCAGCTCAACCGCATCCTCTGGCGGGCCGTCCGCGGAACCCAGGTCCCCTACCCCGAATGGGCCGTGGTCGCCGATGCCGACGACGAGGAAGAGGAACGGCAGAGACGATAGACACCCATAAGGCCAGCCTCAGAGACGGCCGAGCGTCCCTGACTCTGGGGACACGACTCCCTTCAGTGGCAAGGATCACTCCGCAAGTTTCGTCAGTATCCCGCCAAGAACCGCGGAGCCACGAGTCTGCGCCTAGACGAAGGTCAGCCCGTGCCCCAAGGAATTCGACGCTACCCGCCCGATTGGGCCGCACTGGGACCCTCGGCATCTCGGATTGACGGATCGACTTCCGGCCTTTGCCGGCGGAGGGTATCCGTGGTCAAGCGCGCAACCGTTGCCTCATCGCGCACTTCCTAGGCGCGTCCCGGCACCAAACCCGCCTCCTCATGCCCAAACCCACCCGAAACCTTGCCGAATCCTCCCGCATTGAGGATTCCACGGCGACCATGGATCCTGAGCAGCGACGCTTGGTGGCGGCGCGAAACCGCGATGCCCACTGGAAGCACTGGGGCCCCTATTTGTCCGAACGCCAGTGGGGCACGGTCCGCGAGGACTACAGCGACGACGGCAACGCGTGGGAGTATTTTAGTCACGAACAGTCCCGGTCCCGCGCCTATCACTGGGGCGAGGATGGCATTGCGGGCATTTCCGACAGCCGCCAGCGGCTCTGTCTCGCCCTCGCCCTCTGGAATGGAAAGGATGCCATCCTGAAGGAACGCCTCTTTGGGCTGACCAATCGGGAGGGCAACCACGGCGAAGACGTGAAGGAGTACTACTTCTACCTCGACAGCACGCCGACCCATTCCTACCTGAAGTATCTCTACAAGTATCCGCAGGCGGCGTTTCCTATGACGACTTGGTGGAGGGAAACCGAAGGCGTGGCCGCCACGACCTGGAGTACGAACTCCTCCACACGGGTGCCTTCGAGCGTAACCGCTATTTCGACGTGGTTGTCGAATACGCCAAGGAATCCCCTGAGGATATTCTCATGCAGGTCACGGTCGAAAACCGGGGACCGGACGAAGCCACACTCCACGTACTTCCCACTCTCTGGTTCCGGAACCGCTGGGCCTGGGGTCGGGACAATCCACGTCCCTCGCTGGAAGCCGTCGCGGGGCATCCCGGCACGGTACGGGTCACGGAAGCGGACCTGGGCGAGCGGCACCTCTATTGCGAAAACCCCGGACGGCTCCTGTTCACGGAGAACGAAACCAACGCGCGACGGTTGTTCGGCTCCGAGAACCGGTCTCCTTACGTGAAGGACGGCATCCACGACTGCGTGGTGAACGGTAACATGGCCGCGGTGAATCCGGAATGCCGCGGGACCAAAGTCTCCGCCGAATGGACGGTATCGGTTGCCGCAGGCGGGCGGCAGACGCTGAGGGTCCGGTTGACGCCAATGGCCCCAGGCAAACTTGAGGATGCCTATGGTGTCGGTGCGGATCCTTTCGGACCCCACTTCGACAAAGTTCTGGAACAACGCCGTCAGGAAGCCGATCAGTTCTACGCGGGCGTTATCCCGTCATCACTCGGTCCCGATGCGGCACGAGTCATGCGCCAAGCCCTCGCGGGGATGTTGTGGTCCAAACAATTCTACTTCTTTGACGTCAACCGCTGGCTGGAGGAACGCGGCAGCGACCCGTTCCAGCCGGGACGCAAGCCCGCCCCCCGCAACGGACACTGGCATCACATGTACAACGCGGATGTCATCTCCATGCCCGACAAATGGGAGTACCCTTGGTATGCGGCTTGGGATCTCGCGTTCCACGTGCTCCCGCTCACGCTGGTGGATCCGGACTTCAGCAAGGCGCAGCTCGACCTGATGCTGCGGGACACCTACCTGCATCCCAACGGGCAGATGCCCGCCTACGAGTGGAACTTCGGCGACGTCAACCCTCCCGTGCACCCGTGGGCAACCTTGTTCACCTATCGACTGGAGAAGGTTCGCACCGGCCAGGGCGACATCGCCTGGCTCGAGCGTTCCTTCCAAAAGCTGCTGTTGAATTTCACGTGGTGGCTCAACCGAAAGGACCGACAGGGAAACAACACGTTCGAGGGGGGATTTCTCGGTCTCGACAACATCGGCGTGTTTGACCGCAGCGCCCCCCTGCCCACCGGAGGATATCTGGAGCAGGCGGATGGCACGGCGTGGATGGCGCTCTTCAGTCTGAACATGCTGGAGATGGCCGGGGAGTTGGCGTTCCACCAACCCACCTACGCCGACATGGTTGTGAAGTTTGTGCACCACTTTGTCTCCATCGCGTCGGCCACCCTGAATGCCGGTGGCCGAACCGGCATGTGGGACGAAGAGGACGGATTCTTCTATGACGTCCTGCAATTGCCCGACGGCCAGGCCCAGCGGCTCAAGGTTCGTTCCATGGTGGGCCTTCTTCCCTTGTGCGCCGTGTCGGTCTTTGAACCGGAGTTCCCGCAGCGGTTCCCCGAGATCATGAAGCGCCTCAATGGATTTCTGGAGGCACGTCCCGAGCTGGTTTCATTCATCCACGACCCCGCCAAGCCCGGGCAAAAGGGTCGCCACCTCGGAGCGATCCTGGATGAAACCAAGTTGCGTCGCGTGCTGAAGGTCATGCTCGACGAGAAGGAGTTCCTGGCGCCGAACGGCATTCGATCCCTGTCCAAACACCATGCGGAACACCCCTATGTGTTCCAATGCGGAGGGCAGGAGCACCGCGTCGCCTACGTGCCCGGCGAATCCGACTCGGGAATGTTCGGGGGCAACTCCAATTGGCGTGGTCCAATCTGGATCCCGGTCAACATCCTGATCATCCGGGCGCTCCTCCAATACTTCACCTACTACGGAAAGGAGCTCCGGATCGAGTGTCCGACGGGATCCGGGAATCTCATGAACCTTTACGAGGTTGCGGAGCACCTGTCCGGCCGCCTCGTTTCCCTGTTCCTTCCCGATGCCCAGGGGCGCCGGCCGGTATTCGGAGGCGAAGCCACATTCCAGGAGGATCCCCAATGGCGGGATCATCTCCTGTTCTATGAATACTTCCACGGGGACAACGGCGCCGGACTCGGTGCCAGCCACCAAACGGGATGGACCGGGGCAATCGCCCGCCTGATGCACCTGTTCGCCACGACCACCGCGGACCAGATGCTGGAACTGGGCAAGACGGCAGTGGTCGTCGAGACCGTCCCCGAATCCTCCCCGAAGCCATGATCGTCCGGCCTCAACCATCCTTCGAAATCCAATCCAATACCCATGAGTGATCTTGATCTCCGCAACATCACCAACAACTTCAAGGACGTCCAACTCGCCAGCCTCGCCGCATGGAAGGATGCCGCCACGGTGGAGCCCCGCGACCGCGGGGGCCCCTACGTCGTCCTTCAAACCGGATTCGATCCGGAGGATCCCAAGTTCACCCCCGATGAGTTCATCCTGGGACGTTCCGGAAAATGGCTGCCCCTCGCCCACTTCTACCGCCTGCCCGTCCCGGAGCGCCGGGCCGAATTCGTCTTCGGCACCGCGGGTGAAGTGATGGCCCTGCTCGGCTCCCTGCTGCCCAAGGCACAAATCCTGCGCCCACACGACAGGGAACCCGCGGAACCCTCCGCGCCGGACGATTTCTCCGCCGCAATCGACGCCGCCCGCAAGACGCCGCCATCCCAAGCCGCAAATGCCTGAGTTAAATCCATCCTTTTCCAAGCCCGTTTCATGAGCTCCTCCCCCGCCGCCGCCAAGTCCGAGAAACTTGGTCGAAAGTCGTACGAAAAGAAGCTTCGCAAGCTGCAGGTGGAGTTGTGTCACCTCCAGGAATGGGTCAAGCACAAGGGGCTTCGGGTCATTGTGGTGTTTGAGGGACGGGACGGGGCCGGCAAGGGAGGCACCATCCGGGCGCTTACGGAACGGGTGAGTCCCCGGGTATTTCGAGTCGTGGCTCTCCCCGCCCCTTCCGACCGGGAGAAATCACAGATGTATCTCCAGCGCTACGTGGCGCATTTCCCGGCCGCCGGGGAGGTGGTGATCTTCGACCGCAGCTGGTACAACCGCGCGGGAGTCGAAACCGTGATGGGCTTCTGCGACAAGGAGGAGCAGGGACGCTTCCTCGAACTCTGCCCCCGGATCGAAAAATACATCACCGATGGCGGCATCCTGCTGCTCAAGTACTGGCTCGAAGTCAGCGACAAGGAACAGAAGCGCCGGTTTGAGGCCCGCATCACCGATCCGATCCGGCAATGGAAGCTGAGTCCCATGGACCTGCCCTCCCGCAGCCGGTGGTACGATTACTCCCGCGCCCGGGACCAAATGCTCAAGGCTACCGACACGCATTGGGCACCGTGGCACCTAGTCCGCTCTGACGACAAGAAACGAGCGCACCTCAACTGCATCGCGCATCTGCTCGACAACATTCCCTACAAGAAGCTCGACCGTCCAAAAATCCACCTCCCGAAGCGGTCCATCAAGGGGGCCTACGACGACACAGCCTCACTCAAGGGGCACCGCTTTATTCCCGAGAGGTACTGACCTTGAACCGTGGAGATCTGCCATGAAGCAAAGCCCAATTAAAATCCTGCGTGCAGGGGTACTCCCCTTGCTGTTTGCACTGCTGGTTCCGGAGGCACTCCTTGCCGGACTCTTCGGCCCCAAGGGTGACAGTGTGCCCGAGAAGCAGCAGACCATCCGGAGCCAGCGCGACACCATGATTGCGGAGTTGGAACGGCTGAAACCGGGTATGAAGACGAAGATCGCGAAGGCCGCGGGATACGCCACCTTCAATCAAAAGGACATCAGGACATCAACCTGCTTCTGCTGGCATCCGGCAACGGTTACGGAGTCCTGGTCGACAACGCGTCCCACAAGGAGACGTTCATGCGTGTCGCCTCGCTGGGGGGAGGACTCGGCATGGGCGTCAAGGACCTCCGTGTTGTTTTCATCTTCAATGACCGGGCCGTGCTCCAGCAATTCATGGATTCAGGATGGCAGTTCGGCGGCAAGGCAGATGCCTCCGCCAAATACAAGGATTCCGGCGTGTCCGCGGAACAGAACGTCAAGGCCGGGGTTGACTTCAAAAAGGGCACCGTTTCTGGAGGGACATCCACGGATGCCCGAGCCGGAACCAAGGTCTCCGGCACTTCCGCGGCGGCGGCGGCCACGGGAGGCGGCATGGAGATCTATCAATTCACCGAGAGCGGGGTGTCCCTCCAGGCCACGGTCTCCGGAACGAAGTACTGGAAGGATTCCAAATTGAACCCCTGACCCCAGAATTGCTCATGACTCTTTCCCTTGCCCGACAGACCGGAATCCTTCCTTTCCGATGGATTCTCCTATTCCTCGCTTGCCTCCCGCTCGCTGCCGCGCCCACGGCTGCTCCGTCGGCCAACCGCGCGATCCCCCCCGACGACAATCTTCGAGCCCAGTTGGAATGGCTCCGATCCGACGTCAATACGGCCAAAATCGCCACCCTAAACCAGGTCCTGAAACTCACCGAGGCGGAGGCGACGGCATTCTGGCCGGTATACCAGAACTACGAAAAGGACCTCGCGCGCGTGTCCGATGAAAAGATCGCCCTGATTCGCGAATTCCTGAACCTCCAGGAGTCCGGAAAACTGACCAATGCCGCCGCAGACCGACTGACTGTGCGCTGGCTCGCCAATGCGGAAGCGCGAATCCAGCTGTGGAAGCGTTACCAGAAGAAAGTGGCCAGGGCCGTTTCGGCAGTCCGGGCCGCCCAATTCCTCCAGGTTGAGCACCAGATGGCCCTGTTCATCGATTTGAACATCGCGTCGGAAATGCCCGCCGTCAGGTCCCCGATCACCGCCCCAAAATAGTCCTCACCGATCCAATATGATGAATTCGATCCCGGTTTGGCCTCCAATCCGTCGCCACGCGACCGCATTCCTCGCTCTTCTCCTCGGCTCCGGACTCCTTCTCGGCCTGGTGGGGTGTTCCACACCCGGCAGGGTGAACACGGGCACAATCCATGCCCACACTTTCAGCTTTGTTCCGAATTCGGCGGGGACGACTCCGCCCTACGCGGACAAGCGCGAGGCCATTCACCGGATGATCCAGGACGCCATCACCCGGGACCTTGGGGAGCACGGGCTGGTCCGGGTGGACTCCGGTGGAGACCTGGTCGTGGGATATCTGGTGATCGTTGGCAACAATGCCCTGACCACCGCGGTGGATGACTACTTCAATCACACCGACGACCGCATCGCCCTTCAGGACCGTGCCCATGCGGCCTACACCGGGGGCGATGTCCCCTATTACTACGAAGCAGGAACCCTCGTCATCGACATCCGGGACGCCAAGACAGACAAGCTGCTCAAGCGCGGCTACGCCACCCAGAACCTGCTCCGGGACATTCCCGAAGACGCCCGCTACGGGCGGATCCAGTCCGTTGTAGAGAGGATTCTCCGAGACCTGAAGGTCTCTCCGTAAATGCCCTGCCGCAGATTGACCGTGAATACGCCTCCGTTCCGGACGACGCGGAACCGGCCGTTCGCCTCAGAGTCGGAACCAAAACTGGAAACGGGGAATCCCGGCCCGTCACGGGTGTGCGTCCTGAACTAAAGTTTAATGGGCACCCCCGCAGTTCCCCAATAGGGTTCTTGCAAATGGGAATCCTGTGCCTCGGCCATGCACCGCTCACCGACGAAAATTTCGGGTCGACGCCCGTGATCATCGAAATCTCGGCAACCCCACTCTCCACCGTGCCGAAGGCCAGGTTTCCCCGTTAATCTCCGCACAGGCCCCGCATCAGACTCCGCTCCATCCCTCTTTTTCTGGTCCTCTTCAAATCGGTTTATCATGAAATCCTTCCTATCTCTCGTCGCGATCTCCGCGCTCTTCATCGCGGTGCCGGCTTCCCATGGAGCCGATGCCCGTCCCCCGAGCGCACCGACCTCCCCGGCCGAGGAAATTCGCCAAACCGCGAAGGCATTCGTGGAAGCCTTCCACAAGGGTGACGCGGCGGCGCTCGCGAACTTCTGGACTCCCGATGGGGATTACACGGACCTCGGGGGACGTGTCATCCGGGGACGCGACGCCATACGACAGGACTACGAACATCTCTTCGCCGAAAACAAGGGATTAACCCTCCGCATCGAGGTCGGCTCCGTCCGATTTCCCACGCCGGACACCGCCATTGAGGACGGTGTCACCTCCGTGATGTCCCCGACGGCATCCACGCCGAATCGCGCCCGATACTCCAACCTCCTGGTCAAGCGGGATGGGAAATGGCTCCTGTCGAGCGTTCGGGAATCCGACTACATCCCCCCGACCCACCAGGAGCATCTGCGTCCCCTGGAATGGATGATTGGCGAGTGGATGGACACCGCGACCAACGGTCACACGGCCCACGTCGTGTTCGAGTGGAGCCCGGACCGGAACTACATCCTGTCCGTGCGCGTCGTCGAAGTGGAGGGCACATTCCTTGACAATGGGACGCAACGCATCGGATGGGATCCGGCAAAAAAGCAGATCCGCTCGTGGAGCTTTGAGCCCGACGGCGGATTTGGCGAAAGCATCTGGACTCCGGAGGGAAGTCAGACGTGGATCGTGAAATCCTCGTCCACCCTGCAATCCGGACATCCGGTGACGGCCACCACCCAGGTCACTCGTGTGAACCCCGACACCATCACCTTCCAGGTCCGGAATCAGAAGGTGGACGGGAATCCCATCCCTGACTCCGCCGTCGTCACCATGCAGCGCGTGAATTGACTGGAAATTTCCCTTTGCAGAAGACTTTGAATTGAATCGACGGAGGTCCCCCACCATGAATCCAAAACCCCTGCTCTATCTTTCCGTGGCGGCCACGGCCGCATCGATGGCTTCGACCCATGCCCTCGCCTGGGGCTGCAGCCGGTCCTGCTCCGCGACCGGCAGATATGGAGGGAGCGTATCCCACACCAGTTCCTCGTCCGGAAATGGCTATGGCAGCTATTCCCATTCGGGATCCACCACGGTCACGGGTGCCAATGGTCAAACCTACTCGGGCAGTCATTCGGGATCCGGTTCCAACGGGAGTTATAGCGGCAGCTATTCCGGCAGCAGCAGCTACGGCGGCTCCTACCACGCGTCCTACTCCGGCACGACCTCGGCCTATCACTACGGGGGCAGCTACTACGGTTACCACGGCTACTCCTACCCGCCCACGACCACCTACTGTGGCAGCACGGGGGGTGCCTTTGCGGCAGGCATGGTCACCGGTGCGGTGGTCGGCGCGGCAGCGACCGCTGCAGCAACTCCCGCCCCCACCTACGTGGCAGCCGCACCGACGTACGTGTACCCGACTCCCGGAGTTTACGTTGCTCCGACCCCGGTCGCCGTCGCCACCCCGGCGGTGGTCTCCACGCCCGCCCCCGCGGCCGTGGTCGCAACCCCCGGAGCGTTGCCCCTCGGCAGCACCATTTCCTCCCTCCCCGCCGGCTTCCTGAGCCTCAATGTCGGGGGCATCGAGTACTATCAGAGCGGGCCAAACTGGTTTCAGCTGAAGGCGGGTTCAAATGGCCCGTACTACGTCGTGGTCCCCGCGCCCTGATTCCATCCGGTCACCAACTCAGCAGATCCTACCGCGCCAGAACCTTTTCACCCTATTTGTCTCGCTCAGCAATTCCCGAACAAAACGCATCCTTCCGATGAAGCCATTCCTGCTCCCTGCACTACTTCTCTCACTCCTCGTCCCGTCCTTCCTCAACGGCCAGGTTCCCAACGAGGGATTCGCCAACGCCATCATCGCGGCCCGGCAAAACAACGCGAACCTGATGAAGCAATACTCGTGGAACTGCCGGACCGAGGTTTCGGAGAGTGGAGTCCCCAAGGATACCCGGGTGGATTCCGTCACCTGGGGTCCCGACGGTCAACCCCAGCACACGCTGCTCAACGACCAGGCCAATCCCCTGCCCCAGGGATTCCTCCGGCGGCGGATCGCCGAGCAGGAACGCCAGCAGTCGGAGGACTACCTCAAGGGACTCCGCGCCTTTCTGCACCAGTACACGCTGCCGTCCGCCGGACAGATCATTAATCTCATCAGCACCAGTCCAATCCTTCCCGGCCCCGCCGGCACGCTTCAGGTCAGCGGATCCAGCGTGGTGGTGCCCGGAGACACCGTCTCGCTTACCCTGTCGGCCACCACCCGCCTCTTGAATCGGATGACCATCATGTCCTTCTACAAGGGCGACGAAGTTACGGTCACGGCCACCTTCAAGTCCCTGGCCAACGGACTGAACTATGCGGCATACACCCAAGTTAATGTTCCCTCCAAGAACCTGACGGTGCTGATTCAGAACTACGACTTCCTCAACCAGAACAATTGAACGGACACTGTTCCGGCATTCGCGGAATCCCATGGAAGTCCCCGGTGTCGGAACGCATTCGTCGTCGACGGTTTGTGGCGGACAGCCTGAAGGCTGCACTACGAGCGACGTCGGGCACGAGTTCGGCTCAAACGGTGATCAGGAGCATCAGAATGAGCCCGGCAAAGGCGGCGCGGGACAACCAGGTGATGCCCCGGAGTGAGTCCGCGGAATCCCCGCCCAACCGAGTCCAGACGCCAGCCACCCAGGTGGGGAGTCTCCATCCCACCCACCCGACGGTGCCAAACAACGCCAGCCAAACCACCCAACACAGGCGCGAGGCGTAATCCAGCAGTGGAGGGTGTTTGGAGACGATCAGCTCATCCACGTCCACCCGCTCGCCCTTGAGGATGAACGCCACAATGGAGCGGATGTTTCGCGGATCGAGCGCGGCCTTGTGTCCCCCCGCGATAAACTGCGTCTCACCGTTCTTGACGAAGCCGTCTTCGAATCCGTTGTAGCCCGCACTCCCCAGATCCGGATTCAGGAAGCGAAACCCAGGAATCTCAAAGAACCTGGGAAACAGCGCGACCACCCAATCCGCGGACGCCACATAGTTTCTCACCTGGCCGACACGGCCCGAATAGCGACTCCACTCGAAGTCCCGCCTCACCACACTTCCCGCGAACACGACGCGCCCCACCTTCAACGTTCGATAGGTTGCCAGTGCGCTGGCCAGCACCTCGGTGCCGTTGCTGTGTCCGATGAAGTGGATTTCCTTCAGGTTGGGAAACCGGGCCCGAAGTTCCGTCACCTGGTCCATGAACCAGCGGACATTCCGCTGCCGGTCCCCGAACAACAGGAAGGAGCCCATCGGAAAGTACCCGTACGCCGCGCGATGCACATAGATCTTGTCGCCGGATCCGGGATGCAGCTCCGCAAAGCCCGATTGCAGGGGTTTCATAAATTCGGAAGTCCATGCACCCATGTCGCGGATGCCATGGAGCACAAACACGACCGTGGTGACCTTCGGATCCATGTCCGACGCAGCCTTGGGATTTCCCCGTTCCAGTTCCGCTAGATGCTCCTCGCCTCCGAACGCGGCCTGGATCTTCCGTTTGCGTTCCAGGCCTTCCCCTGAATCCCCCACCTCCAACAAGTCCCAATGGCCGGTGTTGTTGACTCCGACCCAGAGGAATTCCTGCGCCACCCGGACGTCGCGACTGTCATCCGGACTCACGACATCGTCCCGGTCGCCCAGAACCTGCACCACCACGGGCGGGTGACGTCCTTCCTTCCGGGAGCGCTCCTTCTCCAGGGTCGACAGCCATTGCAGCCGGAGATTGGCGACAAACGGCTCTCCCCGGGCGAAACTCCGGATGAAACGCCCAGTCCCGGTCAAACGGGCCAGCATCAAGTCCACTCGGTGCAGGCCGGTCTGGTACCAGTCCCTCCCCGTCGTCCTACCATCCAGGTCCCAGCCGCGATTCAATCCGGCCAACAGCACGATGCGGTCCACCTTCGACACCCAATCGTGGGGCGCCCGCGATGTCGCGGCGTCCCCCGCATAATTCAAGTCCTCCACACTGCCACATCCATAGAGATACGCCTTCCGCGCCAACAGTGCGCCCATGCCATGCCCGGAGATGAGAATCCTCTGGTAATGATTCGTCCGGTCCCGCTCCGCGATCGCCGCCTCCAGTTCACTGGCGAGGGCGAACGGATCCCGGTTGGAGAACGTGGTCGAGGGAAAGTTGAAGAACAGCAGATCCGCCTTGGGACGCTGTTCCTGGATGACGCTCAGGACACCCTCCATAGTCCGGCGATCGGTCATGAACCCCCGAACCACCACCACCATCTCCTCCGCCCCCGGGCCCGCGTCGTGGACGACCTCCAATTGCGCCGGAATCGCAGCCGAACGGACCGAATCCACCCGTGCCCAGGCCAACCCAATCCCCAGCATCGCCGCCAAGGCCGCCGCAAACCGCACGGGCCAACTCCAGAGGCCGCGGGATTCCCGCGCGGATCGAAGGTAGCCCGGATCGGACGTCATCCCCGCAGCCCCCGCCTGCGAGGCAAGAAAATCCTCCACGGGCTTGAAGCAGGAATCCGCCAACGCGGGATTCCCCGAGTCGAGTACTTGGAAGAGGCAGGTTCCCAACAGCCGACAGGCAAACTCCTCGGAATCCCCCCGGAGAAAACTCCGGATGCGCCTCTGCAATTCCTCCACGCGTTCGATCATCGGCCCCATCGCCGCGGCGCGCTCCCCGGTGTGTCCATGTTCCCAGCGCAGACCGGGACGCCCGGAGACCGGATCCCGGTGGGCGGATACCCACGCCCGCTCGCTCGCCCCCAGCAGCAGCGACTGGGCCTTCTTCCGAAAGATTCGAATCTGTGATTGAGGAGGTCGATTCATTCCAAGATCCGATGGCGTCCACGTCGCCAATGCCAAGGAGTCCTGGGTCGAAGATTACGGACCCCGGGCGGACAATCCAGACGACAGGTGTCCCGTTGATCAGGGACCTCCCCACCTTACCGTTGCCTCCCGATGGGAGAGAAGAAGCGACCGCCACCTTTCCCTCATGTCGGACACCCGCTAGCGTTTCGCCGCGCGTGAAGCCCATACTCTTCCAGTTCGGAAACCTTTCCCTCCATTCGTTCGGCGTTCTCGTGGCCCTCGGGTTCCTGTCCGGCCTTTGGATCGCTTCCCGGAATGCGCGCCGGCTCGGACTATCGGGCGACGTGGTCTATGATCTGGCTCCTTGGCTGGTCATCGGGGGTCTCGTCGGCGCCCGCCTGTTGTATGTGATCAGTTACTGGAACCGGGACTTCGCTGGACAGCCATTCTCCGAGGTCTTTGCCATCTGGAAGGGCGGGCTGGTATTTTATGGAGGACTGATTGTGGCCACCCTGGCGGGTCTCTGGAGGCTTTACCAACTCAAGCTACCCGTTTGGACCCTTGCGGACTGCCTGGCCCCGGGAGTCGTGGTGGGTCATGCCTTTGGACGCATGGGTTGCCTCCTCAATGGATGTTGTTTCGGTCGGTCCACCATCGCTCCGTGGGCCATTCATTTCCCGGCGGACCACGTGACTCATGGCGCGCCGGTCCATCCGACTCAAATCTACGAAGCAGGCCTGAACCTGATCTTTTTCGCCCTCCTGATGGCCATTCTTCGCCGAAGATCCTTTCCTGGGCAGGTGTTCTGCATCTATCTGGTGGGATACGCCGTTCTCCGCAGCACGGTCGAAGCATTTCGCGGTGATTATGAGTCCCTCATTCCGGGATCCACTGCGTTCCTGACGCCGGGCCAGCGAACCAGCGTCTTGATCCTGTCCGGCGGGATCGTCCTGTACCTTTGGCTGAAGGCGAAGGCGACCCGAAGCACCCCCCTTCGCGCCTGACCCATGCCGGAACTCGATGTCTTCACCGTGGAGGCCTCCCTGCCGGGCGTCCGACTGGATCGCTTCCTGCACGAACGCTACGCGGACAGTTCCCGGGGCGAAATTCAACGGCTTCTGGGGCAAGGCTGCGTTCGGGTGAATGGTCGCCCTCCAAAGCCCTCTCAAACTCCGAGGGCCGGGGACATTGTCCAGGTGGAATGGCCCGATCCCGTGGCGACGACGGTGGAGGCCGAGGACATCCCATTGGAGATCCTGCACGAGGATGTCGATTTGGTGGTCATCAACAAACCCCCGAACCTGGTGGTCCACCCTGCGGCGGGTCACCCGTCGGGCACGCTGGTGAACGCCCTGTTGCATCATTGCCGCGGGAACCTCAGCGGCATCGGAGGCGTGGCCCGGCCCGGCATCGTCCATCGTCTGGACCGGGACACCAGCGGATGCCTCGTGGTGGCGAAGAACGATGTCACTCATCGGGAACTTCAGGACCAATTCGCGACGCGCCGGGTCGAAAAGCTTTACCAATGTATTGTCTGCGGGGAACTCCAACCGCCCTCAGGCGAGATTCTGGGTCGGATTGCGCGGCACACCGTGGACCGTAAAAAGATGACGGTCACCGAGGGCGACGGACGGGACTCCCGGACCACGTATCGGCTCCTCGAGCGCCTGCGGTTCGCATCTTTTGTCGAAGCCCGGATCCACACCGGTCGCACCCATCAGGTGCGAGTGCATTTCCAACATCTCGGATTCCCTCTTGTGGGTGACCACACCTACGGACACAGGGCCAATGCGCGACTGACTGCGGAGACCGGGTTCCAGGCGAGCCGTCAGTTGCTTCACGCTCGGAAGCTGGCGTTTGTCCACCCCTCCACGCGCCAATGGTGCGATTTCAACGCCCCGCTCCCAGGGGATTTCAAGGAGGCCCTGGCGGTACTTCGGATCAAACCAGTGATCGACTCATCGACCTGATTTCGACCAAACCCTGGCCGCACCGACGAATTGGGACTCCCCCCTTCACCGGGGATCCTCTGATCGGATCCGACGCGTAGATCGATCCTGAAGCCAGCGGATATCGCGATTGTTGGGCTGCACGAGAGCGAAACCGCCATCCGGCCAGCTTTGTCCCCGGCGCAAAGGCGGCATCGTCCGAGGATCCACCCAGCGCCGGGTTTCGGAATGGCCATCCGAAAAAGAGAGGCCTCCCGCGCCCCCGTGATACGATCCGGGCAAGTCCACCTGCCATTGGGTTAATTCCGGCGCCTCCTCCCAGCCGGTCATATCAATCAGGAAATTGCCGTAGTTGATGGTATCCTCGCGTTGATCCCAAAACAGAATCGTATTCGACGGCCCCGGATCCACCAGATCATCCAATCTCCGGTAAAGCCTCCAAGGAGGGGAAGTCGCACCCGGGGAATAATGGAGATCCCCTCCAAATCCCCCAAACCACAAGCTCATGGCCATGCTCCGAACCCTCGGGACGCTGCGTCCCTGGAAAGGGCCTGAGGACGGTGTCACGCGGCTCATGTCCGCCGGGCATTTAAAAATGGCCGAAGATCCCCCGCAGTAGGGCCACAATGGGCTCGCCTGGATATCCCGGGTGATGTCCCAGTTCGAAGGATTGTCCGGATT
The DNA here is from genome assembly GCA_046346705.1 of Verrucomicrobiota bacterium. Classification (GTDB taxonomy): domain Bacteria; phylum Verrucomicrobiota; class Verrucomicrobiia; order Limisphaerales; family UBA9464; genus UBA9464. The sequence continues at coordinate 43,155 of JAXMHR010000012.1, read as the reverse complement.
CAAGTCGAGGGAGCCATCCACCCACGGAGGCACCGCTCCATTGGTATCGCCAATCGTTCCACTGGCCGCAGGAAATCGGTCTAAATGGTCGAGGGAGTAGTTCATCCACGCCAGGGTCAATTGGCGATGATGGTTGAGGCATTGAATCCCCTGGGCCTTCTGGCGAGCCCTGGCGACCGTCGGGATCAGCAGTCCCGCAAGAATCGCAACGATGGCGACCACCACCAGCAATTCGATCAACGTGAAGCCTCGCCCCCGCGCGTCCGCGCGGCGTCGAATCCGATCCTCGCCCTCCAAAATTCCAAGCGTTCCTCGCATGCCCCAGTAACCGGGGCCGATGCGGACTCCATTTCAGGAATGGAGTTCAACCAGGGACCCGGTTCTGCCAATGGACACATTCCCGGTCCTCGTTTCAAGGGGAGGACCGCGCCAACCAACCCCTTACAGGCTGAAATTCTTGCGAACGAAGGCCTCGAGTTTTCGCGAGTCCGCATTGAAGCGCCGGATCCCCTCCGCCAATTTGTCCGTCGCCATGGCATCCTCATTGTGACGCCAGCGAAACTCCTTCTCGCCCAACTGCAGCTTCTCTCCCGCACTGGCCTGGGCACCCTCCAGGGTCAGCGACGCCGTCAACTCCCCATCCGTTTTCGCCAACTTCTCGATGAGGTCCGGGCTGATGGTCAACAAATCGCAGCCGGCGAGACGGGTGATTTGCTCGATCCGCCGAAAACTCGCTCCCATCACCTGGGTCCGGTATCCGAACTTCTTGAAGTAATTGTAGATCGCGGTGACCGATGCGACCCCGGGGTCCTCATCCGGCGGGATCTCAGCTCCCTTTTCCTTTCGGTAAAAGTCGTAGATTCGTCCGACGAAGGGGGAAATCAGAGTGACCCGAGCTTCAGCACATGCGACCGCCTGGGCGAAGCTGAACAGAAGGGTGAGATTGCAATGGATCCCCTCCTTTTCCAGGACCTCCGCCGCACGAATCCCCTCCCAGGTGCTGCCGATTTTGATCAACACCCGTTCCCGCGAAATCCCGGCTTCCTCGTAATACCCGATGAGTTGCCGGGCCTTTTGCAGCGTGGACTCGGTGTCGAAGCTGAGCTTGGCATCAACCTCGGTGGAAACCCGTCCGGGAACATGTTTCAAGATCTCGATTCCAAACAACACGAACAACCGATCCATCATTGCCGCGAGGCGGGCCTCCGTGTCGCCGGAAACGGCACTGGCGAGGCGGACGGCATGGTCCACCAAGCCTCGGTATTGGGGCATCTGTGCCGCGCCAAGGATGAGGGACGGATTGGTCGTCGCATCCTGGGGCTTCGCACGCGCAATCGCGTCGATGTCTCCAGTATCGGCCACCACGACGGTGTATTTCTTGAGGGAATCGAGGAGGGACATGGGAGCTGTGAGATTTTGGATCGTTCCGCCGTCACCAAGAACCACTACCGAAAACGAGAAACTGCAACCGCCGAATGCCAATGAATCAATCCAGCTTCTTTACCCGGATGTTCTTGTAGTACACAAAACTTCCCGGGTCATGAGCCTGGAGCGCGATGGTCCCCGCGTTCAGCTTGCGCTCGAAATCCTTGCCCGCCTTTCGGCCGGGTTCCTCCTTGAACTCGTTGACCAGTTTTCCGTCCACGTAGACCTGGATGGTGTCCCCTTTGACCCGGATCCGATAATCCCACCACTGGTTGTCCTTGGCCGCCGTCTCCTGCACGTCCTTGACCGCGTAAACACTTCCCGTCCGGCGCCAATCGCCCTGACTGTTGTTCACCTGAATCTCGTAGCCACCCCAGGGCCATCCGGTGTCCTGAAACTTGGTGTGGATGTAAACGCCTCCATTGGCGCCCGGCGCGGTCATGACGTCCAGACGGAGTTCAAAATCCTTGAACGGCTGGAGAGGGCCAACGTAGTAGTTGTGGCTCCGTTCACCGTTGGCAAGAAACGCACCGCTCACGATCTTCCACGAACCCGGATTCTCGCTCACCCGCCAGCCATTCCACGTTCCATCAAACAGGAGAGTATATCCCTCGGCGTCCTTGGTCCCGACCGACGAAGCCGGGGCAGATGCCGCCGGAGCCGGCGAGGTTTTCGGGGGGGCGGACTTCGTGGATTGGGTGCTGCATCCGGCGAAGGCGAGGGTGCCGGCCGTAATCAGTATCAGGTGTTTCATGACCGCGGCTGTGATACGCAGAGGCGCCGGTTGGAGCAAAGGAATTCCCAGTTCACGGTCGAGAACACTCTCCTCCACGACTCTGACCATCGAAGCGCCCCGCTTCGCGGCACGCGTCCTCCTCGGATCTCATCCGCTTGCGCAAGCTGCCGGCATTTCGCACGGTCTTCAGCATGTCTGAGCTCTCCGCACCTCCTCCGATTCCATCGGCTCCGCCTTCCCCACCCCGGAAGCGTCGTGGCATCGGCGTCGGCTGGATCCTGATCCTGGCCGTCGCCGGCTTGATCGGATTGGGACTGATGATGGCCTTCGTCGCCTCCCGATTTCTACACGGGGGAAGCACCCATGCCCACGGCAGCGGCAGGCTCGGAGCTGCGGAACTGGTGGAAACCACGTTGGAAGACAATGGCTCGGAGGACAAGGTCGCGGTCATCGAGATCCAGGGAGTCATCAGCGGCGAATCCCCGGGCGGGGGACGCTCCAGTCTGGTGGACGAGGTACGCGATCAACTTCAACGGATCGAGGACGATGAAGCGGTGAAGGCCGTCATTTTGAGGGTGGATTCACCCGGTGGCGAAGTCCTGGCAAGTGACGAGATCTATGAGGCGATACGCCATTTCCAAAGCGATACTGAAATCCCCGTGGTTGCCAGCATGGGGTCCCTGGCAGCGTCGGGGGGCTACTACGTCAGCACTCCATGCCGCTGGATCGTAGCCCATCCCCTGAGCCTCACGGGGAGCATCGGGGTCATCTTCCACGGCTACAATTATCGGGGACTCATGGACAAGGTCGGGGTCCGGCCGGATGTCGTAAAAAGCGGAAAACTCAAGGACATGTTCAGCGGGGAACTTCGAATGGAGGACGAACTCCCGGAGGAGAAAATCATTTTGAAGAACCTCGTCGCCGAAAGCTTCTCGCGTTTCAAACAGGTGATTCAGGAGGGCCGAGATGCGGCGGCAAAATCCAACCAAACGAATCAAGTCACAGGGGGGAGGACCCTGGCTCCAAACTGGGAGGAGTTCGCGGATGGAAGAATCCTGTCGGGAAAACAGGCCTTGGATTTGGGGTTGGTGGATGAATTGGGTTCCATGGAAACTGCGATTTCGAGGGCCATGTCTCTTGCAGACATTGAGTCCGCCAACCTAATCACCTACCAAAGCCGCCCCCACATTTCCGACCTCTTGCGGTTACTGGGTAAGTCCGAAGTGGACCGGATTCAAGTGGATGTCGGCGGCTTCAACCCGCTGGCGAAATTGCCCCAAGGTCGACTTTATTTCCTCTCTCCGATTCACCTTCACTGAGCATCCCGGACCTCCGTCCCGGACGGGGATTCTCCCCGGGAATGCGTTCCGCGTTTGACCAGACCGGCGTTCGGGCTCCAAATCGGGGGGTCAAAGCCCGATGAAAGCCGCAAGTCTGCTCCATATTGCCGACAGCGAACGCGACGCCGACATGCGATACGCGATCGGGTTCCCCGTCTCGGATCCGTTTATTTTCCTCCGCAGCGGTGGTCGTTCCGTCGCCGTATTGAACGATTTGGAAGTGGATCGGGCGCGCAACCATGCCCACGTCGACCGTGTGGCGCCTCTGTCCAAATATCTTCGGCAGGCCGTGCGCCGTGGAAACAAGATGCCCGGACTGGCCGATGCCGCCGCCGCGCTGTGCAGGGAATCCAAGGTCAAAAAAGTCACCGTACCCTTCGCGTTCCCCGCGGGGGTGGCGCGCCAGCTTCGCAAGCTGGGGCTGCGCGTGAAAATCCGGGACGGTTGGTTCCTGCCGGAACGCGAATTCAAGACCGCCACCGAGGTGAAGATGATCTCCGCCGTCCTGATGATGGCGGAGGTCGGCATGGCGGAAGGCATCCACGCGCTGAAGCGCGCCAAGATCGCCAAGGACCGTCGCCTGCTCCTCCATGGAGTCCCCCTTACCTGCGAAAAACTTCGTTCGATTATTGAAACGGCCGTCCTTCAGGCGGGAGGCGTTGCCACAAACACCATCGTAGCACAAGGGAGCCAGGCCTGTGATCCCCACGAACGGGGCCACGGTCCCCTAATTGCGAATCTCCCGGTCGTGCTCGATATTTTTCCGCGCTCTGCCCGCACCGGATACTACGGGGACATCAGCCGCACCGTGGTGCGCGGACGGGCCAGCGAAGCGCTGCGACGCCAGTATTTCACGGTGCTCAAGGGACAGGCCATCGCGTTCGAACAACTCCGGGACGGTGTCGCCGGAGCGGACGTTCATGCCGCGGTGGAACGGTTTTTCCGAACCCAGGGATACAAAACGGGCCGTCGACGCGGACAACCCGTGGGATTTTTCCACGGAACCGGCCATGGGTTGGGACTGGAGATTCATGAATTGCCCAAAGCTAGCCGCACGTCCGATTGCATCCTGCGCGCCGGACACGTCGTCACGGTTGAGCCAGGATTGTATTATCCAGATACGGGCGGGGTCCGGCTCGAAGACGTAGCGCTGGTCACGCACGGAGAGCCGCAGAATCTCACCCAATTCGAGAAAACCCTGGAGATCTAGACCCAGGGACGGCGGGGAGGCGTTCGCGAGAACCGCGTGGAATTTCCGGCGCCAGGTACCATTGCCTGCGGACCGTTTTCCGAGTAAGGATGGGGTCACTTGGCGGTTTGAATCCGCCGACAAACCTATGCTCGAAGGATTCCTCATGATGCCTGCGACCGGATGGATTCTCATCCTTCCGGGACTCTTGATGGCTCTCTGGGCCCGCTGGAAGCTCAGTTCCACCTACTCAACCTATTCCCAGATTGGAACCGATTCCGGAATCACCGGCGCACAGGCTGCGCGGGAAATTCTCGACCGCAACGGCCTGCGGGACGTCGAAATCTTCCCCGTGCCTGGCGAACTTTCCGATCACTATGATCCATCGAAGCGGGCCGTCTTTCTCTCCGAAGGCGTCTACCAGAGTCCCAGTCTGGCAGCAGTGGGGGTCGCCGCCCACGAAGTCGGACACGCCATACAGCATCAGCAGGGCTACGGTCCGCTCGGTCTCCGGATGGCCATGGTCCCGGTCACGGGCATTGCGAGTAACGCGGCGATGTTCCTGATCTTTGGTGGATTGTTCCTTGGAAATATCCTCGGCCCGCTTTCCTCCACGCTCCTCTGGATCGGCGTTGGCTGCTACGCGCTGATGGCGTTATTCCAGATCATTACTCTTCCCGTGGAATATGATGCCTCAGAACGAGCCAAGTCGGAGCTCACCCGTCTCGGGCTGATCAGCTCCCGGGAGTTGCCCGGGGTCCGCCAAGTCTTGAGTGCGGCGGCGCTGACCTACGTCGCGGCGATGCTGACCGCGGTCCTCGAATTGGTACGATTGATTCTCATCGCAAGATCCAACGACGACCGCCACCGGGGCTAGGGGCGTCCTTCGGTTCGTGGGGAAGCTTACTTCAACCGACGCCCAGCCTCAGCGCCTTCTGCTCCTGGGCGACCAAGTCCTTCGGTGCGTTCCATCCGCTTCCCAGACTTCCGCCGCTCCGCGAGGATGCGGTCAAATTGCGACTGCTGTTCCGGCGTCAATTCCCCCCGGATTCGGTCCCGTAAAAGATCCATTTCCGCACGAACCTTGGGAGCGACTGGAGTCCACAAGTGTCGGACATTCTCCTGACTCTCACGGAGGTAGGATTCGATCTTGCTGCGCTGTTCCGAATCCAATCCGAGATCCCGCTGGGCCTTTCGGAGGAACTCCATTCGCTGCCAAAGGGAATTCGGCAAATCGCCTCGAAGCTGGTTCAGGTTTCGAGTCCGAACCCGATCCCTCAGTCGAACGGCAGCTCCCCCGGTTACCATCCCGGCACCAAAAAGAAGGAGAATGCAAAGGACAAGTTTCGATGTCTTCTCGGAAAATACCGACGCCTTCATGGCTCCACCTCCGCCTGGGCCGGGGCCAGGATAGCCTCCTCCAGGGATTCCACGGAGACAGAATCGCCTTCGCCTACTTCCCGGTCAGAAACGACGCCGAGTGATCCCACCATGATGCCGGCGGCCGCAATACCCGAAAGAGCCGCGCGCCAGAATCCTCGTGTCCAGAATCCAAGTCCTGCAACTTCCGAACGAATGATCGCCGGCAAGTGGGCCATCACTCTTTGCTCAAACGCATAGGGGACCCGTTCGGACGGAGGATTTCCCCGAGCGGCCTCAAGGAGCTGACGACGGAGTTTCTCGTAATCCATATCGCGTCATGGGCATCGACGTCTTGGGAGTCGGAAAGGTTACAGGAACCTTTCCCGTGAAATTCGCATTAGGATCTTCCGCATCTCCGCACGCGCCCGGAATGCCCGAACCTTGACGAGGGGAATGGACCACCCGGTCAACCCGGCAATTTCCTTCACCGACCGCTCTTCTATCTCCAAAAGGGTGATGATGAGGCGATGCGCCGGCGACATTTGCTCCAAGACGTTCGCCACGAGGACCCGGGCGCCCTCGGCCTCCGCTGCGGCTTCTTCCGGAGCCACTGCGTGTCGTTCCAGCCAGTCCACCTCCTCACCTGAAAGATCGGTCACGCTGTACTCCCGATTGCGCCGATGGGACCGTAACGCGTCATAGCAGGTCCGTACCGCCAATCGCATCAACCAATGCTCAAAGGGTGCATCCCCTCGCCACGTGTCGAGTTTGCCGAAAGCCTTCAGGAAAATCTCCTGAACCAGGTCCTCCACTTCGCTCTCCCTTCGGGAATACCGGCGAGCTGTCGCAAACAATCTAGGCTGGTATCGCCGGACCAGTTCCTCAAAACGCTCCGTGGCTCCGGCAAGAACGGAAGCGACGAGATCCGAATCGGAAGCGCCTTCAACTCCGGCAGCTTCGGGTCGCGATTTCGCCCCCGTGGTGTCGGATCCAGGGTCCACCGGCAACGCCTACTCCCCTCCCCCGCGCTCGACAAGGCGCCGATACGCCTGAATTCCGTCGACGATGGCTTCGGCCAGTTGGCCGCGCTCCTGATCACTGAAGATCCGCACACCATCTTCCCGGTTGTCCATAAATCCTCCCTCAATCAGGACAGCGGGCATCTCCGTATCCCGCAATTCCACAAAATTTGCGTGTTTCACCCCCCGATCAGCAATGCCGACCGAACTGAGGATCATCCGATGAATGTGATACGCCAGCAGCAGGTTCTCATGATCCCGGCGATTCCCCCGCTGCGGACCGCTGCTTCGCCCGCCGTTGGTTGAGTGTCCATTATTCAAGGTCAACGCGTACGACTCCGCCCCTTGAGCGCCTCCGGATCCAGAAGGCGATGCATTAAAGTGAAGCGCCAAATAGAGGTCCGCCTTCCGGCGGTTGGCCCGGGCGGGCCGCTCCTCCAGAGGCACGAACTCATCCCGGTCACGCACCTGGACGACATCAAATCCAGCCGCCCGAAGCCGTCGCTCAACTTCCCGCGCCAGTTTCAGCGTGTAGATCTTTTCCTGCCGGGTTCCCTCCATGTTCCCTGGATCCTTGCCACCGTGTCCGGCACTGAGTGCGATCCGGCGAATCTTCCCGCCCGGTGGCAATTTAGATGGCTTCAGTAAGGGATACACCACGGACTCCAAATCATGGGCAGAAATGTAGGGCCGATCCCGATCCCTCAACACCGGCCATTCCAGCCAGACCAGCACGCCATCCAGTTCCATTCGCGCCGTGTCCGCCTTGAACTCCAGGCGGGCCCAGCGATTCGTCAACTGGAGTTCCCCCGAACGGGGATTCCACCGGCTTCGAAAGCCCTGCTTCTGGCTCCAAGCCAGCAGATCGACCTGAAGCCGGCCTCCGATTTCTCGAACATCCGTTCGGGCGACCTCCGCCCGCGTCGGCAGGGCGATCATCAGCCAAATCAGCGCCGCGAGGAGACGGGTCACGGAAACCCTGTTCATCGCAGGACAGAACTCGGGAAAGAGCCCACTCCAGCCAGTGCCCATGGGGATGATCACCGGGAACCGAAGCAGTACAGATTTCCCGAGGTTCGCAGAAGAATCCCTTCGCGGGTCGGAACCACACTCGAGCGGACGGGCCCTTCGTCGAGATCCAGCCGGTTCAACACCTTGAACTCTGGCCCAGCCGCCACAACGAATACGGTCCCCTTTTCACTGACGAGATAAACTTTCCCATCCACACCTGTAGGGGAACTCCAGATGGGCTCTGCGACATCCAGCTTCCCGCTCCACTGTGGTTTTCCAGTCTTGGGATCGAGTCGCGTTAGAATCCTCTTCCCTCCGTCCAAAACATAGAGCCAGCCCTTGTAGAGGAGCGGCGTCGCCCAGTCGGTGGGAGCGTCCGAAAACTCCCAAACCCGGTGCGTGGACGTCACGTCTCCCTTGCCTCCGTCCCGAAATGCGACCACCGGCTGCCCTTTGGGTCCAGAGGCGAAAATCAAACCGTCCGCGGCCACTGGGGACGTGACGATGCGGTACCAATCATCCCGCTTTTGGTACAAACGAGCCCGCCACAATTCCTCACCTGTCGACGGTCGGTGGCCACTGACATGATCCCCGCCCACCACGAGAATTTCCCTCCCATGGGCTCCCGTATAGGGCGTGGGCGTGGCGTAGCTTTCATGACTCTCCTTGGTCGAATCGGTCACCCGCGCGACCTTCCAACGCGTTGCCCCCGTGGCCGGGTCCAAAGAAAGCAGGTAGGATTCACGTTCCGGTTTGCCATCAAAGAGCGGGTAGTCCGATGGCATTTCGTCGCGCTGCAATACGGGAATGATGAGCTGCCCTTCGTCCAGCAGCGGACTGGAACCGTAAATCCACATGATCGCGAAGCGCCCGTAGTCCTTGTACAACGGCCGCTTCCAAAGCTCCCTCCCCTCAAGATCAAAAGCCGCAACGTCGCCGGTTCCAAACATGGCGATGACTCGCTTGCCGTCCGTGACCGGGGAGGGCGCCGCCATGTTGTTTCGCCCCTTGTCCTTGTCCCCCACCGCAACGGTTCGCGTCCAAAGAACCGTCCCCTTTTTCGCATCCAAGCAGAGCAGATTCAGGTTCTTCGAGGAATCCGGCGTGGTCAGGAAGATCCGATCCCCGGACACGACGGGCGTCGAACCCGCCGGCGCAGGAAGCGGTGTCACCCACCGGGCGTCGGCTTTCGAGAACTGAGTTGGCAGGGGCCCCATTTCCGAAGAGCCGTTGAAGTGAGGACCGCGCCATTGCGACCAATCCTCGGACGCGACCGCCATCAGGCTGGCCGTCAACGCAGACAACAGCAGGGGAATCTTCATTGGTGCAACATTCCTAGCGCCGCCTTGGACCGACAGGCGAGCCCGGAATTCAATCGCGATCACCACAGGGGCATCAGATCACAAAGTCCGGCGCCCGATCGGGATGTTGACGAAGCGCCCTTGCCCGCTGAACCAATTCCGCAACGGTCGTAGTCTCTAAAATTTTCGCGATGGAATCCCGGACTTCCTTCATGACGGAACGAAGAGGACACAGGGCCTCGTCCGGACAGCTGCACTTGGCGTAAAACCGTTCACTGACGCAACTCACCGGAGCCAGCGCCCCTTCCAGATGGCGGATCACTTTCGCCAGTGGAATCTGGTCGGGGGACGTGGAGAGCCGATACCCCCCGGCTACACCGCGACGACTATCCACAAATCCACCCGCCTTCAGGTCATTGAGAATCTGCTCCAGGAACCGCTTTGGAATGTTCTGCTGCTCGGAAATGAACTGGATTCGCACGACATCCCCACCGAAATGAGCTCCCAAAACGGCAAGCGCCCGCAACGCATATTCTCCCCGAACGGATAGCTTCATGTTCCGAAAGCCTAAAAACTCAAGCGAATCAATCAAGTATGGATAATCTTTGGCCGAAATCTCCAAAAGTATTCAATTTCAGGCCATAATTTGAAAAATCACAATACTCTATTGACTTGATCGAGTTTATATGGAAACTCTCTTGCGTCGCGAGCGAGACCCGCAGCGAACTGAGATCGATCTGCACTCGAAATCGAACACAACGAGAGCAAATCGGACACGGAACGATAAAATCACCATGAAATCCAAAGGTTACCGCACTCAAGGCACCACCGGACGGTCCGCCTTCACCTTGATCGAACTCCTCGTCGTCATCGCAATTATTGCCATCCTCGCAGGCATGTTGCTTCCGGCTCTCGCGAGGGCGAAGGGAAGCGCGAAGCGAATCCTGTGCCTGAGCAACGTGAGGCAAATCGGGATCGGCTACACACTCTACGTGGAGGACAATGGTGGACGCTTCCCGGCCTATGTCACCGAGCGAACCGCCCCGGCCGGAACTCCGGACACCATGGAAGCCCGGGCCCCCTACTCCTACCGGCAAATTCTTATGCCTTACTTGGGACTTTCGACCAACGTCTTCAAGTGCCCGAACGGTTCGAAGTGGGACGCTCCCAAGGCAGGTGCGTGGTTCACGACCGATTACGGAAACAATCACAACGAAGCCAACCTCGATGGGGCGTCCAAGCAGGCTTGGTACAAGGCAAATCCCGATTTCGGATTCAACGAGACTACGCCGCTGACCTCCATCGTCCGCCCGTCCCAGTTCATCGTGCTGGGCGACGCCGGTCGAGCCAACGGGACCCCGTCCCGCGGCGGCATGTATCCCCAACCCTGGGCGTTTGACGACGCCGGTTCATCGTCCCAGCAGGGACGCCTCCTCGGTCGCCACGCGGGCATCGCCAATATCACATACGCAGACGGACACGCCGAGCATGCAGCCACAAACCGCACCTGGCGTTCCTATGACGACAACGACTGGCGACGTGGCCAGATCACCACCTCGGTTCAGTAACGGCGCTTCTTTTCCCAATTCCATGCAACCGAACCACTGGAGCCTTCGACACATCCTCGTCGCGGCCGTCGTCCTTCTCGGTTCCGCGGGTCTCGTCCAAGCGCGCGACCTCGAGCTCTTGAATGTGTCCTATGATCCCACCCGGGAACTCTACGCGGAGGTCAACGCCGCGTTTGCAAAAGCATGGAAGGAAAAGACCGGTGAAACGGTCACCATCCAACAATCTCATGGAGGTTCCGGGAAACAAGCTCGGGCGGTGATCGACGGTCTCGCGGGCGACGTTGTCACCCTCGCCCTGTCCTACGACATTGACATGATTGCCGAGAAATCGCGGTCGATCGCAAAGGACTGGCAGAAGCGCCTACCCGACAACAGTGCCCCATACACCTCCACGATCGTCTTCCTCGTCCGAAAGGGAAATCCCAAGGGGATTCACGACTGGAAGGATCTGGTCCGCACCAACGTCGCTGTCGTCACACCCAATCCGAAAACCGGAGGAGGCGCCCGTTGGAATTATCTGGCCGCCTGGGGCTTCGCCTCTCGAACCCATGGCGGGGATTCCGCGAAAACCCAGGCTTTTATGGAGTCCCTCTTCCGGAACGTACCCGTCCTGGACACCGGAGCCCGCGGGGCAACAACTACATTCGCGCAGCGCGGCATTGGAGACGTCCTGATCACCTGGGAAAACGAGGCCTTGTTGAGCCTGAAGGAGTTTGGCGCCGACAAATTTGAGGTTGTCCGTCCAAGCCTGAGCATCCTTGCGGAACCCTCCGTGGCGGTCGTTGATCGGGTGGTGCGCCGCAAGGGCACTGAGGCGTCTGCAAAGGCCTATTTGGAGTTTCTCTATTCGGAAGCGGGACAGGAAATCGTGGCTAGAAACTTCTATCGCCCCCGACTCGCGAGCGTCGCGAAAAAATACGAGGCTCAATTCCCCAAAATCGAGCTCCTGACCATTGATCGCGATTTCGGGGGTTGGGCGACGGCGCAGAAGGAACACTTCAGCGAAGGGGGGACCTTCGATCGAGTTCTAGCCGTTGCTCAACGGAAATGACCCCCACCCGTCCACAACCCAAATACCAGAATTCAATTCCATGATCTCGACTGCCGTGGCCGCTGAAAACTCCCTCGTTCCAGGCATTGTCCCCCGCCCGGTGCGCCCGATCCGAACCATTCTGGATCCCTTGGATCGAATTACAGCCGGATGCACCCGCATCCTCAGCACCGCCCACGGTCAGTTCGAGAGCGAGGGCCGCAGCTATCAATTGCCGCGCTATCTCTATATCGGCCGCCCTGGCGGCGGCGAGATGATGAGAGTGGGGATATTCGCCGCGATCCATGGCGACGAACCCGAGGGGGCCCTCGCCCTCGCCAAGTTCCTCGAGCAGTTGGCCGGAGTTCCGGAGATCGGAGAGGGCTATGCCCTGTTCATCTACCCGATTTGCAATCCCACGGGCTTCGAAGACAACACCCGTCACTCCCGGCGCGGACGCGACTTGAACCGCGAGTTCTGGACCGGAACCCGGGAACCGGAGGTGCGCATCCTCGAGGCGGAGATTCGCGAGCAGACCTTTGACGGGATCATCACGTTGCACAGCGACGACACCAGCGACGGCCTCTACGGATTCGTTCGGGGCGCCGTCCTGTCCGAACATCTTCTTAAGCCTGCGCTCCTCAATGCAGGCCGCCATCTCCCAAGAAACCACCGGGAGAAGATCGACGGATTTGATGCGCGCCACGGGATCATCCATTCCGGATACCCCGGCATGCTCCAGTCCCAGCCGGGCATTTCGCATCCCCCCTTCGAGATTACGCTGGAGACGCCCCAACTGGCCCCGATCCACCGCCAAGTGGACGCCCTGGTTGCCGCGCTTTCCACCGTGTTGACCGAATACCGCTATCTTCAGGCCCTGGGCCAGAATATCTGAGGACACGGAGCAATGAATTCTCCCCATCCTCTCGGCCAGTCTCCTTCGGCACGCCACTGAAACTCACTTGACTTGATCGAGTTATCTATCGAAGAAACGCGGTTTCAAGTGGCATTTCGAGAAAACACCTCACTTCAACCGGTCGTCGTCGGCTCCTGGGTTACGATCGCGCCGGCAATCCAACACGTTGCAGCATCGGGTGTTTGGATTTCCTAGCGCATGCTCCACCGGAAGCACAATCCCCTGCCCGGGTTCGGACTCACGCTTGGTTTCACGCTCTTTTATCTGAGCGTCATTGTCCTGATTCCCCTCGGTGCCCTGATCCTACGGGCATCTGACATTTCACCGGCCGATTTTTGGGCGCTGGCAACCAAGGAGCGTTCGTTGGCCGCTCTCCAGTTGACATTTGGTGCTTCGTTGGTCGCAGCCGCCTTGAATGCGGTCTTCGGCACTCTGCTGGCCTGGGTGCTGACGCGGTATGAATTCTTTGGACGCCGTCTGCTGGATGCGCTGGTTGATTTTCCCTTCGCGCTCCCCACAGCGGTCGCCGGAATGACCCTGGCGACCTTGTTCGCGCCGGAGGGATGGCTGGGAAGGTTTCTCGTTCCACTCGGCATTCGGGGAGCCTACTCCAAGCTCGGAGTCGTCATCGCTCTAACCTTCACCGGACTCCCCTTCATGGTCCGAACCCTGCAGCCGGTAATTGAAAACATCGAGCGCGAGGTAGAGGAGGCCGCGGCTACGTTGGGTGCCGACCGGGGCGCGACCTTCTGTCGCGTGATCGCCCCCATGCTCCTGCCGCCCATTCTGACGGGTTTCGCTCTCTCTTTCGGACGTGCCATCGGCGAATACGGCTCAGTGGTTTTCATTTCAGGGGGACTTAAGACACCGAAATCGCGCCCTACCTGATCGTCATGCGATTGGAGGAGTACGATTACCCGGGTGCCATGGCCCTTGCGGTCATCCTCCTTGTAGTTTCGTTTACGCTCCTCGCCATCATTAATTTCCTCGAACGCTGGGTTAGCCGGTTCGAGCGCTGAATCCATGGCTGGAATCGTCCATCGCTCCTGGAATGCCGCCTCCCGGAAATCCACCCGGGGGACGGAGGAATCCCCATGGATGCGGCGCCTCCTGATCGGCATCGCCTTCAGCTTCTGCGGAATCTTCCTCGTTCTCCCGCTCGCCAATGTCTTTTCGCAGGCACTGGCAGACGGTTGGAAGGCTTTTGGAGGGGCTCTGGTCACGCCGGACACAAGGGCTGCGATCCGTCTGACCCTTTTGGTGGCGGCGATCGCTGTTCCCCTCAACCTGGTGTTTGGCATCGCCGCTGCATGGGCCATCGCCCGGTTCGAGTTTCCCGGCAAGCCGCTACTGATCACCCTAATTGACCTCCCTTTCTCCGTCTCACCGGTGGTCGCCGGCCTCATCTACGTCATCGTGTTTGGCCTCCAAGGATATCTCGGCCCCTGGCTCGATGACCGGAACATCCAGATTATCTTTGCGACTCCAGGAATTGTGATCGCCACCCTCTTTGTCACCCTCCCGTTCGTCGCCCGGGAACTGATCCCGCTCATGCAGGCGCAAGGATCGGAGCCCGAACAAGCCGCCCTGACCCTGGGAGCGAGCGGATGGCAGACCTTCTGGCACGTCACCCTACCGAGTGTGAAGTGGGCACTTTTGTATGGCGTGATCCTCTGCAACTCGAGGGCCATGGGTGAGTTCGGCGCCGTCTCGGTCGTCAGCGGACACATCACCGGACGCACCGACACCATGCCGCTGCGAATCGAGAAGCTGTTCGTCGGATTCAAAGGTGCGGCGGCCTTCTCGGTGGCCACACTTCTGACGCTTCTCGCCCTCGTCACCCTTCTCCTGAAAACCTGGCTGGAATGGCGGCAGCAGCGGGACCATGAGGGAGCCCAAACCAACGGGGAGGATTCTCGTCCGCCCTCTCCCTTCGATCCATGAGCATTGTACTTCGTCAAGTCGGCAAGCGGTTCGGCGACGTCGTCGCGGTCCACGATGTTTCCTTCTCTGTCGGCGAAGGAGAACTGATCGGACTGCTCGGGCCCAGCGGCGGAGGCAAGACAACCGTCCTTCGCATGATCGCCGGCCTAGAGATCCCGACCGAGGGGGACGTCATCATCGGCGGACGCCGAATGAACGAGGTTCCGGTCCAAAACCGAAACATCGGGTTCGTCTTCCAGGGGTACGCCCTTTTCAAGACGATGACCGTGGAAGACAACGTTGCCTTCGGCCTAAAAATCAAGAAGTGGTCGAAGCGCGACTGTTCGGCACGGGTTGCCGAGTTGCTGAACCTCTTCGGCTTGGAGGGTCTCGGTAAGCGGTTCCCCCATCAACTTTCCGGAGGGCAACGGCAGCGCGTCGCCATTGCCCGGGCGCTGGCTCCCAAGCCCACCGTCCTCCTTCTCGACGAACCGTTCGGCGCGGTCGATGCCAAGATCCGTCAGGAACTTCGCGAATGGCTCGTGAAGCTGCATCACGATCTCGCGGTGACCACCGTATTCGTCACCCACGATCAGGAGGAGGCTCTCGAGGTCAGCAATCGCATCGTCATTTTCAGCCGCGGCCGTCTCGAACAAATCGGAACGCCCCAGCAGGTCTACGAACAGCCGGCCAATGAATTCGTCGCCCGGTTCATCGGCGTGATGAATGTATTGGAGATGAAGGTCACAGGCGGTGTGGCCCGCCTCCATGAACTGGCAATTCCATCCCACGGTGCGAGCGAAGGGCAAACGCTCCGGATCGGATTCCGACCTTACGCAGTCCAGATCTCCGGTCGAACGGATGAGCTTCGATACCGCGCCCGGATCAAGCACGTGTACTTCCTGGGCGTCATGCTCCGGGTTGAGCTGGAACTTTCGTCCGGACTCACCCTTCGCGCCCGCGTCAGCAAGGAGGACTTCACCCGCCACGGAATCGGCGAGGGGGATGAGGTCAGCTTCCAAATTCGGAACTATCGTATCCTCGCCCGGGACGGGGACTCCCTGGCTCCCGAAGTCTCCACCGTCCACTCGGCGATGGAATTTGATGCCGGGATTTAGACTAGCGCCCCGACATCGCCCCGGAAACAGTGTCGGCGGCGCCATGGCTGACCTCCTGCTCCATCAACTGCCCCACAGCCCGTTCTGCTTCCCCATCTCCCAGGCGCTCACCGCCCTCGGGATCCCCTTCGAGACGGTCAACGTCTCCAACGGCAATCGTGCTGCGATCATCTCGCTGACGGAAGGCAAGGGCTACGAAGTTCCGGTCCTCGAGCACCAGGGGAAGGTCATCTTCGAAACCTCCGCCGAGTCCCAGGAGGTGGCCCGGTACGTGGACAGAACCTTCGCGCACAGGCGTCTGTTCCCCGAACGATGGGAAGGTTGGCAATCCCTGATGATTCCCCACCTTGAAGGGGAAGTAGAGGGAGTGACCTTCCGGCTTACGGACATCCACTATGTCCCTGCCATCTCCGATCCCGTGGAGCGGGTCATGGTAATCCGCCACAAGGAACGTCGGTTTGGCCGTGGATGCGTGGAGGAATGGCGTCGGAACCGGGACACTCTTTTCGCAACGGCCACCGAACGATTGCGTCCTTTCGACCAGATCCTGAAACACTCCCCGTTCCTTATTGGCGACGAGCCGGTCTACTCGGATTTTCTGCTCCACGGGATCCTGTCCAACTTGACCTGGCAGTCCTACAACCCGATGCCCGAGCTCCCTCGGATCGTCGACTGGTATTCGCGCCTCGGAATCTTCCGCTATGGCTGAAGTCGTCGCCCAACAGAAGTTCGCGTGCCCTGCCTGCGGCGCGGAAGCCACTTGGAATCCTGCAAAACAGGCGTTGGTTTGCGCCTATTGCGGCACAACATCGCCCGCACAACTCGAAACGGCTCCCGGAGGAAGCGAGATCATCCGGGAACACGATCTCGCTCAGGCGCTCCGCTCAATTCCTGATGACCAGCGTGGATGGAAGACAGAGCGGGTCCAGGTGCTGTGCCAGAGTTGCAAGGCGATTTCCGTTTTCGACCCCGCGCGCATTGCACAACGATGCGATTTCTGCGGCTCGGCGGCCTTGGTTCCCTACACCGACGTCAAGGAACCCTTCAGTCCGGAAAGTCTCCTGGCCTTCCAGGTGAGTGACACCCAGGTCCGCGACGCCGTCCGGCAATGGTACGGACGCCGCTGGTTCGCCCCCAACGCTCTCGGTGCCCGGGCCATGACGGACCAATTGCACGGGATGTACATCCCATACTGGACCTTTGACGCTCGAGTCGAAGCGGATTGGTCCGCAGAGAGCGGCTACTACTATTACGAGACGGAGTACTACACCGACGCCAACGGAAATCGACAAAGCCGGCAGGTTCAGCGCGTCCGCTGGGAACCCAGTTTCGGGCACGTCAGTCATTTCTTCGATGACGAGTTGGTGTGCGCCTCCAAGGGGGTGGATCCGGACCTCATCCGGGGCATCGAACCCTTTCCCACCCGGGAACTCGTTCCCTATCAGGCCGGGTTTCTGGCCGGCTGGGTCGTGGAGCGCTACCAGATCGACCTTGTGGCCGCTGCGCAACACAGCCGCGAACTGATGGAAGCCAAACTGCACCAACTCTGCGCGCGGCAGGTTCCCGGCGACACCCATCGGAACCTGCAGGTCCACGGCGACTGGTCCGGACAAACCTTCAAGCACATTCTCGCTCCCGTCTGGCTGCTCACCTACCAGTATCACGCCAAGACCTTCCACGTCGTCGTGAATGGATACACTGGCGCGATTGCAGGCACCTATCCCAAGAGTTGGGTGAAGATCTTCTTTACGGCACTGGCCATTATCGCCTTCGTGCTTCTGGTCGTGTTCTTCGGCAAGAATGCGTAAGACGGGATCCCCGAGGTACACCGGGTTAACCACTCCATTTCTCCAAGTGGTGGACCCCGTGTCCGGGCTTCTACGACCGCTTGCGCCCAAACTTTTTTGCCGCCGGGGCCTTCAGGGATTTGAACTCCCGGGTGAGGTTGGTCAGGGACGCCTCCACTCCCATGCGCTCCAAGGAACTGGCGCCGACAAATCCCACGGCCTGGGTATTCTTCAACACGCGGTCCGCATCGGCGGGTGTATTGATGGGACCTCCATGGCACAGAAAGAAGATGTCCTTCCGAACCCGGGACGCGGCATCGATGATCTCCTGCGTCCGCTTCAGCGTGAACTCCCAGCTCACCACGGCGCGGGTCACCCCGATGCTGCCGCCCACGGTGGTTCCCACGTGGGCAATGATTGCGTCCGCCCCAGCCTTCGCCATTTCCACGGCCTCCTCGGGCGATCCGACGTAAACCACCGAGAACAAATCCATCCGCCGGGCCAAGGCGACCATCTCGTACTCCTTGGTCACACTCATGCCGGTTTCCTCGAGGACACCCCGGAAGTGTCCATCCACAATGGTGTGCGTGGGAAAGTTGTTCACACCGCTGAACCCCATCTCTTTCACCTTGCCCAGCCAGTGCCACATCCGCCTCCGCGGATCCGTGGCGTGGACTCCGCAGATCACAGGCACCTCCTCCACCACGGGAAGCACTTCGTACTCGCCGATCTCCATGGCGATGGCGTTGGCATCGCCGTAGGCCATCATGCCGCAGGTGGAGCCATGCCCCATCATCCGGAAGCGGCCCGAATTGTAGATTATGATGAGATCCGCCCCGCCCTTCTCAATGAACTTGGCGCTGATTCCGGTGCCCGCACCGGCGGCGATGATGGCATCCCCCCGTTTGACGGTGGCCATCAGGCGGTCACGAACTTCTTTGCGAGTGTAGGGATTGCCTTTGCCGGTCCAAGGATTGGGCATGGAATGAATTCGAATTGCGATTTGTTAGCTGCCCATTGTGTGGGCTGGGATACACAGAGAGCAATGCCTGAGAGCCGCCTGCGGCTATTCTAAAGCAACGTACCCATCGGGACCGGTCCTACCTGCCCGATGGGCTCCCAGGCGCCGTGCCCGTATCGGCAACAACCCTCACGGAACCGTCCTGCGGACTGTAGGAAAACTTTTGGCCGCGCGGCGCCTGAGGCACGGTCTGGAGGTAATGTTGCTGGACCAGTTCATTCAGGTCCCTGGGGAATCGATCCTCCATCGCCTGGAATTTCTGGATCGCGCTGTTGATCTCGACGGTGGAAGTGACCTTGATGGCCACCTGCTTCGCGCGGCCTTGTGCGGCCAGGTAATCCAGGGGCGCCGTGGCGGGGTTCCCCGCGCCCTCAGGTTTCTTGACCTCTTTTTTCCCGCAGCCTGCGAGGAACAGGACTGACCCAAGGACGACGATCCAGGGAGTTTTCACGGCAGGATGCTAGCTCCCTCCGGCCCGCTTTGCCAGACTTCCCCCGCCCATGAGCTGGCTCTACCGCCACATCGTCCGCCCCGCGCTCTTCCTCCAGGAATCCGAGCCCGCCCACAACCGAACCCTGGGAGCCCTTGCCACGGCGAGTCGATTTCGCCCCGCAGTCCTGCTGACGAGTGCAATCCTCAGGCCCCCGGACTTGCCCGTCCGCTGCTTCGGATTGACGTTTCCCAACCCCGTCGGGTTGGCGGCCGGCATGGACAAACAGGGAGTGGCGGTCCCGATGTGGGAGGCGATGGGTTTTGGGTTCAGCGAACTCGGCGGCGTGACGTGGCATGCCCAGCCGGGGAATCCCCCGCCACGCATGTTCCGGGTCATCCCAGAGGAAGCCCTGATCAACCGGATGGGGTTCAACAACGGCGGAGCCGATGCCCTGGCCCAACGGCTTCAGGACTGGCGTGCCCGGAGCGCGTGGCCCGGACACCCGGTCGGCATCAACCTCGGCAAATCCAAGGTGACGCCGCTCGAGAAGGCTCCGGAGGATTACGGGGCTTCCTTCGAACGCCTTCGCGACCTCGCAGACTTCTTCGTCGTCAACGTCAGCTCGCCGAACACCCCAAACCTTCGCCAACTCCAGGACCGCGCCGCCCTCGACGAAATACTCTCCGCCCTCCAGGAGAGAAACCGGTCGGGGGACGGGAACCCCGGGAAACCCATCCTCGTCAAGGTGGCACCGGACCTGTCATTCGAGGCCTTGGATGAAATCGTCGAGGTTGCTTTGCGAAGGAACCTTTCCGGGATCGTCGCCACCAATACCACCATCACCCGGCCGGAAACCTCGGACCCAGGCCTGGCGCGGCTTCACGCAGAAGCTGGGGGGCTGAGCGGACGCCCATTGCGGACCCGCAGCACGGAAATCATTCGCCATTTGTACCGCCAAACCCAGGGGCGACTGCCCTTGATCGGCGTGGGCGGCATCACCACGGCAGCCGACGCCTGGGAAAAAGTGACCGCCGGGGCTTCCCTGATCCAGGTGTACTCCGCCCTTGTCTATGAGGGCCCCGGACTCGCGCGAAACTTGGTGAAGGGCCTGCGGAATCGGCTCGCAGGAGGACGTTGGGAGGACGCGGTTGGGAGCGCAGCCTGAAGTCCGTCGGGAACCGCCCCGGGGATTTCGGCTTTGATGTTTCGAAGGGGAGAAAGGACTCTCCCCAACGAGTCACCTATGAATCGCCGCGAATTCCTCGCCCGCTCCACCACCGCCGCCCTCCTGGCCTCGGCATCCGCCACCCGTCTGACCGCCGCCGAAAGCCCAGCCGCCAGGCTTCTCGACAAGAATGGGAAACCCATCCGGCTCGGGATGGACAACTTTGCCGTCCGGGCTCTGGGACTCAAAGGACGCGACCTCGTCGATTACGCCGCGAAGCTTCGGCTCGACACTTTGTTCATCACCGACCTTCCGGCGTTGGGTTCCCTAACCATTGACCAGGCCTCCGACCTCAGGAAATACGCTGGGGACAAAGGGCTGGGTCTTCTGCTGGGATCGTGGAGCATTTGCCCGACCTCAAAGACCTTCAAAAAAGACTGGGGAACCGCGGAGGAGCATCTGGCCCTCGGAATCCGGCTGGCGAAAGCCGCCGGTTCCCCCGTGTTCCGCGTGGTCCTCGGGAGCCGGGAAGATCGCAGGACTCCTGGCGGCATCGAGGCGCGCATTGCGGACACCGTGGCGGTCCTGAAATCCCAGAAGTCCCTCGCCGTGGATTCAGGCGTCAAGATTGCCGTGGAGAATCACGCCGGGGACATGACCGCCCTGGAGCTGATCCGTCTCGTGGAGGCGGCCGGACGAGACTACGTCGGGGTCAACCTGGACTCCGGAAACGCGGCCTGGACCCTGGAAGATCCCATGGATTCCCTCGAAAAGCTGGGGCCCTATGCCGTGGCCACGAGCCTCCGCGATTCGGCCATCTGGGAGACCGAGAAAGGGTGCAAGGTGCAGTGGACCGCCATGGGCGAGGGCGGCTGCGTGGACCAGAA
Organism: Verrucomicrobiota bacterium; assembly: GCA_046346705.1. Lineage (GTDB taxonomy): Bacteria > Verrucomicrobiota > Verrucomicrobiia > Limisphaerales > UBA9464 > UBA9464. The sequence continues at coordinate 21,924 of JAXMHR010000012.1, read as the reverse complement.
GAAGTACTTCGAACGTTTCGGGCAACTGTGCCCCGGCGTGGCGGTGAACGTCGAAACGATCGGCGGCTTCGCCATCGAATTCCCCTACCTGGAGGCGGATTTCTGGACCGCATTCCCCAACAAGTCCGGGGCCGAATTCGCCCGATTCCTGGTCCTGGCCAAGCGCGGAAAGCCCGTCCCTGCCGATGGGCTGAATGATCGCCAGCGCCAGGAAACGGAGCTCGCCCGGAGTCTGGACTATCTTCGGAATGTCGTCGGCCTCGGCACCCGCGCCTGATCGAATTCATCCTTCCCCGTCCCCACCGCCTCCCTTAGCGTTTCCGCCCGTTTACCTCGTATGGCGAAGCAATACTTTCCGAAAATCGGCACCATCCGGTTCGAAGGCCCTGAATCCAAGGATCCCCTCTCCTTCAAGCACTACAATCCCGATGAGGTGGTCGAAGGCAAAACCATGCGGGATCACCTCCGGTTTGCCGCTGTCTACTGGCATACCATGCGGGGGACCGGTGGCGACATGTTTGGCTGGGGAACCGCCCGGCGGACCTGGAACACGGGCGAATGCAACACCCGGGAGGCCATCGCCCGCGCCCATGCCTTCTTCGAGTTCGCCGGGAAGCTCGGCATTCCGTTCTACGCCTTCCATGACCGCGATCTGGCCTCGCACGGCAAGTCCCTCAAGGACGCCAACGCGCAACTGGATGCCGTGGGGCGCGAGTTGAAGAAGCTGCAGCACGATACCGGCATCAAGTTGCTGTGGGGCACGGCCCAGAATTTCGTTCATCCCCGCTACATGCACGGGGCAGCCACCAGTTGCAGCGCCGACGTCTTTTGCTTTGCCGCCGCGCAGGTGAAGAAGGCGCTGGAATGGACCCACGAACTCGGGGGCGAAGGCTACGTCTTCTGGGGCGGACGCGAGGGATATTCCTCCCTGATCAACACCGACCTGAAGCGCGAGATGGATCATCTCGCCCGGTTCATGCACATGGCCGTGGCGTACAAAAAGAAGATCGGATTCAAGGGACCCTTCTGGATTGAGCCCAAGCCCAAGGAACCCACGCGCCACCAGTACGACTCTGATGCGGCGGCGTGCCTCAACTTCCTCCGCGAGTACGATCTCCTTGAACACTTCCAACTCAACATCGAGGTCAACCATGCTTGGCTGGCGGGACACACGATGGAGCACGAACTCGAGGTCGCCGGCTCGGCCGGAGCCCTCGGCTCGATCGACGCCAACATGGGCGATTACTTCCTGGGGTGGGACACCGACCAGTTCCCCACGGACCTCTACCTGACTTCGCGGACCATGCTCACCGTCCTGAAGTACGGAGGTTTCACCCGGGGCGGCGTCAACTTCGACGCCAAGGTGCGCCGCGAAAGCTTCACACCCGAGGATCTCTTCTACGCGCACATCGCCGGCATGGACACCTTTGCCCGCGGTCTCAAGATCGCGGCGCGCGTCCGGGCCGACGGACGTCTGGATGCCTTCATCAAGAACCGCTACCGGAGCTGGGACGAGGGCATCGGTGCGAAAATCGAGTCGGGCAAGGCAACCTTCGCCGACTGCGAACGCCACGCCTTGGCATTGGGTGAAGTCAGGGACCTCGAGAGCGGTCGCCAGGAACTCCTCGAGGCCATCTTCAACGAATACATCTGATTCGCGGAATCAGCATCCCAGGTGGACCGCACGGTCCACCTGTTCGCCGCCGGCATCAGGCCGGGCCGCGATAGACGCACTTCGCCGTACACGTTTCGGCGACCACCACCTCCGACAGCATCGGAAGCGCAGGCCGGAGCCGCGCCCAAATCCATTCCGCCAAACGCTCGCTGGTGGGGTTCTCCAGTCCCGGGATTTCGTTGAGGTAGTTGTGATCCAACTGCTGATACAATGGAGCAAACGCGGCCTTGATGTCGGCGTAGTCCATCACCCAACCCAGCCGGGGATCCAAGGGGCCTTCCACCGCAATCTCCGCCTGGAAACTGTGTCCGTGAAGCCGGGCGCACTTGTGGCCGGGGGCCACGTGCGGCAGGCGGTGTGCGGCTTCAAACTGAAAGGTCCGTCGGAGTTCCATGCTCAAAAGGGGTTCGTTGCTCCAAAGATCAAATAGCGCGTTCAACTTCCGAGTTCCAGGTCGGTCCAGGAAACCAGGTCCGCCAGCGCGGGCCGTCCATCGTGGCGCCAAGCCAGCGGCGGCTCTTGCATGCGACCGAGCGGACACACCCGCGTCACGCCCCATCGCGCCAGGATCAGCGCTAGTTCCTGCATCCGGCCTTCACTTGCGGCGAGTCCCACGGTGCTGACGCGGCCGTGAACGACCTCCGCCGCCTGCAACGCGCGCTGCAGGTCGGCGCACGGCTTCACATAGACAAACCGGTTGAGGCAGGAAACGCGAAATCCCAGGTCATCCTCATACACCACGGTCCAGGCCGTCGATCCCTCGCTCGTCCAAATCCGGGTTCCCTGGCCGGGAGGTTCGAAGAACGGCCCTCGGGGCACGGTCTCGGCCCCTTCCCGTTCGGCTAGATGGCGACGGGCCCGGACTTCGTGCAGGGCGCGTCGACTGGCGATTTCACCCGCCTCCTCCGGAGAGAGTGTGCCCCGTGGCTCCGTGGACTCCCGCTCCGCCAGAGCCTCGGCCAGCATCGCAGCGAAGCCTTCGGGGGAGACAGTGCCGCGCTCTTCCACGTACACCACGTGGGGCGACAGACATCCCAACTGGTTCCAGGCGGCAACGTCCGCAGCTGCGCGGGCCGCAGACTTTCGGGCGCCGTATCCGGACAGCGCATCAGCTCCCACAAATCCGAAACTCAGCCGGTGACCGTACGCCAGCAGCTGCGCCCCGGGAGCGACGCGCGGCCGAATCGCGGATACGGTTTCGTCCGAGCCTTGTACGACCACGCAATCCGCCTGATGAAGCAGGGCGTCCTCAAGGTCCGGTGTTCCCCCGGGCCACGACGCCATTTCGAGGCACCCCCCCAGTTTCGGCTCAAGATCGGCGAGCGAATGTGCCAGCAGACGCGGGACAATCCCCCCCCGGGACGACAGCTTAAAAAACTGAGCGGACTTCGTGAGCACGCCGAGGACGAGGGACATCAATGCGGAATTGGGCAGGGTTCCCGCCACGAAGTGCACCATCAACTCCGGTCCCCGCGCCAACGCGGTGCGGCCGTGACGCAGTTCCCCCGAGTTCCGCAAAACTCATCCATTCGCCGCGCATCTCCCAGGTCCTGGGTCAACAGACCGTTCAGCGATTCCACCGTGAGCAACCGGAAGAACCCATCCAGGCCCCGCGCCATGGACGCCGCACTGAAGCCGAGTTCGCGGGCACCGTGATCGAGGGCCAGGCGGCGAAACCCATTCTCCGGTGTCAGCCACCGTTCGCCGCAATAGGCGAGCAACTCCACCAACTCCTGGGTGGGCCTCGCGCGAAGCCAAGTCGCCCGGTTGCGCTTCACGGCAATGCAGGCCTCGCGGATGAGGGCCGGGTTCAGGACCGCTTCGGGCGGCATGTCCGCCAGGAAAAGATGCGGAAGGTTCATGGCGTCAACTTCCACCGACGGAATGCAGGGAACAACCCCGAGGTTCGGCCCCCGCAAGCCGCCCCACCAGTTCAATACCGTCCCCACGCCGGAGCGCCAGATCCGCCGTCTGAAGGCACAACACCGACCAGACGTTCGCGAGATCCAGGATCCGGACCAACCCGGTCTCCCCTTCCCCAACCTCCCGCCCATGCTCCGGCGAAATCACGACCGCCCGCGCCCAGGGGGGGAATCGAAGGCATCGCACGCCCCCAGTTCCTGCAATGGTGTCGTAAGCCTGTGAACTCAATTCGCTCATGCCGTATTCCCCCACAATCCATTCCGGAGGAATCCCAAGGCGGTCCGTCAATGCGGCATGCAGCTCCGGCCGGGCCAGAACTCGAGACCGGCCCTTGTAGCCACCGGTCTCCATGATTCGGGATCCCTTCGGCAACACGAGGCGGCACCCCGTGGCATCCAGGCGGTCGATGAGGTGGACAAAGTTGAATGCCGTCCCCGCCAGCAACACGCAAACGCCCGCCTCCGACGCCCCTTCCAGGGCTTCCACAAGGCGATTCGCCTCCACGGTCCAGGCACCTTCGGAATCCAGGCTGCCGAAAAACGGCCCCTCAACGTTTCCGCCCGGAGCCGTGTTCCGAACCACGACATCGAGCATGTAGGCGAGCGAGGAATGAGGTGCGGCCTTGGGCGCCGGAGTCAGGGACAACACCCGGGGTCCTGGATCGCCAGGACCGCCTAGGCTCTCAGGCAGCAGGTGTCTCCGGAACCAGGGCCTCAGGGAGGCTTCGTAAACCTGGAGGGATTCCGGACAATGAAAATGACGACTCGGCACCTGGCCGGTGGTGCCACTGGAGTGAAACACGCGGGTCCGCCTCAACGGCGGGATACTGGAGAGCTCCAACTCCTTGAAGGCGGCCGCAGGCATCGGGGGAATCTCCCTCCAGTCCTGGACACGTTCGGGATCCACTCCCCGGCCCCGCAGGTCACTCGCCAAGGCGGGATTCTCCTCCAACTGAAGCCGCCACAGTCGAAGCGCCCATCGTCCAAATTCGCTGTCACCTCTCCCGGTTACTGCGGAATGAAAGACCTCGCTTCCACCGCTGATGGCGGCGCAAAAGTCGCTCGCAAATTGAGAAAGGCTGTCGTGCACGTGCGGTTTGATCTTGGCGGAACAGGGGTTCCACCCGGCTGGTTTTCCGCTACAGCCGACTCGGAGTGAAGCGAAGACCCCGTTGCAGAGCAAGAACTGGAACATTCCCCCAACCCGTCCAACCCGTTACGCGGGCGGAGATCCGGACGGCAAGAGTTCCGGAATGGGTTGTCCAAAGGGAAGGATCGGCATCGGGTGTCCGGAGAAATCGGGGATCGATTCCCCGAAGTCGATGCCCAGATGCCGGTACACAGTCGCCCAGAGATCATTCGGGGTCAGAAGCCGCTCCACCGGATGTTCACCGCGCGAGTTGGTGGCGCCCACCACCTGTCCCGTTCTCATGCCGCCACCCGCCACGAGCAGACTCATGGCCTGGGGCCAGTGATCCCGTCCCGGTTGAACGACCTTCGTTTGCGTTCCCGGATTCCGCTCAAGCCGCGGGGTCCTCCCAAATTCTCCGGTCACCACAAGGAGAACCCGCTTGTCGAGTCCGCGATCGTACAGATCCTCCAACAAGGCGCTGACCGCCTGGTCATATACCGGGAACCGCCAACGGGAATCGTCGAAAATATGGCAGTTCACCGCATGCGAGTCCCAATTGTAGGTGCATCCGGCAGGAATGGGGGAACCAGGAAATGGATTCTCCCAAACCATGGTCACAAAGGGACAGCCCGCCTCGACCAATCGCCTCGCGAGAAGTCCCCGCTGACCGTACGCGCTTCGCCCATAGCGGTCCCGCACCTCCCTCGGCTCCTGGGAAAGATCAAAGGCGTCGCGCACTTCCGGACTCGTCAACATCCCGAGCGCGCGCTGACTGAAGCGGTCCATCGCCTCCACCATGCCGGTGGAATCGACGTCCCGCCGCAATCGATCCATGCCCTCGAGCAAATGCACCCGGTCCTCCAGCCGGGACGCCGCCTCCCGAGTCAAATCCAGATTCTGAACCTGAAAGCCATCCCGGCTGGGATCCCCCGCGACGATGAACGGGGCGTTCGCAGTTCCCAGATAGGCGGCTCCGAGGCTGAAAACATCGATTTGGCTCCGCCCCTCGTCCACGCCGACGACACAGGAGGGCAGTCCATTTCTCCGACGCGGCTCCAGCATCCGAGTGACCACCGAGGTCACCGCAGGCGCATCATTGACGAACTCGGTCGGCGTGGCAGGAATCCGTCCCGTCATGAACCGCTTGTGGGCACCCCCGTGGTCCGCAAACTCGTGGCAAATGGACCGCACCAAGTTGAACCGGTGGGCGAGCCGGGCCTGCCTGGGAAACAGTTCGCAAATCTCGATTCCGGGCACACTCGTCCGAATCGGCTGAAAATCCCCCCGGAACTCAGAAGGCGCCTCCGGCTTCATGTCGTAGGTGTCCAGATGCGCTGGACCTCCCGGAAGCCATACGAAGATCACGGCGGCATCCCGGGGCGCCCGACCCAATTCCTCACCCAAGGCACGGAGACGAAACAGGTCGCTTAATCCGAGCCCCACCACCCCCAGGGCGCCGGCCTGGATGAACCCGCGGCGCGACGCCACGGCTCTCGGCCGAAATGGCCCTGTCAGTGGGAAATGCACCCCAGCCCGATATCCGAAGGACCACCGGAGTCAAGCGCTGCGAAGTCCAGTCGGAGCAAACGGACGTATCCCGACCGTCCCCAAGTTCGTAGTCCAGCCTTCAGGCTGCTCCCCCCGGCCAAAGTGCCGCCGTCTTGCCCGCAAACAACAGGCTCAAGCCTGCACCACAAACCCGCCCGTTCGTAGTCCCGTCTTCAAACGGCCTGGGCGTTTTCTCGACCAACTCCTGGTGCGCGGGGGCAATGTCACAACGCACCCGGGGCAATCTCCAATCTCAGGGCTCCTTCACCTCGGGCCCCACCGCCACGGCCACCTTGGAGTCAGCCGTCCCATAATATAAATCCCAGCGCCCCCGGAACGGAACGAGTCCCTCGATGAAGCAGACGTTCCCCACCTGGCCCGTAATCTCATACGGGCGATCCGGGGTGAGGAAAAAGGTGTCGCTGCGCCGCAGGACGCGCGAAGGATCCCGGAGGTCAAACAGGATCTGCCCGGACGCAAAGTTACCCGCCGGAAGCCGAGAATCCCCGTTGGTCCGGGCGTTCACCCCGTTGTACAGCAGGAGGATTCCGTCCTCCCGAATCAGGGCGGGCGGACCGGGTTCCACCAGGTCACTGTCGAACATGCCGGGACGTCCCTTCACGACAACCCGCGGCGCACCGGACGCCTCGGGAACCACTCTCCAATGAATCAGGTCCGCGGAACGGGCGAGAAGGAACTTCGAATCCCGCAGATACATCCAATAGGCACCGTCGATCTTCTCCGCCACGAGGTGCTCGCCCTGACGACGGCAGACAATCGACCCGCTCTTGGTCCACTCCTCGCGCATGTCCCCTTCAAAGGCGGGCCCATGCTTCTGCCAGGTTCGAAGATCCTTTGAGGTCGCGGTCAACAGGCGCGCCGTCTTGCCGTCGTATCCCGTGTAGGTCAGTAGATACCCGCCCCGGCCGTCCTCGACCACGCGCGGATCCTCGCATCCCCCCCCCGCTTCAAACGCCTTTGCCAAATCCTCGGCCGGATATACCACAGGCGCAGGCAGGCGGGTGAAATGAAGCCCGTCCTCACTCCACGCCAACCCGAGCCTCGAAACGCCCGCTCGATCCTGGGCCCGGTACAGTAGCCACACCTTTCCCTCCCGGACCATTGCGGCCGGATTGAACACGTGGGCGGCCTCCCAATTTACCCGTCCTTGGAGCGGACACACGAATTCTGACTCCGGCCAGGGGGAAAGGATCGGATTGACCGCATCCACCTTCACAAACGGCTTCAGCTGCCAGTCCTCCGCGGCCCAAAGGGAAGCGGACAACCGGAGCAGCAACGGAACCCATTTCCAAGAGACTACGGCGGGGAATCGGCGCAAACGCATGACGTATTGGGAAGGGGGAACTTCAGAACGGGGACTACTGCGGTCGCTGAACTCCATTCGTCCAGTTCTTGTGCCAGGTGAGGTCCCAAAGGCGCTCGTTGAGCGTGGGTCCCGAATGCCCATCGGCAAACACCAGGTTGATCGACCCGGGAAGCCTCGCCCCCTTCGGCAGGACCTTGGGAACCGAAATGGGTCCCGTGCCATGCCGGGCGAGCACGATCCGGGACATGCCGGCGTTCAGCCCGGAATCCCCCTCGAGAACATTTGCGGCGGGACGATCCTTCTCCTGCGGCCAGGCATCCACCCACATGGCATCACAAAAAACAGGCGTGGTGGACGGCGAGGTGACGTCCGCCTCCGCGCGGAAGGCATTTTTCACCTTGGGAAACAATCCCGCCCCATCCGGCCAGTCGCCAGCGTACATCCACCCGTTCAAGGCATAACTCCCGGTCCAGCGCGGCGTTTTCGTCCCGGGAATCAACTCGCTGCCCCAGACCCAGGCCGTCGTGGCGGATCCCGCCGGCTTCTTCGCATTGAACGGGGCGACCGGGCAGGTCCGGACGGCATCCACTGCGGAATACAACTGTACCAGCCCGCGCATCCAGAGATCTCCACTGAGCGTATAGGGCAGAATCTTTCCGGAATCGTTGACATACATGAAATTGGCGAGCCCGATTTGCTTCAGGTTGCTCATGCACTTCATCGCGGATGCCTTCGACTTGGCACGGCCCAAAGTCGGCAGAAGCATGCCCGCCAGGATGGCGATGATGGCAATGACGACCAGGAGTTCAATCAAGGTGAACGCGTGGCGCCCAACTTGATTCGGAGACGCGAGCCACAGAAGGGATCCGGCGATTCCTACCCGCAACCTGGACGTTCGAGCGCTGGGCGAAGCTTCTGAGGACATGTTTCCGCGTTACTGGTTTTGACGTCGTGGGACAATAAAAAAACCCGGTGCTGGTTTCGGATTTACATGGTCCGCCTGAGTTGGAATGACCGGAACCTGGCCGGCGTCCCAGCAAAGAGGGAGTCCCTTACGGAATCGCGGGAAATTCCTCGCTATTGTCGTCCACCCAGGCTCCCCGACGTCGTTCAGGGCAATTCCCAGTTTGTGATCGAGACCGACGCCGAAGGTGTATATTTGAGACGGGCCCTGCTCCCGGGTTGAGCTGCCGGCCCGGTTGTGATCCCTTTTGAAACATGCCTCCAAGAATCGAACAGCCCCTTCAGGCGCGACGGGCTTGCGGATTCACCCTGATCGAGCTCCTGGTCGTCATTGCCATCATCGCCATCCTGGCGGGAATGCTCCTGCCGGCCCTGGCCAAAGCCAAGGCCAAGGCGCATCAGGCCCGATGCCTTTCCAACCTCCGCCAGATCGGAATCACCTACGCGTTGTATACGTCCGACAATCGCGATCAGTTCCCATTTTCGGGTCGCGAATGGCCGCAGATGGGCTTCGTAGACCTCCTGAAACTGGTCAATCCCTACATCAGCACCAACTCCCGGTCGTTTTACCTCTGCCCGGCGGACAAGGGGCGGGGTTTCAACTTCGAGTGGGCTATCGCCAACAATTTTCCCATCAAAACCAACGAACTCCTGTTTCCCTGTTCGTACTATTACTACAACCAATTTTACCATACCGATGACGCCTCGGCGCTGAAAGTGCGCCGTGTCGGCGAGGTTCGATCACCGTCCAAGAAGGCCATTGCCCCCTGCTTCGCCAGCGCCAAAGGAAAGTGGAATGACATTCGGAAGGGAACGGCCAGTTCCGGGCATGGCCCCAAAGGGATGATGCTGCTGTTGGTCGACGGTCATTCCGAATTCGCCCAATACGAGCGCCTCAACGCACCTTTCAAGGACGGCACCACGCTAATCTACAACCTCGATTGGACGGTGGGAGGGCTTGCCGGCGAGGACCTCAAATAGGCCTGCCTGCCCAGTCGGAGAAAAGAGGTTAGTGAGGAGAGCGTCCCGCCGATTCCAAAACCCCAGGCGGGACGCTCAGGCGACGGTTGAAGTCCCATCGCTGCTCGGGGTGTCCGTGGTGTGAGACCCCAGGCGAAGCCAAAGGTTTCACGGAACCCTGTGACAATTCGGTGACGCCTCCATCGCGGGGTGCACCGCCCAGAGACAGCGCCTGTCGGCCTTCGCACAGGAAAACGGATGACGACTTCCCGCGGAGGCGAGGAGACGTCGGTAACGCCCCTATGCTGGCACGTGAACTGCACTGCGGAGGTCTGGTTTCGGTGGCCGGGTATATCTCCGGAAATGCCGGCCGAGTGGCCGCCAACACCGTTCGATCGGAATCTGGAATGTCCCAATATGTGCAAGCTGAATACATCCGAGCAGTCACCCATTGTGGTTTGGGAGCAGTACGGAGACGCGTCCCTCCCCCGGTTCGTAAATCCGGCCATCGCCTCAGAACACCAAATCAGCGAGGGCGACGAGATAGACGCAGGAATGAGGGAGATCTTGGAAACCGTGAATGGCTTCCTCCCGCTCGGAAATTTCGAGCGGATGATTCCGGACGACCCTGAACGATTTGAGACCATCCCTCCGGTTGCGATCATCGAACTCTGACCTGATTCGGATCAGGTCCGGTCCATTCGGAGCCCGTTCCCGCGACGGGCGATTTTTAGAATCAGATGCGTCCCGACGGGGAAACGCGGATCAGCGTTGGCCGTGCTCGGATGGGGTGGCGTCGCAATATCCTGAGTGGATCTCCAAGATCAATCGCATCCACAAACTCCACCCCCATTCACGCCCACATAATCCGCCTTGCCGGCCTCCCAGACCCGGGAAGGGACAATGATCACCGAGCCATCCTTCACGTTGTGCCACGGAATAGCCGTTGGCAGCTCACTCCACCGCACGAGAGGAAACAACCTGGAACTGAAACCACCCAAAGGTTTTCCCTAAACCCCAATAAAAATGGCGGAGAGGGAGGGATTCGAATCCTCATTAGCCAGGTTCAGAAATCTTCGCAAACCATCGCGAAATGGCCGTATTTATTGAGTATTTTGACACTTTTCCTCTCTTTTTGGAAAAAGCTCGGTTGGTCGAAAAAGCGCACGAAAACGAACAAGATTTGTCAGCAATTGTCGGCAAAAACTCCCGAGCCCGAACAGGGTGGCATCGGGACTCTCGTGAGGGGTACGGGACAATCCGGCCCTGCGCCTCAATCAGCCCATTTCCAGATTCAAAAACGAACGTCACGGACACCGGGTCAATTTCCCTCAGGTCGCTAACGCGGCCATTTCTTATTTTCGATTTGATGACTTCTCGAAAATAGTCGCCGGTGCTATTTTCGGGAGCAGTCGGAGCGAGCCATGCCAAAACCTCCAAAGATTCCCGGGCGATTGGTGTCGCAAGGCAGGTACTCCGCCTTCATTCCCTCACCACTACCGCCCACTCTCGACTGGTCGCCCCGGATTCTCCGCCTCCTGTCCGACGCGGACCGCCTGATCGGACAACTGGCCGGCGAAGGCGGACGTCTTCCCAACCCGCATGTGCTCATGCGCCCGTTTGTTCGTCGCGAAGCGGTACTTTCGAGCAGGATTGAAGGTACTCAGGCGACTCTCGGCGAATTGCTGGCCGCCGAAGCAGGCGTCGCTGTGGAACGAAGTCTGGATGATTTGCGGGAAGTCGGCAACTACGTGGTCGCCCTCGAACACGGCGTGGCGCGCCTGAAGGACATCCCCCTGTGCGTCCGTTTGATCAAAGAACTCCACGAGAAGCTCATGACTGACGTGCGGGGCCATCATGCCAAACGGGGGGAATTCCGGAGAATCCAGAACTGGATCGGCAAGCCGGGCTGTACCCCTGAGACGGCCTCCTTCGTCCCGCCGCCGCCCGATGAGGTCGAACCCTGCCTTGCCGGTTGGGAGACCTTTCTGCACGGCTCCGATCTGCCCCCGTTGGTGACGATCGCGTTGGCTCATTATCAGTTCGAGGCCATTCACCCGTTCCTGGACGGCAACGGGCGGGTTGGCCGCTTGCTCATTACTCTGTTCCTGATCGAGCGGAAGATTCTGCCGACGCCCCTGCTCTACCTCTCCGCATTTTTCGAGGCATCCCGCCGTGACTACTACGACGCCCTACGCGGCGTCAGCGAACGCGGGGCGTGGCTGGACTGGATCGAGTACTTCCTGCTGGGCGTGGCGCGAATGTCGGAAGATGCCTTGAGACGTGCAGCCCGGATCAACGCGATCCTGATCGAGTGGCAGAAGAGTGTTTCTGGAGAATCCACCAAGACACCCACCCGGGTGACGGAATTGCTCGCGGCCAACCCCTTTATCACCGCCAAGGATGTCGCTACGAAACTGGGAGTGGCCTTTACCACCGCTCAGCGAGCCATTGAGCGGCTGGAGCGGCTGGGCATCGTGCAGCAGGTCGGTGCCGGGAAACGCGACCGGGTGTTTTGCGCCAAGGCTTTGCTCGAAATCCTGGAGGAACCGGCGCAGCTGGCGCCCGGCGGCTATTGACTGGCCCGCTCCCCTCTCTCCCCGCGACTATCGGTTCCGGAGCTGCAGAAAAACGGGGGGATAGCGCAATCAACAGCAGGGCTTCCTGGGGCGGCCGCTCAGTAACGACACTCGCCCCCCTGAGATCTCTGACTCAATGGTAGTTTGCCCCCTGCCCTCTCGCGGAACTTCAGGATCCTCAGTGAACCTCGAAGCGGCGCAAAGCGGCGATCACATCGGGCCAGCGGAAAAAGACACTGTGCCCAATCTTGATGTACGGCAGGTAGCGTCGCTTCATCCACGTCTCAATGCACCGCGGCGTCTTCTTGAGCCGCAGGGAGAGCTCGCGCTTGGTCAGGAATCCATCCTCGGCGGTCAGAATCGGTCCTCCTGGAGGCGGGGTTGGAGAAGAATTATTCGTCATCGTGCAGCCATCTTCGCGCCCGCCCGGAAGCCGTCGGTGTACCTGCAACACAATCGTTCACCACCAACGTGTTCCAGCTCCTACTCTTGCGTGAGATTCGGAAGACCGGGACTCCACCCCAAAGCGGGAGATTGTATCGAGCGGGTCACGTCACGTTCTCCGGCGATATGCGCCACGTCCATGGGGCACCAAGAATCATCGCCGTCGCGCTGTCGCGACAGCGATGAAGAGCGGCACGTGCCGCGATCAGCGATAAAACTGACCCAATTCCTTCAATGAGGAGTAGCTACGAATTCGTTCCGGGGTCGCTTGACCCATAATGACGTGATCCACGACCTCAATCTTGAGCAATTGCCCCGCCCGGATGAGATCCCGGGTGGTGCGGATATCCGCTTCCGAAGGAGTCGGATCACCACCGGGATGGTTGTGCATCACGAGCACCGCGTAGGCGCTGGCTACGATGGCCACCCGGAAGACTTCCCGGGGATGGACCAGAACTGAATCGAGGATTCCCATTCCCACGATGACGTGTCCCTTGATGCGCATGCGGGTGTTCAGAAGGATCACCACGAAGAATTCGACATCGGGATTGAAGTACGGATTGGTCTGCACATGCAGCTTCCAGTATTCGGCTGCCTGTTCCGGCGTCGTGCATTCCTGAATCTGGGCCGGGGTCGGGCATTCCCGAAGGGATACCAGCTTCCATTCCTGCGGCTGTGCGCAGGAGCGAATCGCCCGATGGCCGCGCGTAGTCGCAGTCTCGATGGCATCGCCCATGGGTGACAGGAACAAGTGCGGTTGGGTGGGTGCGGTGAGAATTTCTTCGGTGGTGCTCATGTATTGTGTTTCGTGCCGAAGGAGCGGGAGTGCTCTCTTCACCGGGACCTGAGAGAGCACTCCTGTTCCGCCGAAACACCCCCTGGAGCGTTCTCTCCGCCGGGCAGCGGAGCATCAGCAGCGCCGTGACAGGGACGCGGATCTGCGGCCCTGGCGCGGGCGGTGCGCGGAGCAAACAGAGGCGAGAAGGCGGAAGGGCATGAGCACCTCCGAATCACCACCGACGCGGGCTCGCTTTCCCCCTCCAAGCTCCAATCGTAATTAGATATTCGAAAATGAACCTCCGACTGGAAGATCTGGACGCCATAGAACAGAAGGCGACGAAAGCTCGACTCTGAGCAACGGTTCGGTCTGCTCTGTATAGCGGCAGCGCATAGCTGCCAACTCACGCGTGCGATCCGCCCTCGCAAGAGACGGAGTCTGCAGGGGAGAAGCGCAATTGCGTGATTGATGAGGTCGTTTTTGAAGCCTCTTCGAGCAGGGAGATCCTCCGAAGTGCGATTTACCTCTGGCGCTAGACTCCTGTACCAACACCTCAATTTCTGGCCTGTAACCCGAGACCAACTTTCAGACTCGTCACCGATCATCAGCTCTTCCGATGAAACGTCCCATTTTCGGCCGAATCCCGTGGTTCCGCTTTTTGACTGAGTCGCATGTGCTATGGGCTTATTGCGCCCTAGTGGGCAGGTGAGAGGATGGCCTCCGCAGCCGCCCAACCCGATAGCGCCGCGCCTTCTACGCTCGGGCCGGCGAAGGCGTCGCCGGCGAGCACGAGCGGAGGCGACTGTCTCACGAGCACGCAGAGCACTTGATCGACGCGCATCGGCTTGCTGTAGCGCCAGCCGTGGACTTGGAACGTCGTGATCCCCGCGCCGAGCCATGGCGCGGCTGCATCGAGCAGGGCGCGGGCGCTCTCCTCCCGGTCGCGATCCCAATGCTCCACGCTGAACGCATGCGTGGCGTGAATGGTCACGGCTGGCTCCGCGGAAATTCCCTTCAACTGATTGTCCGCGATCCACGCGATTGGGCCAGCGGCGGGCGTTAGGCCGCCAGGGGGCGGGATGCGCGATGGACCCTCGAGCACGGCCATGATTGCGAGGCAGCGCTCGTATTCGATGGCGTCGAGACGCGTCCTCATTTCCGACGCGAGAAGGATGCCTCCCGCGTCCAGCAGCGCGAGCGACTGCGGCACGGGTGGCGTCAGCACCAAGGCGGCGGCGGTGTAAGCGCGGCCGGTCGTGTTTCCGCGCTCCAGTGATTCCCGGCGAGGCGCAATGCGGCGATCGGCGTTTCCAAATGGAGGTCGAGGCCAGCGGCGGGATGCTTGGCCAAGGCGGACATCGCGGGTTTTCCGCGCCAGCACGGAAACGTCCGCGCCGCACGCAAAACCGCGACACCATTCCTCCATCGCCCCATTCTGCCGTCCCTGCTCGAGCACGGCGCCGAGGCGCGGGTCGCGCGTGGTGATGAATTGCGCCCCGTGGTCGAACGTCGCGCCATTGATCCGCCGGCTCGCCAGCCGTCCGCCGACGCCACGGCCCTTGTCGAGCACGAGAGCACGCGGCGGCCGCCCTTGCAATTCCGCCGCCGCGATCAGCCCCGCCATTCCCGCGCCGATGACCAGCACGTCCGTCCTTTGTTCAGTCGCGTCCATTCGATGTTTCATCCTTCTGGTTGTTCGCACGGGAAGCAATGGGCGCCGCAACGCACGCCAGAGGACTGAGGTAGGCAGTCGGGCAATCACACCGTAAGGTCGCGTCTTGAACGCCGTCCTGATCCTCTTCTCCGCGCTCTCCTTCCTCGGATACGGATCGGCGTGCTTTCTATCCTCGTGGATGAAACGGGAGTTCGACCGCTACCGCCTCGGATGCAGGCGCAGGCTCGTCGGCGGGCTGCAAGTGTGCGCAGCGGTTGGGTTGCTGGGCGGCCTGAGCCAGCCGTGGATGGGACGCGCGGCTGCGGCCGGGCTGGCGCTGATGATGCTGGTCGCAGTCGGGGTCCGCATCAGAATCAAAGACACGCTGCCGCAGACGCTTCCGGCGCTGATTTATCTGGCATTGAATGCCCTACCTGAGTCTTGCGGCATTCTGATTTCACCCCCGGCACAAGCGCAATGGCGGCACATCTGACACCGCGACGGAGGGCAGAGAGCCTTCTTCATCGGGTCCTTCACTTTGAGGTGCATCACAAACGCCCCGAGCATCAGCAATCCCATGCCAATCGCGGCCGGTTGAGCCGCCAGGGTGAAACGCCAAATGGCGGCGATGAGCGCGAGCGCCAATCCCACCTTGACCACACCGACCACGCACATGAACCAGAACGGCAGCCCGTAGGCTGCAGATTCTTCACGCAGGTTTTTCGCGCCGCCCCCGCGGAACGGCGTGCTGCGGGCGAAAAATCCAGACGTTCCAGGATCCCAGAACCAACGACCAACTACAGGGGCAATGGCAAAATATTCACGGCTTGAAAGTAACCACGAGGGAACTCGCGGAAACGCGGGTAAGTTGGAGCGGAAAGGTGGACTTGCAGCACAAACTCGAAATTCTCGCCGGCACGGCGAAATAGGACGACTCCTTTGCGAGCACCGGGGCGGCGCGGATGGATTCGCGCGGCAGTGCCAGCGTGGGCTCCACGGGTGGCGCGGGAATCTGCCATTCGTATGCGCCGGATGGTCGCTGCATTTCGCTACTGAAAGTGCTGCTCTGAATGCGTGCCTTTACGAAGGCTGCCGCTGCTGCATCGTCGGCGCTCGAGCAATATTTTGCGGCGCGCGGTCACGCCGGATGAAGTAGTGCGGCTCACGCTGGATTTCTACAAGCGGAACTACATCGAGGGACTCTTCCTCAGCAACGGCATCGTCCGCAGCGCGGATACGATGGAGTTGGTCGTCGCAGTCGGCGCGGAAGCTGCGCGAGGAGCATCACTTTCGCGGCTTTATATCCGGCGACATGACTATCCCTTCAAGGCCCGTATTTTGATTGCTTCGCAGGTACTCCGCGAAGAGGACTCATCCCCAGCACAGGCTCCCAGGCAGCCCTGCCGGCAATGAACTTCTTCACCTCAGTACTTAGCTGGTTTTGACCGCCCGCTGACGCTTTGAATTCGATACCCATGGCCGGAACGTACAACTCACACTGGCTCCGCAAGACCGCGCCGACGTCAAGGCTGCGGAGCAGATCCTGGGCGCCGGCAGGAAGAGGTCGTCGCCGACAGGGATATGACTCGGACCCTTTTCGAGAGGCGTTGAAGGCTGAAGGTGCAACGACGTCGATTCCGTCGCGCTCCAATCGGACGCGCCGTCCCCCTTCCACCGCGGCTACCACCGGCTCCGGCATCACGTCAGAAAACTTCTTCAAGCGCATCAAACGGTGGAGGGCGGTCGGCTTGGTACGACAAACTCGACCTCCATTTTCTCGCTTCGGTTCAACTTGTGGCCATTTTGGATTGGCTCATCCACCGGGGTTGAAGACACTCCCTAAGCAATCTCCCGGAGACTCAACCTTTCCCCGGGGCTGTTGCGGCTCACCGCTTCGGCGACCCGGAATCAACACCTCCAATCGACGCAGACCTGACTGAAAACGGTAACAACCAGACGAAAAGCTGCTCGGCGGTGCGTTGGCCAACGCCCTCGCCCTCGCCTTCCTCACCGGATGCGCCACGGAGAAAGCCGCCGTGGCCGACCTGAAGCAACTGAAGCATGACCTGTCCGGCCTCGCCGGCCACGTTCTCATCGCGGGAAAGCCCGTTGCAGGCTCGGCCGTGACGCTGTACGCGGCCGGCACCGGGGCTCCCACGGTTGGCCGACGGCAAGGCCGACGCGAGGAGGTGCGTTCAAACTGGACGCCCTCCGACGAGATGGGCGCGTGCTCTATCTGGTCGCCAAGGTCCGCGCGCGGACGTCGCGCTGCTGTCGCTGCTGGGCACCGCGCGTCCTCCCAGCGTCACGGTGAATGAACTCACCACCCGTAGCCTCGGCCTACACCGCCGCGCGGTTCATCGAGGGCGAAGCCATCTCCAACCGAAACCGCTCAGCCTGAGCACTCGCGTCCGGCAACACGCCGAACCTGGTGGATCCGTGACCGGCGGTTGGGGTGAGTCCTGCTGGATCCTTAACAGCTCCATGACCACGACGCTGGCCACCTTGGACACGCTCGGCTCGCTGATCACTTACTCTGCCACATTGGCCAACGACCAGTGGAAAACGCGCTTCTACCAGGCGGCCACACCGTTTGGCCGAACGACGCCACGGAACACGCTCGAAGCCATGGCCGGCATCGCCCGTGCCCCGTGGGCCGCGCCGAAGGAACTCTACACGCTCTTCGACCGGCCTATCCGCTGCCGGCGCCGGATGGCCTGCGCCGCGGTGCGCCCTTCGCTCCGTATCGTCTGGAGCCGGAGGACTTCTGCCTCGCTGTGTTCTGGTTCCTCGCTCTTTGCTGTGGCTGGACGGCTGGGTAGCATGGCTGGAAAGTGATTCGGAAAAAGGCATTCGCGGAGCTGTTGCAGTTGGACGAGCGGTGGAGTGTGGCTGCGGCCGGTGGCTGAGACGGAGCCGGTGGAGCGGTTCCTGATCGTCGTGCGGGAGACCGAAAGGCTTTGGCCGAGTCTGCGTTGTCGAAGGCGATTGCGGGCAGGAACGAATCGTCTGCCACGACCACGCCGAGCCCCGGACATTAGCGCATCTGGATGCCTTTGGAAAGCGGACGGAGATTCTGTGCGCCCTGCCGCGGGCCCGGTGCAGCGCCTGCCGCAAGGTCTGGACGGTCCCAGCGCCCTGGGAGGGCCAAGGCAAGCACTTCACGCGGGAGTTTGAGGCCTTTGCTCTGACCCTGATGCGGGAGATGCCGGTGAAGAAGGCTGGGCAAATCCTGGGAGAGAACGACACGCGGCTCTGGCGGATGTTGATGGCCCACGTGCGGGCTGCGTACCAGGAGTTGGATCTTTCGGAAGTGACGCAGGTGGGGGTGGACGAAATGAGCCTGCGCAAGGGACACCAGTACCTGACGGTGTTTGCAGACCTGGTGAAGCGTCGGGTGGTCTTCGCCACGGAGGGCAAGGACAGCGCGACGTTTCATGCGTTTGCCGAGGAATTGATGCGGCACAACGGCCACCCGCACGGGATCCGGAAGGTGGCGATGGACCTGAGTGCAGCCTACGGCAAGGGGATGAGGGAGACGCTGCGCAACGCCCGGGCCGTGTACGATCCGTTCCACGTGACGGCGCTGGTGTCCCAGGCCGTGGACGAGGTGCGACGTCGGGAGGCGCGGGAGGGGGAGGATGCGGCCAAGGCGTCGCTGAAGGGCTCGATGTACCTGTTCCGCAAAAACCCGGAGAATCTGACGGAGGCACAGGCCGAGGCGATGGACGAGTTGGACCTCAAGAGTCTGGCGACTGGGCAGGCGTATCAGGTCCGGCTGGAACTGAGCGACATCTACCGGAGGTCGCGGACGCCGCAGAAGGCGCGCTACCGGTTGGAGGCGTGGGTGAACTGGGCGGGAGCCAAGTGCGAGCGATGGGGTGGACTACTGGCGCCGCTGGCGAGGGCGGTGAAAACGATCGGGAAGAATCTTGAGGGGATCCTGGCGCACTGGGAGGAGGAACTGAGCACAGCGTTCATGGAAGGACTCAACAGCGTCTTCAGCGCCGTGAAACGCAAGGCTCGCGGCTACCGGAGTACCGAATACATGGTGACCATGCTCTACTTCGTCGCCGGAAAGCTCCCACTCGTTTCATATCCCAGCCACGGAAAGTAGCGAGGAACCGTGTTTCTCCGGCGGCGGCAACTTCGCCAATGGGCGCTTCATGTTCGATGCCGAGGGCAACCTCTGGAGCGGCATGAACTGGATGCCCGGCTCGCAGTCCGGCGTCAACAAGAGCACCGGGGGTGGCGTCGGCAAGTATGCGCCCAATGGCACCGCGCTTTCGCCCGCGATCACCGGCTTCACCGGCATGGGCATTGACGGCGTTGGCTGGGGCACGGCCGTGTCCAAGGACCGCGTCTGGATCAGCAGCTTCAATGGGAAAATTCTGGTGATGGATTTCAACGGCAAGCCTGTCGCCAGCGAAAGCGATTTCCCGTTCCACGAGAAACTCCTCGGATTGATGGGCATTTGTGTGGCCCCCAATGGCGACGTCTGGATTGCCGACGGTTCGAACAACCAGTTGCTCTACTTCCCCAACGGCGAAATCAAGGCCGGCAAGATTGTCAAACCGCCGGGGATGGTTTCGCCCTTCGACATCGTCGTGGACTCGCAGAATCGGGTCTGGGTCGCCAACTCCTCGTCGGACACCGTCGTGCGATTTCCTAAGGATGATCCTTCCAAGGTGGAGACCTTCAATGTCGGGCGCGGGGTCCGCGCCCTGGCCCTGGACTCCAAGGAAAACGTCTGGGTGGCCAACAACATGGACTTAAAAATGCCGGTCCCGAAGTTTCCCGCCAACGCGTCCATCATGGAGCAATTCAAGATCCTCACGGAGGCGACGTTCAAGTATGTCATGGGGCCCCCAGCCCGCATCACCGGTCAGGTCAACATGATCCGTCCCGATGGCACCCAACCCGCGCCGGAAGGCTTCACCGGTCCCGCCATCAGTCTGCCTTGGGGCATCAATTTGGACGGCAACGATGACGTTTGGGTCGGCAACATGTGGGGGCGCTCCGCCTCTCTGCTGGCGGGCGATAACACCGCCGGACATCCGCCCGGCACGAAGGCCGGCGATGTCATCCACATCTTCCAAAGCGGCAGCATCCAGATGGTGACCGACGTGTCCATTGATCCGGCCGGCAACGTCTGGGTCGCGAACAACTGGAACAGCCTTGAGGGCGCAGCCTTCCCCAATCCGCCGGGCCGCCTATCAACCTGGGGCGGCGGTTCGGGCTTCACCGTCATCTACGGCGCGGCGTCGCCGGTGCAATCCCCGCGCATCGGCAAGGTGCGCAAGCCGTAACTAAGCTTCGTTTGTGAAACGCGCGGGCCGCCTCGAAAGGGGCGGCCTGCGCCTTCACCAGCGAGCCAAACAAATTGAAGCCAAAGTTTTGGCTCGCCGCTGGGTTGTGGAGAGAACCTTTGGCTGGCTCATGCGCCATCGCCGTCTGGTTCGTGATTACGAAACCACTGTCGAAAGCGCCGAAGCCTTCATCTTCATTGACCTCATACGAATCCAGATTAGAAGACCGGCCTGATCCCTCAGTTTTTACGATTTTTCAGATGCGCTCTAAGCGGCAAGCGTGGTTCAACATCAAATGTGGAATCAATTCATCGCGTGTTCGTTTGATCGGTCGGCCGTTCGTAATCGAAACCACGTGCGGGCGAGGAGCACGGTCAGGATCGCGTGCAGGAAGACCGCCGGCCACAAGAGTGCCCCGACCCATTCGCCGCGAACGCCCAGCCATGCGAGATAGCCCGTCGCCAGAACACTGTATGTCAGCATGCCGCAGAGCGCCGTCCGGTCCGGCCAGCAGGCGACGCCCAAGGCGATCAGGGCGATGCCGAGCACGCGCGCCACCGGGATGGCAACGCCGGTCAATTCTTCGCCTAGCAACAGCCGCCCCGCGAGCGAAGGGAGAACAAGTAACGCGAGGCCGGTGGCAGTTTCGGCCGCGGCGGCGACGGTGAGCAGGTTCTTCATGGGGCGAAGGGTTTGGATTATGGGTTGCCTTCAGTGTGCGAATGCGGCGACGCGCTCGATCAGCCAGAACGCGGCGACGCTCCCGATGGCATAGGGGGGCACGCGCCAGGCCCAGCGGGGCGGCGAAATGGCGACACTCCGTGCCAGCTTTCGTCCCAGGGCGATGAACAGCAGAACAGCCGCGATGAACAGGAGTTGGCCCACTTCTACGCCGAGGTTGAAGAACAGGAGCGCCACGGGGATCGCGTTTGGTGGTAGACCGACTTCACTCAGGACGCCCGCGAAGCCGAACCCGTGCAGCAGCCCGAAGGTAAACGCGACCAACCACGGCCAGCGCTCCGTCAAGCCCGGGCGGCCCTGGTGCGAATGCACGATTTCGCCGGCCACGAAAACAATGCTCAGGGCAATCGTGGCCTCGACGGGCGCCTGCGGCACCTGCACAAAGCCCAGCGTGGCTGCGGCCAGCGTGAGGCTGTGCGCGATCGTGAATGCGGTGACGGTAGCCACGAGTCGGCGCGTGCCTTGGACCACAATCAGCAACGCGAGGATGAACAGGAGGTGGTCAACGCCGCCCCAAATGTGCTCGATGCCGAGCAGCAGATAGGCTCTGGCCACCTGAAGTTTTGACTGCGCAGCAGCAATCTCGACCCACGGTTGGGAGGGGTGGGCGATGGTCGTCCATTTGTGGCCGCTCAGCATTTCGACGCGAATCAGGGCGTCGGTGATCGTCAGTTGCAGTCCGGGAAACTCGATGCGCGCGCCGGCCAGCCCATTCGGCCCCGCGACAATCGTGCGGCGTTCGACCAGTGAATCCGCCAGTTCCAGGGTGATGGGTTCTTTGAGATTCTTTGCCGTGTCAGGCAGTTTCAGCGCGACCGGCAGGCGCCGGCCCGCCAGGACGGGTGTGCGCCACAGCACGCTGAAAGTCCCCGGTGCCGTCTCCTTGATTTCC
>JAXMHR010000011.1:0-194114 GCA_046346705.1 Verrucomicrobiota bacterium | reverse complement strand
CAACACGGTGTACTTCCCCAACCTGACGATCAAGGGCGCCATCCAGGCCATCCGCGTCGTCAAGCCGCTGGCGGTGGACAAGACGCTGATCGAAAGCTGGACCTTCCGCCTGAAGGGCGCACCGCCGGAGCTGCTGCGGCGCACGGCCATGTACACGCGGCTGATCAACTCGCCCTTCTCGGTCGTCGGCCATGACGACCTGCATGCCTACCGCGGCATCCAGGAGGGCTTAAGCGCCAGCGGCAACGACTGGGTCAGCCTGCACCGCGACTTCGACCCGGCCGAGGTCGGCCAGAAGGACCTGACGGTCAAGGGCCTGAGCGAGATCTCGATGCGCAACCAGTACCGCGCCTGGGCCCGGTACATGACGCTGGACATGTGAGGGAAGCCGCCATGCTGACTGCCCACGACGTGACGGCCGACGCGCTGGTGAAGCTGGTGCTGCACGAGGCGCGGCTGCTGGATGCGCGCGACCTGGAGGCCTGGAACAGGCTCTATACCGACGATGCGTACTACTGGATTCCGCTGGAACACGACCAGCCCGACGGCATCGACCACACCTCGCACATGTACGAGGACAAGCTGCTGCGCGAGCTGCGCATCGAACGGCTGAAGAGCCCGCGCGCGTTTTCGCAGCAGCCGCCCAGCCGGTGCCATCACCTGCTGCAGACACCCAGCGTGGAGACGATGGATGCCGCGGCCAACCACTTCGTCACGCGCACCGAGTTCCACTACAGCGAAGCGCGCGGCGACGAGATGCTGATGCTGGTGGGCACCGCCTTCCACCACTTCCGCGTCGAGGGCGGCGCGCTGCGCTTCACGCTCAAGCGCGTGAACCTGCTCAACTGCGACGCGGCGCTGCCGTCGATCCAGCTGTTCATCTAAGGCATGGCCGAGACCGTCTACCAAGCCTTTGCCAAGCGCGCGCGCCGGCAGCCCGAGGCCGAGTTTCTGTGCGTCGAGCCGGTCACGGCCGAGGCCTACGGCATCGCGCCCGGCACGCTGCGCTATGGCGAGGCGCTGGAACGCATCGAGGAACTGCGTGCGCGCTACGCCGCCGCCGGCTACGGCCACGGCCACCGCGCCGGGCTGCTGCTGGACAACCGCCCGGCCTTCTTCCTGCACTGGTTCGCGCTGAACGCGCTGGGCGTCAGCGTGGTGCCGATCAATGCCGAGCTGCGCAGCGCCGAGCTGCGCTACCTGCTGGCCCACAGCGAGCTGTGCCTGGCCATCAGCGTGCCCGAGCGCATCGACAGCTTGCGCGAGGCGGCGGACCCGGCGGCCGTGCCGGTGCTGCTGCCGCCGGATCACGCCGGGCCGGTGCCGCCCGCGTCGCGGCCCGCGCCCAAGGCGGCCGAGCCGATCACCCGCGCCAGCGAATGTGCTGCTCTACACCTCGGGCACGACAGGCCGGCCCAAGGGCTGCGTGCTGAGCAACGACTACTACTTGCTGGCGGGCGAGTGGTACGCCACCATCGGCGGGCTGCACGCTGCGCGAGGGCCAGGAACGCATGGTCACGCCGCTGCCGCTGACACACATGAACGCGATGGCCTATTCGGCCATGGCCATGGTGATCACCGGCGGCTGCCTGGTGCAGCTGGACCGCTTCCACCCCGGCAGTTGGTGGCAGACGGTGCGCGACACGCGTGCCACCGTCGTGCACTACCTGGGCGTCATGCCGGCCATGCTGTTATGCGCGCCGCCCTCGCCGGCCGACCGCGACCATGCCGTGCGCTTCAGCTTCGGCGCAGGCGTGGACCGCCGGCAGCAGGCGGCCTTCGAACAGCGCTTCGGCTTCCCGCTGCTGGAAGCCTGGGCGATGACCGAGACCGGCGCCGGCGCCGTGGTCATCGCCAACCACGAGCCGCGGCAGGTGGGCATGAGCTGCTTCGGCCGGGCTGAAGCTGCCGTGCAGTGGCGCCTGGTCGGTGAGGACGGCGCCGACGTGCCCACCGGCCAGCCTGGCGAGCTGTGGGTGCGCGCCGCGGGCGACGACCCTAAGCGCGGTTTCTTCAGCGAATACCTGAAGGACCCGGAAGCCACCGCCGAGGCCTGGGACCAGGGCTGGTTCCACACCGGCGACCTGGTGCGCGCCGATGCCGACGGGCAGATGTACTTCGTCGACCGCAAGAAGAACGTCATCCGCCGCAGCGGCGAGAACATCTCCGCGGTGGAGGTGGAAAGCGTGCTGGCCCAGCACCCGCGCGTGGCCGCCGTGGCGGTGGCCGCGGCACCGGACGCGGTGCGCGGCGACGAGGTGCTGGCCTGCATCGTGCGGCGCGACCCGGCGGTCGACGAAGACCTGCAGCAGCTGGCAGCGCAGATCATGCAGCATGCGCTGCAGCAGCTGGCCTACTACAAAGCCCCCGGCTACGTGGCCTTCGTCGATGCGCTGCCGTTGACGCCGTCGCAGAAGGTGCAGCGCGCGCAATTGAAGACCCTGGCCGCGTCGCTGCCCGGGCAGCCGCACTGCGTGGACACGCGCGTGCTGAAGCGGCGTCAAGCATGACCCGGCGCGGCTACGAAGGCATCGCGGTGGCCGTGCCGGTGACGGTGCCCTACGAGCGCTATTCGACGCGCGGCGCGCCCTGGTTCCTGGGCCGCGTGCTGGCCGCGCTGATGGCCGAATCGGGCATCGACAAGGACCAGATCGACGGCCTGTGCGTCTCCAGCTTCTCGCTGTCGCCCGACACGGCGGTGGGCCTGACGCAGCACCTGGGCCTGAGCCCGCGCTGGCTGGACCACGTGCCGATGGGCGGCGCCAGCGGCGTGGTGGCGGTGCGCCGCGCCGCACGCGCGGTGCAGGCCGGCGACGCCGACATCGTGGCCTGCATCAGCGGCGACACCAACCATGTCGATTCCTTCCGGCTGATGCTGGGATCTTTCAGCGCCTTTGCGCGCGACGCCACCTGGCCCTATGGCTCGGGCGGGCCGAACTCGATGTTCGCCTTCATCACCGCGCACACCATGCGCACGCACGGCGCGCGGCGCGAGGATTTCGGCAAGATCTGCATGGCACAACGGCAGAACGCGCTGGGCATCCCGCACGCGATGTTCAAGAAGCCGCTGACGCTGGACGAGTACATGGGCGCGCGGGTCATCGCCGACCCGATCCACCTGTTCGATTGCGTGATGCCCTGCGCCGGCGGCGACGGCGTGCTGGTGATGAGCGAGGCCCGCGCCCGCGATCTGGGCCTGCCCTTCGCGCGCGTGCTGGCCGCCACCGAGCGCCACAACGCCTGGCGCGACGACCCGATCATGGTGCGCGGCGGCTGGTCGGTGGACCGCGACGAGCTCTTCGGCATGGCCGGCCTGAAGCCGCAGGACCTGGATTTCGTGCAGTTCTACGACGACTACCCGGTGATCGTGATGATGCAGTACGAAGGCCACGGCCTGTGCGCCGAAGGCGAGGGCGCGGAGTACGTGCGGGCCCATACGCTGGATTGCGCCGGGACCATGCCCACCAATACCAGCGGCGGGCAACTGTCGATGGGCCAGGCCGGGGCTTCGGGCGGCTACCTGGGGCTGGTGGAGGCGGTGCGGCAGCTGACCGACCGGCCGTTGGGTGCGGCGGTGCCTGATGCGAAGGTCGGGCTGGTCAGTGGCTTCGGCATGATCACTTACGACCGTTGTCTTTGTACCGGTGGCTTGATCCTGGGGCGGGCGCAATGACCATGCCGTTGATGCGTCCCAAGCGCAAGAACCCGGTCCTGCGCACGCGGCTGCCCACATTGCCGCCCGGCCAGCGGGGAAGGATTGCGCTGGGGATGACCGCAGCCGCGGCCGAAGGCCGCTTCGAGCTGCAGGTGTGCGACTACTGCGGCGCCGTGCAGTACCCGCCTCGCGAGGCCTGCCACCGCTGCCTGTCCCCTGCGCTGAAGTGGCGCGAGCAGAGCGGTGAAGGCGAGCTGCTCAGCCAGACCACCCTGGCCCACAGCAACGACCTGTTCTTCCGCGAGCGCCTGCCCTGGCGGCTGGGCCTGGTGCGGCTGGATGCCGGCGCCACGCTGATGCTGCACCTGCATGGCGACGTGCCCGACGCGCCCGCGCGCGTCAAGGTCGGCGCGCGGCTCGACCGCGCCGGCCAGGCGGTGCTGATCGCCTTTCCCGACAAGGAGACCCCCCACATGGCCGACGACCCGATGCTGCGCGAGATGGGCTGCGACCCCCGGTTCCGCAAGGTGCTGGTCACCGACGGCAAGTCCGCCGTCGGCCAGGCGCTGGCGCAGGCGCTGGTGAAGGCCGGCGCCGACATCGTCTGGGTGGGCCATGCCGAGCCGTGGAAAAAGCTGCCCGGCCTGGATACGCTGGCCGCGCTGCCGCAGGTGACGCTGGTGCCGCTGGACCTGACCAACGGCCGCTCGGTCAGCGAACTCGCGGGCGCCATCGCCGGCAAGGTGGACATCGTGGTCAACAACGCCGAGGTGCACCGCACGCAGGGCGTGGCCAGCCGCCGCGGCACCGACGTGGCGCGTGCCGAGATGGACATCAACTACTTCGGCCTGCTGCGCCTGGCGCAGGAGTTCGGCCCCGCGCTCAAGGGCCGCGGCGCCGACGGCCAGAACAGCGCCATCGCCTGGGTGAACCTGCTGTCGATCTTCGCGTTGAGCAACTTCCCCTCGCACGGCACCTTCTCCGCATCGAAGGCCGCTGCGCATTCGCTGGCGCAGTGCCTGCGCGCCGAGATGCGTCCGGCCGGCATCCGCGTGCTGAATGTCTTCCCCGGCCCGATCGACGACGAGTGGAACCAGCTGATGCCGCCACCGAAGATCGCGCCGGCCGCGTTGGCAAGCGCCATCGTCAAGGGCCTGCGCGACGGTGTCGAAGACCTGTACCCCGGCGACGTGGCGCAGGAATGGGTGGCGCGCTGGCGCGACAACCCGAAGGTGCTGGAACGCGAACTCGCGGCCGGGAGCGGCCTGTGAAGGGCGCCGAGATCCTGACTACGCTGGCCGGCGCGCTGCGCGGCGGCCAGATCCAGGTCATCGACCTGACGCAGACGCTGACGCCGGAATTCCCGCAGATCGCGCTGCCGCCCGAGTTCGGCCAATGCTGGCCCTTCCGCATCGAGGAGGTGTCGCGCTACGACGAGCGCGGCCCCGGCTGGTACTGGAACAACTTCTCCTGCGGCGAACACACGGGCACGCACTTCGACGCGCCGATCCACTGGATCTCGGGCCGCGATTTGCCGAACAACTCGGTGGACACCATTCCGCCGGGGCACTTCGTCGCGCCGGCGGTGGTCATCGACTGCTCGGCGCAGGCCGCGGCCGACCCCGACCACCTGCTCACCGTCGATGCGGTGCTGGCCTGGGAGCAGCAGCACGGCCGCATTCCCGAAGGCGCCTGGGTGCTGATGCGCACCGACTGGTCCAAGCGCACCGACCCCGAGGCCTACCAGAACTTCGACGAGACCGGCCAGCACACGCCCGGGCCCGATGCCGAGGTCGCGCGCTTCCTGGTCGAGCAGCGCGGCGTGCTCGGCTTCGGCAGCGAGGCCATCGGCACCGACGCCGGCCAGGGCTATCACCTGCGCCCGCCCTACCCCTGCCACTACTACATGCACGGCGCCGGCCGCTACGGCCTGCAGTGCCTGTGCAACCTGGACCGCCTGCCGCCCACCGGCAGCCTGCTGATCTGCCCGCCGCTGAAGATCGAGAAGGGCAGCGGCAGCCCGTTGCGCGTGCTCGCGCTGGTGGCGGCACCATGAGGACGGCGGTGGTCACCGGCGGCAGCGCGGGCATCGGCCTGGAGATCTGCCGCCAGTTGCTGGATACCAATTGGGTGGTGGTGTCGATGGCACGCCGGCCACCACCCTTCGCGCACAAACACCTGCATTCGATCGAGGTCGACCTGGCGGACCGCGCGGCCACGGCGCAAGCGACCCAAGAAGTGGCGCGGCGCGTCGCGCCCGACACCGTCATCCACAACGCCGGCGTCATCCTGCCGGCGCTGTTGCACGACGTGAAGCTGGCCGACCTGGACACGCTGGTCGACATCCACCTGTCCACGGCGATCCTGCTGGCGCAGGCCTGCACGCCGGCGATGAAGGCGGCGGGCTTCGGCCGCATCGTGCTGCTGTCCTCGCGCGGCGCCTTGGGCCTGGCCACGCGCACCGCCTATGCCGCCACCAAGGCCGGCATGCTGGGCATGGCGCGCACCTGGGCACTGGAGCTGGCGCCGCACGGCATTACCGTCAACGTGGTGTCGCCCGGGCCGGTGCAGACCGACATGTTCCACGGCGTCATCCCGGTCGGCGACCCAAAGGTCGAGCAGATCGCCGCCGGCATCCCGGTCAAACGCCTGGGCCAGCCGGCCGACGTGGCGCATGCGGTGAACTTCTTCATCTCCAAACACGCGGGCTTCGTCACCGGCCAGGTGTTGTACGTGTGCGGTGGCACCAGCGTCGGCAGCCTGACGCTCTGAATTCGCGAGTTGGGCGCGCTGCGGATAATGCGCGCCCCGATCCCGCTCGACCCGCATTTGCCGGAGACCATGATGGCCAAGACCGCCGCCGCCCCCGTGGCCAGGAAGACCAGCCCCCAGACCCCCAAGGCCGGCAAGACCGCCGCGGCCAAGGCTTCGACTGCGGCCAAGCGGCCCGCTGCGAGCAAGACTGCGGCGCGCTCCGGTGCTGCAGCGCCTGCAAAGGCCGCCGCAGCGAAGCCCAGCCGCTCGCCACGGCTGAAGGCGCCGTCACCGGTGGCGGTGGCCAAGACCGTGGCCAAGGCCATCGAAGCCAGCCCGGTGGGCAAGGCAGGCGCCGTCACGCAGGCGCTGATGCGCACGCGGCGCGCGGGTCAGCTGAGCCGGCGCGTGCGCAACAAGGTGGTGGTCGTCACGGGCGGCACCTCGGGCATCGGGCAGGACTGTGCGCTCAAGCTCGCCGCGGCCGGCGCCACCGTGCTGCTGGCCGCGCGCACGCCGGCCAAGCTGGACGAGACGGTGGAACGCATCCGCGCCGAGGGCGGCAAGGCCCACGCCTATGCCTGCGACATCTCAGACATGGCCGACTGCGACCGCTTTGTCGAGCAGGTGCTGGCCGAGCACCGGCACGTCGATATCCTGATCAACAACGCCGGCCGCTCGATCCGCCGATCGGTCAAGTTCTCCTTCGACCGCTTCCACGACTTCGAGCGCACGATGCAGCTCAACTACTTCGGCGCGCTGCGGCTGATCTTCGGCTTCACGCCGAAGATGCTCGAACGCAAGAGCGGGCACGTCATCAACATCAGCTCGATCGGCGTGCTGGCCAGCCCGCCGCGCTTTTCGGCCTACGTGGCATCGAAGGCGGCGCTCGACGCGTTCTCCTGGTGCGCGGCACCGGAGTTCGCCGACAGCAACGTGCGCTTCACCACCATCAACATGCCGCTGGTGCGCACGCCGATGATCGCGCCCACCAAGCTGTACGACGCCTTTCCCACGCTGTCGCCCGACGAGGCGGCCGAGCTGGTGATGACGGCAGTGATCGACAAGCCCAAACGCGTAGCCACCGGCCTGGGCCTGGCCGGTGCGGTGGCTCAAGCCGTGGCACCGGGGGTCAGCGAGTTCATCCTGAACCAGGCCTTCCGCCTGTTCCCCGACTCGGCCGCGGCACGCGGCCTGAGCGACGAGGAAGCCGCCGCCGAGATGGCCGCGCTGCCGCGCACGCCGGTGGACCTGGCGCGCAAGCTCTTCGCGCAGGTGTTCAGCGGCGTGCACTGGTAGCGCGGCGGCGCCTTCAGTCGCGCCCGGCGTCAACGATCGCCCCGGCCAGCCGCTGCGGCGCGGTGAACATCACCTCGTGGCTGCCCGGGATCTGCACCAGGCGGAACAGCCCCAGCCGGTTCGACATGCGCGGGTGCCAGCCGGTGTCGGGACCCTGCGGCAAGGCGATGTCCTCGGTGCAGTTGATGTAGCTGCGCGGCGTCTGCAGCGTCCAGAACTTCTTCAGGTCCAGCTTGTCGACGAAGGGCTGGTAAGGCTCCGGCGACAGCAGCGCATAGGTGCGCTCGGCGGTGGCCAGGTCGCCGTCGTTGATGAAGGCCTCGCGCCAGATCGGGAACGGCATCATCACGCTGTTGTCCGCGCTGGCCGCGGCCATCTGCCCGAACAGCGCGCGGTAGTGCGGCGGCACGTTGTCGTCCAGCGACTCGCCGTCGTTCAGCACGAAGGCGTTCCAGTACACCAGCCGGCGCACGCGCTCGGGCACCGCCTCCACTACTTTGGAAATGATGGTGCCGCCGTAGCTGTGGCCCAGCAGCACGAAGTCCTTCAGGTCGCGCTGCACGATGTGGTCGACGATCGACTGCGAGCATTGCGCGTGGTTCACGCGCTTGTCGACGCCGGCGCCGTGACCGGCGACGGTAGGCGTGTGCACCGTGTGGCCGGCAGCGCGCAGCGCGTCGGCCACCGGGCCCCAGAGTTCGCCGGTGTGCCAGCTGCCGTGCACGAGGACGATGTTCATCGGGCTTCTCCTTGGGTTGCGGGTGCCGCGCATGGCGGTTCGGCTTGGGCGGAGGAGGGAATTCCCGGCGCCGCCTGCCGGTGCCCAACTGGCCTGCGATTCCGGTCGCGGCGGCGTCGCGATCTCGACCGTGAAGCCGGTCGTCTCGCCTCGCTGATCCCTCCACGATCAGGCGATCACGTCGAAAGCATGTCGATGTCGTCGATCAGTTGTGGCGTACTGCCTCCTGCGCCTGTTGCATGCGCGTTTCGATGGCCATGATCCGTGGGGCTCCTTCCAGCAGTTCAAGGCGGCCAGGTTCGCCTCCACTGCGTCCTTCTTTTGATCGTACTGGCCGCGGAACAGAATGTTCGCCATCGGCCTGGAATCCATTTTCTCCGCCTGAACGTGGGTAACCGGATACTTGAGCCGGATTCCTTCCTTCTCTGTTTCCAACCCAGCCACGCGGGCCTGGGCCTCCTGGAACGGCGCGTGGCGCGTCGTCAGGAAATACTCCAGCAACTCCTGGCGAACCTCCGGCTTCCAGTCCGCGACCGGCACGCCGACGAGGGTCCGCAGCAGGGACTGCCGGGCCAGGGCCGTCACTTCGGCGGGCGCCAGGGTCCGGGAATAGATACGGAGATCCTGAAGACCAACGCCGTCGAAATGACTCCCCCCACTGCGTTGGGCGAGCGTGAACGGGGCATCCGTCCGAATGCTGCCTGTGACTCCCTTGTTGTTTTCAACCTCGGTCTCCGCAGCCACTCCATCCACATACAACTTCACGCCCTCGGGCTTTCCTGAACCGTCATAGGTGACAAACACATGCTGCCACTGTCCCTTTCGGGCGAGCCGCTTCTGGGTCCGGACCTTGAGCGCGTTCTCAGGCCAGGCACTGACCATGTGCGTCGCAAACTGGCCCTGCTGGATCCACAGGTCCCAACCGCGATACGCCTTGTTCTCCGGCGCCATGCGCGCAAACACCGCCGCCGTGTCATTGTAGTTTTGCGGGACGTACACCCATGCGCCGTAAGAGAACGGCTGGCTGGTGTCAAAATCACCCACCTCCGGAAACGAGGCAGTAACCCCCTTGGCAAAGAGGGGGGCCGGACCAAAAAAGGCGTTGGTCGCCAGCGTGATCGTTCCCACGGGCGTGGTCCGGATTTCCTTCCCCCCAAGAACCGCACCGAGGGAATCCACGGACCCGTCCGATAACGGGGCCCGAAAACTGAGATCACGAATCGACAGTTCCCGCTCGATGTCCTCGGGACGTACCGCCGCCACCCAGGATTCGAAGGCCGCCTCCCCGCTCTTGCGCCGCTCGGTCACGCTCTGCTTGGCCGCATCGATCTCCGCAGGAAGCGCCTTCCAACGGGCCAGGTCC
Organism: Verrucomicrobiota bacterium; assembly: GCA_046346705.1. Taxonomy (GTDB): domain Bacteria; phylum Verrucomicrobiota; class Verrucomicrobiia; order Limisphaerales; family UBA9464; genus UBA9464. The sequence continues at coordinate 184,304 of JAXMHR010000011.1, read as the reverse complement.
GCCTCGTCACCGATGACCACCAGGTTCGGATTGGCCCCGTCCTTCACGTTGCCGTCGAATCCCGACTGCCGGGTGTTCCGGAAGAAGGCCGCCATCGAATAGAAGTCCCGCATCGTGAACGGATCGAACTTGTGGTCATGGCAGGCCGCACAGTTCGCCGTCAGTCCGAGGAAGACCCAACCCGTGGTCGTGACGCGATCATTGGCGTACGACGTCAGGTTCTCCTCCTCGATCGTTCCCCCTTCATTGGTGGTCATGTTGCACCGGTGGAATCCGGTGGCCACCCTCTGGTCCTGGGAGGGATCCGGGAGCAGATCCCCGGCAATTTGCTCGACGACGAACTTGTCGAAGGGTTCGTTACGGTTGAACGCCCGAATTACCCAATCGCGATACGGCCACATCTCCCGGTAATTGTCGAAATGCAGGCCGTGGGTATCCGCGTACCGGGCCGCATCCAGCCAGTACCGGGCCCGATGTTCCCCCCACAACGGGGAATCCATCAGGCGCCGCACATAGCTTTCGTAGTAGTCGGGGGAACGGTCGGCAACAAAGGCCTCCACCTCCGCGGGATCGGGCGGAAGCCCCGTCAGGTCGAGGGACAACCGCCGCGCCAGGGTCCGGCGGTCCGCCTCCGGATTCAGGGTCAGGCCCCGGGTCGCCAACTTAGCCACGACGAACGCATCAATGGGATTCCGTTCCACTGTCCCGGTTCCCGGAACCTCCGGCAACGGCGGGCGCACCGGGGGAATGAAGGACCAGTGGGGCTGCCACGGAGCCCCCTGCTGAATCCACTGCCTCAGGACCTCGCGTTGTTCCGGTTTGAGCATCTTGTGGGACTCCGGCGGAGGCATCTGCTCCTCGGCATCCGTCGTCACAATGCGTTTCCAAAGGGCACTTGCATCCGGATTTCCCGGCACCACCACGGCTCCCTCCTTCTTGGTCTTCCCAAACAATCCGTCCCGTGTGTCGAGGCGCAGTCCGGCCTTGCGGGACCCAGGATCCGGGCCATGGCAGGAAAGGCAGTTGTCCGAAAGCAGCGGACGGATGTCGTGATTGAACTGCAGCTCCGCCGCACCCGCGGCGTCCATCCCCAGGCAAAGCAGCAGGAACAGCGTCCCTGCCCTCACGGAACTCAAAGACCAAAATGACTCAACCATAGCGATTCAAGGGAACCCCAACGGAGACCCGCTTCCGCGCGGAACCGGTCCAGAAGGGCGTTCAATCATTCGACGAAGGGAAAGCGGCCCCTCATCAATTCCGTTTTTGGGTCAACGATTCCGGAAGGAGCGCCAACCCCGAAACCTGGAACTACTTCCCGAAATCCAGGCAAACGGCCTCCTTGGTGCTCCGTGCATAGACCCGGCCATTGCTGACCGCGGGAGTGGTCCAGCACTTGCCGTCCAGGACCTGCGCGCGCGCCAGTTCATGATATCCGGACGGCGTGGGTTCGATGAGGACCAATTGGCCTGCATCCCCCAGCGCGAGAATTCCTCCGTTAACCCGGACCACCTGGCCCGGTCCAAAGCCAGCCTGCTCCCAAAGCACCTTGCCGGTCCGGATGTCCACGCACTTGACCGGGCCGCTGCCGTATTCCTTGAACTGAAACATGCCATAGAGATGTCCGTCCTGAAGCACTGGCGTGGACCAGTGGTTGGCGAGCGGATTATTGCCTTCGAACCGGTAAACGGGTTCCACCTTCCAGGCATCCCCGGACTTTGAAACACGGCACGCGCCCGCACCCACGCCATAGCCGGCGGAGCAATAAACCAGGTCGCCATCGACCACCGGGGAGGCGGCCGTGGAGGTTCGGAACGGGAATGCAAACCGCCACAGTTCCTTCCCTGTCGTGGGATCCACCGAGAGTAGTCCCGACTTCAGGAAAAAGATGACCTGCCTCTGGCCCAGGAGCGTCGTCGGCGTCGGTGTGGCATGGGTGATGGTCTCATCAAACGCCTTCCAAACCACCTTCCCATCGCGCTTGTTGAAGGCGATGAGCGACTCCCCAGCCCCGCCTCCCGCCACCAGCACCAGATCCCCCTCCACGACGGGTGACGCCGCGTTCTGCCAGGTGATGTTCCGCCCGGAGAACTCCTTCATCAGGTCGTGCTGCCACACTACGTCCCCCGACTTGGCGTCGATGCAGGAGACGACCAGTTTTGCCGAGGTCACGTAAACGCGGTCCCCATCCAGTGTCGGGGTCGAACGGGGCCCGTCCCCGCCCTTGTTGTCATTGGTACCACTGTCCCCACCGCCGTCGTACTTCACGGACCCCAAAGTCCGGACCCAAAGATCCGCCCCGGTATCGGCATTTCGAGCCACCAGCACCTCCTGGGGGGCTCCATCCACGTCCCGGAGTTCCAAGGTCATGGCGCGGCCGCCCCCCACGACGAGCGAACTGAATCCCTTCGAACTGGGAACCTTCCACAACACCTTGGGTCCTCCCGCCGGCCAGGACTTCGGAATCGATTCAGACGACGATCCGTCCCCTTTCGGGCCATGAACATAGGGCCAGTCCGCGGAGGCTCCGGAGAGCGCGACGGTGGCGGTGGCGAGAAGGAGCAGGAATGGGATTCGCATGGGTACGTCAGCGTTTGGACGGATAGTCCCTTTGATCGCGCGGAATTCAAGGACGGCCGAAATCCTTCGCGTTCGAAGGCCGGGGCGTTACCAAACACAGGTGGCCGCCGATCCCGCTGGGAGAACGAGCGGCAACAAACCAGCCTCCGCCCGAACCGTCACTGTCCGCGGCGACGATCCGTGATTCAACACAACCAGCACGGTACGCCCCTCCGGCGTCCGAAACGCCACGTTCGGCAGGCCTTCCAACACCGAGGAATCAATCCGAACCGAGCCCGGCCTCACGAATTTGGAGGCGTGGGCGATGATGTAATAGGCGGGGTTCCGCACCACCCGGTCGCCATCCAGGGTCAGCGCCCCCAGACACCGGTCGCATCCCCCGCGGTCCGTATGAGGCCCGTGGTTTGGATCCGCCGCCAGGTTCCACTCCAGCACTGTCCGGCACCAATTCCGACAGGAACCCACGACCACTTCGGTCAAATGCCACCCCAGATCCCCAACCAAACTTCCCGGTGCGCCGATCCATTGCTCCGTGAAATAAAGACTCCGGTCCGGGTGGGCGTCATGAACCCGGCTCAGTGCGTCAATGGACCCCGCGTAGAGGTGAAAGGCGGATCCCTCCACGTAGGATCTGGCTCCCGGATCCGCGAGAACCGTCAGTGGATAGTCCGGGTGGTCGGCGTTGTGATCGTAACAAACAATCTTCGTTTTCAGAGCCGCAGTCCGAAACGCCGGGCCGAGATGATCCCGGATGAACTCCGCCTGCTCCGGAGCCGTCATCACCATGCTCGGATTATTGTCCGGGTTCAGCGGCTCGTTCTGGATCGTGAGCGCATCGAGGGAAATCCCTTCAGTCCTCAGGGTCTCCACATACTTCACCAGATAGCGCGCATAAATCCCGTAGCACTCCCGCTTCAGGCTCCCGCCCTTGGAGTCCCCGTTGGTCTTCATCCAGGAGGGCGCCGTCCAGGGGGACGCCATGATGCCGACGCGCGGATTCACAGACAGGATCTGTCGGAGCACGGGAATCACCCCGGTGCGATCCGGCCCCAGATCAAATCGGAGCAAGTCCGGATCCGTCTCTCCCGGGACCAGGTCATCATACGTAAAGACACGGGAATTCAGATCCGAGGCACCGACACTGATGCGAAGGTAACTCACGCCGATGTGGGTGCCACCGGCCGCAAACAACTCCGTCAACAGGGCTTCCCGGGCGGACTCGCTCATGGCCCGGATCAACTGGGCACTGCCCCCGGTCAGAGTAAACCCAAACCCCACCATCTCCTGGTAATGGCGCCGATCACTGACCTCCAGCACGGCCCCGCCCTCCGGGCCTGGGGAACCAAATTCACGGGGGCTCGCCTGTTGTTCAAATCGCGCCACGCCTCCGGGATCCGTCAGCCAGACGGATACCGGAGTCGCCGCCCGGAGCCGGCTCACGGATGTCCCCGCGAGCATCAGGACAACGCCCAGGCAAATGGAAGACCATGGCTTCATCGGTGCGAAGAACCTCGGGACGGGCAAAGGCAACCGCCGTTCCCGAGGAATTTCCAACGCTACCCCGCCGCCGGCGGCATTCGCAACCCGGCAATCACCTAGGCTGCGGGGGCCGCGGTCATCCGATCCAACCGCGCCAGGACCTCACCGGCCAGGACCTCGTACGCCGCGGCGCCCGCGCTGTAGCGGTCGTAGTGGAGGATGGGCTGTCCAAAGCTCGGCGCCTCCGCCAGCCGAGTGGTACGCGGGATCACAGTCTCAAACACCCGATCCCCAAAATGCTGACGCACCTCCCCCACGACATTTTGCGACAGGCGCGTGCGGGCGTCGTACATGGTCATGACGATTCCCAGGATCTCCAGGTGCGGATTGATGCGCGAGTCCCGGACCTGTTGGAGGATACGGGAAATCATCGCCACCCCCTCCAGGGCATAATACTCACACTGAAGGGGAACGATCAGGCGATCCGCCGCCGCGAACGCATTCAGGGTGATCAACCCCAGCGAGGGCGGGCAATCGATGAGGATGACATCAAACCGACCGTCCTCACGGAGCGGCGCCATGGCCCGGCGCAGCCGATTGAGGTGATCCTCCCCCCGCGCCAATTCCACCTCCGCGCCACACAGGTCGAACTCGCTGGGAATGACGGACAATCCCGCAAAGGCCGTCGGGCGCACCCGCTCCGCGAGGGTTCCCTCGCCCATCAGCGGACGATACACACTGCCACCCTCCGCCTTTTCCAGGCCCAGCCCGCTGGTGGCGTTGGCCTGGGCATCCAGGTCCACCAACAGCACGCGGCGACCCTGCGCCGCCAGGCAGGCGGCCAGATTCACCGACGTGGTGGTCTTACCGACGCCTCCCTTCTGGTTGGCGACTGCGAGTACGGGAACCGGCATGCGGGAAGCCTCCGGGCGGAGGGCGTCGGGCTTAAAGCTCAAAATGATTCCCCGACGGCAAAAACAGGTCTGATCCGGCTCTCTGCTCCTGCCGGGCGCCCCCCAAAAAGAAAGCAGGGCCGGCAGCACATCGCTGCCGGCCCCGATGCTTCAGGGTATCCTTGGAGCGTTATTTGCCCTTCGATCCCTTGGATCCTTTGGCAGCGGGCGCTTCCGCCTCGGCCTCAGCAGCCGCGGCGCGCTTGCCACGCTTCTCGGTCTTGGGGGCCTCCGCTGAAGCGGCGGCCGGGGCAGCTTCGGGCAGCGGATTGCTGCTCTTCACCACGAGCTTCAGACCGCAGCGCACATCGGCATGAAGCCGCAGTTCGACCTCGTGTTCACCCAGAGCGTGAATCGGCTTCTCCAAATGGATCTTCCGCTTGTCGAGGGCCACGTCGAGCTGCGTCTTGAGCGCGTCCGCGATGGCTCCCGAGGTGATCGAACCGAACACCTTGCCGTCGTCGCCCGTCTTGACCGCGAGGGTCAGGGTCACGGCGGACAGGCTCTTCGCGAGCTCGCTCATGGTGCTGAGCTCCTGGGCTTCACGCTCGGTGCGGCGCTTGCGGAGGTTCTCAACCCACTTCTTGTTGCCCCGGGTCACCGGCACGGCCAGTCCCTGGGGAATGAGAAAATTGCGGGCGTATCCGGCGGAGACCGCGACGTGGTCGGACTCGCCGCCCAGGCCTACGACGTTCTTGATGAGGATGACTTCGGATTTCGGCATAAATGGATGCGATTGAAAGTGGGACGATACGGAAAAATCAGAACGGGACATCATCCTCCTCGGGGGGAGGACCGTCGGCACCGGAATCCCCGCCGGCAGCGGGAGCCGCAGAGGACGCGGGCGCGGAGTGGCCGGAGGACGGCGGACCGCTGGTCGGACGCCCTTCGGCGCGTCCGCCCAAAAACTGGAAGTTCTCCATGACCACACGGATCGCGGAGCGCTTCTGCCCGGACGTCTTGTCGTCCCACTGGTCGAGCTTCAGCCGCCCCTCCACGAACAGGGGATTTCCCTTTCGGAGATACTGGGCAATCAACTCGGCCTGTTTACCCCAGGCGTCGATGTCCACAAACGTGACCTCCTCCCGGGTTTCCCCGGAATCGGTCTTGTAGGATCGATTGACCGCCAGTCCGAGGCGCGCCGAAGCCGTCCCCTTGGGGGTGTACCGGAGCTCGGGATCCCGGGTAAGATTGCCGAGAAGGATCACCTTGTTGTAGCTGGCCATGGAACCTGGGGTTGAGGATTTGCCGGAGGAGGAGGCCGGTGCCGCCGGTTCAGGCGGCCGGCGCAGGGGTCGCGACCGCCGAATTCTTCGACGCCTCGCTGAACAGGACGCGATAGACCTCTTCGACGTGGGTGAACTTGCCGGGAAGCGCGGCAATCGCGGCCGGAAGGGCCTCAAAAATCACGTTCACGTAGTGGCCGCCGGTCACCTTCTTGTCCGTGACCCGGACAAAGGGGCGCTTTTCCATCTTTTGCACGTTCTGCACCTGGGCGCCCGTGCTGGCGATGATGGACTTGACCTTTTCGACAGCCTCGTTGAGTCCGTCCTCACGGCCGGCGAGATCCAGAATGAACAATCCTTCGTAGCGTTTCACTGCGTTTTCCTTTCTGCGTTCACTGACGTGTCTGGAGCGGCCTGCGCCGCCCCGTTGTGGCGATTCATCGCCGGTGCGATTCCTTCGGTGGCCCAGCATTCCACCTGGGTGGCCGCCCGTTGCAACATCAATTCCCAACTGGGGCGCTCCTCTTCGGCCAGTCGTCCAAGGACGTGGCCGACGAGGTCGCGTCGGGTTTGCTGCGGGCGGGCGATGCCGAGCCGGAGGCGCGGATAGGACCGGGTTCCCAGGTGCAGCTCCACGGATTCCAATCCGTGGTGGCCCCCCGGGCTTCCCTCAGGCCGGAGCCGGAGGGTGCCGAGCGAAAGATCCGCATCGTCCACCAGCACCAGGATCCGGTCGGGGGCCACCTTGTGAAAGGCTGCCACCCGCCCCACTGCCTCACCACTGGCGTTCATGTAGGTCTGGGGCCGGCAGAGAATCCACCGCCGACCCGCAAACCGGCACTCGGCCAGACTTGCAAAGAACTTCTTTTCGATCCGCCACTCCCCACCCCAGCGTTCCGCGAGGCGTTCGACCAGCATGAAGCCGGCGTTGTGGCGGGTTTCCCGGTACTCGGGCCCGGGATTCCCCAGACCGACGATCAAACCGGATGCATTCACATCGGGAAGGCCCAGCCGGCCCCGTGGGAATCACGGGACCGCACCAGCCCCGGATTACTTCTTCTTGGCGGCCGCCTTGTCCTTCTCGCCGGGCTTCGCCGCAGCGGCGCCCTCGTCCTTCTTCTCCTTGATCATCTCGGGCTGCTTGGCTTCGCCCGCAGCAGCCGCCTCGGCTCCCTCGGCAGGGGTCGCCGCGGTCTCCGCCTCCGCCGCCACCGGCGCGGCGACTGCGAACACGGGGATCTTCTTGTCGCCTAGAAGTTCCACACCTTCGGGAGCGGCAATCTCGCCGATGTGCAGCGTGTCGCCCACCTTGAGCGCGCTCACGTCGACATTGATGTGATCGGGAAGGTCCTTCGGAAGACAGCGGACCTTGAGGCGGAATCGGACGTGTTCCAGGGTTCCACCGCCGTTCTTGACGCCCTCGGGGACTCCGATGGCTTCCACGGGAACCTCAATGGTCACCTTTTCATCCGCCTTCACCTCGTGGAGGTCCACATGCAGCGTGGCTCCGGTCAGCGGGTGATGCTGGACGTCCTGAACGATGGCCAGACGGGCGGGCTTGGTGTCCCCGGTCACCGTGAGGTCCACCAGAATGATCTCCGAGTGGGCCTTGTGAACGATGAGCTCAAACTCCTTGGCGTCGAGTTCGAGGCTTTGCGGGGGATTGTGGCGGCCGTAGATGACTGCCGGGATCCGTCCACCGGCCCGGACCTTGCGGGATCCTTTGCGACGGAACAGGGAGCGCGAATTCGCGCTGAGGGCGATCGATTTCATGTCCAAGTCGTATCTGCAGGCGCCCCATCAGCCCGACGCATCTGCGCCGGCACCGAGTGCAGATCCCTTCCCTGGGGGGAAATGATCCGGGCTAGCTGGTGCGCCCACCCTTAAACTCAAACAATGACGTGACACTCGAATTTCGGTGAATGCGATGAATCGCCTCACCCAGCAACGTGGCCACGGACAATGTTGTGATGTTTATTCCGGGGTAACCGGAGCGCGCGACCGTATCGGTCGTGATCAATTCGTCAATAGATGATTTCTTGATCCGCTCCAATCCAAGGTCGGTCAGCAAGGCGTGGGAGACGCACGCAATGATGCGTTTGGCCCCCCGTGACTTCAGGAGATTGGCGGCGCTGGTCAGCGTTCCCGCCGTCTCCGTGAGGTCGTCCACGAGCAGGACATTGCGTCCCTCGATGTCGCCAATCACCGCGGTGGCCTCGGTTTCCGTCGGGCTCTTGCGTCGCTTCGCCACGATGGCGAGTTCGGCGTCCAGACGCTGGGCATAGGCGTACGCCATCTTGATGCCCCCGACGTCGGGACTCACCACCACCAAGGTCTCCAGCTTCTTCCCAAGCAGGTACTCGTAGATCACCGGGGCGGCGTAGAGATGATCCACCGGGATGTCGAAGAACCCCTGAATTTGTTGGGCATGCAAGTCCATGGTCAGGATCCGCCCGGCACCCGCGGCGACCAGCAGGTTGGCCACCAACTTCGCCGTGATGGGAACCCGTGGCTGATCCTTGCGATCCTGCCGCGCGTATCCGAAGAACGGCAGCACCGCCGTAATCCGCGTCGCGCTCGCCCGCCGCAGCGCATCCATCATGATGAAGAGTTCCATCCAGTGCTGGTTCGCCGGAGGACTGGTGGACTGGATGATGAACACATCCTCGCCCCGCACGTTTTCGTCGATCTTCACGAACGTCTCCCCGTCGGGAAACGTGCTGACCGTGCATTTGCCCAGGGGCACCTGCATGGCTTCACAAATGGCCTTCGCCAGCAGGGGATTGGAGTTGCCGCTGAAGATTTTCACAATCGGGGTTGGAGGGGACAGGATTCCGATCCCGCAAGGCCGCCGCGCCGGGCGCCCGCCGTCGGATCGTGTGACGTCACGGTAACAACCGACCCCCGAGCGGCAAGGTTGATTTTGGAATCGCGGAAAAACGTCCCGAGTTGACCCCTGGATTTCCCCGACAGCCGCAATCCGCTTGCCGCGACTTCACGGCAACCGCTTAAATGACGCTTTGAGGCCGCTCCGCGGCCTATGACCAGAAGCACGAAGTCCGAATCTAAGTCCGCAGTCCCTCACCTCTCCTCGAATGCCATACACCACCTGTTCCATTCCCCAGGGCGAAAAGATTTCCATCCAGAACGGCAAGCTCCAGGTGCCGGCCCGCCCGATCATCCCGTTCATCCGCGGCGATGGCACGGGCCCCGACATCTGGGCGGCCAGCGTGCGCGTCCTCGACGCCGCAGTCGAAAAGGCCTACGGCGGGACCCGGAAGATCTCCTGGATGGAGGTGTTCGCCGGCGAGGAGAGCTTCAAGCGCTTCAACAACTGGCTGCCCGACGACACCGTGGAGGCCTTCCGTGAATTCCTCGTCGGCATCAAGGGCCCGCTCACCACGCCCGTGGGCGGCGGCATCCGGTCGCTCAATGTCGCCCTGCGCCAGATGCTGGACCTGTATGTCTGCCTGCGCCCCGTCCAGTACTTCACCGGCGTCCCCAGCCCCGTGAAGCGCCCGGAGAAGGTGGACATGGTCATCTTCCGCGAGAACACGGAGGACATTTATGCCGGGATCGAGTTCGCCGCGGGCACCCCGGAATCCGAGAAGTTCCTCAAGTTCCTCGAAACGGAATTCCCCAAGGAGTTCAAGAAGATCCGCTTCGGCACCCGTGCCGCAGCCGAGTCCTTCTGGAAATCGGTGGGAGCGACCGATGTGGATTGCAGCGTCCGGGTCGGCGTCGGCTTGAAGCCCATCAGCTGGTCCGGAAGCGTCCGGCTCATCCACAGCGCCATCAGCTACGCGATCAAGTTCGGCCGGAAATCCGTCACCCTCGTCCACAAGGGGAACATCATGAAGTTCACCTCGGGCGCCTTCCGGGACTGGGGTTACCAGTGCGCGGAGCAGTATTTCGGGGACAAGGTCTACACCTGGACGCAGTGGGAGCGGGCCAAAAAGGAAAAGGGTGAAGACGCCGCCAACGCCGAGCAGAAGGCGGCGCTGGCCGCTGGCCGGGTCCTGATCAAGGACGCCATTGCCGACATTGCGCTGCAGCAGGTGCTCACCCGTCCGGAGGACTTCGACGTGATCGCCACCCCGAACCTCAACGGGGACTACCTGAGCGACGCCCTCGCGGCGCAGGTGGGCGGCATCGGCATCGCCCCGGGCGGCAACATCAATTACATCACAGGCCACGCCATCTTCGAGGCCACCCACGGAACGGCACCCAAATACGCCGGCAAGGACATGGTCAACCCCGGCTCCGTCGTGCTCAGCGGCGAAATGATGCTTCGCCACCTGGGCTGGGTGGAGGCTGCCGACCTGGTGCTGAAGGGGCTGAATGGAGCCATTGCCAGCAAGCGGGTGACCTACGATTTCGCCCGACTCATGGAGGGCGCCACCCAGATCAAGTGCTCGGAATTCGGGGATAACCTGATCGCGCACATGTAGCCGCACCCGCCCCGGGGGGCGGGGCTCCATTCGCAACGCGGAATTGAATCTTCCCGCAGCGGGGTCAATCTTCCGGCCTGTCATGAAGTTTATCCTGACCACTCACAATGTGACCCTGACCGACGCGCTTGAGCAGCACGTGCTCGCCCGCATCGAAAAGCTTGAACACATCGATCGCTGGCTGATCGACGCCCGGGTTTGCCTCGAAAAGGATCACACCGGGAAATCCCCGGACAAGACCTACAAGTGCTCCATCCGGCTGGGCGTGCGGGGCCGGGACCTCTACGCGGAGGACCGCGAGGCGGATCTCTACGCCGCCGTGGACCTCGCGACCAAGAAGCTCGAGCAACAGGTCCGCGCCAAGCACAGCAAGGCCAAGGCCCGGAAGCACAAGATTGCGGCGCGCCTCAAGGAGAAGACCCGCTCAGCCAGTCTCTGACGTGCTCCTCCGAGCCCGCATCGTTCTTCCGATCACCGCGCCGTCCCTGGAGGACGGCGCGGTTCTCGTTTCCGGAGGCAACATCGCGGACGTGGGGGCCTGGAGCGACCTTCGCCGGATCCATAACGGCCCCGTGACCGATCTGGGCAACGTGGTCCTGCTCCCGGGCCTCATCAACGCCCACTGCCACCTCGACTACACCCACATGGCGGGCCGCCTCCGGCCACCGAAGACGTTTCCGGACTGGATCAAGTCCATCCTTGCGGCAAAGTCGGAATGGGATTTCTCCGACTACGCCGCCTCCTGGCTCTCCGGGGCATCCCAACTGTTGGAGTCCGGGACCACCACGGTGGCCAACATCGAAAGCGTCCCCGAACTGCTCACCGACTGCCGTGCCGCAACGCCGCTGCGGGTCCATTCCTTCATCGAAATGACGGGGGTCCGGAGCGGACGAAACCCCGAGGCCCTGATTCACGAGGCGCTGCGGACCTTTCGCTCCCTGGATCCGGGAATCGGGGCTTTCGGGCTCTCCCCCCACGCGCCCTACTCCACGACGCCCACCCTGCTCCGGCTCGCGGCCGACGTCGCCCGTCGCGAGGGCTTGAGGACCACCACCCACGTGGCCGAATCCCAGGCGGAGTTCGAAATGTTCATGTACCGCCGGGGACCGATGTTCGACTGGCTGGAACCCCAGCGCCCCATGGACGACTGCGGTCTGGGCTCTCCCGTCCAACACCTCGAACGTTGCGGACTCCTCTCCGACACCCATCTCGCCGTCCACGTCAACTACCTCTGGCACGGGGATGCGGAACGGCTTGGACGCTCGGGCACCCACGTCGTGCACTGCCCGAAGAGCCACACCTATTTTGGGCATCACCGCTTTCCCCGGGAGGAACTCGAGTCCGCGGCGGTGAACTGCTGCCTCGGAACCGACAGTCTCGCCTCCACCCTTTCGGTCCGGGGCCGCCCACCCCGCCTGTCGCTCTTGGCCGAACTGCGGGAACTCCTCGGCCACGATGCAACCTTGTCCCCATCGGATGCCCTTCGTCTCGCCACGGTCAATGGCGCCCGGGCGCTGGGCCTCGCCGGACGACGCGGGGAACTCAGGACCGGAACGCAGGCCGACCTGATCGCCATCCCCTTCTCCGGTTCTCTGGGCGATGCCGCAGCGGGCGTCATCGCGCACGAGGGCCGTGTCGCCGCGAGTCTCATCGCCGGCGACTGGGCGATTGCACCTTCCTCCTCATGAACTCGCCGGATTCACGGGTGGTCCTCGTCACCGGTGCCGCGGGCGGACTCGGAACGGCATTGGTGGAGGCATTTCATCGCGACGGATGGAGGGTCGCCGCCGGCACTCATCGCTCCCCATTGCGGATCGCCGGGGAGCGAATCCTTCCCCTGACGCTGGATGTCACCCGGTCGGACTCCGCGGAGGCCGCGGTGGAAACCGTGGTGGAACGGTGGGGTCGGATCGACGCCCTCATCAACAATGCAGGGCTCGCACTGGACAACCTCCTGGCCCGTCTTGCCGTTGAGGACTGGGATCCCGTGATGGCGGTCAACTTAAAGGGCGCCTATCTATGCTCCCGTGCAGTCCTGCCCGCCATGATGCGACAACAGGATGGACACATCCTGAATCTCGCCAGCTTCAGCGGGCGGGTTGGACGCCACGGTGCGTCCAACTACTCGGCCGCCAAGGCGGGTCTCGTAGGCCTGACGCAGTCCCTGGCGCGCGAAGTCGGAACCTTCAACATCCGCGTCAACGGAGTTTCCCCGGGCTATCTTCCCACCGCCCTGCTGGGCCCGGTCACTCCGGAGGATCTGGCCCGGCACGCCGCCTCGAACGCCCTCGGTCGGATCAACGAAACCGGCGAAGTCGCCCGGTTCATGATCTTCCTGGCCGGCATGCGGAACGTTTCCGGACAGGTTTTCCAGCTCGACAGCCGCATCGCGCCATCCCTTTATTGAGTCTCGCATAATAGGGTGACATGTTGTGTCGTCGGTGTATGCTTCGTGCATGGCGCTGACGCGAGATCATGCACGGATGGAAAAGCGGCGGGTCCAGGCTGCCGCGATGTTCGAGAAGGGGATCTCGGCCCCGGAAGTCGGGAGGAGGCTGGGGGTGAGCCGTCAGGTGGCCTACCGTTGGAAGTCGGCGTGGAGAAGGGCGGCAAGGCTGGCTTGGCCAGCAAGGGGAAGGCGGGCCGCAAGTCCAAGCTGACGGCGGAACAGACCGATGTGGTTGTGAAGGCGCTGGTGGCCGGACCGGTGAGCCGAGGCTACAAGACCAACCTGTGGACGCTTCCGCGTGTGGCGGCCCTCATCAAGGACCTGACCGGGGTCGAGTACCATCCCGGCCATGTCTGGCGTCTGTTGGGCGACAACGGGTTCAGTTGCCAACGCCCGGAGCGCCGCGCGATCGAGCGCGACGAGCCCAAGATCCGCCGTTGGAAGCGGGTCGAGTGGCCTGCGATAAAAAGCCGGCAAAGAGGGCCGAACCCTCGTCTTCATCGACGAAAGCGGACTGAGCACCCGCCCCACCCGGGTACGGACCTGGGCGCCCCGCGGCCAGACGCCGGTGATCCAGGAAACCTTTGGCTGGAAGAGCCTCTCCATGATCGGCGGCCTGGCCCTGTACCGGTTCTTCTTCCAGATCCACCCCGGCAGTATCAAGGGCCCCCAGGTCATCGAGTTCCTCCGGCACCTCCAACGACTTGTTCCGGGGAAACTCACCGTCATCTGGGACGGCGCCCCTATCCACCGCAGCCGCCTGGTTCAGGACTACGTGGCCAGCACTGATGGACGCGTCGTGGTGGAACGGCTGCCGGCCTATGCCCCCGAACTCAATCCCGTCGAGTACATGTGGGGCAACCTCAAGACCCATCAGATCGGCAACCTGATCGCCACACAGGCCTGGGACCTCAGCATGCAGGCCACCGCCGCACTGCGACGCATGCGCCGCCGCCCCTCCATCATCGCCGCCTGCTACAAGCAATCCACATTATGGCCTGAATGACACCCTATTATGCGAGTCTCAATAGGCAGCCACCTCTCCGCGCACTCCCTTGCCGCAGGAGGGGTTTGCCCCCAACGTCCCGGCCGGATTCATGAGCAAGATCGTCGGCATTGACCTGGGGACCACGAATTCCCTCGTGGCGGTGGTGGACAGCGGCATCCCGTACGTGATCGCCGATGAGGAAGGACATCGTCTCGTCCCATCCGTCGTGCATTTTCCCGGCCCGGACGCCGCACCGGTGGTGGGACATGCGGCCACCCGCATCCGCGTGGTAAAGCCCCGGGACACGGTTTATTCGGTGAAACGGTTCATGGGACGCCGCGGCAGCGACATTCCCCGAGAGGATATGCTGGTGACCTACTCCGTGAAGGGCGACGGATCCGGTCCCGTGGCCATCGACCTGCCCGGGCGCACCTGGACTCCGGAGGAAGTGTCCGCGGAGATTCTGAAGAGACTGCGGCGTACCGCGGAGGCATCCCTTGGAGGTCCGGTGACCCGGGCGGTGATCACCGTCCCGGCCTACTTTAACGACGCCCAGCGCAATGCCACCATCCGGGCCGGCGAACTCGCGGGGCTGAAGGTGGAGCGCATCCTCAACGAACCCACTGCCGCGGCCCTCGCGTACGGTCTGGACCGGTTGAAGGACAAGGCCCGCATCGCCGTGTACGACCTCGGCGGGGGCACGTTCGACCTGTCCATCCTCGAGCTCAACGAGGGTGTCTTCCAGGTGCTGTCGACGAACGGCAACACCCGGCTTGGCGGGGATGATCTCGACCGCCGGATCACCGATTTCCTTGCGGAGCGACTCCGGGCGGCGGGTGGCCCCGATCCCGCCGCGGACCTGGGATTGTTGAGCCGGCTTCGGGAGGCCGCAGAACAGGCCAAGATCCGGCTCAGCACCGAAACCCGGGTCGAGATCTCCCTCCCGTTCCTCACCCCAACATTCAGCTTTCACCTCACGCTGACCCGGGAGGAACTGGAAGGCCTCACACGCGACATCCTCGAACGCACCCGGGCCCACTGCCTCCGGTCGCTAGCGGACGCCAAGATCGAAGCCAAGGACCTTTCGCAGGTTATCCTGGTTGGCGGACAAACCCGCATGCCTCTGGTCCGCCGGTTGGTGGCCTCCTGGTTTCACTGTGCCGAGTTCGACGAAACCCGCGGTGAACTCCGCCTTGGGGAGGAGTTTCACGGGAGCTCCGGACCCCACCTGAACACTTCCATCAACCCGGACGAAGCCGTCGCCCTTGGTGCGGCGATCCAGGCGGAGATTCTATCCGGCGGTTTCCGCAATCTCCTCCTCCTCGACGTCACGCCGCTCTCGCTGGGCATTGAGACTTTCGGCGGCCTCATGAACGTCATCATCCCCCGCAACTCGACCATTCCGGTCAAGGCGGGGGAACTTTCACCACCGCCGTGGACCGCCAGCCTTCCATGTTGATCCATGTTCTCCAGGGGGAACGGGAACGCGCCGCAGACAACTGGTCCTCGGACGCTTCGAACTGGAGTTCGAGCCCGCCCCCAAGGGCGTCCCACGGGTGGGGGTCCAGTTTGAAATCGACGCCAACGGCGTCCTCCACGTGCTCGCCCGGGACGTCAGGACGGGGCGGGAGAAGATCGTCGAATTGAAGTCAGCCGTGGATGTCGCCGACGAGGACGTGCAGCGCATGGTCGAGGAATCGGTGGAGAACGCCTTCGACGACCTGAGGGCGCGCCAATGGATCGAAGCCAAACTGCGGGCCGGCGAGACCCTGGTCGCCACCCGGAAAACGATGGCGACCTACGATCAGGATCTGGATCCCGAGTACCGGCAGCAGCTTCTCGACGCCCTCCAGGGAGTGGAGGACGTGCTCGAACAGGAGAACCCGAAAACCAAAACCGGGGATCCCGCGCGCCTCAAGTCCGCCACCGCCCATCTGGACGAGGTGAGCCGACCGCTGGCGGAACACGCCATGGATCAGGCCATGCAGGAGATGTTGCGGCGGCGTGGACTCGCCGGCGCCGCTCCCGCACCCGCACCGGGGGATCCAAAAGCACCCTGAGCCCGACGCATTGCCGGATTGCGCCCCGGGAACTCCCTGTCACGCTGCGGCATGCCTTCCAAAAAACGGTCCTCCCTGGTCGTAGTTCCGCCCCCACCCACCGCAGAGCTTCCCGGCGCCGACTCCAAATCCCGTCGCTCCGCAACGCGCAAGAAACCTTCGGATCCCCGGGAGTTTCCCGCCGCCCGCGATGCGCGGGGCACAGCCTCGCGATCCGAAATCCGCCGCGAGGCGCCGCGCCGTAGTGCGCCGCGACAGGCGCCCGCCCGAAGGCAGGGTCGCGCGGGCTGAATTTCGCTCCCCGATCTCCGCATCCCGTGGTTGTCTCTTCGCGCGGGATAAAACCATGGCCCTCCGGTAATTTCCGGAAACCTACGTCCACACCCATCGCCTTCCTTCACCGACAATGAAACGAATCCTACTCGGAAGCCTGGCCGCGGCCATCGTGTTGTTTCTGTTCGGCGCGGCATTTTGGACCTGTCCCATTCCCTACGCCTACGTGGAAAAGGCGGCCGTGGGCGATGTTGAGTTGGGACAGGCACTCCGGAATGCGCTGCCCAACGATGGGCTTTATCTGGTGCCCTCCGTGTCGACGGACCCCAAGCAATCCATGGAACTCCATCGACAGGGCCCCTTGGTGACCATCCACTACCGAAAGGGGGGCGTCGAACCCATGTCCGCCGCCTTCTTTGGCACCGGATTCATCCATGGCTGGGTGACCACCTTCCTACTCGCCGGACTGCTCCACCTCACCGCACGCCCCCGCTTCGGACAACGGCTCTTCATCGTGACCCTCGCCGGCCTGGCGGTGACCAATTACACGGTCCTCGGAGCCGGCATCTACTGGTACCAACCCTGGCCCTGGCTGATCCTGAACGCCGCCTACGACGCGGTCGCCTTCGTCGTCTGCGGACTCGTCCTCGCCGCCATCGTCAAGCCCACCACCAGTGCCCCGTAGCCGGGCGCCTAAAGCCTGGGATTTCCCCGCTGCGACCGGAATCCGAAGCTGCTAGCGTGTCGTCATGCCGATTCGCTTTCAACGGATCGCGGCCTGGGTGGCCGCCGCACTGACCGTATTCTCCGCCCAGGCGGCGAGACCGTCGCGTCCCAGCCCGCTTCCCAACATCGTCCTCATCGTGGCCGACGATCTGGGCTACGGGGACCTTGGTTGTTACGGACAGACGCGCATCCAGACGCCCAATCTCGATCAACTGGCCGCCGAGGGCATGCGGTTCACTCAGGCGTATGCGGGGAACACGGTCTGCGCGCCCAGCCGCTGCACCCTGATCACCGGGAAGCACACCGGACACTCCCGCGTCCGCAGCAACACCCAGGTGGCCCTCACCGCGGACGACATCACCATTCCGAAGGTCCTTCGCAACGCCGGATACCACAGTGGCGCCGTGGGCAAGTGGGGACTCGGATGGGAGGGAACCAGCGGCCATCCAAACCAACAGGGATTCGAGGAGTTCTTCGGATATCTCGATCAGCTGCACGCCCACGACTATTACCCGGTCTTCCTGTGGCGGAATTCACTGCCGTTCTTTCTCCCGGGCAACCAGCAGGGCAAGCGGACGGACTATAGTCCCGCCTGGCTGCTGCGCACCGCGACCAATTTTATCCGCATCAACGAAGACCGCCCCTTCTTCCTCTATTTCGCCCCAATCCTTCCCCACGCCAACAACGAGCGGGGGTTGGTGGGCATGGAAGTTCCGGATCTCGGGATCTACGCGAAGGAATCGTGGCCCGATCCCGAACGTCGCAAGGCAGCGATGATCACCTACCTCGACACCATGGTGGGTTCCCTCCTCGCGGATTTGAAGAAGCGACATCTCGACGACGAGACGCTAGTTCTCTTTACCAGCGACAATGGCCCACATGCGGAGTCCGGGGTGGATCCGGCCTTCTTCCGCAGCTCGGGTCCGCTGCGGGGCTTCAAGCGTGACCTTTATGAAGGAGGGATTCGCGTCCCGCTCATCGCCCGCTGGCCCGGCCACATCAAGGCGGGCACCACCAATGACCGGCCCGTGGCGTTCTGGGATATCCTGCCCACCCTTGCGGACGTCGCGGAAACCACGACTCCCCGTGGACTCGACGGCGTCTCCTTTGCCGCATCGCTTCTGGGACGAAAACCGGACCGGGACCCCAAAGCCATGGATTGGGAGTTTCACGAACGAGCAGAACAGCAGGCCGCCCGGATCGGAAACTGGAAGGGAGTGAAACTGGGTCCGGATCTGCCAATCGAGCTCTATAACCTGCAGTCGGATCCCGGCGAAACCAACAATGTGGCCACCGCGAATCCTTCCGTGGTTCGCGAAATCGCGGAATTCCTTCAAAAGGCCGCCCTGCCCTTCACCGCGCCGCCCAATCTTTCCACCAACTCGGCAGGCCCACCGGGACGTCCGCTGCCGCCGAACCCGGCGGATCGCACCGAGGAATTGTTCCGAAAGGCCGCGTCCAAAACGAACGCGCCCAGACCCTGACGGTTCGACCCGGGTTCAGAACGCACCCGTTCCATGACCCCATCCCCCACCCACACTCTCCCTCCCCTCGCAGCAGCAATGCTCCTGTGGGGCGGTTGCGCCACACAGCCGGCGGATCCGCCGGACTGGGTGGCGTGGAAGGTCCGCCGCATCGAGTTCCTGGCTGGCACCAATGGATGGACCACACTCGTGGGACTGCACTGGCTGAAGGAGGGAACGAATTCCGCCGGGAGTGCCGCCAACCAGGATGTCGTTCTCCCCAAAGGACGTTCGGCACCCTGGATCGGGCAATTCATCCGAACCGGAGAATCCGTCCAATTCCTTGCGGCGCCTGGAGTCCAGGCCCGAGTCGATGGACACCCCGTCACCCAGGCGTCGCTGGTCTCAGACCGCACCCCGCCTCCCTCCCGACTCGAAGTAGGCCCCCTGTCCATCATTGTCATCGAACGCAGTGGGAGGATTGGTCTGAGGGTCCGGGACCCGGAGTCTCCGTGGCGAAAATCCTTCACGGCCCCGCACTCCTTTCCCTATGCCCCTTCCTGGAGAATCGAAGGGCGCTTCGAGCCGTTTGCCAGTCCCCGAACCCTCCGGGTCCCGAGCCGGATCGGAGGGACTCAGGATTTCCCCTCGCCGGGTTCCCTCGTCTTTTCCCACGCCGGAAAGGAGTATCGACTTGAAGTCGCCGTGGAACCGGGGGAGACCGACTACTTTGTGATGTTCCGGGACCAAACCGCCGGCAAGACCACGTACGGATCCGGACGCTTCCTCTATGTAAGCCCGCCGGACTCCACCGGACGCGTCATCCTGGATTTCAACCGCGCCTACACGCCGCCCTGCGGCTTTACTCCCTTCGCCACCTGTCCCCTGCCGCCTCCGCAAAACCGGCTCCCATTCCCGATTCCCGCAGGAGAAATCGCCCCGGAAGAGCATCCTTGAATCCCGTCCGGAGACGATCCGCCCCCGCAGAAACCGCCTTGTCGGTTTGCCACCGGGGCGGCACGGTGACCGCGATGGATTCCAAGAAGCTCGCGCTGCTCTGCCGCGACCTCGCTGAAAACAAGAAGGCCGAAGATGTGGTCGTCCTGGACGTTCGGAAGCTCTCCGACGTCACCGACTATTTCGTGATCGCCAGCGGAACCAGCGAGCCGCACCTGAGGGCGATCGAGGGGGAGATTCTCGGACAACTGCGCAGCGAACACGGCATCCAACCGCATTCCACGGACGGTCGCGCCCAGACCAACTGGATCGTGGCGGATTTCTTCGATGTGATTGTCCACATCATGAAGGCGGAGGTCCGCGCCCATTACGACCTCGAAGGACTCTGGAGCGATGCGCCCCGCCTGCCCAAGGCCCGCCGGACGCGGAAGGCCGGCGAACCGGCGGCCCGTTCCTGACCGGATCTACTCGGTCGGGGAATCAACTCCGGCGTCCCGAGTAAACAATGCCCGGACGAACGGGCACCGGCGTCGCCAGGGACCAGAAATAGGCGACGACCCCGATCAACACGACGAGGTTCCCCACCTGGGAGACACCGTGCCAACGACGGAACTGAAGGGTTGCCACCTCCTTCTGCTCCACACTCGAATTGGGGGCGTACATCACCGCGTGCAGGCGGCGGAGCCGGGGTTGAAGGACCGTACCGCCGACCAGGACCAGGGCCAGCAGCACCCCGAGCACTCCCAGGGCCCACCTCCGAGGAAGGCGTCCGGTTGTCGCCCAATCCACCAGCACCAACACCGCCGCCAGCCAGCTGCACACCAATTGGAATTCAAAGAACGACTCCAGGACGATCTGGGCGGCCCGGCCGGCATGGTACCGGGGAACCACCTCCAGCATGGCGGACGAAAAGAAGGCCGGGCCCGCTCCAAAGGTGAGAAACACGGTCGCCCCCAGCCAAACCGCCACCACCAGCAATCCCGCGAACCGCATCCCCTGGAGCATGGGCCTACGCTATCCGGCATTCCCCGGGCTCGCCAAGCCGCTTGCAGTCAAATTTCCATTGCTGCATTCCACGCCCAGCCTATGGTACCCCGCTCGTTTCGAAGAGACTCCAACGAATGAACGCAGAACTGACGCGCAAGGCGCTTGAAAAGGTGGGGAATGCACACGTCCTCGTGAACGTCATCTCACGCCGGGTCCGCCAGCTGAACTCCGGCGGCGGTGGCATCAGCCGCCCCCTGGTGGTGGTGACCCCCGAAATGGGAGTCGCGGACATCGCCCTTCTGGAGCTTCTGGAGGAAAAGATCGGCTACGAACTGGAAGCCGAGGCCGGCGGAGCCGGTCCGGAGGCGCCCAAGCGGCGCCGGACCCGCAAGGCCGCCGTGGCCTGACGCAGGTCAACCCTGCCCGATGGATTTGCAGCCGGAGGGCCCCGCCCTCCGGCTGCCGGCTTTATGGCCGAAATCCTCACCAACTCGAAGGCCCGCCGCGACTACCACATCCTCGACACCTTCGAGGCGGGCATTGTCCTGCACGGGACCGAGGTGAAGGCCCTCCGACAGGGACGCGGCCAGATTTCCGACGCCTTTGCGCGGGTGGAGAAGGAGGAGGTCTGGCTCCACAACGCCCACATCGACGAATACTCCCACGGCAACGTCCACAACCACGCCCCAAAAGGGAAACGGAAGCTCCTCCTCCACCGTTCCGAGATCCAGAAGCTCTTCGCCCTGGGCAATATCAAGGGGCATTCCATCGTTCCCCTCTCGTTCTACTGGAAGAACGGCAAGGTGAAGGTCCAACTCGCCGTCGGTAAGGGAAAGGCCGACTTCGACAAGCGGGACGACATCCGCAAACGCGAGACCGACCGGGAAATCCAGCGGGCGCTGCAACACCGCACCAAGCGGGGATAACCTGGGGATAACCTTCCCAGTCCAAACGCCCGGGCAACCACCCAGGGCACGGGGCCGTCGAAACCCTCGACTGCAGGAGGACTCGCAGTGGCGCCCGGCCCAAAATCTCCGGTGGTAAAATGCCAAAGGACGGTTCCCCCATTCGGAGAACCGTCCTTTAAGCGTCGGCCGGCATGCTGGCCGACCGCCGAACCACGGCAACCCAGCCCAGCCTTAAGCCGCCTTCTTGGTCCAAGTGCGCTTCGGAGCCTTGGTGATCTGGCCCTTCTTGATGACACTGGCGGCCACCCGGATGCGCTTCACCTGGCCGTTCGGCAGAACGACGCGAACGGTCTGGAGGTTCGGGAAGAACCGCCGCTTGGTGATGGCGGTCACGTGGGTACCGATACCGCCCTTCTTCTTGGCCTTACCGGAGCGCCAGATGTGATTGCCCTTGACGGGGCGCTTGCCGGAGATGGGACAAATGCGTGCCATAAATTGTTTCCTTTCCTCGAAAAGGAGCGCGGTACTTACCCGGGTTCCCTCATGGCATCAAGGAGATTATTCCCGTTTCTTGCGTTCACCCGTCGAAGCCGCACCCTCCCCCCGTGAATGCAGCGTATGTCGCCGCCAAGGAACGCTGGGCCGCCCGAAAAGCCGGCACCGCACGCCAAACGGAACGTTCCGTCGAACGGGTGCCGCCCGGACAAAAGGTCGTCACCAACTTTCCCGTCCTCGACCTCGGCATCAAACCCGAGATTTCCACCTCCCAGTGGCGCCTCAAGATCGGTGGACAGGTCGAGCGCCCCATCACCCTCGACTGGGACGCCTTTCAGGCCCTGCCCCAGATCACCGATACCAGTGACTTCCATTGCGTCACCACCTGGAGCCAGCTGGACATGACCTTTCAGGGCGTTTCGTTCCTAACCCTTGCGGACCTCGTCCAACCCAGGAGCGCCGCCACCCATGTCTTCTTCAAGAGCTACGACGGCTATTCCACCAACAACCCGCTGGAGGTCTGCCTCGATGAGGACGTCCTGATCGCCCACACGTGGAATGGCGCCCCGCTGCCCGCGGAACATGGCGGCCCGGCGCGGGTCATCATCCCCAAGCGCTACGCGTGGAAGGGCGCCAAGTGGATCCGCGAGATCACCTTCCTCGACCGCGACATCCTCGGATTCTGGGAACTCCGCGGCTACTCCAACACCGCGGATCCCTGGACCAACGACCGGTTCTCCTGAGCCCGGAGGAAAAAATTCCGGGAACCGGTGTCGGATTTCAACGCCCGGCGGCTGTTTGGAGACAGAAACGCCATGGCCGAAGACCACGAACTGCTCCAACGTTACGCCATCTCCGGATCCGAATCCGCATTCTCCGAACTGGTCTCCAGACACCTGCACTGGGTGCATTCCTCCGCCGCCCGACAGGTGGGTGACCCGGACCTCGCCCACGACGTGACCCAGATGGTCTTCACCGACCTCGCACGCCGCGCCGGGTCGCTGTCGTCGCACGTCCTGCTCGGTCCCTGGCTCCATCGCGCCACCCGGTTTGCGGCCGGGCAGGTCCGCCGCACCCGCCAGCGTCGGGAGACCCGCGAACAATTGCACATCGAATTGAATTCTCCCGATCACCCCGCTCCCGCGGAATGGAATGCAATCCGTGCCGACCTCGATGCCGCCCTCGACAAACTCCGGGAACCCGACCGCCAAGCCCTCGTTCTGCGCTATTTCGAACAACGCGACCTCCGAGCCGTGGGCGCGGCCCTCGGGGTCACCGAAGACACCGCCCAAAAGCGCGTCACCCGCGCTCTCGAACGATTGCGAGCACTGCTCGCACGCCCCGGAGCCGAGCCCGGCCTGCCGTCGCTGGGAGGCTTGCTCGCGACCCACGCCGTCTCCTCCGCGCCGACACCCATGATGTCCTCGGTCGCTTCCGTCGCCGTCGCCTCGAATCTGATAGAGACTCCGGCAACGGGATTCCTCGCCCTGACGTCCTCCCCTGCCCTGAAGATCGCCTCTGGGGTTCTGCTCGCCGTCGCCATCGGAATTCCCTGGATCCTCCTCCATCAGGAACAACACCGGCTCCGGAACGAAATCGCCCGTTTGGAGGTCGTCCAGCAGCAACTCGCCAGCGACTTGGAAATAGCCCGAAACCGTCCCGAACAAACTCCGCCCGGAACCCCACCCGAAGTGCAGTCCGAACTCCTGCGCCTCCGGGGCGAAGTAGCCCGGCTGCGCCGCACGATTCCCGTTCCTGAAGGCAAGGTTCAGGCAACAACACCCGCCGCCCGGGCGCGGCTGGCCGACCTGGGAACCGACAGTCCCGAGGATGCCGCCACCACAGCCCTCTGGGCCATCACCGAGGGAAACCGCCGGCGCCTCGGGGAACTCGTGCTGCCCGACCCGGGCGCTTCACCGGACACCCTTTCGCGTCGGCAGGATCTGTTGTTCCGGGTCATGACCAACGCCTTTTCGCGACGCTCGGTGACCTCCATTCAACAGGTGAGAACCAACGAGGATGGATCGCGAACCGTCTTCTATGGATTTGACGACCTCGATACGGGAAAATCCGATGTCGTTCTGGTGAACCTGAGGCTCTCGGATTCTGAATGGCGGTTGGACCCGGGCCCGGTTCCCGAAGATCCCCAACCCGACGAGGGCGCTGCCCCCTCAACGAACCCCTGAACATCCCTCCAAGCACCCCGGATTTCCCGGCCAAAAAGCTTACAGCCCGGACCTCGGTTTCGGCGTCAGCTTGATCTCCTGAACCCGCGGAACCGCCTCGGGCATCATCGTAAAAAACACCTCCACGACACCCCGTTCGCCGATCAGATCAAACCGGCCGCGCAATTGGTTCTCCGGACGCAGCTCCGACACGGACTGGATCTTCCCGCACAGAGACAGCGTCTCCGCGGACATCGTCTTCCAATCCGACAGATCGCGGTCCTGAAATACATTCGGTGCAAGCGCATCCGCCATCTCGGCGGCATCCCAGGTCTGGAGAATGGACGCCACCTGCGCGGCGCGCCGTTCCAACAACGGTGAGGCAACCGCCTGCCGGGGCGGAATGCGGGCCGCGCCGAGCAGGACCTCCATGGCCGCCGCATTGGCCGCGGTCATGGGCGCGTAGGTCCGGTTGGCAAACGCGACCAGGCCGATGCCGTAGTCGGGCAGAAAACGATGTTCACTGCCAAATCCCGGCAAGCCACCCCCGTGCCGCAGCCAGATCACCCCGCGCGCATCCTGGTTCCAGCTCAGTCCAAAACTGTAACCCGCCACCCTCGGATCCGGCGTTCCATCCAGGGTGAAGGAATTGGTGATCACCGACAGCACTTCCGCAGGCCGGTGCATCTCCCGGCGGGTCGAACGACGCACGGGCCCGGGGTCGGGACCATTGCGCGGCGGCCAGGCGTCGAGATGGAAGGCCACATACCGGGAGAAATCGCCCACCGTGGTGATCAATCCCCCCATCGCCCCAAACGTTCCGTCGTGCAGCAGCGGCTCCTCCCGCCAATGGTCGTTCTCCCATCGGTATCCCTGCGCCATCCGGCCATCGGGGACCTTCGTGAACTCCCAGACGGTGTTGGTCATGTCCAGCGGACGTAGAATCTCCCGGGTGATGTACTCCTGGAACGGCCGCCCCGAAGCCCGCGTCACGACCTGCCCCAGGAGTCCGTACCCCAGGTTGCTGTATTCCCAAGTCACCCCCGGCGGATTTGAGAAAGCCAGTCCTCCGGAAACCAGGTCCTCCAACTGTCGCACCGTGTCCGCCAACCGGCGATCACCCCACGGATCATCCTGGGGAAACCCCGCGGACATTCGCAGCAAATGACGCAAGGTGATCTTGGGCGAGTCGGTCGTGGGCGGCTTCACCCGCGAAAACTGCGGGATCCAGCGCTCCACCGGATCCTCCAGCGACAGCTTTCCGGCATCCCGCAGCTTGAGAATGGCCATTGCGGTGAAGCTCTTGGTCATCGACGCAATTCGAAACCGCGTCTCCTCCGTCACCGGCCGCTCGGGATTCAACGTCGCCGACCCGGCGGAGCGGACGTGGATCAACCGTCCGTCCACCACCACACCGTACACGTAGCCGGGAATGTGATTGCTCGTCGCGTGTGACGCGTAGATTTCGTCCAACCGCGGCAACACCGCCTCGATCCGCGCCGCGCGCCCGGCGTCGTCCCAACGCGGCGCCGTGTAACTCAACGACTCCGCCGCAAGGGCACATCCCGCCATGAGAACGAACGCCCAAATTCGAATCATGCCCAAACCGTGCCCGTTCGGGCCGCCGTGGCGAGCGTTTTGGCGGCATGCTGCCCCTCGTTCGTAGTCCAGCTTTCAGGCTGTCCCAATCCCCGCCCCCCCACCCCAGCGCCCGCGGAAGACAGGCTAAAGCCTGCACTACAATCGCCCCATTCGTCGCCCCCCTCTCAATACGCGATCAAATCCACCACATCCGTCCCATGCGTCGTCAGCACCCAGCCGTCCCCACGCCGCGCCACCAGGTGTCCGCACGGATGGCCCTGGCACTCCCCCGCACTGACCTCCACCAGTCGAACCTTCGCCGGCCCCTTCAGTTCCGACGCCGCTCTCGGAGTTACCCGGACCGGCATGCCGTTGAACGTCAGGCCCAGTTCGTATCCCGCGATGCCTTCGCGCTCCGCCACTGGGTTCGCCACCAGCAGTTGCGGATACCGCTTCACCCACGGGATTGACGTGTCCTTCACCGCGACGCGGGCCATCACCGGACGGCTCCGGATGAACTCCGTGAAGCGGAATGCCGAACCCTGCCGAGCCTGCTCCCGGAAAACTTCGGCGGGATCCAGCCCCAGCAGATTCCTGCCATTGAAATTGACGTGATCATTGCGCATCCCCTTGAGGTGCGCCCGGTGCCAGTCGACGTACCGGTCATTGACCACGAGGTTGATTTCGAAATGCACGTGGGCGCGATCCTTGGTGATGGGCTGCCGGGTATTGCTCGTGCGCCCCAGCGTTCCGATCCGATCCCCGGCGGACACCGCCTCCCCCACCCGCAATCCCTCCCGCACCTGCCGCAGATGGGCGTACAACGTGTACACCTCCATGCCCTCGATCTGATGTCGCAGCACGACATAGTTCCCGTAATTCGACAACGCGGACCGCGAATTGATGTAGGCCACCGTGCCGGCAGCGCTGGCGGTCACCGCGTCCGTCGGTTCCCCATGGGCGTCGCGGTGAAGCGCCTGGATGTCCACGCCCTCGTGAAACTGATGTCCGTCCGTGCGGACGCATCCGAACTGGCCGCTGTTCCAAGGCTTGCCACTCGTGCCCTGGAAGAAGCGGGCCTCACCCCCGGCCTCGAGCAGGGCGTGATTCTCCGTGGGGAATCGAAACGGCTGGGCCCACACACCCGACGCGATCCCCAAAAGGAGCGCGACACCTGGAAGCCGCCGGAGAAACCGAAAAATCACGGGCGGGTGTTCTGGTTGATCAGGTCGGCCGCAGCGGACTTGGAATTCACGGGACTCTTCTTGGAGGCGCCCTTGGCCGTGGAATCCGGGTCACTCTTGATCTTCGGGCGGTTCTTCAGCTTCACCGCCACATTGTTCAGGCCGTCCACCAGCATCTGCGCCTCCGTCCGGTCGCAATCGACGGAGAATCGAAGAGTCCCGTTCCGAACCGTCCCCCGGATCATCGGCGCGGCAATCCATCGGATCTCAGGGGTTTCGGAGTCCGTCATCCACTGTCCGTAAATGGCCACCCTGCGTCCGTTGGCGGACACCGTCGCCATTTCCAAGGCATTGCGCCCGTGTTCCGTCCCCTCAATCTGGACAATGAATCCTCCGTCCGGGGTTTCGATCAGATCCGCGGACGCCACATCCCGCTCATCAAAGAACGGCATCTTCTGGATGGGAATCAACTGGGGACGACTCCGGATGACCTCCGCCTTGGGACCGTTCCCGTCATCCGTGGTTTCCAGATGGTACCGGATGACGGCGTAGCGGTCCGAAGCCTTCTTGGGCTTGGAATTCTTCTTCGCCGGGGTGGCCGTCGCGGAATTGGTGGCGGGTGCGGGAGTTGCTGCTCCCGCCGGCTTTCCTCCCGCAACGGCAGGATCCGCCGCTTGAAGTGCGGACAGTCCCGACAACCCGGCCACCAGGACGGTCAGGAAAAAGAGGTTGATGGGCCTCCGGTGAAGGCCCATCGTCATCCGCGAATTCGCAATCATTGTTTCCGTAATTAAACAGCCATGGGCAAACAACACAACAAAGTCGAAAAGCGCAGCCGCCGGATCCGCCAACAGAAACGCAAGAAGGCTGCCGCTCGCACCGGCAAGAAGGCGTGATCCCCGCCGGTTCCGATTCCCGCCACCCGTTCCCGGGTGGCGTTTTTGTTTTCCCCGGGCGCCGCTTCGCGCTTGGCTCTGACACATGATTCTCTGTGGCATCGGTGACGAAGCCGGCAACGCGCTCTCCTCCCAGATCGACGCCCTGCGCCGTCTGAATTGGAGGCACCTGGAAGCCCGCAACGTGCTGGTGGACGGTTTCCCGAAGGCAAATCTTCACGACCTTCCCGAACCCGCTTTCGACCGGGCCGCCGAATCCCTCAAAGCCGCGGGCATCTCGGTGTACTGCTTCGGCTCCACCATCATGAACTGGGCGAAGCGGGTCACCGATCCCTTCGAGACCACCCTCGCCGAGGTGGAACGCGCCCTGCCCCGCATGCAGCGGCTTGGCACCCGGTTCGTCCGCATCATGAGCTACAGGCCGGACGACGACGCGGACCGAATCCCACCCGAAGTAGTTCGCCGCGTCCGCGAGGTCACCGCCCGGTTCCGGGACGGCGGATGCCAGGTGGTCCACGAGAACTGCATGAACTTCGGCGGCATGAGCGGCCATCACGCGGTGGAACTGCTCGAGGCCGTCCCGGATCTCCAATGGGTCTTCGACACCGCCAATCCTGTGTTCAATCCAGACCGGTCCCGACCAAAGCCCTGGACACGGCAGGATCCGTGGGAGTTCTGGACCCGTGTTCGCGACCGCGTCGCGCACATCCACGTCAAGGACGCGCGGTGGAACCCCGCCAAGAATGACGCCGACTACGCCTGGCCCGGCGAGGGGGATGGCGACGTCCGGCGCATCCTCGGCGACGCCCTGCAGCGCGGCTATGACGCCGGCATCAGCATCGAACCCCACATGGTGGCCGTGTTCCATGACACGACGTCCGCCGCTGCCCAGGATGACGCGTTGCGGGATAATTTCGTCGAGTACGGACAGCGCTTGGAACGGATGATCCGCGAACTCCAGGGCGCCGCCTAGCCGGCCCACTCTCCCAGCGCCCCCGATGTCGTGAACTCCCCGCGCACCGTCCTGCCGGTCCTGTTCGCGCTGAGCCTTGCGCACCTCCTGAACGACACGGTCCAGTCGCTAATCCCCGCGACCTATCCGCTGCTCAAGGACTCGCTGCACCTGAGCTTCGCGCAATTGGGCCTGATCACGCTCTGCTTCCAGCTCACCGCCTCGGTGCTGCAGCCGCTCGTCGGACTCCTCCTCGACCGGCATCCGAGCCCCTTCGCCCTTACCGTGGGAATGGGGATCACGACCGCCGGCGTCCTGCTGCTGGCTGCGGCGGACTCGTTCCACCTCGTGCTGGCCGCGGCAGCGCTGGTGGGCGTGGGATCCTCCATCTTCCACCCGGAAGCCTCGCGCGCCGCACATCTTGCCGCCGGACTCCGCCGCGGCTTCGCACAATCCCTTTTCCAGGTCGGGGGCAACGCCGGCACCGCCCTCGGACCGCTGCTCGCCGCGCTCATCATCATGCCGCGGGGACAACACAGCCTCGCCGCGTTCTCCCTCGTGGCCCTCGCGGCTGCGGGCGTCCTGTTCGGGGTCGGACGCTGGCGGAGCGCCCACCCGTCGCATCGCAACCGCGCCTCCGGTCCTGCCCCCGCGCCGCCCTCGCTGCGTCCTCCGGGCGTGATCGTCCGCGCCCTCGCCATCCTGCTGGCCCTGATCTTCTCCAAATACTTCTACCTCGCCGCCCTCGGGAACTACTACACGTTCTACCTCATGGACCGGTTTGCGCTCCCGGCCACCACCGCCCAGATCTACCTGTTCGTGTTCCTGTTCGCCGTCGCCGCCGGGACCATCGCCGGCGGCCCGGTCGGGGATCGCATCGGACGCCGCCGCGTGATCTGGGCCTCCATCCTCGGCGTCGCCCCGTTCACGCTCGCCCTGCCCTACCTCAACCTCGCCGGGGCCGCGATCGCGTCCGTGCTCATCGGGCTCATCCTGTCCTCGGCCTTCTCCGCCATCCTGGTCTACGCCCAGGAACTGCTGCCCGGCCGGGTGGGTTTCGTTTCCGGACTGTTCTTCGGATTCGCCTTCGGGATGGCGGGCATCGGCGCGGCGGTGCTCGGAAAACTCGCTGACCAAACCAGCATCCGGTTCGTATTTCAGGTGTGCGCGTTCCTGCCCCTCATCGGCCTGCTCGCCGCCTTCCTGCCGGACTTGGAATCTCCCGCACGCCCGAATCCGTAGAAGACCAGGTCACGAGACTCCGATCCCTTCGGGAGCTCCGCCCGGCACCGCTCCCTTCACCGCGGCTTCAACTCCCGCCGCAATAGCGCGTCGAACGCGCGCACCATTACGGGCGCATCAAACGACTCCAGGGCGCGCTTCCGCCCGCCCACTGCAATCCGCTCCCGCAGCGGACGATTCGAGACCACCTGCTCCAAAGCGGCCCGGAGCGATCCCGGATTCCCCGACTCAAACAAAAGCCCGCTTTCTCCGTCCTCAATGATCTCCGAGATCCCTCCACTCCGGCTCCCGAGCGTCGGCACCCCGGCCGCCATTCCCTCCACCACAGCCAGGCCGAGACCCTCCTTCCGCGAAGGCAGGACGTTCAGGTCCATCAGCGCATAATGCGCCGAAGGCTCCTTTACAAAGCCCGCGAACAAAATCCGCGCCGGATCACATCCCTGATGCCCCGCAATCTGGCGCACCGCATCCTGCGCGACGCGACCCTCCGGTCCCAGCGTCAGCACCCGCCAGGGAAACTTCACCTGCGACAACGCCCCAAACAACACGTCGTAGCCCTTGAAGTCCGGGCGGTCCGGGCGCCAGTCCGGCCCCAGGTTCAGGCGCGCCACCATCCCTAGAATGAGCGTTCCCGCCGGGACATCCCCCAGCAACTCGCGGCGCGCCGCCGCCACCCGCGCCGGATCCGGGTTCACAAACGGCGAAAGGTCCACACCACCGTAAATGCGGCTGACGGTGTTCCTCGGATACCCCCCCTCGACCAAATCCCTCGCGATGACATCGCTGACCGCGACGTGTCGCTCCACCAGCAGCCGGTGCAGCTGCACGCCGCCAAACCGTGTTGTGCCGCTGATGCAGTGCCGCAGGAACCATACGGGCGGACGCAATCCCAGCCCCTTCGCCCACAGCGCGAAATGCCGGCTGCCGGAATCATGGGTCAACACCAGGTCCGCTCCGGACGCGAACGCCTTGAACTCTTTGATCTCCGCCCACGGCAGGCCCCGAAACCGTGTGATCGGACGACACTCATGATGCTGCTGCACCGAGGACTGGTACTTGAGGAACTCGGGATTCACCGCGAACACCACGTCGTATCCCAGCGCACGTAGCCCGTCCCCCAACGCCACCGCCACGCGGTCCGCACCGCCCCGCCCCCCCCCGTCGATGAGTTGGATGATGCGCGCCATCACGACCTCCAGAGCTGGCCGACCAACTCCCGGTGCCGGGCCGCGGTCATGCGATGAAAAGCCTCCGCAAAATCGCCGGCGCCCGTCGTGATCCCCCGGTAGCGATTCAGGGACAACGACGCATCCGCCCAGTTGTTGGACCGGTTCTGGCTGGCGAAGCACGCCAGGGCCGCCGCCTTGCGGTCCCGCTGCGCCGTGATGTCCACCGCGACATTCGGCGTGCACGTGCTCCAGACCTCGTACCCGTACAACATGCCGTTCCAGCCCTCCTCCTTCGAGAGCCGCGCCACGAGCTGGTTCAGGGCGACATGATCCGAATGCCGGTCGAGCAGCGCCGGCACGTACACGAGGTCCGGCGACTCCTCGCGGAAACAGTCCCGCAGACGCGCCGCCACCGCCGGATCGTCGAGCAGCGTCTTGGAGGCAAACGGAAGAAACTCCTGCCGTTGGACGCCCAGGATCGCCCCCGCCGCCCGCCCCTCCGCGATGCGCTCGGGCGTGCAATCCGCCACCGTGACAATCGCCACCCGGTCCCCCGCGGCGACGTGCTTCATCATCACCCCGCCGCAGCCGATCGTTTCGTCATCGATGTGCGGGGCCAGGACGAGGATTCGCGGGCCGCGCGGTTTCTCCTCCTTGGGGATCGAGTGTTTGAGCAACGGCTCCACGCGCTCGTAAAAGCGGTACACCTGTGCCCATTTGAGATGCCGTCCCATGCGAAGCCAGAGAGCACCGAACAATTCAGGACCCTGACCGGCCTTGGCAAGCCTGCCGCCATGGACTGTCACCGGCACGGGCCGGCCCCGCCCGGGAGCGTCGCGCGCCCGGACCGCCCCGCGCCTGCATCCCAGACGCTGGAGAATTCCAAGTCCAATCTCACTTTGGGCCTCAATGATTCCCGAAAAACGGTCTTGCCGCTCTGCGGGGCCATTCCTAGTTTCCGGCCCGGTTCGCACCCGTAGCTCAATTGGATAGAGCGGCTGACTACGGATCAGCAGGTTTGAGGTTCGACTCCTCACGGGTGCACCACTCTCCATCAGGAGTTTGGAACCGCCCTCCCTCCCCACGTTTCTTACGCCCCGCGCACCCTCGGGGAACCTCGACCACTTCTATCTGCAGAACGAGGCCTTGGAGGAATCCGCCAACCTGCCAACCCCAAGGATCAATGCCCAGGAGATCACCGACGATCTCGTGGCCACCCTCGAACAGTTCGCCACCATTGCGGAGGACCTCAAACGCTGAGCGGATTCCCAATCCCACCTCCTCCCTCCAGAGTTCGGGTTTGACGTCAACTCATCGTAAAACATAGTTTGACTCCATGATCAAGACCATCACCAAGATCGGGAATTCGCAGGGGCTGATGCTGGACGCTGCCCTGATGGACCTGGCCCGGCTCAAGGTGGGTGACCAGGTGACGGTCAGCGTGCATGAAGGCGGGTCCGTCGTACTGACTCCGGTGCGGCCCGTGATCCAGGCGGACCAGGCAGCGGCCACCGCCCAGCGCTTGATTCGCAAAAACTCGGAACTGTTTCGACGGCTCTCATGAAGCCGCCGCTCCTGCATCCCACCGTCGAGGCGGTGAAGGCCATCCACGCGGAGGTGCTCGCCGCACACGGAGGCGGCACGGGCCTGAGGGACGAAGCCTTGCTCGAATCGGCCGTGGCGGCCCCGCAGGCCACGATGATGGGCAGGCCGTTGTTTACCGACCCGGTGGAAATCGCGGCGGCCTACCTGTTTTATTTGTGCCGCAACCACCCGTTTGTGGATGCCAACAAACGCGCGGCCCTGGCGACCTGCCTCGTCTTCCTCAGTACCAATGGATTGCTCACGAAAGAGGAACTGGAGGTTGAGGCGTGGGAGGCATTGACGCTGGACCTGGCCGCCAGCCGCCTGGATCGGGAGCAGACGACGGAGCGGCTGCGACGGCTTCTTCGCTCCAACCGGTAAAACCGTCCGCCCCCGCCGCGCAGAGCGAATCTTCAGTCGGTGGTCACCATCCCGGCACACGCCGCCCGCAGGGATTCCACGAAGGCCACGACCTCCGCGGATACACGACCGGTGCACAGGACGCAGCCCAGTCGCACGGGTGGAACCGGAGGGACGATCGGAAGATATTTCGCCCGCTTCCCGGCGACGACCGCGTAGGCCGGCGGGCCAAAGGCAATGCCCTGCCCCGCCTCGACGGCGGCCATCAGGGACGTGGCCCCGTCCGCCCAACCCACCAACCGCGCCGGACGCCGCGCATGCCGGAGCAGGCGCCGCAGCCAGAGGTGGTAGTCCGGATACCCCTTCCGTGCGAAGGCGACGATCGGCTGTCCCAACACCTCCTCCACCGTCACCGAACGGCGCCGGGCCAGCGGATGCTCATGCCCCACCAGGATGCCAATCGGCAGTTCCTGCAACGGCTCAAACCGCAGCACGCGCCCGCTCCCGAGCGGCGGTTCGATCATGAAGGCAACGTCCAGTTTGCGGGAGCGGACCCCCGCCAGCAGTTCCCGGCTCTCCTGATCCAACAGCACCACCGGGACCCGCGGATGGGTCTTCTGAAAGCGCTTCAATCCCTCGGGAAGAATCTCCGTGGCCGGAGTCGGCGAGAAGCCCACCCGGATCTCCCCCACCGCCGCCGGCGCGGCGCTCCGGGCCCGGCCCATCGCGACGTCCACGCGCCGAAGGATGTCCCGCGCGTCGCGCAGGAATCGACGTCCAGCCGCAGTCAGGGTCACCTCGCGCGCCCCGCGGGTGAACAGCGGGACCTGCATCTCGGACTCCAGGTCCCGGATCTGCCGGCTCAGGGGCGGCTGGGACACATGCAGGCGCGCCGCCGCCCGCGTGATGCCCCGCTCCTCGGCGACCGCGACGAAATAGCGTAGGTGACGCAGTTCCATGACGGCGGACACCATACCCAAAAGGTATGCGACGCCAATCCAACGGGTATTTTTCCCCGGCGCCGCCGGCGGGCAGACTGGATCCGACATCGCATCATGAAGACCACACTGACCTCCGCCGCACAATCCACCGTCCTCCGCGCCTTCGGTGAGGAACTCCACCTGCACCTCACGTCCGAACAGACGGACGGGCGCTTCGCCCTGTTTACCGAACTGACCCCGCCGGGTGGCGGGCCGCCGCCCCATTGGCACGACCGCGAGGACGAATGCTTCCACGTGCTGGAGGGCACCGTGAGCTTCTTCGCCGACGGACGCTGGGTGGACGCCGGGCCCGGGGACACCGTGCTCGCGCCCCGCGGCCAAGTGCACACATTCCGGAACAACACCGACCGCACCACCCGCATGCTGATCCAGGCAACCCCGGGGGGCTTTGAGAAATTCTTCGGCGCCGCTGCTGAGGAATTCGCACGGCCCGGCGGACCAGACATGGCCCGGGCCGTCCAGATAGCCAAGGATCATGGGATCCACTTCGCAGCACCCGACGGGACCAGAGCCTCATGATCTTACAGTGGATGACGGATCTCAGTTTGTGGGTTTCGTCTTGCCCGTAACCCAACGCCTTTGAATGCTTTCTCCCGTGAACCGAAGACCAGCCCTCCGAACCGTTCTACTCGCCTCGGCCTTGGTTTTCATCGGGACGGCCGCCTTGGCCGCCGACTTTATCTCTTCGCCGCCGCCCGCACCTGCGCCAATCCTGACCGGAGACTATCGGGGCCAGATGATGGATAACGGCACTATTCTGTCCCCGGTTCAGGTGCCCGAACCCTCCCCCAGCGCCCTACTCGCCCTCGGAGGAGTCGCCGCACTCGCTTTGGGCAATCGCCTTCGACGGAAGTGAGGGTTGACGATTGCGGAGGCGCCGCTCAGCGCGAGCCTGCTTCCGTCCCTCCCGGCCACGACCCGTTCGCAGGAACCCAACCCACTTCGAAAGGGTGATCCGCAACGACGGCGGCGGAAAACTCAGCGCCCACGTCCAACGCCGTCGCGTACCAGTCGCCGGCCGCCTTGGGCACCCCGGTCCAGCGCACCCGCACCGACTGGACGCCGGGAGCGAGCGGAACCTCAAACGTGTCGAGGTCCAGGGAGAGCCCGATCCCGACTGCCTTCACAAAGGCCTCCTTGCGCGCCCAGCAATCGAAGAAGTACCGGGACTTCCCAGGCCCCGACGCCTCCCGGATCGCCGCGCGCTCCGCGGGGGCGAACCGCTCAGCCACAAAGGCCAGGTCGGGTTCCAGGGGACGATGCCATTCGAGGTCCACTCCCACCGGACCTTCGGTGGACCACGCCAGCAATGCCTGATCGGCGGAAGAAGAACAGTTGAAGGCCCAACCGGCCGGCAGCCCGGCCACGGACGGCTTGCCGTGTTGACCGGCCTCAAACCGGAGCGCACGGGGCTCAATCCCCAGGCGCGCGCCGATCCAGATCCGGCGAAAAGAGCGCCGGCGCACAAAGCGCATCCGATCCCGCTCAAAGTGGAACCGCGCCGCGCGCGCCGCCTCGTCCGAATCCAGCAGCGCCCACAGCGCCGCATCCGGGATCGGGATTTCGGTGAGGTTGGCGAGGACGACTTCAATCATGACGCGGACCTTCCGGCTGCGGGCAACTGAATGCACGCGGATGCGTCCACAGGATCGCTCCTACGACTTTGAGGAATCCACTCCCAGTCGGCGACGCCACGCCTTCAGTTGCCGGGTCACCTCCCGGGTTCCCGGGGATCCGGTCAACGTCCGTCGCGCCATGGCCCGCTTCAGGTCAAAGATCTCCTGGACGTCCTCGTCGAATTGATCCGAAACGGTGCGCAACTCGGCGACAGTCACCTGGTCGAGCGGACACCCCTTGCGCTCGGCCAACGCCACGACGGCCCCCACCAGGTGGTGCGCCTGCCGGAAGGCCATTCCCCGCCGGACGAGGTAGTCCGCGAGGTCCGTGGCCAGGAGCTGCGGGTCCGCCGCCGCCGCGTTGCACACGTCGGCCCGCACGGTGGTGTGGGACAGCATGGCGCCCATCAGTTTCACGCAGGCCCGGATGGTGTCCGCGGTGTCGAACAACCGCTCCTTGTCCTCCTGCAGGTCCCGGTTGTAGGTCATCGGAAGCCCCTTCAGAAGAGTCAGCAGCGACATCAGGTTGCCGACAACGCGTCCGGTCTTGCCCCGAGTCAACTCGGCGACGTCCGGATTCTTCTTCTGCGGCATCAGGGACGATCCGGTGGTGTAGGAATCGCCGATGCGGATGAAGTTGAACTCCGACGTCGCCCACAGGATGACGTCCTCGGCGAGGCGACTGAGGTGCACCGCGAGTAGCGCCGCGGAGGCGCAGAACTCGATGGCGAAATCGCGGTCGCTGACGCCGTCCATCGAGTTGGCCGTGACGCGGGGCTTGCCCGTACGCGGATCGGTGAACTCAAGCAGCGTCGCCACCAACTCGCGGTCCAGCGGCAGGGTGCTGCCCGCAATGGCGCCGGACCCGAGCGGACAAACATTCGCCCGGTGCTGGCCGTCCGCGAACCGCGAGTCATCGCGCGCGAACATTTCGACGTAGGCGAGGCAGTGGTGGGCGAAGGACACCGGCTGCGCCCGCTGAAGATGGGTGTATCCCGGAATCAGGACACCGGCATTTTTCCCGGCCAGCATTACCAGCGACCGCTGCAACTCCGCGAGGTCCTGGCGGAGGGCCGTCACCTCCTCCCGCAGCCACAGGCGCATGTCGAGGGCGACCTGATCGTTGCGGGAGCGTCCGGTGTGAAGCTTGGCTCCGGCCGGCACGCGCCGGGTGAGTTCGGACTCCAGGTTCATGTGCACGTCCTCAAGTTCAGGCAGCCAGCGAAAGGTGCCTGACTCGATCTCGGAGGTGATGGCCGCGAAGCCGTCCCGGATCGCCTTCAACTCCGCCCCCGTGAGCACGCCGATCCGGGTTAGCATCGTCGCGTGGGCAATGGACCCGCGAATGTCGTGACGCCACAGGCGCCAGTCGAAGCTCACGGACTGGGAGAAGGTGGCCACGGTGGCATCCGGACCACCGGTAAAGCGGCCGGACCGGGAGACAACGGCGGAGGGGGTGGCTGGACGACGGGTTCGGCTCATGATTCTCGGGTGCCCAGTGTGGCGCCCGAGGGGCCGCGGTTGCCAATACAAATGGCCGGGTTGAAGGGGTTGCCCAATGGAGGATGGGGTGGAAATGGCCGTTGCCTGCCCGGACGGGGCTCCCTACGGTTCCTGCCGCATTCAAGCCGCCGGCGCTTTGCGATGAAACATCACCTCGATTTCGAAAAACCCATCGCCGAACTCCAGCGAAAACTGGAGGACCTCAAGCAGCACCCCGAAAACCATTCCCTCGGCATCAGCTGGGAGGAGGAAATCCGCGTCCTGCAGCGGAAGATTGAGGACGCCCGACGTCACATCTTCTCCAACCTGACGCCCTGGCAGCGGGTGCAGCTCGCCCGGCACCCGAAGCGTCCGTACACGCAGGATTACCTCCGCCTCGCCTTCACCGGATTCGAGGAACTGCACGGCGATCGCATGTACGGTGACGACCGGGCCTTCGTGGGCGGCTTCGCCCAGATCGGGGACCGCAAGGTGGTGGTGATCGGCACCCAGAAGGGCCGCGACACCAAGGAGAACATCCTCCGCAATTTCGGGTCGGCCCATCCCGAAGGTTACCGCAAGGCGCTCCGGTTGATGCGAATGGCCGACAAATTCGGGCTCCCCATCGTCACCCTGATCGACACGGCCGGGGCCTACCCGGGTGTCGGATCCGAGGAACGCCACATCGGCGAGGCCATCGCCGTCAATTTGCGGGAGATGATGCTTTTCAACGTACCCATCATCCCCGTGGTCATCGGCGAGGGAGGCTCAGGCGGCGCGCTCGGGATCGGGGTCGGCGATCGCGTGCTCATTCTCGAAAACGCATACTATTCGGTCATCAGTCCCGAAGGATGCTCGGCCATTCTCTGGAAGAACCGATCGGCGGCTCCGGACGCCGCCGCGGCCCTTCGCATCACTGCCACGGATCTCCGCCAACTGGGCC
This sequence comes from Verrucomicrobiota bacterium, assembly GCA_046346705.1. Lineage (GTDB taxonomy): Bacteria > Verrucomicrobiota > Verrucomicrobiia > Limisphaerales > UBA9464 > UBA9464. The sequence continues at coordinate 146,137 of JAXMHR010000011.1, read as the reverse complement.
TGGTGGATGACATAATTTCTGAGCCGGTTGGCGGCGCCCACAACGACCCGGCGGCCACGGCGGCGTCCCTCAAGGATGCCGTGCTGCGCCACCTCGGTGAGGTCAGTGACCAATCGGTCGAGGAACGCCTGCGGAACCGGTACCGCAAATTCCGGTCCTTTGGCCACGTGTTGGAGCCCTCGGCGCAGGCTGCGTGAAGCCCTACCCTGTCACCTTCGAACCCCAGTTCAAGGAACGTATCTGGGGCGGACGCCGGCTCTCCGGGCTGTTTGGAAAAACCCTCCCGGGGACCAATCCGATCGGGGAATCCTGGGAGATCACCGACCGGCCGGAAGGCGTCTCGGTGATTCGCAATGGTCCGTGGGCCGGACGCACCCTCCGCTGGCTCCTGGAAAACCACGGATCCGAGGTGTTGGGACGCCCCGTTTCCCCCGGGGAACGGTTCCCCTGGTTGATCAAGATTCTCGACGCACGCGACGACCTGTCCCTGCAGGTTCATCCTCCCGCCCACCGCGCCGAGGCCTTGTGCGGCGAACCGAAGACCGAGATGTGGTACTTCGCCGCCGCCGATCCCGGGGCCAAAATCTACGTGGGATTGAAACCCGGCGTCACCCGCGGGGAATTTGAACAACGCGTGGCGGACGGAACCGTCGCTGGATGCTTTCACGTGGAAACGCCTTCCCGCGGCGATGCGATGTTCGTGCCCAGCGGACGCGTCCATGCGCTGGGCGGCGGCAGTGTGGTATTTGAGATCCAACAGAACTCCGACACCACCTATCGCGTGTTCGACTGGAACCGGAAGGGACTCGACGGAAAGCCTCGCGAGCTTCATTTGGAGCCGTCGATGGCCTCCATCGATTTCGACGATGTTTCCCCGGGGTTGATCCAATCCCAATGGAGCGACGACGGCGACGTGCGACGCCGTTCGCTGGTGGCCCATGAACTGTTTCAGATCGACGAATGGAAGTTCGACCATGCGGCGTCCGTCCCCGATGGGCGCCCCCCTGGGACGCCGTCGGTGATCGCAGTGGTGGAGGGAGGACTGCGTCTCCCGAGCGGGGGTGAAGTCCTGGAGCTGGGTGCGGGTGGATTTGTCCTCATTCCCGCGGTGGCGGAATCCATGATTTTCGACGCCCAGCCCGGCACCACCCTCCTGCGGGTCCTCCCGCGTTCGTAGTCCAGGCTTCAGCCTGCCTCCCCGCGCGCCGCAACTCACCCGACGCCGCGCCCCTCGCCCACGCCCCACCGGACAGCCTAAAGGCTGCACGACAAACCTACAAACGGCCCGCCTTCAGCCGCCTCGCCCTCGCTCCATGTGCTCAGAATCAGTGTCGAGAGGGACCTCCGCCAGCACCTTGGGAATTGCACCGAAGGGGATCCTCCGCGATTCTCAGACCGTTCACTCCCCCTACCCATGAGCCGATCCAGTCAGCGATATGTTGACTTCACCCGCCTTCCCACGGGTTCGAAATCCGTCCTCGTAGTGCTCGCGGTGTTCGTGGCCACCGGCGTGCTGAGCCTTGTGAAGATTTTCCCTTCGACTCCCCGGGGATTCCTCCCGGAGTTCCGGATGTCGGCACTCGACAAGCTTCAGGCCGCCTCGCTCGCGCGCGGTGCCCGGAAGGAGTCCGAGGCCGGCCGGGTGGACGAGGCGGTGCTGGGGTGGCAGGCCGCCATCGCCAACGATCCGGGAGATCCCCGACTGCATCGGGGCCTGATCGAATCCCTGCTGGCGCCTCCGGAGGTTTCCCCAAAATACCTGACGCTCGGCGCGGCCAACGCGCTGTTCCTCCTCCGCCTGACCCAAACCAATGCCGCCGATCTGGACCTCACGGCACGGCTGTTTTCGCGGTACGGACTGGACAGTTTCCTCGCGTCCTACCTCCAACCCAGGGAAGGCAGCCTGACCCGGGAGCAGGCCGCAGCCTATCTCAAGGCGTTGTTCAATCTCAACTCGATGGAGGCCTTCGCGTCCACGTGGAACCGATACAGCAATTCCCTCGCGGCGGATCCGGAAATAAAACTCTATTTTGCCGCGTGGCAGGCGGGCTGGGGGCCCCCGTCGGAAATGCGCCCTGCCGGCGACCAACTCGCGTCGGCGACCACCAACCGGGCCACCGCGAATCTCGCCCGGCGGCTCACTTTGTCCGTGGCATCGTCGCGCTCGGATATCGATACCTTTGAACGCGCGCTCCAGGAACTATCCGATGCCCGCGGCGACCGAATTCGCGACCACATCGCGCATTGGCGCCTATTGGTACGGATTGGACAGCGGGACCGCGCAAGTCAGCTGGCTCGGAACTTTGCGACTCCCGCCGAATCTTCCGGGGAAGTGGCGGCCCTCGCGGACGCATACAACTCCCTGGGACTGGCGGATGCCGCGGCAACGCTGCTCGAAAGCCAGATGCCCGTCTTCAACTACAGCCCGGAAATCTGGCAGCGCCTCGGCGAACTTTACTCCCAGAAGCAACGCTGGGGCGACCTGCGGGCACTGGCCTTCCAGGTCCGCGCGTCGGACCGCATCCCCGTGAGCCAGATCGGACTGACCTGGTATTGGGAGGGACTGGCGGAATTGAACCTCGGGCGCCCGGATTCCGCGAAGGAGGACATGAAGCGCGTGGTGGAATACCCTCCGGAGGATCCGCTCACCGCGTTCCGGATCGCCACCGGCCTGCAGCAAAATGGGTTTCCGGAACAAGCCACACAACTGCTGACGCGGTTGGAGAAGGAGTTCGGCGACCGCGCCTCGTACTGGCTTCAGGTCGTGGCCGCCGCCCACGAAGCGAAACAATTTGACGTCATGGAGGCCGCCGCCCGGCGCGGCTATGCGCTGGCCACGAATAATCCGGTCTTCATCAACAACTATGCGGCCTGCCTGCTCGTCCAGCGGACCAACGCCCCCCTGGCCGTCCAATTGACCCTGAAGCGGCTGACGGCATCCCCGAATGATCCCGGGGCCAATCTCAATCATGCCCTCGCCCTGCTCCAGAACGGCCGGTTGGAGGACGCCGAGCGGATCCTGGACCGCCTTTCCCCCGCAAATTTGGCGGCGTCGAACCGGTCCATCCTCGAATTCGCCCGCTTTGAGCTCAATCTCCGACGGGGCAACCGCGAGGCAGCTCTGAAGGCCTACCGCGCCATCGATCCGGGCGAACTGATGCCTCCGCAGGTGATGTGGTTGGAAAAGTCCTACAACGAGCTGACACGCGGCGGATGAGTCCGCTCACCGCGGATACCCCGCGCCTTCCGGCAGGGCATGTCCGTCGGGCCACACCAGATAAACCGTGCGTCCCGAATGGTCCCAGGCGCGTTCAAAATCAGACCTGGGAAACACACGCCGAACCTTCTCCTGGCGAACCCCCGGGTCGTTCACAATCACGTCACCATCCGGGGTGAATCCCCGCACCACCACCAGGTGGCCGTCCCCGGCCTCCACGGAGGGCCGTCCCTTGAGCAGTGCGTAACTGACCGATGCCGCTGCCGGCATTCCGGCAGCCACCCAGCGCTCCAGATCCTGGATTCCATTCCAACGGGCCACCGCGGCATTGAGTCCAGTCCGGCTTCCCGGAAGGGCCATGTTGAAGGGCCAGTTGCCAGTCCCACCCCAACCGGGGTCCATCACTCCCTTCGCCACGTCCGGAACCGGCAGGATCCATTCGGACCGCCCCATCCGCTCACCCCAGAATGCCATAAGCATCGACGTGCTCGTCGGACTACACCATTTGCTCACTCCCTCCGGATAGTCCGCCTGCGAACGAATCGGCACGGGGAGATCCATGCCGCGGGCCGACGGAACCGACGGGACGGAGGCGCGGGCCGGGTGAGGTCCCGGGCCGGAGAAAGCCAGGGATAGCCGACGCAATCCGGCTACGGGCCCCCGGATGCCCAATCGCACCTGGGCCGCCGTCGCGGAGTCCTTCAGGATCATTACATCCGTCTGGACCTCACCCCAGGGTTCCTTCTGTCCATTGACACTTTCTCGGGGATTCTCCGGCCCTGGAACGGAAGTCCATCGACCCAGCGACAGAAACGTCGCTCCCCCCGAAATCACCGGCCGCGCCTCGACGGACAGCGAAACATTGGTCGCGGCATTCCAACTGACGATGAGTTCCTTCCATCGGAAGCCCGGCTGCAGTTCGGGCGAAACCAGCACCAGTCCCTCCGAGTTCGCCAGGACCCGGGAAAAGGAGTCGAAATTGGTGATGCTGAGGAGGCGGACGTCCGCCCAGGCCGCGCAAAAGATGCCGGACGAAAGCCAGGCAACCACGGCACACATGACGGCACGGCCCCGAGAAATGCGGTCAAATACCGGAGAAAGAAGTAAGGCCCCATTCATGCCGCGAGCGGGATTCGCAACTGGTAATGTTCGATCCTAAAGTCCGCGGTTTCGAGCAGCGGGCCCACCGGGGCAAACCATTCTTCAAACGGAGGAAAAAACGCGTCCCCGGGCACAATCCGCTTCACCCGCGTGAGGTATAGGTCACCGCATCGCCGTAGGAGCTGGGTGTAGATTTCGGATCCTCCCGCCACAAAAATGTCCCGGGGATCCGACGCTGCAGCCGTGTCCAGTGCCTCGACTTCGGAAAACGAACGGGTGCCGGGCGCGGTGAAGCCGGAACGGGTCAGGATCCACGTCTCGCGTCCCGGCAGGGGACGCCCGATCGACTCATACGTGCGGCGTCCCATCACCAGGACGTGGCCCATCGTGGTTTGCTTAAACCACCGAAAATCCTCTGGCAGATGCCACGGAATCCGCCCCGCGTCGCCGATCACGCGATTCTCCGACATCGCCGCAATGGCCTTGAACATCCGCACCCCGGAATGCCCGCAGATTCCCCTGGCGGCGACAAACCAAAACGAGCGGCCCCGGCCCATTCCTGCGCCCGTTCGTAGTCCAGCCTCCGGGCTGCTTCCCCAAACCAACAGCCGACCACAGGCACCGGAAGACAGGCTGAAGCCTGCACTACCAACGCTCCATTCCCACGCTCGCGAAATCCGGCGCACCTGATTCAATCAACCCACGCGCCGCGCATGACGTCCGTCCTTTTCTGCCTGGCCGGTCGTCTCCTCGGAAGCGTCACCGCCAGCGTCCTCCAAAAGCGCCTCCTGTCCGGGGGCCTGGGCACCGGGCGTCTTTGGCTGGCGACCTACGGATACCTCCTGGTGCCGGCCATCGGGCTCCTCGCGGCCTCGTACGGAACGGCCGGTCGCGGGTTTTGGTCGGCGGCGCTGATCGCTGCGCTCCTGGATGTCGCTGGAAACGTCGCGATGGCGTCCGCACTTCGCAACACGGACCTCTCCATCTTCGGACCCTTGAACGCCTTTCGTCCGGCGCTGGCCTGGATCGCCGGCTTTCTGTTCCTCGGAGAACAGCCCACGGCCACCGGAGTTGCCGGCGTTCTCATCCTCACGTTCGGCGCCTTCTGGCTCCTGCGCCCCTCCACAAGGAACGGATCGGCGGAGAACTTTTCGGGACACCTCCGCGCCGCGGCCTGGCGTCTCGCAGGACTGGCGCTCTCCACCGCGGGAGCCGTCTTCCTGAAACGGGCCACGCTCACCGGATCCCCCGGCCTAACCCTCGGGGTCTGGATCGGCGGAGGCTGGCTGACCGTTCTGATTCTTTGGGTCGCAACCCGGCGGTTTCGCGGTGTTCTTTGGAATCGCGCCGCGCCGGACCAGCGTCCAACCCTCGGACTCCACGCCATCGTATTCCTCATCATGCAATGGCTGACGCTGGAGGTCTTCCGCAGGACCCTGCTCACCTACTCCTTTGCCTTCTTCCAGCTGGGCATGGTGTTCCAGGTCCTGATCGGGCGCTGGGTTCTTCGCGAGGCGGAATTCCGAAAACGCCTGATGGCATGCCTCGTCATGGGAATCGGAGCCCTGCTCGTCCTGATCGCCGGTTGACGACAGGCCCAACAGGGGCGGGACGAAAATCAGGGAATCTCCCGTGATTCTGGTCCGGATGTTGCTAAAATTCTCACCTTCATGCGCCGTTTGCTCCTTGCCGGGCCCCTGCTCCTCCTCACCCTCGTATTCGGCCCCCGCGTGTCCGCCGCCCAGCCGGCGCGGGTTATCATCTCAGAGATCATGTACCATCCTCCGAGCACCAATGTGCTCGAAGAGTGGGTGGAACTGCTCAATGCGGGAGGTTCCCCCGCGGACCTGACCGGCTGGCAGTTTTCCCACGGGATTCAATTCACGTTTCCGGCCCAGACGCTATTGCCGGCCGGCGCGCGGTTGGTGATCGCCGCGGATGCCGCCACCTTTCATGACCGACATCCTGCGGTAACCGGTTTCCTCGCCGGATGGACCGGTTCCCTACGGGACAACGGGGAGCGGCTCACCTTGACCGACGCTTTGGGACAGGTGGTGAACGAGGTTTCCTATGCGCCGGAGGGTGACTGGGCGATTCGACGCATGGGGCCGCCCGATTCCCATGGGCGCACCGGCTGGGAATGGTATGCGGAGCACGATGGATTGGGAAAATCCCTCGAACTTATCAATCCGTCGCTTCCCAATGAGTACGGACACAACTGGAGCGCAAGCCGCGTTGAGGGCGGAACTCCGGGACAGCCAAATTCCTCGGACGCCAGCGACATCGCGCCCCTGGTGATCGACGTCGGCCATTTTCCCCTCATTCCCGGCCCCTCGGATCCAGTGACCATTCACGTCCGCCTGGTGGACGAGCAAAAGTCCGGTCTCAGCGTCACATTGTTCCACCGGGTGGACGGTGCCGCGTCCTTCACTTCCGTAGCCCTCTTGGATGACGGAGCGCATGGGGACGGCCTCGCCGGGGACGGACTGTTCGCCGTGCGACTTCCTCCTCATCCCGAGGGAACACTGGTCGAGTTCTATGTCGTCGCCACCGATGCGACCGGTCACGCCCGGACGTATCCCGCCGTGGCGCCCACCGACACCGGCCGCACGGCCAATCTGGTGTACCAGGTGGACAGCGAAGTCTTCTCGGGGATCCAACCGCTGTATCGCATTCTCCTCCCCAAGGCGGAGTACGACTACCTGAAGAAGACCTGGAGCGATCAACCCGACAGCGACGCCGAGGTCAACGGAACCTTCATCGGCGTGGATGGGCAGGTCCGGGAAGGTGCCGCGGCGCAGGTGCGCTACCTGAGCAGCTTCCGCAATCGCGGACACGGCACCCGGGTATCGGTCCCTCACAACTTCCGGGTCAACTTTCCCAAGGATCGTCTCTGGCAGGGCCGCGAGGGAATCAACCTCAACACCCAGTTCACTCCGGCCCAGGTGCTCGGGAGCATGATCATGCGACGCGCCCGCCTTCCCATGGCCGAATCCCGGGCGGTCCGCGTGCGGGTCAACGGGGAGGATCTCGCCGGAGCCGGCTCGCCGCAGTTTGGTTCGTACGCCGCGAACGAGCTGGTGGACGACAGCCTGGTGGAACGCCAGTTCCCGGGAGACCCCAACGGGAATTTGTACCGGGGCATTCGCGACGTCTTTCCGGGGAATCCCAAGGCGGACCTCGCCTGGCACGGCCCCGACTTCTCGTCCTACACCAACGCGTACTTCAAACGAAACCACACCACCGAGAACGATTGGCGGGATCTCGTTCGCCTCGTCGATGTGCTCAACAATGCTCCCGACGCGACCTACCCCGACGCCGTCCGACAGGTCGCCGACGTGGAGGAATGGATGCGCTATTTCGCGCTGAACACGCTGATGGGAAATCAGGAGACGGCGCTCGCCACGGGATACGGCGATGATTTCGCCCTGTACGCTGGGGTCGCCGATCCCAGGGTGCGCCTCCTGGCCTACGACATGGACTCGGTCCTGGGATCGGGCACCCGAAACACGACGTACGCCGACGGACTGTTCCGGATGTTTGGTTCCGGGAACCACCGTATCCCGACCCTCGAACGGCTGCTGAAGCATCCGGAGTTCGCCCCCATCTACTACCGCGAATTGCGCAGCCTCGCGGACACCGTCTTTGCGCCCGAGCGGATGAATCCCGTGCTCGACCAACTCGCTGGCGGTTTCGACCCCAGCGCTCCGCTGGACACCGCGATCGAAAACTTCCGGGCCTTCAACAGTTCGCAACGGGAATACGTCCTGGGTGAAATCCCCGGAGGCATCTCCGTCACGGATTCGCTGCCGACCCAGAGCGGATACCCCCGGACCACGACATCCGCCATCGCCCTGCAGGGACGCGCCGACGCCGTTAAGACTCGGACGATCCAGGTCAACGGACTCCCGGCGACCTGGAGTGCGTGGGAGGCTTCCTGGAACATCACTGGAGTCCCGGTGCATCCCGGACTCAACCAGATCCGGATTGAATCGCTGGATGGCGACGGACGTGTGTTCGAATCGGCCGTCCACGACGTCTGGTATGACGACGGGACGGTCTCCTCCGCGGGCACCACCATCGCAGGGAACACGACCTGGTCGGCCGCCGATGGCCCGTTTCAGATCACTGGAAACCTGACCGTGGCCTCCGGGGCCACCCTGACCCTCACCCCAGGCACCACCGTGTACCTCGGTCCCGGAGCCAATCTCACCGTCGCTTCCGGCGGCCGGATTCTGGCCGAGGGCACCGCCGAGGCGCCCATCCGGTTCACCCGCTCCCCCGGCTCCGCATCCGCCTGGGGAGGCATCGTTCTCAACGGGGGCGGCTCGTCTCCCGAAAACCGGATCACCCATGCGCACATCGAGTTCAATGGAACCACCGCCATTGAAGTGGCGGGCGCCGCCGTCTTCCTCGATTCGCTTACCTTTGGAACCACCGATCACCAGTATCTCGCACTGGACGGCGCATCATTCGTAGTGGGCCATTGCATCTTCCCGTCCAGCACCGCCGCGTTTGAACTCGTGCATGGGACCCAGGGAATCCGTCCCGGCGGCCATGGCATCATCCATCACTGCTTCTTTGGAACAACGAGCGGATACAACGACATCGTGGACTTCACCGGCGGGAACCGGGCGAGCCAGCCCATTGTCCACTTCATCAACAACGTTTTCACCGGAGCGACGGACGACATCCTGGACCTCGACAACACCGACGCCTGGATCGAGGGCAACATCTTCCTTCATTCGCACAAGAACGGCTCACCGGATTCCTCCAGCGCCATCAGCGGCGGCAACGACACGGGGCAACCCTCCGAGATCACCATCATCGGAAACTTGTTCTACGACTGCGATCATGCGGTCACCGGCAAAGAGTCCAACTTCTACGTCCTGCTCAACAATACCGTCGTTCACCAAACCCACGCGGGCGGCCTCGATACCGACGGTGCGGTCGTCAACCTCGCTGATGAAGGCAAATTGGAAGGCGCCGGAATGTATCTGGAAGGAAACATCATCCAGGACGCCGAAAAGCTCGTGCGCAATCTGACGACCGCCACCGTGACGTTCCGCAACAACATCACACCCCTTCCTTGGTCGGGTCCCGGCGGCGACAATGTCGATCTGGATCCCCTGCTGAACCACCTCCCCACTCTCGAAGAGACCCAATTCAAAACCTGGGAGGAAGCCCAGGTCCTCCGGAACTGGTTCGCACTTCAGCCCGGCTCCCCCGCGACGGGCACGGGTCCGGTCGGTCAGGATCGGGGCGGAGTCCTCCCCCTGGGCGTGTTCGTCTCCGGGGCACCGGTTGGCACCACACGGGCGACGGGCGCCGTGCTGTCGGTCGGACCCAATCGGTCCGGACAGGGAATTCCGGCGTCCGGCTGGCCCCAGGGGGCCGGCTACACCCATTATCGGTGGCGGCTGGACGGAGGCGCCTGGAGCGTTGAAACGCCCATCGCCGAATCCCTGATCCTCGCGAACCTCACCCCGGGAAACCACAGGGTCGATGTGACCGGCCGACGCGATTCAGGACTTTATCAGGACGACCCGCTCTTCGGGGACGATGCGGCGGTCAGCACCACTGCGGAATGGACCGTGGACCCGAATTTCGTTCCGCCCGCCGGCCCGACGGTGCGGATCAACGAGGTCCTTGCCCGAAACACCACCAGCTTCACCAGCGGTGAAACCACCCCGGACCTGATCGAACTCGTGAACTCCGGCCAAGCCGCCGTCGATCTCGGCGGCTACGGATTGTCCGACGACGCATCCCTTCCCTACCGGTACCGATTGCCCGACGGAATCCGACTGGATCCCGGCACGTACCTTGTGCTGCTCGCCGACAGTGACACCGCCTCCCCCGGACTTCACACCGGGTTCGCGCTCAAACAGGAGGGCGATTCTGTTTTCCTGACCGCACCGGCCTCCGCAGGCGGCCAGCGGGTGGACTCCGTGACGTTTGGACTCCAGGTGGCCGACGTCTCGTTGGGACGACGCGCTGACGGCTCATGGGGATTGTGCCGCCCCACCTTCGGCGCGCCCAACCACGCGGTGTCCACCGGATCCCCAAAAACGCTTCGAATCAATGAGTGGCTCGCCAACGCCCGCTTCCTCTATGCGGACGATTTCGTGGAGCTGTACAACCCGGATTCCCGTCCGGTCTCGCTCGCCGGGCTTTACCTCACTGACGCCGCCGGAATGCAGGATCGCTATGTTTTCCCTCCGCTATCCTTTATCGCAGCGGAAAGCTGCCTGAGTCTGCGTGCCGATGGCGATGACCTGGGGCGTCCGGGACACCTCCCCTTCAAGCTCGCCGCCGAGTCGGGAATCCTTCAGCTCTCCGACCCGGAGCTGACCCCCATCGACACCATCAACTATGGCCCCCAGCAGACGGATGTTTCCGAAGGACGCACTCCGAGCGGAGCGGACCGATTTGCCCTGTTCCGGGAACCGACTCCAGGGGCTCCGAATCCGGGTTCGGGGGGCGGCGGATCGACCAACGTCACCTACGTGAGTACACCGCTCATTGGCTTCGGCACCCAATGGAAGTATCTCGCCGGCCTGACCGAAGCGCCTTCCGCATGGACGACTCCGGAGTTCGCGGATGGATCCTGGTCCTCCGGAGCCGCTCCCTTGGGACTTGAGACCAGCACGCCCTACCCCTATCCGATCCGGATCGCGACACCGCTGCCTATCACGGCCCCCAATGGCACGCACATCAAGACGTACTATTTCCGGACCCATTTCCAGGCACCCGCGCCCGGAGCAGGCTGGACCCTCCACGCCACCAACTATCTGGACGACGGTGCCGTGTACTACCTCAACGGATTCCGGATCGGTGCGCTCCGTGTTACGGATAATCCCGCGCGCTACACCAGCGACGCCACCCTCCAACCCGACGAGGGGCAGGCGGAGGTCCTTTCCCTTCCCGCGACGCACCTTCGCGAGGGGGACAATGTCCTCGCCGTGGAGGTCCATCAGTCCGGCAGCTCCAGTTCGGACGTGATGTTTGCCATGGCCCTTGGTGCACTGGAATCCATCACCAACACCACCTCGGGCTCGGCGCCCGTCGTCGTTCTGAACGAAGTGTTCGCGCGAAACCAAACCCGCGCCCTCCCCGATGGGAACCTGGCCGGGTGGGTCGAACTCTACAATCCCGGCACCAACGACGTCGTCCTGACGGGACTCGCCCTTAGTGACGACGCCGCAACGCCCAGGAAGTGGGAGTTCCCCGATGGCCCGGTGCTGCCTCCAAAGGGATTCCGGACGATCCGTTTCGACGCGACCCAGCCGGCGTCCGGAACCAACACCGGCTTCGGCCTTTCCGCCCGGGGGGGCAGCGTGTTCCTTTCCGACCGAAGTTCTGCAGGCGGCGCTGTTCTGGACGCGCTCCATTATGGACTCCAGGCGGCGGACTTCGGGGTCGGCCGGGTTCCGGACGGAGGTGGCGACTGGGAACTCACGGTTCCGGCGCCGGACACCGCGAATCTTCGCGCCGGACTGGGTTCGCCCACGTCCCTCCGTCTGAACGAATGGATGGCCGACCCGGCCGTCGGCTCCGATTGGTTTGAGATCTTCAATCCCGACGCCGCACCCGTCGCCCTCCACGGACTCGCCGTCACCGATGACCTGGCTGACATCGCAAAGTCCCCCTTCCCCCCGCTGTCCTTCATCGGGACCGGACGGGACGGTTACCTTCAGGTTTTCGCCGACAAGAAGCCCGCTGCGGGCGGGAATCACGCCGACTTCAAACTGTCGAAGGACGGATCCACCCTCGGTCTGTTTGCAAGATCCGGCCTGACGCTCGACGCCCTCGGCTTCGGTGCCCAGGGACATGGAATTTCCGAGGGGCGCCTGCCCGATGGCGCCGACATCCTGGCGTCCTTCCCGGTGACGCCCACCCCAGAGGCGCCCAATCGCATTGGCGGGCTGCCCGGTGATTCCGATTCGGACGGCATGCCGGACGACTGGGAAACGGCGCACGGACTCGATCCGCGCACCGATGACTCCGGTCTCGATCCGGATCAGGACGGATTCTCCAATCTCGACGAGTTCCTTGCGGGCACTGACCCGAAAAATGCCGCCAGCAGCCTGGCCGTCGAGGCGTTCGCGTCCGACAACGGTACGGTGTCCATTCGCTTTCAAGCCGTGGCGGGACGAACCTACACCGTCCAACGCCGCAAGAGCCTTACCGCCGAAGAATGGACTCTCGCGCAACAGGTCCCCGCGCGAGAAAGCAATGGCACCGTCACCCTCCCGGCCGGGACATTGTCCGACGGAGATCGCTACTTCAGGATCCTGACTCCGGCCATCCCCTAGAACGGCCCGCCTCCAGCGCCGCTTCGAACCCGCGCGGAAACAGTCAGTGCCGCCCGCGGTGCGCCTCGGCCAACTCGCGGGCGAAATACGTGAGGATGACGTCCGCCCCCGCGCGCTTGATGGCGAGCAGGGACTCGTCGCGGGTTTTCGCAAGATCGAGCCAGCCGAGCCGCGCGGCCGCCTGCAGTTGGGCGTATTCGCCGCTCACCTGATATGCGGCCAGCGGCAATCGGGTTGTCCGACGAAGTTCCGCCAGCACATCCAGGTAGGGTCCCGCGGGCTTGACCATTAGGAGATCCGCACCTTCCGACTCATCCAGCAGGGCGTCCTCCACCGCTTCCCGTCGGTTGGCCGGATTCAACTGATAGGTCCGTTTGTCCAGGGACCGGGTTCCCGCAGCCGAGGCACTGCCCACCGCATCCCGGAACGGACCGTAGTACGCCGACGCAAACTTCGCCGCGTAGGCCAGGATGCCCGTCCCATGAAATCCTGCGGCATCGAGCGCCATCCGCACGGCGCGGACCCGTCCATCCATCATGTCGCTCGGCGCCACGAAGTCCGCTCCAGCCCGGGCGTGAAGCACCGCCATCTCGGCCAGGACCGCAACCGTCGGATCATTGTCCACGTCTGCCCCGTCCTCCGTCAGGATCCCGTCATGCCCATGGCTGGTGAACGGATCGAGCGCCAGGTCGGTGAACACCAGCAACTCCGGAACCGCGGCCTTGAGGGCCCGGACCGCCCGGGGCACCAACCCTGCGGGGTCCAGGGCAGCGGTCCCCCGGGGATCCTTGAGCGCGGGGTCCGTCACCGGAAACAAAGCCACTCCCGGAATCCCAAGGGAGGCCAACTCCCGGGCCTCCACGATCAACCGATCCATGGGCCAGCGCACGATTCCCGGCATGGAACCGACCGGTTCCGGGTCCCCGGTTCCCTCGCGGACAAAAAGCGGCGCGATAAGATCCGCGGGACCGACACGCGTCTCCTCCACCAGGGCGCGAATCGCCGGGGTCCTTCGGAGTCTCCGGGGGCGCCGCAGAAGCGATGAGGGTTTCATCAGGGATTCAGCATACCGCCGACAGGAAGCTCGGAAAACCGCAATCTCCCTGCAGCCCGGCGCCCGGACCGGGATCAAAGTTCAACTTGGAAATGGAGTCGGGAATCGTAGCCTCCGCCTGTGGATCCACGACGCCCGTCGCTTCTTCCCGCGCTGGCCGCCATCCAGTTGATGCTGGCCGTCGCCCTCGCAGCGCTTACTGCATTGCACATTTACCTGACGGTGCTGAACAGCCGGCAGGTGAGGCGCTATCTGCAGGCCAACGCGAACCAGCAAAACTTCAACGGCCTCGTCAACGAAAGCGTCGCGTACGCCACCCGCACCAATCCGGCCCTCCTTCCCGCGCTGGCCGCGGCCGGACTCCGGATCACCCCCGCATCCAACCCGCCGGCCCCTTCCGCGGTTCAAACCCGAACCGGAGCCCGCAACCGGAGCACCCCGTCCAAACCATGAGTGATTCCAGCGATTTCTCCTCCAACCCGTCGGATATTCCCGCGGAACTGGTGCGCCTGGACCGCAAGGTTGCTGAATTGCGCGGGGTCGTCCGACTGCTGCTGCTCGGCCTGATCATTACCACGGGCGGATTGTTTCTCTTCATGTATCGGCAGACCAAGCTGCTCCGCTACCAGATCATTGCTCAGAGCGAGATGGTCGCCCAGGCCGAGGCGTCGGTGGCTCCGGAACTCCAGTTGGTGCCCCGCTTTCAACAAGTCGGCGGGCTACATCCCGACTACGCCAGCAATGTTCTGGCTCATTTCGGGCTCCCGGCGCTGCCGCCCACCAACGCCCCGACCCCGGCCCAGCCCTAGGCGGATTCTCCCGCCGCGGCCCCGGCGGTTCCGGGTCCCGTGACCAGGCGAGCGCCACAGTGCATGCAAAAATCCGCCGGCGGCGGATTCACCCGGGAGCAGGCCACGCAGGTTTGATGCGCCCGGAGATGGCGCCGATGGATCACCAGGTTTCGCAGGTAGGGAATCCAGTTGAACGCGTTGGCGAAGATGAAGACGGAATTCTTCGCGGAGAAGATGGCGTAGGAAAGCAACAACCAGGATCCCGCCAGGCTCAGCCACCAGAAGGACGCCGGTACGATGACCTCCTTCCGCTTCTCCGTGGCGTACCATTGCACGAGAAAGCGGGACGTGAACGCGACGTTGCCCGCCCAGCCGATGACCTTCCACAGGTGCCACTCGATTCCGAGAAACTTGCCGTCGTGCCAGAGCAGGGATTGAAGCGCGTCCATGGCGGCACGCACCATCCGCAGGTCCCCCCGCCTCCATCAAGCCCCGACTGCCGGGTTCCGAAAGCCCGCCCATGCGTCAGACAGCGGGGATCAGCGGAAAATCTCCACGAGAAAATCCCGCATCGCCTCCCACGAGCGACGGTCCGCCTTCTCGTTGTACTGCGCCCCCTTCATCGCACCGGTCGCATTCCAATCGGTGAAGCTGTGCACCGCGCCGCCATAGGCGACCAGCTGCCAGTCCACTCCGGCATCGCGCATCTCCTGTTCAAATCCCGCCACCTCGGTCGCCGGAACGAACGGATCGTCGGCACCATGCAGGGCAAGGATCCGTGCCTTGCTTTGTTTCGCATCCGCCGGAGTGGGCGTTGCCAGACCGCCATGGAAGCTGACCACCCCGAGCGTTTCCGCACCACTGCGGGCCAGCTCCAGAACGGTCGTCCCCCCGAAACAGTATCCCAACGCCGCCGTCCGAGCCGGATCGCACTGCGGCAACGCTTTCAACTGACCGAGGGCCGCTCGGACCCGACTCCGCAGCAATGCCCGGTCACCCTTGTACTGCCCCGCCAGCTTCCCCGCCTCCTCCACGGTCTGCGCCCGGACTCCCTTGCCATAAATGTCGGCACAGAAAGCCACATAGCCGAGCTGGGCCAGCATCTCCGCACGCTTCCGCTCATAGTCGCCAAGTCCCCGCCATTGGTGGACCACCACCACTCCCGGACGCGGACCCGACTTCGCGTCGTCGTACACGGCGAGTCCCTCCAGCGTCGCGGCACCGTCCCGGTATTCCACCCGGTCCATTCGAATCTCTGCCCGGCCCGACACGCCAATCATCAGACCGATCACCACCATCCATGTCCGTTTCATCGGGACGCAGTCTAGACGACCTCCCCCGGACCCAGCCAGTCCGCAGCGTTGCGTGGATGAACGATTGACGGCCCGCGGGACCTCCCGCGGAATGGTCCCGTGCCAACGACAAACTCGAGCCCAAGCCCCCGGAAGTCGTCCCCACTCTGGGGAGTCGTGGCAGCCGCGTGGCTCGCCGGATGCGCCTCCCCCCCGCATCCCGGGCAACCACTGCCCCGCACCGGGGACGAAATCATGGCCGCCGGTCAGCTCTTCCACACCGGAACACCGGTGGTGCTTTGGACCGACCCCGGCGGCTACGACGGATACCGGGTGGAACGCCGCTTCGCTCCCTACGACCGAAGCAGCTGGGATCAGTCCCACCTCGAACAGCCGTCCCTCGCAACCCCGAACCGCTACGGACTTCGGCGCGACGGATTGTCCACGAACCAACTCGAACACCTCCGCGGTGGCGGCTGGTCATTGCCCGAGCTTCAGGGCGTGGTGGACCAGTTTGTCCTCCACTACGACGCCAGCGGATCCAGCCGACGCTGTTTCGAAGTGCTCCATGACCAGCGCGGATTGAGCGTCCATTTCATGCTCGATGTGGACGGCACCCTCTACCAGACGCTGGACCTCAAGGAACGCGCGTGGCATGCGACCTCATCCAACACGCGGGCCATCGGGATCGAAATTGCCGCCATCGGCGCGGTTCCGATCGCCCAGCGTCGCACGTTGGAATCCTGGTATGTCCCCGACGGGGACGGCATGAAGCTGGTCTTCCCGGAATGGGCGGGAAACCCGGAAATACGGACGCCGAATTTTGTCGGACATCCGGCGCGTCCGGAACCGGTCACCGGACGGATCCAGGACGAGGAACTCATCCAGTACGACTTCACCCCGCAACAGTACCGGGCCCTCGCCCGGCTGACGGCCACCCTGTGCCGGGTATTCCCAAAACTCCCCTGCGACTATCCCCGGGAACCGGACGGCTCCGTGATGACTCACGCACTTCCCGAAGCGACCCTGGCCCACTATCAGGGGATCCTTGGGCACTACCACGTCCAGACCAACAAGGTGGATCCGGGTCCCGCCTTCCAATGGGAACGCGTCGTGAACGAAGCCCGGAGTTTCCTGAAATAGACCCGCCGCCCCCCGTCGCAGATCTCTCAAAAGACCTCGGCCGGAAGGCGCCCTTCGTGTATTCCTTCCTCACCGGCGTCTGCCCACCGAGGCCCCGGTGCCCCATTATCATTTGTGAGCGTTTCCGAATCCCCGCTGATCACCCCGGAACACCCCGCGTTTTCCGGATTCATCTTCAAGATCCAGGCCAACATGGATCCGAAGCATCGCGACCGCATCGCCTTTGTCCGGGTGGTCAGCGGCCGTTTCGAGCGGGACATGGTCGTCACTCATGTGCAGTCCGGACGCAAGGTCCGCCTGAGTTCCTCCCACAAGCTGTTCGGAAACGAGCGCGAGACCGTCGATCAGGCGTTCCCCGGAGACATCATCGGCCTGGTCGGACATGACGGCTTTGGGATTGGCGACACGCTCACCACCGATCCGGCGATCTGTTACGACGAGATCCCGCGGTTCACCCCGGAGGTCTTCGAATACTTCCACAATCCCAATACCGCAAAGTACAAGCAGTTCCGACAGGGTCTCGACCAACTTCTCCTCGAGGGAGTCGCCCAGGCGTTCCACCTCAAGGACACCGCCAGTCGGGTCCCCCTGTTGGCCGCCGTGGGTCCGCTGCAGTTTGAGGTGCTCCAATACCGGCTGGAAACCGAGTACAATGCCGAGACCCGCCGCGAGTCGGCGCCGTTTCAGGCCGTGCGCTGGCTCCCGACGAGCCTCGGTCCAGAGGACCTGGACGCCCTTTCCCTGCCGACCGGAAGCCGCATCGCCCATGACGGCGACAAGAACCCCGTGGCGCTCTTTCCGACCGAATGGTCCCTCAACTATTTCGCACAGAATAATCCCTCAATCCCGCTCAGTCCGCTGCCCCCGAAAAAATGAAGGGGCACGCCCGGCCTGCATTCACCAGGTTCAGGCTTCACGAGGGGTCGGAGACCCCTCGTCCACCCCTGGCAGTTCTTCGGGTCCTGGTGAAAAACAGACGGCCAGCGCGGAAGGGTCCCTCAATTCAACGGACGCCGCGAGGTCCGGACGCCGTACCGCCGGACGACGCCTCCCCCGAGCAGAACCAGGCCGAACACGAAGGCGTAGGACGAGGGCTCCGGCACGCAGGACACCTTGATCTCGGAAACGCTGTAGGCGTAGTCCGTCCCGGGGACATTCGGAAGCGTGTAGCCGGAAAGGCGAACCGCCGTGGCTTCTATCGGCGTGGCCAGGGTAAGACTGCGCTCGTGGCCGAGGATGGGAACATCCCACGCCACGGTCCAATTCCCCCCGGCGTCCCGAACCTCCAGCAGGTAGCGGTCGTTCTCATCCACCGCGAGGTCGAATTTCTGAACCTGGAACGTCCCTTGCAAATCGACCGTGACATAGTTGTGCGTCCCCAGGCCGTGCTGGTCGTTGTACTGCTCGTCCCACCACACCCCCTGGGTCCAATTCCCCTGGATGATTCCGTCGGTGACGATCTTGGCGGGAGGCAGATCCGGCACTCCGACATAGGGCGGATTATTGGCCCCGAAATAGCCGCTACCGACTCCAAAATAGCCGGTCAAGGACACGGGTTTTCCCAAGGCGAGATTACATTCCGCCAGGTTGGAGAAAGGCAAGGCAGCGGAGAGCCCGAAGAGCGAAACGAAAGGAAGAATTCTGGCGACGTTCATGGAATGGATGGGTCTGAGGTTGTTGATTCTGCTTCGGCAGCCTGAAACACAATCCCCACTGGGGCTGCCTTCATCCGCCGGCAGGAACAGGGCAACGGATTTGGAGGATCGGCTCCAACCAACTCTTGGCGATTGCCGGCCAGTCCTTGCCCCGCGCAGCGGCTTCCAGAAACCAGAACTGGCACCACCCACACCGGTAATCGCACGTCGGGCGCGCCGAGGATTCAGGCGTCCACCTGCCTTCGACCCGGAAGCACCCGACCACCATCCCTCCGCTCAGACTCCATAGTATGTCTCGTACACGTGCGCGGCCTGACGGCGGGCTTCGGACCAGTTGATCGAACGTTTAGTAAAACGGTCCGGACTCAGACTGCGGACGTACTCGCCCGGATTTGGATCCAGCAGCGATTCCACCAGCAGTTTCCCAATGCCGCCCGAACCTGAAATTCCGTGCGCATTGCACCCACCGGCCATCACGAATCCCGGAACCCGGGAACTTTCGCCAATGAGAAACCGTCCATCCGGCGTGAAGGTCGGCCACCCCTTCCCCACCCAGCTCTTCTGCGCGGGTTCCGCCGTGGGGAACAACGCCCGAAACGACGTCTCAAAGGAATCCAGCACGGGCCAGTCGGTGACCACGGGAGGCGGCTCATTGTCCGGCGAATAACTCTGGGGATCCTGGCTCAGCGATTTCGGTTCCCATCCGCCGAGGAGAAGACCGGCGTCGCGGACCCGTCCATAGAGCGTCAATTCGGGAATGCGGAAACAGGGGAGATCCGCGGTCAACCCCGCCATCGGCACGGTCACATAGTACTCGTGACGCACCGGGAAAATCGGCAACTCCAACCCGGCCATGCGGGCCACATGATACGCGTTGGCCCCCGCGGAATTGATCAGGTAGCGGCACTCCGCCGTTCCCCGGTTGGTCCGGACACCGGAAACCCGTCCATTCCGGAGTTGGATTTCCTCCAGCGCCGTAGCCGTCGCAAACTTCACCCCCAGCCGTGCGGCATTGTGGCGATAGGACGCCGCCACACACCGGGGCGTCATGTAGCCGTCGCTCGGACACCACAACACGCTGGTCGCCGTGGAAAAATCCATGAGGGGCCAACGGCGCTTTGCCTCCGCGCGATCAATCAACTCCGCGTCGAGTCCCGCCGCGTCAGCCGCCGCCTTCAGACGCTGAAATTCCTCGGTCCGGCGCGCGCTCAGCGCCACGCGGATGGATCCCACTTCATTCCAGTCGGGCTTCACCGCCGACGCCTGCAACTCCCGGAAGGTCGCCACCGAGTGCATGGCCAGCCGGATCCGATCAGCAGAGTCCCGGACCTGCCCACACAAACCCGCCCCCTGCGACGTGGTCACGGACCCGACCTCGTCCGCCCGCTCCAAGACGAGGACGTCGGTCCTGCCCGCCTTGGCCAGGGCATAGGCGCAACCGACACCGACGGCGCCGCCGCCCACAATGATGAATTCGGAATTGGGAAGTGAGGACATGGAAGATCGAGGAAAAGGCAGCGTCCACTCAACGGATCATGTCCAGGTACCACTGGACGAATCCCTCCACGTTGTACTCCTTAAACGTGGAGTACGGGCCGGGGCGATACGCGCTGGAATTGATTCCCTTCTGCTGACGCTCGCAGATGAGCCAGTCCTGTTCGCTCGTGAGCTGCCAGAAGGGCATGACCTTCTCCAGATCGTAGTCACGTCCCTCCACCGCGGTACCCGCCACCAGCCACCAGACCCGGATTGCGGTGAGTTGCGGTCCCATCGGAAGAAGTCGGGTGCTGACCCCGTGGTCGCAACTGGAGTGATTCCAGAAATTCGGCAGCGCCCGCATGCGAAGGGTCCCAACATCGGCATCCGGATAATCTCCCATGAGCGGGGCCACCTGCCTGCCGTCCATGGTTTCACTCACCCACCCCTCCACCAAGGGCGTCCGATTGGCACTGAACCAGATGCCCCGGGCCGCATCTGGAAACCGTGTCATGCCCGTATCGGTATGGGAGGGCGCCAATCCATCCTTCGCCCAGCGGGCTTCGCTTCGCGCCACCACCGCATCGATGTCCTCCCGGATGCGGGGCGTCGTGTCGTCGGAATTGTAATGGTCGAAGTTCGCCTTGATGTACTGCGGGTGGTTGACGTTGCAGTGGTAGCACTCGCGATTGTTCTCCCAGACCACCTTCCAATTCGCCTTCACCAGGTAGTCCGCCACCTTGGCAACCCGCGCGCGGTCGAATCCCTGCGGCTTTGCCAGCGGACCAAAGCACGCCTCCGCAGCGTCAAACGAGGACGGTTCCCGGGACAGGTTGATAAAGATCAGCCCCCCGACCTCGCGGAGGGCCACGCGCGCCAGCGGGAAGTCGGATTTATCCAGATCGGGCTGCATGCCGCGCCATGCCAGCAGGCGCCCGTCGTAATCGTACGCCCACTGGTGATACGGGCACACGAGCTTGGACACATGCCCGCAGGGATCCGCGCACAGGATCGAACCACGGTGACGGCAAACATTGTGAAGGGCATGCAGGCTGCCCCGGTCCCCCCGGATCACGATCACCGACTCCGTATCAAGTTCCACCAGGAAATAATCGCCGGTGGAGGGAATTTCACACGTGTGTCCGGCGAAAAGCCACCCGGTCTTCCAGACCCGCTCCAAATCCCGCCGGTAGATTTCCGCGTCGTTGAAATACGCCTGGGGAAGCGTCCAACCCGGCGTCCTCGCGGGGAGGCCGGCATCCGCCACCCGCGTGGTTCCCGTGGATCCCCCGGCTACCGGTGCATTCGCCATCGCCATGCCCGGATGCTACCGCGCCTCCCCGCACCCTCAATCACCGGTTTCAGGGGGAAGGGGGGAGAAAGTAGTCAGTGGTCGGTGGTCAGTAGTCAGTGGCGGGGCGCAGGCCCAGTCAATACATCGGTAACACTTTTGGTTCAGAACATAGGTAACACTTTTGGGGGTGGGGGGTACAGGTTGGGGGTTGGTTTAAAGGGGGATGAGACTGGCGGGAGTGAAGGCCCCGGGGTCGGCTGGAGCGAAGCGGAAGCCACCCCGGGGCCGGAACTCCCGCCAGCCCGCAACGGCTCAAAGCTCATCGTTTCCGCGTTCAGGTGGCCCAGCAGCAGGTGGGCGAACCACAACTCGATCCGTTCCCCGTGCTGATCGCCCAGCCCCACGTCCCATCCCGCCAGTGCTCCGCTGATGTAGATCCCGTGACCATGAAAGCTGATCTTCCCGTGCGCCAGCACGCGCCGGATCTCTCGTCCCTCGTAGTCCAGAGCCTCCGGAGTCCCTTCGAAGCTCCGGGGTGAGGGCCTGTAAACCTCCGCTGGCGTCTTCATCCCCAACGCTTCGTGGGGACGCTCTGTGTTGAACTCCTGCCGCCATTGCTCGAAGGCCGCCTCGCTGTCCCCAATCCGGCCCGCCTGCAGTTCCCGTCTCACGTCCAGGTGCATCCGCTCGTGCGCCCTGTTGTCCTGCGGACACCCCGGTCGGCTCCGCTCCAGCTGGATCCCCAGGGCCAGCCACCACACCGAGAGCCGGCTCAGTCCCAACAGCCCCTGGGCGCTGGCAAAAGGCGGCCCGTTGTCGCTCCGGATCGCCCCGGGCAGCCCGTGCCGTCGGAACAACTCCTCGAAGCGGGCCTCGCACCGTCTCCGTCCGCGCGTCCGGAACCGCTCTTAGCTCCAAAATCATCCGGCTGTGCTCGTCCCGCACGCTCAGCGGCTCGACCCGCGCCCCGCTCCGGTCCCGCCACCACCCCTTGAAATCCACGCTCCAGACCTCGTTCGGCGCCTCCGCCCGGAGCCCCTGGGCCAGCCGGCCCCGGCCCGCGCCACCTGGGTTCGGCGAGGCTCTGTGAGCCCGGCCTTCTCCAGCACTCGCTTGAAGCTGCTCTCGCTCGGAACCTCCGCCCCGCGGTGCAGCCGCTGGTACAGCTCCCGGATCTTGCGCGGCCCCCAGTGTGGATGCCCCCGCTTCAGCCGTACCAACTCGCATACCACGTCCTCGCACAGCTGGTGCGCATGCCCATGCGGTCGCCGGCTCTGCTCCCCAAGCCCACCCAGTCCGTGCTCCACAAACCGTTCACGCCACTTGTACCCGGTCTTCCGGCTAATCCCGTACTCCCGGCACAGCTCTCCAAAGTTCGGGTGGTTCAGCGCCTTCATCACAAACTCGATCCGTTGGTCCATCGCTCGGGTCTCCTGCCAAGGCATGCGGGCAGCTTCGCTGCCCTCTCTTCCATGGTCACTGTGTCACCCATGTTCTGAACCTCCACTGTCACCCATGTATTGAACCTGGACCGCAGTCACTGGTCACTGGTCACTGGTCACTGGTCACTGGTCACTGGTCACTGGTCACTGGTCACTGGGTGGGCGAAAATCCGATGGCGAACAGCGCCCTGGCGCCAACAACTGACGACGCCCCTCCAATGACGAATCCCGACTGACCACTGACCACTGACCCCCTTTCACTTCTGCAAATACCTCACCACCGCCTCAGTCCGGGAGTGAACGCCCAACTTCTCATAGATCTTCTTCGCGTGCCCATGAACCGTCCAGACACTGATCCGGAGATCGCGGGCAATTTCCTTGTCGAGGAATCCCTTGGACATCAGGGCCAGAATCTCCAACTCCCGCGGCGTTAACCGCGACAGCGTCACGGACCCACCTGACAGAACCGGCGCCCCCACCAACTGCTGAAAATATCGCCGAACTCTCACCGCCATCGCCGTCGAGTCCGGTCGCCCCGAGAACGGAGGCCCTTCCAAGGGTTCCAACACCCGGTCCGGAGGCGTGCGCCGCAACAGATAACCGACGGCACCGCCGGGAGTGGACTTGAACAACTCGTCACTATCCGCGCAGACGGAATACGCGAGCGTCGCAATTCCTGGTTCGAGCTGACACAGGCGCGTGACGAAATCCGCTCCCGGGATGCCGTCCAACGTCTGGTTGACCAGGATCAAATCCGGCTTTAGTCGCGCCACGATTCCGAGCGCCTCGCTCGCCCGTCCCCACGCTCCGACAACGCGGCACCCGGGTTGCGAATTCAGACAGGAGACCAACGCCGCCCCAAAACCGTCGTCGGGCTCGACAACCGCCAGGGACAACAATTCAGCCCTTCGCCGGGTCACGGTCACCGGCTTTCCCGGCGCCGTGTGCAGGGAAAAGTAACTCCACATGATGGGATCGGCGCACCATCGAATGGCCACCGTGGCTTCCCGGGGATGACGCCGGGTGAGCAGTTCCATCCCCTCCTGCGCCAACTGGAGTTGCAGACGCCGGGCACGGCGTTCCGCCTCCTCGATATCCTCCGTTCCCAGCGGGAAATAGTGACCCTGCCCCTCCCGCTCCAGCCAGACTGACCAAACACCACTTCCTGAGGAAACCGGGACGTACGGCCGCCGGACCAACCGGAGCCTTTGGATTCCCGGCCGCCCCGGGTGAGTGGCACCCCGTGCCAGGTTGTCCTCCACTCCATTTCCTGCATCTTTCAAAGCCACCGCCACCTCGCGCCCGCCCCGGAGGGATCGAAACAACGCCACGGCTTCGCGCGCCGCTGCCTCCCGCGCCGATGACCTCAGGCGGTAGGTCCTGCGGCGGCCCAGCATCTGAATCTTGACCCGCCAACCCTGGACCTCGCGCCGCTGCCCGCCCCGGGTGTAGCTGTTGCGAAACAGTCGCGTCCGCCAGTAGCCCGGCGCGGATTGGGGATCCTCTGCGATTGGCTTGGACACTGCTTGGACACTTTCAAGGGTTCCGGCCCGAAACAGCAATCCGATTCCACGCCGCCCCCGAAACCCGGGCCCCCGGAAGCACCGATTGGGAGGAATCATACAGCTGCCAACACGGTCCTCGAACTCCGGGTTGGGGGACCGGAAACGGCCGGGTCACGCCCCGGTGACAATCGGGTTCTCATCGCCCCCCCAAACGGGCAATGGCCTGAATCCACGACGACCCTAGGCTCTGCACGCTCATCATCCGAATGCACACCGCGTCCCTCATGCCCCGCCCTGCCCCGACGTGGCGGCGACATTTGCTGCGAGGGAAGGCCTTCACCCTCATCGAACTGCTCGTGGTGATCGCCATTATTGCGGTCCTGGCGTCGATGCTCCTTCCCGCCTTGAGCAAGGCGAAGGCTCGGGCCACGGGCATCGCCTGTCTCAACAATCTCCGGCAGCTGGCGCTGGCCACCCACATGTACTCCGGGGACAACGCCGACGGACTGCCGCCCATCCAGGCGCGGATTCCCAACGGGGAAACCTGCTGGCGCCCCTTCTTGTTCAACTACGTCGGAAAGACGCCGTCGGTCTATGACTGCCCCGCGGAGAAGGTCGAATCGTATGCGTCCGGCCGTCCTTCAGGCATGAAACAGGGCGCCGGAAACAAAGCCCTCCTGGGCACCTTTGCGGACAAGGAACTCGACATCCCGAGCGGTCTCGGAGCCGTCAATGTGCACTGGAATGCGGGGGGAGCGCGCCCTCCCTTTGGACGTCCCGCCGGATACGAAAACAATCTCTGCCGCTGGCCCCAGATCGTATCGCCGTCGCGCCTGATCCTCTTCGGAGACGGACACAGCGACGTGAACGGCGTCTGGCCGCGGGACCGTTGGTGGATCTGGAAGGAAATCGGCAACGCCAACAGCGCCGGATTCAACCGCGTCGCCCAGGGGGACAAGGGTTCCGTGCGACATGCCGGAAAATCCAACTACACTTTTGCGGACGGTCGGGCCGAACTGCTCTATGCCGGGCGGATTCCCTGCAACACCAACGAATGCTGGTGGTCAGCCGAAGCGGACCCGCATTGAAACACGCTCCGGATGTCCGCCCGAAAACCCTCCATCCCCAAGGCGCTCCTGGCCATCGCCCTGCTGGCAGTTGCCGGAATCCTGGCTTGGCGGTTCTTCCACGACACCCACGGAATTTCAGAACAAGCCTTCTTCTACGACCTCAGTGAAAAGAAACTCTTCATTGCCGAACGGGGACTGGTTCCTCCAATTCGCGGCATCAATGACCCGGCCGAGGACGGCGTGCGCGCGGTGGTGGTTTCGCCGACGGGAAAGCCCGAGGATAAATCTTCCTGGACCATCGCCTACCTCGAAACCTGCGCCCCCGAATTGAAATCCCAGCTCGATGCAGCCCGCGCGGCCGGAACCGCTCCCGAAATCGGACGGACCGCCGCCCAGTCCCTCCGCTTGGTCCGCCGTGTCGGTGAAACCAACTGGTTCTCCCTCGCCTCCCCCGAAGGCGAACGGATCGTCTCCGAATGGACCTCCCTCGGAGCGAACGGCTCCATTCCGGTGGTCTGTTCCCCTTAGCCCCGAACATTTTTCTTCAGGCACCTCTCAATTCACCTCAATTCCATGAAAGCCAACCTCCAGTCTCCATTCTCCCGACTCCTCCGCTGGGCGACCGGGCTGATCGGCATCCTCCCGCTCGCCGTCGCCGCACAAACCGCAAGCGTGGTGGCGAATCACGATAGCTACGCCATCGGGGAGGACATCTCCATCGCATTCTCCGGTGGTCCGGGCCGTCCCCTCGATTGGATCGGCATTTATCCCGCGGACGCGGTCCCGGGAGCCCAGGGAACCACGTCGACCCTGTGGTTCTACGTGGACGGAACCCGGGCGGGGTCAACGGGACTTACGGAAGGCGTGATCCCATTTCCCGGAGGACTCAGCTTCGCGGGAACCTGGAAGGCCTACCTGCTCCTCAATGACGGCTACACCATCGCGGCGGAAACCACCTTCCAGGTCGTGGAGGCCGGCACCCCGACGGTGCACGTCGCGAAACGCCTCTACACAACGGATGAAGACATCACGGTGACGTTTGCATCAGGCCCAGGCAACGCCCTCGATTGGATCGGTCTTTACAAGGAAAACGAAGTACCCGGGACTTCCGGAATCTCCTCGACGCGCTACCTCTACGTGGATGGAACCCAAAACGGCGCGGTCGCCCTGACCGACGGATCGGTCAAGTTCTCCGGTGGCCTCACCACCCCGGGCCGGTACGTCGCCTTCTTCCTGCGAAACGACGGCTACGACGTGCTGGCCAGCGAGGCGTTCACGATTGGCGCGCCCTCGAGCAATCTGCCCCGCCTCCTCTCGATCCGCCCGGCGGACGGAGCGACGGGCGTCGAACCGCGGATCCGGTTCAACGCCACGATCACCAACGGCACCAGTTCCGTGCTGCTGTCCAGCATCGGGTTGAAGCTCGACGGAGCGTCGGTTCAGCCAGTCGTCACGTCCGCCAACGGACTGGTCACCGTCAGCTACACCAATGCCGGCATTTCCCTTCCCCTCTCCGCTCACACCTACGAACTCAGCTTCACGGACGACGCTTCGAAACCCACCGCGATCTCCGCCAAGGGATCCTTCACCACGGTCCAGTACGAAAACATCGTCCTCCCCGCGCCGCTCTACTTCGAGAACTTCGATTCCACCCCCGAAGGCCAGGTTCCCGCGGGCTGGACCCTCACCAGTCACACCGAGGTTCAGAACCCCGATCTCGATCTCGGGAATCTGGACTCCGCCTCGTTTGCCAACTGGGTCGTATTGGATGTGAACCGCTTCACGGGATCCTTTGTAACGTACAGCAATCCGGAAAATCCGGCGGACTGGGGAACCGATTACCAGCGCGTGCTCACGCCGAACCGAAACAATGTCCTCAACGGAGCCGAGGTTGACGGACCGCTGGCGTCGGGTCGGATGCTCTTCGGCGACTCCGGATACCGCAACGGACGCAGCCAGGTCCTGTCCATCACAACCCCCGACTACAATCTCACCGGGAAGGATTCGGTGTACGTGGTCTTCAAGAGTCTCTACGAACAGAATCAGGACAGCATTGGGGCTCTGGAGTATTCGGTGGATGGCGGCGCCAATTGGCTGCCCGTCGCGTACTTGATCAACGCGGGAGACATCATCCGGACCGAAGCGGGCGACGTGGACGCTGAGGCCACGCTGACCACGTCGGCCAATGACATCGCCGTTTACTCCGACGATGCAGGAAATGACGTAGGCGGAACCTATGGCGCCTTTATCGGAGCCCCGATCAATGCGTCGCTGGCACCGTTCATTCAGGGTCGTGTGGACGACAACTCAAAGGAATCCAAACGCATCGAGAAATACCGTCTACCCAAAGCCGACGGCGCGAAGACCGTGCGCCTCCGCTTCACCTATGCGGGGACCGACAGTTGGTACTGGGGTGTCGACGACTTCGGATTGTACTCCATCGCCCCCGAAGCTCCCGCGATCTCCGCGGCGGTCACGTCCGAAGGCCTGCGGCTCACTTGGACCGGAGACACCACCGGACTCACCTTGAAGGGAAGCGGATCCCTGGCCCAGCCCGACTGGCAGACCGTTCCCGGCGTTTCCGGAAACTCCGTCGTTGTTCCGACGAGTGGTCAGACCCGGTATTTCCGACTGATGCCCTGAGTCAACAACAACACCCCTTGCAAGGCGGACGGGCTGTGGTTTGGCCCGCCCGCCGTTTTGTTTCCAGGCTCGCGCTTCCCTTGTTCGTGGGCACACTGCGCCCGGCTCTCCGATGAAACCGGTTCGCATCTTCTGCGGCGGGCTACTGCTCTCGGTGTTTATTTTAATTAAACGGAGGGAAAGGAAATGAGAACTAGAGTCTTCGGTTGTTGTGTGAGGTATGCAGTCTCAGTTGCCTTGTTGACGCCGACGTTCCGCCGGAGGATGCCGACCGCTTTTTCCGGTTGCGACGACCGGAGTGAGCAGAGGTATCCTTGAGTTTCGGGACGATTCGATTGCGACCAAAGCGCCACGGAGCGATGGCGAGCCGAGGCGAAGTAACTGCCGGCCGAGTCTCCTTAGATTCAAGATGCCTCGACGCATGTGGGTCAACCCCACAAGACCAGCACCCATCGAAAGAAGTCTCTCACTGGAAGGAATCGAATTGAAACTCTGCGGGAAGGCGGACAACTTCCTACCATGTTTGCCGAAAGTCGCGTAAACCCAGGCGCCATGCCCCGATTAAACGCTCAGGCTTTCAGGTTTCCAAAACACTGCATGAATCCAATGGGTGTAGTGGCATTCTTCTTGGCGAGCGTTTCGTTGCTGGCCTCTGATCCCCCGCAGGTGAGCACCAATCTTGCAGTGTTTAATTTTACTGGAGACGGAAACTCTGACCTAATTTACAGATACTCATATTCTCTCGTGGGTGATATAGCGAGTGGGGGAGGAGGCGTATTACCTGCTGACGATACGGTGATCTTGGAAGGGACAGCAAAGGATCCGTTTTTTGAACGAGGGACCGAGGTTTCAGGATCCAATCAACCCTATTTGAATCCAAAGTCGGGCCAGAACGCACTCCCGTTGACTGCGTTTATTGCCCAATGGGATCCAGATGCTCTGATTTGGCATTATTTTCTTGGGGGTGGAAATGTTCCGATCGGCGCTGGCCTGAGGACCGACGTTATTGTGGGCGCCCGAATTCGCATGCAGACACTGAAGTTCACTTTGCGTGGGTTCGATTTGTTCGGCCGGACTCCAAGCCGGAGACGTTGTTCACGGTGGGTGGTTTTGATTGGAATCCCGTTCCTGACGCACCGATCCGGGCGGGGTTTCCCCGGAGATTCCCGTTGCGTCGGAGATTCTCCCTGAGAGCGCCGGTGTCCGCCTGTCCTGGCCCCCGGGGACATCCAGTTGGATTCTGGAGAGTACCCGCAGCCTGTCGCCTCCGGTTGTTTGGGAGCCTTATCCCGCCGGCGGCACCTACGCCGACGTTCCGCCGGAGGATGCCGACCGCTTTTTCCGGTTGCGACGACCGGAGTGAGCGGAGGTATCCATGAGTTCCGAGACGATTCGATTGCAACCAGCCTGCCACGGAGCGATGGCGAGCCGAGGCGAAGTACCTGCCGGCCGAGTCTCCTTAGATTCAAGATTCAACGATGCCTCGACGCATGTGGGTCAACCCCACAAGACCAGCACCCATTCGAAAGAAGCCTCTCACTGGAAGGAATCGAATTGAAACTCTGCGGGAAGGCGGACAACTTCCTACCATGTTTCCCGAAAGTCGCGTAAACCCACGCGCCATCCCCCGATTAAACGCTCAGATTTTCAGGTTTCCAAAACACTGCATGAATCCAATGGGTGTAGTGGCATTCTTCTTGGCGAGCGTTTCGTTGCTGGCTTCTGATCCCCCGCAGGTCAGCACCAATCTTGCAGTGTTTGATTTTATTGGGGATGGCAACACTGATCTGGTTTACGAGTATTCGTATTCCCTGGTTGGTGACTTGGCGACCGGGAGTGCGGGCGTGATTCCTACCGATGGATCGGTCCTCTTGGGAAGGACCACGAAGGATTCGTTTTTCGAATCAGGCGCAGAGATTTCTGGTTCGAGCCCATCCTATTTGAACCCGAATACGGAACAGAATGTCGCTCCTCTTTGCGGATTTATAGCGCAATGGGATTCGTCAGCCAACATCTGGTATTATTTTCAGGCAGGAGGAAATTCCCCAATCGGCGCTGGATTGAGAACTGATGTTCTTATCGGTGTGAGGATTCGAACCGAGGATGGGCCTCACTTTGCGTGGGTTCGATTTGTTCGGCCGGACTCCAAGCCGGAGACCCTGTTCACGGTGGGTGGTTTCGATTGGAATCCCGTTCCTAACGCACCGATCCGGGCGGGGTTTCCCCCGGCGATTCCCGTTGCGTCGGAGATTCTCCCTGAGAGCGCTGGTGTCCGCCTGTACTGGCCCCCGGGGACATCCAGTTGGATTCTGGAAAGCACCCGCAGCCTGTCGCCTCTGGTTGTTTGGGAGCCTTATCCCGCCGGGGGCACCTCCGCCGACCTTCCGCCGGAGGATGCCGACCGGTTCTTCCGGTTGCGACGACCGGAGTGACCGGGAGTATCCATGAGTTCGGGACGGAATCGATCAGGACGGAGTCGCGTCGGGACGTCCCGTTCGGTCGCCGTCCGGAGCGGGGTGCCGGGATTCACCCTGATCGAGCTTCTGGTGGTGATCGCCATCATTGCCATTCTCGCCGGGCTCCTGCTGCCCACCCTGCAGAAAGCCCGGGATCGGGCGCAGGCCATCGCCTGCCTGAACAATCTTCGTCAACTCCAGTTGGCCTGGATGCTCTACGCTCCGGACCACAACGACTGGCTTTCTCCTTCGGAAACGGATGCGGTGTTTCCGAATGGCGCCCGATGGGTGAACGGTTACATGAGCCCCTGGGACGACCGCGTCGGCGCCCGCACCAACAGCAGTTTGCTGCTGGCTCCAGGGCCCGGACACTTGGGACCCTACCTGAAGACGGCCGGTGTCTTTCATTGCCCCGCGGACCGCAGCACAATGGATATCTACGGACGCCGCGGGCCAAGTCGGGTTCGCAGCTATTCGATGAATCAATACATCGTGCTGGGGGATGGCGTGGGGCACAGCGGGAATTCCGAGATTCCGGAATCCGAGGAATGGAGCTACTCACCCACGGCGTTTCTGCGGTCCGCGGATTTCAACCGGACGTCGCCGTCGCAGATCTTCGTGTTCATCGACGAGCATGAATCGACGATCAATCTGGGCGTCTTCCGGGTCATCTGGCACGGAGGACCCCGTGGGCTGTGGGAGGGAGTGCCGGCCGCGCGTCACGGCCGCGTCGGCGCCATGACCTTTGCCGACGGGCATGCCGAGTTGCACAAATGGCGGGATCCGAGGACTTCGCCGGTGATTCGCAACAACACGGAGTTCTTCGAGTGGTCCCGCAGTACGCCGAATAATCCGGATTTTCTCTGGCTCTGGGAACGAATGAACGGACCGTATCCATTTCCAGGGGTTGCTCCCTAGCACGGATTTGTTCCGCAGTGGCGCGACTGACCACCGCACGCAGCCGGTCTGACCCGTTTCCGAACTGGCTTGGCCCTTCCAACCCTCGTGGGCACACTCCGCCCGGCTCTCCGATGAAACCGGTTCGCATTTTCTGCGGCATGCTGCTGCTTTCGATGGAACTGTCCGCCGCCGCTGGACAGGACCGCCCCCTCCTCCAACCCCACGACGTGGTCGCGGTTCTGGGAGGCACCCGGATGGTCGCTCTGGAAAAGGGTGGCTATGCCGAATCGCTGGTGGCCGCGGCCCGGCCCGCAGATCAACTGCGCTGGCGCGGACTCGCGTGGGAAGGCGACACGGTCTTCTCCCGTCCGCGCGAACTCAATTATCCCCCGCTGACCCAACAACTGCGCTCGGCCGGTGCCACGGTGGTGCTCGTCCAGTTCGGCGAAATGGAATCCCTCGCCGGCCCCAAGGAACTCCCCCGCTTCCTGGAGGCCTACGCGCTCCTGCTCGACGAGGTGAACGCCGTGACCCCCCGTCAAATCCTGGTGGCCCCGGTTCCGCCCTCCAGTGTCCCATCCTCCCCTGATCGACTCGCCGCGATTTCAAACTACGCCGCCGGCATTCGAACCCTGGCTTCCCGGAGAAACATCCCCTTCCTCGACCTTCAACCCGGCGCCTCGCCGGATGTCGGGGATGCCCATGTCGGGCGGGCGGTGGCTGAAGGACTCGTCGGGCCCGTAGTCCGCTCCCGATCCGAAACCGATTCCCGGGGACGGTTCATCGTTCCCGACTTGGAAGCGGTTCGTCAGGCCGTCGTCGTCCGTAATCGTCTTTGGTTCGACTACACGCGCCCCATGAACTGGGCCTTCCTCGCCGGAGACCGGACCGAGCAACCCAGCAGTCGCGATCACCGCGACCGAAACATCCGCTGGTTCCCCGCGGAGATGGAACAGTTTGTTCCGCTGATCCAACAGGCGGACGAACAGATCTGGAAAACCGCAGACACCGCCCACAAGGAGGTTCGATGAACCCGCTCCGTTTCCATCCTTCCCTCCGAGCCCTGACCTCCATTCTGGGCGTCGGCATCCTGCTGAAGGCGGTCGCGGCAGTGGCCGCTCCGGTGCCGGATCCAGCCCAGCAGCTCGCC
Organism: Verrucomicrobiota bacterium; assembly: GCA_046346705.1. GTDB lineage: Bacteria > Verrucomicrobiota > Verrucomicrobiia > Limisphaerales > UBA9464 > UBA9464. The sequence goes on along the minus strand of JAXMHR010000011.1, from coordinate 113,633 downwards.
GCGTTCAAGGTCCTCGACGGATACGAGGTCAGCCTCTTCGCGTCCGAAACCAACGGCATCGTCAAACCGATCCAGATCCGATTCGACCCCGACGGACGCCTCTGGGTGGCTGGCAGCGTCACCTATCCCCAGATCGTGCCCGGGGAGCCGGCGAACGACCGGATCGTCATGCTGGAGGATCGCGATCACGACGGCCGTGCCGACCGATCCACCGTCTTTGCCGACGGACTCCAGATCCCGACCGGACTCGAACTCGGGGACGGCGGGGTTTATGTCGGGGCCGCGACCGAACTCCTCTTCCTGAAGGACACCGACGGAGACGGGCGCGCGGACGAACGCCGGGTGGTGCTCAGCGGATTCGGCACCGGCGACGCACACCAGACGCTCAACTCCTTCACCTGGGGTCCCAGCGGCGAACTCCTGATGAGCCAGGGATTGCATGCGAATTCCCGGGTGGAAACCCCGTGGGGCATCGCGGAACTCCGGCAGGCGGGCGTCTGGAGATTCTGGCCGCGGCAGCAGCGCCTCGATGCGTTCTGGGATGGCGCCATGGGAGCCCACAATCCCTTCGGCAACGTCTTCGACCGATGGGGACAACCCCTCGTCTTCGCGGGCAACGGGCACGGCATCTATCACCTCACCCAGGCCATGATCCGCACCGATCATTTCCTGGAGCAGAAGGCCCTTTGGAATCAGGGACGGAAGTTCGGTGGTGCCGACGTCGTGGAGAATCGCATCTGGCCCGCCGCGCAGCAGGGGGAGTTTGTCGCCGGCGGGTACCTCCAGAACACCGTCGAACGGTTTCGCGTCACCGACGACGGATCGACCTTCCGGGTCGAACGCCTGGCCCCGTTGATCGAAACCTCGGACACCTCCTTCCGCATCGTGGACGTCCGCTTCGGTCCCGACGGCGCACTATACCTCTGCGACTGGGCGAACCCGGTCATCGGGCATTACCAGGCCAGCTTCCGCGATCCGGCCCGGGACAAAACCCACGGACGCATCTGGCGCATCGCGCCGAAACGGTCGGGCCCCGGACCGGGCGCTCCGATTCCGATGAGCACGCGGGGCATCGACGAACTGGTGGGGGATCTCGGATCCCCGGACCGCTGGACCCGGCAGATGGCGCACCGTGTCCTGGCGGGACGCCTTCCCGCCGACGTGTCCGCCGCGACCACCCGGTGGCTCAGCCGCGCCGGAACCGGAGCTTCCGAAGCGCACCTTTTCGAGATCCTCGGGGTTCTGACCGACCACGGTCTGGTCCAAACCAACCTCCTGCAGACGCTCGCAGACGCCAAAGCATTTGAGGCCCGCGCCTACGCGGCCCGTGTTCTCGGGCATTGGGCGGAACGCTCATCCGCAACGCCGTCGTCGACCGAACAGGCATTCCGCCTCGCTCAGTTGGAGCACCTGGTCGCGGACCCGCATCCGAGGGTCCGTCTCGAAGCGGTCGTCGCATGCAGTTATGTCCCGGATGCCCACGCTGTGGAGGTCGCCGCCATGGCAACGGATTCCCCGATGGATTCCGCACTGGAATACGCCTTCGTCCAGTGTGTCCAGGCCCTCAAACCCTGGTGGCGCCCCGCTCTGGAGTCCGGTTCCCTGACCTTCGGCGGCAAGGCCAACCGCCTCACCGCGTTTACCCGTGCCGATCACAGCGCCGACACCGTGTCCCGAGCCGCCGGACGTCTCCGCCGGATTTCCGAAGTCGCCCTTGAAGACGCGACGCGACAGGAATTGTTGCAGACGGTTGCCGACGCCGGCGACCCCAAGGACCTCGGGGTGATTCTGGCGCTGAGGACCTTCAGCGCCGGCCCGGTGTACGATGCGAGCCGACATGCGGAATGGTTGAACCGTTTGGGTACCGTTTCCCGAAACCGCGGCATCCGGCCCGACGGCGACCTGGATGCGGCCCTCCGTCCGTTGCTGGCGTCCACGAATACGGCCGTCCGCGCCGCAGCACTCCGACTCGCCGGTACCTGGCACCTCGAGTCCGTGTTGCCCCAACTCCTCGCCAGCAGTTCGGATCCTTCGAATCCGCTGGCTCAACTGGGAGCCACCGAGGGTCTGGCCGGATTCGACTCCGATCCGGCAAAGGCACGATTGATCGAACTGGCCGCGGATCCCAATCCGGTGCCGATCCGCGCTGCAGCCACCGCAGGACTCGTGCGCAAAAATCCGAAGGCCGCGGCAAAGGCCGCGGCGACGTTGTGGTCCTCCGAAGCCGGAGGCGCCGCTACCACGCCCACCCTGCTCCCGGTTTTCCTCCAGCATCGGGATTCCATCCCCGACCTCATCGCCGCGTTGGGGGCCACACCTCCCTCCCCCGAAGCCGCGCGGGTGGCCCTCCAACTCCTGGCCGCGTCCGGACGCCGTGACGCCGAACTCGCCGCCATCTTCACCCGGGCCTCTTCGGGCATGGCGCCGACGCGCACGGTTTCCCCCGCGGACATTCCCGTGCTGGCCCGCGAGGTCCGGGAATCCGGAAATCCAACGCGGGGAGCGTCGCTCTTTCTTTCTCCGCAGCTTGGATGTGCCCAATGCCATAGCGTGGACGGTACGCCCGGAAAGATTGGCCCCAACCTGAGCGCGCTGGGAACCTCGCAGACTGTGGAGTTTGTTCTCGGCGCGATGCTGGAGCCACAAAAGGAGGTCAAGGAGGGCTTCGTCGCCTTCGAGATCACCACCCGGGATGGCGAAGCCTACCAGGGATACCTGCGCGGCGAGACTCCCGAAGAGGTGGCCATTCTCGATCACCTTACCGGCCAGGTCGTCCGCCTCGCCACGAGGCAGGTGGCGGAACGTCGGCAGATCGGCTCCCTGATGCCGGCCGGACTTCTCGATACGCTGTCGCGGGAGGAAGTCCGGGACCTCGCGACCTATCTCTCCAATCTGGGGAAAAAGTAGCCGCCCTCGGGGCATCAAAACCCCTTCCCGGAACTCATTTCCCGCTGCTGGTCCGCAGTTTTCGTTGGAGATCGCGGATGGCGCGATAGCCGACGCGACGAATTCCCTGCCGCTCCAGCAGCGCTCGGATCTCGGGATCGGTCGTGAACGTATCGAACTCCGCGGACCGCACGGCCCAGCTTCCGGTGATCGCCTTCAGCTCCTCCGTTGGACGCCCGGCGTGGATGAAGATTTCCGTCACACCCGGCTTGAGCTCCGCGAGCCGTTTCATCCACTGCGCCTTCACTCCTTCCGGACCGTCGTACTTTACGTCGTAAACGAAGTCGTCTGGGATGAGAATACCCTTCGCCGCAAACCGTGCCCGCATGCCGGGTTGTCCGCCCGCCGCCATATCCGCCTGGGACGCCATGCGCACGGGCAGGTCGAACTCGGCCGCCAACTGGAGATAGGCCTCCAGGTAGGCAGGCAGATATTGCATCACGCCCATGTGGGAATCCAGGTGGGTGACGTCGATGCCCGCCGCGAGTGCCTTCCGGATTTGCGCCCTCGCCTCGATCAACGCCTCCGCCGGAGTTGCCTTGGCGTACACCTGCGGCGTCTCGTGCCAGAAGTAGCCGTCCGGATCCAAAAGCCCCGGAACCTGATCCCTCGGCGCCACGGAGCCCCACCGATAACGGATCCACTCCGAGGTCTGCACGAGGTGAATGCCAAAATCCTTCTCCGGATGCGCCTTCGCGTAATCCACGATCTCCGGGAACCAAGGACACGGAACCATGATCGTCGCCCCGGTGAGCAGTCCTTTCTCCATCGCCTCCGTCGTCGCCAGGTTCGCCGTGTGGCACATCCCGGTGTCATCCCCATTGATGATCAGCAACCGGTCGCCGGGGCCATAGCCCAGACGCTCCGCCAGCGACTGGCCTCGGCTCACGAATCCGCAGAGAACCAGGCAGGCAATCAGGCGAAGAAACCACATGCGCACACCCCGGACATACCTGTCCTCCGTTCAGGGGCAATGGGAATCCCCGGAAACGAATGCGGTATCCCGCTCCCAGCGTCGGATCATTTCCCCAATCCGCATGCCGCCCGGGCCCGCGCAATGACCCGGGATGCCACCGCCTCCGCCCGGGCGGCGCCGTCGGCCAGCACCGACTCCACGTAACCGGGATCAGCCGCCAACTCCGCACGACGCTGCCGGGCGGCGCCAAAGTAAGTCCAGCAATGCTCCAGCAATGCCTTCTTCACATCCCCGTACCCGGTGCCTCCGGCCCGCAGGCGGTTTTCCAAATCGGACGCCACGTCCGCCGGCGCAACGAGCTTCAGCAGCTGGATGGCGATGTTCTGGTCGGCATCCGGCTTGGGTTCGGCCGGCAGGCGGCTGTCCGTCTTGATGGCCATGATCTTTTTCTTCAGCGATTTCTCGTCGGTGAAGATCTCAATCGTATTGCCGTAGCTCTTGCTCATCTTGCGGCCGTCGGTTCCGGGGACGACCGCGACCGCCTCCCGAATGCGCGGTTCCGGGATCACGAACACCTCCCCATAGAGCGTGTTGAACTTGCCCGCGATGTCCCGGGTCATTTCCAGGTGCTGCTTCTGATCCCGCCCCACGGGCACCACATTCGAGTCAAACAGGAGGATGTCGGCCGCCATGAGAACCGGGTACGCAAAGAGACCGTGGTTGACCTTCTCGATGTCGCCCTCGGCCAGGTTGGCCATCTTATCTTTGTAGCTGGTCGCCCGTTCCAATAGACCCATCGGGGTTACCGTGCTCAGCATCCACGCCAATTCCGTCACGGACGGCACATCGCTTTGCCTCCAGAACACACAACGTTTGGGGTCCAGTCCGCAGGCGAGGAAGTCGAGGGCGACATCCCGGGAATACTCGCGACGCCGCACCGGGTCCGTCAGCGACGTCATGGAGTGGTAGTCCGCGATGAAATAGTACGCGTCCCCCTGATGCTGGAGTTCGATGGCTGGAAGCATCGCGCCGAAGTAGTTGCCCAGGTGAAGGACACCACTCGGCTGGATGCCGGTAAGAATGCGCATCCGGAGACCATGCGAAACCCCGCCCCCGCAAGGCAAGCGGATGCCCGTCCGAAGGGGTGTGAAGACGTCCCGTTCGTAGTGCGGCCTTCAGGCTGTCCGGGAACGTGGGTGAGGGGCGCGACGCCAGGCGCTCTGCGGTATGCACGGGAGCAGGCTGAAGCCTGGACTACGAACGCGAGCTCCCCTTTTCCTTCGCCTGCCCTCCGGCTTCCGATAAAGTCCCGCCCTCATTCGCTGATGAAAGTCGTCATCCTGTGCGGTGGTCTGGGCACGCGCCTGCGTGAGGAGACCGAATACCGTCCCAAGCCCATGGTGCCCGTCGGGGGCCGCCCCATCCTGTGGCATATCATGAAGCTGTACGCCGCGGCCGGTCACAAGGAGTTCATCCTGTGCCTCGGCTACAAGGGCGAGGTCATCAAGGAATACTTCCGCAACTACCTGTGGAACACTTCGGACGTCACCCTGAAGCTGGGACGCCAGCCGAAGATCCAGTACCACAGCACGCATGATGAGGAGGACTGGACGGTGACGCTCCTCGAAACCGGCCTGGAGACCCAGACCGGCGGCCGCCTCCGGCGCGCCCTGGCGCACATTCACGACGACACCTTTCTCTTCACCTACGGCGACGGCGTCACGGATGCGAATCTGAATGGCGCCGTCGAGTTCCACCGGTCCCACGGAGCCATCGCCACGGTCACTGCCGTGAAACCCACCGGACGCTTCGGCGAACTGGCGATGGACGGCAAGACCATCACCGCCTTCCGGGAAAAGCCCGAACAAGAATCCGCCTACATCAGCGGGGGCTTCATGGTCCTTAACCGCCGGGTGGGGGAATACCTCGAGGGCGGGGACCAGTGCATTTTCGAGCGCGGCCCCATGGAACGACTGGCCCGCGAGGGACAGCTCAAGGCGTTTGCCCACGACGGATTCTGGCAGTGCATGGATACCTACCGGGAACAGCAACTCCTCGAGCGCATGTGGCAGAAGGGGGAGGCCCCCTGGAAGAAATGGTGATCCCGGGGTTGGACCGGAAGATCTGCACTGCCTGACCGACCGCCATGTCCCGCCTTCCCTCCACCGACTACCTCGTCATCGGCGGGGGCATCATCGGTGTCTGCGTCGCCCGGGAACTGCGGCGCCGCCACCCCGGACGCTCCGTCACCCTTCTCGAGAAGGAACCGGAACTCGGCCAGCACGCCAGTGGACGCAACAGCGGGGTCCTGCACGCGGGGTTCTATTATTCCGCCGACTCCCTGAAGGCGCGCTTCTGCCGTGACGGCAACCGCGCCCTCCGCGACTACATCACGTCGCGCGGACTGGCGCTGAACCCGTGCGGCAAACTGGTGGTCGCGCGTTCCGAAGCAGACCACCCGCAGCTGGATGAATTGCTCCGCCGGGGCACGCGCAACGGCGTCCGCCTGCAGCCGGTTTCCGCGGAGGAAGCCCGCCGCATTGAGCCCCGGGTGAAGACATGCGGACGCGCCCTTTGGTCGCCGGATACCGCCACCGCCGATCCCTCGGCGGTCATCGCCGCGATGCGAGACGACGCCCGTCGGGAGGGTGTCCGCGTCCTGGCCGGCGCCGCCTACCTTGGACGCGTCGGAGATACGATCCACTCCGCCGCCGGACTGGTGGACGCGGGCTATGTCGTCAACTGCGCGGGACTCTACGCCGACCGCGTCGCACTCGATTTCGGATTCTCCCAGGACTACCGGATCCTCCCCTTCAAGGGCCTCTACCTCTACAGCTCGGAATCCGGCCCGGGATTCCGGACCAACATCTATCCCGTTCCCGACCTCCGGAATCCGTTTCTTGGAGTCCATTTCACCGTGACGGTGGATGGCCATGCCAAGATCGGCCCGACCGCCATTCCCGCCTTCTGGCGCGAGCAGTACACCGGCGTGGACCGCTTCGACCCGGCGGAGTTTGTCGAAATCGCCTGGCGCGACCTCGGGTTGTTCTTCTCCGCGGGATTCGACTTCCGGCGTCTCGCCGTCGAGGAACTCCGCAAGTACTCCCGCCCCCATCTGGTGTCGCTCGCCGGGGAATTGGCCACGGGGGTCCGCACCGAGGATTACCGCGACTGGGGCCGACCCGGAATCCGCGCCCAACTCATCCACCTGCGCACACGGAAGCTCGAAATGGACTTCGTCCTCGAGGGCGACGCCCGCTCGATGCATGTCCTGAACGCGGTCAGCCCGGCGTGGACCTGTTCCCTGCCCTTTGCCGCCCATGTCTGCGACCGGATCACCGAACTTGGAGGATAAGTCCGCACCACGGACGCCCAAGCCCCAGCGGATCCGGCTGGAATGCGGATGGACCCTCGACGCACGACGAGCCGCGTTTCTCGAATCCGCCTCCGTGCTCGCGGTCGCGGACCTGCATCTCGGATACGCCTGGGCCCAGCGCTCGCGGGGACTCCTCCTCCCCGTCGAAACTCCCGACACCACCGCAACCCGACTCGCGGAACTCTGCGCGGACTATCAGCCGCGCACCGTTGCCATTCTCGGGGATCTCATCCACCGCGCCGTGGCGCTCGACGCCTTGCGTCCGGTGTTGGAGGAATTTTGCGCCTCCTTGACGGAACGGGAATTGGTCCTGTGCGCCGGCAACCATGACCGCGGACTGGGCACGCTGGTCAACGAGTGGCGCCTGCCGATTCGAATCGTTGGAACCCTTCCGGTGGGAGGCTTCCATCTTTGCCACGGGGATGATTCTCACGAGCCCTCAGGCAAATTCGCCTTGGCGGGCGACGCACCGTTCACCGTCCTCGGACATGAACATCCAGCGATGGAACTCGGAGACGGCATGCTCACCCGGGTCCGCGTTCCCTGCCACCTGCTGTCCAATGACACGCTGCTCCTGCCGGCCTTTTCGGAATGGGCGTCGGGCTGCCTCGTAGGACGGGATGCCTTTCTGGGATCCCGGGCGCGCGGAACCCGGTTCCACACCGCCTATGCCTGCATGGGACCCCGCCTCCTGCCTGTCCCGTTGCGCGCGCGATCCCTGACGCCCAGTCCCGGCCCACGCTCGAACAGAGAACGCTTCAGCGGCCGAAGTTCACCCCGGCCGCAATCAGGACGAACGGGACGAGATTGAAGAGGAAGTGCGCCAGGATCGGCGCCCAAAGGTTTCCCGTCCGCAGGTAGAGCCAGGCGAGGAATCCACCCAATGCGGACAGCGGCAGGAAGGCAGCCGCATTGCCGTGGATGAGGCCGAACCCCAGGGAAGCCACCGCCATTGCGGCGCGGGGCCAGCCCGCATCCCGAAGCGCCGGAAACAGGATTCCCCGGAAGACGAGTTCCTCCACAACCGGCGCCAACACGACGGCGAAGAGGGCGATCACCAGTCGGACCGTCCAATCGGAACGGATCAACAATTCCACCGAATCCTGAGGGGAAGGAGGCCACCCCAAACGCTCCAGCAACAGGGCGGACACTTGATGGAGTCCGTACACCGCAGGACCCGCCAGGCAGGTGAGTCCGAAGGAGAGTCGAAGGGCGGACCCGGTTCCCCGGCCGAGGCCGAACGCCTCCTGCCACGTGCGCTTCTCCCAGCGCAGGAAGCGCCCGACGAGCACGAGTCCGACTCCGTGAAAACCCAATCCTGTGATCGCCAACATGGCCACCGGGGGGAATTGTCCGCCGCGCTCCTTCCACGCCGCCGACAATCCCACCGCCAGCGAACCCGCCACCAGCCAGGACGTGGTCAGGGCGAGGAGCAACCGGGCCACGGACTCCACTCGCCAGTTCCTGGGTGTCAGCACGGGGCGCAGTGAAGAGGGAAAGCCCCGGTTTTAGAATTCCAAACGAGGGGGACGCTCATTTCCGTCCAACCGGTCCGTAGGCGTCGCAAAAGATCATCAGCCCCCGGACATCGTGATAGTTGGCCTTCCAATTGTGGGCCAGGCCCGTCGCCTTGGGCGCCCCTTCCGCGGAGACCGTGTCCATCCAGATGCCGCTCTTGGGATCCGTCTGCTTCGATTGGCACCACAGGATGAGTTTCGCCAGGGCGTCGGAGTAGGCGGCGGCGCCCGGACGATTCTGAAGTCCGTAGGTCAGCGCCGGAAACATCTCGGCCTGGACCCACCAGACCTTGTTGGTGTCCGTCGCCGGTTGATCCGTCATGCCCCGGTTGTAGGTGCCCCCGCGGACGGCATCCGTCCCATATCGCAGGGCGTGTTCCAGATGATTGTGAAAGTGCGACCAGGAGGGACTTCGCCCAAGGACTCGTTCCGCCTCAATCATCAGCCAGGCAAATTCGACGTTGTGGCCATAGCTCAATCCCGTGCTGCCCGGCTCGGTCACCACGGTCCAGTCCGGGCGAAAATGAAACGCCGCACGGCTGGCCTCGAGCGGATAAAAGTAGCGCTGGTTCAGTTCCAGCGCCTCCTCCAGGGCGCTTCGCACGGCGGGGTCCCGGGTCTCCCGGTACAGTTCCGTCAATGCCTCCATCAGGTGCAGATGGGTGTTGGCGCTCTTGAGGCCGGCGACCTCGACGATGGCATCCGGATGCCGGAGGGGCAGCGGCGCCCAATTCCGCTCAAAATGCTCCGTCCAGCCGCGGTGGGAGGCATCATGGGCGCGGGATTGAATCACCCGGAAAAGATCCATGGCCGCTGACAACGCCACCGAATCCCCACTGACGCGGTGGTATTCGACCAATGCGTAGATGACAAAGGCCTCCCCGTATAATCGCTTCCGGGTGTCCTTGGGCGCTCCGTCGAGCGCCACCGACCAGTAGTAGCCTCCGTTTTCCGGGTCGCGCATTTTCTCCTGGAGGAATTTCACCCCCTGCGCGGCGGCCGTCAGATAATCCCGGGCTCCCCCGTCCAGTCCGTGCCGCCGGGCATGGGAGAACCCCCAGACCATGCGAGCCTGAGTCACCAACTGCTTCTCGTCGGGGGTGCACCGGCCCTTCACGGCGTCGTCACACAGGACATATCCTCCGCGCGCCCAGTCCACCCCGGTATCGTACCAGTAGGGCAGCACGCGATCCCGAAGCAGGGTCCGCGTTGCGGCCGCCTCCGCCGAGAAGTCCGCCGCCCTGACCGCTGGACCGGAACCAGGCCCGACCGCGGCCGCCAAAAGCAAAACAAAGGACGCGAGGGAACCCGTGGATTTCATGCCGCGAACCCTGCCGTCCCCCCCTTCCGCCGGTCAACGCCGCGTCCATACCCGCGGAGGTCCAGGGAACCATAAAAAAGGAGGGGCGATGCTCCCCAGCACCACCCCTCCAACCTATGCGCTTGCCGCACAAGAGGGCCACGGTCTCTCGATCACGATCCTCTCGGAGCAAGCTCCACCCAACGTTCTTAGTGACTGGCCATCCCTCCCATCTGTTCAAAAACTTTTTTCAGACGGTCCCGCGCCGTTCCGAACGGAAATCCGGCCCCCCTTTGCGCCCCCCAGATCGCCGGAGATTGCGGCGGCTCCGGCTTGTGAATCGCCGCCCAAACCCGGAGCGTTCGTCCTTGAGCCCGCCATGAAACGCCTTTTCCGGAATGCCGCCCTGGGTGCCGCCGTCCTCCTGATTCTCGCGGAGGCGCTCGGCATCCTCCTCCTCGATGGGGTTCGGATGGATCCGGATCTGGATGCCCCGTGGCGGCGCGCAACCCGGGAGCGGCTGACGGAGGTGCGCAAGCAAACCCAGGTCGTCGAAGCCCCGCTGCGCGCCGGATTCAGCCGCGCCCGACTGACTCCGACCGTGGGCGCTGGCGCAGAGGATCCGGTCCGGGGTGAGTTCAAATCCCTGCCCCTGGCCGGCTACGGCAATCGGAATGGAAAACCCGCCGCCGGAACCCTCGATGACCTGTGGGTCAAGGCGGTGGCGTTGGAAGTCGGGGGACGCACTGGAATCGTCGTTGCGGCGGACGCCCTGATTCTGCCCCGCGATGTCACCGAAACGGCCGTTTCCCAGATTGCGCAGGCCACCGGATTGCGCCGGGACCAGTTGTACTTTGCCGCAACCCACACCCATTGCGGACTCGGCGGCTGGGGGGAACGTATCGTGGGCGAAGCGTTTGCGGGTCCGTTTAATCCCGGAGTCCGCATCTGGTTTGCCGGACGCCTCGCCGCCGCCGCCACGAATGCCCTTGCCGACCTGACCCCGGCGTCGCTGGGGACGGGATCCTTCGACGCCGGACGGTTCGTCCGAAATCGCCTGGTCGGGGACCGCGGCCGGGTGAATCCCAACTTCAACCTGGTCTCCATTCGCCAATCGGACGGCGACACCGCCGTGATCGGCAGTTTCAGCGCACACGCCACCGTACAGGGAGCCGACGTCATGCAGTTCAGCGCGGATTACCCGGGCGCCTGGCAGCGGGCGGTGGAACAGAAGCACGGGGGTATGGCGATGTTTCTCGCCGGCCCGGTGGGCAGCCACAGCCCGCGTCCCCCCAAAGGCGGGCACGACGGTGCGCTCCAATTGGGGGAAGCGCTCGCTGCGGAGACGCTGGCCGCGCTCCCGGGCATCTCCCTGACCAACGTGGTTGTGTTCGGACAGGCCTCGGTCGAGGCCGATCTCCCCGAACTCCAGAACCGGGTCACCGACTCCCTCCGCCTCCGCCCCTGGGCCGCGCGCCTGCTGCTGCCCCCGCTCGCGCCGCGAACGTTTCTCCAGGCGATGCGCCTCCGGGACGCCGTCTGGTGCTCCACTCCCTGCGACTACAGCGGGGAACTTGCCCTGGACCTGGAAGGTGCCGCCTGCCGGCTCGGTCTCACCGCCGCCGTCACCAGCTTCAATGGAGATTACGTCGGCTACGTGATTCCGGGGAAGTACTACCACCTCGACGGGTACGAACCCCGGGTGATGAACTTCTATGGCCCCTACATCCCGGACTACTTCGATGAAATCCTCCGGAGCCTGCTGGAGTCGCTGCAACAGGTCGCCCCCCGATAGGACTGCTCCGGCTCGTCAGAACGAGCGCTGAAGGTCCGGAACCGCGGTTCCTCAGGGCGTTTCGGAATTGGTGGAACTCAGAAGCAGGGCGGTCGGCTGGAATTTTTCCCACGGGATGGCGGTGGTGGGTTCCTCGACGGGATGCCACGTCGGCTTCCCCGCACCCGTCACCCAGACGGTCCCCGTCCACCGATCCGTGCGCACCAAGTATCCCACGGGGATGACGGAGGTCTCCCAACGCGAAAGCACCGCCACCAGCAGGAGCGTCGCAGTCCCCAAAATCACGGCGATTTTGCTCATGATGCCCTGCGTCTGCAGGATTCATGCTACGGAGGTCGACAGGCCGGAATGGGATCCAACAAAACATCAGGGGCATCCCCCGGTTCCCCGGCGGATGCCCCCTCACTCTTACGGGCGAATGGCCCGTCCCACGTCAGGGCCGATCCCGATCTGGGGGACGCACCTGAATTCGGACCGTCTTGACGGAGTCACCGACCGACGCGGAGATCTCCACGCGGCGTGCGGAGGTCACCGAGAAGCTCCGGATTCGAAACACGGCGGAGCGGCTCCCGGCCGGAATTTTCACCGTCAGGGGTACGCTGATCACACCGGGATTCCCGCTGGTCAACCGCACCGTGATGCCACCCGCCGGCGCGCGGGAAGCCAGTTCGACGACACCTAATCCGGTGGATCCCGCCATCATCACCCGCGGTGCCTCCAGTTCATGAATCACCGCCGAACCCGGGGGCGTCACCGAAGTGAAGTTCGCCACCAGGGAACGATTGGCTCCCGCCGGGAAGGAATAGGAGGGCCGTCGCGCGGACTGCGACCCCGCCCTCCGTCCAGTTTACAAACGCATAGCCCGCGTTCGCCACCGCCACCACCGTCACGGGACTCCCCGAGGCGTACGTCCCGCCCCCAGAGGTCGTACCGCCCGCCAATGGGGAGGACGCCGTCGTGATCGAGTAGGTGATCGCCACAAAGTTGGCCACCAGCGAACGGTTGGCTCCCGCCGGGAACGAGTAGGAGGCCGTCGCGCTGACCGCGACCCCGCCCTCCGTCCAGTTCACAAACGCATAGCCCGCGTTCGCCACCGCCACCACCGTCACGGGACTCCCCGAGGCGTACGTCCCGCCCCCAGAGGTCGTACCGCCCGCCAATGGGGAGGACGCCGTCGTGATCGAGTAGGTGATCGCCACAAAGTTCGCCACCAGCGAACGGTTGGCTCCCGCCGGGAACGAGTAGGATGCCGTCGCGCTGACCGCGACCCCGCCCTCCGTCCAGTTCACAAACGCGTAACCCGCGTTGGCCACCGCCACCACCGTCACTGGGGCGCCCGAAGAATAGGATCCCCCGCCGGAAGTCGTGCCCCCGGCCACCGGTGAGGCCGCCGTGGTCACTGAGTAGGAGATCGCTTCAAACACCGCAACCAGCGACCGGTCTCCAGTGACCGGGAAGGAGTAGTCGGCCGAAGCGCTCACCTCGACCCCACCCTCGGTCCATCGCACAAAGTTGAACCCGGGGTTCGCAGTGGCGGACACCGTTGCCAGAGTGCCCTCGTCATAGTTGCCTGCCCCGGTCGTCACCCCGCCTCCGGCGGGAAGCGAACCGGTCGAGACGGTGTGCGTGGTCACCGGCGGTGCATCCCCGGCGATTGTCACGGTGTACTCCCGGGACACAACCACCCCCGACAGGTCCGTGGCGCTCACGGTAAACGTGAACGTTCCGGGCACCGTGGGGGTGCCGGAGAAGATTCCGGTGACGGAATCCAGCGAGGTTCCGTCGGGCAGGGCTCCGGTCGTCGAGGCAATGAATGCCGAGCCACCGCCCACCACCACGGTTCTCTCGGCGTAGGGCACGTTCACGTCGCCATCCGGAATGTGATCGATGAGTCCCAGGACCGGGGCCACGTCAAAGCCGGACATCTGGGCACCAAAAAATTCGCCCACCACCACCACGGTGGAGAGGTCCACCGTGACCACAACCCACTCGTCAGTCGCGGCGTCAAAATGATCATTGTAGGTGACCGTTCCGACCCCGTGGATCCCGTCCGGCCCGACCTGGTCCGCCATGGCTTCTCCGGATTCGGCATCCACCGGGCCGACATACTTGTAGAACTCATACCGCCTCGTGACGACTTCGTCGCCGCCCGGAAGATCCTCGGGCAATCCCTTCAGTTCGCCCTTCGGATTTCCCGCATTGGCAAACTCCGTCTGCAGGATCCGCCACTCGGTCTCCACCTCGGCCGGTTCCCCATTGGCCCAATCCTTCGCGCCCGGATTCGCGGGGTCCGGGTCCCGGAGGTCCACCAGTTCAACCTTGTTGGTGTTGTGGGTGGTGGTCTTGATGTCCTTCACCCAGTTCGCCACGCCAAAGGCCAGCACCGGCGGCGCGGGCGGAGGCGGAGGCACAATGACCGCCTGCACCTGGGCCACCGGCTGGGCCGCGGCCGGGGGATTGTACACAAACGTCGGCGTCGAAACGTAAACGGGAGGTCCATGCACCAGGGCACCCGTGCCATCATCAATCAGCCAGTTGTACTTCACCGCGCTCGGGGCGCCGTAGTACCCGGCACCGAAATGCTCGCCGCCAAAGTTGACGGTGGGATCCGTGAACTGATGACCATCTGTTGGCAGGATCGGACCCGACGGCACCGCGGTGTACGCGGTCCACGTGCCGTCCGGATTCTTCGCCGCGGCATAGCGGATGAACACCCTCGGATGCAGCGGGTCCGTGAGATCCTCCGTGATCTTCGGTATGCCGTAATGATTGTAATCGTAGGTGTAGGTGACGTCCCGGCTGAAAACGTCATCGAGTTCAATCTCGAATCCATGGGCCTCCACGCCCGTATCGTTGACGCAGTCAAAATTGTTCAACGTGCCATAGGCGGTGCTCGCGGAGGCTCCCGGAGCGGGCGCCAGCAGGAGCGCGGTGGAGAGGACCCCCAGGAACCGGCGAAGCCGATTCGAAAAGGAGTTGGGATGGGATGGGGAACACGGGGTTCCCGGGGATGGTTTCATGACAAGAAGGAATCACGGATGCATCCCGCTGGAGGCCGTCGATCGGCACTGGGTCCTCCACGGCCTGGGTCGCCGTGGGATCTCCACCGGAGGGAATGCTGGCCCGTGGGCGAACGCTCCCGGATCCGGATGAACCGCGCATGAAGTCCGGATGAACAAATGTTCATCGATCGCGGGCGCCTTGGACCTTGCGTGGCGCCTTCCCGTTGCGAGGATTTCCAGATGCGTGTGCTGCTCGTCGAGGACGACCGGAAATCCGCCAATTTTCTGGCCAAGGCGCTTCGGGCGGAAGGATTCGCCGTGGATCATCTCGACAATGGGGACGACGCCCTGGCCGCGGTTTCCGGGACCCCCTTCGACGCGGTGCTTCTCGACATCATGCTCAAGGGGAGGGACGGCCTGAGCGTGCTCAAACAAATGCGCGCCCAGGAAAACCGGACCCCCGTCCTGCTGCTCTCCGCCCGGGGCGCCGTGAATGAGCGCGTCGAGGGTCTCAATGCCGGCGCCGACGACTACCTTCCCAAGCCCTACGCGCTGGACGAGGTCATCGCGCGCCTGCGCGCACTGCTCCGTCGGGGTGGGGACTCACGGCCGGCGGTGCTGCAGGCCGGGGACCTTTCCCTCGATACCACCACGCGCATCGCCACCCGGGGAGGGCGTCGCATGGAGCTCACCGCCCGCGAGTTTCGTCTGCTCGAATACCTGATGCGCTCGGCGGGACGGGTGTGCAGCCGGATGATGATTCTCGAAAAGGTCTGGGACTACAGCTTCGACCCCGGGTCCAACATCGTGGACGTGTACGTCGGAAAGCTCCGGGAGAAGATCGACGCCGGCGCCACGCAAAAGCTCATCCACAGTGTCCGCGGCGAGGGCTACGTGGTCCGGGAGGACGCATGAGCATCTCCCGCCGCCTCGGGATCGGATACGCCTGCATCGCCACGGTGTGCATCACCCTGGTGATCTGGCTCGGCTATCATGAATTCGTGGAGGAACCGGCGGAGTACGCCGCCAAGGGACTGACCAACCTGCATCGGGATACCGAGGCGGAATTGTCCACCGTCTGCTTCCTCGCCCTCGTGCCCGTGCTTCTCGGCGTCGGATGGCTTTGGGTGCGCCACGTGCTGGCCCCGCTCAAAACCCTCGCGGAGGCGGTCGAGCAGGTGGATTCCCTCTCCCTCGGAAAGCCCCTGCCCCGCAGCCGGCGGGGGGACGAGGTCGATCGTCTTGCCGCCGCCTTCAACGCCATGACGGCGCGTCTCGACGAAAGCATCCGGCACATCCACGAGTTCACCCTCCATTCCTCCCATGAACTCAAGACTCCGCTGACGGTCATGCGCGCGCAGTTGGAGACCGTGCTCCGCGAAGCCCCGTTTCCCGTGCCGGATCATCTCCAGTGGGTCCAGGGGCAGATCGACGAGGTGAATCGACTGAGCCGGATCGTGGATTCCCTGTCGCTGCTCACCAAGGCGGACGCCGGGTTGGTCACGCTGGAGCAGCACCCCCTCCCTCTTCGGGACCTGGTGGTCGAATCCTTCGAGGATGCCCAGGTCCTGGCCTCTCCCCGCGGATTGACGGTGACACTCGGGCCCTGTGAGGACGTCACGGTCACCGGCGACCGGCATCGCCTGCGCCAACTGTTCCTCATCCTCGCCGACAACGCCGTCAAGTACTGCTCCACCGGCGGAACGATTACGATGTCCCTCGGAACCCGGAATGGCTGGGCCGAATACCAGGTCAGCAACCCGGCCGAGGACATTTCCGACGGGACCCTTTCCCGGATTTTTGGACGTTTCGTGCGCGGGGAGAATGCAAGGGGTTCGGCCGACGGATGCGGTCTCGGCCTGACCATCGCGAAATGGATCGTTGAATCCCACGGCGGAACCATCCGACTGCAGCGCGCAGACGCCGGCCGGATCGTCGTGCGCATTGAACTGCCGATCCCGCGTTCGTCGCCGGTGGGTCCGGACCTTTCAGCCACGGCAAAGCCGGACTCGGCCGCAAACCGCTGAGTCAATCCCCCATACGGTGCGGAAACCTCGTGGAAATCCGCGATGAAGGGACTGGGCGGATGCCATGACGGCAAGGCCAGCCAGGGGATCATCGCCACAGTCGCCGTCGATCGAATCAACCCCAGGCCGACGACAAACGGCTCGCCGCCTCAGGGTTTGTTCCAAAGGCCAGGCCGGTCGAGGATTCAAACCGGACGTCAGGGAACGCGCACCCGGAAGAGACTCGCGGAGTTGGTGTCCGGAACCGTCAGGAAGGAGATCCCGTCCACAGTCACCGGTTCCTGGGGAATCGCCTCCCATACTCCCTCCTCCAGGTGCGTCAGGGTTTCCACCACCACCGCGGTGGAGGCAGCCGGCCAACTGAGGACCACACTGTCCGAATCCAGGCTGACCTGCAGTGACGGAACGCCCGGAATCCCAGGATCCACCGGAACCACCGGCGCTGCGACGGTCACCGTCACACGGGCGAGATTGGAGTCGATGGAGCCATCCCACGCCGCGAAGGTGAACGAATCGGTTCCGACAAATCCCGGTTCGGGAAAATAGGTCGCTACGCTTCCCTTGAGGGCCACGGTCCCATGGGCTGGCTGGGATACGATCCTCAGGGTGACCGCGTTTCGGTCCGCATCGGAGGCGGCCAGGGTTACGGCCTTCGATTTTCCGGAAATTGTGGAGAATCCGGCGGAGGTCACCACCGGCGCCCGGTTGGGATTCCTTTCGTCATCCGAAGGACCCCGATGACAGGCATAGCATCCGATCTGGAATCCGCGCCAAACCGGCTTGGGTCCCCATTCCGTCGTGAGGGTTCGGTCGGCGGAACTCCTGGACAACACGGTTCCCCGAAGATCCGAACCGTGACACCGCCGGCACTGCTCCAGGTTTCGTTCCGCGGCATCCTTGTGCCCCTCGATCCAGACCTGACCCACCGGATGCATTCCATGGGGCCCACCCTGGAATGCGGACTGGGGAAGGCTGGCGTGACAGACCGAACATTCCGCCACAGTACCCACATGGCCCTGGAGACGGAGGCTCTGGAGATTGTCGTTTCGATGGGAGCTCGGAAACTCAGCGTGAGTGGATCCATGACAGGCCGAGCATTGCAAGCCCCCGTGACCCGCCGAAAACCGGTAGAGCGAGAACCCCGCCGCCGGCGTATTGGTTGTGGTCGCAAAGGTGGCATCCGCGGCCACGCGCCGGTGACCGGGTTGGTCAAAAACGGAGGTAAAGCGGATGCTCCCCGAGTTGCGAACCGCCGTCCCGGAATGGCAGCTTTGGCAATTCGGCTCGTCCAGCCATCCCACGCGTCCCGCGCGGCCCACGTCCGCCATGGACCCGTGGCAGTTCTGGCACTGGATCGCCATCGAACCATCCGACGCCACCGCATTCCCCATGACCCCACGCAGGCACCGCGTCTCAGAACCAGGATGGCAGCGGTAGCAGGACGACCGGTTGCCGGTGTCGTCCATGCGCTTCAACGTGACCGGATCCGTCACGCCCGCGTGGTGGGCGTGAATCGCCTGCGTCAGCGGCGGAACACCGGCGATGCCCGTGCCGGGCAGCGCCTCGGAGGCATGACAGCGCGCACACAATACCGGGGCACCCCCATTGGTGACCTGGCGGTACATGCCCGCGGGATTGATGCCCGCCTGGGCGAGGGCCGCCTGGTAGGCGGGCTTCGACAGGTTCTTCTCATCGTGCAACCGGAGGATGTTCAGCTTGTAGTCGCGAACCGGATCCGCCGCCGACACCCATCCGCCCGCGGGGCGCGCCGCCGCGGATTTGCCGGAACCGTGACACACCGCGCAGCTCATCTCATCGGACACCGGCAACACGATGTCCGTGGTGGCCACGATCCGTTTCAGGGAGTCGCGCGCCACCAGCCGCATCATGGGGTAGTAGTTCTTTCGACCGGCGTCGTCGTAAGGCGTGATCGGAATGCCCTCGGCGATGAACCCCTTCGTCGCCGGATCAAACTTCATCGACTGCGGCGTGTTCAACTGCCCCGGCATCCCGGCACCCGCAAGACCGGCATCGGGTTTCAATGCGGCTCCGTAAAGTCTCTGAACATACTGGTAGAAGTTGCCCTTCCCCACCGAGGTGCGGTTGATGGAACCGTCCGGATCGGCCACCGCCTCGTAAGTGACCGTCATGCCCTTGGGATCCGTCACCAGCGTCCCGTTGACGATCAACTGGGCCTGGATGGTGTTATAGTGGGGCAGGATGGAAAACACCGAGAAGTCACTGCCATCGGTACAGTGCATCCCCAGGTTGTTCCATCCCACGAGCACGGTGGGAGCCCCGGACACGGTCAACAGGCCCCAGGCCCCCATCAGGAGGGCGATCGATTTGCGAAGAATGGAGTTCATGGGAGGCGAAGGTCGGAACAACACGGTTTCTCCAGCGACGACTCCAGCAAAGCGCCATGAAGGACGGGTGAATTCCGGATTAATATTTGTTCATCCAGAAGCCCTGCCCCCCGCGCACTCGCAACCGGTCCCTCCGCCGGGCGACAAGCATCGGCACGTCCTCGGAAAACAATTTCCGTTGCATCCCTTCCCTCCGCCCCCTAAGGAAGCCGCGTTGAGGCAACGCGTTTCATGGCTGTGGTTGCTGGTACTCGCCCTGTGGCTGCCGGGCACGCTCCATTGTCGATTGGAGGCCGCCGGGTTGGTGCCGCCGGAATTTGAGTGCTGTCCCGCGGAGCGCGCCGTCGATGGCGAACACGCACACCCGGATTCTCCCACGAACCATTGCGAGCCCTGTTCCGTCGTGGAACTCCTTGGAAGTCTCCAGGTAGACCCGGCGCACGACCTTCTTCCGGCGCCCGAAAGCATCCTCCTGATTGTCTGGATCGCATTCCCCCCGCTCCCAGAATCGATCGGCCCCGCCGATACCCGGCCCGCTGAGCCTCCCCGGGAATCGATACCGTCGTGGTGCTTCCGGCACCGGACAGCAGCCTCCCCCCGCTCCCCGTCCGCCCTTCGCGGCTGACGCCCGTCCTGACTCAGGACTGGACGTCGATCAAGCCCATCGCCGTGTCGCCCTCGTGGCGACCCCCTGCCCATTCGTTCCCGGCGGTTCCCCGCCATTCCCCTGCCGAAATCTGTCCATGAATGCCCGTTTTTCAGCGCTGAGTTTGTTCCTGGGTTTCCTCGCCCCCGCCTTTGGCGAGACATCCCCCTCCTCCACCGCCCCCAATCCGACCGTCTCGATTGGGGACCTGGTCCGGGAGACGGTGTCCCACAATCCGGAGCTTCGCTTCTACGAGGCGGAGATCACCGCGGCCCGCGCCCAAAGGACCTCCGCCGGGCTTCCGCAGAATCCGGTGTTGTCCAGCGACGTGGGTCCCATGCGCACCCGGGATCGGGACGGGACACTGGCCGGCGAGGGTGTGGCGTGGTCGGTGTCCGTGCTGCAGCCCATCGAATGGCCGGGGCGCATCGGGTTGAGGAAGGCCATTGCCAACCGCGACATCGAACTCGCGGAACTCGGACTCGCCCGCTTTCGCGCCAACGTTGCCGCCCGGACCCGTGTGCTGGCGTTCGGGTTGTTTGCCGCCCGCGAACGCGCAACCGCGGCCGCAGAGGTTGCCGCGCGCCTGCGCGAACTCCGGGACGTCCTGGTTCAACGCGATCCGGCCGGCATCACGCCGCTGCTGGAAACCCGACTCATGGAGGCACTGGAGCTGACGGCCCAGCGGCAGGCGTCCGAGGCCGCCCTCGCCGTGGACCGGGTCCTCCTCGAACTGGCCACGCTCCAGGGACTCGCCTCCCCGGAGCCGGTGGTCCTGTCGCCGGTCCAACTGGAGTTTCGTCCAGCGCCGGAGGTCCACCAACTCCAGACGCTGGCCCGGACCAACCATTTTGAACTGCGGGTGCGGGCCGTGGAATTGGAACAGCAGGGATTCCGCGTGGACCTCGCGCGCAACGAACGCTGGCCCGACATCAGCCTCGGACCCCAGATCTGGCAGCAGAACGCCGCCGACAACCAGCGCTCCGTCGGCGTCGGGCTGTCGTTTCCCCTTCCGCTGTGGAACCGCAATACCTCCCGCATCGAGGCGGCCCGCGCCCGGGAGATCCAGGCGCGGACCCTGCTCGCGGCGGCCCAGCGGGAAACCGCACTCCAAGTGAGCCAGTCCGCCACGACGTACACCACCAAGGTCCGCGAAATGAACCGGTGGCGTCCGGACACCGTCGCCCACTTTCGGGAGTCGGCCGAATTGGCCGACCGCCACTACCGCCTGGGCGCCGTGCCGGCCGCGACCTATGTCGAACTCCAGCGCCAATATCTGGATGCGGTCACCGCCCTTCTGGAGACGCGCCAGGAAGCCCTCGAGGCCGCGCAGCAACTGGAACTGCTGACGGGATTGCCCGAGCCGTTGGTCGTCACAAAGGCCACCGAAACACAACCATGACGCCTGCTCACCCACCCTGGGAGTGCGGCAGCCGTGCTGCCGCTCTGGATCCACGCCCGAGCCGCAGAATTCGCTCGCAGACGGGTCCAACGCGAACGACCCGGGTGGGCGGGATCCCACCCCTCAATCTTCCCAACCCCGGAGTTCGCCATGCTTGATCGCCTCCTCGAGTTCTCAATCCGCCAGCGAACGGTCGTGCTCCTCATGACCCTGGTGCTCGTCGCGCTTGGGGTCCTCGCGGCCGTGCGCCTGCCCTTGGACGCCGTTCCCGACATCACCCAACCGCAGGTGCAGATCAACACTGCGGTGGAAGGGCTCGCTCCCGAGGAGATCGAGCGCCAGGTGACCTTTCCCCTGGAAACCGAAATGAGCGGAATTCCACGCATGACCGGATTCCGCTCCCTCTCCAAGCCGGGGCTGTCCCAGGTCACCATGATCTTCGAGGACGGCACCGACCTGTACCGTGCGCGCCAGTTGGTGAGCGAACGCCTTCAGCAGGTGAAGGGAGCCCTGCCACCGGGACTCACGCCCCGCCTCGCACCCATCAGCACCGGACTCGGGGAAATCTTCTACTACTCGGTGGACTACGCGCCGGGCGCCACCAACCGCCCAGCCAGCCGCCGCGACCAACTGATGCAGCTGAAGCTGCTCCAGGACTACCTCATCAAACCCATGCTCCGTCAGACGCCGGGAATAGCCGAAGTCAACACGAGCGGCGGATACGAGAAGGTTCACCTCATCCAACCGGACCCGGATCGCCTAACACAAATGGGAATGACCGTGCGGGGCCTCGCCGATCGCGTCGCCGAGAACACCCGCAACGCCGGCGGCGGGCTCGTCGAGATTGGTGGAGAACAGGTGAACATCCGGGCGGACACCCGTGCCGCCAAGCCGGAGCAGCTGGCCGCCGTCCCCCTCAAATTCGCGGCGGGGGTCAAGCCGGTGCGCGTGGGCGACGTGGCCACGGTGGGAATCGGTGCCGGCTACCGGACCGGGGCGAGCACGGAAATGGGTGAGGAGGCGCTGATCGGTGCCGCCATCATGATGGCCGGAGGCAACTCCCGAATCGTCTCCCGCGCCGTCGCCGCACGCCTCGACGAGATCCGGCACAAGCTTCCGCCGGGCATCGAAATTCGAACCCTATACGACCGGAGCGAACTCGTGAACCGGACTCTCAACACCGTCGGGCGAAACCTCACCGAGGGTGCGCTGCTGGTTGTGGTCATCCTCTTTCTCCTGTTGGGCAACGTGCGCGGCGCCTTCCTTGTCGCGCTCGCCATTCCCCTCTCAATGCTGTTTGCGGTGATCGGCATGGTTCGCTTCGAAATCCCCGGGAACCTGATGAGCCTCGGGGCGATCGATTTCGGACTCATCATCGACGGCGCGGTGGTCATGGTGGAAAACATCCTGCGCCATCTGGGCGAACGACAGCACCGGCTCGGACGTCCCCTCACCGCTGCCGAGCGGATTCCCACCGTCCTTTCCGCCGCCCGGGAGGTGGCACGACCCCTGTTCTTCGGTGTGCTCATCATCACCCTGGTCTACCTGCCGATCCTCACGCTCCAAGGCATCGAGGGGAAAATGTTCCGTCCCATGGCACTCGTGGTGATGCTCGCCCTCGGGGGCGCACTCGTCCTGGCCTTCACCCTCATTCCCGCCCTGTGCTCTTGGTTGCTGTCCGGGAAGGTCCACGAGGGCGACAATGCCCTGATCCGATTCGCCCGGTCACTCTACCGGCCGATCCTCGAGACCAGCCTCCGATTGCGCGGATGGGTCCTCATTCCGCTCGTTGCGCTCCTCGGCCTGTCCGCGCTGGGACTGTCCCGCATGGGAACGGAATTCATTCCCCAGCTCGATGAGGGCGATGCCGTCCTCCAGTTGATCAAGCCCCAGAGCACCGGACTCCAATCCGCCCTCGAAACCCAAAAGAAATCGGAGCAGGTCCTCCTCGCCGCGTTCCCGGAAATCCGCCGGATCTTTTCCCGGATGGGATCGGCCGAGATCGCCACTGATCCCATGGATCCCGGAGATGCCGATACCTACCTCCTGCTGAAACCGCGGGAGGAATGGCGGAAGGACCAGGGGAGGACTCCCACCAAGGAGGCGCTGCTGGAACGAATGCAGCGGCGGTTGGAGGAAACAATTCCAGGACAGGCGGTACTCCTGAACCAGCCGATTGCCATGCGGTTCGACGAAATCATGGCCGGGGCCCGCTCGGAACTTGTCTGCAAAATCTTTGGGGATGAATTCCCGGTCCTCGAACAACTCGCAGAGAAGGTCCGGGACATTCTCCTCAAAATTCCCGGCGCCGGGGATGTCGAACTCGACAAGGTCGGCCTCACCCCGCAACTCGAGATCCGTCCGAACCGCGACGCCCTTCAGCGCTACGCCCTCCAGGCCGAAGACGTGAACCGGACCGTGGATGCGGCACTCGCCGGAGTGCCCGTGGGATCCCTCCAGGAAGGGAATCGTCAGATCCCCGTGGTGGTTCGCCTCTCCGAGAAGGAGCGCGCGGACGGAACCCTCCTGAACCGACTCCCCGTCGGTACCGATGCCGGCGGGGTGGTTCCCTTGGGGCGTGTGGCCTCCGTGGAGCGGCGGGAACAGGTGGGCACCATCGCCCGTGAGGGCGGTCAACGGCGCGTGGCCATCCTCGTGAACGTACGCGGACGGGACACCGGAGGTTTCGTGGCGGAGGCCTCTCAACGGATCCAATCCGGCATCCAGTTTCCGGAGGGCTACTGGTTCGAGTTCGGCGGTCAGTTCAAGAACATGGTCGAGGCCCGCAAGCGGCTGGCAGTCGTTGTACCGATGGCCCTCGTCATCATCGGGGGAGTGGTCTTCATCGCCCTCGGAAGCCTCCGGCAGGTGCTGCTCGTTGCTACCGGCATCCCGCTGGCCGTGACCGGAGGCATTTTCGCCCTCTGGATCCGAACCATGCCATTCACCATCAGCGCAGGCATTGGGTTCATCGCCCTGAGCGGCGTCGCCGTTCTCAACGGATTGATCCTCCTGAGCTGCTTCAATCAACTCCGCGAGGAGGGACGCTCCGTCAACGACGCCGTCCGGACCGGCTCCCTTTCCCGACTGCGACCTGTCCTAATGACCGCCCTCGTCGCGTCCCTGGGCTTTGTCCCCATGGCCATCGCCACGGGCGCGGGAGCCGAGGTTCAACGCCCTCTCGCCACAGTGGTCATCGGAGGGATCCTGTCCTCAACCCTGCTCACCCTCGGGGTTCTTCCGGCCCTGTATGCCTGGATCGAAGGACGTTCGCCCTCGACCTCCGAACTTTCGCGCGCTCAGCAAGCATGACCTTCAATCTTCAGATCCGAATCGGTTCGACCTCCAGATCCCAAATGCATGCCCACCGGCCAGGCTCTTGACGCGCTGCAGGGGCCGGCTACGTCCGAGTCGATCTCGCCGATTCCAGGGCTGATTCCCGTCGAGATCGGAATCCGCAGACGCTTCAATTCCCTTCGGCGAAGATCCAACCTCCGAGCAGAGGGACCGAGGCACACGCCGGTCCTCCATCCTTCGCCACGGCATGGACGCAAGCTTCCGCCAGTCCCCCTTCGTTCCGGGCGCGATCCACAACGGAGGCCGGCAGATCCCGCAGGTGCAGTTTGATGCGTCGAAACGCGACCCGGTGTCCCTGGCGTTCCCCGCTCCAACTCAGATAAAAGAACCGTTCGCCGCGCCTCCCATGGACCGCGGGTCCCGCGAAATCGAGGGAACCATCCGCCCCCCGCTTGACGGCAACGTCCAGCGTCCAACTTAGGGCATGCGCGCCCCGCGCGTCGCCCGCCACATCCCCATCCTGGGTTTGCAGCAGCACCCGGATGTTGCGAAGTCCATCGAAGCCCTCAAAGCGTCCCACCGGCAGTCCCTCGCACACCAATCGGACGGTCAGGGACTCCTTGACACCGGAACGAGCCGGACGGGATTGCGAAGTGCGGGACATGGATCGGGAAGTCCACCGCTGGAGCCGCGGAGGATCCAAATCGCAGCACGGCAGAGGACGCCGGGAAAGCCCTGAGTCGGTCCGGCGGTTCACGAATTCCTAAATCCCTCAGAGGGTCACCCTCCCGGACAACTCAACGCGGTTCAGAAAAACGACCGAAAGAACGCATGCCAATACGTCTCGATCGCCCGGTCGTCGTCGCAATCCGTGAGTTCCTGCACTCCTCAAAAGCGATGACGGTTGATGCACTTGAGAATCCGGATCGAAGTCAGGACTCCCCCTCTCAGGCGACTTCCCAACCTTCATTGGACTGCGCGCCTCGATCAACAGGCGACCCTCTCCGACTCCGTCCCCGCCATCACCAGGACTCCTCAGATGCTCGCATACGGCCTGGGGAGCTCCCCTCCAGATTCAGACGTAGGCCACCCGCCCGCTGGTGCTTTCCCCCGGGAACAACTGGGACACCCGGGCCAGCAACCGGCGCCGCGCCAGCAAGGACACAAAGACCTGATCGCAGTGGAACCGCTCGTTGACCGCCGACCGGATCCGGAGGCTGATGGTCATCAGGAACGGATCCGAGATCACCGGTCTCCACCAATAGTTGACGCCAAACAGGGTCTCCCCAGGGGCCCGAATCGATTCGGTCCAGGAAAACAGGACCACCGAAGGCCTCCCTCCTCCCGGAACCCAGTCCTTGGGATGCCGCACCTCGAACGCGTAACCGGACGGCGGGAACTCAACCCCTTCCGACTCCCTCCAGACGGGGCCACCCAGGTCGTCATAGAAGGTGAGTACCGGAAACACGTCGCTGCATAAGTAGGCAAGCTTCCAGAAGACGCCAATCCATAAATTTGGAATACCCGGAGGCGTGGCGAAGGTGACCGAAGGAAACGTCCATCCCTCCAACAACGCCACGAAAGTGCACGCCAGTTCGCCATCCAGCGTTCGTGCGTGAATGCGGCCTCCGATCCTACTCATTCCTTCCGCAGGCGGAAGAATCTGGCGGGGGTCTGCGTCGCCACGGGAAGGGACCGCAGTTCCGGCTGGGGTTCCACGGGAGCCCAAGTTGACGGCGTGGCCAATCCTTCGCGAACCTCGAGGACGTATCCGGGCTCACTCCACGTCAGCAACGCCGTGCCGGAATCCATCACCTCGATGCGGAGGACGGCCTCACCTCCTTCGGTCGGCTCAATTGCAAATCCCACCAACCCGCCCTCCACCGAATATCCCCCGCCGGAAAGCGCGCCCCCGCCCTGGATCGCCGCTCCACCCGTCACGGAAAACTCACCGCCAGAGCTGGCGCCTCCCCCAGCCCCGATCCCGCCGCTCAAGGTGAACTCGCCCCCGGAGGATTCCTCCGCCATGGGACGGAATCCTCCAGCCAGAATGGCGGCAGCCACGAGTTGAAGAACCAGGGATTTCACGCGGGCTAGTCCGTGCTGGTTTCGCCGTAGGCGGTGGGCACAAACAGCAACGTCAATCGACGATCCCGGAACCTGACCCCACTTTGGGAACGGACACTGACCCGAAAAGTTTCCTTTCCTGCGGACACCGCAATCAGGTTGTGAAACGCGATGAGCTGGGTGGATCCGTTGGGAACGGGGCTTGGGATCGTCACGGATCCGAGAAATAGGCGACTTGGAAATGAGGCCTCCAGAAACACCGAGACATCCGCGCTCCCGAAATTGGAATTGGATGCGTTCAAAGATGCCAAGATGAGGACAAAACCCGACGTCGGGCAATTGATCGCACGCGATATCAGCGTGTGAAAATCGTCGTCGTTATATTCCCGCTCCGTGAAGCTGTACGCACTGGCAACTCCCGGCTCATCCGCCATCTCAGCCGAGCCGATGGACGAATCCGGCAGAATGACAGATCCGTCGCCCCCGGTTCCAGCAACTACGTGAAGACGCGCCTCAGGACTGGAGGTGCCAATGCCGACGTCCCCGCCGGCGGCATTCAAAACCAGATCACCCGGCGCCAGATTCAGCCCGGCGCGTCGGATCGCCTGAACCTGATGATCATCAAATCGAAGGCCTCCATTCAGTGTGTTTCCAATCATGAGGGCGCCACCCCCCATCCCGGAAATATCCGCAGAACTGGAAATGTGAACCGGAGCATCGGGCGTCGTCGTGCCAAAACCCACGCGACCGGTCGGTGTCACTCGAATCGCCGTTTCGTTGTTGGCCCGGATGTCCAAGGGGCGCGCATCCGTCGTCCCCAAGAAATCAACGCCCGCCGTCGTGCCTGCATTTCCCGTCCGGCTCCATGCGTCGGCGGAACCCGGCGGTCCCTGGGGCCCCGGATCCCCCTTCTCACCCTTCAACCCTGCCACCCCCTGGGGGCCGGTTTGCCCAACGTCCCCGCGGTCGCCTTTCGGACCTTGGATTCCCGCGGGTCCCGAAGATCCCGGCTCTCCGCGATCCCCCTTCTCGCCCTTCAACCCTGCCACCCCCTGGGGTCCGACTCCTCCGGGTTCCCCGCGGTCACCTTTGGGACCCTGAATTCCCGCAGTTCCAGGAGAACCCGGCTCCCCGCGATCTCCCTTCGGCCCCTGCGCTCCGGCGAGTCCGCGCTCTCCCGGATCTCCCTTCTCGCCCTTCAAACCCGACTCCCCCTGGGGTCCGATTCCTCCGGGTTCCCCGCGTTCTCCCTGTGGGCCTTGGAGTCCCGCGGGCCCCGGAGGTCCCATCTCGCCGCGATCCCCCTGAGGTCCCTGAGGTCCTTGGGGTCCGGCAGGAGTCAGGGCATAGAGGGCATAGGGTGCCGCCGCGAGCGCCTGTCGGGGATTGAGTCCGGTAAAGACACCGCCGCCCTCCGGTCGAACCGCGATCTCCAGCCATCTCGCCTGGCCTTCAAACGCCTTCGGTCCAAAATCCACGGAGGTAACAAAGACGCCCTGAACCACCAACACCGATTCATTGGTCAGGATTGGACCGACCTGGGAACCACCGACATCGGCGTCGTAAAGAATGAGACGAAAATCGAAGGAACCATTGGCCGGACGTCCTGCCTGCGAGAGACGTCCTTGATACGAAAACGCCGTTCCCAGCGGCGCTCCAACTGAGGGCCCGGTGAGGCAAATCGCCAGGAAGGCCATGCCGAAAACGCGAATCTTTATCGTCTCTATCGGTGATCCTCGAGTTTGGGTACCGACGCAAGCAGGAGTTGCCTCGAACAGCGCCCGGGCGCCCGGCAGCCACTCACGCTCCCATCCGGCCCCCATCCCCAATCTCACCCCGGGCCAGCGCCCAGCGCCAGATGAGGATCACGAAGCAAAGGTTCAACACCACCATTCCGGGAGCGGAAATGAGAAGGTCGCGGGCGAGGAGAATCTCGAGGGTGTTCATGGAGACCAACGCGAGGGTTTGAAGGGCGGCACAGGCGCGGCGATGACGGCCGCTGATCACCCAGATCCCCAGGCCGATTTCGCCCAGTCCGATGAGGATCGTCGCCGGTGCGGCCACCGATTCGCCGAGGATTCTTCCGACGATCATTTCATGGCGCGGGATCCGCCCCAGCACCTTGCTCCAAAGGCCATGGAAGATCCAAACCCCGCCAATCAGCAGGCCGGGGAATGCGGACCGCCATGAAACGAACCCCCTCATCGAAGCCAGCCACTCTGCCGGATGGCACACAGGGTGAACAAGACTGTCAACGCGGTCCAAACCCCGGTGAAGATCCAATGGATCGCCGTCTCAAATCGCCTGCCGCGCCACAATTCACGCCGGTAGACAAACCACTGGCAATACAGGCGCGAAGCCCAGAATCCGGTGAGCAGCCAGGAAGCCCACACCCCGGCCCGCGAGCGCTCGATCAATACGGATGGCTCGAGGAGACAGGGCAGCCCCATTCCCACCAGGACCAGGCAGATGAAAAGCGCATGGACACGGAAGATATCCGCGTTCACCGGCGACAGGCGCGCGGCCTCTTCGCGCCAGTGCAGATGATGCCCGATCGGCACGTGGAGCACCGCCAGCAGCATCAATCCGGCTCCGGCGAGGCGTAGGGCGGGTACGAGCAGGTCAGTCATGATGGCGAAGCACGAAAACCCGGACAAAGGGAGTGATGCAAAAGGTGTCCGCACAAAACAATCCAGCGCGTTCCCACGCCCGCTGCCACGTGGCCGCAGAGTGAAAGTGGAGAAAGCCCGGACCAAAGGCCGCAAAATTGGGGACGTCGCGAATGTGTTCGACCAGCACCAGGCGCCCGGTCGGGCTCAGGCAGCGCTTCGCTTCGGAAAACCAGGCCGCCCGCGCGACGTCGGTGCGAAGTTCGTGTAGGGCGAGGGCACCCACTATGGCGTCAAATGTCCCTCCGGCGGCCGGCCATGCAGAGTGAGGCACTGGCCGGGTGCCCCGGGCGGGCGGAAAGAGACGGCGGGCGCGTCGGATGGACGGCTCATCAACAATCGCCTCGTCGTAATGGTCGAAAACGGTCCATTGGCTTGCGGGAAATCGGCTCCGCACGACGGAAGAGATTTCGTCAAAACCGCAATGGCAGAGGGCAATGGAATCCGGCGGCTCCGGAAAGGCCCTGGCAAGCCACTCGCCACGATGCAGGTCGGAGCGGTCGTAAACCAGGTGGGATGCAGTGAGCGATCCCACGAGAAACCATGTCGAGCCCAGAAGGGCAACGAGCGCCGCGATCCGGATTGGGAGGTCATTCGAAAACGCCAGCGTGCCGCACCCCGACACGGCCACAACCGGTGCGGTGGCGTAAAAGGGCCAATTGAAGCGCACCACGCGCAAGACCCCCGTGAATGGCTCGCGTCTAGTCATGCGGACTCACCTTCCCCGGCACCACCACGCGTCCCCGCGCCCAGCGGTAAGGGATGCCCTCGACGCTGAACGCATTCGCCAGAACCGGATGCGCCCCCTGGAACGGAGGTTCCCCAAAAAGGGCAACCTCGCACCGCTCGACCACGATGGGGCGGGGAGCCCACTCCGCCCGCTGGCCCTCAATGACCACAAATCGCCCCTCCCCTTCATCCTCGAAGGTAAAGGGCATCGGGCCGGCGAAACGGCGGGCGGCGCGCCAGTCACCGAAAGGCGAACCGGCCGGCGGAGCCACAGCCTCTGCAGCGACATCAAACGAAACATCCAGTGTCGGCCGGCCGCCCCGGGTCCGGGTCCGGATCCGCCATCGCGTCCCCTCACGCTGTTCTTCCACCATCACCCGCCGGTAGTGATAATGAGTCAGAAGATTCCCAAGCCAAACCATCCTGGATCGGTTGGTTTCACTCCGCAGAATCTTCAACCCCCGGAGCCGCCGGCCATCGGAGTCCGGCAGCCGGGTGAAGATCCGGTAACCCGCGAGAAAAAAATCCTGCCCGAAAAAACGGGGGCAAAACGCCGGCCGCAACCCGCGAGCCCAGACGAGCGCGACCGTGACAAACCCCCATCCCTCCCACGTGTCGAGTTCGAGCGGCGCGCGAATGAGGGGTTGCAGCAGTTTTTCGGGGAAAGCAAACGACACCGCCACCACCCGGTCGAAATGGGCAACCACCGGGAAGGGATGGCGCCTGAGGCGGGTGAGCAGAAATGCCACAGCCGTGTATTTGCGCGGGGCCGACCGTAAACGCAACCGCAGACGTCGCCAGGACCTCTGGGAGACATCATCGATCCGCATCCATCTTACTGGCCCTTTCCCTGGGGCCTGTGCCCCCTAAGTCCCTGGATCGGGCGGATTGGAAGCGCCCGGTCTCCACCGCAGTCCTGCGCCATCCAATCCCGGGACGGCTCATCGGCCTGGCGACTCGCCTCCGGGGATCGGGAACTCCACGAGAAACGTCGCCCCGTGACCCAGCTCGCTTTCGCACCACACCCTGCCTTTCATCGCCTCCACCATCTTCTTCACGATGGACAGCCCCAGGCCCGTGGAATGTTCGCCGCCCGTGGGCTTGGCACTCAGGCGCGCAAACTTGCCGAAGAGCTTCTTCTGATCCTCGGCGCTCAAGCCGGGGCCCTCGTCCTTCACTTCGCACCGGACCGACCCCGGGGACCGCGTCAGCCGGACGTGGATGTCCCGTCCCGGCGGTGAGTACTTCACCGCATTGGAGATCAAATTCTCCAGGATCTGGACCGTCAGATTCGGATCCAGCCGGACGATCACCGGGCCGGCTTCGTTCCCGAGGTGCAGGCGTTGCTGCTTGGCGGCAGCCCGCGGACGATGCGTCTCCACCGCCGAGGACAACAGCTCGGAGAGATCCGCAGGAGCCAGTTGAAGATTCATCTCCCCCCGCTCGATGGCGTTTACATCGAGAAGATTCTGCACCATTTCCACCATGCGCTGGGTGGCGTCGTGGATCCGGCCCAGCAACCCAGTCTGTTCCGAACGGTCCATCGCCTCCTCCTCCATCAGCATCTCCGTGTACCCCTTGACCGCGTTGAGCGGACTGCGGAGATCGTGGGCGGCGATGCCCATGAATTCGTTCTTCTCGTCGTTCATCTCACGCAGCCGTTCCCGGGCATGCCGCAGCTCCAGATGCGTCCGCACGCGCGCCAACAGCTCCGGGGCATTGAAGGGCTTGGTGATGTAATCCACCGCCCCGGCCTCGAATCCCCGGACCAGGTGTTCCATCTCATTGCTCGCCGTGAGGAAAATCGTGGGGATGCTCCGGACATTGGGATCGGCCTTGAACCGGCGGCACACCTCCAGGCCATCCATGTCCGGCATCATGAGATCGAGCAGGATCAGGTCGGGCACCTCCGCCCGCACACTTTCCAGCGCGTCGGCGCCGCTCGTGGCTCCCATCACCTCGTAACCCTCACCCCGCAACATGGTGCCGACCACCTGCAGATTCCGGGGAATGTCGTCCACGACCAGAACGCGCGAACGGGTGGGAGAAGAAAGGGAGTTCATGACAGGGACGCAAGGATCTCCGGAAAGCGCTGCAGGGTCTGGGGCAGTTTGCTGAAATCAAACTCCTGGGCCTGCTGTTCAAGCGTCTGGGCGTAGGTGCGCAGCGAAGGCCAGTGACCCTCGTCCGCCGAACGGAGCAGCCGCTGCGCGAAGGCCTCAATCTCCCCGACGGACTTGGTCTTGCACAGGCGCGGCCAGAGGGTCTGCTCCAACTCACGAAGGGTCGACAACAGTTGCGGACGGTTCGCGAGGGCTTCGGCCGGCACCGGGTCGGACCCGGCGGCGGCGGCGGGCGCCCCGTCGACAACCCGCTGGGGTAGCACCGGCGCGGGCTTCAGGAACCGCTGCAGCTCCAGGACCAGCTCGGCGCGATTGAAGGGCTTTCGGATGAAGCCATCGCAAATCCGCCGCGCCTTCGCCTCCTCCTCCCTGAAGGACGAGGCCGTCACCGCGATCACTGGGATATGCTGCAACGCTGGATTCGACTTCAGCCGCTGCGTCGCCTCGTGGCCGTCCAACTCCGGCATTCGCATGTCCATCAAGATCACGTCAGGCCGGTACTTCTCCGCGGCTTCAAGGGCCTCCCGGCCGTTCGTCGCCAGGTGCACGGTGTGCCCGGTGCCCTCAAAGTACCCGGTGAGCAGGGTGCGGTTCAGCGCCACGTCATCGGCCACGAGGATCGTGGACGGAGCGAACTGCGTGAAGTCACCCGCGCCCCCGGTGACAACGGTGTCCGACTCGGCGATTTCGGTGATCGCGATGTCGGGGAAGGTGAACCGGAACGTGCTGCCATGGCCGGGCTCACTCTCCACGGTGATCCTCCCCTGCATCATCTCGGTCAGGCGCTTGGTGATGGTGAGGCCCAGTCCGGTCCCGCCAAACTTGCGCGTGCTCTGACCGGCCACCTGCGAAAACGCGCCGAAGATCAGTTCCTGTTGCGCCTTCGGAATGCCGATGCCGGTGTCAGAGACCTCCAGGACCAGATGGACGCGCGTTTCATCCGGGTCGTCCCCGCCGGAAGGACCCTGCGGCGTCACGTTCCCTCCCACGGGCTCCGCCCACGCACGGATCTTCACCTGCCCCTTCTCCGTGAACTTGAGCGCGTTGCCGACCACGTTGAACAGGACCTGTCGCAACCGCACCTCATCGAGCATCAGACCGCGCGGCAGCCTCGGGTCGATCTCCGACACCAGCCGGACCCCCTTCTCCTCCGCCTTGATCGAAAAGAGCTTTTGGATTTCGTCCACCAACCGCGGCACGCAGACCGGCTCGTATTGCAACTCCAGCTTGCCCGCCTCGATCTTGGACAGGTCCAGGATGTCATTGATGAGCGTGAGCAGGGTGCGTCCGCTGGACGAAATCGCATCGAGGTAGTTGCGATCCTTCGACGCGGCCATCTGGGTTCGGAGCAATTCCGAGAATCCGAGGATCGCATTCATCGGCGTGCGGATCTCGTGACTCATGTTCGCGAGGAATTCGCTCTTCGCGGCATTGGCGGCTTCGGCCTGTTCGCGGGCGGTTTCTGCCGCGGCGATGGCGGACTCCAGTTGCGCGTTCTTGGCTTCGAGCGCGAGCCGGCCCTGCCGCTCCTGTTCGAGCAACTGCTCCCGCAAGTTCTCCGCCTCGCGCTTGCGCCGGACGACCAGCGTCCGCGCCACGAACGCCCACCCCACCAACCCCAAGGCCACCCCTCCCGACGGCGCCACGATCCATGCATTGGCAAACCACGGCGTGAAGACGCGCAGGGTCACCCTCGCCGGCTCGGAATAATTCAGATCGCGGTCAATGGACTGGACGAAGACGGTGTAGTCGCCGGGGACCTTGGAATTCCAGTCAAACTGGGTCGCAAGCGTGGGTTCGTTCCAGGCGGCGTCGCGCTTGGCGGGAGGCGTTTCAACCCTGCCGGGTACAATGGCTCTCCGATAAAGGCGGCGCAGGGGTTGCGTCCTGAAGTCCACCGCGTTGACACGAAAGCCAACCCACTGTCCGGTGGGGATCGCGGGGATCGTTTCGCCGCCGCCGCGCTCCTGGTCCGTCTTGACGACCACTTGCGGCGGCGACGTCTTCTGCCGCACGGGCCGATAACAACTGACCCCTTTCGTCGTTCCGATCCAATACGCGCCGTCCCTGCCTTGGGTGAGGGTGGAAACCTCCTGGCCGGGCAGGCCGTCCTCCTCATCCAGTGGGGACCAGGTAACTCCGTCATACCGGACCACTCTCATTCCCGCGGCGAACCACAGGACATCGTCGCGATCCCGAAAAATACTGGGAACCCCTTCCCTCGGTACGGACCGGTCCGCCGTGCCTTCCAAAACGGTGAAGTTGGTTCCATCGAACCGAGCCAAACCTGCCGCCGTGCCGATGTAGAGCAGTCCATCCGCGCCCTCCTTGAAGGAAAAGACTTCATCGGACGGCAGGCCACCCCCGGTCGTCGCCATCGTGAATTGTTGCACCCCGTTGTCCTGGATGCGGGCCATGCCGTTCGTTGTGCCCCTCCCGGTGGTCCAGACCACCCCGTGCGCATCCTGGTAAATGACGTAGACTTCATTGGTGATGCCCGGGACCTTCTCGCCCGATGCCTTTCCCGCCCAAAGATCGTCCAGCTTGTACTTGCGCACGCCCCCAAATGGACTGCCAATCCACAGCGTCTTCCGGGAGTCGAGGTGAAGGGCGAGATTGAAGCCCTTTTTCAATTCCTGGACTTCGGGTGGTGACCGAAACGGCTTCTCTCCGCGCGCGAATGCCCCGGGATCATAGTAATAGATTCCACCCAAATCGGGTGTCCCACCCACCCAAAGGCCACCGCTTGCGTCGGGAAGAACGGACGCCGCGCCGCGCTTTTCCAACCCCTCCGTGCGGGCATCCACAAATCGGTTGCTCCCGGGCTTCGCCACGCCCGGTTTCACACTCGCGACGTAGGTGCCCGGTCCCGAAAACCAAACAGTTCCGTCCGTCGTCGTGGAGCTTCCGTAAATCGGGCCGATGCGCAGGCCGTCCGCCTTGCCATAGTTCACGAAGGGCCCTTCCTCATAGCGATAAAGTCCTGCGAGAGTCGAAAACCACCATGCCCCATCTGATCCCGGGCGAATCTGGGTTACCTCGGATTCCGGGGCGTCCTTGCCGCCCCCAATTCGGGCGAAGGTAGAACGCATCGGATCAAACCGTGTGACACCTCCCAGGGCGTCCGCCAGCCACAGCAGTCCCTCAGGAGACGAGTGAATGGCGGTGACCACGGTGCGAATGCCGCTTTCGTCGGCGGTCAGGTGCTCAATCCGGGGTCCATCCAACCGGGTGATGCGGGCGACCCCTTCCGTCGAATCTCGAAACCACAAAGCACCATCCGGCGTCACATGGAGCGACTCATGGATCTCGCCGCGGCCGACTCCCGCAACCTCCACCGCGTTGGCCCCCTCCACCCGCCAAAGTCCCTGGCCTTCGGTCAAGGTCCAGACGCGCCCCCGGGGATCCACCGTCAAAGCTTTGTTCTTGTTTAAGTCGGCATACAGGTCAAGGCGCGGAACTCCCGAGATCGCTTGAAACGACCGGCCGTCGAAGCGGGACAATCCTTCGCGCGTCCGCAACCACACCGTTCCATCCGGCGAGGCCACCATGTCGAAGACGCGGCCGGCACTCAATCCGTTGGTGCCGCTGAGGAAGTGTTGAAGGAATCGTCCGCTCTTGGGATCAAATCGGGAAGCGCCCCGCTCCGAGCCAAACCAAAGCACGCCCCCGGGCTCGGCGTGGATGCAGAACACGCGATTGTCCAGGAGCCCATCGCGGGCGGTCAGGTTGATGAACTTGAGTCCATCAAAGCGCGAAACGCCGCTCTCGGTGGCCAGCCAAAGAGCCCCGTCGGGCGCGACATGCAGGTCATAAATCCTGCTGCTGGGAAGGCCACTGGACGTCGTATAACGACGCCACCGGCCTTTCCGGAACGGCGCGATCTCGAAATCGGCATTCAGGGCCCTCCCCGCTTCCACCCGCAGGACTTCACCACCGCGATACTCGATCAGCCCTTCCGGGTGATGGATTCTCACCTTGTATTCGCCGGGACGGAGATTGAGAAAACGGTAACTGGGCACGTTGTTGGTGGTGAGGTCGGAAGCGGCGAGTCCGGGCGTGGAAAGCGCTCCCGCCTCCCGTGGGGCGGCGCCGGCCCGGACCACCTGGACGAGAACATCCTGGACCGGCAAGCCGTCGAAAGCCGTAACCTTGCCGGTGATACTCACCGCAGGGGCGAGTGTGACGTTCACTTCCTGGCGATCCGAACCAGAACACACCACCCCCAAAACCCAGGCTCCCAGTTCCCCCTTTTGAACCTGAAGGTCGACGGTGTCCCCAGCTCGCTCCGGCCGGAGCGCAAGCGCATAGCTTCCATCCGGACGCGACCGTGCGGTGGCGATCTCCTGGTCCCCATGCCAGAAGCGGAGGGTGGCATTGGTGACCACATTCCCCTCGCGATCCGTTATTCTTCCGGAAAAGAGGGTCGGCGGCTTAAACTGGCCCGAGGTGGGTCCGTGCACTTTGACGACCTTTGCACCTCCGCGGAGCGTTCCGTGGTGGGCATTCGTTGAGGAATCCCGGGCCGTGCCATCCGCAAAATTCCACAACCCCGCCAGCCCTGGCTCCGATCCGGTCAGGGTCTGATTCATCTGGGCGCGGATTTGCTCCTCGGTACGGGCCACCCTCCAGACTCGGAATTCATTAATCTGCCCTTGAAAATCGGGTCCCCCGTTCATGCGGCCGATGTAGTTGGGAGCGCCATCCGGAAGGTCCGCAAAGGAGAGAGGGAAGTCATTCTGTCCGACCAGAACCCCGTTCAGAAACAGCTTCATGCCGGCCTGCCCCATCACCGCAGCCACATGACACCACTCGCGGGATCGAAGAACTTGGTTGACCCGAATCATCTTCAGACGGCCAACCTGGGGGCTCACTCCAAACCAGAGCGAACTAGAATCCCTGCCAGAGCCAACGAACACGTCTCGGTTTTGTCCTCCGTACGAGTAGAAATACGTCAGACCCAGCCGCTCCCATTTCACCCAGGCCTCAACGGTGGCATTGGTCAGGTTGTTGAAAATCTGGGGCGGCAGCTCGACGTAACTGTTGTTGCCATCCAGTTCGAGAACGCTTCCCAAGGCCGTCGCTTCCACTTTCCCCGGACGTGGGGCCTCGACGATCTTCGCATTGCCGATCAACCGGCCGTGATGCGCGCCCGGCGTGGCGTCCGGCACCACGCCGTCGGCGACCTTCCCGAAATTCCACAGCCCCGCCAGACCCGCCTCGGTTCCCGTGAGGTCCTGGTACATGGTTTCCCGAAGCTGCGCCTCGGTCCGCTCGCCATTCCACACCCGGATCTCCGCCATCTGACCGTCGAAGTCCGGATTGAACCCTTGCATCCGCTCGGAGATGATTGCGGATCGACCCAGATAATTGGTGTGGTCGGGTTCCAATGGGGGAGTCCAATTGAAACGAACCTCTCCCGAAGCGACGAGAATCCCGTTAAAAAAGAGACGGGTTGAATTCGTGCGAATGATGGCAGCGACATGGCACCACTCGTTGGTAGCCAAAAGGTCGGGCACCGCCACCTGGGCAAATTCGCGGATGACACCGGAGGCATCCCGCTCCGGGCGCTCGAAATTCAGGGTCGGGCTCGTTGCGCGGTTTTGAATACCAAACGGCACGCGCTCGCCATAGAAATCCAAGAGCCGGGAATGGTTGTTAAACCGCCGCCACTTGAACCAGCCTTCGACGGTCACCACGTCATTGGTGGCGATCCCGGATGGCAGCACGACGCAGGCATTGGTGCCGTCGAGATCGAGAACCGGCCGGGTTCCTGCAGGCTGGGCATCGAGCCGGACGGCGACGGTCAGAAGCATCGCCACAAGGGCAATGGCCGTGGCCCGAAGTCGCATCCCAAAGCCGGCGCGGGGATTCAGGGTCGGGATACGTTCATCCCCAGCTTCACCGGACCTCCCAGAAGGCAATTCCACGGCCACGAGCAGGATCCAATGGAGACCAGGTTGCCTGGGTTGTTTCATGCGGTCCCCGGAACCTGCCGTGAACCCCGGGACCGTGGAAGCGGTAAGTTGGTCTCGTTCCTTTCCTCCATCCCGGATCCCCTCCGGTGTCATTTACTTTTGAGGCAATGGGTCCGGGCCCGTCGCGTCTTTCAACCCGACCCGCCCGTCAATCGGGCCGGTCTGCACGGGATGGCGCTGCCCCAGGCGACTCCCGACGGTTTTTCAAACGCGAGACCCAGCATCCGCCCGAACAACTCCAAGGCGCCCACGGGCGCCTGGATATCGGATCCTCGGATCCCAGAGTCCACCGCGATCCAGACGCTGCTGGGGAACGAAATGAGATCCGCGGGATCCCCCTTCGCGGCACCCAGGAGTGCTGGGATCTACGGCAGGAGACCGACCTTGTAGAGACGGGTGGCGGAACCGGATCCTGCCGGCCCCTCAATCAGCGGGACGGGATCCCTCCAGAAAACGGTGGATCCAGTGCCCAGCACCGGATCCGGAAGCGTTTGCCACGGACCGGAACCGTCCCTCACCTGAATCGAGTAGCTGCGCTTCGGTAGCGTTGGGATGGCCAACTCGGAAGTCGCTCCCGCCCGCGAAGCAAAGACCCTTGTCGGCCCGGCGATCGCCGGAAGCGGCGTGACCTTCACGGGACCGGACCGGAGGGCTCCGGGAAGAATCCCAAGCCCACCATCGAACCAACCCCACCGGTATAGCTCCCCGTCATTCCCAATGGCCATGCAGTGCGATTCCCCCGCCACCATGGCAATCCACGCCGTCACCCCGTCCGGCATCCGGACCTCGCCCGGCTTGGAGGCTGGGGTCGAGGGACCGGAGTTCCCCAACTGCCCCTCCTGATTGCTGCCCCAGGAAAACAGCCGACCATCGGGTGCAAGAGCCAACCCCACGGTTCCTCCGAGCGAGAAGTCTGACCAGTCCGACCCACCGTCGGTCCGGACGATTCTGTGCTGGGAGGACGCGAGTCCAAAGGACGGTCCCGTGGGAACTTCATAGAGCTGGTGCGCGCCATTCATGGCAATGACTGCTCCCGTGCCCACCTCGATTCGTTCCCAGGCGGAAACCCCGGCAGGAAACTCGGCTTCCTGAAGCAGTGTTTCGCCATAGGTTCCCTGGGTAAACAAGATCAGGACGCCGCGGTCGTCGAGTCCTGCCGAGAATCCATACCCGTGGCTGAAATGCCGCCACGGCCGTTTCGCGGCCGATTCATACCGAGTGCCGCCGAAATGATATGCGTGGCCGTCCTCGCCGATGGCAAACACGGAATTGAAGCCCCGACAAAGCTTCACAAACCTTCGGACGCCCTCCGGAAACGGGATGCGCGCGCTGGGGGAGGTGTACAGGCCCCCCTCGGAATCCAACGCCCCCATCCACGGACTCCCAAATCCCCCCATCGAAACCGCGAGATCCGTCCATCGAGCCACGCCCGGCGGCCAGGATGCGGTCTCCGGAAGGCCGTGAATCGGTGCATTCGTGATGCCGAAGAGTCCGCGCGGCATCCCGAGAAGATGGACATTGCCCATCCCATCCATCACTCCGGTTCCATTGCTCTCCAGCGAAGTGAACAGCCTGGGCGCCGGAACCACGCCTCCGGAATGGACGAAGGTCGGAACGCGGGCGCTGGTGAACACCGTTCCGCTGGCGGTCTGCACAACGACCTGAAGCGTATAACTTCCGGGGGCGTTCGGTCGCCAAGGGAGGGTCCACGGGGGAGCGGAGCACGATCCGATCTTCTCGGAATTCGCGAAGAATTCCAGGGAGACCGCCGGGTCCCCTTCCACGTCCCACGCCGCCTCCAACGTGATCTCCGATCCCCACGGCAGGGTCGCGGACGCGGTGGGGTGGAGCAGCCGCACCGAATCATAACTCAATTCGACCTTCGCCTCTCCCGTCCAGGGTGGCGATCCAAAGAGCGCCAGCGTGTAGGTGATACCTTCCTCGGCAAAAAACCGGGCGTCCGAACGGGTGTCCAGCGAACCGGAGGGGGACATGGGCTCCAGCAGTTGGAGTTTTTGCCCGAGGAAGGCTCCGACGGAGACGGGCGATCCGGTGGACACGGCCCGGTAGTTCACCCAGCCCGATTGCGGTGCCCGCCAGATCCACCAGCGCGATCCGGAGGCGCCGGGCGGGACCACCGGTGCTTCCCAGGCTTCCAGGAATGAAGGAACCTGCGGGACAATCCAGGTTTCGGTCGATGAAGGGATACCCTCCCGATTCACGAACAGATCGTTGGAAGGCATCAACTCAAGGCTCCACCGAAGACGCCCCTGCCCCTTCAACAACCCATCCACCATGATGAAATAGTCCTTACCGGCCTCGGCAACGAAATCCGCCGGGTCCCCCGCAGGCATGAATGCGTTCACCGTTTCCTGGACCAGCGAACCCGCCTGCCCCGGCGAATAGGCTCCCACCATCACGCCTCCGGGCAACCCCTCTCCCCGCAACCGCACGCGCCCCTCCCGCGGTGCCGTCCACCGGTACCAGAGGGAATGGGTTCCCTGGTTGTCAGCATAGCGGGGGTCACGCGGGTAGGCGCTTCCCGGATTGATACCCTCGCACCCTTCGTTGGTCGCATCGATTACAATCCGGGTACCCACGAGGACCGTCGCGTTCTGGATGTAATCATTGGGCGGCTTTACGGTGAGGATCTGGCTGAGGGTCCGCAGGATTCGTCCGTCCTCCATCTTCGCCTCCAGCCAAATCCGTTGGGAACCTGCTTTCAACACCGACACCGGCATTGTGAACGGCTCCGAAGACCATCGCTGGACCACCGCGCCCTCCAACCACAACGCCATTTCCTTCAGAGGACCCGCACCGAGAGTTCCCGTCTTGAAGGTAACCGATTGGCTGGGCAGCAGGATTGCCGCGGGCTTGGGACTGTCGATGAGGAAGTCGAACAGCATCAGCCGCAGCGTCCCCACCCAGGACCCCGCTGCGGGAGCGTCCACACCGATCCGATAGGAGTGGCCCTCCAGCACCGAAAATTCACAACTCCCCCAGCCCGACGCCCGAATCTGCGCCCCAGGAAACAGGGTTCCCTCCAGGATCGCCACCGGAGCGGTGAAACTGGCATCGACCTGAATGCGCAACGTTCCCGAACGCGGCGCAACCCACGACCACCACGCGGACTGTCCCTGGGCTCCCATCGCCAACTCGGGCTCGAAGACTTCCCGGGTCGCTCCCGCCAGCCCAAAATCGTCCGACGCGCGTTCACCCGACAGCGGACGCGCATTCACGAGATCGTCATTGTCAGGCCCGGGCCCGCGAACCTGAGTCGCAAGGGGGATCGATTGGACCCCACCTGCAGGCCCCGCCGCCACGGCCCGCAGTTCGACGGCACCTGCGGAATCCGGAACCCATTGAAACCGGTAGGGAGGGACGACCCGCGTTCCAACACGATTCGTTCCGGCAAACAAGTCCACGGGGTCCAACGACGGGAGATCCCCGGCCGCGACCACATCCAGTTCCACCGCTTGGCCCAGCGGCACCCCCGCCCCCGGCGACACACCCACGATGCGCAGCGGAGGCAACCCGGGGATCACCCGGACCGCGAACACAAGATCCACCGTACCCGGTCCCGTCCCTGTCGCGACGGTCCAGGGGGCCTCCTGACCGGACCGG
This sequence comes from Verrucomicrobiota bacterium, assembly GCA_046346705.1. Classification (GTDB taxonomy): domain Bacteria; phylum Verrucomicrobiota; class Verrucomicrobiia; order Limisphaerales; family UBA9464; genus UBA9464. The sequence continues at coordinate 71,853 of JAXMHR010000011.1, read as the reverse complement.
GTCCAGAGGCGTCCGGGCAGGTACGCATCGTCGGGCGAGGAATTGAATTGGCACAGGCGGGGAGGATCGGCCGGGGCACGATTCGCGAGGACCAATGCATAGGCCTGACCCGCTTCCAGAAACACCGCTTCGCCGGACACGAACTCTATGGCTCCGCAACCCAGGTTGGCTCGCTCCATCCGGCACAACACCCGGGAACCTGGTTGATTCTCAACGACGTCCCGGAGCTCCAGAGTGGTCGGAAACTCGCCAAAGGCCTCACCGCATCCCGCCAACCGGATCTGCTCCAGCGCCCCGGACACGGATGCGATGAAGGTCTGTCCCAACTCCCGACGACTCCCATCACTGCGAAGGGATTGGAACGATCCGCCCCGCGACTGGGCCGCGGACTCCTTCGCCCCCTCGGTCACTTGAACCAAGGCCTCCGCGCTCACCACACTTCCAAAATCCGTGTAGGCAACCAATTGATAGCGTCCAGACATGGACGGTTGGAGACCGTCCAAATGAAGTTCCGCCTCGGAGGTCGATGGAGCCTGGGGGAAGGCTCCAGTCCGGGCATTCCAACTTTCCAAGGGCTCCCCGTCCACCCACCAGGCGTAGCGAACCGGATCCCCTGACACCACGTCAGCGCGAAGGACCAAATTCGTCCCCGCAGGCCCCTGGTAACTCCGCGGTGGGGACACGATCACGGGAGTTCCGAAGACAATGCGAACCTCCTGGCTGAGACGATCCTCCTCCAGCGTCGGGACCGACACCGAATAGGAGCCTGCCTCCCCAGGCCGGGTTCCCACGACCACGAGTTCGGGCCCCGTCTGGCCGGGAATGTCCTGCCCATTTCGACGCCAACGGTATTCGACCCCGGGGCCGGGGGGATACTGCGCCTTCAGCGTCATGCGCGAGTTTCCGGGAAGCGCGATCAGGCCCTCAACAGGATCCCCGGCTTCGTTGGAGAGTACCGGAACATCCACGCGGGCCGCGGCCCCAAAGACCCCGGGAATCAGGGTCCGGACACCCCGCAACCACGCGGGAGCCGGCCATCGCCCCCAACTGCGGACGGTCCGGTCCGCGAGAATCGCATAGGCGGATTCCGAAGCGGTGGCGAGAGCGACCGCATTGGTCACCCCCGGCCAGAAACGGCCGCCGGGGATGTCATCCCCAAAGATCCGCACACGTCCATCGCGGAGACGAGCAAAGGTGTTCCACTGGCTGGCGGCGATCTCAACCACGTTGGAAAACCCCGGAGGAAAATCCTGGCTGGAATAGAAACCAGCGCCCCACGAAACCAGCGTGCCATCCGCACGAAGTCCAATGCTCAACGAATTCCCGGCGGCCACCTGAACCAGATTGGTCGCGCTTTCCGGCGGCGACGATTGACCAAAGAGGTTTTCTCCGGCGCACATCGGCGTCCCGTCGGACCGGAGCACAACGGCATGGTTCATATTCACGGCCAATGCGACCACCCGGGTCACCGGACCAAATTGCGAATAGAACCGCCCTTCCTCCGGGGGGGCATAGGTTCCCCACGGAACGATTGTCCCGTCGCGAAGCAACGCCACCCCACCCGCGGAACCACTGACCGCATCCACGGCCTCCGTGACCGCATTCAATTCTGGAAACGAGTCCCAACCAAACACGGCGCCACCCCACCCCAGCGGGACGAGGGTCCCATCGAGCCTGACTCCAATCCCGTCACCGCCAATTCCTTCGGCCAGCGCCGCATAGGCGGACCAGTCCCGGGGCATCGACGATTGCCCCCATCGAACCAGGGTGCCTCCGGATGAAACGGGCGTGGCCCAGACGTTTCCCATGGCGAGGATCAGCATGGCATGGGACAGAGCGCACACTGTTTTCACCCAAGACCCCGTTGCGACACCCGAAGTACGAAACGATCGCTGCACCAGACGAACACCCACACCGTCAGGCCCTGATGAATTGAAGAATCCCGTTTTGGAGGTGGAGGGTTGCAAACTCACTCTGAAGGAAACACTAGGGATCGCCGGATAATTTCCAAGAGGTTGCTTGTACCCAGTCCCGGATGGCGTTTGCGGAGTGGTAAGGAAGTCGCGGGAATCTCATCCCCATCCGCAGGATGGAAACCAAGACGCCAGGATGCCGCCATCCTCACCGCTCTACCAAAATACTCCACCCCAGACCTCCTCTGAACTATTGGACCGGCGGAAAGCCCCCCGATTCCTGTATGATCGGCTGCAAGAATTGGGTCGGCTCGAAGGAAGGAACCGCGCTCAGAAAAAACGCGTCGAAGTTCCACCGGAATTCATTGCCAAATGGATTCCACGCGTGGCGGCCACGCCCCTTCGGCTTCGGAGTTTAAACTCCAAATGCGCAAGCACCATTCCAGCCACAGATCTTCCTCGACTCCAAACCATGGCGGGCTCGCAGAGCCCCCTGAATTCAAATCCCAAATCCGTCCACCGAAGAGTCGGATCGGACCGGTGGTGAATGATGAACCCGTCACTCCATCTCGCCAGAAGGGCAAGGTCCGTGGCGCGCAGGCGGAGCGGGGCGGGAAACCGCAACGCGCCTTCCCACGGCGTTGCGAGAACTCACGGTCCGGAAAAAATTATCCCTTGGTTCGCCGGACACGGCCATGGGCAATTCCACGGCCACGGGCAGGATCCAATGGAGACCGGGTTGCCTGGGTTGTTTCATGCGGTCCCCGGAACCTGCCGTGAACCCCGGGACCGTGGAAGCGGTAAGTTGGGCTCGTTCCTCGTGAATCGGGACCGGCCCCGGCAACACCCACCCCGGACACAGCGTCGCTGCGCACCCGCATCCCGATCAGGGGCGGGTGGATTCCGGTGGTTTGGAGCCGGGAGGGCCGGTCACCGTTGCGAGCACGGCGGCCTCGAGCCTCCCATCGCTATGCCACGGATCGCCTCCCCCGTTCTTCCCCGACAACTGTTGAAATCCGTCGAGCCAGAACACCCGTTCCGTCACGCCGGCCTTCTGCAACTGCGAAATGAGACGGTCCCGCTCGGCATCCACGTCGGGACCGATGTGGTGCGTCACCTGCCCCGTCGTGTGACTCAGGCCCACCCGCTCATCGAAGGTCACCGCACCAAACCAGACTTCGTGCCCCTCATAGGGCCGGTCCCAGCGCCAGAATCGGACGTGATGCCGCTGACGCGGGCTGTCCCCAACAGGCTGTTCAAACGCGAGATCCTGCTTCCGTCCGAACAACTCCAGCGTGCTGACCGGCGCATTGGTATCCGGACGGCGAAACACGGAATCCACGGCAATGCGGATGCTGCTCGCGAGGGTGATCGGATCCGCAGGATCCCATTTGGCGGCGAGCATGGCACGGGTCACGTCCGCCTCCGTGCCCAGCAGGGCGAGATTGACCGGGTCGCCCGGAATCCCTGTCGGCGTGTGCGTCAACCGCGGAGCATCGAACAGCTTCGGATCCTTACGAATTTCGCGCTTCCAGATCCGCGGGACAATGACGTAGGCCACCAGGAGGTAGGCCAGAATCAGGATGCCCGCGATGCGCAGATACCGGTGGGCGCCCCCGTTGGACGGGGATTTCGAGGGTTCCGTGGGAGAGTTCATGGTTGAGAGTCGGATGATTTCTGGCTGTTCCCCTCGGGGGCGCCTGCCGGGTTCCTGGGGGATCTGAAGAACAATCCCCGGACCTTGTCCACCCCCAGGACAATTTCCATCTCCTTGAAGGCAAAGAAGGGGAGGAACGCCACGTTGATCAACAACCACCAGGCGAGAAATCCCTGCCCGTCCGCATTCGTCAGTTCCGAAAGACCCTGGGAAGCCGGCCTGCCATGCCACAGCGCTCCGAGGACGTGTTCCACGACGGAGAACACCAACACCAGGATGCTGAAGGCGACGGTGCGGTGGACTGTGGGAACAATCAGCGGCCAATGGCGCAGACGCCGCCCCACCCGCAGGGCATCCCCGATCATGATGACCTTGGCCAGGATCGCCGCCTCCACCACGGGAGCCCAATAGCCGGTGTAGTGGATGTGGTATTTGGACAGGATCAGTCGCCGGTACCAGGCAAACGCCACCAGGAAGAACGCGAGAAAGGCGAAGTTGAAGAAGAACTCGAGGAGCTCGTGGATGAGGATTCTCCGCCATCGTTCACTTCGACTCTCATTGGGATTCTCGTGGGACACGGGATCAGGCACGGCCCGATTCCCCCGTGCACACGGACGCATCGGCATACATCTGAGCTGCCAGGGAACCGGAAGGCATGGAAGGAGGCTAATACCGCTGTCGCGGTTTCGGCGACTACCCTTTGGTGCAGTTCCGGGGATCAGAACCTCAATCCAGCGGGTCAGCCACGCCGATGCCAGCCAGAAACTGCCGACCCAGCCGGCTCACGGAAGGACGGCACGGGACTGAGGAGTGTCGGAGCCCCATGCCGCCCCCTTTTAATTTCAAAATGTCCGCGATCCGGAATCTTCAGGTTTCGCCTCGCTACGGGTCCACCCGAAGCCGGAGGAACCGATGCACCGTGGCCCCCAAGGGCGCGCCATCCCGGACCGTGATCATCCAGGAACCTTCCCCACGCTTCCGACTCAGGATTTCAACGCCTTCATAGGACCAATGAACCAGGTCCGAGGACACCTCTACCTGGTACGGAACGCCGGAAGGCGCCGGATCGGGCTGCGTGTACGACAACGTCAGATAATCGAGCCCCGATACCGTCACCACCCCCGGTCGCACCGTATCCTGACCGGCAGTAACCAAATCCTCCCGGATCCACTCCGAGTCCGTGACCACTCCTGGCGCGGAGGACGCCACCGCAGCACCCGTGGTTCCCGCAAAACCACTGGGGAATGATTGCAACCGAAGGTAATCAAACTGGATCCAATTGGACGTCAGTTCCGATGAATTGGGTCCAGTCCGGACGATCTCAATGGTGTTGGCCCCGGCACTCGCCCCCACAGCTGACGCCGCAAACTCCACCAGCAGCGTCGTCGCCGCGGATATCCGCCGGCTCAGAATTTGCGTCGTTGTCCCGGCCCCGTTGCGGAACCGCACCACAACGTCGTGGTCCCCGAAGCCTCCCTTCAAAACTCCGCCCGCCATTCCGCCGCCCGACAGCAGCTCAAAGCTCAGGCGAAATTGGGAAACCGGGGTCACCTGCGTTGGATCCAAAACAAAATGCATCCGGTTGGTGGAGTCCTTCCGGGTCAATGCCCGCTCCCAGGCGAAGGACGGTTCATCCGCCACCACAGTCAGCGGCAACGTCAGCCGGTTGAATCCCACGGGATAATTTCCGGCAAAGTAGAAGTCATCGTCCTGGGCGGGGTTTCCTGGCGCTCCAAACGTTTTGCCTGCCAGCGTCACCTGTCCGGGCGGCAGCGTGTTCCTTCCATCCTCGACGCTGAACTCCGCGGTGGGGGCATAGGGAACCTCCGTCCGCACGTTGTCCGTCCCAATCTCCCACACCGTGCGGACCACAGGATCCGGCACCTCGTTCACCACGATGTTGAACTGTTTGCGGTCGTTCAGCGGCGGCACCCCGTTGTCTGTCACTCGCACCTCCACCGGATATGTCCCCGGTCCCTGGTTTTCCGACGGAATCCATGCCACCACGCCCTTCGGACTCACCGTCAGTCCTTCAGGACCGCTCACCAGATCATACGTCAGCACTTGGGCGGGCAGTTCCCTGTCCGTTGCTGACAGGGTCATCAAGAACGCATTCTGTTCATCCACGACCGAGTCGCCCGGTTGGGCCAGGATGGGAGCCGTGTTGTTGGTCGGCCGCGATTCCAGCCGCAGATAGTCGAACTGGATCCAATTGGCCGTTGACTCAACCGGATTCGGCCCCGTCCGCACGACTTCAATCGTGTTGGCCCCGGCGCTCGCCTGCACAGCCGACGCCGCAAACTCTGCCACGAGGGTCGTCGCTGCGGTCACCCGCCGACTCAGGATCGGCGTCGTCACGCCTGCCCCATTGCGGAACTGCACCACGATGTCGTGATCCCCGAATCCGGTGGCCAACCCACCCGACATGCCTCCCCCCGCCAGCAACTCGAAGCTCAACCGGAAGGCCGACACTACCGTCACCTGCGTAGGATCGAGAACAAAGTGCAGCCGGTTGGTGGAATCCCTCCGGGTCAGCGCCCGTTCCCACGCCCGGGTCGGCTCATCGGCCAGGACACTGAGCGGCGAGGTTAGCCGGTTAAATCCCACCGGATAATTTCCGGCGAAATAGAAGTCATCATCCTGGGTGGGATTCCCCGGCGTTCCAAACGCCAGGCCCGCCAGCGTCACCTTTCCGGGCGGCAGCGTGTTCTTCCCATCCTCAATGCTGAATTCCGACGTCGGAGTGTAGGGCACCTCCGTCCGCAGGTTGTCCGTCCCGATCTGCCATACCGTGCGCACCACCGGATCCGGAACCTCATTCACCACAACAGTGAATTGTTTGCGGTCGCTGAGCGGCGGCACCCCGTTGTCCGTCACGCGCACCTCCACCGAATAGCTCCCCGGCCCCTGTGCCTCCGTGGGCGTCCACGTCACCCGGCCCGCCGGGCTCACCGTCAATCCCTCCGGACCATTCACCCGGTCATAGGTCAGTGTCTGGGCAGGCAGATCCGGATCCACCGCCGACAACTGGATCGAGAACGGAGCCAGTTCATCCACTACTGCGGTCGACGGCTGCGCCAGGATGGGCGCCCGGTTCGGAGCCGCGTGCACCGTCAGCGTGAAGGTCTGGAGGGCCTCCGGAGCGACTCCATTGGCCGCCCGGATCGTCAGGGGATAAACCCCGACCGCACCCGCCACCGGAGTGCCGCTCAGGACGCCCGAGGGGCTCAAAGTGACCCCTTCCGGCAAGGCATCCAGCGTGCGGAATGTAGGCGCCAGTTCCCCACTGGCGGTGACCGTAAACGATCCGGCCGCGCCCACGGTGAAGTCCCCATGGTCGGCACTGGTAAACGCCGACGCCTGGGCGGCCATTCAGGCCGGTGGCCTGGATGCGGTATACATGTGGATTCGGGTCTGTGTCGTTACCTCCAAGGACAAAGTCGCTGTGCGCGTCCAGCGGCAGACAGGGGTGAATCGCACCTGGAAGGAGGCCGCTCCCAACACTTGAACCTGGTCCAAGGCGGATCCGTAGTTACCTCCCAGTCGTGTACCAACGAAGGAAAGCGTATGCCGCCCCGGGGTCGTGCAAACATACGGCACCGAAAACATGCGCCACTCATCATCCGACTGGATTTCATTCGACACCGTCCCCAGCGTCACACCGTCCACCCTCACATCAAGATCCGTCGCCGCGAACCTGGAACTCCGCCGAACCGCGAAGAACCGAACCTGATAAAGACCAGGCGCGGCGAAGTTGATCTCCTGCGAAAGACTGGAACCGGTTACGCCTGACCCAAGGCTGCATCGGATAAAGGCTGCCTGCTCTCCGGAAGGTGCGGGGTTCACAAACCACACCGAACCGTTGTGCGCCAACCCAGCCTGGAGACCAAACGTCCAGTCGGCCCCGCTGGGATTGAACGCGAACGTGCCCGATCCCTGGTTTGGCGTTTCGAAATCCGAATTGGCGACCCCGACGCTGTTTTCGCCTCCAAGCACTGGAGATTCAGGCTGGCATGCGGAGAGTCCCCGGCGTTGGCGCCTCCCACCAGCACGCGGGGCGTCCCGCCGAGGACGAGGTCCCCTTCGCCCAGATTCCGCAATGTGAAATTGAAATTCGTACCATCGCCCACTGCAGCCCACCCCAGAGGCAGACTCGCGTCTTCGGGGAGTCTAATCCCGCTGGAAAGCTCCACGGCGAGACGTGGCGTGAGTCCCTTTCCGGTGATCAGAAGCTGGAACGGATTCTCGTCCGGTCATTACTGGCAATCGACAAAATCGCCTCACGGAGTCCGGCGGCGGAGGGCGTGAATCGAACCCGAAACGGAGTGGCGCCCAGGATGCGGATATCATCCAACGCCGAGGCGAAATCCCCTCCACTTCGAGTCCCCACAAAGGACAGCACATGACGACCTGCCGTCGAACACTCGTACGGGACCGTGAAGGTGCGCCACACGTCATCCGGTTGGCTGCCATTCATCACCACCCCTAGCGTCACTCCATCCATCCTCACCGCGAGATCAGTCCCCTGAAATCCATTGCCGCGCCGAACCACGGAAAAGGAAATTTGGTAGTTCCCCGGTCTACCCACGGTAATCTCCTGCGACAACGTGGCTCCCGATTCACCCTCTAAAAGCGTGTTCTGGACAAAAGCTGCCTGAGCCCCGGACGGTGCGGGGTTCACAAACCATGGGGAGCCGTTATGGGCGGTACCCGATCTCGCTCCAAAAACCCAGGACGTCCCGCTCGGACGATAAGCCCACCCTCCCACTCCGAGTCCCGGGGACTCAAAGGCCGGATCTGCCAGGTCCAGCGAATGCCCACCGCCCGGCACTGGCGATTCGGGCTGAGTCGTCACGGTGAAGTCGGACGCATTGGGACCTTCCACGGCCACACGAGATGTCCCGCCCAAAACCAGTTCGGTGTCGCCCAGGTTTCGAGTACGAAGGTAAGTTCCCGCGACGCCGATCCCCGGATCCGAAGTCCTCGCTCGCTCCGTGTTCCAGGCGTACCATCCATGCGCCCAGGGTGATCTCGGGGCGTACGGGCCTTACCGGACAGATTGATTGCAAAGGGGTTCTCGTCCCCATCGTTGCTGGCAATCAAAACGACTCCCTGGCGCAACCCTTCTGCGGGTCGGCACAAACATCACGGTAAACGTCGTCGCGGCATTCGGAGCCAGCATTGTCGCTCCCAGAGAACCCACCACGAAGTCGCCAGATTCGCCCCTGTCACACTCACGACCAGGCCCGTCAGGTCCGAGTTCCCCGCATTCTTGATCGTGAAGCCTGTGTCCCCCCCACCTTCCCGAGGAGCGCGACGCCAAATTCGTTGTTCCCACCTGATTCATACGCTCGTCGCCCGCCGCCGTTCCCAATCCTGTGAACACCGCAATTTCCGGAGCCACAGTCCCCTCGCCCGAAAGCTGAATCTCGAACGGGTTCTCATCCCCATCGTTGCTGGAAATCGAAACCACCGCACGCCGCACGCCATTCACTGTGGGCACAAACGTCACGGTAAACGTCGTCGTGGCATTCGGAGCCAGCGTCGTCGCTCCCAGAGGCCCCACCACGAAGTTCCCGGATTCGCCCCTGTCACCGCTACCGCCAGGTCCGTGAGATCAGCGGTGCCTGCATTCCAGACGGTAAACGTCTGGGAAGCACTGCGCCACCGACGGCGGTTACTGAGAAAGCAGTCGCACCTACACCATCCCGCGCTCATTCCCCGCGGTCGTGCCCAATCCATTAAACACGGCGATCTCCGGATCATATCAGCCTTACCGGACAGCTTGATTTCAAATGATTCTCATCGCCATCATTGCTGGCAATCGAAACGACTCCTGGCGCAACCCTCCGCCAGTCGGCACAAACGTCACAGTAAACGTCGTGGTGGTATTCGGAGCCAACATTGTCGCTCCCAGAGACCCCACCACAAAGTCGCCAGGATTCGCCCCCGTCACACTCACGACCAGGCCCGCCGTGGCCGAAGTCCCCACATTCTTGATCGTGAAGCTCTGCGTCCTCCCCACCTTCCCGAGGAGCGTCGCTCCAAATTCATTCGTTCCCACCTGATCACACGCTCGTCGCCCACGGCAGTACCCACCCTGTGAACACCGCAATTTCCGAGCCACAGTTCCCTCGCCCGAGAGCTGAATCTCGAACGGGTTCTCATCTCCGTCGTTGCTCGCGATCACAACCTCCGCGCGCCGCACGCCAGCCGCCGTGGGCATAAACATCACGGCAAACGTCGTCGTGGCATCGGAACCAGCGTCGTCGTCCCCAAAGAACCTATCACGAAGTCCCCAGCATTTGCTCCCAATACCGATACAGCGAGCCCCGTAAGGTCAAGCGTGCCGGAGTTTTTGATCGTGAAGACCTGCTCACCCGCCATCCCGCCAACGCGGGTGGCGGCAAACACGTTCGTGCCCACGTTGTCGGACCGCTCATCGCCAACCGCCGTACCCGCTCCGCTAAAGACTGAAATCTCGGGGAAACCGCACCTGTTCCCGTCAAGGTGAGCTCGTAGGGTCCTCATCCGGGTCGTTGTTGTTGATCGACAACTTCGCGGTCCGGAGCCCCCCGGCGGAGGGTGTAAAGCGCACCTGGAACTGGGTCGCCCACGATCTGGACGCCGTCCAGAGCGGACGCGAAGTCTCCCCCGCCCGCGTTCCCACGAACGACAACCGGTGCAGGCCCGGTGTCGTGCAAACGTAGGGCACTGAGAAGGTCCGCCAAACGTCATCCAGTTGACTGCCATGGGGCACCGTTCCCAGCGTCGCGCCATCCATCTTCACCGCCAGATCGGTTCCCGAATCCATAACCCCGCCGCACCAACCTGAAGCGAATCTGGTACTTACCGGCTGCACTAATGGAGATGTCCCGCGAGACCGTCGCTCCCGCCTCCTGATCGGTGGGTGTGCTTTGAACAAAGGCTCGTCCTCCTGACGGTGTGGCATTCACAAACCATGGCGAGCCATTGCCGGCCATCCCGACTTCGTTCCAAACCCAGCCCGAGCCACTCGGAGTGTAGACCCATCCGCCCACTCCAAGCCCCGGCAATTCAAAGCTCCCATTCGCCAGGCCAATCGCGGTTGTGCTCCCGGAACCGGCGACCTGGCCGCACTGTCACCTGGAAATCCGCCGTATCCGCCGCTCACGACCACTCGCGGTGTTCCACTCAGGACAAGGTCCGCGCTGCCCCGGCTTCGCAAGGTAAAGGTCAGTTCCTTGCTTTCCCCAACACCCACACCCCCGAAATCCTGGGTCGCTCCATTTGCCAGATCCCCACCGCCGGAGCGCTCCACGGTAATCTCGGGCCGAAGCACCTCCCCGGCTAAATGAATTTCAAAGGGGTTCTCATCCCCATCATTGCTGGCAATCGAAACGACTCCCTCACGCAACCCTTCGGCGGTCGGCACAAACGTCACCGTAAACGTCGTCGTGGTATTCGGGGCCAGCTGCGTCGCTCCCAGAGACCCCAATTAAGTCGCCAGGATTCGCCCCCGTCACTCTCACGATCAGGCCGGTCAGGTCCGAGGTCCCCGCATTCTTGATCGTGAAGCTCTGCGCCCTCCCCACCTTCCCGAGGAGCGTCGCTCCAAATTCATTCGTTCCCACCTGATCACACGCTCGTCGCTCGCCGCCGTTCCCAATCCGAACACCGCAATTTCCGAGCCACAGTCCCCTCGCCCGAGAGCTGAATCTCGAACGGATTCTCATCCCCGTCATTGCTGGCGATCGAAACCACCGCGCGCCGCACGCTACCCGCCGGCACAAACGTCACGGTAAACGTCGTCGAGGCATTGGGGCCAGCTCGTCGCTCCCAGAGGCCCCACCACGAAGTCCCTGGGATTGGCGCTCTCCACCAGGGCGGACAGATCGGTGAGATCAGAACTGCCGGAATTCCCGAGGGTAAAGGTTTGCGAAGAACTGACCCCACCGACCGGGACGGCTCAACCGCTCGTACCGACATTGTCCGCGAGTTCATCCCAACCGCCGTGCCCGCTCCGCAGAAGACTGAAATCTCCGGGGAAACCACCCCCGTTCCCGTCAGGGTGAGCTCGTAAGGGTCCTCGTCCGAGTCGTTGCTGGCGATTGACAATCTCGCGGTCCGAGCCCCCGGCGGAGGGCGCGAACCGCACTTGAAACTGCGTCGCTCCCACGATCTGGACGCTATCCAACGCGGACGCGTAGTCGCCCCCTCCCCGTTCCCACGAACGACAGCCGGTGTTGGCCCAGTGTCGTGCAGACATAGGGCACCGAGAAGGTCCGCCAAACGTCATCCGGCTGATACTATTGAGCACCGTCCCGACCGTCACGCCATCCATCTTCACCGCCAGGTTCGGTTCCCTCGAATCCATAACCCCGCCGCACCACCCCGAAGCGGATCTGGTACTCACCGGCTGCGCCGAAGGAGCACCGCAATTTCCGGAGCCACAGTCCCCTCGCCCGAAAGCTGAATCTCGAACGGGTTCTCATCCCCATCGTTGCTGGAAATCGAAACCACCGCACGCCGCACGCCATTCACTGTGGGCACAAACGTCACGGTAAACGTCGTCGTGGCATTCGGAGCCAGCGTCGTCGCTCCCAGAGGCCCCACCACGAAGTCCCCCGGATTCGCCCCTGTCACCGCTACCGCCAGGTCCGTGAGATCAGCGGTGCCTGCATTCCAGACGGTAAACGTCTGGGAAGCACTTGCGCCACCGACGGCGGTTACTGAGAAAGCAGTCGCACCTACACCATCCTCGCGCTCATTCCCCGCGGTCGTGCCCAATCCATTAAACACGGCGATCTCCGGATCGGTACCGGCCTTACCGGACAGCTTGATTTCAAATGGATTCTCATCGCCATCATTGCTGGCAATCGAAACGACTCCCTGGCGCAACCCTCCGCCAGTCGGCACAAACGTCACAGTAAACGTCGTGGTGGCATTCGGAGCCAACATTGTCGCTCCCAGAGACCCCACCACAAAGTCGCCAGGATTCGCCCCCGTCACACTCACGACCAGGCCCGTCAGGTCCGAAGTCCCCACATTCTTGATCGTGAAGCTCTGCGTCCTCCCCACCTTCCCGAGGAGCGTCGCTCCAAATTCATTCGTTCCCACCTGATTCACACGCTCGTCGCCCACGGCAGTACCCAATCCTGTGAACACCGCAATTTCCGGAGCCACAGTTCCCTCGCCCGAGAGCTGAATCTCGAACGGGTTCTCATCTCCGTCGTTGCTCGCGATCACAACCTCCGCGCGCCGCACGCCAGCCGCCGTGGGCATAAACATCACGGCAAACGTCGTCGTGGCATTCGGAACCAGCGTCGTCGTCCCCAAAGGTCCTATCACGAAGTCCCCAGCATTTGCTCCCAATACCGATACAGCGAGCCCCGTAAGGTCAAGCGTGCCGGAGTTTTTGATCGTGAAGACCTGCTCACCCGCCATCCCGCCAACGCGGGTGGCGGCAAACACGTTCGTGCCCACGTTGTCGGACCGCTCATCGCCAACCGCCGTACCCGCTCCGCTAAAGACTGAAATCTCGGGGGAAACCGCACCCGTTCCCGTCAAGGTGAGCTCGTAGGGGTCCTCATCCGGGTCGTTGTTGTTGATCGACAACTTCGCGGTCCGGAGCCCCCCGGCGGAGGGTGTAAAGCGCACCTGGAACTGGGTCGCCCCCACGATCTGGACGCCGTCCAGAGCGGACGCGAAGTCTCCCCCTGCCCGCGTTCCCACGAACGACAACCGGTGCAGGCCCGGTGTCGTGCAAACGTAGGGCACTGAGAAGGTCCGCCAAACGTCATCCAGTTGACTGCCATGGGGCACCGTTCCCAGCGTCGCGCCATCCATCTTCACCGCCAGATCGGTTCCCTCGAATCCATAACCCCGCCGCACCAACCCGAAGCGAATCTGGTACTCACCGGCTGCACTAATGGAGATGTCCTGCGAGATCGTCGCTCCCGCCTCCCGATCGGTGGGTGTGCTTTGAACAAAGGCTGCCTGTCCTCCCGACGGTGTGGCATTCACAAACCATGGCGAGCCATTGCCGGCCAATCCCGACTTCGTTCCAAAACTCCAGCCCGAGCCACTCGGAGTGTAGACCCATCCGCCCACTCCAAGCCCCGGCAATTCAAAGCTCCCATTCGCCAGGCCAATCGCGGTTGTGCCTCCCGGAACCGGCGACTCCGGCTGCACTGTCACCTGGAAATCCGCCGTATCCGGGCCGCTCACGACCACTCGCGGTGTTCCACTCAGGACAAGGTCCGCGCTGCCCCGGTTTCGCAAGGTAAAGGTCAGTTCCTTGCTTTCCCCAACACCCACACCCCCGAAATCCTGGGTCGCTCCATTTGCCAGATCCCCACCGCCGGAGCGCTCCACGGCAATCTCGGGCCGAAGCACTCCCTCCCCGGCTAAATGAATTTCAAAGGGGTTCTCATCCCCATCATTGCTGGCAATCGAAACGACTCCCTCACGCAACCCTTCGGCGGTCGGCACAAACGTCACCGTAAACGTCGTCGTGGTATTCGGGGCCAGCTGCGTCGCTCCCAGAGACCCCACCACGAAGTCGCCAGGATTCGCCCCCGTCACTCTCACGATCAGGCCGGTCAGGTCCGAGGTCCCCGCATTCTTGATCGTGAAGCTCTGCGCCCTCCCCACCTTCCCGAGGAGCGTCGCTCCAAATTCATTCGTTCCCACCTGATTCACACGCTCGTCGCCCGCTGCCGTTCCCAATCCTGTGAACACCGCAATTTCCGGAGCCACAGTCCCCTCGCCCGAGAGCTGAATCTCGAACGGATTCTCATCCCCGTCATTGCTGGCGATCGAAACCACCGCGCGCCGCACGCCACCCGCCGTGGGCACAAACGTCACGGTAAACGTCGTCGAGGCATTCGGGGCCAGCGTCGTCGCTCCCAGAGGCCCCACCACGAAGTCCCTGGGATTGGCGCCTCCCACCAGGGCGGACAGATCGGTGAGATCAGAACTGCCGGAATTCCTGAGGGTAAAGGTTTGCGAAGAACCGATCCCACCGACCGGGACGGCCTCAAATCCGCTCGTACCGACATTGTCCGCGAGTTCATCCCCAACCGCCGTGCCCGCTCCGGTGAAGACTGAAATCTCCGGGGAAACCACCCCCGTTCCCGTCAGGGTGAGCTCGTAAGGGTCCTCGTCCGAGTCGTTGCTGGCGATTGACAATCTCGCGGTCCGGAGCCCCCCGGCGGAGGGCGCGAACCGCACTTGAAACTGCGTCGCTCCCACGATCTGGACGCTATCCAACGCGGACGCGTAGTCGCCCCCTCCCCGCGTTCCCACGAACGACAGCCGGTGTTGGCCCAGTGTCGTGCAGACATAGGGCACCGAGAAGGTCCGCCAAACGTCATCCGGCTGACTACTATTGAGCACCGTCCCGACCGTCACGCCATCCATCTTCACCGCCAGGTCGGTTCCCTCGAATCCATAACCCCGCCGCACCACCCCGAAGCGGATCTGGTACTCACCGGCTGCGCCGAAGGAGACCTCCTGTGAGATCGTCGCGCCTGGCTCCCGGTCGACGAGAGTGCTCTGAACAAAGGCCGCCTGTCCTCCCGACGGCGTGGCATTCACAAACCATGGCGAGCCATTGCCGGCCAATCCCGACTTCGTTCCAAAACTCCAACTCGAACCACTCGGAGTGTAGCCCCAGCCGCCCGCTCCAAGCCCCGGCAATTCAAAGCTCCCATTCGCCAGGCCAATCGCGGTTGTGCTTCCCGGTACCGGCGACTCCGGTTGCATCGTGACTACGAAATCTTTCGCATCCGGACCGCTCACGACCACCCGTGGTGTTCCACTCAGGACAAGGTCAGCGTTACCCAGGTTTCGCAGAGCAAAGTTCAATCCCTCCTCCGCTCCAACGGCTACGAGCCCGAAATCCTGGGTCGCTCCAGTTACCAGATTCCCACCGCCGGATCGCTCCACGGCAATCTCGGGCCGAAGCACTCCCTCCCCGGCTAAATGAATTTCAAAGGGGTTCTCATCCCCATCGTTGCTGGCAATCGAAACAACTCCCTCGCGCAACCCTTCGGCGGTCGGCACAAACGTCACAGTAAACGTCGTCGTGGCATGCGGAGCTAGCATCGTCGCTCCTAGAGGGCCCACCACGAAGTCTCCCGGATTTGCCCCTGTCACAGTCACAGCCAGGCCCGTCAGATCCGATGTCCCCAAATTCAAGAGAGAGAAGGTCTTTGCAGCACTCGCTCCTCCGACCAGGGAGGCGGGAAACACGCTGGTACCGATCCCATCCTGGCGTTCATTCCCCGCTGCCGTTCCCAATCCTGTGAACACCGCAATTTCCGGAGCCACAGTCCCCTCGCCCGAGAGCTGAATCTCGAACGGATTCTCATCCCCGTCATTGCTGGCGATTACAACCACCGCACGCCGCGCGCCACCCGCCGTGGGCACAAACGTCACGGTAAACGTCGTCGTGGCATTCGGAGCCAGCGTCGTCGCGCCCAGAGGCCCCACCACGAAGTCGCCGGAATGGGCGCCTTCCACCACGACCGAAAGATCGTTGAGATCAGCATTCCCGGAATTCCTGAGGGTAAAGGTTTGCGACTCACCCTTTCCACCGACCAGAACGGCCTCAAATCGGTTCGTACCGACATTGTCCGCGAGTTCATTTCCAACAGCTGTGCCCACTCCCGTGAAGGCAGAAATCTCCGGAAAGAACACCCCTGTTCCCGTCAACGTCAGCTCGTAGGGAAACTCGTCCGGATCATTGCTCTCGATCGACAAGGTCGCCGTGCGAAGCCCCCCGGCCGCGGGCGCAAACCGCACCTGAAACTGGGTCGATCCATGAATCTGAACATCGTCCACCGCGGAGGAGAAATCTCCTCCACCCCGGGTCCCTACAAAGGACAGCGTGTGCCGCCCCGATTCCGTACACACGTAGGGCACCGTGAAGGTGCGCCACACGTCATCCGGCTGGCTGCTGCTCGGCACCGTCCCCAGCGTCACCCCGTCCATCCTCACCGCCAGATCAGTCCCCGAGTATCCGAATCCCCGCCGGACCACGGAAAATCGGACCTGATACTCACCCGGTTCGGCTAGGGAAACCTCCTGCGAGAACGTGGAGGCTGCATCCCCTCCCGCGAGGATGCTCTGGACAAACGCCGCCTGCGCCCCTGAAGGCGCAGGATTCGCATACCACGGGGAACCGTTGTGAGCCACCCCCGCCTTCGAACCAAATTTCCAGGCCGACCCTCCTGGGCTGTAAAGCCACCCGTTGATCCCGAGGCCTGGCAACTCAAAGTCCGGATTCGCCAGCACGGCTGAGGCTACGCCGCCGAGCACCGGCGACCCCGGCTGTTTCGTTACGGTGAAGTCCGACGCATGCGGTCCACCCACAGCCACCCGCGGTGCTCCATTCAAAACAAGATCCGTATTGCCCAGGTTTCGCAGAGTGAAGCTGAGATTTGTCTCCCCACCGACACTCACCGCACCGAGATCCTGAATCGCCCCCCCCAAGCGAGGGGTGCCGGCGGGCTGCTCCACGGCGATCTCCGCCGCGAGCCCCATTCCCGTCACAAATACTTTGAAGGGATTCTCACTCGCATCGTTGCTGGCAATCGACAGCGTCGCTGATCGGAACCCCCAGGTGCTGGGTGTGAACCGCACGCGGAACGTCGTCGCCCCCAGAATCTGGACGTCGTCGATCGCCGATGCGTAGTCGCCTCCCGTCCGGGTCCCCTCAAAGGTCAGGATGTGCCGTCCGGGAGTCGTGCACGTATACGGCACAGTGAAGGTGCGCCAAACGTCATCGGGCTGTTGGACGTTCAATACCGTCCCGAGTTCCACCCCATCCATGCGGACGGCGAGATCGGTCCCCTCCGTCCCATTCCCCCGCCGAACCAGGGAGAAACGGATCAGGTATTCACCCGTCCTGTCGAAGAACGTTTCCTGCGAGATCTTGGCTCCGCCCCCTTCTCCCGGGAGGCCATTCTGGAGGAAGGCGGCCTGTCCGCCCGAAGGCGCGCCGTTGACAAACCAACCCGCGCCGTTTTTCGACACACCGGCCTGGCCTTCGTAGATCCATCCCGTGCCAATCGGACGATGCGCCCACGCCGTCAAACCGAGGCCAGGCGACTCAAAGTCCGCCCCAACGAGGTAAACTACCGGGACCGGGGACTCCGGCTCCATCGTCACCGCGAAGTCAGCGTAATTCGCCCCCGCGATGACAATCCGGGGTGCTCCATTCAGAACAAGGTCCCCAGCACCCATGTTCCTCAGCGTGAAGTCGAGTTCCCTGCTGCCGCCCACCTCCACAGCCCCGAAATCCCGGTTCGCCCCATTCAGCAGATTGGTTCCGGCGGGCTGCTCCACAACGAGCTTCGGCAGCGGCAGGATTCCGGTTCCCGAGACGTTGACCTCAAAAGGATTCTCGTCTGCGTCATTGCTGGCGATGGCCACCACCGCCCTCCGGGCTCCGGAAGCCCCCGGACCGAACGTCACGGAGAAGGTCGTCGTCTCATTCGGTCTCAATGTCGTCGCCCCCGTCGGCTCGACGACGAAGTCGCCCGGATTCGCCCCCGATACGGATACCGAGAGTCCCGTGAGGTCACCGACGCCCGTGTTTCTGATCGTGAACTTCTGGGCGGCACTGCGTTCGCCAACAATGGTTCCAAAGAAGTTGAAGGTACCAACACCGTCGGCACGCTCATCAATCGGGGCGAGGCTATCCCCAGTGAAGACGGCGAGCTCCGGGAGCGCCACCCCTGTTCCTCTTAATACCAGGTCAAAAGGCGCTTCGTCCGGATCATTATTGTCGATGGACAAGGTCGCGGTTTGAGGTCCACCCACAGTTGGGGCGAAGCGAACTTGAAATGTCGCTTCGTGGAGGATCTGGATGTCATCCAACGCCGAGGTGTAGTCGCCTCCCGAACGGACACCCACAAAGGACAGGGTATGATTCCCAGGGACCGTGCAGTCGTAGTCCACAGTGAAGGTACGCCACACGTCATCCGATTGAAGTGTGTTCGACACCCTTCCCAGCGATACGCCATCCATTCGGACTTCCACATCATTGGCCTCAAAGCCCAGCCCACGCCGCACCAGGGAAAAGCGGATGGTATAGTTTCCCGGTTCCGGGAAGCTTTGAGTCCGGGCAATAAAGGAACCGGACAAATTTCGCTGAAGGAACGCAGCCTGAGTGCCCTCTGGAGCCGTGGCCGCGAACCACGGGGACCCGTTTCGGGCAACGCCAGCGGCATTGCCAATCGTCCAACCCGTACCAGCGGGACTGTACGCGGAGGCCGAAACACCCAGCGCCGGCGTCTCAAAACCTGCGTTGGTGAGCCCAGTTTCCGTCGCGCCCAGCACAGATCGTGAAGGCTGCGCCACCACTGAAAAGTCCGACGCATGCCCGCCCTTCACGGTAACCATGGGTGTGCCGCTCAGGAAGAGGTCGGCATTTCCCAAGTTCCTCACGGTGAATGTCAGCGTCTTCCCACTGCTGGTATCGACGACCCCGAAGTCCTGGGCATCCCCGTCCGTCAGGCTTCTCCCAAGCGGCTGTTCAACGGCAATTTCGGGCGCGATGCCCATCCCAGTCAGCGTGACGTCAAAGGGGTTCTCATCCGGGTCATTGCTCGAAATGTGAAGAACCGCGGTCCGGACGCCGTATCCCGAGGGTGCAAAACGGATCTCAAACGGCGAATCCGCACCCGCGTCAACCGAGGCCGCGGGTCCCGCCGTCACGCTAAACTGCGCAGCGTCTACGCCATCAATGGAAACAGCAACCCCGGTGAGGTTCCGGTTGCCCACGTTGCGAAGTTTGAAGCTGAGGCTCGATCCCGTTCCGACGGGAACACCACCAAATCCCCGAATGTCACCGTCGGCGACGCCGATTCCCGCGGGCTGTTCCAAATCGATTTCCGGCCTGAATAGCAGCAGGTTTGCCATGCGAAACTGCCCGGGACGAAAGGCAAACAGGCGCACTTCATCCAAGCTGCCTATCCACCGGCTCTCCGACGGAAGCAGTGGATCGGCGCCGAGCGCAAATCCCGGCCCGCCGTCGGGCGCCAAGGGGGGCACCAGCGTCGTACCGGACGCCATGCCGTTGACGTAAAAGGTCGAAACCCCGCCATCCCGAACCACCGCAAGATGAGTCCATTGATTGATCGTGACCGGCGCAGAACCAAATACCACCTGTCCCCCGTACAACACCTGGAACGTCGCCCCATTCTGGAATACTCCCCACCCGCTCCTGTCCGCCGGACCGTTATAGAGGATAAAACGCGTTCCACTGGTTGTGGTTGGTTTGACCCACGCCTCAAAGCCAAAGTTGTCAGTAAACACAGGCCAGGAGGAACTCTTCCCGTATGCCACCCCACTGGACCAATCGAGCGAGAGGAGGCTCTCCTGTCCTGCGGCGGTGTCCGACGAATAGGTGGGCGTCCCGAACAAGGCGAGCGGCGTCCCGCCGAGACTGTCGATCGTCAACGACGCCACTCCGCCAACGGCAGCTCCCGGGTCGAGTTCCCCCAGGCGATAATGCACCAGTGGGACAAAGTCCGTGGCAAACAGTCCCACGGGACCATAGGTAATCCCCGCCGAGCTGACGGCATAAGGCCGGAACACGTAGGCGGTCGCGGGTACGAGTCCCGCGATCGTCGTCGCAAAGGTTCCGGAGACCTCGGATACCTTGACGTTCGTGACGGACGTACCGGCAACAGTCGGAAGCTGGTTTTGGGACAACCGGGAATAGACGATGCCGCACTCAGTGACCCGCGAGCCTCCCTGCTCTTCGACCGTCCCGCCCACCACCGCGCTTTGACTCTCAAGCGAGGTCACGGTCGACCGGCTCACCTTCGGTGGGATGCTCTTGTAGAGCAGATTGGTGACGTTGAACTGCCCGCCTGGGAACTGGGAAAGGCGCACCTCATCGATTTGGCCACCGAAGCGAAAGGTAAAATTCGGCCCCTTGCCCAAGGTGAACACTCCTCCATCGAGGCTCAAGGAGTGCTTGGGACTGCCCGCGGGAAGGCCGTTGGCGTAAAACGTGACCTGGCCATTGTTGCTGACCAGCGCCAAGTGGGTCCACTCGGTGAGCGACGCGGGGGCAAATCCAAAGTCCTCACCGAAGTAGCTGGCGAAATGCGTTGTTCGGCTGCACGCCTTGTAAACGCCACGGTCCAGGCAAAAGCCCCAGCCATTCTCGCCACTTCCATTGTAGGCGATAAACTGAAAATCGCTCAGCGAACTCGCCTTCACCCAGGCCTCCAGGCAGAAGTTGTCCGCCCAGGGAAAAAACACTCCTGACATTGCGTAGGCATTTCCATTGGCAAAATCCAATGATCGCGAGCTCCCAGCATCCGAGGAAGACGCCGGCGCCACCTGGGTCGAATAGACCGGTTGGGCAGTGATGATATCCCTGCCGAAGGTCGATGGGTTGACAATGGTCATCGAGTGGTTTCCCACACTGTCGACGAGACTCACGGCTTCGGATCCCGAGGCGGCCATGGAGTAGTTGGCACCGTCCATCTCGCCCATGCGGTAATGGGCGAGCACCTCGATCGTCTCGTTCCGGGCGGTAAACGTCCGGTCGGATCCCACGCTTGCACCCGCGCTGTTGGTGGCGACAACCCGATAATGATACTGCGCGCCCGGGGTCAGCCCACCCAGAACGGCAGTCACAGGCGCGACTTGGAATCCCACGGGAAGTGGCGATGCCAGCACTGCACTGCCGTAGTTCGTGGAGAGGCCATACTCGAAGGCCACGCTGGTGGCCGCTCCGTTGGGGTTTACCACCGCATAAACTGTTTCGTTGGTACTGTAAGCTCCGCTGAACGCCGTTCCCGTCTCCACCGTGGGAGCCGTGATTGCAGCATAAAGCCCGGGGATTCCCAGGAACAGGGACGCCATCCACAGCAGGAATGCCAGTATCCCGGGCGGCGGCAACGGAGCCAGGCACCGCAGGCCCTCAGGCCGGCGAGGAGGATGAATTGGAGTGGACATGGGATTTACAGCGTTAGGTGGGTCTGGGAAATCGTCGGATAATTCCGGTCCGGCGGAGGATTCCCGGCGCGGGACGAGGTCGGAGCGGACTCGGAGGCGTGGATGAATCGCCTTACTTCGATGAGGTTTTCCTTGGAGAGGCACGCGAGGGCCCCGGATTCCAGGGCGCCCTCCCTCAGTTCCAGGTCATCAAATTGGGTGACGATGATGATGTGGGCTCCCGGATGGCGGGCCAGGATGTTGCGGGTGGCGGCCAGTCCGCCTACCGGCCGCATTTGCACGTCCATGATCACCCAGTCCGGACGCCGTTCCTCAAATGCCGCTTCGGCCTCCCCCCCATCCGCAGCCTCGTGAACCTCGTCCAGCGACGAGGTGAGGAACTCCCGCAACTCCCGGCGCATGGGCGCATGGTCATCAACGATCAGGAAACTCATCCCCGCACGGTTCACAGCTCCGAGACTGCCTGGGCCAAGCGATCGCAGGCATCCGGTCGAACACGCAGGAAGGGATCGGGGGGAACACCTGCGTGGAAACACGTAGCCCCACACGCAAGGCCGGACTCAGGCGTTGTCAGGTCCGGACAGAACTGCGAGACCGCTCCGTCCCGTCACTGATTCATCGAGCCACCCCTCAAAGGTGGGTCTTATGATCGAAGGCAAACTTCAGCAGGCTGTGACTGCCGCTGAGATGGAGCTTGTGGCTCATGTTCTGCCGGTGCGTTTCCACGGTGCGCGGACTGATCTCAAGCGCCTCGGCGATCTCCTTGGTGGTGCGATCCTCCGCAATGAGCCGGAGAATGCGGCGTTCCGAGGGGGTGAGCAGTTCGAGACCGGGCTTCTCGCGCCGCAGCGTCGCCGCCTGCTCGCGCCGCTTGACCAACAGCCCCGCGATGGGAGCGCTGATGAAACTCCCCCCAGCGGCCACGGCATGGACGGCGGTGAGCAGATCCTCCACGGCACTCTCCTTGAGCACGTAGGCCTTCACCCCGATCTCCATCGCCTCATCGAAGAGATCCTCGTCCTCATGCATGGTCAGCAGCACGAGCTTCACGGGGGACCTTCGTTCACCCAGGGAGCGGGCGACCTGCAGGCCGCTGAACTTCGGCATGTTGATGTCGAGGACCGCGACGTCTGGACGCAACGTCTCAACCAACCGGAGCGCCTCCTCCCCGTTCCCGGCCTGCCCGGCCAGGCGCAGTGCGGAGTCCTCTTCGATCACATCACAAAGACCCTTCCGAAAGATCGGATGGTCGTCGGCAATGAGTACGGACAGGGGGGAATTCATCTTCGAAGGGGCACCGACACGGTGACACAGGTTCCCTCCCCGGGTCGCGCAACAAATGTCACCTGGGCGGACATCGTGCGTGCGCGCTCCCGAAGGCTCGAGAGTCCGAACCCTTCCCTCGTGCCCGCCTCACCGGGGGACCCGGACACGTCGAACCCGCACCCATTATCCGCCACCCGGACCACGATCCGTTGCTCATCACGGGTCACGGTCACCGAACATTCGCCCGCCCCCGAGTGCTTCACCACGTTGTTCAGGCTCTCCTGCACAATTCGATAGAGATTGATCTCAAACTCCGGGGGCAGTGCACCGCGCAGCTCGGCCAGATCGGTGGTAAACCGGATCGGGGACGCAGCCGCAAGCTTTCGCACCATGGCGCCCACCGCCTTCGTCAATCCGAGCTCGTCGAGCTGGTACGGACGGAGGTTCTGCGAGATCTCGCGGACTTCCCGGAGGGCGTTGCTCGCCATCGCAGCCGCCTCGCCCAACTGGTCCGCCAGCTTCTCCGGACGCCCCGCCTGCTGCTGCGCGAGCGCCACGCGGCTTTTGATGACCAGAAGATTCTGCCCAAGGCTGTCGTGCAGTTCCCGCGCGATGCGCTGCCGTTCCGCTTCCTGGGACGCGATCAAACGGCGGGAAAAACCCTCCTGCACCAGCCGTGCCTGCGTGAGGGAACGGACCCGGGCGCGATACACTCCCAGGACACCCCCCGTCAGCGAAAACGCCAGCCCCGCCCGAAACGGCCACGTCTGCCACCACTCCGGCATGACTCGGAAGACCAGATCCGCACCGTGGGAATCCCAAACCCCGTCGTTGTTCGCCGCCACGACCTGGAAGCGATAACGACCCGGTGCCAGGCGGTGATAGGTCGCCACCCGTCGGATCCCGTCCTCCTCCCACACCGCCTCCGACTCCTCAAGACGGTGGCGAAACCGAACCCGCTCCGGCGCCACCAAACTCAAACCGGTGTATCGAATCTCGATGCGCTGACGCCCCGCTGGAACGACAAATTCGCGCCCTCCCGAAACGTGCTCCCTTCGTCCCGCCCCAAGGGGACCGTTCGAGAACACCGGAACGCCGTCGATGGAGACCTCCTCGATCACCGTGGTGGGCGCGACGGGATTGGGTCTCAGCTGCCCAGGATCCACCACGCTCACTCCCTTCGAAGTGGCAAACCAAAGTCGCCGGTCGCGCCCGCGACAAACCACGGGCTGGATGTTGACCGAACATTCGCTCGTCTCGAGTCCATCCTCTACGGCGAAGCGCCGGGGCAGCGGCCCCGTCCTGGGTTCATCCGCCCACGCGTGAAGCCCCGCCCGGCTGATGCGAAAGATCCCGTCGCTGGACCCTATCCAAAGAAACCCGGATTCGTCCTCCACCATGCTGGAAGGCCAGCGCGGCAAACCGATCCGCTCTGGTTGCAGCGGCATGAAAATCCCATCGCGGAATCGGAAGTATCCCCGGCCCGCCGTCCCCACCCAAAGCGTCCCCTCCGAATCCACCAACAGGGTGGAAACGGTAATCGAAGGGCCGGCGCCTGGAATGGGAACGCAGGTCCATTTCCCCGCCTCCCGACACAGAAGCCCGCCCCCACCCAGCCCCAACCAAAGGCGGGACTGGCGATCCAATGCCATCGAGCGCACGGCGGCACCGGAGGCGTTCCCCGGCAGCGGCTCCCGAACCAATCCGGTTTCGGCCGCCCGCCACAATCCGTTTTCGCGCCCCACCCACATTCCCCGGCCAGGCTCCTCGAAGAAGAGCGTGATGGTCCGCCCCTTCTCCCCGCTGCTGGGCTCCACGGTATGGGTCCGGTGGGACTCCCGCAGGAATACGCCTCCCCCGTAGTCCCCCACCCAGATCCTGCCACCGGAATCGCAATGAACACTCCAGAGATAGTCGGCCGCCGCCTGCAACACCGGCACCGGTTGCGGATCCGGGTTGAACGATTCCAGTCCCGCCTGGGTGGACATCCAGATCCGGCCGTCCGCCCCCTCCGTCACGGAGCGCACGATCTCGCTGGCCATGCCCTCCGCAGCCCCGATCGTCCGGAACACCCGCCGGCTCAACTGCCAGAGTCCGCTGGCCTCCGTGCCGATCCAGACATTCCGCTCCGCATCCTCGAACAGGGCACGGATGGCCTCGGGCCGGGCGCTCCGTCCGATCTGGTAGGCGTGATACCGTCCCTCCAGATCCAATCGCCAAAGCCCATGGTTCCACGTCCCCACCCAAAGATTGCCCGCCGAATCCTCCAACGCCCCGGTGCAGGCTCCAAACGAATCGGAGGAAGGAGACTTTCGCTTCCAACCCTGATCCTCCCAGAGACGGACACCCTGGTCCGTGACCATCCACACACCCCCTCGTCGCGAGCGGGCAACCAGCCAGACCGCGTGAATGAAGGGCTCTGTCGACGCCAGCAGCGGCAGGAGATCCATCGCATCAATCCGCACAGCTGTCCCCTGTTCCCGATACCAGGGAGTCCCATCGATATCCACGGCCACATCGTCGAAGCTCCGCACCGATACCGCGCGTTGCGGCTCCGTCGGAACGAACGAGCCGCCGGGGGTCTCGCGATACCACGCGGAGGAATCCGGCACGGCGAGGTGCAATGAACCATCGGGCGATTCACCCCGCATTCCCAGGGGGCCGGCAGGCAGTCCTAGACTCCCGTTGACCCGGGTTACCCGTCCCTGCTCCACCCACAGGAAGTCGCCTCCTTTCATCACCACCGCGAGGCGTCCCCGCCGGTCGCAGTGCATCGCCTCGACGGTGTTGTCCCCTTGGATGGCCTGCGTGTTTCCGCTGTCGAAGACCGTGAACCGCACGCCGTCAAACCGCACCAATCCCCGGTAGGTCGAGCACCACAGATAACCCTCCGGGGTCTGGACGATCTTCGTCACCGAATTTTGCGGAAGCCCGTCCTCCACGGTGAATTTTCGCAGGACGTACTCCGTGGACAGATCCTCCCAGGGCACGGCGCGGGCCTGGAGCATTCCGGCCAACACAATCCAGAAGCCGACTCGGCCGATCCAACCCCGGGTACCGCTCCGTCCCCTGACCTTCCAGCTGCAGAGTGCAGGGGCCATCACCTCCGCGAAGCGCGCAAGCACACGCAGGCGGAGCGGGTTCAGGATCAATTCAGTTCTGTGGTTCAAGGTGGAACGGTCAGCGTGGAAGCAAAAACACACCACCCTCCCGGGCGGACGTACTTGCAGGACTCCAGGCGGGAAAGTGCGTAAGCGGTCGCCCGGAATCCAGCAGGTTTCGCACGCCTCCGTGCACGGAGAATGCCCCACCCGATCCGGAGACCCCGGGCGCACGCCCGCGCAAGGGACGATCCAGCCTTTGGATTCCGGAACGTTCCCACGCCAACCGACACGGACCGTCGAGCTAGAACACCCGCTCCGTCATCCCTGCTTTTTGAAGCTCCTGGATGAGCCGATCCCGCTCGGTATCCACGTCCGGACCGGCAGGGTGCCCCCGGCGAGGGAGTCAAAATGACGTTGACGTGTGAGAACTTTCAAGAACACTTGTAATCAGTTCCCGAGCTTCCCACCTCCAACCTCATGAATCCTCACCAAAGCCGGTATTCCTCGCCGAAGGCCGGGGCGCACTCCCGCTGGTCCCGAAACATCCTGGCGGTGGCCGGAGTTGCCCTGGGTAGCCTGTTGGCGTACCCGGGCACGGGTAAATTGGACATGAGCTTCACGCCGTTGGCCTCGGAACTGGAGGGGCGCAGCCAGTTTGTCGTCGTCGGGGATGCCTGCCATGGCTTCGACCTCCTGACGCCGGAGATTCGGCGCTATGGCGATGATGGGCGCTGGGACGGGACCTCGAGGGTCGTGGATGACGGTCGCGCAGGTGTGACGACGGCGGTTCACTGGGTTACGGCAACACCCTGGGGCGGTTTGTGGGCCCGAGGATCCGTCGGGCAGTATGCCTTCGACGCGCTGGGCGCGAATCGGCCGCTATCCGGGTTCGGCGCGCGTACCCTCGAGGGGATGTTGCCATGGATCCCCCTCGACGACGGGGGCTGGGTCACCCCGGACTTGACCCGATTCAGCGCCGAAGGTGTCCGGGACGCATCCTTTGCCCGTGCCTGCTGGCTGAAGTCCGGCTCCCCAACGGGCTACCTCAGCGTCCTTCAGGTGCTCCGCGATCCGCAGGGTCGCCTGCTGGCCATCGGCAACTTTGTGAAGTCCGGCACCGAGACCCGATTGGGTATCGTCCGAATTCTCCCGGATGGCCGGCCCGACCCGGGATTTGATCCCGCGGACGCACTGGGGATCTCAATCACGGAGGAGGGAACACTGATCGGGCAACCCCTGTCATTGGCCCTGGGCAAGGACGGATCCATCTATGTGGAGTCCACCGGAGGCGGTCCAATCCGCCGCCTCGCTCAACTGGACGATGGGGGCCGCCTGATCCAGTGGATCGATCTGAATGTCTCGGGATTCCTGCTGGCGCCGGTGATCCAGCCGGACGGACGGATCCTCCTCGGGGGGATATTCGATCGCTGGAAGGATCGGCCCGTGCCCAGCCTGATCCGGCTGCTGCCCGACGGGACCCTGGACGATTCCTTCCAGGTCGAACTCGGGCACGGCCCCAACCAAGGGTCGCTGATGGGCATGGATCTCGATGCGCGGGGACGCCTCTGGATTCGAGGTTGGTTTGACCGGGTGAACGGGACGGAGCGTCCCGGGCTGGCCCGATTGTTGGCGTACGACCCGCCGGGTAGTCCTCCGGAGATTCGGTCCACGGTGTCCCGCACGCGCATCGCCACCCACGAGGTGCTGTATCTCGCCGCCGAGGTTAGCGGAAATCCGCCGCCGGAACTCCAATGGATGCGCGAGGGTCAACCCATCCCGGGTGCCACAAACCGGGTGCTACAACTGCCGGTGGACGGCGACACCTCCCTGGGTTCGTTCCGCCTCGTGGCGCAGAATGACAGTGGCGTCCAGGAACTCGAGTTTCCCCGGGTCAACTTGGGAGTCCGCAGTCCTCTCGCCGGCCAGTTTGATCCTGACTTCGACTTGCCGCTGGGACGGCTGCCCGATCCGCAGATCCTGATGCCGTTGCCGGACGGACGGCTTTGGATCACCGCCGGGGGACTGGCATCGGGCGCCGCCGAAGCACCCGCGCTTGGCCGACTCCGCGCCGACGGGTCCTGGGATGCCTCGTTTGGAACCGGTGGGATGGTCCTTGGAAACGGCGTGGTGCAGGCCGTGCTGCCTCTCGCCGACGGGGGAGTCCTTCTCGGGGGCAACTTCACCCGGATGGCCGGAGCGGAAGCGCGCGGGCTCCTGGAATTGGATGCCCGCGGGACGCCCGTCTCAAGGTCATGGCCGGAACTGGACGTGCCCGAGGTGACGGCACTGGCTCGACAGCCGGACGGAAAGCTCCTGATCGCGGGATTGTTCCATCGGGTCGGCGGGCGGGACGCCTATCATTTGGCCCGTCTCGATCTCCAGAGGCAGCCCGACCCGGAGTTCCGACCGGCTCTGGATCCAGGGCAGGTGGTGGAGCGCCTTCAGCTCGATTCCGGGGGACGCATCATGGTGGCAGGACTCCGGGCATCCGCGGATGCGCCCTTCCCAAACTTTGAACCCTTGGGACTCCAGCGACTGTTGTCGGATGGAAGTCGCGACCCCGCCTTCTTGGCGGGAGCCAACCGGTGGGACGAGTTTGTCATCCGGCCCGGAGACTCGCTGCTGGTGGGATTGCCACCGCGACCCTTGGATCCCGAGGGTCGCGCGGAAACTGCATTCGATCTGGCGGACATCTCCGTCCCAGGTCTCTCCCTGATCCAGTCCTTGGGCACCAGAATGCTTTGGCTTTCCAATGGCGAGGTGATGGCGCCTGCACTTCGCCAGTCTGACAGCCATATGGAGGTAGTTCGCTGGCATGCCAACGGAGTTCTCGATGACCACTTCAAACTGGTGTTGGGCCCAAGCGCGGTTTCGCCTCCTGAGATCCGATCCATGGCGAGCATGCCCGACGGGTCCGTGGTCCTCGCGCTGATGGCCTTCGGCGCCCAGGATCCTGACGTCGCCCACCGTCTCCGCCGCCTACTGCCCGACCCGGACACCATGTTTGGCAACGCGCACCTGGTGGACGGCCGCCTCGAAGCCACGATCGCCACCCAGCCCGGCGCGACCTATGAGATCTATCTCCACAGCCGGCTCGATGCCGGCACCGGAACGCGCGTGGACAGCTTTGCTGGAGACGGTTACCTGCAGACCGTATCTCTGCCGGTAACTCCCGGGGACGAGCAACAGTTCCTTGAACTGGTGCGTCGGCGCCGGCCGTAGAGGAGTGACACCGGGGACAAGACATCAAGCACCGCCTCCATTGGCCTCCAATCCCAGGGCGCGGCCTGTCCCTCACTGATTCCAGCGACCAGTGCCAAGCCATCGATTTTAATCGTGGGCAACCCCAGGTCACGCACCGTGAACCTGTCACCCCATCGGATTCACGACATGCCCACGTCGCGGAGAGAGGCGAATTCCCGCCCCCCGCCCAGAAGCAGCCAGGGGGCAACCCTCCGCCTTTCGGACAAAACCAACCGCCTGCAACCGCCAACTTATCAGGATATGCAATCCATTCCGTCGGGCCGTTATCCGGTGACAACCAGTCCTTTCCGTCTCGGGATTGGAGGATCGCTCCTTCCGGCAACCAGGAGCCACTGATGTTTTCCGCCAAGGCCCCCACTGCGACCCAGCCGGACGGACCATAGGCAAGGCTGAAGTAATTGTAGGTATAACTGAAACCCGCCACCTGTGAGGAGGACCAGAAGTTGCCACCCAATGAAGTCCACAGTTGGTTCCATCTGCCAAATTTTGCCGACTGGGTGACGATAAACTGTCTTCCGTCGTAGGCGATGGCATACAGTTCGGGAGGAGACTACCAGGCCGAGTCCATGGACGTCGTTCTCCAGGTATCCCCGTCCTCCAACGTCAGGATATTCCCCGTTGCCGTAACGGCGACGAATCGGCCGTCGCCGTGGGCGATCGCCGTTACCGGCCCGCTGGCCCGCCGGGGCACGTGCGTCCAGCGCAGTCCATCCGGAGAGGTCAGCACCAGCGCCGGACTCGACCCTAAAGGCTTTCCCAGCGGAGTCCGCTCGCCTTCCGCGCCTCCCCGACGACAAAAACTCCCCCGGCCCACTCCACCGCACGCAGCGGTTCGCTTCCCGAGGCGCACTGCGTCCACACACGCCCATCGGGCGAGGTGAGGATCACCGAGTCGTCTCCCACCGCCACCCACAATCCATTCCCGCGGGTCACGCCGCGAATATGAAAGAAGACTCCCAGGGACTCCCGCGTCCACCGAAGTCCTTCCACGGACGTAAGCACCTCGCCGAAGTCCCCGACGGCCACCCAAAGGCCATCGCCCCGTGCCACCGCGCGAAGATTCCCTAGGGTTGGCGACTCGGCGGATTGCCAGTGGGTGCCATCCTCCGAGACGGAGATCTTCCCCTGCTCTCCCACCGCCACATAGCGTCCATCGCCAAACGCCACTGCGGTTAGCGGCGCCGCCATCATCGATGGCAGGAAGCCGAAGTGGAACGCCAGGAGCCGAAGCATTAGGAATGGGTGACGCTTTGTCACGTTCGGGGCGCTGGACCCCTCCCAATTCAGACCGCGTTGTCATGGGTAAACCGACGCAACAGCCATCTGGGTTCGGCAAATTTCCGCTCGTTCACTGGGGTGCCCGTCCAAACGGAAGGAATTGGCACTTACGCTGCTTAGGAAACCGCATAGATTCCCCGTACTGTAACCGATGAATCGAATCGCCGGATGGTTTTTTGCCGCAATCGCCCTGCTGACCGCAGGAGCGATCAGAACCCGTGCCGAGGTGCTGGTCCCCACGGGGGCTACCTGGAGGTATTTCAAGGGAACCACCCCGCCGTCGTCTCCGGATCCCACCGTCTGGCGGAACCCTGAGTTCCCGGACGATTCCTGGGCCAGCGGGGTCGCCACCTTCTACTACGGGGATCCGTTCACCGGCACCGAACTGAACGACATGCAGAATTCGTACAGCTCCGTGTTCCTGCGGCGGGAATTCTCCATCGCCAATCCCGCGGACGTGCAATCCCTGACCCTCACCGCCGCGTGCGACGACGGCTTCATCTGCTGGATCAATGGCAGGGAGGCCATGCGGTTCAACGTCCCCGACGGCGAGGTGCCCTACAACGGGTTCGCGCTGGCGCCCGTCTCCCCCGATCCCGCCGTCTTCAACGACTACCCGGTTCCCGATCCCCGCTCGTTGCTGGTCACCGGACGAAACGTCATCGCCGTCCAATTGATGAACGTCAACCTGGGCAGTAGTGACATCGTCTGGGAAGCCACCCTGTACTCCAAGGAGGACACCCAACCTCCGCTGATCACCAGCCAGACGCCCCCGCCCGGCACTGCCATTCGGGACCTGGCCGCGATCGAGATCGTCTTTTCCGAACCGGTATCCGGTGTGGACGCCGCCGACCTGTTGATCAACGGACAGGGAGCCACAAACGTCACGGAAGTGGCATCGGGCCAGTTCGTCTTCACGTTCCCGCGTCCGCCCGCCGGCCCGGTAACCGTATCGTTCCGGAACGGTCACGGAATCGCCGACCTCGCCGGCACTCCGCACCCCTTCGCTGGCGGGTCCTGGACCTACACCGTCGATCCGAATCTCCGGATCCCAGGCCTCATCCTGTCCGAGTTCATGGCCGACAATGGCGGCGTCATCCGCGATGAGGATGGGGACGCATCGGACTGGATCGAGCTGTTCAACTCCTCCACGCAGTCCATTTCCCTGTTGGGCTGGGCCCTTACCGATGACCCGGCCAATCTGGGCAAGTGGAAGTTTCCCAGCACGACCATTGCCGGCGGGGCCCGACTGGTGGTGTTTGCCTCGGAGAAGAACCGGACGGCCGTTCCGGGACGTCTTCACACCAACTTCAAACTGTCCAGCAACGGCGACTTCCTTGCGCTGGTGAATCCGTCAGGCGAAGTCGAGTCCGGCTTCTCCCCGGTCTATCCCCCGCAACGAAAGAATGTCAGTTACGGACGGGCGAACGGCGCACCCGACGTCCTTGGGTACTTCGCCCAGGCCACCCCGGGAGCAGCCAACGCCTCCAGCGGCGTCGGGTTTGCACCCGATGTTTCCTTCTCGCGACGCGGAGGCGGTTATCAGGCCGAGTTTCAGCTTACCTTGTCCCTTGCGAGCCCGGATCCCGCCGCAGTGATCCGTTACACGCTCGACGGCACGCTCCCCTCCGAGACGTCGCCCGTCTATGCGGACCCCATCGCCATCAGCGGCACCCGGGTGGTCCGGGCCCGGGCGTTTTCCTCCGGCTTTCTGCCGGGGGAACCGCGCACCGAGATGTACCTCCGTCTCGACGGCACCACGCCGACGTTTTCATCCGACCTGCCCGTCATGGTTCTGCACAATTACGGCGGCTCCACCCCGCCGGCCGAGGGGCTGCAACCGGCCTACCTGCACGTTTATGAGCCGGTGAACGGGGTGACCTCGATGACCAATCCGCCCACCTTAAGCGGCCGCGTGGGAATCGGGGCCCGGGGTTCCAGCACGCTCGGGTATCCCAAGGTCAGCCTCAACCTCGAGTTGCGAAATGAATTCGAGGAGGACAGGAACCGCAGCCTGCTGGGGATGCCCTCGGAATCGGACTGGGTCCTCTATGCCCCCAATAATTTTGAGCCGATCCTCATCCACAATCCCTATGCCCACCAGCTCGCCCGCGACCTCGGGGAGTACTCGTCGCGGACCCGCTTTGTCGAACTGTTCCTGATTACGGATTCCGTCGGCACCCTCCGCTATCCTGGGACCTACAACGGCATCTACGTGCTGGAGGAACGGGTGAAGCGGTCGCCCCACCGGGTCGATGTGGACAAACTGGAACCCGAGCACACCCGGGTGCCCGAGGTCACGGGCGGCTACCTGATCAAGGTGGACCGAACCGGCCCCGGTGAGGCCGGATTTTCCACCCCACGCCAAGGCATGGTTTACGTGGAACCCTCGGAGGCCGAGATCCGACTCCCTGCCCGCACTGCACAACGCCAATATCTGCAGACCTACTTCAACGCCTTCGAGTCGGCCCTGTATGGATCCAACTGGACGGATCCTGTCACCGGATACCGGAACTACATCGATGTGCCGGCGTGGATCGACTACCACCTGATCAACGTCCTGACCTTCAACGTGGATGCGCTCCGCCTAAGCGCGTACCTCTACAAGCCCCGGAACGGAAAGATCACGTTCGGGCCCCAATGGGATTTTGACCGCGCACTGAACTCCACCGACGGACGTGATGCTAATCCTCGGATCTGGTGCACCCCAGGCTCCTCACAAGGGGCGGCCACGGATTTCTTCAATGACACCACCCAGGCTTGGTGGGGCCGGTTGTTCACCGACCTGGAGTTTTACCAGCAATGGATCGACCGGTACCAGGAACTCCGCGACTCACACTTCGCCACCACCAATCTGTACCGCCTGGTGGACCAACTGACCGGCGAGGTCCGCAAGGCCCAACCCCGCGAGCGAACCAAGTGGGGCAGCCTCGCGCCGCCGCGCGGTAGTTTCAACGCGGAGATCAGCTCGCTGAAGTCCTGGCTCAACAGCCGAGTCAACTTCATGGACAGCCAGTTTGTACAGCGGCCCCGACTGGACGCCACAGGCGGACGGTTTGAGGGTGCCACGAACGTGACGCTGACCGGACCGGCGGGAGCCATCCTCTACTACACCCTCGACGGCACCGACCCCCGACTACCCGGGGGCACCGTTTCTCCCTCGGCCCGGGTGGCCGGGGTGGACCCCATTGTCATCACTGCCAACACCCGGCTGGTCGCCCGCGCCAACCGCGAAGCGCACACCGCCCGGACCGGCACCGAGAATCCGCCGCTGGTTTCGAAATGGTCGGGAATTACGGCCGCCACATTCTTCAACACGTTGCCGCCGCTTCGGATCACCGAGATCCAGTATCATCCGGAGGATCCGGCGGTGGGCTCGGCCTGGAGCAATGGCGACTTTGAGTTTGTCGAACTGGCCAACCTTTCAGGAAGCCCGCTCGATCTCGCAGGATTCTCCCTCGCCGGGGGAATCCGGTACACTTTTTCGGCATCCAGCGGCGTGACCTCGCTCGCCCCCGGGTCAAGGGTCCTCGTGGTCAGGAACCGCACCGCGTTTCTGGAGCGGTATCCCGGCGTGACCGGAATCGCGGGCGAGTTCACCGGCGCCCTCGGCAACAACGGGAACCGGATCCGGCTCCTGGGTCCCCTGCAGGAGGTGATCCAGGACCTGGCGTATGATCCCGGGTGGGCACCGCTCACCGACGGCGTCGGATTCAGCCTGGTCCCCAGCGATGAATCCGCCGACCCGGCCACCGCCGGCAATGCTTCCGCCTGGAGACAAAGTGCCCGTCCCGGCGGATCGCCGGGCGCCGTGGATGGCGAACGCGCCACCGTGGCTCCAGTCTATGTCTCCGAAGCACTCACCCACACCGACCCTCCGTTGCTGGATTCAATCGAGCTGTTCAATCCCGGCGAGGCGCCGGTGGCCATCGGCGGATGGTGGCTCTCCGACGACTTCCGATCCCCGAAAAAATATCGAATCCCGCCGAATGTCGTCCTGGCACCGGGGGGCTACTGGGTGGTGACCGAAACGGACTTCCGCGCCGGTGCCAATGGATTCTCGTTCAGCTCGCTGGGGGACAGCGTGCACCTGTACAGCGCCGACACGTCGGGCGACCTGACCGGGTGGCACCATGGATTCTCCTTCGACGCCTCGTTCAACGGAGTGAGTTTCGGCCGCCTGGTCACCAGCGACGGCCGCGAGCATTTCGTGCCGCAACGGGAGCGAACCCTGAATGCCGCCAATGCCGGCCCCAAAATCGGGCCGCTGGTGATCACCGAAATTCACGCCGAGCCTCCTCCGAACGGTATTTTCAACAACACCCGGGACGAGTTCGTGGAAATCCGAAACGTGACCTCGGCGCCGCTGCCCCTGTTTGACCCGCTCCATGCCACCAACCGATGGCAGGTGCGCGGGGCAGTACGCTTCGACTTCCCTCCGGGAGCGACACTGCCTCCCGGCGGATTCGCGCTTCTCGTGAGTTTTGATCCAGCTTGGCCCTTCAGCCCCGAGGCCGACTTCCGCGCCGCCTTCAATATCCCTGCGGACGTCCCCATCTGGGGCCCGTGGGAGGGCGTCCTCGACAACGCCGGGGAAACACTCGAACTGAAGCAACCGGATGAACCGATCGCCGATCCCCCCGCGCTCCGGGGACAGGTCCCGTTCGTCCCCGTCGAATCGCTTCACTACCGCACGACCGCCCCGTGGCCCACCAACGCTTCGGGCACCGGGAATTCCCTTCAGCGCCTCCGCAGCCTCGCCTTCGGCGACGAACCGGCCAACTGGGAGGCGGCCATCCCCACACCCGGTCGACAGAACAACCCCGGAGACCTACTGCAACCTCCCGCAGATGCGGATGGCGATGGTCTGCCCGACGCGTGGGAAATCGCGAACGACCTGAATCCGTCCTCCAGCAGCGGTGAGGACGGCGCCACTGGTGACCCGGATCATGACGGGGCGACCAATGCCGAGGAATATGTGGCCGGGACCCATCCCCGACGCGCTGACAGCGTATGGGCCGCAGCCATCGAATCTTCCGAAGCCGCGGTTCAGATCCGGTTCCCTGCCGTCACCGGCCGGCGATACACCCTTTGGTATTCCGACAGCCTGAGTCCGCTGGATTGGCGCGAACTGAAAAGCTTTGGCGTGCAGACGACGGACGGTGTCCTGACCGTGAGCGACACTCCCGCAACCGGCATCCGCTACTACGCCGTAACGGTGGCGCTGCCCTGACAGGACCTGATTCCAGGATCAGCGCGCAGGCCCGGGGTGACCAGCCTCGACCCAGGCCCCGGACGATTTCCCACTGCGCAATCCCAGCCCCCACAGGAAGTCCGCGGAGCCTGAGTCCTGGACTCAAGGACGGATGCGAATCGCCCGATAATACCGGGGAATCGGGTTGGTGCCGGATTCCAGATCAAACCACAATTGCGAGGCGTTGGTGAGTGTGAGCTCAGCGATGGGTGCCCAGATATCCGGCAGGAGGGCGGAAGCCGCCTCGATCTTGTATTGACCGCCCACCGCGCCGTTGAGGGTCAACCCCGCATAGCGGGCCACCTCCACCTCCGGATCGAGGACGGTCACCACCGCCGGCTCGGAAAACGCGTCCCCACCCGCGTTATGAACCCGAACCCGATAGGTCCCACTGGCCGTGGCATTGACGTCCGTCAATTGAAGTGTGGCCTCTGTCCCATTTGGAAGTTCATCGACGCCCCGAATCCACTGATAGGTGAACGGTGGCGTACCATTCGCAGTGACCTTCAGGGTAATCGTCCCACCCAGTTTAACATTCCCTCCGACCGGCTGCAGAACAATGGAAGGCGGGACCGGACCGCCAGGATCCAACGGGCTGAGCAGGAACCCGCGAGGCTCCCCTTCAAGCAACCCCGTCCCGACAATCTGTCCGAGATCGTTGATCGCAGTGGCATCCGTCAGAACCCAACCTGAAACCGGGATCAGCGTGTTGAGATCCACCATCTGGCCCTGCCGGTACACGAATGCGCGGGATGTTCCATCCGGAAACAGGACTCGCCCCACCACGACGCCCGAATTGTTGATGCCGTGCGCCTCGCTCGAAGAGGCATTGAGCATTTCCAGGAACACCCGGGAACCGTTCGACCATAGAAATCCGCGGGTCCAGGAACCAAATCCAACCGGGGACGTATAAGATAAATTTCCAATCACCTGGCCGGCGGCGTTGATGCCGTTCGCGGAACTGGCAAACAACCACGATTGCCCCCCGGACTCCATGACCGGCAAAACGGTGGTCACCCCGTTGAAATAGGTGACAGCATCCAATTGTCTCGTTCCGACGATCGTTCCGTCCCCGTTGATTCCCGCCGCCCGGGTAAGCTCCTGGTTCGTGAAGATCGTCAGGTTCGTGCCAGGTCCGAGGCGGAATGCAACGCCGGCGCCCGATCCAACGGCCATGCCAGCCGCGTTCAAGCTGACCGCAGCTCCATCATGGAGGTTCACGGCGGTGGCATCCGCACTCACGCCATCCCAAACAATGGGATACCGCGCCCGGTCAACCCCCGGTGAGACCGGGGACCACTTATTGCTCAGCACGGCCGATCCCACCAACTGTCCGGCATCATTCACCCCGTTCCACTGCACTTGTTGCAAGGTATAGGGAAAGGTAACCCCGGGTTCCCACGGAACTGCGCTCTCCTCCCCGAGCAGTCGGGCCTTGGGCTGGACGGGACGAAATCCCGTCGCGTCATAGAGGAAGCCGCCGTTTTCATAATATCCGGCGACCAAACCCTGGTGATTGATGGAGGTTGGGGTCGCAGGCGCGGAATGAACCGGCACCACCGAGAATTCAACGGTCGCGGCGTGTCCCAACCCAACGAGGCAGAAATAGCCAAGGAAAGACGCGATTCGTTTCATACGGCGTACGAAGGTTGGAATGAGTTTCAGTGAGCACAATCTTCCTCGCCCTGTCGCTAATCAAGGAGGATTTCCCTCGGACCTGGGTCGGCCCCACTCAAGGCATTTTGACGGACGAAACACGAACCCGTGGACCAACTCCGGGCGGAAAAGAAAAAACAGCCGCAACCAACTCCCGGTGAGAGCCGAGGTTCGCTCCAGCATTCTACTGTCTTCTCACGGCCGGCCCGGTGTCTCTGACGACGGCTACCCGCCCCGGAGGCGAACGGTCGTCCCCGCAAGTCCTCGCCACAACGCAGACTAGGCGAGCCACCCATCCGCATCATTGCCATAGGCAAGGTCGGCTTTGCGATTGTGTACAATCCGGACGGAAGGTGAACTGCCGTCGATGCGTCGCTCCCAACCGATCTGGTTCAGCCTCGGGATCACCATCAGTTCCCTGGCGACGTTGCTGTCCCAGACGCCCGCAGTTCCCTATTCCCCTTCGACACGCGCCGATCAACCGGTGCCCCGCTCGGACCGGAATTCGCAGATCGCCCATGCGGAGTTGGTGAAGAAGGCCGCCCAAGGCGGCATCGATCTCTACTTTGTCGGCTGGGGAATGGGGAACTCGACGGCGTCCACCCAAGGTCCTCCTGCTCCTGCCGGGCGCCAACAACGTCGGCCGTACACCGCCACCGTCCGACCAGATGGATGCTCGTGCCGAAGACATCGTCGTCGGGATTCGGGCCTTGCTCACCGTGATCCACCAAAAGGCCCCGGACGCCACCGTGATTCTGATGGGAATGACGCCAAACAACACCCACGGAAGCACCGCAGTCATGCCGATGATCCGCCGGTTCAATGATCGCCTGACCCAAGACAGCCAAGGGACAGGATATCTGTCTGCGCGCCATCGTCCGGTCTGCCGAATGATGCCCTGTCCCAATTGGACCAGGCCTAGGCGCAGCATCAGCAAGGGGCGTTCACACTCGCGGGAGAGGTACGCGAAGTATTCGCGCTTCAGTGGACCGGAGACGAAGCAACGATTCACGGCCCGGCACCTGCAGTCGCAACGGTCATCCGCGTAAATAACGGTTCCTCCAGGCGACGCGGCGCACGGAGACCCGGATGGTTGGCACACACGATCCTCCGGCAAGGCCGGATCAGCGTTCCCGGCACCTTATTCCGTCGGCGGCGTGTGCTTCAGCAAGCGGTTCGCCCAGGCGATGAAGTACTTCATGTTCGTCCGATCCTCGTGGCCGCCGTCGTGCTGCCGCCAGGCGAGTTCGCCGTCGAGCAGGCCAACGTTGACCGCGGGTTTTCGGGCGGTGCGGTAGTCCTCCGTCACACCGAGGTCGCGGAAGCCAAGAAGGCGGAACGCCGGACCTGCGGCGACGACCGCCATGTAGCTGCCCTCCTGGTCGAGCCAAAGGGCATCGCCCTTTTCCGGAATTCCGTAACTGATGAACGTCGGCCGAGGAGCGCAAAGTGCGATGAGCTGGTGCGCGTCCACTGGAAGATCGCCCGGGGTCTTGCGTCCAAAAGTCGATTCCTCGGCGCCGTATTTCAGGAAGTTCCCGGCCATCCAGTGGTATTCGCCGGAGCCGGTCAGGTTCTCCACCGACTCCCCAAAATCACGCCGATGCAGCTTGGCGCCGCCTTCACCCGAGGAACCCACCAGCGCGACGGCGAATCGCGGCTCCAGCGCCATCGTCACCAGCGCCGCCTTGCCGAAACGGGACACCCCCTCGATCCCAACCTGCCGGGCATTCACCGAGGGATCGGTCTCCAAATAATCCAGCGCCCGTGCGGCACCCCAGGCCCACGCCCGGAGCGCGCCCCAATCGTCGGGCTTGCGCGGCTGCCCCTGGTTCACCAGCCCGATGATCCCGCGGGTCAGTCCGCCCGGATTGCCGTTCCGGCCGCCGCCGCTGTCATCCTGGATGCTGGACGGGTTCAGAATCGCGTAACCCCAACCGGCGGCGATCAGCTGCTCGGTCGAAGGAGGATCCGAAAAGATCTGGTTCCCAAAGCCTCGAAAGCGGTTGGTGGGTTCCGGGTCGATCGCCCTCCGGGGGAAGCCTCCGCCGCCAAACCCGCCGAACATCATCAACACAGGCACGGGTTTGGCCGCGTTTAACGGAGTTACGAGCGTCAGCTGAAGGTTCACCTCGATGCCAGGACAGATGGAGTTGTCCACCCTGCCGATCAGCTGGCGAGCGTTCACCGGGATCTTGTCTACCACGCGGTCGATAGCCTGGTTCGTGATGCTCCAGGTGACCTTTGGCACGTTCTTCGGCACCCGTCCGACCACCTCGCGCTCGAAATCCTCGACAATCTCGGGCCGGCGCACCTGCCACCACAGGTCGGCCGTAGTGACCTTCCGGCCGTCCTGGGTCACCATCAGCTCAGGCAGATTGGGAAATGGATTCGCCTTGGCAGGATCGTAGTTGGCTGGGTTGTTGGTGGCGTTGGGATTGCCGTTTCGGCCCGGACGCAGCCGCGTGATGCCGAGCTGTTCCTTCATGTTTTGGTGGTCCTCCTGGGGGGTCCAATTCCTCGGCGTAGGCCTGGCAACCCCTTCCTCGGTCTTCCCCACGCTCACCGAAACCATGACTGCAACGACGACCCTCGCGAGGTGGCTGGAAAACAAACGACTATGTCTGCAGGGCTTCATGGGAGCGCAAGAATGACCTATGACCCGACCGCAAGGTTACGATGCCGTCGGGTGGCTTTGCGATTGAGTGCATCCCGGGGGACAGGTGAACTGACGTCGATGCATCGTCCCCAACCGATCTGGTTCAGTCTCGGGATCGCCATCGGTTTCCTGGGGACTTTGCTGGCCCAGACGCCCGCAATCACCAATGCCCCTTCCCCTCGCGCCGATCAACCGGTGCCCCGCTCGGACCGGAATTCGCGGATCGCCCATGCGGAGTTGGTAAAGAAGGCCGCCCAAGGCGGCATCGATCTCTACTTTGTCGGGGACTCCATCACTCGCCGCTGGGGAACGAGCGATCCGCAATACCGGGATTTTCTCGCGAACTGGAACCAGAACTTCTTTGGATGGAACGCCGCCAACTTTGGGTGGGGTTCCGACAGCCTCCAGAACATCCTGTGGCGGCTGGAGAATGGGGAACTCGACGGCGTCCATCCGAAAGTCATCGTGCTGCTGGCTGGCGCCAACAACATCGGCAGTACACCGGCACCGTCCGACCAGATGGAAGCTCGTTCCGAGGAAATCGTTGTCGGGATTCGGGCATTGCTCACTGTGATCCGCCAAAAAGCCCCTAACGCGACCGTGATCCTCATGGGTCTGACACCAAACAACACCCAGGGAAGCATCGCGGTCATGTCGCTGATCCGCCGGATCAATGATCGCCTGTTACGACTGGCCGACGGCCAGACCGTCCGCTTCCTCAATGTGAACGACCAACTGGCGGACGCCGATGGAAAACTCTTCGACGGCATGACGGTGGATGGCCTCCATCTCAGCGTGAAGGGCTACCAGGTCTGGGCGAACGCCCTGAAACCGATCCTCACCGAACTCCTCGGCCCACCCGCAAAGACCGACCACGCTCCGCCCCCAACCGGGGATCCCAGTCTAAGGAAGTTGAAATAGCAGAAAAGGCTCACTTACCGAATACGAGCCAAACAAGGGACAAAACCCTAGAACAAAAATGCGCAAAGATCCGTAGATATTTAAGGCGCAACTTCGCGCGTGCGATACTCCGATTTCGGACGACCGAAAGCCATGGGGTCAACAAGTTTGGTGTCGGTGAGGGACGCCGTGTTCGTGGAAAATGGCTGCCAATGGAGAAGATCAGCCGTGCGTTCAGTAACGTATTGATGGTTGGGCTTCCCGATGAGGGAAAAATGGAACCCATCTTGTCCAAGATGACTTCCCAAACGGGGAGAGATAGAGAGTATGGGCGGATCCGCCTGAGCGGCGGTTAATTCTGGAGCGAATTTTACCAAGTGAATATCCATATCGAAGGCGGGAATGGACGAAGAGCTGAGGACAAGAAAGCCGCCATCCGCACACTGAAGGGTTGCAGAATTGCCTCCCCATGTTCCTGCTGAAAACACGTTTTTCCAGAGCAATTGACCGTCACCTGCGAAGCGCGCCACGAAGTGCTTCTGCTTCCCCATACTCCCGAACGTTCCGCTTGCGACGAAACCATTCCCGTTCAACTCAGCGACTCCCAGAACCATATTTCTCTCAAGTCCAAAACGATATTCCCGTTGCCAGTCCACACGTCCGGCAGCGTCCAGCTTAACCAGAACTCCAACCCCATCCTCGCCTCCTTCCAAAGAGGTATAGAACGATCCACCGCAAGCAAGCGCCCCGCCGTCGCGAAGAGCAACGAGGTTTAGGCCATGAGTTTGGTGCGGGCTGCTCAAAACAAAACTCCAAGCAAGATCCACGTCGCCTGGGGTTGTCTTGGCGACCCAAAGTTCCCGACGGGAAGTATAGCCACAAAGAAAAAGGCTACCGTCCTGGGACGAACGGACCTTCGAAATTCTCTCAACCACAGGCCAAAAACTTTTTTGCGCAATCACACCCCTATCTGGATTGATCAACATCAAGAAACCTCGACCGTCATTCTCCCCTGCAACAGCGACTTTTTGAGAATCTACCACGCACAAACTCAGTCCATAATCAGTCCAACCCAACCCGTACGCCTTGTCCCAAAGATGTCTTCCATCGGAATCAAGGCAGACCAACCAAAAATCAGAACCGAAAATGCTCCGACTAAACTTGCCCGGACCTGCATCCGACGACGAAGACCCAGAGCACAGGAGCCGACCATTCGAGAGGTATGCGACATCACTAAAGCCATCGAAATCCGGACCTCCCAAAACTGCATCCCACCGCTTCCGTCCAGAAGGGTCCGTTACAACAATCCATGCGTCGGACTTGCCGAAGCCCACTCCCGTCTTGTCACGGCCAGGTCCCGAGCCCGTCGTACCCACGACGACAAGGTCTCCGGAAGGTAGAATTGCTGCGCCAGAAGCAACATCCTGAGACGACCCATCCAAAAAGCGCTCCCAAACCGAGGACGTCGGCTCAATTAGTGCCGCGTCGATTGCCAGCGCGTCGCCAAGGCTGCCGACAGAGAGAACGAATGCCAGCAGGTGAGTCTTCATGGAATGGCAGGTTTGAGGAAAGAGGCAGTTACCCAGAACTTTCTCCCGATCAAACTCCGAACCTTAAACAAAGCATGGGACCATCGTCCAAAGATCTGTAGAAGGAAGACATGGGATTCGGTGACTAAGTTGAAGGAACGAAACGGCAGCAGGGAGAACTTTTCAAGCTTCTCGGAAGTAGGCCCAACGGACAGGACATGGATTGTTAGGACACCAATCCCGGAACCCAGGACTCTTCTTCCTGTCCCTGGTGATTCTCAGAAGTTCAGGGCGTCGGATCTTTTCGCAATACACCCGGAAGCACCCGGAAACTCCACCAGGCCAGTGCCGCGGCCCAAAGGAGCGCCGCATGGATGTAGTGACTGGCCTGGATCCGCGGCAGGAAGTCGGCGCTGACCCGGGTGGTCACCGCGAGCACGACCAGCGATGCCACTCCCCACAGCCAGCGATTCGGTCCCTGAAGCACCTCGAGCTGACCTCCATGGCCCATCACCACTCGGGTCGCCACGACCAAGGTCAAAAGTCCCAATCCCCCCATCAAGGTGACATGCAACAGGGCAACCCGATACGAAGGACGCAGCGCCGTGAGGAGAAGTCCCGCCGGGATCAGGACCAGGGCCAGGCGCAGGACGCCTGCAACGGCACCCGGT
Source organism: Verrucomicrobiota bacterium (assembly GCA_046346705.1). GTDB lineage: Bacteria > Verrucomicrobiota > Verrucomicrobiia > Limisphaerales > UBA9464 > UBA9464. The sequence continues at coordinate 28,735 of JAXMHR010000011.1, read as the reverse complement.
TTCCGAGCCCTGGCCCACGGCACTTCATACGCCAGCCAGAGGGCAAGTGTTGCCGCGCGGATTCCCATTCCTGCCGTCGGCCAACCCGATGCCTCCACACCGAAAGACAACAGTATCAGGATCCCGACCCCACCGGCGCGTCCCGCCGCGAACCACCATCCCGACGGAGGACTCCGTGACTCCGGGAAATCTTCGCGCGGAGACTGTTGAAAGAATCGCGGCAGGAGAAAGGGGCTGATGCCCGCGACGGGCAGAAGCAGGAATCCCTGGTAGGACAGGAGATGCTGCCATCGGACCAGTTGAGGGGCGGATTCGACGGGATCGAGCACCAGGGCCAGGAGTCCTCCAATCACAGCACAGGCAAGTCCCCCTGCCACCAAAACGAAGCCTGGCGGCGGAACATCTCGGCGCACGAAAACGCGGCGGACCAGCAGAGCGAACAGGATGGCGAGAAAGACCAAAAAGAGGACGTCCCCGGCGCGAACATTGCCAACAAACCAGCAGCCCACCATCGCCGGTTGCAGCACGATCAAGGGCCACAGCTCCCTCGGTCGGAGAGCCGGGGCTCCCAGAACCCGGGGCAAGGCCGTGCCGAGGAATCCGGCGATGAAACCACCGAAAAATCCCTCCACCAGGATCCGCGGATGCCCTTCGCCGGGATACCAGTCCAGCCATCCCGCAAAATGCAGCGGCCACATCAGCACTCCGAGAATTCCCGCGAGGATGGCCATTGGAAAGAGCAGTCGAAACGGTTCAGCGCACCCCTCCGTCCAGGAAACGTGCGACGCGGAACTCGGGTCCGCGGTTTCGAGTGGGGCACTGCCCAGGAACATGGCCACAGCATGTTCAGAACACCCGTCCGGCGTCATGATCTCCGTCAAGGGTATCCGAGGACGAGAATCGTGATCTCTGGTTGGACTTCCCGCTCCTTCGGCCTCGCGCGCAAGCGTCTTCGGCAAGACCAGCGACATCGGCCTTCAAGATCTGTTTCTCCCGTCCCGAGACGGCCTCCTTCGGAAAGGCGTTGGAACTCGGAAAGTCAGGATGGCTTCGGATTCCAGCCCCGCTGGATTGCTCCCCGATCCTTGAACATTGGTCAGAGCTTCTTCACAGCATCCGTGGCTTTTTGCCAGGCGTCCTTGGCGGCATCGATCGCCCGCCCGGCGTCGCCCGCCGTCTGCGCAGCCTCCGCCTTGCTCGATTGACGACTCGCCTCCGCCACCTTCCTGGCATCGCCTCCCGAGCCCACCGCTGCGTCCTTTGATTTTCGCGCCATGAACAGCCAGGGACAGGACGTTTATCAAACAACCCGGGGGCCCCAAGAGGGACAGAGTGCAACCAGGGACAGGACCGGTATCGCTAGTGTCTCGGTGTTGAGAAGCCAGGTCAGATATCCTGTCCCTTGGAATTCCCCATTTGTCCCTTGGAATTCCCTATCGCCCGCGGTTGCCAACTCCGAGGTGAGGATACGGGCGCAACCACAACAGTTTCGAACCTCCCGACCGTATTCCCAAGATCGGCACCGGAATCATTGCCGGCCAACCCGATAAATTCGCCGACGTGGAATCCCCAGTGCCTACCCTTCAGCGGCCTCCAACCGGACGGTGGAACGGTCACCAACGGGTGACCCGGTAATACACCGTGTTGATCTCGGGCAGCGAGTCTTCGACCGCCACCAATCCGTCCTGCCCTGGAATAAGTGGCGCCGTAGGGACGCGGAGCCAGGCCGAATGACGTTCCAAGCTGTCGGAACGTTCAATGGCGTAACCGCGCCCCGGAACTCCGGAAACCGTGAACTGGATCGCGTCCTCCGTTACACGAACCGCATCGAGGGCGCCCCCAAGCAGGACGGTCGCAAATCCTGGGGACACCTGTCCTCCGGCGGTCGTGAACCTTCCGCCCACCATCAGGCGGTTTCCACGCGCGACGAGCACGGACGCGGAGTCATCGAGCCCCTGCCCCAGATTCTCCCAAGCCACGCCATCCCATCGGGCCACATGGCTGGTCGACAATCCTCCCGCCTCCATGAAACGTCCGGCAACAAACAACTCCCCATCGACGGCGGCCAGGGCACTCACCAGGGGCCCTCCGCTCCCAAGACTGCCTTCAATCCCGGACCCCAGGGCCGACCACCCATTTCCATCCCATCGGGCAATTCGTCTGACCGAGATTTCTCCGGCATTGGTGAACGAGCCTCCCGCAATCAGATCCTGACCGAGGAACGTGAGAGCGGCGACTGAGCCACTCCGCCCCCCCAATCCTGTTCCCAGCGGGAACCAATTCGCACCGTTCCACCGCGCAATATTGGTCGCGGCAACATCCCCCGCCCGGGTGAATCGCCCGGCGACGTAAAGGTCTCCGCCGCGAATCATCAGATCATTCACTCCAATGCTCCCGCCTGAAATTCCGGAGCCCAAGGGAAACCAGTCCTGTCCGTCCCACCGGGCGACACCGTTGACCTGGATTCCACCGGCATTCGTGAACACCCCACCCACAAAAAGATCCTGATCCTGGAGGGCAAGGGCATACACAGATCCATCCAGTCCCCCGCCCAACGCCGACCAATGGTTTCCATCCCATCGGGCAAGCCCCTTGGCAGGCTCCCCGTCCGCAGTGCTGAACACCCCCCCGGCATAGACGTCATTCCCGGAAACGGCCAATGACATGACCGTACTGCCGACCCCCGCACCCAACGCAGACCAACGATGGCCATCCCACCGGGCGATGTTGTTGGCGGCGACTCCTCCGATGGCCGTAAACGCCCCACCCACAATCATCGTTCCCGCGGAGAACGCCACGGCGTTGACCGCGACAATCCGCCCTCCGAATCCGGTGGCCAGAGGCTTCCATCCCTCCGGCCCCCATCGGGCCATGTGATTCACCACGGAGTCACCTGACCGAAGGAAGGATCCCCCCGCAAAGATCCCATCCTTCATGACGGTAAGCGTACGCGCGACCGCATCCGGCCCATCCAACCCGTCATTCAACGGCGCCCATTGACCGCCATCCCACCTTGCAACGTGCTTGGCCGAAACACCGCCGGCGCCGGCAAACATGCCGCCCGCAAAGACTCCGGAATCCGTCGTCGCCAATGCAAACACCGGTCCATCGACTCCCGCCCCGGGGGAAATCCATCGGGTCCCGTTCCACTTGGCGATACTCCCCACGTTCTCGGGGCCGGCCCTTCTCATGTCTCCGCCGGCATACAATTCACCCTGCCAATCAACGAGCGCCAGGACCGGTGAACCCAGTCCCGCCGAAGACCATTTCCCGGGTCCCCCCAGCGGGGAGTACTTCGCCAACCCGAAGGGCGATCCCCCTTGTCCCACGATGTTCAGGGTCCCACCCGCGTAGAGATCGCCTTGATACTCCTTGAGAGTCCAAACCTCTCCTCCCACATCGCCGAAGGGCGACCAGTTGCGGCCGTCCCAAATCGAGATCCCGGCGGAGAAACGCGTGCCCGTCCCCCCCTGAACGCCCGCGACCAACTTTCCCCCAAAGAGGGTCAGGGAAAGCACGTTGGAGGCCACACCCCCTCCGAGAGACTCCCAGTGATCGCCGCTCCACCGGGCCACGTGTCGGGCAGGAATACCCCCCATCCTGTGAAAAAGGCCACCCGCGTACAGGACTCCATCGGACGCGACCAGGGCGAGTACTGCGCCGTCGGCTCCGGCCCCCAAGGAGGACCAGGTTTTTCCATCCCATTTCGCAATCCCATAGGCTGATACATTCCCCACCACGGTGAAGGAACCTCCGACGTAGAGATTGCCTTCGGCGTCGGTCGTGGAGACGTAGACAGTTTCATTCGCACCCTGAAATCCACCCGAAGAAATCCAGTGGGCGTCGGTGATGGGTTCACCCGCAGCCAGGGCTCCGGCGAAAAGAAGCAGCACGTTTCGCGCGAGTCTCCAAAGGCGTTGGTACATGGTGCAAGGGTGACCGGATGAAACCATTCGACGGTCCCCTTTCGATGCGCAATCCAAAATTCCCCTACAGCCTTCCTGGAAACCCTGGATCAACCAGGGACAGGAAATCTAACGGAGGTTCCATCGAGACCGGCACGTCGCCGGTGGGAAAATCAGATTGGCGGGATACGGAATCCCGCCTTCCAAGTTGAATGCACCCCTTTCGTGGGCGGGATTCACGTCCGATTGGGTCCAGGGTGGGACGTGGAGCACGGCCATCCGACGGACGACGGGCCCCACAAGGAACTGGCAGATCGCCCTCCGGGGCCCGCTTACCCAAAGACCTGCTTTCGATGATCCCGCAGCACGCACGGGTCGGTGGCCACTCCCCTCATCGGCCGTGCGCATTCGGTTCGATTCGGGCCCCACCGACCTCTCAGGGCACGGAACATCCCATCCACATATTCTCGTGTTCCCAGTACCGCGCCATCGGCAAAGTAACGCACCCTCAATTGCAAATACTCCAGCAACGACACCTTCCCCCGCGCCGCCAACACCGCCAGCACCGCCTTCGACGTCGTCCGAAAGCATTCCCCGGCTAAGAGTTCGGGCCCACCGTTCGGGGGCGATTCGTATTCCCGACCGATTACCGGAAATTTGTCCAATCCCCCCGGCATCCGAAATCGCGCCGATATCGGACCAAATATCCATACCAATTAATGCAGGTCCGGACCACTCCGGTTAGCTTTCGGGACCAATCCGTCACGATTTCACCTTCGGGCACACTTGGCATTCATGCTGCACAGAGCCCCACGCAGCCCAAGATGACGGATGCATGAGAGCGTCACGACACCAACGTGGAGATGTCCGCCGTGTAGAGACTGCGTTCACTTTGATTGAACTGCTGGCGGTCATTGCGACGATCGCAACCCTGGCTGGACTTCTATTGCCTGCCCTTTCGCGCAAAACCAGGGCCGTAGGCGCGACCTGCCTGAATCATCACCGCCAGCTAATGCTCGCCACGCAACTTTACGGCGGAGACGAGCGGGACGCATTGCCCTACAATCTGGGGGAGGACGAAACCATGCGGGAGGTCTCGGCGGGACGTTTTGTCAATTGGACCAGCAGCCTTCTCAGCTGGGAGCTGGATCCCGACAACACGAATGTCGCCCTGCTCACCCGAGGAGGCATCGGTCCCTATCTGGCCGCCTCCGCCGCGGTCTATCGGTGCCCGGCCGACACCGTGGTCAGCGATATCCAGGCGTCGGCCGGTTGGCGGCAACGGGTGCGGAGCACGTCCATGAACGCGATGATGGGCAATGCCGGCGAATACACGACCAATGGGTTCAACATCAACAATCCGGACTGTCGCCAGTTTTTCCAATGGTCACAGGTGACCGCACCGGCACTCCTGTTTGTCTATACTGAGGAACATCCGGACAGCTTGAATGACGGGTATTTCCTCAATCGGGTAAGCCGCGCCGAGTGGACCGATCTTCCGGCCTCAAACCACGGGGGTGCCGCCAGCCTGGCCTTCGCCGACGGCCATGCGGAATCCCACGGTTGGCGCTCGGAGGCAACGAGGCCCAAGAATCGCCCGGAAGCGGCCGCCCTGCCCTTTCCAGTTCCCGCCGCCGGTCGATCCGACTTCGACTGGCTCATGGAGCGCACCAGCGTTCCGCGACGCCCGTAGCAGGACTACAGCAGCGACCGGACATCCACGCCTTCCGCGCCGGTCAGCAGATAGATCCGGTTGCCGGCGGTCCACGAGGCACAGGAGCGCCCATTGACAGTGACAATCTCCGGTTCGACCGGGGGCGAATCCTTGGCGCCGGCCCGGTCGAGTACGAACAAGTAGGACATTCCTGACTGTGACTGGCGAAAACAGATCATCGAGACCGGCTGGCTTCGCCAGATCAGGAATCCCCCGCCAACCAGATTCAGCTTTGCCAGACCGCCGGGGATTGCGAAGTCGTCCGGCGCCCCCTTCTGAGTCATGAACTGGCGAACAGCCGCCATCTCCGTGGTCCGAACATCCATTCGATATTCGCGCAGGACACTGCGAACCATGCGCGCCCGGTAGTCCGCGAACGAATCCGGGACCCGATCCCGGGACAGCCAAAACCCCGCCAGGCCGGCAACGAGGATCACGGCGGCAGCCGCCCTCACCCACCCACTTCGGAGCCCGTGCAGCACAGGGAAGAAGAGAATCCTCCGTTCCTCCGACTGCCGCGCCCTGATTCTCGACTTCAAGTCCGCCGGAACCCGCACACGACGAACCTGGTCCACCAGGATCCCGTGAAACTCGCAGTGCCGTCGAAACCATTGACCCAGTTCCGTGTCGTTCTTGGCGAAATCGAGCGCCGCGCGCAATTCCGCGTCGTCGTTCGCCACCTCGATTCCGGGGCGATAGCGTTCCAAAACTTGGCGGGCGGTGATCCGGTTCATCAGAGTCCTACAGTCAAACGGCGTTTTGAGTCGGTGCCTTCGCGGGCGACGATCTGCTTCAGCTGGGCGATTCCCCGCGCGATCCGCGACTTAACGGTTCCCAGGGGAACTTCGAGCGTTTCGGCAATTTCAGGATAGGTGCAGTCCTCAAGGTAAAACAGGGCGACCGCCGCCTGATACTGTTCGTCCACGGTTCCCAGCAATTCCAGAAGGCGCTCCCCATCGAGCTTTCGGACAATTTCAATCTCAATGACCGGAAGCTCTTCTTCCACATCCTCAATCTCCACGTGGGGAAAGCGGACCATTCGGCGGCGGCTTCCCAAATGCGCCCGATGCAACGTGGTGAAGAGCCACGATTTCAATTTGGAAGGCTCCAGCAGCTGATGCCCTTTTTCAGCCCACGTCAGAAACGTCTGCTGCACCAGGTCTTCGGCGTCCATCGGTGTGCGCGTCAGGCTCATCGCAAATCGGTAGAGCGGTTCAGCGAAGCGCTCAACCACCTCATCAAAATTCAGCTCGCTGTGCATTCAGGGCCATTGCCACTCGCAGATACGATTCACGAGGCCCCCGAAAGGTTCCCGGAAATCCTTCACGTGGGGAGATGATTTTCAAACAGCTCCCCGGGTCGAAACTCGGTCCCGAGGAATTTCTGCATTTCTCGGGAACCATTCGGCCTCTTCGAACCTCTGGTCACTGAATGTCGCCGTCTTCCACCACCGCCGGCCCCCTGAAAAATAGTTCAAATCCTGGAGTCCCCCGCGTGTCCTCTCCCTTCCTACTTCCCATCCAACGCCGGTCATCGCCGGCGTGGGCACCCTGGCCAAAAGATCCGCTCCTGTCCTCCACGGCAGGGGGATCCCCTTCCCCGTCTGGCATACCGTGGGAAACAGCACTTTTGAGTTAACCAACAACATGAAAACACATCCCCTATCAGCACTCCTCACAGCCGGCTTGATCGCCGGCGCGGCGATGGCGCAGGAGTATCACTCCAATGATCTCACGCTCGCCGGCAGTTCCTCGGGCAAGCTCAACGGCAATTCCGGCGGGCGACAGTGTGGTTCGGCAATGCAGGCGAGCGGCTACTACCATGCCGTGCTACTTTCGGGCAACGCACTCGCCGTGACCGACCTCAATCCGGCCGGCTATTATTACTCGCAGGCCCTCTGCTCTGATGATGTCCAGCAGGGCGGGTGGGGCTACAGCGTTCTCGGCACCCACGCGCTGGTCTGGAACGGCGCAGCCGATGCCTATGTCGACCTCCACCCCGGCGGCTACAACTTCTCCTACTGCCTCGGTGTTCACGCCGGAGAACAGGTTGGGTACGCCCAACAGCAGAGCTATTTTGTCACCGCGTCCCACGCCTACTCGTGGCATGGGTCGTCGGCAAGCGGAGTGGACCTGCATCCCGTCGGTTGGACGTATGCGTTTTCGCGCGCCATGGGTTGCCACGATGGGGAGGAAGTCGGCTACGTCTCCTCGCTTGCGTATCCGGACGGCGATTCGTCCGGATATCACACCACAAGCCATGCGGTCCGGTGGAGTGGGTCGGCCGCCACCGCCCTGGACATCCATCCCGCCGGCTATGTCGCCAGCGAGGCGCTTTGCACCACCGTCACGCAGCAGGGCGGATGGGGATTGGTGCTGAATGGCGCGGTCTATTCGCAGCACGCGATGATCTGGAGCGGATCCGGAGAAACGGCGGTGGACCTGCATCCCGTTGGATATACGGACTCCAAAGTCACCGCGCTCAATGGCTCGCACCAGGTCGGCGAGGGCTGGGTGGGTGCGCAGGGCGGCTACACTTCGGTGCGCCACGCGCTCGTCTGGAGCGGAACCGCCGATAGCGCCTTGGATCTGAATCAATACCTGCCCGCAGGATACACGAACGGTGTCGCCACCGGCGTGGACGCCGATGGCAATATCGTCGGCTACGCCTACAACGGCTACCATCCCACCGGCCTGATGATTCCCGCCGGAGCAGTCGCCGTCGTGTTCGCGCCGGGAGCGCCCGCAGCAACCCAACTCGCATCCATCGACATTGTGCCCGCCATCGTCGCTCCCGGGGACACCGCGCAGGTTTCCGTTTCCCTCGGCGGTGCGGCCCCCGCGGGCGGTGTGAACATTGACTTTCTCAGCACCGCAACGGCGCTGGTCGCCACTCCGGCATCCGTTCTGATTCCGGAAGGCGAGAGCAACGTCGTGTTCAGCGTCGTGGCGGGTGGCACCACGCTCACGGCACCGTCCACGGCAAAACTGTACGGAACGGACGGCTCGGTGAGTCGGGCGGCGGGTTTGACCATCCGTCCGGTCGTCAAGCTGAACACCCTCACGGTGAATCCCATTGAAGGTGGCTTTTCCACCTATGGCGCTGTTTACCTGACCATCCCCGCCCAGGTCGGTGGGGCGACCGTTTCCCTTTCGAGTGGCAACCCCTCGCTCGCGGCCGTGCCTGCGACCATCACGGTACCGCAAGGCTACAGCGCACTGAGCTTCAGCGTGAATACCGCTCCCATCGCCGTGGCGACGACAGTGCCCATTTCCGCCACCTACAACGGCACGACGGTCACCGCGAACCTCAATCTCAGCCCAGCACCGGTCGTTTCGCTCACCAGCATCAGCGCTCCGGAAATCGTCGGAGGCCAGAGCGTTCCGATCACGATCACCTTGAACAACTTTCCACGGGCCGCATCCGGAGCCGTGATCGCCCTGCAAAGCGGAGACACCGCGACCCTCAATGTGCCGGCCAGCGTGACCGTCCCTTACGGGGCCTTTGGCACGACCATCACGGTTCCCTCGGCGGTCGTCAGCGGACGCAAGGGAGTCTCGGTGAAGGCCACGTACAATGGTTCCACCGTCAGCACAACGGTGTTTGTGAATCCGATTCCGCCCGTCACCATCACACAGGCTGACTACGTTCTCGACACGAAGATGCTCAAGGTCCAGGCCACCACGCCCTACACCAACAGCGTGCTCACCTATGGAGGCGAGGCGGCGAACGGTCCGTTTGGCACGATGCAGTTCGAGCAAGGCGTGTGGAAGGGGAGCATCGTCCTCGACACGCCTCCCACGACGGCAACCGTCTGGAGTTCCGTCGGAGGCATGGCCTCAATGGCAGTGACCATCAAGACCGCCACGGGCGGCACCGCCACCGGGGGCGGAGGGGGAGGCGGCGGTAGCACCACCGGCGCGTTCAAACTCACCCTTGCGACCTCGGGCAAGGGCACGGTTACCGCCAGTCCTTCGGCGGCATCCTACGCGCCCGGAACCGTCGTCACACTGACCGCGACACCCGCAGCGGGGTCGCCCTGGGTGGGTTGGAGTGGGGATGCCACGGGCACGGCCAATCCGATCAAGATCACGATCAACCGGGACATGAAGGTCACCGCGAACTTCAGGTAATTACCCACGGCCGTATGCCGCCCTGGGTTCTGGGTTCCCGGGTGTCGCAGCGGATTGGGGACGGCGGGCTTCGCGCAGGCGGAGCCCGCCGTCAACTTTCAGGATCTCCGTAAGCGGGCCCTGCAGTGCGCATGCGGCGCCCTCCTTCGAACGGCCGATCCGGCTCGTCTCATGGACGGATACCATTCAAGTCCATCCGTCCCGGCGTCTAGCATGACGCTGGATTGGGATTGGACGATATGACGCGCCGCGGCAGTGGAGCCGAACCCGTCAAACACGGATGAAGATCCGCCGCTGGTACAGAAAACGGAGGAACAGGAATCCAAACAGCAGGGTGGTCATCGCCAGCACGAGCTGGGCGTACGTGCCGCAGGCTGCCGCCACCGGCCCCCCGACAAACAGCTTCGCCAGGGCTTCAAAATCGATGAAGCGGCCGCCGAAGTAGATGGTGATGGGGTTCACCCCGATCCAGACAAACGGCATCGCCCATTTCTGGAACTTCCACACGTCGATGATCTGGTAAAAGGCCGCCAGCAGCAGGTAACTGTACCCGCCTGCCACCAGCACGAAGGATGAGGTCCAGATTTTCTTGATCACCGGAAACTGGAGGTGCCAGAGCCAACCCAAAGCAAGGCAGCCAAGTCCCAGGGCGACGAGACGTCCAACCCGCCCTCCACTCGACAACTTGGAATCCTGGAACAGCAGCCCGGCAAACACTCCCAGGAGACAGCTGGCGACGGCGGGAAGCGTGCTCAGGATTCCCTCCGGGTCATGATCCCCATCGTAACGGCGCAGTGGCAGGTAGAGCTTGTCCACATAATTGGCGAGGTTGGCGCCCTCCGCGTAATTGGCCGCCCCGTGACCGGGAACAGGAATGAACGTCATCAGGACCCAGTAGCCGACCAGAATTCCCACACAGGCGCCGATCAATGCCCTGGGTTTGAGGTAGCAGAACAGCAGGCTCGCGAAGAAGTAACACAGGGCCAGCCGCTGGAGGACCCCCAGGAGCCGCATCTTCTCGATTGGTTGTGAGAATCCCCCGTAATACAGGATGCCAAGGAAGAACAGCAGCGCCGACCGGCGGACGATGCGCACCAGCGTCGCGGGTCGTCCCACCCGTTCCAGGGACTTCCCCACGGAGAATACCAACGACACCCCAATGATGAAGACGAACAGGGGGAAAATGAGGTCCTCGAAGTGAAATCCCTCCCACGCCTTGTGCCGAAGCTGGTCCGCAATCAAACCGAGGAGGCCGCCGGAGGTCACCTTCTCCAGTCCTTCCACCAACCCCTCGGCCCCGACGATCCAGAACATGTCGAACCCACGCAGGGCATCGAGGGACATTAATCGGGATTCGGCCGGAGGCGATTGGGAGGCGGACGAGGAATCAGATGGGGCATTCATAGGATGGAAATCTCCGGGCAACCAGGCACCGGGCGCGCCGGCCGGGCGGACCGACGTCGCATCGGGCAAAAACGTTCATGCAAATCCGGGAAATCAGCGACTGGAAATCGCGGCGGCAAGCTTGGAGGCCACCGGCATGGAATCGTCTTTGGTGTCCGACCTGCATCAACGATTCGCGTTGGACGGGCGGCCTCGTCCCGCCGCGATGACAACCCGGTCCTCCCTGCAAATCATGGTGACTGCCGCGCGGTTGGCGGGAGTTCCCTTGGATTTGATTTACGCCGGGATGGCACCCCTGGAGGGCGAATGCACCCTCGCGCCAGCTTCGACCTCCATCCTGATGAACCAGGCCACCGCGGCACGCCTCCTCTCCATCTTCCGTTTCAAGATTCGGAGAATTGTCGCGGAAGGCGTTCTTCACCCAGTCCGCGTGTGGGTCACCTTCGCCGCCTCCTGGGCGAAATGTTTCCCGATCCCTTGGTCGGAAATTGGTGCACCGGGCAGGACTCGAACCTGCAACCTTCTGATCCGAAGTCAGAAGCTCTATCCAATTGAGCTACCGGTGCCGAACACCAACGCCTTCGGTTGAACCATGAACCTGCCGCGTTGGCGAGCCGGAACTCTCCGCGACCCAAGTCCCAAGGTCCCAAAGCTCCGTTCCCTGCCTCCTCCTACTCTCTCAACAAACCGATTCACGCCTCGCCAGCGCGTTAGAAGGGAAAACGGTTTGTTGAAAACCGGGACTGGCCGCATCGATCCTGCCCCGGTGACCGGATTCCAGCGGTACATCGGGATCGACTATTCCGGAGCGGGAAGCGCCTCTCAGGGACTTCCCGGCGTTCGCGTATACGAAGCAAACCGTGACCGCAGTCCGCGCGAGGTTTCACCGGTGTCTGGTTCCAGGAGGCACTGGACGCGCCAGGGCCTCGCCCTCTGGCTCACGGAGACCCTCCAAAAGGAATCGCCCTGCGTGGTCGGGATGGATCACGGGTTCTCCTTTCCGATCCGTTATTTCGAAATGCACAGGATCCCGGCCGACTGGTCCCGGTTCCTGGAGGATTTCCATCGGCATTGGCCCACCGACCACGACGGTGTCCGTGTGGACGACGTCCGACGCGGCAGGATCGGCCATGGAAATGCCCGGGGCGGGAATTCCCGATGGCGGCGGCGGACAGAGGAACGCTGCGGCGCAAAGTCGGTGTTCCACTTCGACGTGCCCGGAAGTGTCGCCAAATCCACCCACGCCGGCCTCCCCTGCCTGCGGTTCCTGCGACAGGCGTTGGGCATCCGACTCCACTTTTGGCCATTTGACGGATGGCAACCGACGCCAGGCCGGTCCGTCCTGGCGGAGGCCTATCCCTCCCTGTACAACGCCGCGTATCCGGTGCAGGACCGCAATCCCGACCAGCACGACGCTTATTCCATCGCGCGGTGGCTCCAGGAATCGGATAGCGATGGGACCCTGAAACGGGGATTTCAACCAACGCTCGATCCAGAAGAACGTGCAATCGCGGCCGTGGAAGGTTGGATCCTCGGGCTCCCCGGAACCGCGTTGCCAGGCCAGCGGAGTCCTCACCGCCTTGAAGCCCTGCACGCGACCTCGAAAACGCTTTAAGGCCCGACCTGCACCCGGAAAAACCTGTCCTTCTGCAGCGCGGTTTGAAACTCAAGATGGGAACCGGTCCCTGAAGATCCGACGCGGTTGACCAGTCTATCCCGGTCAGGGAGGCGCGGGTATCGAGAATATTTTTCGCCCCGTCACCACGGCGAACCGGACCCGATGGGGGCGTAGATGACCCGTCACCGGTTGGCGAGTTGGACGAGCAACGTCACGTCGTCGCCCTGACCGTCGAGCGGCATCGTCCGAAGCGCGGTCTCGGGGATCCCGCCCACTCCACTCAGCGTATCGCGAAATTGGATCCCCAGTATCGGTGGTCGTTCACGGCGGCGTCACGGAACTGGAACAAAAGCGAAATTACCTCCAGAATCCTCCACCCATGCCGGAATCCCAACCTGCGGCCGTCACCGTGGCCCCCCTGGACCACCGCTCCAAGGCCGACCGAAACCGATTCATTCGGGTCACCGCCCCCGTTTATCGCAGCGACCCCAACTGGGTGGCCACGCTGGATTCCGAACTGCATCAGGTGCTCGGCCCGGCCAACCCGTTCCACCAGCATGCCGACGTTCAGCTTTGGGTGGTGTCCCGACAGGGAACCGACATCGGCCGCATCGCCGCGATTGCCGACCGCACCCACAATGAGGAGCACGGCGAGCGGACGATCTTTTTCGGCTTCTTCGAGTGCCAACAGGATCCCGCCGCCTCAGCGGCGCTATTCGACGCCGTGGCGGCGTGGGGACGCTCGCGCGGATTCAACCGCGTCCGCGGCCCGATGAATCCGTCGATCAACGATGAATGCGGCCTGTTGGTGGATGGGTTCGAGCGCCCACCCGTGCTCATGATGGCCTACAACCCGCGCTACTACGCCGACTTCGTGGAAGCCGCCGGGTACACCAAAGCCAAGGATCTTTATGCCTTCATGATCGACGTCGCGGCCGCACCGGAAAAACGGCTGAACCACTTCCGGGAAAAGTTCGCGAAGCGAAATCCGGAAATCGTCCTGCGGAAGATCACCCTGAAGTCCCTGTCCGAAGATGTTCCCAAGATCAAGCAGGTGTACAACCGCGCGTGGGAAAAGAACTGGGGTGCGGTGCCGATGTCGGATGCGGAAATCGATTTCCTCGTCATCCGCCTCAAGCCCCTGTTGATCGACGGCCTGGCCTGGCTCGCGGAACGGGACGGCGAAGCGGCCGGATTCCTCCTCGCCCTGCCCGACTTCAACAGCGTCCTGCAACCGCTCCGTGGACGGCTGTTGTCGCCGGGATTGTTCCGGGCCCTTCCCTATCTGATCGGATGGCGCCGCCCGCCCATCATGCGTCTCGTCGCCCTCGGCGTACGCCGGGAGTTTCAGGGCCGGGGCGTCGAGTCCGCGATGCTCGCCGGCACGCTGGCCGCCTGCCAGCGCGAGGGATTCGTGGAATGCGAGGCGTCCTGGACCCTGGAGGACAATCTCCCGGTGCAGCGCATGATCGAACTGTTCGGTGGACGCCGGTACAAGACCTACCGGATCTACGACCGGGTTCTTTGACGCCTCCCCGCGGACGCACGCCGCTTGCGTGGCGGATGCCCTCCGCGCACCCTGACTCCACCATGATCGTCGTCCTTTCCGGAACCAATCGTCCCGACAGCAACACCCGCCGGGTCTCCGCCCAAATCGCCGATCTATATCGCGAACTGAAGGTCCCCCACCAGATCCTCGACCTGGCCACCCTGCCGCACGAAGTCTTTCTCCCGACCAGCTACGCCACCAAGCCCGCGTCCTTCGCGCCGTTTGCGGACGCCGTGCTGTCGGCGTCCGGACTCCACGTGGTGACGCCCGAGTACAACGGCGGCGTCCCTGGCGTGCTGAAGTATTTCATCGACCTGTTGAAGTTCCCGGAGAGCTTTGAACGGAAGCCGGTCTGCTTCACCGGAATCGCCGCCGGAATGTGGGGAGCCCTCCGTCCGGTGGAACAGCTCCAGGCGATCTTCGGATACCGCAACGCGCATCTATTTCCCGAACGGGTGTTCATCCCGGGCATCGGGCACCAACTGGACGATGCCGGGCGCCTGAAGGACGCGGAATTGGTGGGCCGACTCCGACGCCAGGCTGAGGGCTTTGCAGCGTTTGCGGAAAAGCTCGGTGCCGGCCCCGTCCGTGCCTGATCCGAGTCCCGACACTCCGCCGCCATGTTGAATTGCCTCTGGCTCGCGCTGCTGCTGACAGCGGTCATGGCCGGGGGCTTCTCCGGTCGGCTCTCGCAGACCACTGACGCGGCCATCCGCTCGGCGGAAGCCGCGGTGACGCTGGCGCTCGGACTCATCGGGGTGATGACGCTGTGGCTCGGATTGATGCGCCTGGCCGAACGGTCGGGGTTGGTCTCGGGACTCGCCCGGGTGTTGCGCCCGCTGCTCCGGCGACTCTTTCCAGATGTTCCCGACGATCACCCCGCCCTCGGTTCCATGGTGCTCAACATTGCGGCCAACATGCTGGGACTGACCAATTCCGCAACGCCCCTGGGACTGCGCGCCATGCGGGATCTTGAATCCCTCAACCGAACCCCGGGCACAGCCACCAACGCGATGTGCACCTTCCTGGCGATCAACACCGGATCGGTGCAATTGCTGCCCGTGTCCGCCATCGCCTTGTTCGCCGCGGCCGGCTCGCGGGATCCCGCAGCCATCGTCGGCACGACGCTGCTCGCCACGACCTGTTCCTCCATCGCTGGGTTGATTGCGGTAAAAACCCTGGAACGCCTGCGCTTCTTCGCCGTGGACCGAGGCGGCCCGATGCCGGTCGGTCCAACTCCCACCCGCGCCGCCGAGCCTTCCGAGCAGAACGGAACACCAACAATCCCGGAACTGGCGCCGATCACCCTTCGGGGACGGGCCCTCCTGATTGCGTTCGCGGCATCCTTCGCCTGGTTTGCACTTCGCCTCGTGACCGGTCCCTCGGCGGATCCGGCATCCTCGCTGGCTGTCCGGACGATTCAGGCCCTGTCGACGCTGGCCATCCCGCTGCTCGTGGCGGGCTTCCCGCTGTACGCGGCCGTCCGAGGGGTCGGCGTGTATGAGGAGTTTGTGGAAGGGGCGAAGGAAGGATTTGGGGTGGCGGTGAAAATCATCCCCTACCTCGTGGGCATGCTGGTGGCGATCGGCATGCTCCGCGGTGCGGGAGTGCTGGAATTGCTGGAGCGCTGGACGGCCCCGGCGCTGTCCACCCTTGGGATCCCGTCCCAACTGCTCCCGCTGGCCTTGATGCGCCCGCTTTCCGGCAGCGGTTCGCTGGCGGCGCTCGGGGACCTGATCCGACAGTCGGGCCCCGACAGTCTCGTCGCCCGCATGGGGGGCACCCTGTTCGGCAGCACGGAGACGACGTTTTACGTCATCGCGGTGTACTTCGGCGCGGTGGGTATCCGGCGGGTGCGCCACGCCCTCGCCGCGGGACTCGTCGCGGACGCAGTGGGGATCGTGGCCGCCGTCTGGATCTGCCGATGGGTCCTTGGACCGGGCTGAGGACTTTCGCGATCCAAATCGGATTCCCTCGGCGCCCACGTCCGACCACACTCACCCCATGTTGAACATCGGCATCATCGGCACCGGCTTCATGACCGTGCAGCACCTCAAGGCGTACCGGGGCATCTCCGGAGCCCGCGTTGCGGCGCTGTGCAATCCGAGCGGGCGCCACCTCGACGGCGACTTCTCCCAGGTCGCCGGAAATGTCGGGGACAAGGAACCGCTGCGCCTCGACATGACCCAGGTTCGGGCCTTCCGCGATCCCGCCGCCCTGTTCGCCGATCCCGATATCCAGGCCGTGGACATCTGCACGCCCACGCGAACCCACGTGGACCTTTCGCTCGCCGCGCTGGCCGCCGGAAAACATGTCCTGCTGGAGAAGCCGATGGCGCGCACCCCGGCCGATGCCCGCCGCATCGCCGATGCCGCGGAAGCCGCGGCGAAACGGGGCGTCTTCCTGATGCCCGCGATGTGCATCCGATTCTGGCCCGAGTACGCCTGGGTCCGCGAACGGGTCATCAGCGGCGTGTACGGACGCGTCCGGGACGCCCGGTTCCGCCGGGTCGCCTCGGCCCCGGCGTGGGGACACGGCCATTTCCTGCAGGGCGGCGAATCCGGAGGAGCGTTGATGGATTTGCACATTCATGACGTGGATTTCATCCAGCACTGCTTCGGACGTCCGCACTCGGTAATGGCGTCCGGATACTCCAAGGTCAGCGGCGCGGTGGATCATGTTGTGGCGCTGTTTGGATATCCCGGCGGCCCCGCGGTCAGCGCCGAGGGCAGCTGGGCGATGGCGGACGGGTTTGGGTTCAACATGGCGTTCACCGTGAACTTCGAGAAGGCGACGGTGGATTACGACCTGTCCCGAGGAACGGATGCCTTCCGAGTTGCCGAGGCGGGAACCGTCCGGACGGTCTCGCTGTCCGAACCCGACGGCTATGCCGGCGAGCTTCGTCATTTCGTCGACAAGGTCTCGCAGGGGAAGGCGCCCGACAGGGTGAGCGCCCGCGACGCAGCGACCGCGATCGAGATCGCCGCCGCCGAGGAGGAATCGGTCCGGACGGGTCATCCGGTGGTGCTGGGTTGAATTACGTTCCAGGCTCGCCCTCGAGCCGGTTTGCGGGCAGAGTGGGCGTCTGCGCATGGAACTATCGCATTCCTTCAAGGGACTCGTGGAATTCGCCCCCGGGTTCCGTCCCCGTCCCGGTCTGAGCCACGTCCTGTTTGATTTCGACGGCACTCTGTCGCTCGTCCGCCAGGGATGGCCTGACATCATGGTCCCGATGTTCGCCGAGGTGATCCCGGCGATTCCCGGGGAGACCGAGGAGCAGCGCCGCCAGCTGGCGTTCGAGGACATCATGCGACTGAACGGAAAGCAGACCATCTACCAGATGATCCAGCTCGCCGAGCGGGTGAAGGAACGCGGGGGCACCCCGCAGGAGCCGCTCGCCTATAAGCACGAGTATCTCCGCCGGCTCGACGAACGGATCCGGCACCGGGTGTCTGGACTCCGCGACGGATCGATCCAGCGCGATGACCTTACGGTGTTCGGGACCCGCGCCCTGCTCGAGGCCCTCCGGGCACGCAATCTCCCACTCTACCTCGCCAGCGGCACCGATGAGCAGTTTGTGAAGGCCGAGGCGGAAGCGCTCGGGCTCACCCACTACTTTCAGGGTCACATCTACGGGGCCCAGGATGATTACCGCAAATTCAGCAAGAAGATGGTCATCGACCGGATCCTCGCGGAAAACCGCATCCCCGGCGGATCGCTGCTGGCCTTCGGCGACGGCTATGTCGAGATCGAAAACACCAAGCAGGTCGGTGGACTCGCGGTCGCGGTCGCCAGTGACGAGGCGCACAACGGATCCGGACGCTTTGACGCCTGGAAGCACCAACGCCTGCTCGGCGTCGGGGCCGACATCTGCATCCCGGACTACCGGGATCTCGGGCCGCTGATGGAAGTTCTCTTTCCCCGCTAGGACGCCCCCATGCCGTCCCTCAATCTCCAGCGCCTCAAGGTCCTTCCGCTCGCGGAACGGCGGAGCCTCACCCGGGTCGAGGACATCCTGGTGCCTCCCGATCGCGAACCGGCGCCGGTATCGCCGGACGTTCTCAAGTCGGTGCAAACCGCGGCGACCGCCATCCGATCCGCTCGGTCCCGCAAGGCCGAGGTGATCCTGATGTACGGCGCACACCTGCTCCGCAACGGGGCCGCGCTCCTCCTCACCCGCCTGATGGAACAGGGTTGGATCACGCACCTCGCGACGAACGGCGCCGGGACCATCCACGACTGGGAATACGCCTGGCTGGGACGCTCGACCGAGGGCGTCGAGGACAACGTCGCCGCCGGAACCTTTGGAACCTGGGACGAAACCGGGAGAAACATCCACCTGGCCCTGCTGGCCGGCGGCATCCAGGGGATGGGTTACGGACGTTCCCTCGGGCGCTACATCATTGAGGACGGTTGCATCCTCCCCAAGGAGTCGGAACTGGTTCAGGCCATCCAGCAATTCCCGGCCGACCCGCTGGCGGCGGCCGCGTCCGAACTCCTCTCCGCCATGCAGCGCCATGGATTGCGTGAGGGACGTCTGGAGATCGTCCATTCCCACAAGGAGGCCAGCATCCTGGCGCAGGCCTGGAGGCTCGGGGTTCCCGTGACGGTCCACCCGGGCATCGGATACGACATCATCTCCTGCCATCCGATGTTCAACGGTGCAGCCATTGGACGCGCCGCCGCGGAGGACTTCCGTTGGTTCGCGGGCGCGGTCAACGGACTCGACAACGGGGTCGTCCTCTCCGTGGGCTCCGCGATCATGGCGCCCCAGGTATTTGAGAAGAGCCTGAGCTGTGTGCACAACCTTCGGTTCCAGGAGGGCCGTCCCGCCGTGACCGGACATCGGATCTTCGTCGTGGACCTTCAGGATGGCGGCGGCTGGGACTGGACCCAGGGGGAACCCCCGAAGACGAATCCCGCCTACTACCTCCGGTTCTGCAAGAGTTTCTCCCGGATGGGTGGCGAGATGCGCTACCTCCAGTGCGACAACCTCGCGTTTGTCCAGCACCTGTATCGCGCCCTGCAGGGCTGAACGCCGCGTCCTCGGACCATTGCGAGTGGGATCTGCAACTCCCCCGGCAACGAGTCCCAATCACCGACCGTGGAGAACGCGGGGACGGGGTCACCCTCTGAAATGGCCTCATTTTTCAGGGGTCCCGGACCCCGTGAACAGTGCCGCTGCCCGTCTTCCCCAAAGGGTTTCTTCGCGGAAAAAGTCTCATTTTCTCCCGAAATTCGCCCCATAAGCGAACCGGTTCACACTCCTGAGCCAACGGTTCGCCCCGGGAGTTTGGGCGAGATAGGTCCTGATGCGTAGAGGTCGAGTCAGACATCCCTCAACGGAACTCAGGATCTCTCATGCACTCCACCCTAACTTCAAAAGCTTCACATTCGGCCCGCCCCATGCGGAAGCCGCTGGTCGCCCTATGGCTGGCCCTCACGGCCATCATCACGGGCTCCGCGGCCACCATCAACTGGTACGTCCCCAAAGCGGAATACTCCATCGCCCGCAACTGGAATGAGCGGGCGCTCGAGGGAATCCGAATGGATACGCCGCATCCTCCGGGACAAGCCCGCAATCTGTTCACCTTCTCGGTCTGCATGTATGACGCCTGGGCGGCGTACGACCCCAAGGCCGTGGGTTTTATATACCATGCCAAGCACATCGCTCCCGACATTGCTGCGGCCCGGCGCGAGGCCATCAGCTATGCGATGTACCGGATGATGCTGGAGCGGCACGCCTACTCGCGCACCGCCACCAACCAGGCGGTGAGAAACCCTGAGTACATGGCCCTGCTCGGTTACGATCCCGAAAATACGTCCCGCGACACCAGCACCCCTGCCGGCGTGGGCAATTCCATTTACGACGCCGTCTCCGCGTATTTCCGGGAGGACGGTTCCCGCCAGACCGCCGGCATCCCTTATCCCTCCACGAATCCGCCCGTCGCCTACCCAGACTATCCGGTGGGTCATCCACGCCGCTATGTGTTCGTCAACCCACAGTTGAATCCATTCCTTCACGGCATCGACGACGGCAACGGCAACACCGTGGTGGACATCAACCAGTGGCAGCGCCTGATCGTGGCCGGTTCCATCGACCAGAATGGCTTCCCGCAAAACCCACTTCAGGGATACCTCGGCGCCCAATGGCTCTGGGTCCGTTCCTTCTCCCTGAGCCGTACCGATGAGAACAAGCCGTGGATCGATCCCGGTCCGCCGCCGTTTCTGGGCACGGCCACCGACGCGGAGTTCAAACAGAACCTCGTCGCCGTCATCCGCGCCAGTAGCGAACTCACCACCGAGGATGGGGTGTCGGTGGATATCTCCCCGGCGACCATCGGCGACAATACCCTGGGAACGAATGACGGCCACGGCTACGCCACCAACCCGTTCACCGGCCAACCCTACGTTCCCAACCCAACTCTGCGCGGCGACTTCACCCGGGCGTTAACGGAATTCTGGGCGGACGGCCCCTCGTCGGAAACCCCCCCGGGTCACTGGAACTCCATCGCCAACCATGTGTCCGATGACATGACCTCCTTCCGCATCGGCGGCACCGGTCCTGAAGTCGACCGGTTGGAGTGGGACGTGAAGCTGTACTTCACCCTCAACGCGGCGGTGTTTGATGCCGGCTGCGCCGCCTGGAGCGTCAAGCGCTTCTACAATGGATGGCGCCCCCTCAGTGCGATCCGGTACTGCGGCGGCAAGGGACAGTCCAGTGATCCGTCCCTGCCCTCGTACCACACCAACGGTCTTCCGCTGGTGCCCGACCTCATCGAACTGGTCACGGATGAAACCGTCGCCTCGGGTCGGCACGCAGGGCTCACTCCCGGCAAAATCGCCGTGCGGTCCTGGCCCGGCCAACCCGAGTTCCCCGCCGAACAGACCAGCGGTGTGAAGTGGGTGCATGCCGAGGATTGGATCACCTACCAGAAGAAGACCTTCGTCACTCCCGGTTTCCCCGGCTATATCTCGGGTCATAGCACCTTCAGTCGCGCGGCCGCGGAAGCGCTGACCGGCATCACGGGCACGAAGTGGTTCCCGGGCGGACTTGGAACCTACAGGCTCCCCACCCTGGTGAACGAGGCGGGACCGACCCAACCGGTGACCCTCCAGTGGGCCACTTTCTATGACGCTGCGGATCAGGTGGGCCTGTCGCGCATCTGGGGTGGCATCCATCCGCCTGCGGATGACTTCGCTGGGCGCCGCGTGGGCGCCGAAGTCGGGAAGACCGCCTGGGCCCTAGTCCAGAAGTACTTTGACGGCAGTGTCGCCGACTCCTCGATTCAACTCGCCAGCCGCCCGCTGTCCGACGGAAACGTGGAGGTGCGGTATAACGCCATCCGCGGACTCCACTACACCCTCCTCAGTGCTTCGGATGTGGGCGGGCCCTATGTCGCCGGCCCCAGCTCGCTGGCCCTCGAAGCTTCGATTGCCAGCACGAATTCCCCTTCGGATCCGAAGAAGTTCTTCCGGGTCACCTCCTCGCTGAATCCGTGAAGCCTTAAGGCTGGGGGCCTGGATCTGAAATGATCCAGGCCCCTGCTCGGAAATCCAATCCGCGGCACGCCGCCTGTCTGCGCGGACAGGATCCGGAAGGAAGAAATCGTCCCTGAACGGCGTGCCGCGCTTTTTTCCGCGACAATCCGGAGTAATGTCGGCACAGAAATCCTCATTCATAATGCGGCACCGCCCCCACGCGCGAGCCTTCACGCTCATCGAACTGCTGGTTGTCATCGCCATCATCGCGATCCTCGCCGGCATGCTCCTTCCCGCACTGGCGAAGGCGAAGAGCAAGGCCCAGCGCATTGCCTGCATGAACAACCTCCGCCAGATCGGACTGGCCATGCACCTGTGGGCGGACGGCAATCGTGGCAAGTTTCCGTGGGCGGTGGACCAGGACCAGGGTGGTGGCAAACCCAATGGAACCGGGAATGCCCGGGTCAACTTCCAGGTCTCCCTCGCATCCAATGAACTGGGTTCGATGCGGATCCTGCTCTGCCCGTCCGACGTCCGGCGCGTGCCCGGCACCAACTTCGCCACCCTCGCCCTCACCAACCTCAGCTATGCCCTGTGCAGCGAGGCCAGCGACCAGCGACCCCGCGTGTTCCTCGCCACGGACCGGGGCATGAGCGGATTCGACTTCACCGGCCTGCCCGACAACATCAACTGCTTCATTCTCTCCTCCCCGGAAACCGGAGCCCGCACCGCCAAATGGCGCAAGGACGTCTGCCACGGAGCCAACGCCGGCAATGTGGTCCTGGTGGATGGCTCCACTCAGCAACTCAACGACGGACGACTGGTGCAGACCCTGCTCGGCTACGACATCAACACCGAGACGGACGGCGGCAATCTGCAGTTCTTCTATCCGTGAGACGTGATCCGGCAAATGAGGTGGGATTCCCACCGGGCTATCCGTCCGCGGCACCTTCAAAATGACACTGACAACGCCATGACGATCGTCGGACGATTCTGCGCCGGATTGAACAAGTACGTGGTGAACGCCACCGGATCGAATTGCAGGCCCGCGAGAAAGCCACGCTGGACGTCCACGTCGGTCTCGTACACCCGGGTCCGCTGCGCAACCCCGCCCACCCGGAACCATTTCAGCGGTGACACGCTGACCTCGGACCAGAGGTAGAAGTAACTGGCGTCCGAGTCCCCAAGGTCGGCGACGTACTCCATTTCGCCGTACCACTCGAGTTTCCACCAGGCCAGGGTTGCCTCCAACCCGGGCGCCACGCCTCGCGTGTTCCCGACGACTCCTCCCAACATGGGCGTCAGATCCAGGGTCAACCGATCGCCAAAGTGCAGGTTGTATCCCACCCAGAACGAGCCGGTCTCCAATCCCTCATAATTGTAACGCGCCTCGAGGTGCAGCCAGTCCCGATCGGCCGCAACGGTGGGTTGTCCGTAGCTCTGCCCATCCGGGACCAGATAGCCCATGGCGGAGACGCTTCCGGACCAGGACCGCGCCGCTGAATCAGGTTCACTTCCCGCAGCCGAAACCGGTTCCGTCATGGGAGCCGCGGACTTCTCCGAAGGATCCGCGACAAGAGCGAGCGTCCCCGCGAACAGGCAGGCGATGAAACGGAGAGTTCTCATCCTCCCAATACCATGGTGATCGCCACCAGGGCGACGCCGACGAATACCATCGCCGCTCCCGTCCGCACCGGCCGCAGTTCCGAACATTTCCCAAAAAAATATCCCGTCAGGAACAGCATTCCAATCGCGATCAAATTGGAGACCCGCAGTGCGCGCCCTGTGTCCGGAAAAAACAGGAACGGGAGCACCACCGGAAAGGTGGAAACAAAGACCAGGAGAAAAACGCCCAGCGCCCCCAGCCAGTCCGTCCGGTCGAGGCTCGGGTTCTTCGGGGGTTCCGGTCGGTTCATCACCTCGGTCCGGATGCGTTCCAACTCCGCCGTCTCCAGCACCGCAGCAATGCCCTCCGGCAATGCCGACGCCAGTGCCCGGCGTCCGCGCTCCGCATCCGGGGCCCTCCGGATGGCACGAAGCGTCCGCAGGTTGCGCCCCTTCTCGGCGAGGCAGCCCATGAGGTACATGATCGCGTCGATCAAGCCCCAGGCCAGATTGCAGCCAATAGCCCCGAACAACATGGTCCGCACGTCCGAGCGTCCCGATTGAGCGGCACTCAGGGATCCGGTGAAACCCAGGACCATGATGAGTCCAAACAGCACCTCGGAGATGCGTTCGATGGGTTCCAGGACCCGCTTGGTCACACGGTGAGAGTTCAAATCGCTCATGGCGTTGATGACCTGAAGTCCCCCGGGAAGCCCATCCGTGTCAACGAAAGAGCCATGCCAGTGGCCCGGGGAGGAGCGTCACCACGGCATCCACCCAGAGACGATAGCCGCGGTGGTCCGGACGACGCGCCATGAGCCACGCCAACGTCATCAGCGCGCCTGCCGTCATCGCCAATCCCCATCGACCCACGCTTCCCGCGATGAATGCGGCAGCCGCGCCACAGATTGCCGCGGCCCAACGACCGGCCCGGGGACCAAAGCGCGGAGTGATTCCCTTCACGCCCGCGGCCCGATCCGCGGCCACATCCGGCACGTCGCACAACACGGTGTTCGCGGCCATGATCAGCGCCACCGCGGCCACAGACGCCGCGAAGGTCGCATCCAACCGGGGCATGCCCGAAAATGGGAGCGTCGCGGTCGCGGCAGTCCACGCCGCCGTCGTCAGGAGGTTCTTCGGCACGACGCGCTTCAGGGGAACATAGGCCCCGGCGATCACCGCCAAGGCCGCGCAAACCCGGAATCGCCACGCCGACGTGCAGGCGAGCGCCGCCGTCGCCGCCGAGGCGAGCAACACCGCGCCCGCGAGAAACCGGCGCACGTCCCGGGGGTCACTGTCCCGCCGGTCCACCCAGCGATCCAATCCGTAGGCCGCCATCGTCCCGAAGGCGACGAGGAGAAGTCCGGATCCCGTGGCATCGCGTCCAGCCAGAGCTACGGAGAGCGAAACGGCGGCCGCAGCCGGCCACAGCAACGTGTGGAATGCCGCCATAGCCATGCGCCCTGCAAACACACGGAATGCTGAATCGGTTCGGTTGTCGGGAGTTCTGGCAGTCGAAAGTTCCATGGCGTCCGCATCGGCAAGGCTCCTGCGATGCCCTTTATCCCGCACTGAAATCGGCTCTACTTCAAACAGGATCGGCTCGACCGCTGAGATCCCGGATTGTCAACCCTTGGGCTCACCCCGCACGGTTGTCGGCAACGGACCGGTGTCCGAATCCAACCTTTGAACCGAGACCTCATCCTGATCCTGGGTCTGCTGGCAGCAGCGGTGGCCATGTTCGCGGCCAACCGTCCGCGCATGGACGCCGTCGCGCTGCTGATGCTGGCGTTGCTGCCGTTGACCGGTGTGGTCTCCGTGCAGGAGACCCTTGCCGGCTTCAGCGACCCGAGCGTGGTCCTGATCGCGCTGCTCTTTGTCGTGGGTGAGGGATTGGTCCGAACCGGCGTGGCCCAGAATCTCGGAGACTGGCTCACCGCACGGGCCGGTCCGAACGAAGCGAAGCTGATCGTGCTGCTGATGGTCTGCACCGGCCTGCTGGGTTCCGTGATGAGTTCCACCGGCGTCGTGGCGATTTTCATCCCCGTCACCCTGCGCATCGCATCCGGGACCGGGATCGCCCCCAGCCGGCTCATGATGCCGCTCAGCGTGGCCGCGCTCATCAGCGGCATGCTGACCCTCGTCGGCACCGCGCCCAACCTCGTCATCAACGGCGAACTAATCCGCGAACACGGAGCCGGATTCAGCTTCTTTAGTTTCACCCCGTTCGGCGTTGCCATCCTCGCCGCAGGCATCGGATACATGCTCTTCGCCCGGCGCTGGCTCGCCCACGGAACCTCGGGCGCATCCGAAACGCCGCACCGCCCGAGCCTTCAGGACTGGATCCGGCAATACGGTCTGGAGGGACGCGAGTACCGGCTGCGGATCCCTGCGGGATCCTCGCTGATCGGACGGTCGATCGGCGGACTGGACCTCCGGAAGACCTCCGGCGCCAGCGTCGTGGCCATCGAACGTCCGGGCCGGTTTGCCCACGAAGTATTGGCGGTGACAGCTAAGGCGGAACTGGAGGAGGGCGACATCCTGCTGGTGGACCTCTTTGCCCCGAAGGGCTCGGTCGAATCGCTGCAAACGCGCTACGGACTCGAACCGTTGCCGCTTAGCGCCGGCTACTTCACGGACCGCTCCCAGGAACTGGGCATGGCGGAGGTCCTGGTGGCTGAGGACACCGGGCTCATCGGCAAGACGGTGGTGGAGGCCCGATTCCGTTCCCAATTTGGACTCACGGTGATCGGACTACGCCGCCGCCAGGGGGCCGTCCCGATCAACCTGCTCGAGGAACGGATCGCGCTCGGTGACGTGCTGCTGGTCATCGGGCCCTGGAAGGAGATCCGGCAATTAAAGGCCGGCACCTCGAATCTGCTCGTTCTGAATCTTCCCGCGGAACTGGAGGGCGTCCTTCCCGCGCCGGGACGCGCGCGCCTCGCCGTCGGATGCCTCATTTTGATGGTGGTGCTCATGGTGACGGGAGTTGTCCCGAACGTGCACGCCGCTCTGATCACCTGCCTGCTGCTCGGCGCGTTTCGGTGTGTGGACTTCGATAGCGCCTACCGGTCGATCCATTGGAAGAGCCTGATCCTGATCGTGGGCATGCTCCCCTTCTCCACGGCGCTCCAGCGCACGGGTGGTGTTGAACTCGCCGCCAAAGCCCTGATGTCCGTCACCGCGGCGGCGGGTCCCTCCGTGGTTCTTGGCATTCTCTTCCTCGTCACCGCGGTGCTGGGACTCTTCATTTCCAACACCGCCACCGCCGTGCTCATGGCACCCGTGGCGCTGGCCATGGCCCGCGATCTCCAGGTGTCTCCGCTGCCCTTCGCGATGGTCGTCGCCCTTGCAGCCTCGGCGGCCTTCATGACTCCGGTGTCCTCCCCGGTGAACACCCTTGTCGTCGGCCCGGGCAATTACCGCTTCGGCGACTTCCTCAAGGTGGGCGTCCCGTTCACCCTCCTCGTGATGTTCCTTGTCGTGGTGCTGGTGCCGCTGTTCCTGCCCCTCCACCCGTGACGGAACGGGACCCGGCGAAGGCGCTCCTGGCACCCGAATTTTCAAAGAGGCCTTACTGCTGCCAATCCTCAGTACAGATCACGACACAGGCAGAGGCATGGACTCGCGGGCAGGAAAATTGGGGCACGCGCCATAGAGTCGAGACAGCGCCCTGACCCGCTTCGCTTCCGCCTTTGCATCCAGAATCAGCAACCCACGCCCGGTGCGTTCAATCTGCACGGTGTCCGTCGCCAGTCGCCAAGCCTTCGGCAGGCGGATCGCCTGGGAGTTGCCGGACTTGAATACGCGGGCCGTGATGGTCTCCATGTGAGTACGGTGTCTATACGACACCCACTGTCAATCGGCGTGGCGTCGAAACTCACCACGCAACAAAAGCTCCACCGCCCCGGTTTCCAAGAATGGTTCCTGAAGGGAAAGGTTGGGTTCCCTCGGCGAATCCTTGATCCAGACACGCGTTTCCAAACGTCCGTGATGATGCACCCTTCCCTCCCGAACTTCCCACCTCCGCCCGTGACGAGACGGTTCCGATGTGTTCCCTTCCACCATGATGCGCGACGGCCCATTCCCTCGAATCTCACGCCGGGAGTTTTCCCGAAGACTGCTTCAATCGGGAGCCGCTGCGGTGGCGGTGCGCTCGGGATTCAGGGCACAACCGGCCCCGGCGATTGTGAAGGGGTCCGCTCCGTCGGTCGTGAATGGCGTGATGAGCGGCGATGTTTCCGCGGAGGCCGCCGTCATTTGGAGCCGGACGGACCGGCCAGCCCGCATGATTGTCGAGTGGAGCACCACGTCGTCCTTTTCAGATCCCAGGCGCGTCGTCGGACCGGTGACCGGACCTGAGGCTGAGTTCACAGCGAAGACGATCCTGTCGGGACTGCCCACCGGACAGCGGATCCAGTACCGGGTCCGGTTTGAGGATCCCGACGGCCGAATGGCCGGCGAACCTGCCCTGGGCGAATTGGTCACCGCACCCCGGGATTCCCGGGACGTCTTCTTCGCGTGGAGCGGGGACACCTGTGGACAGGGCTTCGGGACGAGTCCCGACCGCCGCGGCATGAAGACCTACGCGGCGATCCGCGACGTGCAGCCCGACTTCTTCGTCCACAGCGGGGACACGATCTACGCCGACAATCCGATCGGGCCCGGATTCAAATTCGCGGATGGCACGTCCTGGCAGAACCTCGTGCTGGAGGAGAAGTCGAAGGTCGCCGAAACCCTGGCCGAGTTTCGGGCCGCGCACCGGTACAATCTGGAGGACGAACACGTCCGCGCCTTCAACGCCACCGTACCCGTCTTCGCCCAGTGGGACGACCATGAGGTCCGCAACAACTGGTATCCCGGCCAGAAGCTCCTGGACGACCCCCGATATCGGGAGAAGGACGTCAACGTCCTCGCCGCCCGCGCGCGGCAGGCCTTCTTCGACTACCAACCCGTGCGTCCGAGCGCCGACCGGGTCATTTACCGCAATGTCCCCCGCGGTCCACACTGCGAACTCTTCTTCCTCGATCTCCGGAGTTATCGGGGCGCGAACTCCCCGAATCGCCAGACGGAGCGCTCCGCCGAATCGGCGTTTCTCGGGGAAACCCAGCTCGCTTGGCTCAAGCGTTCCCTGGCGGAGAGCCGTTCCACGTGGAAAGTGATCTGTTCCGACATGCCGCTGGCGCTGCTGGTTTCCGACGGTGCCACAAACTGGGAGGCCTTTGCCAACGGCGAGAACGGCGCGCCCCTTGGACGGGAACTAGAAGTCGCCGATCTGCTCCGCTTCCTGAAGACCCAAAGGATACGGAACGTGATTTGGCTGAC
>JAXMHR010000010.1:0-225518 GCA_046346705.1 Verrucomicrobiota bacterium | reverse complement strand
TATCCGCTGGTCCGTGGACTCCGGGAAACTCACCCGGGCCTGAAGGGGATCCGTTTCCGACCGGGAAGGACGGCGTGTCGGGGCCTTGATCCGCGGGGAAGCCTTCAACGGGGAGGCACCGCCAATTCCACCAGCAGGGGACGATGATCGCTCCCGACGTCGGGTCCGACTTCGAGACGCCGGATCGCAACGTCCGGGGAAACCAGGCAGTGATCCAGCGGCAGGCTGAACCAGGGTTGATCCACCTGCCACGTGGCGAACACGCCCCAATCGGGATGCGGCCGGACCAGATTTCCATGGCGCAGAAGCTGCGAAAAATGCGGACTCCAGGGGGTGACGTTGAGGTCTCCGAGGATCACTGCAGTTTGCGGGTGGGCGGCCGCCCATTCAGCAAGCGCCCCAAGTTGCCGGTTGCGTTCGGCGGCGTCTTCCCGGGTTCCCGGAGGCAGCGGATGGGTCCCGGTGAGGTGAATCCTCCCGTGGGAGGTTCGGACGGTCGCAAACACGGTGGGAACTTCCGTTCCGGAAAGTTCCGCCACCCGCCCCTCGTCGAGCGGCAGTCGGGAATAAAGGGCGATGCCGAAATTGTCGGGCCGCGGTTCCTCCAGGCGGTTCGGGTATCCGGACCGGAGTGATTCCAGATCCTGGATCCAGCGTGAATCCACCTCCATCAGGAGAATGACGTCCGGATTCGCCAGACCGATCGCCTGGAGCACCCGGTCGGAACGGCGGTTTGCCGTGTTCACGTTGAGGGAGAGCAGTCGGATCGTTTCGGCGGATGGGCTGGGAGACAGTCCGACGGGGCGTGCTTCCCACAGGACGAGTCCGCCATTCACCAGGGTGCCCATCAGGGCGGCGAGACACGGAATCCGACGGGGACGACCGACGAGTGTCACGAGGGTCAGCAGTGCAAACGCGATCGCGAGTTGAACCCGGAAGTGGGAGGCCAGTTCGAGGAACCAGCTCCAGGAACCCAGGAAACCCGCCATCGTGACCAACCATCCGATGAGAGCGGCGGATTCCAGGAGTCCGCTCCAGGAGACGGCTTGCTTTCGAGTGCGTTCGGTCGAGTCGGACGGCATTGGGGACGCGGGTGAGTGATCGAGTGGCGTTGACGGAGGACCCGGTGGATCGCCGGTGCTGGTTCAACACCAGGGGTTCGCCGTCGTTTCCAATCTTTCGCGTCGAACCGGGGCGGGGGCTGTGATTGGCTGGAGTCCGACGCCATGAACGTCCCCTTTTTGAATCCCGGCGCGCAGGTCGCCGCACTCCGCTCCGAAATCCTCGAAGCGGTGACGCGTTCCCTCGACCGCGGACACTTCATTCTCGGCCCCGACGTCGTCGCCCTGGAGCAGGAGGTGGCCGCCGCCTGCGGTGCCGCCCACGGCATCGGGGTGAACAGCGGTTCCGACGCCCTGACCCTCGCGTTGCGGGCTCTGGGCATTGGACCGGGGGATGAGGTGATCACGTCACCGTTCACCTACATCGCGCCGGCGGAAAGCATTCATCAGGTCGGCGCGAAGATTGTCTTTGCCGATGTTCATCCCCGTTACTTCACGCTCGATCCCGCGGATGTGGCGCGCCGAATCACTCCCCGGACCCGTGCGCTCATTCCGGTGCATCTGTTCGGACAGGCGGCTCCGCTCCGGGATCTCGCGCGATTGGGTCTGCCCTTGATTGAGGATTGTGCGCAAGCCATCGGAGCAGAGTTGGACGGGAAACCGCTGGGGGGATTGGGCGCGATGGGTTGCCTGAGCTTCTATCCGACCAAGAATCTCGGAGCCTGTGGCGACGGGGGCATGGTGCTCACCCAGGATGCGGCGCTCGCCCGGACGCTGCGCATGCTGCGGGTCCACGGGATCGAACGTCGCTACCATCACGACCTGCATGGATGGAATTCGCGACTCGACGACCTCCAGGCCGCGATCCTGCGAGTCAAACTCCCGCACCTGGCGGCCGGTAATGCACGCCGTGCCGCCATCGCGGCCCGCTACGATGCCGGCTTGGCCGGCTTGCCCGTGGAAACTCCGCTCACGGCGCCTGGGAACCGGCATGTGTACCATGTGTATGCGGTGCTCACCGACCGGCGGGACGAACTCCAGGCGCATTTGGCGGCGAACGGCGTTCCGACCTTGATCTATTATCCGGTGCCGCTTCACCTGCAGCGTTGCTATGCGGACCAGGGATGGAAGGCTGGCGATTTTCCCGTCGCGGAAGCGCTCAGCCGCCGCATTCTCCCGCTGCCGATGTATCCGGAACTCACCGATGCGCAGGTGGACTGGGTCATCACGCAGATCCGCCAATTCTTCGGAAGCTGACTGCGAGTGACCTCGCGCACCTTCACGGGAACCGGTGCGTGACGGCCCGGGATTCCCCGGATCAGGGACTCTGCTCCAACATCTGGCGCCAGGCTTCCTTCACGTCCGGCGGGACCTGCGCATGTTCGAGCCAACGGGCCGCGCCTTCGGGATCCTGTCCGCGCCACCAGTTGAAATGGTCCTCCTGCAGGCGGAGGCGCTGTTCCGGGTTGGTCACCGACTCCGCCCAGAGTCCTGCCGCCACCGGATCGAATTCGCGAAGATTCTGAACCAGGCTTTCGGTCGCGCCGTCGTGGGCCGGTCCGGCGGGCTGTTGGTTAACCATTTTGCGGCCCCGAACGGATCCTGCGAGGACCACGTCCCCATCAATTGCGCCTCCGCCTGGTCCCGGAGTTCCCCGGTGGGAAACCGTTCTACCCACGCTGCGGCGGCACCGGGGTCCGTATTGGACCAACGCCCCACGATGCCGAGGAGTGCGGTGTGCTGCGCCCGCTCGGGAAGGCTCAGCGCCAGTTCCGCCGCCTGTGCGGGAGCGGAGTTCGCCAACTGCCCGGCGATGAATTCCATCGCGGAATCGCGGGCCGATCCCCAGGAAGTCTTTGCCCAGGCGAGGGCCCCTCGCTGTCCTGCTCCGCCCACCGGTTGGCCACGCCGCTGAGAAACTCCCGCTGCTGCTGAGGATTCGTCATGGTCGCCCCAAACGCGGCTGCGCCCGCCGGATCCTGATCAGCCCACACGTCCCGCATCTGGTTCAGCACCTGTCGGCGCATCGTTCCCTCCGGCAGTGCCTTCATCCAGTCCACGGCATCCTCCAGATTTTGCTGGGCCCAACCGGCGGCGAAATTGGCCGCATACTGATTGCGGGAGGGCCCTTCGGGCAGGCCGGACAGATACTCGACGCCGTAGGCCGGATCCCTGGACGCCAAGGCCAAGCGGCGAGTTGCTGGACAACATCTGCTGGTTGCGTCCGGGCTCGAGGGCCTTGACGAAATCGGCCGCGGCCCGACGTCCTGATTGGCCCAGGTGTTCACGACGCTTTGAAGGGCGGCGTCCCGAACGGCTCCGGCGGGCAGGGCGCCGGCGTGGGCTGCGGCACTCTTCGGGTCGCTGTTGGCCCAGGATTCGAGGGCGCCGGCCATCGCCTCCCGACGGGCGTTGGAATCCGTCAATTGTTCCGCCCACTGGATTGCCGAAGCCGGATCGCTCGCGGCGAGGGAAGCGCCGGCGTTGCGAAAGAGCCAAACGTCGCGGACTCCGCCGCCCGGCTTGACCAGCAGGGCCACCGCCGCCTTGGGATCCTGCTCCAGGGCGGCGGCCGCAACCTGGGACAAGGCCGCGTCCCGCGCCGCCCCCGGGGGCAGGGAACGGGCCCAGGCCTCCGCGGATGCCGGGTCACGGAGGGCCCACTGATTGGCCACCTGTCCCAGCAACTGCCGCTGGGGTGTGGATCCTGGCAGGCTGAGGGCCAGTTCAGCGGCTTTTGCGGGATCGGCCTGGGCGTACCGTTGCAGGAACGCATCCCAGGTCGGGTGGTGCGCACCGCCGACGGGGATTCCTCGAACTGCGGCCAAGGCCGCATCGGGCTGAAGTTCCGCCCATCGCGCCAGAATCTGGCCCAGGATGAAGGCATGCTCCTGACCTGAGAGATGCTTTAGCGCAGCGGGTGCCGCGGAGGTCGGATCCACGCCGCCCCAAAGCTCGAAAAACCGGTTGAGGAAATCCCGACGTTCCACCCCGGGTGGCATGCGTCCCAGGAGGTCAATCCCGGTTGCCGGCGCGTAGAGGCCGAGTGCCTCCGCCAGCAGGGCGGTGCCCGTGCGACGATCCACTCCCGGTGGCAAGCCCTGATACCACCGCAGCACGGCGGCCGGATCATAACGTGCCCAGCCTTGAATCGCACACCGCAGGCACTGATCGCGCTCTGTTTTCGGCGTGACGGTTTCCACAAACGACAGGGCCGCTTCCGGTGCGCGGGGTGCCCACAATTCCAACAGTCGGTTTCGGTAGATGGTCCATGATTCCTCCGGGAGAACCCTGCGCGCTAGGGTGAAGGCTGCAGAGGCTTCCGGAAGCGGGGTTCGGAGTGCCAGAACCCGAAGGCGATCCCGCCGGACCTCGGGATCGGGTTCGGTCCGGACTTCCCGCAGCGCCGTTTCCAACTGCGCCAGACTCATCGCACCGAAGGTTGACCTCGGGCGGTTCGTGGAGGTTGCCGCAGACTCCGGACCGGGTGCCACTTCGGGCAACAGTTCAATAGGGACCGCAGGCGGGACGCGGGGACGCGGAGCGGCGGGAGGCAGCAGCCTTCCCAGGAGCATCCCGGCCGCGAGCGCTCCGGCCACCAATGGAATCCGCGACTTCACGCCTGAGGAGAGCAAGCCACGAACCCCCGGTTTGGGCAACAGGTCGATCACGTTGTTTGCAGTGAGTCCTCGGGTCCGGAAGAAATCCCTTCCCATCGCCGCGACACTTGTCGGAGGCTCAAATCCGTTTCGCGTATGTTTACCGGCACCTACACCGCCATCGTTACTCCGTTCCGCCAGGGTCAGATCGACGTTGATGCCCTTCAGAAGTTGGTCCGCGCCCAGGTGCGCGGCGGCGTGGATGGCATTGTCCCGGTGGGGACGACCGGGGAATCGCCGACGCTTGACTACGACGAGCACATCCGGGTCATCGAACTGGCGGTCCAGTTCGCAGCGGGACGTATCCGGGTCATCGCGGGAACGGGAGGCAATTCTACCCGAGAAGCCATTGAACTGACCGCCCGGGCTGCGGCGGTCGGTGCGGATGCGACGCTTCAGGTGGCGCCGTACTACAACAAGCCGACCCAGGAGGGGCTCTTCCAACACTTCAAGGCGGTGGCGGATTCCACCCGGCTGCCAGTCATGCTGTACAGCATTCCTGGACGGTGCGGCGTCGAGATCGCCGTGGACACCGTGGTGCGGATTGCGGCGGCGTGCCCGAATGTCGTTTCGATAAAGGAAGCGGGGGGATCCTGCGACCGAGTCAGCCAGCTTCGGTCCGTCCTGCCTCCGAAGTTCACGATTCTAAGCGGCGACGATTCCCTGACCCTTCCCTTCATGTCCGTGGGCGCGGCGGGCGTGGTCAGTGTGGCGTCCAACGTGGCTCCCAAGCTGGTCTCCGGACTGGTTCAGCGTTTCCTCAAGGGCGACGTCCGGGGCGCCGCCAAGGCCCATGCGCGTCTTTTCCCATTGTTCCGAAACCTCTTCGTGGAGACGAATCCCGCCCCGGTGAAGGCGGCCTTGGCGGAGATGGGGATGATGACCGATGACCTCCGGCTGCCCCTGGTTCCGGTCAGCGAGACGAGCCGAAAGCTGGTGCGGGCGACGCTGAAGGATCTTCAGTTGATCTAGTCTCCGATCCGGGCCGAGAAGCGACCGGGGTGCGGCGGAGGCTTACACTCCGTAACGAAAAAGCCCCGCACTGGGCGGGGCCTTCGTGACGGCGTCGTTCAACTGGGCCTACTTGGCCTTGGTGGAGACCGCGGAGATCAGGCCTTGGACCGCGGTGGCCTGGGAGGCCGTCAAGCCGGGGATCCGTGCCAATTTTTGCAACGACGCCAGGGCGCCGGAGTAGTCCTTGCCGGACAGCGCGGAGACCACGCTCTGGACGATTTGGTTCGACGGGATGTCGGCGTTCTTGAACGCGGCGACCAGGGCCGAAGTGTCAAAAGCGGGCGCGGACGCGGGGGAAGCGGCAGCGGGGGGGGCGGACTTGGTGCCGGTGGACTGGCAGCCCGCCACGAGGGCGGCGGCAGCGAGGCAGCAGGTGAGGAAGGAAGTCTTCATGGAACGCGATTGGGCAGGGGAGGGTGACACGGCCAAGGAATTGCCCACAATTGGAATGGCGTCAACATCGCAACGCGACTCCGAAGCCCCGCGTTTTTGGGTGCGGTGGTTGATCTCGTCTCTTTGAAGGCAATGGGTCTTCGTCCCTAGGAGGCTGGGAAAGTGTATTCAATGGAGTCGCTCGCGGCCCGCCGTAATGATCGAACCCCACTCGATGCGTTCAGCAGTGTAGATCTCTTTCGGCGGGATACAGCGGAGGTCCAGCGGAGTCTCCCTTATGGATGATATTGCTGTCGCAGAATCAGTGCTTCATCCTGATCAAATGAGGTCGCTGATCCTTACCCTCGCAGCCATCGGTCAACTTGTTCCGTTGTTGCTGCAGGCCGAAATGTCGGGCGCTTCCAAGGAAACCTTCGCCAGCGTCCTGGCGAAAGCCATCAGCGGAAACGTGAAGGCCCAGCTTGAAGTGGGGCGCAGGTATGCCGAGGGAAAGGGAGTTCCGAAGGACGAGGCAGAAGCGGTAAAATGGTACCGGAAGGCGGCAGAACAGGGGGACGCAAGCGCGCAAGTCACCACTGGGATGATCTATGGAAGGGGCATCGGTGTTTCGGTGGATGAAGCCGAGGCGGCGAAATGGTACCGCAAAGCGGCGGATCAAGGGGTAGCCATTGCCCAGTACACCCTCGGGTTGCTCTACACAAACGGAGTCGGCGTCCCAAAGGACGACGTTGAAGCCGCAAACTGGTATCGCAAGGCGGCGGACCAGGGTGAGTTAAGGGCGCAACTGACCCTTTGGATGTGGTACAAAAAGGGGATTGGCCTTCCGAAAGACAAAGTTGAGGCGGAAAAATGGTATAAGAAGGCAGCGAACGAAGGTGAAGCCAAGACTCAATATACCCTGGGGTTGATGTATTCAAAGGGGGAGAGTGTTCCGAAGGACGAAGGCGAGGCGATCAAGTGTTGGCTCAGGGCCGCAGACCGAGGGGATGCGAAAGCCCAATGCATGCTTGGAATGGCGTATTCGAAAGGAGAAGGCGTTTCGAAGGACGAGGCAGAAGCTGTAAGGTGGTATCGGAAGGCGGCGAATCAAGGGAACTCAGGGGCTCAATTCATACTCGCGGCAATATACTCGAAAGGAAAGGGTGTCCCCAGAGACAATGCCGTTGCCTATCAATGGATCCTACTCGCAGCGGGAAATGGGCTGAGGCCCGCGATCGATTTGATGCCCATCTTTGAAAAAAAACTGACCTCCGAAGAACGGGCGGAGGGGCAAAGGCTGGCAAGAGAGTTTAACGCAAGACCTGGCAAGTAGGACCTGAGGATTTCGAGCTGCGGAAGCGAAGTGCAGAGTTCCTCGGTTTACGGGCATTGTCTCGCGAAGGGACACGGCGGGAAAAGGGTCTCCCGTTTTATAGATGGCCGTGCGTAAGTCCATCAGAGAGGGATTTGCACACGGGTCCCATCTTGCTGAACGGTGCCGCGCGTCGAGGCAATGGTTTGGCTTCTCAGGCATATTTGAGGGCGTCTGGATCGGGAAACAAACCAAAGGTTCGTGGCGGATCCTCAAGTGATCCGACATTGAGTCCCGCCGCTCCGGCTGACCGCGGACGACTGGAATCTGTTGAGCGCAGCGGGATTTCGGCTTTTGCGACGGCGGCGGGACTGGTATGGCGCTGGGCGCATGACGCGAATTGTGATTAATGGATCCCGCGGCCGGATGGGCCAGGCGCTGTTGTCCGGCGCAGCCCGGATGCCCGCGCTGACGGTGGCCGGAGCCGTGGATGAGGGGGATGATTTGGGAGCCGTGCTGCCGGGAGCCGACGTGGTGATCGACTTTACCTTTCACAAGGTGACCCTGGGCGTCGCCGAACAGTGCGCCCGCTTGGGTAAGGCCCTGGTCATCGGAACCACCGGGCACACGGAGGAGGAGAAGGTTGCCATCAGGGCCCTGGCCCAGCGCATTCCCATCGTCTGGGCGTCGAACTACTCGACGGGCGTGAACACGCTGTTCTGGCTGACCCGCAAGGCGGCCGAGATCCTCGGCCCGGGCTTTGACCTGGAGGTGGTGGAGATGCATCACCGCATGAAGCGCGATGCGCCGAGCGGGACCGCCACGAGCCTGCTCGAAATCCTGGGAGACGTGCGCAAGGTCCAGCTTTCGGACGCGCTCCGCCACGGTCGTTCCGGCATTACAGGCGAGCGCACCGATTCGGAGATCGGAATTCACGCGATCCGCGGCGGCGATGTCGTGGGCGACCACACCGTGATCTTCGCGGCCCAAGGCGAGCGCGTGGAACTCACCCACAAGGCGTCCAGTCGGGACACCTTTGCCTCCGGAGCCCTGCGCGCCGCCGCCTGGGTTGTGGGGCGCCCGCCTGGGATTTATTCCATGCAGGACGTGCTGGGACTGAAATGAGCCGTTCGGAGGAGTCCGCAAGATTGGGGTCCAGGGTTTACGTGGCCCTTGGTTCCAACCTGGGGGATTCCCCGGAGATTCTTCGCCGGGCCATGAACCGACTGGACCTTCTGGCGTCCAAGCCCGTGGTCCGATCCTCCCTGTGGTGCAGCACTCCCGTGGATTGCCCGCCGGATTCTCCGGTCTTCACCAACGCCGTTGTGGGGTTGGACCCACGCGCAAGCGAAACCCCGGAATCGTTGCTGCGACAGTTGCAGGCCTTGGAAGTGGAGTTTGGGCGGCGCCCCAAGCAGGTCCATAACGAGGCGCGACCGCTGGATCTGGACCTGATTTGCTGGGGTGTGGAGCAACGCAACACGTCGTTCCTGATCCTCCCGCATCCTCGGGCGCATCTGCGCCGGTTTGTTCTCGCGCCGTTGGCGGAGCTGGATCCGGGGCTGCGCCTTCCCGGTCAGCGCCACACCATTGCGGAGTGGTTGGAACTCGCGGACCCGGATCCTGGACTTCGCCGGGTGGGCGGGGTCGAAGCGCATCGCGAGGGGGGAATCGTGGAGTGAAAGGTTTCGGTCGCTGATTCGACTTCATAAGACCATGCGATTCCCGATCTCGAGGATGCTGGTCGTTGCGGCGATTCTTGCCGTGATGCCGGGGTGCGGTTCGGTGTCGGACTTGAAGCCCAGCGCGATCGGACGGCAGGTCAATCTTACGGCATATCCGCGGGTCGTAGTCATGCCGTTCACGGACCAATTGACCCAGGGTGGCGGGTCGGATGCCGAGGGGAAGGCGGCGGTGCTTCGGTTTCGCCAGAGTGTTCTCGAGCAGTTGCGGATAACTGGCGCCTTTACGGAGGTGTTGCCGGGACCGGTTTCGGCAGACGGAGCCATCCAGGTTGACGGGGAGGTCACGCGTGCTGTGGAGGGGAGTCGGGCCGAGCGCTTCTGGCTGGGGTTCGGGATCGGGAACGCCTATTTTGACGCCACGGTTGAGATTCGTGATCAGAAGACCGGAGAGTTGCTCGCGACGCTCTCCGCGGACCGCAACAGCTGGGGAGGCGGAGGGTGGATCTCCGCCCAGCAGACGCTGGATTCGTTCATCGACGAGGCGGCTCGAAAAATTGCCCACGATCTTGCCGCCGCGCGAGTCAGCGGTCGGATCATCAGTTCCGCATCTGAAAGGGACTGAGGCCGGAACCTGGGGCAAGTTCCCCGGTTTCCTGGAACGTTTTCATTTTCCCTGAAGCCAGATTCGCGCAGTTTTCCCGACGTGCTAACGCCTTCACCGATCGACGTACGCGCCGCGGTCCGGGCGGCGCTGGTGGAAGACGTGGGTGCTGGCGATGTCACCACCCTCGCCTGTGTGCCTCCGGATTCCATCTCCCGGGCGGAAATCCGGGCCCGGGAATCCGTCGTGGTTTGCGGACTTGCATTTGCCTGTTCCGCATTTTCTGAACTCTCGGCAAACCTCGATCTTTGCCCTGCGGTGACGGACGGCGCGCGTGTCGGCAAAGGATCCGCGCTCCTCGGTGTCTCCGGTGCCTCAAGGGCCATTCTGACCGCGGAACGGGTGGCCCTCAATTTCCTGCAACGACTATCCGGAATCGCCACCTTGACCGCCCAATACGTGGCTGCCGTGGAGGGTACCCAGGCCCGCATCCTGGACACCCGGAAGACCACCCCGGGCTGGCGGATTTTCGAGAAGTACGCCGTCGCATGCGGCGGTGGCTTCAATCACCGCATCGGGCTCTATGACCGCGTTTTGATCAAGGACAACCACCTTGCCGCACTCTCTGACGCGCGGCCGGATCCGGTGACTGCAGCGGTGTCCCGTGCCCGCCGCCTGTTCCCAGGCCTGGAGGTGGAGGTGGAGGCGGATACGCTGGATCAGGTGCGGTCCGCCGCCGATGCAGGGGCGGATTACATCCTGCTCGACAACATGTCCCTGCCGATGCTGCGGGAGGCGGTGGCTCTGGTCGGAGGTCGGTCAAGAACCGAGGCCAGCGGAGGAGTTCGGCTGGAAACGGTTCGGGCGATCGCCGAAACGGGTGTGGACTTTGTCTCGGTCGGCGCGTTGACCCATTCCGCGCCCGCCGTGGATCTGGGGCTGGATTTCCTGTCATGACGCCGGACGCAACGATCCTGAGGGCCATGCGAACTTCCAGGGATGCCGGGGCTTCGGGCGCCGATCTGGCGAGGGCGCTGGGCATCAGCCGCGCGGCGGTTTGGGCCCGCATCGAGGAACTTCGAAAACTGGGCTATGACATCGAGGCGAGTCCGCACCGCGGCTATGTGCTGCGGGGAAGCCCTGGGGCTCTGCATGCCGATGACCTGCTCGCCCGGTTGGATGGAATCCGCGTCATCGGCCGGGACATCCAGGTCTTCCAACAGACGGCGTCCACCAACGACATCGGAGATCGCCTCGCGGGGGATGGCGTGGCGGAAGGCATCGTCATTTTCGCCGAGAGCCAGTCCAGTGGACGTGGCCGGCTGGGTCGGCGCTGGGAATCGCCTCCGGGAGCCGGCCTTTGGTTTTCAGTTCTGCTCCGACCCCGGCTGCATCCGTCGGCAGCGACGCAGCTCACCGTGCTGGCCGCGGTGGCCTGCGCTCGGGCGATTGAACGGCAAACCGGACTGCATCCTGAGATTAAATGGCCGAACGACCTGATTTTCGGCCGACGAAAGTGCGGCGGCATTCTTCTGGAGCTTTCGGCGGAACTGGATCATGTGCGGCATGTGGTGCTGGGGATCGGCCTGGACGTGAATGTTGACCCCACGACCCTGCCCGCGTCGTTGCGAGAAGTGGCGACGTCACTGCAGGCTGAATTGGGCGCCCCCGTGGATCGCCCGGCCCTAGCGGCGGCGCTGATCCGGGAGCTCGATCAAGCCTATGATCAATTGAACCGGGGCGCCTTTGGAACTCTCGCCGACGAATGGGAGGAGCGTTGCACCACGCTCGGACAGCGGGTGGATATCCGGATGGGCGCGCGGGAGATGTCCGGCATGGCAGAGGCTCTCGACGACGATGGCGCCCTGTTGGTCCGGACCGAGCATGGCCGCTTGGAACGCGTCGTCGGCGGGGACGTGAGTCTCGCCGGAGGACCTTTGAATCGGAAATGATCCTCCTGATCGACATCGGCAACACGCACACGCACCTGGGGTGGGCGCAGGGCACCCGGATCGTGGGGGCCCGAAATTTTGCGACCCAAGATGTCCGCGAGGGCGGTCTGGAAAGGGCGCTTGCTCGATGCATGCCCCGGAAGCCCGTGACCGGCGCCTGCCTCTGTTCCGTGGTGCCCGCCGCTACGGGTCCCGCACGCCGTGCCGTGCGGGCCGTTACGGGATTCGATCCGGAAATTGTCGGGCCAGACCGCCTTCCCGGCATCGGAGTCCGATACCCGAAGCCGGACTCAATCGGACCGGACCGTCTCGCCAATGCGGTTGCCGCGACCCGGCATTTTGGAGCGCCCGTGGTGGTGGTGGATTTCGGGACCGCGGTAACGTTCGACGTCGTGGATGCAGACTCCCATTACGTGGGAGGCATCATCGCGCCGGGCATTGCCATGATGACCGATTACCTGCATGAGCGGACGGCATTGCTGCCGCGGGTGCGAATTCGCGAACCCAGGCGTGTCGTGGGAAGAAGTACGGAGCAGGCGATGCTGGCTGGGGCGGTCGTGGGATACCGTGGAATGGTCAGGGGGTTGATTCATGCGTTGCGGGAGGAGTTGGGGCAGGCGGAGGTTCCCGTCGTGGCAACAGGGGGCTACGCCCGATTGATCGCCTCCCGACTGCCGGAGATTCGGGCGGTGCGGCCTCACCTGACCCTCGAGGGACTCCGGCTCACCTGGGAACACAGGCAGGGGCGGGGTTGAAACCAGGGCCCGTCCGGGTCAACGTGGGCGCATGCGTTTGCGTTCCCTACTCCTGGGCTGCGGGCTTCTGGTCGGAATGGCGGCCGGTTGTGACGTGCCCCGGCCGTCCCCTCCGACCGCGACCAATGCGGCCAAGTCGGCTACTGTTCCGGTGGTACCCCGGGCTGAGGCGGAGGCCCCCCACTACCATCTGGACCGAGCCCAACCCAAGCTCGCCACCCTGAAGCTTTGGGTCGGATCGAAGGAAATTGATGCCGAGATGTGTCTCACCCGGACGCAGTTGGCAACCGGGCTGATGTACCGTCCTGGAATCACCAACGACGAGAGCATGCTGTTTGTCTTTCCCCAGCCGCAGCAGGTCGCGTTCTACATGAAGAACGTCGGATTCGACATTGATGCCGCGTACATCGACGGCTCGGGCGTGATTCAGCAGATTGTCCGGCTCAGGAAAATGGACGAGACGCCGGTTCCTTCGGCATCGAGCGACATCCAGTTTGTTCTGGAGACCGCTCCCGGATGGTTCGAGCGAAACGGGATCGGGGCCGGAGCCCTGATCAAGACGCCCCGCCGATCGCTGCGCGAGGAATTTGGACTTCAGTGAGGGCCGAATGAGACTGGCCCTCGCGCAGATTAATACCACCGTCGGGGACATCGCCGGAAATGAGGCGCGGATCCTTTCCGCCTATAGGGAGGGAGTGTCCGCCGGAGCGGAACTGGTCCTGTTTCCGGAACTGGCGCTGACCGGTTATCCGCCGCGCGACCTGCTCCTGCGACCCTCCTTCATCGATGCCAATCTCGACGCCTTGGGACGCCTCGCTGCGCAAACGGGCGCGGTGGGAATGCTGGTGGGCTACGTCGGGAGAAACCCCGCGCGCCCGGGCAGGGACCTGACCAACGCCGCCGCCCTCCTGGCGAATGGAGGCGTCGTGGCCACGCGGGAAAAGACCCTGCTGCCGACGTACGACGTCTTTGACGAGGACCGGTACTTTGAACCCGCATCGGAAAACACCCCGGTGCCGTTTCGAGGACATCGGCTTGGGATCACCGTCTGCGAGGATGTCTGGAACGACGAGGACTTCTGGCCGGCCCGGCGATATCGGCCGAATCCGGCGGTTGCCCTCGCGGATGCCGGTGCCGATCTCCTGCTGAATCTCTCGGCGTCCCCCTGGCATCAGGGCAAGGAGCGGACCCGGCGCGCGATGCTTTCGAGTCTAGCCCTCAAAACCGGGCGTCCGGTCGTCTATTGCAACCTGGCCGGCGGAAACGACGAGCTGGTCTTCGATGGACAAAGCGTCGCGTACCGCGGGGATGGAATCCTGAGCGCGGAGGGCGCGGCGTTTGCGGAGGATTTTCTCCTGGTGGACACCGACGCGCTCGGAAGTGTGCCACCGCGGGATCGATGCGACGAAGCGTTCTTGTACGAGGCGCTGGTTTTGGGAACCCGAGACTACCTCCACAAGTGTGGGTTCCGGTCCGCCGTGCTGGGCTTGAGCGGTGGGATTGACTCCGCGGTCGTCGCGGCCCTGGCGGTCGCGGCTCTCGGGCCTGGCCAGGTCCGTGGGCTGGCACTTCCTTCGGAGTACAGTTCCGCTGGAAGTCTTTCCGATGCCCGGGAGCTCGCGGAAAACCTGGGAATCCGACTCGACGTGGTTTCCATTCAGCCGCCATTCGCGACGTTGAAGGGACAATTGACTCCGCTGTTCGAAGGACGCCCGGAGGATACGACCGAGGAAAATCTCCAGGCGCGGCTCCGCGGAGTGACCTTGATGGCGATGTCCAACAAGTTTGGCTCCCTGCTGCTGACCACCGGAAACAAGTCCGAACTCGCCGTCGGCTACTGCACCCTTTATGGCGACATGTGCGGTGGGTTGGCCGTGATCAGCGACGTGCCCAAGACCTGGGTGTACCGGCTTGCGCGCTGGATGAATGAGGATGCCCGGACACGAGGGGTGCGACCGCCCATTCCGGAAGGCAGCCTCGTCAAGCCGCCGAGCGCGGAGTTGCGTCCAAACCAGACGGATCAGGACAGTCTCCCGCCGTATGACGTCCTGGATGCAATTCTGGAGGGGTATGTGGTGTCCGGAATGACCGTCGCAGAACTGGTTGCCCGGGGATTACGGGAATCCGATGTGCGGCGGGTGGTCCGGCTGATCGAGGGATCCGAATACAAGCGGCGGCAGGCCGCGCCGGGGCTGAAGGTCACGACCAAGGCCTTTGGCGTGGGACGACGGGTGCCGATTGCCCAGCGCTGGCGGGAGGGGTGACCGCCGGGAGGCCGCGGCGGTCAGTTGTTCTTCGGCAACCCTTCGACGTGCCCGAGGTTTCTCACGGGCTTGAAGATCGCCTGGACCTCCCGGAGCAGGTCCAGGTCCATGGGCTCCGTCAACCACTGGGCCCAGCGGCGAATATTCTCCGGATTGGCGCTGCCGGCGATGGTGGACGTGATGTCGGGATTCGCGCAGGAGAATTGCAGCGCCAACTTGGCAATGTCGGTGCCGCGTTGCGCGCAAAGTTCGGCCGCCGACCGGGCTGCGGCCTTGACGGACTCCGGTTCCTTCAGCCAGGCGGGCAGCGGAGCCTGGGTGAGAAGGCGGGCGCTGAAGGGGCCGGCGTTCAGAATCCCCACACCCTTGGATTGCAGGTACGGGATGGTTTCGTCCGCAAACCGGGTGTTCTGCAGCGTGTACTGGTTGTAGCTGAGCGCGCAATCGACCTCGGTGAGGTCACAGATGGAACGAAAAATCTTCTGGGGGTAGCCGCTGAATCCGATGAAGCGAACCTTGCCCGCCTGTTGAGCCCGGCGCAGGGCGGGGATGGTCTCCTCGATGACTGGCTGCAGTTCGACGAACTCGATGTCATGGCACAGCACAATGTCGAGGTGGTCGGTGCCCAGGCGGTGGAGGCTGACGTCCACCGACTCCGCAACCCGCTTCGCTGAAAAATCAAAGTGGCCCAGGTCGTAGCGGCCAAGCTTGGTGCAAAGGGTGTATTGATCCCGGGGAACTCCCTTGAGGGCGATGCCCAGGAGCACCTCGCTCATGCCCCGGCCGTAGAACGGCGAAGTGTCGATGAAGTTGAGACCGCAATCGAGGGCGGTTCGGACGCTTTGAAGGGCTTCCGCCAGGGTTACACTTCGAAACTCCTGTCCCAGAGAGCTGGCGCCGAAACCAAGGATGGGAAGCTGAAGGCCCGTGCGGCCGAACGGTCGAGTCTGCACGGCGGGTTTGTAACGGAGCTGGGGTGCCGGCTCCAAGCGGCAAGCTCATCGATTCGCAAAGTCGCGAGGCGCCGTCAGGTCCCCCCGTGGCGGATGTCCCGTCCTTCGTATAGGTAGACCACGTCCTCGGCGACGTTCTTGGCATGGTCGGCGATCCGCTCGAGCGCCTTGCTGATGGTCATCAGATTGAGGCACCGGGTGATGTTGGAAGGCTTCTCGATCATGAAGCTAGCGAGTTCCCGGTAGAGTTGTTTGTTCAGGGCATCCACTTCGCGGTCCCGGGGAATCACCTCCCGGGCGCGGCTCGGGTCGCGAGTCACGAATGCTTCGAGGGCATCGTTGAGCATGCCGCGGGCCAGCGCGGCCATGCGCGGAAGATCCACATAGGGCTTCAGCTGGGGTTCCTGGCTCAACTCGATGGAGCGCCGGGCGATCGTGGTGGCCTCGTCCCCGACGCGTTCCAGGTCCCGGGCGATCTTGAGGGTGGTGACGATCAGGCGAAGCTGCGTGGCCAGCGGAGCCTTGGACAGCAGGCGGATGGCCTGTTCGTCGATTTCCTTCTCC
The DNA here is from genome assembly GCA_046346705.1 of Verrucomicrobiota bacterium. Lineage (GTDB taxonomy): Bacteria > Verrucomicrobiota > Verrucomicrobiia > Limisphaerales > UBA9464 > UBA9464. The sequence goes on along the minus strand of JAXMHR010000010.1, from coordinate 209,326 downwards.
AACTGGTCAATGGCGTCGTCCTCTTCGCGCACCTTTCGGGCGGCATCGTCATCGCGTTGGACGAGCGCCTCCATGGCATGGGCCACGGAAGCCTCCGCCCGGCTCGCCATCACCAGGAGGCGCTCCTTGAGCGACTGAAGCTCCGTCTCGAAATATGTCATTCGGTCTCCGTGAACGACGCGAGACTGCCGATTCCATGGAAATGGGGAATCCCCGACTTGGAGCAATTCCCCACCGCGACCCGGCACGCTATCCGAACCGTCCCGTCACATAGTCTTCCGTCTGACGGTGGCTCGGGTGGGTGAAAATTTGGGCCGAAGTCCCAAATTCCACGAGTTCCCCAAGATAGAAAAAGGCGGTGAAGTCGGAGATGCGGGTCGCCTGCTGCATGTTGTGCGTGACAATCACGATGGTGTAGTCCCGCTTCAGCTCCAGAATCAACTCCTCGATCCGCGTGGTGGCCGTGGGATCGAGAGCGGATGCCGGCTCATCCATGAGGAGAATCCGGGGGCGGATGGCAATGGCCCGGGCGATGCAAAGGCGCTGTTGTTGTCCTCCTGAAAGGCGGAGGGCGCTTTCGTCGAGGCGATCCTTCACTTCGTCCCACAGCGCCGCTGCGCGCAAGGATCGCTCGACGGTTTCGTCCACGGCGGCCCGGTCGCGGATCCCGTGAATTCTCAATGCGAAGGCAATGTTGTCGTGGATGGATCGGGGAAAGGGATTTGACCGTTGAAAAACCATTCCGACCCGCTTCCGCAACCCGATCACGTCCACATCGCGCCCGAGAACGTCCTCGCCCTCCACGTCGCACTGCCCGGTGATCCGGACGTTGTCGATCAAGTCGTTCATCCGGTTGAAGCAGCGGAGCAGGCTCGACTTTCCGCATCCGGATGGCCCGATGAAGGCCGTCACTCGATTGCGCGGGATTCCCAGGGAGATTCCGTGGAGCGCACGAACCGGCCCGTAGTGGAGGGTGAGATCCCGGGTCTGGATCACCTCGGCGAGCGAAGGTTCCCCTGGACGGGAGGACTCTGGAACCGGATGGGGGGGCGAATTCATCGGATCCAGATCAGGCGATCTCCCGCCAGGTGCGGCGAAGACGGGCGCGAACCAGGATGGCGAGCGCGTTGAGGGAAAAGGTGAGTGCCAGGAGCACGAGCACGGTGGCGAATAGAATCGGCCGCGTCCGTTCGATATTGGGCGACTGGGTGGCCAGCACGTAGGTGTGGTACCCGAGGTCCATGAACTGGTCCGTGGGCTTCTGTGGGAGGCTGGCCATATAATAGGCGGCTCCCGTGAACAGAATGGGAGCGACTTCTCCGGCTGCCCGGCTGACGGCGAGGATTCCTCCCGTGAGGATGCCGGGAAGCGCGTTGGGAAGCACGATGCGCAGGATCGTTTCCAGCTTGGTTGCTCCGAGGGCGAGACTGGCCTCGCGCAGCCCCTGTGGGGTCGCGCGGAGAGCCTCCTCCGTGGCAACAATGACGACGGGCAGGGTCATGACCGCCAGTGTCATGGAGGCCCAGAGCAGGGAGGGCTGTCCCCAGTGGGGTCCGGATGCGCCCGCCATGCGATCGAGGTTTCGACCCAGGAAATTGATGAAGAAGCCCAGGCCGAAGAGCCCGAAGATGATTGATGGAACCCCGGCCAGGTTTCCAACCGCCACTCGAACCGCATGGGTGTAAGGGGAGTCCGCACGGGCATACTCTGAAAGGTAAACTGCGGTGACAACCCCGACCGGCATCACGAATACGGTCATGAGCAGGATCCGTATCGTGGTGCCGATGATCATGGGGAGAACAGCCGCGGATTGGGGATCGAAGAAATCACGGCGGGGCACCGTGGAGACAAACCTCCAGGAGAGGGCAGGCCACCCCTGAAGGACCACGGTGCCCAGGATTACGGCCAGAAGTACGAGGATGATCGCGGTTGCAAAGCCGGTGCTCGCCGCACCCAGGGCCGACGCAGCGGACGACGGTCGTCCCGGCGGGAGGGATTCCCAATCCTTCATACGATGCCCTCCCTCCGGCGCCGGATACGTTGGATGATCAAGTCGCCGGCCAGGTTCGTCACGAAGGTCACCACGAACAGGAGGGTCCCGAGGAGAAACAGCATTTCGTAGTGGGTGCCATTGGCCACCGCTTCGGCCATTTCTGCGGCAATGGTGGCGGTTATGGACCGGGTGGAATCGAATGGGCTCCAGGACAGGAGGCTGGCGTTTCCGCTCACCATCAGCACCACCATTGTCTCACCGATGCAGCGTCCGAATCCGAGGACCACCGCGGCGAGCACCCCGGGGAGCGCGGCGGGAAGGACGACCTGTAAGGCGGCCTGCCATCGTGTGGCTCCCAGGGCAAGGGCGGCCGCCGTGTAACTCCGCGGAACCCCGGAGAGGGCATCCTCGGCGATGGAGAACACCAATGGAATCGCCGTGATGCCCAAAGCCACGCCGGCGACCAGCGCGTTCAGGCGGTATTGGTATCCGAAGCACCATTGAAGGAACGAGGCGAGCACCAGGAGAGCGAAAACTCCAATCACTACGGAGGGGAGGCCCGCAAGAAGTTCAATTCCGGGCTTGGCCCATTCGCGGAGACCGGTCGGGGCCAACTGGCTCAGGTAGAGGGCGGCAGCCAGTGACAACGGGACCGCGAAGAGAAGGCCGATCAGGGTCAGATTCAGGCTCCCAGAGATCAGGGGCACGATGTTGTATTTGTGGATGGTTCCGATGGGTTGCCAGACAAACGCCGGCTCTGGATAGCCCGTCCATCGCCGGGGAAGGAGGAGATGGCGCCATTCGGTGGTGTTGATTCGCGCATCGGGATCCTGGCGGTAGGACGGAGGAACCTCGGCCAGGGCTTCCTCCCGGGTCTTCATAATCTCAAGGAGCGTTGCCCGATCCATGGATTTGAACTCCGCCGCCGTCATCCCTAGGTAGGCACGCAACTCTCCGGCAGGGATTCGGTCCATCTCCGCCGCCGGGATCACGGGCTGGATCAGGGAACTGTTGGCTGTCCCGAACAGGATGGGAAGCGCTTCACGCCCAACGAAGACAACGATCAGAAGCAGGAGGGCCAGGGTGGACAGGCTGACCCCGAAGATGAGTCGTTCCACGACCCACTCAAAGGGCCGGGCTCGGTGACCCCGGCGAAGGCCCATCCATCCGGCGGAAGGGGCGGAGGAATGGGAGGGAAGTGTGGGCACGGTAGCGGACGATGCGGGCTACGGGATTCAATCGGCGCGAAGGGCCGGGGGCAATGGATAGTAGCCCAATTCGCGGACAATTCGCTGCCCCACGGATCCCCGAATCCACTGGAGATAGTCGGCGACGTCGGCCCGGTCGAGATCCGGATTCACGTAGCAGTAGAGGAAACGGGAGATGGGATATCGGCCGGCGACGACGGACTCCTCCGTCGGTTCCACCGCCTCCGCGCCCCGGTACGGAGCGATCTTCAGGTGACGGGTTCCTTCACCGAAACCTGCGCCTCCATAGCCGATTCCCCCGGAGTCCCGCGACACCGCCTCAATCACCAGGGCCGTGCCTTGGAGGGTTTGCGCAAGTGAGGTGAAATCGCGTCCTTCAAGGACCCGCTCCTTGAAAAATTCATAGGTTCCCGAGCTGTTTTCCCGACTGTAGACGGTGATGGGTGCGTCCGCGCCGCCGAACTGCCTCCAGTTGCGGGCGGCTCCGGTAAAGATGGCCGCGAGATCCTCCAGGCTCAAGTGGTCCACGGTATTTCCACTGTTGACGTAGATGTTCAATCCGTCGAGCGCCACGCGATATTCGGCGGGAATTTTCCGAAATGCGCGGAGGCAGTTCTCCTTCTCGCGGGCCCGGATCCGGCGTGACGCGTTGCAGATGTCCGTGGCTCGATTCTGAAGGGCTGCGAATCCCGTTCCGGTGCCGCCACCGTTGACCTGAATGGCCGTGCCGGGATGAAGTGCCATGTAGGATTCGGCCCATCGCTGGGTCAACACCACCATGGTATCGGATCCCCGGATGGTGATGGTTCCGGCAACTGCGTTGATCCCCGCACCCAGCGTCGCGAGGGTTAGTCCTATGAATCGGCTCCAGCGCATCAAAAAGGGAAAGTCCGGGGGGTGCCCCGACGTGAAAAACCATGACCGGGTGGCGGCAGCATGTCGGTCGAGTTACATCGGCCCGCGGCCACAGGTCAATGGTCGGTTTCCAACGGACGCTTCCGGTTTGCCATCCATTCCAGGTCGGCGGTAAGGAGCGTTCGCAAAAACGGACTCCCAGACCGAAGGACTCCCTTCTCCAGCCAGGCACGCACCGTCTCTGTCCGGCCCCCGAGTAACTCGGACAGCCAAGTCGCGACCGTACGCGCATCCGGTCCTTCAGATCCCGGGTTCAGCGAGACGACGTCCGGAAAGCGGCCCTGGAGCCAGCCGGCTGGAAATGCCTCGACGCCTCGCTCCGGATACCATCCACACCACACCAACCGGACACAGGTACTCCGGACCCGCAAGGCGCCGGATCCGAGCGGTCCGTACCGGCTCCAGTCCCGGGTTTCCGTGTCCTTCAGGGCCAGTTCGAGTCCATCCCCGGAAACCCTCCAGGCAAGATGACGGGGCTGTCCCTGCCAGATGCCGGCTCGATTGAATCGCGGCTTCAGTTCGCGGAGCAGGACGCGCTCCCGTGCGAGCGCGGACGCTTCATCCGCCATCGTCTGCCACTCAATGCGCCGCGCCAGATGGAGCAGTCGGAGACGTCGCCGAGGCAGCACCTCGGGATTGGCGACACGATAGCTGTGAAGGCGGCGGCGGAGGTTGCGGGCCTTGCCGACATACAAGACGGTATCCGCGGCATCCCGAAGCAGGTAAACGCCTGGAACTTCCGGAATGCTTCGAAAAAAAGCCGCACCCAGCCGATCCACAAGCGGACGGGCATCCGGGAGTAGGCGGAGTTGGGAGGGATGCACGGGCGCCGACGGAACGGCAGTTTCAAAAAGCTATCCGGCGGCAGCACTTGCAACCACCTCGATTTCGACACTGGCACCCCGGGGCAGAGCCGAGACCTGAACGGTCGAACGGGCAGGGTGGGGAGCCGGGAAGAATTCCGAGTACACCTCGTTCATGCCCTGAAATTCCGCGAGATTGGTCATGAAGACGGTCGTCTTGACGACATGCGCGAAGTTGAGGTGCTGATCCTTCAGGATCAGCCGTACGTTCTCGAGAACCCGACGAGTCTGGTCCCGGATGTCCCCAAGCACCGGTCCACCGGGTTGCGCGGGGTTGATGGGGATTTGTCCCGAACAAAAGAGCAGGTCACCGACTCGAATGCCGTGGGTATAGGGTCCCAATGCGGGAGCCGCCGTCGGAGGACTGACAGGAATCTTCGGCATGGGAAGGGCTATTGTTTCTCCTCAAACCAAGCCATCTGGATGTTTTCGAGGATCTTTTCGTTCGATGCCTCGGGCGAATCGCTGAAATCCTCCAGTTCACAGACCATCTTGTGAAGCTTTGGGAAGCTGAGCTTGAGGGGATCCTGGTCCGGAAACTGGTCCATCAGGGCCCAGGCGATTTCCTCGGAGTCCTTCCATGTGAGTTTCATTGGCGTCCAGTGCACGCCGAGCCCCGGGGTAACGTCAAGTTCCCGGAACATTTCGTCTCCAGTTTCAACCCCGTCGCATCCGCGGATTGAATGGACGCGAAGTTCCGGCCATGGTGCGGGCTGTGCCGCTGCCCTGGACTTGGGTCATCCCGCTGTTGCTGTTGCTGGTGGCCGCGAGCTTTTTCTTCGCGGCGGCGGAAACCGCCCTCTTTTCCCTCGGGCCGTGGAGGACGCGTCGTCTGGCAGAACAACGGCCCGGTGCCGGAGCCGTCGTTACCGAATTGCTGGCCAGACCGGACGACCTGCTCGCGAGCCTGGTCCTCGGGAATACCGTGGCGAACTTCCTGTTGGTAGCCCTCGCCATCTTGTCGCTGGGCGGAGAGAACTGGCAGCGGTTCCTGGGGGCGATTTTCCTGTTGGGTGTCCTGTTGTTTGTCTGCGAAGTCACCCCGAAGGCTCTCGCGATCCGCAGTCCGGAGGCCTGGTCCCTCCGCGTGTCCCGGCCCCTCCGAATCTTTGTGAAAGGGACCCATCCCCTGCTGGCCTTTGCCCGCGGTTTGGTCGCCCGGATTCTGAACCCGGTGCTGCGCCACACTCCGGCTGCGCCGCAGGGATTATCCGGGGAGGAGTATGCCGACTTGGTGGATCTCGCCCAGCAGCAGGGCGCACTCAACGTCACGGAAAAGGAGATCATCCATCGAGTCCTGGCGCTGGATCAACGCACGGCCGGGGACGCCATGCGACCACGGACGCGCATGACGGTGCTTCCCGACGACCTGGAGGTTGGCGCGCTGATCCGGGCTGCGCGGGAATCGCGGCATCATCGGATTCCCCTCTATGACGAAACCCCCGACAACATTGTCGCGGTGTTGAATACGCGGACGCTGTTGCTTTCCCCAGAATCGGGATTGGACGAAGCGTTGGAGTTTCCCTCCTTCGTCCCGGAAACCATGAACCTCATGACGCTGTTCCAGGCGCTTCAACGACAGCAGCGGGGCATGGCCATTGTTCTCGATGAATTTGGGGGAGCCGCCGGACTGGTGACGGTGGAGGACATCCTGGAGACGGTGGTGGGACCGATTCGCGGGGAAGGGGAGGCTGAAGGATTTGTCATGGAACGCCTGGCACCCGGGCGATGGCGTGCGAGCGGCTCAATGCGATTGGATGACTTTGCGCGAGAGTTCCCGGCACTGGGTGACGATGACGACGTGGATACGCTCGGCGGACTCGTGGTGAAACTAGCCGAGGTGGTTCCTGCGCCCGGGGAGGTGTTCACGCATCGCGGGGTGCGGTTCACCGTCAGGGCGGCGGACGAACGCCGGGTTCGGGAACTCCTGGTTGAGGCGGTCGGAGGAACGGCATGAATATCGTGATGCTTCAGCTCGCGGTCCTCTTTCTTGCGATCCTTCTATCAGCCTTCCTGTCGGGAATGGAGGCGGCCGTCATGGCGCTGAGCCGACTCCGGATTCGCCAGTGGGTCCGCGAGGGACGCCCCGGGGCACGGGCGCTGCAGGGGTATCTCGCGAATCCGGAGAATTTCCTCTGGACCCTGCTGGTGGGCAATACGCTCGCCAACTTCGTCATCGTCGTCATTGCGGTGACGTGGCTCGACGCCCAGGTGGGCGCGTCGCCTCCGCTGTTCTGGGCGCTGACCGCGGCCACGGCGTTGGTCCTGTATTTCGTCGATGATCTGCTCCCCAAAGCCCTGTTCCGGCAGTTCCCCAATCGACTGGCGCTTTGGCTCGTCTGGCCGTTCCGCCTGGTGCATGCGCTGTTGTGGCCTCTGGTGTCGATGATCGAGGGTTTCACCGGCGCGCTCCTGCGATGGACCGGCGGCCGGTCTGTGAACAGTCAGTTTTTCGCCAGCCGTGACGAGGTGCGGGACTTGGTCCTGGATCCGGGCACGCAATTGGCGTCCATCGAGCGCACGCTGATCCATCGCGTCCTGGACCTGAAGTATCGCAATGTGGGGCACTTGGCCCGACCGCTGGCGCTCGCCGATAGCGTCAACGTTTCAACTCCGGTTCCCGAGGTCATTCGCTTGTGCCGGGAGAAGGGCCACACCCGCCTTCCAGTCTGGGACTCCGGCAAGTCCTCGGCGCGCATCGCAGGAATCGTGAGCCTCAAAAATATCCTCTACGACACCAGCGGAGCCTCGCGTTCTGTGGCCGGGGACTATCTGAGGCCGGCGTTGTTCCTTGAGGAGACCGTGTCCCTGGAGGAGGCCCTGCGCCGGTTGCAACGGAGCGGGCAGCCTCTGGCCATCGTGGTGGACTCCGCCCGGCGCGAACGCGGGTTCCTGTCGCTCGCGGATGTTCTTGGGGCGGTATTTGGTGAGGTGGCCCTGTGATCCTGGAACTTTCCACCACCCTTGGCTTCCGAATGCTGGTGGCCCTGTTGTTGATTTTTCTGAATGGGTTCTTTGTCGCGTCCGAACTGGCCCTGGTGAAAATCCGGGAAACACAGCTCGACGCGCTGGTTGCCCGTCGTCGTCGCGGTGCGAAGACCGCGCGGGACCTTAAGCGGAATCTCAACGCCGCAATCACCGCCACGCAGTTGGGGATCACGCTGGCGGGAATGGGTCTGGGCCGTTGGGTCGAGCCCATGGTGGAGGTCCTCGGGGAACCATTGCTGCACTCCCTGCATTTACCCCCGCGGCATTGGGCCTACGGCGTCCTGATTGGTGCCGGATTCGTCGTCATGTCCTTCCTTCTGATGACGCTGGGTGAGGCGCTGCCGAAGGCACTGGCGATCCATCGAACGGAACCGGTGGCCCTCGTGACGGCCGCGCCACTGACCGCGTTCTTCCGCCTCGCAACCCCCTTCATCTGGGTCGTGAACGGCACGGCATTGTGGATGGCCCGCAAGCTGGGTGTCGAAGCAATGGACGAAGAGGAGCGGCACAGTGCGGAGGAGCTGCGTCTCATGATTCTTTCCGCAGGGAAGGAGACAGCCGGCACGGATCTGGGTCATGAAATTGTACTAAACTCCCTCGACCTGCGCCGCCGCGTGGTTGCCGAAGTGATGCGTCCGCGAAGGGAGATCACTGGACTGAGCACGACCGCCACCATAACTCAATGCCTCGAGATTGCGGAACGCAGCCGCTATTCGCGATTTCCCCTGTGTGAAGCGGGAGATTTGGACCGCACGCCCGGAGTCGTCCATTTCAAGGATCTGTTCGCGCTCCGGAACCAGGCATCCACCGGCGCCGATCTTATTCAGTCGGCACGTCCCGTCATCTACGTCCCGGAAACCGCACGACTCGAGAAGGTCTTGAAACTGTTCCTCGACCGGAAACTGCATTTCGCACTGGTGGTTGATGAACACGGGGGAACGACCGGAATGCTGACCCTGGAAAATGTGCTGGAAGAGCTGGTTGGGCAGATTCAGGACGAGTTCGACCACGAGAAGCCGCGCCTAACGCGGACCAGCGAAGGCAATTGGGATCTCGACGGGACGCTGCCGCTGTTTGAACTCGCGGAACTCACCGGTACATCCGTCGATGCCGAGGGCATCACCACAATCAATGGTTGGGTTACCCATCGGCTCGGGCGATTTCCGAGGCGGGGGGACCGTTTGGAACTGGGTGAGTATCAGGTCACCGTCGAGGAATTGACCGGATTACGGGTGGCCCGGGTGATTCTCCGGCGGATTGACGCATCTGCTCCTGCCGATGGAGTGGCCATGGATTCCGGCACCGATTCACCTTAGGAACCTGATTCCGAAGAATTCACCGGTCACTTGCCGTTCGACAGGCGCTGCGCCTTGCGGGCGAGATCCACGAATTCGGAACGGTAGCCCTCGCGATCCTCACCCACCCCCTGTTCGGCGAGCCGGAGCACGGCATCCCAGGTCCAGTCTCCCTTGTAGGGGGAGTTCTTGAGCAGCATTCCATATCCAGCGACTGCGGCGGCGAACTTGAAATCGGGACTCGCCCGGACGAGTTCGCGGTCGCCGTCCAGAACCGGTCGCTCGATCAACTGACTTTTCTCGCCGTCCGGAGCCTTGAAGCGAATCTTCAGATTGAGGAGTTCCCCTTCATGTCCGGCCTTGAGCCTCGGGACGGGTGCTTCCGCCGTTGGCGAGTATCGGAGGGGATCCGTTCCTGCGAGATTGGGAAGGAGTGGTTCGATTTCATAAAGGACGGTGACCTGATGTCCCGCGCCCACCTCGCCGGCATCCTTGGTGTCGTCGTTGAAATCCCGGTCTCGGAGCAACCGGTTCTCGTATCCGATCAGGCGGTAGGATCGAACCCGCGCTGGGTTGAATTCCACCTGCACTTTGACGTCCTTGGCGACGGTAATCAGGGTGCCTTCGAGTTGCTCACCGAAGACTTTCCGGGCCTCGGAATAGGAATCCACGTACGAGTAGTTGCCATTTCCCTTGTCGGCGAGCATCTCCATCGTGCTGTCCTTCAAGTTCCCCATCCCGAAGCCCAGAACGCTCAGAAAGACCCCGGACCTGGCCCTTTCTTCGATCAATGCGTGGAGTTCCCCGGGATCCGTGATGCCAATGTTGAAGTCCCCGTCCGTGCACAGGATCACCCGGTTGACTCCGCCGGGGATAAAGTGGTTGGTGGCGAGGCTGTAGGCATTTTGGATTCCCACGGACCCTGCAGTCCCGCTGCCGGCGCGAAGCCCGTCGATCACCTGCCGGATGCGCTGCCGGCCCTCATCCGTGACCTGGGTGGGCTCCAAAGCGACCCGGGATTCCCCGGCATAGGTGACAATCCCGACGGCATCCCGTTCTCCCAGACGGTCGAGCAGCAGGCGCAGGGAGCGTTGGACAAGGGGCAGCTTGTTCTCCGGTTTCATGGAACCGCTGACATCGAGAAGGAAAATCAAATTCGCCCGGGGACGCTCACGGAAGTCCACCCGGCGCGCCTGGAGTCCGATCCGGACAATCTTGTTCCCCTCACGCCAGGGACAGTCCGCTATTTCGATGTCCGCGCCGAAGGGTTCGCCCGACTTGGGCTGGGGGTAGTCGTAGTGAAAGTAGTTAATCAGCTCCTCGATCCGGACGGCATCAGCGGGCGGGAGAAATCCTTCTCGAAGGAAACGTCGGATATTCGCGTAGCTGGCGGTATCCACGTCGAGACTGAACGTGGACAAGGGAGCCGCGGCAGGGGATTTGAAGGCGTTGTCGGGGAGCGAGGTGTAGGACTCCGCGTCAGCGAGTTCACCAAACCCGGCGTACCGGCGCGCGGACGCGTCGAGTTTTGAGAGGGCGGGGGTCTGCGGATTCGCCGGCTCAATCGAATGGGAATCGGTTCTTCCCGCGGCGGGGACCGATGCTGAAAGGGGGTCCCTTAGGGATTCCCGGAGAAGGCTCTCCCGTGGGACGGACGACCGCCCCTGCGGTTCCTGGAACCCTCTTTGAGCCAGGTCGACGGGCTTCGAGGCGGAAGCGGGCGCCAAACTCAATTGCCGCTCTTTCGGGACAACCGGGGCGACGCTGGCACCCAGCTTGGAAGGAGAAGGCTTCTCCAATCTCGAAACCGGAGAGGGCGCGGGCGCGGGCGGGACGACCGGAGAAGGCTGAAGCAGGACCTCCGCGAGCGGGACCGGGCTTTCCTGGGAATTCGGCTGGGAATGGTTGCCGGCGTCTGCCGCAGCCGGGGATTGGGCGGGAAGCTCCCATTTGCTTTCCGGACGGCCGGGCTGGATCGATTTGGATGGAGGCTGAAGTTGGTACCGCAATTCCTGGAAACGATGCTCGGCCGAGCGTTCTGGCCGGAGCGCGATGAGGGTCATTGCCAGAGCAGCCAAAGCGGTTGTCGTCGTCCACGCCCAATGGGCGCGAAGATTCCTGCACCAGGTCTGCACTGTGGTACTCCACGACGTCATTGAGGGAGCTGAATTCCGCACCATGGAGTTGCGGTCCTGAGCTAGAATTCGGCGCCGCTGCTCCGGAGTTAGGGCCGTCGCGGGTTCGTTGACGAAGACCTCCACCAGTCGCTCGGTCGTGTCGCGAAGCCGCTCCACTTCGATCCGGAGTTCTTCGGATTCTCCCAAGGCGGTTTCGACAAGGGCTCGCTCGGCAGGAGGCAGTTCATCCAGGAGGTAAGCAGTGAGTTCAGGGGAATCGGGGGAAAGTTTCATGATCATGGAACGTTGGAGTTCAGTCGGCGGAGAAGGTCAGGCGCGGGAAGGTGACGTTCGCTCGAGCCTGTCGAGGCGACTCCGGAGTGTTTTTAGGGCCGTGTGGAGCAGGAATCCGACGTTTCCAACGCTAAGGGACGTCACGGCGGCAATCTCCTGGTAGCTCAGTTGGTTCTGAAACTTCAACCGGACGACTTCCCGTTGGTTCAGGGGAAGATCCGCCAACAACTCGTCGATACGGTGTACGGTATCCCGGGTAGCCGCGGATTCGGCCGGCGAGGGGTCGGCGGAGGCCCGGTGGTCGAGCTCGCCTTCATTGAGGGAAGTCATGCGGGTTGCCTTTCGTTGCACGTCGAGGGCCCGGTTTCTGCAGACTGTGAACAACCACTGCGCCAAATGGCCTTCAACCGCGCCCGGCGCCTGTTCGCACAATCTGAGGAAGGTGTCCTGCACCACGTCTCGCGCCGTATCCAAGTTTCCAGTCAGCCCGTAGCAGTAGCGAACGAGTGGAGACTCGTAACGCTCCAAGGCGGTCCGGATGAACTCCGAGTGCTGGTCTCGGAGTTCGGTGAGGGGTGCGAGATTCTTGGACTCCATGCCGTGCACTCGGGACTACGCGTCGATCAGGGATTTCTTAGGCCCAAATTCATCCAGATTCTGAAGAGCGAACCGAACTTGTGGCCGGTCTGGAACCGGACAGGCCCACAAGTGGGGGCGTTCCTGGGCTACTACCTTTGGGTATGTCTGAAGCACAAATTGCGGTCGCCGGGGCCGTCACTGACTTTGGCGCGGGTGCGGGAAGTCCTTGGCGAGATGATGATAGTGGAGATGTGGTTTCGGCTGACGGAAGGGAGGAACCTATGCCTGCCGCGCCACGCGCTACCGAACCCGAGATGGTGCAAGCGCTGATACCTAATCTTTTGGGCTGGGAGTTCCACCAGCGATGGTCCCCTCCGGATCATCGTGACTATCTTCCGTGCACAAGACGGTTGCGTGGAGGACCTCGGCCTATCCGCGTCCACCTCCTCTCGAAGAGCGAAACCCGGGTTAGCAGTCGGAATTAGGACCCTGTATGCTCGCAGGATTAATTCGGCCTGCCGGACACGGGGGGTTCGTAGAGGCCAGGCCGATTCAGGTCCGAAGGTTCTCGAAAGGTTCCGTCGGCATCCCGATGAATGTCGTCCGCGGTCCACATCCGACGGTCGGGGCCCGCGGAACGAATGTCGAACCGCTTGTATCCGACCGGATGAAAAAACAAGGGCGTCCCCCAGCGATCCACCAGAAGGCCATCTGAATTAAAAATGCGATAGTTGTCGGGAAGGAACCGCTCGTGGGCGGGATTCTGTCCGCGAAGAGCCCTCGACCAATCTTCGTTTCCGCTCATGGGCCGCTCATACAGGTTCTTCACGAGCAGGCCCATGTTGTTGATCAATGCCCCAAGGAGTTTGAGGTCATTGACCGGGGTCGTAGCCGGGGACCCATAGTCCAAAAGCATCTCCTCGCCGATCAAGGGCCGGAGGGAACCGGGGTCAGGCCCTTGGACGATCGGGGTGGACGTCACCCGGATCCCGGATGTTGGCGGGGGCGCCTCCGGTACGACTGGCACCGGGACCGAAACGGGGGGGGGCGAATGCCTGACGAATAGCCAGACCAGCAAACCCGCAATAATGATGAGACCGACCCCGAGGCCCGTTCGTTTCATGGCTTCACGAAGCCGATGGGCGGCGTCGTGGAGTTCACGTTATAGAAGTTGGCGATGTTGGGAAGCACGTAGCTGAGGTTGCCGCTGGGGACCCCGAACCACTGCATCAGTTCGGCAAAATACTTGTCGATCGGCATGCTGGGAAGCATCCGCCCTCCGCGTCCGACGTCGTCCGGACCATCCAGAGCGAGGCTGGGAAAGGTGCCGAACAGCTTTCCGCCATCCACGGGTGCGCCGAACACAAAGGCATTGCCCCCCCAGGCATGATCGCTGCCCCGGCCGTTCGAACGCAGGGTCCGCCCGAAATCGGACGCGCTGAATGTGATGACGTCGTTGGCGAGACCGAGAAGCTCCAAGCCGTACTGGAAGGCGCCAATGGCGGTGTCCAGTGTGGCCAGCATGCCCGCCTGGGTGTCGAGAAGCTCACCGTGGTGGTCCCATCCCCCGATGTTTACAAAAAAGCTCTGTCGGCTCAGTCCGAGTTGACTGCTAATCTTGATCGACTTGAGCACGGCCTTCAGCGTCATCGCGACGGCGTTGCTGGCGGGAAACAGGGCATCCACGGTTGCGCCGAGGCTTGCTCCGGGGGATTCATACTGCGCTTGGAAGTATTGCTGGGCCTCGTCCGCGGCCTTGGTGATCCGGGAAAATGATTCAGTCAACAAGTTGGCGTAATGCTGATCCAGCGTGTTCCGAAGGGTGCTGTTCTTGAGTTGGAGTGGGTTGATCGGAGAGCCCCCGGCATCTGCCGAAAACGTCAGGGACCCATTGGGGGTGATCGCAAACGGCTGGGTTTGATTCCCCACTTGCAACACGTTGTTGCCGTTGAGGGAAATGCTCATGGAGATCCCTCCTTGGTTGTTCGCAGCATCCAGGATGTCCGCTGCCCGGCCCACCCAACCCGTTAGGTGCCGCAGACCCTGTGGAACCGCCGTCTGCCAGTGCTCCGCCTGGTCGGCGTGGGAGAACAACGCGCGCGGCACCGGTAGCGCGGCATTGTTTCCCTGCTCCCAGGCATTGTATTGAGACTTGGTGATGGGTTGAACCAGTGTTCCGAGGTTCGCGATAAACGAAAGTCGACGTTTCCCGGAGAACCGGGTGCCGGTGCCGTTGACCATGTCCCGGATCTGTGGACAGGAAGGGTGCAATCCATAGTCGGCAAGGGGCGCGGACAGCGGAAGGAGGGATGCCTGAGCGAGGGAGAGCCCACCCTCGGAACCGGCCACGCCCCGCGAGGCAGAGTAGGTGCTGTACCGCGAATCGGTGGGCACGAGGAAATTGAACGAATCCATTCCCCCGTTGAGAAACAAGCAAACCAGCGCCTTGCGTCCGGACGCACTCTGTGCCGTCAGGCTATTCGCCAGCTTGAGATTCAACAGGGTGTTGAGAAGGGCGCCCGAACCGACTGCGGCACAATTGATCTGCCGTAGGAAGCCACGGCGTGAGATGGGTGTCATAATTTAATTTAGTGGAGTTATCCCGGCTGGGTCATCGTTGGACCGCGCCTTCGGGGCAGGCGATCGTGACGTAGATGGCAATCTTGACCCGCATCAGGCGGTCATAGGACGGAATCTGCAGGAGAGGCTCCCGGAGGAGAGCCCGGGTCTGGCCCGACATCAGTCCGCCGCAGAAGAGCACGTTTACCTCGTCAATCAAGGCATCCACGTCGTCCGCGATGGCCAGTAACTCGGAATAGTCGGGCAGGAACTGATAGGCGTCATACCGGAATCCCTTCTCCGTGTACTCCCACAGTTTGTTTGGCAGGGAAATGCTGGTGTAACTGTCGGTAATTTCAAATACCGGCCCTACGAGGCCCGCATCCGCCATTAAGCCAGGGGGTTGATATTTAGGATGGAAGAAGTTGAAGACCGTCGGCGCCAGCATGGGTTCCTGGAGGGAGGCGTTGTAGAAATCATCGAAACTCCACCAAAGAAGCTTGGGATACCGCCCCAGATTGGCCACCCGGGCGACTGCCATGGCCCTTTGGATCGGCTCCTTCAGGCGCCCGTAGCTCGGATTACCCACAATCCATCGCGGGTCGCGCGCTTCTGGGTCGAGCAGGATGGCTTTAACGACGGCTCCGAGATTTCCCCGGTTTCCGGATCCATCGTTGGCGAATACCGCAGCGATTCGGGCGACATAGGCAGGTGAGGGATTGGCCGTGACCAGGAACTGAATCAGTTGTGAACTGAGGAAGGGTGCGGTGTTCGGATGATCGATAAGGCTGTGAAGCGCGTCTTCGACATCCCGCTCGGCGTTCGTCACGCTCGGAGTGCGAGCGGGGATAACGAATCCCTTGAGCAGTGACTTGGAATCGAAGTCATGCTTGTCCGTCCACATCTTCATCGGGATCGTATTGTCCACGTCGTTGTATCCGCCGGTACCCCAAGGCTGGCCCCCATACCACATGCCCGTAAAAACCCGGGCAAATTCAGTGATTTCACGGGTGCCATAGGTCGGAATCGGATTTCCGAGAGAATTTAGGACTTTTGTCCCGTCCTGGTTCAACTCCCAGAGGCCGATGGTAAAGAGCTGTTGAACCTCACGGGCATAGTTCTCGTCCGGATACTGGTTGATTTCCGGAATAGCCTTTTGATTGCCGATATGGCTGAGATATTGTCCCATCACCGGACTGAACGTAACTTCCCTCAGGATATCATAGTAGTTGTCGAAGGCTCTTCGGACGAAAATGTCGTAGTAGGTCGTCATGGCCAGGGGAGACATGAGGAACTGGCCGGCGCGACGTGAGGTTACGAGGATTTGACTTAGGGCGAACGCCACCCGTTGACGCAACTGATCGGGCCCCTGAAGCGCGCCTCGCGCAAAACTCGTCAGAATGTTGTTCGCCCGAACGGCATTGTCGAAGGATGCGTAGCTGTAAGTGAGGTCCAGCTGGGGTCCGTAAAAGTCCTTTCGGATCTCCTGGATGTAGGGGGAAAATAGGGTTTTCGGCTGATTCTGGATCTGATCGTCGATCCACGCTGCGTAGCCCATTTGTTGCAGGCGGGCGATTTCCGAAGAGGTGGATCCGAAGGTGGCCTGCTGGAGAAAGCGGGAGGCGTGCACCCTGGACATCTTTTGGGCCCCCATGTTGGGCGCCTGGCGGATTTGCTCGACGAATGCGGCATAGTCGCCGGACACAGATCCGAGAACGGTCCCCGTTGAACTCAGGATGCGAACCGGGGAACGGGTGCTGTTTGCATTATTGGGATCGCTCCCGATAATCATTTCTGCCCAATCCGATAGGCCGTCCCCATCGGAATCCTGATCGACGGTGTCCAATCGATACAGTTCGCTGGTATAGAGTGCGATCCGGTTCTCCAGGACAACACTGGCGATTCCGTTGTCCACCTGCGGAGGTGACGAATACTGGACCCAATCATTCGTACCCGTCTTCCAGAGCAGAGTCTGAGATTTCCCGGGCTGATTGGGCCAGGTTAGCAATACATTGGGGTCCTGCGGAGTGAATGTAAGAGAGACTTTGGACGCGGGGTCGAACGGATTGGTTCCCCAAAGGGCTTCCTGTGCATTGGATTGACCGTCGCCATCGGCGTCCCCGGAGGGATCGAGTTCGAAGGCGTGGTAAAATGCCTGCCATGCGTCGGGCAAGCCGTCACCATTCAAATCTTCTCCTGTGGGCCAGGTGAATCCGGCAAACTGGGGCAGGCTCGCCGGATTTGCTGGATCCGAACCATTACGATACTCCGTCCCATCTCGAATCCCATCTCCGTCCGAATCCGGATTCTTCGGGTCGGTTCCGGCGAGAGTATTCATCCCGGGCATTCAAGCCGTCATTGTCGACGTCCTTTAAGGCATCTCCGGCAATCAGAGGGTTTCCGCCGTGCGCGGTCTCCCAGACGTCTGGAATTCCATCATCATCCGAATCTCGGGTCGCTGCAAATTGCGGGCGGGTTTCGAGGGGTGTCGGTGAGAAATAAAGGGCGATGCCCGTGCTGGTGGAGAATGATACCCGATTGGTAGTGCCGTTGGAATCCATCCAGGCTGCTGTCCCGGCGTCCACGGATGCGGCCGCGGTGCAATTGAGGAAATTGCGGGAAACGACCACCTGGTTCTTGGTCTGGTTTCGAATCTCGAAGTTCAGATTCCACGAGTTCCCGGTTCCCCTTTGGGCAAAGAGCCGGAACCGCAGCCGGTCGGAGACATCCGCTGGACCATACCCACTGAATCCGAGGGCACCCGTGATATCGTCGAGCCGGGATGATGCGGGTTCGTCCCGAAGATTCTTTCCGGGACCGTCTGGGAGGCTGAATCCGCCCAAGGCGTCACTGGAGAACGAGTGGGTGACGACTCCCCGGAAATAGCGCAGCACCATCTGGAACGTTTGCGGATCCGCTCCGTTGCTGTTGCGCACGGAAAGGTTGAGCAATTCCAATTCGTTGACGTCCGTGGGGGCAGGAGCGCCGACGCCGTGATCCCATACGAGTTGGACGTTCTCCAGATTCCATTCCCACTGGGCGGAAATACTCCGATAAACTGGAGTCCACCCATAGAAGGTGGGGCTGCTCGCCTCATTATAGGTTGGATCGGATCGATAAAGGTTTTCGACCGAATCAGAGATTCCGTCACCATCGGTATCTTGGAGGGAGGGGTCCGTGGGAAACACCGCGGTAAGTTCAGCCTTGTCGGAGATACCGTCGCCGTCGGTGTCCCATTTCAGGGCGCTGACTGCGGTTTCCTGGCCGTCCGGGATGCCGTCGCCATCCGTATCGGCAACCCGGGGGTCGCTTCCCCGCAGGTATTCCTGAATATTGGAGAGACCGTCGCCATCCGAGTCACTCGCGGCCAGTGCCGCTGAACCCGGTTGAAGTGCATATTTGACTTCCCACCAGTCGGGAATACCGGAGAGATCACTGTCGAGTTGGGTGTCAACGATCTGAATGGCGTGGATTCCAACACTGGTTCCCGAAACACGAGTAACGGTCACGGAAAATGCGGTGGAGGTCAGACCCGAATAGCGAACAACGTTCGCGGGCCGGTTTTGGGCCGATCCTGCAGGAATATCGACGAACTCCGACTGTGGGGCCGTGCTCAGTGCTTGGAATAGGCGATCTGTGCTCGGGTCCGTCCCGAGGCGGACGCGTCCTTGATATTGATCCGAGGGTGCTCCAACCACGACGTACACATCATACTGGGAGAACGGCACGTTGCTGACCGTCAAGGTCGCCGGCATCAACGAGGATGCCCGGATGTAGCCGTTCATCAACTGGCTGTCCGGTGTGCCGCTGTTTCCGGTTGACGCAGCACCGTCCGCAGTCCAGGAGAAGGATAGGTTTGGAAGATTCGTTCCGTCACTTCGCACTAATTGCCCAACGACTGGAGACGCGATGTCAGAGAGGTTTCCGGAGGGCTTGCTTCCGAGAGTCAACGGCGCGGTCTCGTTCCAGTTGAGCTGCGGAATGACGCCGGCGAGCGCATTGGGCCCAATCCTTCCCTCCAGACCCCCGGTAGAGACAAAACTGATTCCGACGGCCCCGCGGAAGCGGGTGGGCTTGCTCGCGGGGTCCATGGGATCGGTACCCCTGCGACGTTCGACCGCATCCCAGAAACCGTCCCCGTCGGAATCGACCAAGAGGGGCGAACTTGCGGGGACCCCGTTGACCTCCTCGAAGTCAGTGAGTCCGTCGCCGTCGGTGTCGGCCTTGTTGGGGTCCGTACCCAAGAGTCGTTCCTGGGCGTCCGTCAAGCCGTCGAAGTCGGAATCGGGGCGCCGCGGGTCGGTGGAATTTACTCCGCCATTATATTCCTGAAGAGCCGTCAAGCCGTCATGGTCGGAATCAGAATTCGCATCCGCGGGATTGTTGTCGTCGAGGTAATTGTCTCTCTCCCAGGCCAGAGGCAGACCGTCGCCGTCGGCATCCAGGCGCGCTCCGGCATCGGCCCGCAAATGGACATAGTCCATGTAGAGGTAATATTGAGGGGATGTTGGATTCGGGCCGGTGCGGACGATTTCGATGGAGTTCGCTCCCAGAGTCGCCGTGATGTTTGTGGCGGGTATTTCGATCGTGGCCTGCGTGGGCTGACTCACGCGGTTCGAGTAAAGCACAGTACTATCGCCTGCACCGCTTTTGAATCGGATCACTATGTCATGGTCTCCAAAGACCGAGGATGCCACTCCGTTGCTGATGATGAATGCGGAAGGAAACTCGAATCGGAGCTGTAGATGGCCACTGGCGCTGATTTGTCCCGCGTTCAGTCGGAAATGGAATCGATTGGTCCTATCTGACTGGGTCAGCATCGATTCCCACGCTGAAAATGGCTCGTCATTTGGCACGAGTAACTGGCTGGTCAGACCGTTAAAGCCAGCAGGGTAGACTCCGGTGAAATAGAAGTCATCGTCCCGTAGCGGATTGCTCCCTGCGTTGTACTGGGGATCTCCTGGTAACCGGGTCACCAACCCGGGGGGTAAATCATTTAAATAGTTCGGTGCGGAAAACTCACCAGCCGGGTTGTAGGGAAGAATGAGAGGACTGTCGTCCACGCCGATGAGCCATGCGTCACGATCCACCACAGGCTGGGTCACCACGACAAACTGATTGGTGGCGCTGAGGGGGGGGATTCCGTCGTCGGTTACCCGGACCAGTACGGTGTTGGTGGATGGAATCTGGCTCGGTGACGGCATCCACGTCACCTTGCCCGCCGGTGAAACGACAAGGCCGTCCGGACCACTAACGAGGTCGTAGAACAGGGCATTCACCGGGATATCCGGGTCCGTGGCACTGAGGGAGATGGAAAGAGGAGTCAGGGTGTCCGCCACCATCTGTGGAACCGCCGCGAATACGGGGACACGATTCACTTCGAGGACATTAATCGTGTACTGGTTGGTGGCACTCAGGTTCGGGATTCCATTGTCCGTGACCTTGACCACCACGGTAGCAGAGGAGTTTCCATTGGTCTCCGTGGTGGGCCACGTGAACTGTCCGGCGGTGGTCAGCGTGGAACCCGGGGGTCCGCTCAGCATCGTGTGCACGAGCTGATTCTTGGCGGTGTCGCTGTCAGTGGCGCTGAGATCCAAGGCGACGGTCGTTTGTTCGTTCACATTGATGGGAGGCAAAACCGGAAGAATCGGTGGGAGATTTCCACCGCCATCCACTTCAACGAGAACGTAGTCAAAGGTTATATAATAGGAGGTGCTGGGCGCCGTGGGCCCGGTGCGGATAAACTCAATGGTGTTGGCTCCGGCAGTCGCGCCAACAGCGCTCATCGGGAGCGTGATGATGTTTGTGCTCGGCGCGGAGATTCGCCCGGAAAACAACTGGGTCGATCCCCCAACACCGTTCTTGAGCAGCACGAGGATGTCGTGATCGCCAAAGCCCGAGGCGACATTGGAGACCGTCATTTGACCAAGATAGAACTCGAAACTAAGTCGGAAGATCGAATCGGGTGTTACCTGGGTGGGGTCGAGAACTAGATGAAGACGGTTTGTCTTGTCGCCGAGGGTCAGGCTGCTTTCCCAGTTCAGCCAGGCTTCATCGGATGCTACGACGAGAGGCGAGGTGAGTCCGTTGAATCCGGCAGGATAAGTGCCGGCCGTGTAGTAGTCGTCGTCGAGGAGGGAAGCGGAGCCGGGTTTGACGTCGTTCTTGTTGTTTTGGGGGGTGAATTCCTTCGAAGCAGCGGTACCGGGAGCGTCGTTGGTTCCAATGGCCCATACAAAGCGGGGTGCGGTTCCTGTCACGACCACAGTGAACTGATTGGTCATGCCCAGTGCAGGAGTTCCATTGTCATTTACGCTGACCTGGACCGTGTTGGTGGAGGGGATCTGTGCGTTGCCGGGATTCCAAGTCAGCTGGCCAGCAGTGCTGACCGTCATCCCCGAGGGGCCCGACACGAGGGCGTAGGTCAGCGGGTTCGGAGGCAGATCGGAGTCGACTGCAGAGAGGGTGAGATTGAGAATGGTTCCGGAACTGATGTTCTGGTTCGGAATTGCGGCAAGGACGGGGCCGGTATTGATTTCCCGGACGGTGACCGTGAACTGGTTTGTCGCGCTCATCGGGGGGGTGCCGTTGTCCGAGATTCGGACCTTGATGAGCGTGGAGGATGGCCCTTGGCTTTCCGCGGGAATCCAGGTCAGGAGGCCTCCAGAGGAAACGTTCATGCCGGCCGGGCCACTCACCAGTGAGTAGGTCAATGTATTCGCCGGGACGTCAGCATCGCTGCCGGTCAAATTGATCGATAGTGGGGTCAGTTCGTCCAGGGTCTGGTCGGCAACCGGGTCCATGACCGGAGGTTGGTTGACCTCGAGGACGACCACCGTATAGGCATTGGTGGAACTGAGTTGGGGTTCACCGTTGTCCGTGACCCGGACGTAAACCGTGGCCGAGACCGGCCCCGTGCCCTCGCCGGTCGTCCATTGCATCGAACCCGAAGGCGAAACCGTGAGTCCCGGCGGCCCGGAGACTAGGGAATACGTGAGGGAATTGGAGGGAAGGTCCGAGTCGGTTGCTCCGAGCGTCTGATTGAGGACGGACCCTTCGCTGATGATGGTATCGGGAGCCGGTGTGAGAGTGGGGCTCGTATTGACTTCCGTGACGACGACCGTGAGTTGGTTGGTCGAACTCAGGGGCGGCACACCATCATCCGTGACTCGGAAGACAACGGTGTTCGTCGAGGGTCCTTGGGCCTCGGTCGGGGTCCACACCAGTCCTCCCGACGCATTGATCTGCAGCCCGGATGGCCCGGAGAGCAGGGTGTGGATTAGGTTGAATTGGGGCGTATCACTGTCGGTAGACGGAATCGTGAAGTTCAGTGTCGTCAGCTCGTCCACAGTGAGCTGCGGAATGCTTCCGACGGTTGGGGGTTCGTTCGCCCCGGTGACCGATTCGAGGCGAACATAATCAAAGGAGAGGGAGTAGGTCGTGTCCGGGGCGGAGGGACCCGTCCGTTCCAGTTCAATGGCATTTGCTCCCAGCGTTGCGCCGACTGCGGTCGCGGGAATATCCAACACGAGATTGGTTCCGAACGTCAGCCGATTGGAGTAAAGAACGGTAATTCCCCCAATTCCGTTTCGGAAGCGGACGACAAAATCATGTTCTCCGAATTCGGACGCAGGAACGCCTCCCACCACCGATCCGCCGAGGGGCAATCCAACGGTCAGAAAGAGGTGGGAGCGAAGGCCGATTTGGCCGCTGTTCAGGAGAAAGTGGAACCGATTCAGCGGATCCGAAGAGGTGAGGGCCCGTTCCCATGCGGAATCCGGCTCGTCGTTCGTCACCACCCGGTCGGTGGCATGACTGAAGTAGCCGGCGGGATAGGTCCCGGCGAAATAGAAGTCGTCGTCCGCCGGCGGCGGACCGCCCGCGGGAGGAGTAATTGCTCCGGGGGCGGAATCCACCAATCCGTTAGGGACCCCGAATTCGGCGTCCGGATTGTAGGGGAGCACCTGGGGATCGTCGGCAATTCCAATCTGCCAAACCGTCCGCGCCTCGGGCTCCGCGACAATGACCGTGAACTGGTTGGTGCCACTAAGCGATGGGATCCCCGAATCGGTGACCCGGACGATGAATTGATTCGTCGTCCGATTAAACACCGCGGAGGGCGACCACGTCGCAAGTCCTCCCGAGCTTACACTGAGTCCGGCGGGCCCGGAGAGCAGGGTGAAGGACAGGGAATTGAGCGGTTGATCCGGATCGACGCCAGTCAGTTGGAGGGAGAGTGGCGCCAGTTGGGAGATCGTGGTGGGGGGGAGGGACGTGATGGACGGCGCACTGTTGACTTCGCGGACGATGACCGAAAACTGATTGGTGGCACTTAACTGGGGGGATCCGTTGTCGGTAACCCGGACCAGGACGGCGTTGGTGGATGGCCCATCGGTTTCCCCGGGGTTCCATGCCACGGCTCCGGAGGAGGAGACGGTCAGCCCGGTGGGGCCGGAAATCAGCTGGTAGGTCAGCGTGTTGCCAGGCACGTCAGTATCGGAGGCCGTCACCGAAGCGGAGAGGGAAGTCAGCTCATCGAGAGCCAAGACACCCAGGGACACCGTTGTGGGTGCCGTGTTTACTTCACGGACAACGACCGTGAACTGATTGGTGACGCTGCGGGATGGGACGCCGTTGTCGGTTGCGCGGACGAGGACGAGGTTGGTGGAGGGGCCCTGGGCTTCGGTCGGAGTCCAGGTTACTAAGCCTGCTGCGGAAACCGTCAATCCGCCAGGCCCGCTGACGAGTCCGTAGGAAAGTGAATTTGCCGGAATGTCGGGATCCGTCGCGGTGATTGAGAAACTCAGAAGTGTAAGTTCGTCAAGGGTGACATCGGCGATGGGCTGAAACGCGGGCGGGGCATTCGTTTCCGCAACGACGATGACGAAGGAATTGGTTCCGCTAAGATTGGGGTTGCCGTTGTCGGTCACCTTCACGACGACGGTTTGGGTGGAAGGCCCCTGATCTTCGGCTGGCGTCCAATTGACGGTCCCTCCGGGACTCACGGTTAGACCCGTTGGTCCGGACACGAGCGAGAAACTGAGGGCGTTGGCGGGCAGGTCCGGATCGAAAGCGGTCAGATTGACGGAGAAGGCGCTAAGCTCGGTTGCGTCCTGCTGGGTTACGGATACGATGGAAGGCGCCAGATTGATCTCGCGAACCGTCACATTGAAGTTGTTGGTGGCACTGAGGGCAGGACTCCCTGAATCTGTGACCAGGACGCTCACCGGATAGGTTCCGGGACCGTCGGTTTCCGCCGGGGTCCATGTGACAACGCCGGCAGTACTGACCGCGAGGTTTCCGGGGCCGGACAGTTTTGAGTAACTCAGGGAGTTCGCGGGCAGGTCCGGGTCGCTGGAGGACAGCGTCAGGGACCAGGGCACCAGTTCATCGATGGTCTGGGTTCCGACGGCCACGGGGACCGGCGGCCGGTTCACCTCGCGAACTATCAAATTAAAGGTGTTGGTGACGCTCAGCGGAGGTGAACCTGAATCCGTGATTCGAACACTAACAGGTACAGTGGCCGGCCCTTCGGACTCATCCGGGGTCCAGGCGAGCTGGCCCGTGGGGCTGATAGTCAGGTTTGCCGGACCTGAAATTTTTTCAAAAAGCAACGACTGCGCCGGTACATCGGAATCCGTCGCTCCGAGGGCCAGTGAGAATGGAACCATTTCATCGATGGGAGTATCTGCCACGGGTGTTGGCACGGGCGAGGTGTTGCCGCTGGCGTCCGCCTCGAGTCGGAGATAGTCGTAGGTGATCCAATACGAGGTATTCACGGCCGTGGGGCCGGTCCGAACGATTTCGATCGTATTGGGGCCGAGCGTCGCCTGGGCTGTGGTGGATCCGAACAGGAGACTGATGTTGGTCGCTTGGGAAATGCGGTCCGAGTAAAGGATTGTCTCGATTCCGTTTCCATTCCGGAAACGTACCACCATGTCATGGTCACCGAACCCTTGGACCACATTGTTCGAATACCGGGCGGCGGTATGGAACTTGAAGGAAAATCGAAGCTGGGAGGAACCGACGACCTGGGCGGGACCGAGGCGGAAGTGAATTCGGTTGGTCAGATCCCCCAAGGTGTGGCTGTGTTCCCAGGCGGTGCTTGGTTCATCGTTGGGAACCTGAATCAGTGAAGTCAGCTTGTTGAAGCCTGCAGGATAGATTCCTGAAAAATAATAATCGTCATCCGCGGTGGGATTCGAAACCGCGTTGTACTCGGGGTCGGAAGCAAGGCGGGTCACCTTTCCGGGTGCGAGGTCATTGACATTGTTCTGCACACTGAATTCCGCGGAACTTCCCGGGTTGCTTTCAGTTCCGATTTGCCAGAGATACCGGAGGCTGGCAGTCCGGGTCACCACCGTGAATTGATTGGTGGCGGACAGTGGCGGAGACCCCCCATCGGTGACCGAGTAGACCACGACGTTGGTGGATGGAATCTGCGAAGGAGTCGGCACCCAGGACGCAAGGCCCGAGGAACTGAGGGTTAATCCAGTCGGCCCACTTTGGAGGAAAAACGTCAGAGAGTTCGCGGGTAGGTCGGAATCCACGACGGGGATGTTGAGCGCCATGGGGGAGAGCGCATCCACATACTGGGTCGTGACTGCAGGCAATACTGGCGCCGAATTTACCTCTCGAACCACAATTTGGAACTGGTTGGTGGTGCTGGAAGTTGGGACGCCATTGTCGGTCACCTTGACCTGAACGATATTGGTCGACGGACCGGTGGCTTCCGTCGTCACCCAGTTGATGAGTCCGCCGGTACTGACCGTGAGGCCGGCCGGTCCGGAGACGAGTGCATAGGTGAGGGTATTGGCGGGGAGGTCGGCATCCGTTGCGGCGAGCTGGAAGGAATAGGTAGCTCCTTCGTCGATGGTCACTGTGGCGGGGACGGGAAGAACGGGAGCCGTTACGACCTCGCGAACCGTGAGTGTAAAGGTGTTGGTCACGCTAAGATTTCCCGGACCGCTGTCCGAAGTCTTGATCGAGACCGTGTTTACGGAGGGTCCGGAAGCCTCGGTGGTGGGCCAGGAAATGAGACCGGTGGGGGAAACGGTGAGTCCGGCCGGTCCGGAGAGAATTGTGTACGTGAAGGTGTTCGCGGGCAGATCGATGTCGGAGACATTGATCTGCGCCGTGTAATTGAATCCTTCGTCAAACGTGCTGTTGAAGATGGTGGCGGTGGTCGGCGCCGTATTCAGTTCGTTGACGGTAATGGTGAAACTGTTGGTCGCGCTCATTCGCGGCACACCGGCGTCCGTGACACGCACCGCGACACCGTAGGAGCCGGGTCCCTGCGCCTCGGTGGGCGTCCAGGTGACCGTCCCTGTTGGGGAGACCGCCAAGCCGACCGGTCCGGAGATCAATTCGTAAACTAGCTCTGCTGCCGTGGAGTCCGTATCCGAAGTCGCCAAATTGAGGGTCAAGGGAGCCAATTCATTGACGGCCACGGTTCCCACTGGAGTAGGAACGGGCGGGGTGTTTCCTCCCGCATCCGCCTCAAGAAGGACGTAATCGAAAGCAATGTAGTAGGAGGTGCCGGCGGGCGACGGGCCAGTCCGGATGAATTCGATGGTGTTCGCGCCGGCCGTTGAGACCACCGAGCTCATCGGAAATTCGAGGACAACATTGGTGGCGGCGGAAATCCGATTCGAGAACAGGACCGTCGGCGTGCCGGCCGCGTTTTTGAATTGAACGAGAATGTCGTGATCCCCGAATCCGAGGCTAACCCCGTTTGAGGTCCCATTGGCCGAGGCAAACTCAAACGAGAGACGGAACCATGAAGAAGGCGTCACCTGGGCGCTGGTCAAATTCAGGTGGATCCTATTCGTCTTGTCACCCAGCGTCAGGGCACTTTCCCAGTTCAGCCAAGGCTCATTTGCCGCTACGGTCAGCGTCGAGGCGAGGCCGTTGAATCCTGCGGGATAGGTACCGGCGGTATAGTAGTCGTCGTCCAATGCGGTCGAGGATCCCGGCGGGGCGTCGTTCACGCCATTTTGTGCAGAGAATTCGCCGGTTCCGCCTCCGGAGGGATTGTTTGTGCCTATCTGCCACACCTGGGGGTCGGCCAGGAGGTGGCGAGACGGCACCAACAGGAGGAAAGCCAGCACCAAAAGTCGGGCGCGACAGAGCGTGGGCATAAGTGAGTAATTACCTACATTAGAAACGCGGCAAGTGAAAAAATACTTACGACAATAATTGGAAAGTTATTGGCTAAATAAATGGGTAAGGCGTGAGGCCTTCCCAAACCGAGTCTGAGGGAGAGAAGCGCAAACTGCATTTCCCGAGGGCCTGGGTTCGGCTGGGAAGACCGCGCCCGGAACGCGTGCTTTGGGGCGGGGCCGGAAGAGAAATTACCCAGTTCTACAGCGGAAGTTCAAGCTCAGGCTGCCTCCTTTCGGGAGGCGCGCCCCCGTTGCGCAGGGTCACTATTGCGGCAAGGAAAGGACAGTTTGTCGGGACGCGAGGTGCTCCGTTCTGCGCGGCTCGACGGCCGCCCGCAAATCCGGTAGACCCGGCCGCCAATGGAGTATCTGGCCACGGTCTTTTTTGCCCTTGCGGTCGTCCATACCTTCGCAGTCCGGCGGTTTGCCGCGTGGTCCCATCGATTCGCACCAGGGTCGGTTCAGGAATCCCTGCTCCATTTCCTCGCGGAAACCGAGGTGGTCTTTGGGCTATGGGCCGCCGCCCTGTTTCTCGGGATCGCGCTCCTCCGAGGGTCCCTTCACGAGGCGACGGCTTACGTCGAGGGACTCAACTATTCCGAACCCAAGTTCGTCCTGGTGATCATGGTCGTGGCTGCGACGCGTCCGGTCGTACGTTTCGCAGAGATCCTGATTCAAGGCGCCTCCCGGATTGTTCCCGGTCCGCCATCGGTCGCATTTTTCGTGGCCGCATTGTCGCTGGGACCCCTGCTCGGTTCCCTGATCACCGAACCCGCGGCCATGACCCTTCTGGCACTCTTGCTTAAGGAAAGGTACTTTGATCGTGGCATCAGCCGGGAATTTGCGTATGCGACGCTTGGACTTCTGTTTGTGAACGTGTCCGTGGGCGGAACACTCACACACTTCGCCGCGCCTCCCGTACTCATGGTTTCGTCACGCTGGCATTGGGATGCGGGCTTCATGATCACTCATTTTGGCTGGCGGGCGGCGGCGACGTGTTTGACCTCCACCCTCCTCACGGTGGCCTGGTTTCGCAGGGAACTTTCGACGATTTCCTTTGAAACGGGATTGAGTCAGCCGGTTCCGTCCTGGCTAACGTCGATACACCTTGGGTTTCTCGGAATGGTCGTGGTTTTTGCGCACCATCCTGACGTGTTCTTTGGCGTCTTCGTCCTTTTCCTGGGCTTGGTAACGGCGACCCGGGCGCATCAGGACCCGTTGAAGCTCCGGGAGGGACTTCTGGTGGGATTTTTCCTCGCGGGCTTGGTCACACTGGGCTCGCTCCAAGGTTACTGGCTGAAGCCTCTCATCCAAAGTCTTGGCGGAAATGCCCTGTTCTTTGGAACCACCGCACTTACGGCCATCACCGACAATGCAGCGCTCACCTATCTCGGGACCCTGGTGGAGGGACTGCCGGAGCCACTGCGCTACGCGCTCGTGGCGGGCGCCGTCACCGGGGGCGGCTTGACGGTCATCGCCAATGCACCGAATCCCGCCGGAATTGGAATCCTTCAGGGATCCCGAGTATTTGGGCAGGAAGGAATCAGTCCCTTGGGTCTCCTTCAGGGCGCATTGGGACCGACGACAATTGCCATCGTGTTCTTTTGGTTCTTGGGTTGAACACGGGGAATTCCACAGGTGGGGCTCAAGGTTGGCAAAATGAGAGTGGCGGCAATGATTTGCAGGCGGGATTCGTCCAAAAGGGTCCGACGACGGATTCCAGCGTCAAAAGCAACGGATGCTTGCGTCAAGGGCTCTAGAACGATGAGGCTCCAACGCGTCGACGGGCTTCCTCAATGAGTCGGTTTTCGAGCATTTTGATGGCGGGACTCCTGCTGCTGGTGGGAGTTGTCGTACCCGGATGCGGCACGAACCCGAGTCCCGAGACGGTGGGGTGGGAACATTTGAAGAAGGGGATGAACTATTTGCAGGTGGAGAAGGTCCTCGCGGGCACGGACGACGACATGACCATTCCGCTGGAGGAAGCCCGGCTGCGACAGAAAAGGGTGGACACCGAATACTGGGAGATGGTCGCTCGCTCCAAATTTGCGGGCGCCGCCTACATTCCCCCCCAGCTGACGACGGTAGTGGTCGCTCAGAACGGACGTCGCCTGGTTTTCGACAAGGATCATCTCGTCGGCTGGAGCCGCGACTGATCCTGGAGGAAGCCCGGAGCCGGCTAACGCCGCCGGAACGTGACGTCCATCCAGACTGCGAATACGAGGACAAGTCCACGGACGATGTATTTTGTTTCCGGCAGCACACTGAGCAGAGTCATCCCGTTCAAAAGGCTCGCCATGATCAAGGCTCCAAAAAGCGCACCAAGGACCGTTCCCCGTCCACCTTTCAGACTCGTCCCGCCGATGACGCACGCGGCGATGGCGTCGAGCTCCATCAGATCCCCGACCGTGGTGGTGGACGCCCCGGAGTACGCCGTCGCCATGAATCCCGTGACGGCGACAATGCCTCCCAGAATCAGGAAGGCTGTCGTCACAGTTCGTTGGGTCGGAATTCCGGACACCACGGCGGCCTCTTCATTTCCTCCAATGGCGTAGAGGTACCGCCCAAACGGAGTATGCTGGGTGACCACGTGAATCGACAGTGCCACGGCACACAGGATGAGGAACGACAGGGGAAGGCCCCGGTATTGGTTGCAGATCAGAACGACCAACAGGATTCCCTGGGCTCCGATAAATGCTTTGAGAAACGCCAGCTCCGCAGGTTCAACCAAGGCACCGGCTGACTGGCGACGTTGACGTCCCCGGAATCCCACAATGGCAAGAACGCCCATCACCAGAAAGGCGAGGATCAATCCTGCTGCCGGCGGGAGATAGTAGGTGGTGAGCAGGGAATAGAGATTCGATTCGCCACCCCGCACCACCGGGGTCGTGACGCTACGAATGACGAGCCAGAATCCTCCACGAAACGCCAGCATCGCTCCGAGCGTTACGATAAATGCCTGGATGCGGTAACGGACAATGAACCGGCCCATGCCCAGGTAAAGCAGGAAGCCGGCAATGAGGCTGACGAGCAACGCCGCCGGGGCGGGCCATCCGAATCGAAAGACGAGGACGCTGGCGATGCCGCCGAGCAGGCCCGCCCCCGCGCCCACGGACAGATCGGTGTGACCCGGAATCAGGACGAGGAGGATTCCGACGGCAAGAGTAGCCGTGATGGAAAGCTCAATGAGCAGCATCGAAAGATTGCGGGCGCTCAGGAACTGTGGCGATACGAGGGCAAAGAATACCCAAATCACCGCCAGCATTGCGGGCATGGTCAACTCGCGAACCGCCGTCGGATCCAGACGATGTCGCGGTCCGGCGGACGGGGTTGCGAGGGCGGGCATGGTGTTCATGTCAGTTGATCTCTTCGGGACCGGCAGACCGTCCCATGGCGGCCGCCATCAAGCGTTCCTGGTCGAACGCGGCAGGGAGAAACGTGCCACCGACCGTGCCCTCGTGCAGCATGACGATGCGGTCGCTCATGCCCATCAATTCCGGCAGTTCACTGGACACGAGCACCACGGCACGTCCCTCGGAGGTCAATCGATTGATCAGGTGATACACTTCGAGCTTCGCGCCGACATCGATTCCTCGGGTTGGTTCGTCCAGGAACACCACCTTGGGCTCCGTCATGAGCGCCTTGCCAATGACCACCTTCTGCTGGTTTCCACCCGAAAGGCCGCCCACGACCGTCTCAAGGCCGAGGGCCTTGACGCGAAGCGCATCAAAAAATCTCTGGTCCACTAAAGTCTCAGATACCTCGTCGATCAGGCCGTTGCGGGTCAGGCGGTCCAGGGAAGAAAGCGATAGATTGTATCCGATCGGCTGTTCGAGATGGAGGCCATACCGCTTACGATCATCGGTCACCATGACCAAGCCGCGCCGGATGGATTCGCTCGGTTCAGGAGCATCATAACGCTGCCCGCCCAATTCAACGTCACCTGAACGTCGGACACCCCAGGCGCCGAAGAGATGCATCAACGTTTCAGACCGTCCGGCACCCATCAGTCCACCGATGCCGAGCACTTCTCCCGCCCGAACCTCAAACGCGATTCCGGTGAGCCGGGCGGACGACTCGGAATCGGGTGCCGCTGCGAGATTCCGAACCGAGAGCAGGACGGAACCCACCGGCGCCGAACGATTGCGTGGATAGAGGTCCTTGATCTCGCGTCCCACCATGTGCCGGATGATTCCGGCAATGCTGGCGTCAGCCGCCTTCAAGGTGGTGATGCTGGCGCCGTCCCGCAGCACGGTGATGCGATCCGCCAGCGACATCACCTCGCCCAACTTGTGGGAGATGTAAATGCAGGCGACGCCCGAGGCCCTGAGTTCCCTGAGGATCCGCAGCAGTATTTCAATCTCGGCTTCCGCCAGCGCGGCCGTGGGTTCGTCGAGGATCAGGATTCTCGAACGCTTCGCGAGTGCCTTGACGATTTCGACCAATTGTTTTTGTCCAACCCCCAGGTCCCGGACCGGAGTATCCGGGTCGAGTTGGATCTGAAACCGTTCCAACAGCCGGGCGGCCTGGGCGCGAACTTCATCCCAATCCACCCAGAACCCGCGCCGGGGCTCATGGCCGAGGAAAATGTTTTCCGCCACCGACATTTCCTCCACCAGGGCCAGCTCCTGATAAATCACCGCGATCCCTGCCGCCTCGGCGTCCTGAAGCGAGCGAAAGGAGACCGCGCGACCGTCCACCCGGATCTCGCCCTCGTAGCTCCCGGCCGGATGAATTCCCGAGAGCGTTTTGATCAGGGTGGATTTGCCGGCACCATTTTCCCCGCACAGGGCATGCACCTCCCCGGGCTGAAGATCAAAGCTCACTCCATTCAGGGCAACGACCCCGGGAAAGCGCTTCGTCAACTGGCGTGCCTCAAGCAGGGGCATGGGGACGGGACGGCAAAATACGAATTACTTCAAATCC
Source organism: Verrucomicrobiota bacterium (assembly GCA_046346705.1). GTDB lineage: Bacteria > Verrucomicrobiota > Verrucomicrobiia > Limisphaerales > UBA9464 > UBA9464. The sequence continues at coordinate 177,425 of JAXMHR010000010.1, read as the reverse complement.
TCGGCGCGATGGAATCCATCCCGCACCACCGTTTCGAGGATGTTGGTCCGGTTGACCACGATGACCTCCTCCAGAATGCTGGGAACGTCCTTGAACCCATTGTTGACGGCGCCATTGGCAATGATGACCTGGTGCCGAGCCATGGCCACCGCGGTGGCCGCCGCACGGGCAGCAAGGCGGCTCACGGGCTTGTAGATGGTCATGGCCTGGGTCCCCCGATGGATGCGCTGGACCGCTGCCAATTCAGCGTCCTGACCGGTGACTAAAATCTTACCGGCAAGCCCCTCTTCGGTCAGCGCCTGAATGGCACCCCCCGCGGTGCCATCGTTCGAAGCAAGAATGGCGTCGAGGTTCCTGCCCTTGGCCGTGATCGCGGCGTTGACGATTTTCTTCGCGTTTTCCGGTTTCCAGTCGAGCGCCCAGTCCTCGAACACCACCTCAAGATCGCCCCGGTCGATGAGCGGCTGCAGAACCCGGTCTTGTCCGGCTTTGAACAAAACCGCGTTGTTGTCGGTTTTTGAGCCGTAAATGCGGACCAGGCGTGCCTTCCGACCCCTGAGTTGGTCCACCAAATACTGCGCCTGCAGTTCGCCGACGCGGATGTTGTCAAAGCTAATGTAGAGATCGACGTCGCTGTCCCGAATCAGACGGTCGTAGGAAATCACCGGGATTCCGGCAGCCTTGCTGGCGCGGACGCCCTTGGCCATGGCCTCGCCGTTGTGGGGGACGATGACCATCACGTCCACCCGGCTGCTGATCAGCGACTCCACATCGCGCATCTGTGTGGCGTCGTCGGAATTCGCCGACTGGGTCAAAACTTCGGCCCCCAGTTTCGTCGCCTCTTCGACGAATCGATCGCGATCCCGCTGCCATCGCTCCTCTTTCAGTGTGTCCAACGACAGACCAATTCGAATCTTCCCGCCCGCCGTTGGAGTCTCTTTTCCAGCAGGGAGGTTTCGCCGGGAGACGATGAGGCCGATCAGCAGACTCAGGCCAAGCGATACGGTGACGAGAAAAATGCGGGGATTCATGGGGCGCCGCGGGAACCGGGGAAGGGAACACTTCCTCTGGATTTCCGTCCAAGCCTAAAGCTGCACCAGCGCGGAAAACCCAATTCGGCGAGCCCCTACTTCAAATCCTTGCGCGGGAACAGTGGCACGGCCGCACCAATGCGTTCTCCGGTGACCATGCCTCCCCATGAGGCGTGCTCGATGCGATCCGGAGTCCCGGAAGCGTTCAACTGAAGGAAGATCTTCTCGGCGGTCCCCGGCAGGAACGGCCAGAGCAACACGGCCAGGATCCGACAGACTTCAACCAGATTGTAAAGCACCTCGTCGAGCCGGGCCGCCTGGGAAGGATCCTTGGCCAGATTGAAGGGGCGGGTCTGTTCGACGTACAGGTTGGCCCGATTCACCAACGACCAGATGGAAACCAGCGCATCCTGAAGTCGATGGGATTCCAGATGGGCGACGGTTTCGCGGACGGCAGCTCCCGCGTCGACGGACAACTCAGTTGAAACCGGCGGGACGATCCCGTCGCGGTAGCGGTTGAGCATGCTCACCGAACGGTTGAGCAGGTTTCCGAGGCCATTGGCCAGTTCGGCATTGTATCGGACTCTGAAGCCCTCGTCCGTCCAGTTGCCGTCGGGACCGATGGCCAGCTCGCGCACCAGGAAATACCGAAAGGCGTCCAATCCCCATTCCTCAATGACGGCGAGCGGGTCCACAATGTTTCCAGTGGACTTGCTCAATTTGGCCCCGTCCTTTTGCCACCAGCCATGGGTCAGGAGCTTGAGGGGCAGGGGGACTCCCAGCGCTCGGAGCATGATGGGCCAATACACGGCGTGAAACTTGAGAATGTCCTTCCCAATCAGGTGCACATCCGGAGGCCAGAGCGGTTCGAGTCCAGGTGCGGCCGGTGAGCTCCCCCCCAACGCGGTGGCCGGGGTCGGATCGCCCAGGGACGCCGGGACCGAAAAGTAATTCACCAGCGCATCGAACCAGACATAGGTGACATAGCCGGGGTCAAAAGGAATGGGAATTCCCCAGGCGAGACGGGATGCGGGACGGGAGATGCAAAGGTCCCCAAGGGTGTTGTTTTTGAGGAAGCCCAGGACCTCGTTTCGACGGGTCTCCGGCTCAATAAACTCCGGATGTGCCTCGATGTGCTCGATCAGCCACGCCTGGTGGCGTCCGAGACGGAAGTACCAGTTTTCCTCAACCAACTCGTTCACGGTCCCCCATTTGGGATCCCAGGTGCCGTCGGGATTCCGGTCCTTGTCCGTCAGGAACGTCTCCTCCCTGACGGAGTAGAATCCACGATACTCGGCCTTGTAGAAATGGTCTTCGGCGTGGAGGCGGTTCAGGATGGCCTGAACGGTGCGTTGGTGACGCGTTTCGGTCGTGCGGATGAAGTCATCGTTGGATAATCCCAAGCGGGCCACGAAATCCCGCCATTGCAATGCCAGGGCATCACAATATTCCTGGGGTGTCTTTCCCAGTTCCTGCGCGGCTTGCTGAACCTTTTGACCGTGTTCGTCCAGGCCGGTCAGAAAGAAAACGCTCTCCCCACGGCTGCGGCCGGATCGAGCCATCACATCGGCAATGACCTTTTCATAGGCATGCCCCAGATGCGGAGCCCCATTCACGTAGTCAATGGCGGTGGTGAGGAAGAAGCGCTTGCTCATCGGACGGGGAAGTGTGGGGCAGGGGACCTTCAAAGTCCATCCGAGCATCCCGGAGTGAAATGAACCCTCCGCGATGGATCTGATCTGGGTCGGGAGTTTAGGGAAACAGCCCGCGCGCGCGCTTCGCCTCCCAGACCCTGCGGATACCAAGACTCAGGGCAGCGGTCCGCATGGAAATCGCGTCGCGTCGTGACAATTGAAGCGTCTGGGTGAAGGCGCCTTCCAGAATTCGAAAGAGACGGTCCATGACCTCGCCTTCGGTCCAGAAAAAGGACTGGAGGTCCTGGACCCACTCGAAATAGCTCACCACGACGCCACCCGCGTTGCAGAGAATATCCGGAATGACGAACACGTCTCCCCGGTCGTCGAGGATCGCATCGGCGTCTGGGGTGGTGGGGCCATTCGCTCCTTCTGCAAGAATTCGGCATCGGATCCGTCCCGCGTTGGCCCCCGTGATCTGTCGCTCCAGGGCCGCGGGCACGAGCACGTCACAGGAAAGTTCCAGTAGGTCACCGTTGCCGATCGCTTCCGCTTCCGGAAAGCCCGCCAAGGTCCCGCGGGATTGGGCCCAAGCGTCCAACCGCGGCATGTCGAGGCCGCGCGGGTGGTACAACCCTCCGTTCACATCGCTGACGGCGAGGATCCGGAAGCCCTGACGGCTCAGGGAATGGGCGGCGATGGCTCCGACATTGCCGTAGCCCTGCACCACAGCCGTGGCGCCCGCGGTGGCAATTCCCAGGGTGTCCATGGCGCGGCCCGCAAGATAAGCGACGCCACGGCCGGTCGCCTCGCGACGCCCGAGTGAACCTCCAATCACGATGGGTTTTCCGGTGACGACTCCGGGTACGGAATGACCGGCGTGGACGGAAACGGTGTCCATCATCCACGCCATGGTTTGTTCGTTGGTACCCAGATCCGGTGCGGGAATGTCGGTTTGAGGTCCGATGAATCCCACCAGTTCCTGGGTGAAGCGACGGGTGAGACGCTCCAATTCGCCGGTGGACAGCTGCCGGGGATCCACGGTGACTCCGCCCTTGGCGCCGCCGAATGGGAGCCCGGCCAGGGCGCATTTCCAACTCATCCACATCGCCAATGCTGCGACCTCGCCGAGCGAAACGCCCGGATGGTAGCGGATGCCGCCCTTGGTGGGGCCCAGCGTCAGGTGGTGCTGGACCCGGTATCCTGAGAACACCCGGGTCGTTCCATCGTCCATTCGCGTCGGAACCGCCACCACCAGGGCGCGCTTTGGAACCTTGAGGCGTTCACGGTCGGAGGCGGGAATTTGCAAACGGTCGGCGACGCCGTCGAACTGGAGACATGCCATGTCGAAGGTGGGGTCGGAGTAGATGTTCATGGATTCGCGCATTCCCGCACGCGTGAGCAAAGCCCGCTTGGAGCCCGGCGGCAATGCGGAGCCGGGGGAATGGTGAACGCGCCGGACGGAACCCGGTGTGCGGCGGCGTGACAACACTGGGCGATTCCGACCATCGTTGCGCCGATGGCACCCCGTACTTCCATTCGCAGGTCCCCCGGTCCGGTAACACGGGTGGATCTCGAGGACCGCGAGCGGCGGTTCCTCGCGGCCTTCGCCCAGTTGAGCGGCGAAAGCCGGGGACGCCTCCACGACGAGGAGCCGCCGGAATGGCGGACCCAGTTCCAAAGGGACCGCGACCGGGTCATCCACAGCCGTGCGTTTCGACGCCTCGAGTACAAGACCCAGGTGTTCCTCAACGGCACCGGGGATCATCTCCGGACGCGACTGACCCACACCATGGAGGTGGCCGCGATTTCCAGGAACCTGGCCCGGGCGCTGGGCCTGAATGAGGATCTGGCCGAAACCATTGCGTTGGCCCATGACCTGGGCCATTCGCCGGTGGGACACACCGGGGAACACGCCCTTGATCGATTGATGCAGGGCAATGGGGGGTTTGAGCACAACCGGCAAAGCCTCCGGGTGGTGGAGGAATTGGAGCGGAAATACCCCCGATTTCCCGGGCTGAATCTTTCCTGGGAAGTTCGGGAAGGACTGGCCAAACATCAGGGAGAGTTCCCGTTGCCTTCAGGTTGCCGGCCCTTCACACGCCGGCAGCCTTCCCTAGAAGCCCAGATTGCCAATCTCGCGGACGAGATCGCTTACTACAGCCACGATCTGGATGACGGTCTTGACTCCGGTTTGCTCGAAGAAAAGAAGCTCCAATCGCAGTTGCAGATTTGGGCTGACGCCGCCCGCGGCGTGCGGCGCCGGTTCGGTGCACTTCCCGCGGAAAGCCGCCGATACTACACAATCCGGGAAATCATTGATGAGCAGGTCACCGACGTGGTCACCACCACTCTGTCTCACCTGGCCGAAACGGGTGTCCAATCGGCGGACGAGGTCCGTGCTCAGCGGCGACCGCTGGTGCGGTATAGTCCGGAACGCCGAAAGGCGAATCTGGAGCTGAGGAAGTACCTCTATCGAAATCTGTATTACAATCCGGCCGTCAATGAACCCAACCGGCGGGCGGTTCGAATGCTCCGCGAGGTGTTTCAACATCTCATCGCGCACCCCTTTGAAATGGGAAAGGGCTCCCGGGAACGGGTGGCCTCCATTGGACTCCACCGGGCCGTTTGCGATCACGTGGCCGGAATGACAGATCGCTACCTCATCCGCGAACACCAGCGCCTGTTTGGGCTGGATGTCTCGTGAAAACGCTGCGCCAATCGGACTAAATTCCGGGCTTCACGACTCCGACCGCCCCGGAGCGGCATCCCATGGCGAGAGTCTGTCCATCGGGACTCCAATCAAGGCAGGTGATGCCATCAGGCATTCGGATCTGACACAGCGGAGACGTCGATTTGCCCGCATTCCACAGCAGCACGAGGCCATCCTCCGATCCCGAGGCGAGAATGTGTCCTGCCTTGGGGTAGGCCAAGGCGGAGACCCGCGCTTGATGGCCTTCAAGAATCCTCGGTGTGGACCCTGCAGGACCCCGGCCACCGCAATCCCACACCATGATTTCAGGCCCGCCGTCGGTGGCGAGGTAACGGCTGCTGTGGTGCCACACCAGATGGCGCACCTTTCCGGGATAGCCGCTCATGGCGAGTTCATTTCCGGGACGGAAGGGAATCTCCCAGATTTGGACGCTCTGTTCCTGGGTTCCCGCCACGATCCATCGTTGGTCCGGACTCCAGGAAATGGATATCAGGGACGTTTTCCAGAGCAGAGGTTCCTTTGGCTGTCCCGAAATGGCATCCCAGATCTGGATTCGACCATACGCGGACGCGGCAAGTTCCCGTCCGTCGGCCCGCCAAACGATCCCCGACACCGTGCTTGGGAGGGGCGACAGGCGATGCAGGACCGTGCCGTCCGGACGAAGAGTCATCACCTGCTTCCCGGCCGCGATGGCAGCCGAAGCGCCGTCGGGAGCCCATACGGCCTGTTCCACCCATGAGGCAGGAACCTTCACTTCCGCTTGGGGGAGGATGTGACCGGGTTCCCAAAACCGAACATGCCCATCCTGCCCCACGGAAAGCAGCGTGGACCCGACTGGACCGAACGTCGCCCGGAAGGTTCCTCCCTCGTGACCGGCCCAGGTTTCCAACAAGGCGCCATCCCCTGCCGCCCTGTGCCCGACTGGCCCGGAGGAGCCGGCCACGGCCAACGACCGGCCCTCCTTGGTCCAGCTGACCGAAGCCACAAAATCAGAGATCTCAACGATCCAATCCGGAGACCGTTGAATCGCGACTGAAGTACTCACGAGAAAGGACAGGAGGAGCCTGAACGTGGATATAACCCTAGGCGAGGCAGCGCCGGAATCCGGCCTGAAGGGCCTCTCGGTCCAGATTGCGGCCGATAAAAACAATTTGGCTCTTCCGCTCCTCCCCGTCCTTCCAAGCCCGATCCGGTTTACCTTCGAACAACATGTGGACTCCTTGGAAAATGAACCTTTCGGGAACGTTCTTCAGGTTCAGGATTCCCTTCATCCTGAAAATGTCCTGCCCCTTGGTTTGAAGCAGCTCACTCAGCCACGAATTCACGCGGCGGGGGTCCAGTTCCTTGGGATCCTCGAATCCGACGCTCGTAACCGTCTCATCGTGGGTATGGCCGTGAGCGTGGCCTCCGTGCTCATGCACGTGTTCCGGTTCGATGGTTTTCCCGTCCCGCCGAAGCGCTCCTGAGAATTCTCCGAGCCCATGCTGGGTGAACAAGGCGTAGTTGCCGTGGGTCGGAATGGTCACCCGGAATGTCGTGCGGTCTTCTCCCAAGACCAGCTTATAGAACGCCGACGCCGGCCGGAGTTCGCCCCCATTGCGGACCGTTTTGGCTGGATAGGAAAACAGCGCGGTGGCGCGGGCTTCGGCTTCATGCAAAGCCTCATGGAGCCCGCCGTGGCAGTGTTCTCCATCGTGATCATGGTCGTGACCGTGATCATGGTCGTCATCATGATCATGTCCGGCGTCCTTTCCGTGGGCCGTGTCATGCTGGTGATGGCATTCGTGGTCGTGGGAATGCGCCTCATGGGCATCCAACTGTAGCAACACCGCCCCCATGACGGGGTCGGGACCGGATTCCAGCACCAGTTCGTGGGCGCCTGCGTCGAGATGGTAGGCTCCGCTCCACTCGAACGGCAGATCCTTGGCGAGGAAATCCCCGTCGATGGACAGCTTATGATCGAGATCGAATGCGTGGATGTTGAGGACCTGGTCGACGGTCAGGTTGGCCTTCGTGGTCCGGAAGATCTTCGCCACCGCATTGATGCCCCGGACGCGTTCCTCCAGCGCCTCCAGCTCGTTCTCTGACACGAGATCGACCTTGTTGAGGAGGATGCGATCCGCAAAGGCGATCTGCGCCTTGGCCTCCGGTGCGTCGTCGAGATGCAGGGAGATGTGCCGGGCATCCACCAGGGTGACAATTCCGTCCAACCGAAACGCGCCCTTCATTTCCTCATCCGAAAAGAAGGTCTGCGCGACCGGGCCCGGGTCGGCGAGACCGGTAGTTTCCACCAGAATATAGTCAAACTTGTCCCGGCGCTTCAGGAGCTGTCCGAGGATCCGGATCAGATCTCCCCGGACGGTGCAGCAAATGCACCCATTGTTCATTTCGAAAATCTCCTCGTCGGCATTGATCACAAGGGCGTTGTCGATGCCGATTTCGCCAAACTCGTTTTCAATGACGGCGATCCGCTTGCCGTGATTGGCGGTAAGAATGTGATTGAGCAGGGTGGTCTTGCCGGCACCGAGGAATCCGGTGAGAACGGAGACGGGAATGCGGGAATCTGCGGGCATAAACGGGCGGGAGAGGTAACTGAGTCAAATCGAAGAAGCAAACACCCGAGGAAGTTGGATCCGCGGGTGATCGAAGAAGCCGGGTGTTCGGCCCTAGGCGCAGCCGCACATTGGGCCGCAGCCGTGGCCTGAGGGCGGGGGCATCGGGCAAGCGCCACTGTCGCAGGGAGTCTCCGAGGCCGCCCCCTGCATCATGGGATCAAAACCGCCCGAAATGACGCGGCGCACGGGCAGCCCGGTCTCCGGATCCCGGGTCAGGGGCTCATCCTTCATGGACTGCTTGAATTCGAAACGGCGAACCCCCTGTCCGGGCTTCGCGGGAACGGTCTCATACACGTAGGTGGGCATGACGGCCGTGAAGGAAGCGGGTCCCAGCGAAGGGGTCAAGCGCAGCCCCACCGGCGTCCCGGGAGGTTCAAAATGATTCTGTCCTTGCCGATTGGACGGGGCACCCGTTCTGTTTAGGGATCATCGCCCGTCGAAAACCGGCCCGGTTCCACGTCATAAACGCGGGGCTCGAGAAACCGGATTCGCCGTTCCGAAAGGTTCTTGGCCGGGTTTCATGCGGAATATTGTCCATAGTTCAGTCCTGACGGTAATCGCCACTTGCATCCTGATGGTGGGAGGATTGTCGGCGGCGTCCCAGGGGAATTCGGATTCTCGGGGGGGCACAAATCTGTGGTGGTCGCTCCAGCCGCTTATCCGGCCCGCAATCCCTCAACCGTCCGGTGGAGGACGAAATCCGGTGGACTCTTTCATCAGGGCGGATCTGAGCGCCGCGGGAATCCTTCCTTCGGAGGAGGCGGACCGGCGGACGCTGATCCGTCGATTGAGCTTTGACCTTCGGGGATTGCCACCGAGTGCGTCCGAGGTGGATGCATTTCTTGCGGACCCCGATCCGAATGCCTATGAGCGCCTCGTGGACTGCTGGCTTGCTTCGCCCCAGTACGGGGAGCGGTGGGCAAGGCACTGGCTCGATGTCGTGCATTACGGCGAGACTCACGGCTACGACAAGGATCAGCCCCGGCCCAATGCGTGGCCGTACCGGGATTATGTCATTCGCGCCTTCAACCAAGACCGGCCCTATTCCCGGTTCATCCAGGAGCAGATCGCCGGGGACATCCTGTTTCCCGACACCCGGGACGGCGTGGAAGCGCTTGGATTTATTTCCGCCGGCCCTTGGGACCTGATTGGCCACGCCGAGGTTCCGGAGTCCAAATTGGACGGCCAGGTGGCGCGTCACCTCGATCGGGACGACATGGTGGTCAACACCCTCCAGACCTTCAACAGCCTGACGGTGCAATGTGCCCAATGCCATAACCACAAGTTCGACCCGATTTCTCAGGAGGATTACTACCGCCTGCAGGCGGTCTTTGCCGCAGTGGATCGCGCTGACCAAAAGTACGACACAGATCCTGCGGTCGCCCTGACCCGGAAGGAGCTGCGCGGGCAGGTTCAACTGCTGATGGCACGTCAACAAACCCTAGACGGCACCATCAGGGCCAGGGCCGGGGTGACGCTGACGAATCTCGAGCAGTCCATTGCCTCGCGTGAGGCGGCCATGAAAACGGGAGACGCCTACGGCTATCACAGCAATATCGAGAAGAAGGCGGATGTTGAAAAATGGGTGGAGGTCGACCTCGGAGCCCCGGTTCCTCTTGCGAACGTCGTTCTGCATCCGTGCCGGGATGATTTCAATGGCATCGGAGCAGGATTTGGTTTTCCCGTCCGCTTCCGCATCGAAGTGTCCGCAGAAGACGAGTTTCGAAACCCGGTGGTGGTCGCCGACGAGACCCGGGCAGACGTGGCCAACCCCGGGCTCAAGCCCTTCGCCGCCGAAACCGCCGGGCGACGGGTTCGATTCATCCGGATCACCGCGACCAAGCTCGCCCCGAGACAGGACGACTACATTTTCGCGCTTGCCGAAGTCTCCGCGTTGACCTCGGAAGGGCGCAACGCCGCGCTGGGAGCAGCCGTCGTTTCTCTAGATTCGATCGAAGCCCCGACTCGCTGGCAGCGCGTCAATCTTACCGACGGCTGGTATCCCGGGGTCGCGACGACGAATGATCTTCAGGTTCTCTCGCTTCAGCGCCAACGGACGGAACTCCTGGCTTCGTCCACCAAGGCGTCGGAGCGCATCGAGATCGAGGAGAATTCCAGAACGCTTGCGGCACTCAAGGAGTCCGAATCCCGCCTTCCCGCCCAATCCACCGCCTACGTGGCCTCGGTTCACACGGGGTCCGGTGCCTTTGCAGGAACCGGCAAGAGTGGAGGGAAACCCAGAACAATCCGCGTTCTCGCCCGGGGCAACATCCAGAAGCCTGGCGCAGAAGTTGGTCCAGGAAGCCTCCGGTGCATTCCCGGATTGCCAGGCGAGTTTTCGCTGTCCCTGGATCATCGGGAAGGCGATCGCAGGGCCGCACTGGCGGCGTGGCTGACGGACCCTCGCAATCCACTTACTTGGCGTTCTGCGGTCAACCGCATCTGGCAGTACCATTTTGGCCGGGGCCTCGTGGAGACACCGAATGACTTTGGCCGCATGGGAGCCCTACCCAGTCATCCGGAATTGCTGGACTGGCTCGCCACGGAATTCCGGGACGGCAGTCAGTCGCTTAAGGGGTTGCATCGCCTGTTGGTGACGAGTGCCACCTATCGCCAACGCAGTGAGGATCGCCCGGAGGCCGCCCGGATCGACGCCGGCAACCGGCTGTGGTGGCGGATGAACCGGAGGAAACTGGAGGCCGAGGCCGTCCGGGACGCCCTCCTGATGACCGTAGGACGGTTGGATCTCCGGATGGGCGGTCCGAGTTTCCGGGACTTCGTGGTGGAAAAGCCGGAGCATTCGCCTCACTACGAATACGGGATGCACAATCCCACGGACCCTGCATCCCAGCGACGGTCCATTTACCGGTGGATTGTCCGGTCGCAACCCCAGCCGTTTCTGACGACGCTGGATTGCGCCGATCCCTCGATGCAGGTAGCACGGCGCAACGAAAGCACCTCACCACTCCAGGCGCTCGCCGTCCTCAACAATGGCCTCGTGTTGTCGTTGTCCCGTGAGGCCGGAGCCGCAATTGCATCGGAGGGCAAGGACCTCCCGGCGCAGGTGTTGCTCGCCCACCGTAACATTTTGGGCCGGGATCCGCTGCCATCGGAGCAGGCGGCGCTTTTGGAATATGCCTCCCGGTTCGGCATGACCAACTGCTGCCGGGTTCTGTTCAACCTGAATGAATTCTCCTTTGTGGACTGAACCTGGATCATGAAATCCCCCTTTCATCGCAATCGAGTTCCGGAGAGTCCGGGCTCACGGCGTGAATTTCTCTGGCGATCCGGTGGCGGATTGGGGGGACTGGCGCTGTCCAGTCTTCTTCAGCAGGAAGGACTCTTGGGCGCAACGAACGATGGGGCAGGGGACCCTGCCCTTGTCCGCCGTCGGCACCATGTCCCGCGGGCCAAGCGCGTCATTCAGCTTTTCATGGCGGGAGCAGCCAGTCATTTGGACCTCTTCGATTTCAAAGAGGAACTGGTGAAGCGGGATGGACAGAAGAGTGATTTCGGTGAGTCCGTGGAAGCTTTTCAGGATGGACTCGGCCCCTGGCTGAAGCCCGTGTGGGACTTCCAGAGATACGGTCAGTCCGGACATGCGCTCAGTGAAGTCGTCGCGGATTTGGCGCCGGTGGTGGATGACCTGGCCTTTGTCCACAATCTGGTCGGAAAGACGGGAATCCACAGCCAGGCCACTTATCTTCAATCGACTGGGTTCCAGCTCCCGGGATTTCCCGGGATGGGGTGCTGGGTCAGCTACGGTCTGGGAAGCGAGAACGAGAATCTCCCGGCCTTTGTGGTGCTTCCGGATCATCGGGGATTCGCCTCGAATGGACCCAAGAATTGGGATTCGGCCTTCCTTCCAGGGCAGCACGCCGGAACCATGATCTTCCCGGGTCGGGAGACGCCGATTGCGGATCTGTTTCCGGGATTCGGAGGGGAATTCGTCACTCCCGACAGCGAAGCCGCGGCACACGCCCTCATGGACCGTTTGAACGGGGCCCACGCGACGGCCAGACCCGGAGACTCCCGGTTGGAGGCCCGGATCCGAAGTTATGAACTCGCCGCCCGTATGCAGTTGGCGGCTCCGGAGGCTCTCGATCTCTCGAAGGAACCGGATTACCTGCTCGATTTGTATGGTATTGACCGCTCCACCAAGGTCTGGCCCAAGGAGATCAATGCGGCGGAGGAAATGGATTGTTTTGGGCGCAAATGCATCGTCGCCCGGCGCCTCGTGGAGCGCGGAGTCCGTTTTGTCCAGATTTGGTCCGGAAACGACAACGGGTTCCCGCGGCGAAACTGGGATTCCCATGAAGACATCCGGCGCGATCACGGGCCTCTGGCTCGGGGATTTGCCCGGGGAGCGTCGGCGTTGATCCAGGATCTAAAGCAGCGGGGCCTGCTGGATGATACGATCATCCTTTGGACGACCGAGTTCGGACGCATGCCCAGTTCCCAGGGCGGCAAAGGTCGGGATCACAACCCGTATTGCTTCACCAACTGGCTGGCCGGAGGGGGTATTCGAGGGGGCGTGGTTTGCGGGGAAAGCGATCCCTGGGGTTACAAGCCGCTGGATCGCAATCATCCCACCACCGTGTATGACATTCACGCCACCATGCTGCACCTTCTTGGCATCGATCACACGAAGCTCACGTTCCGTCACAACGGCGTGGATCGTCGGCTGACGGACGTCCACGGCGAAGTCATTCAGGGCTTGCTGGCATAATCTGAAACTCATTGATTTGGAATTGGATGCGATCGCTTCGAGTTTGAAATTCGAGCTCAATTCTTAGCACAATATTTGTTATATTTAATTCAGATCGCGTTATCCGAACTCATTTGAATGGATTGACGGCACAGTTTTGGAAACCCCGGTTCCCAACATCCCACGATCCCTTGCCCTAGAAGATCCAAGGTTCGAGCAATCGATTGGGTCCGGTCGTACGATCCTGTTGGCTGGGATTGGGGGACGCCTTTAGCTGGAACCCCACCCCGACCGTCCAGTCGATCCCGTTGGGACCGTTGTCGAGAATCTGAACAGTGATTGCCCCGACCCAACTCCGGAAATCCTTGGCCAGCGTGTAGTACTGGGCCTGCATGGTGCCCGTCGCCGCTTCGAACTGGTGGCTCATGCGAAGGCTCCAGTCCTCGTTCATCCGGTAACCGATCGTTGAAAAGAACGTATTGCTGGCGTCGTTTGCCAGGTTCGGATCCTCGCGCAGGTACCGATTCGCGAAGGTCCAGCTCCATACATCGTTTGGCGTGAACCGGATCGCATTGTCGAATTCGTTGAGGCGTCCATCCTCAACATCGAATCGCACCAGCGAACCGAAGCTGACCCACGTCTTGGGCTGGAACATCAGCCGCGAGTAAACGTCGCTGAATGTCGTTTCGAACGACTCCTGCTTGTCGAGATTCCAATCCGTGTAGAGCTGCCAGTTGACGAAATCCTGGATGGTCCCCTCACGTTTCGTCTCCAGCAGATTCAACAGCGAAAGGCGGATCACATTCCGGTAGCCCAGCGTATCAATGGAGTTGTCGTCCGGAAACTCGATGGGTCGCAATTCAAACGACGGCACCCGATAGTCGAACTGCGGAACCTGGCGAGGCAGCAGGTTGGGAGTCGGGATGTACGCGTAATTGAAGGAAGGCTGAATGACATGCCGCAGCCCGTTCAGATCCCAGAGGTCACTTTGGACTCCCTTCCACGTTGCTGACGCCTTCCACGTCACTTCGCCCCCGGTATTAAAGATCCATCGGTTCCCGGGCGTGGTGATGGTCTCCAAGCCCTCCGGCTCCCCGTAATGCGTGTAGCGCCCACCCGCCCGGGGAATCACGTTCAGGAACCCGAAGAAGGTCTTGGGCAGCGTCAATTGGTGATAGGTATCGGCGCGAAACGCCTCGTAAATCAGATTGGAATAGTCCCCGTTCGAAAACCGATAGTAGCCGATGGAGCTTTGGGAATCGTAGTACAGCGGCGTCGGTCCGAGCTGCTGCCGTGCTCCGTTGAGAAACAGCTCCGGGAGGCGCTCCACCGCGGGCTGGAACGAATTGACCTGGGGCGTCACGAGCACCCCGAGGCTGAAATTGCTCCAAAGCTTCTCCGCCTCGAAATACGTCAGCGGCTGTGGCGTATTTTGGCGGTACTCATTCTGGAAGAAGTCCCGGATGATGTCGGGGTCTCCCTGTTGCCAAAGGGCGCCCGTTGCATAGAAGTCCTCCCAGGGATTTGCCTGGTGGCTCAGCGCGAGCCGCTCCCGATTCGTCGGATTCGGCTGACCGAACTGGTCCACGCCCGGATCGCGGTCATGGACATAGTAAAAGGTCCCCTGCCCCTTGCCCCAGCGTCCCAGGTCGTACTCGACTGACGGGCCAACTCCCGGCCCATGCTTCGAGTAGTAGTCGAGCTCGATCGACGTCTGGACATTTGTGTTCCAGTTCTGGTGGTACGCGCCAAGCGCGAACGCGCCCCACGTGCTCCGGTACCCCGGCATCGCGGTCCAGAAGAACTTGTGTTCCGTCAGCGTCCTCGAATAGGTGGGAAAATACATCACCGGGACACCCCCGACCACCGCCGTCGCTTCCTTGGCGGTGATGGTCCGGTCCTGGCCAATGGTGATGCGTCGCGCCTTGATCCGATAATCCGGATCGGCGACGTCATCCGTGGTGAGGATCGCGTCCACCGCCGTCTGGACCGCATTGGTCTTTCCCCCTTCGAGATGGTGACCCGCCGCAAAGAAGGGCGGCTGTCCAAACCGGAAATCGTCCGCCGACAGGGTCTCGTTTGCGTAGTTGTACCGGATGCGTTCCCCTCGCCAGAGAACCGCCCGTCCGTCGGGACCGATGCGCTGCAGGCTGACGTCGCCCTCCGCCAGCACCGACGTGTTCGCCATGTCGAGCTGGATCTTGCGCGCCGTCAGCGTGGCCGTGCCATACGTCACCACCACACCATTGGCCGCAGTGGCAATCTGGGTTTGAAGGTCCAGTTCCGCGTCCCCCTGCCCGTCCGCGGCGCGGATCGTGACCTCCCCCCCGCCGCCCGCCGTGGAGATCAGTCCCTGGCCGAGCGCGGACGCGGTCAGGAGGATGGACAGTCCCAGCGGGGTGAATCTCATTCGCGGACTGCGACGCTACGGAGCCCCGCGCGCCGCGCCAAGCGCAAGCTTCGCGTCTCCCCTTTGACGGGAAAAATCCGTAGACTGCTTCCGTGCGCACCCTCCTGGATTCAGTGGCCCGCTCTCTGGAGTCCCGCGGCCTCGTGCCATGGGATCGCCGGATCCTGGTGGCGGTCTCCGGCGGCGTGGATTCCATGGTGCTCCTGCACCTGCTGCACACTCTTTCCCCGAAGCTCGATTTCCAACTGGTTGTTGCGCACGCCCACCACCAACTCCGACCGCGGGCGGCGGATACCGACGAGGCGCTGGTGCGTCAGGTGTCCATCGCGCTAGGCTGGCCCTTCGTCATCGAGCGCCTGGAAGTCCGTCGCGAGTCCAGGGAAACAGGAGAGTCCTTAGAGATGTCCGCCCGGCGACTGAGACACGAATTTCTTGCGAGGACCGCCCTTCGCCATGGGATTTCGACCGTTGCAGTGGCCCACCATGCGGACGATCAGGCGGAACTCGTTCTGCTTCGATTGCTGAGGGGGGCCGGAGGGGAGGGGCTTGGCGGCATGTCGTGGCAGGATCCGTCGCCAGCGAATCCGAGGATCAGTCTCATCCGGCCGCTGTTGGACCTGTCGAAGGAACAATTGCGGAACGCTGCACGAGCGGCGGGATTGCCGTTCCGCGAGGACCGCAGCAATCGCGATCCGCGCATGCTTCGGAACCGGATCCGACATCAACTGCTTCCCCGATTGGAGCGCGAGTATGCCCCCGCCATCCGAATCCTTCTCCGGCGTACGGCGTCCATCGTGGGCGCCGAGTCCGATTTTATTTCACGGACGGCCGCGGGGTGGCTCGCCTCGAGGCGCCGGGATCCGTTTGACAGCCTCCATCCCGCCGTGCAACGCGCCCTTCTTCGGATCCAGTTGTGGAAGTTTGGGCAGGAACCCGGTTATGAACGCATCGAATCGCTTCGCGAGTCCAACCGCGTTCAGGAAATTGCCCCGGGAGTTCGGATCGTCCGGCATCCGGACGGTATTCTCAGGAAGGTCGACGCAACTCCTCTTCCCTCATTCCGGGGCGAAGGTCGCGAGATTCGCCTCGAGTCCTCCGGAGGCTGGATCCATTTCGACGGACTCCGGATCGAATACTCGTATCGGAACATCGGGCGCGCATCGCCCAGATTTTCGCCGGGGCGTGAGTGTTTTGCGGCGTCCAAGGTGAGGGAAACCATCGTTTTGCGCCACTGGGCTCCCGGGGATCGGTTTCGGCCGTTGGGGATGTCCAAGCCCGTAAAACTTCAGGATCTCTTCACCAACCGAAAAATCCCGCGCGAACGGCGCCGGGATCTCACGGTGGCTGCCACTCGCGCCGGGGAGATCTTCTGGGTCGAAGGGTTTCCTCCCGGCGAAGCCTTCAAGATTGGTCCCAGACTCCGACGAATCCTCATTTGGAAGTGGCGATCTGCAGCGTGATTACGCCGGGAAACGCGGCTTGCGCGGTCCCGGGGCACTGATAGCTTGCTCAGCAGTTCGTCATGCCTGAGCAAAACGACAATAGTCGAGGTCCTTCTCCTTCGGGAGGATCCAGTTTCCCTGCGCGCACTTGGCTGGTCTGGATCGCCGTCGCCGCGCTGATTCCCCTTCTGCTGTTCTTCCAGAAGAACTCGCAACGAGGGATTGAGGTAATCAAACAGAAGGAGTTGTTCGATCTGGTGGCGTCGAACCTGGTGGTGAAAGGGGAGATCAATTTCGTTCCCCAGTCCCAGCTGCGACTGGTGCGAGGCCAATACCAGGTGGTGAAAGAGGGCAAAACGAATCTCGCTTCCTTTCAGGTCGAGGCGGTGCTCTCGCCGGAACGCATGGACGCCCTCATGGACACCGGCGTCTTCATCCCGGTGGAGAACAACAATGCCCTGCTTCAGATCGTGTTGGGATACCTGCCCATCCTGATTCTGGCGGTCCTCATCTGGTTTTTCTTCGTACGCCAAATCAAGGCTGCCGGACGCGGAGCGTTGAGCTTCGGGAAATCCAAGGCCCGCCTGCTCAGCAAGGAGAAGAACAAGACGACCTTCAAGGACGTCGCCGGGGTGGAGGAGGCCAAGGAGGAAGTCGCCGAGCTGGTGGAGTTTCTCAAGGATCCCAAGAAATTTCAAAAGCTTGGGGGCCGAATTCCCAAGGGTGTCCTCATGGTTGGTCCTCCGGGCACGGGAAAGACCCTGTTGGCCAAGGCGATTGCCGGGGAGGCGGACGCAGCCTTCTTCAGCATCAGCGGCTCCGACTTCGTCGAAATGTTCGTCGGAGTGGGTGCCAGCCGCGTTCGTGACATGTTTGAGCAGGCGCGCAAGAGCACTCCCTGCTTGATCTTCATCGACGAGATTGACGCCGTGGGCCGCGCCCGTGGACATGGAATGGGCGGCGGCAATGATGAACGCGAACAGACGCTGAACGCCCTGCTGGTCGAGATGGACGGCTTCGACACCACGGAAGGCATCATCATCATTGCGGCGACCAACCGGCCGGACGTTCTCGATCCCGCGCTCCTTCGGCCGGGACGCTTTGATCGTCAGGTCACCGTCAACTTGCCCGATGTTCGAGGACGGGAAGCGATCCTGAAGGTCCACGCCAAAAACGTAAAACTGGAAGGCGGTGTGGACCTCTCGGTCATAGCGCGAGGGACTCCGGGGTTTTCGGGCGCCGAGTTGGCCAACCTTCTGAATGAGGCCGCCCTCATTGCCGCCAGCGCCGGTCGCAAGGCGATCGGCATGCACGAACTTGAGGAGGCCCGGGACAAGGTCCGCTGGGGACGCGAACGCCGGAGCCTCGCGATGTCGGAAGAAGAGAAGCGCGCCACGGCCTGGCACGAAGCGGGACACGCCCTGGTAAACGTACTCCTTCAGCACACGCATCCGCTTCATAAGGTGACCATCATTCCCCGAGGGCGGGCCCTGGGGGTCACGATGTCCCTTCCCAAGGAGGACGTACTCAACATGCGCCGCAAACAGGCGGTGGACATGATCACGATGATCATGGCGGGCCGGATCGCCGAATCCCTGGTCATCGACGACATTTCCAGTGGGGCCTCAAGCGACATCCAGCAGGCGACGTCGATCGCCAAGTCAATGGTCATGCATTGGGGCATGAGCGAAAAACTGGGGCACGTGCTGTACGGGGAATCCCAGGAATACGTCTTCCTCGGTCGCGACATGATGCGATCCAAGGACTACAGCGACGAGACCGCGGAACTCATCGACGCCGAAGTGAAACGGTTTGTAGAGGATGGCTACAACACAGCAAAGCGCCTGATTGACGAGAATCGGGACAAGCTCGAAATCATCGCGAATGCGCTGCTGGAGTACGAGACTTTGGATGGGGCGCAAGTCGAGGAAATCGTGAAGACCGGGAAGTTTACTCCTCCGCCCGCGGATTCCACCAAGATCGATCCGCCGAGTGGTGCTCAGGCGGCCACCCCGCTGCCCGAAGTGATCAAGCCGGTACCCCCCAAGTTGCCCGGGTTTGGCTCCCCTGCCCCCGCCGCGGCCTGAATTTGCCGGTACAAAAACCGACTCTCCCTCCTACCGGCCACCAGAGTCCGGCAGGACAGTCCACGTTTCCGCAACGGCCGGACGCACGACTTGGACCGGGCGACCGGGTTGATAAACTTTGAACCCGGAGATGGCATCGCGGCCAACCCCGAAGTGTACCGCAGCCGGTCCCTGGGAACGGAATCCATCGCCAGTGAGCAGCCAACGCGCAGGATTTCGGCCCCCCTGTTCGAGCTGCACCCGTGTCCCAGGAGGCGTGCCCCCCCCAAGCTGCAATCCGGCCCACCCGTCTGAGTCGAGCTGATTGTGGTAGATGAGCAGGCGTTGTCGCGCAGACGGCCAGGATTCCTGGGTCGTTACCACAAGGTCCATCCGACCATCGAGGTCCAGATCCGCCGCCACCAGATTCCGGGAATCGGCGGGCTCCGCCAACCCAAGCAACCAGCCAACATCCGGCGTAACTCCATCCCGGCTCCCCAATCGAAACTGGTTGTCCTGCCAACCGCCGTAACTGGCACCCGCCGCCTGCCTGTGTCCCGCCGCAGTCCGGAAGTAAAACTCGGCCGCCGGATTGTTTTCAGATCCTGCCACGAACCGATCATGCAACCAAAACTGGCGTTCATAGTCCGCGGTGCTGGGGCGGGTTTCGTGCCCGGTGGCCGCAGCCAAATCAAGAACCCCGTCATTGTCAAAATCCTCCCAGGCCGCTCCCCAGGTCCACCCCGTCTGCCCGAATCCCCCGGCAATGGAATCGTTCGACAGGCGCAACGGTTCCCGGGCCTTCCGTGTTCCGAGATACAGTCGGTTTCCGCGGATCATGGATGAGACCGTCCCAGGCCCTTCTCCCAGTGTCCGCCGTTCCAAGCCGAGGGATTCCAAACGTTCGGCAACGGTGGACCCCATTCCCAGCATGAGAACATCGGGGAATCCGTCCTCATTGACGTCGGATACGCAATGGGACATTCCGAAGGCGCGTGACGCCAGACCGAGGGCGTTGGAAACATTCTTGAAGTGGCCTTTCCCATCGTTCAGGAGGACATCCAGTCCCGCGAAATCGCTGACCAGGACAAGATCCAGGTCGCCGTCCAGATCCAGGTCCACCAGGGACGCACTGTACCCACGCCGCAGCCGCACGTCCGAAAGCCCTGCGGCGTCTGTGCCGTCGCGGAAATGCCCGTGTCCGTCATTCAACAAGAGAAAGGAAGGGAATCCGTCGCGGGCATCAAACCAGGGGGTGGGAAACTGTCCCTGCTGGTAGGGTAGTTTGTACTGGACCAGCCACAGGTCCAGATCCCCGTCCCCGTCCACATCGCCAACGGTGAGAGCTTGCGGATGCTTGAGCGGCACAGGTGCTCGCCATCCGTCCTCGGGATTTCCCCAAGGGACGTCACCGGTCCCGCGAATCCACCGGACGCCTTCCCGCCCGGCGAGGATCAAATCCTCCGTTCCGTCCCCGTCCGCGTCGGCACAAACCGCGGCTTGAATCCTCTCCTTCGGCAGGGCGCCCGCCGTCTTGCGTAGAAAGGGGACACCCGGAGGGGCTTCGGCGGTCTGGTTGAGCCAGAGCTCCCCTGCTCCCACCAAAAGGATCTCAGGTCTTCCATCGCGATTCAGATCACGAACAAGGAGCGGATCGTTGAAAACTCCAGGACCTGCAGGAAGGTCCGCTTCCAACCAATGCGAAAACGGTGGCGTCCCTGCCCGTTCCAGAAGTTCCAGCGATGTGACCGTCGCCGACTTCACCATGGGCGTCGGGGATTCCTCCGATCTCCATTCCACGAACACCGTCGCCCCCAGACTCGCGCGCCGGTTTTCGGCGGCATTGAGAAGGCGGGCGGAAAACCGGACCGTCGATACCTCCGGGACCGCCCCGGTGTGCCCTCGATGGGATACCAGTGCCCAATGCGTGGCTTCCAATGTCCATCCATTCCCGGAGAGCTTCGCGCACCAGGATTTCCAGGCTTCGTGATCGAGGACACGGGGTTGACCCGGGCCTTGTGTCCTCCGGGAGATGCCATGCGCCAGCATCGCGGGGGCCGTGAGAATTGGGATTCGGTACTCCGAAACCGGATACGCCGCACAAAATTCCCAACGATTGGTGGACGCATTCAGGGAGTCCCACAGCCGCGTCAATTCGTCTTCGTAGCGTTCCGCGTGGATCTCTGGGGCCCAGAGGGTCCGGTCCATTTCCTGTTCCTTTGCCTCCAACGCCAAATAGGCGCGGGCTGCGGATTCCGCCTCCGCCGGAGTCAGGTTGCCGTTGGGCTTCGGCGTTCGGGATGGCCACTGAACAAAAGCCACGGCGCCCGCCAAGGTGACGCCGAAGACAAGGATTTCGATGACCCGTCGTTTCCCCATTCCGTCGGTGGGACCTAGAGGGTTCGAAGCAACTGTGCCATTTCGAGCGCGGTCCGGGCGGCTTCTATTCCCCGATTCGTTTCGGGATTGAGGCAACGCGCGACCGCCTGCTCCTCCGTGGACACGGTGAGCACCTGATGGATTACGGGCACCCCGAATTCGACGGCAAGGCGCATCAGGGCATCGCTCACGGCATCTCCAATGTGCTGGGCATGGAAGGTCTCCCCCTGCCAGATGACGCCAAAACACAGGATGGCATCGGGGCGTCCCCGGTTCCTGCGCGCCACAGCCGCGGCCACGACAGGAATTTCCCAGGAACCGGGGACACGGATTACCTCCGGTTCAGGAGCTCCGGCTCCCTGGAGAGTACCCAGCGCCGCCTTCAACAGGCCGTCCACGTAGGTCGCGTTGTATTTGGAGGCGACCACAGCAAATCGAAACTCCGCCCCCGAGGGAAGCCCCTCGGCCGATTGCGTCTTCAGCATGGTGAAAGACTGCCCGAGTTCGGCCCTTTCCGCCATGACGGATCCCGGGATCCCAGCAGCCGGCCCCTTACAGCAGATGTCCCATCCGATCCCGCTTGGTCTTCAGATAGTCCGCATTGTGCGGATTTGGTTTCACCCGAATCGGAAGCTGCTCGACGATCTCCAATCCGTAGCCCTGAAGTCCGACGACCTTCTTGGGATTGTTGGTCAGCAAACGGATCGTTTTCAGACCGAGATCACAGAGCATTTGCGCGCCCACCCCATAGTCCCGGAGATCCATGGGGAAACCGAGCTTGAGATTAGCATCCACTGTGTCCAATCCCTGTTCCTGCAACCGGTAGGCGCGCAACTTGGCGGGAAGGCCGATCCCCGCGCCCCCTCCTGTCTCTGCGTAGCCAGGATTACTCCTGCCCTGCCTCCTCGTCGCTGGCGGCATGCGGCTAAGGGACCGCAATCGCATCGCCGGGATCCAAATACGTCACCCGTCAAACGTGCACTGTGCACTCGGACCAAGACCCCCTTCGCCCCCTTGACCTCTCCCTTGACCAACGCGAGATGGTGTAGCCCGTCAATCTTCGACCGATAAAGATGCAGATTGAATTCGCCGTAATCGGTCGGCATTCGAATGGTCTCCACGTGTTCCACCAGGCGGTCCGAGGCACGGCGGAACTGGATCAGCTGCTCAATGGAACAGATCCGAAGTCCGTAGCGCCTTGCGGATCGTCGCAACTCCGGAAGGCGAGCCATCGTGCCGTCGCGCTCCTTCGCGGTTACAGATGACGCCGACGGGGCGGCATCCGGCGAGTCGTCACCGAGATCGACGGCGGCTTTCCGTAGCCGGCACGTTGCAAAACTCCTCCCGACTTGGCGCGGAGCGGAAGATGTGGCCAGGCTTCTTGAGATCGTCGGGAATGGCACGAGGATTGGCTAGGACCCGGATCGTCCGCGCGCGATCGGCGGCACTGATTCCCGAGGTGATACCTCTCAGCAGCGTCCGCTCACTGGAATGCCGTCGACATCTCCCGGTTTTGGGAGACCATTTCCTCGATGCCGAGCGCGAGGCGTCTTCAGATGCGGGCACGCAGATAAGCCCGCGTCAAACTTCGCCATGAAATTGACGGTGGCAGGGGTGGCTTTTCCGCGGCCGCCACCAGGTCGCCCTCATTCTCCCGATCCTCATCATCGACCACGATCACCATCTTCCCCTGGATGTCATCCAAAACCCGAGGGAATCTCATCAAACGACCCTTTCTTCACGTCCCCGGACCCTACCCCGAGGACTTCGGACGCGAAAGAACGAGTTGACCATCGCGATGTTCATGAAACCGCGCACCAAAATGTCTTCAGGTGTGCGGGTTCGTCCCGGGTGATGGGGAAATCCGGGGGCTGGGGGACATACAACTCGGCGAGGCACCGCCGCCCGGCGCCGTGAATCGCCTCTCGAATCAGAGCGACAAAATGGTCGGGGGACAATCGGGACGCGTTCGTGGAGGCCAAGAGGACGCCACCAGGCGCGAGGAGGGGAAGCGCGAGATTCACCAGGTTTCCGTAGTCGGATTCCGCACGAAAATCACCGTGTTCCCGGGAACGCGAGAAGGTCGGTGGATCCAGGACGAGGACCTGAAAACGCCGCGACTTCCTGGCGAGACGACCCAGCCAGTCGAAGACATCCCCGTAAATGAAATCGTGCGAGGCCGGGTCGAGTCCATTGAGGACGAAATTCCGGCGTCCCCAATCCAGATACTTCCTCGAAAGATCGAGGCTGGTGGTTCTCATTCCCCCTGCCGCGCCGGCGACGCTGAATCCGCAGGTGTAGGAAAAGCAATTTAGCAGCTCTCGCGGAGTTCCATCACCTTCCGGGCTCAAGGGGAAACCGGCGCCCACATGCTGGGTCAGCAGACGTCGTCGGTTGTCCCGCTGATCCAGGAAGAGCCCCGTCGAATATCCCTCCTGAAAACTCAGCTCGAATCGAAGGCCATTCTCCCGAACTTCGAAGCGTGGCGGTGCTTCGGTGCCCGTCTTCAAAATCGGGCAGGCCTCCGCAGGTGTCGTTTGACGCACCTGTTTTCTGAGGGCTTTGAAGTAAACACCCCGGGAATTCGAGCCCGACCACTGCAGCAGCTTTTCCACTTCGGCATCCGAGGGCACCTCACCCTCGCCTTCGACCAGCGACCAGTCTCCCAGTCGGTCCAGGTACCTCCGGGAAAATCCGTCCGCGGCGCCGTGGATGCTTCGGAAGGCATCCGTCTCGGGTGGCGTCACAATGGCTCGGCGCAACCGTTCGGTTGCCGGGGAGGAAAATTCGGGAGCCGCTTCCCATTCCAAAGCCTCACCGGTTCGGGGATGAAACAAACGGAGTCGGGCTGCGTGAAGGTGAAGACGGTGTGCCGGCGCGCCACCGTAAAGGCTGTCCCCAAGTATGGGAAATCCACTGGAGGAGGCGTGGACTCGAATCTGGTGGGTCCGACCCGTGACAGGCTCGGCCGCAATCAAAGTCCCATTTTCGTCCGTACCCAAAACCCGAAACCGCGTCTCCGCCGATTCGCCCCCCTCAGAGTGGGGACCCGAAACATATCGGTCTCCAAGCCTTCGAATGTTGAGCCGCACCACGAACGGATCCCTTTTCACCGGCCGGTCCGTCACGAGGAGGTATTCCTTGCGGACCTTGCGCCGGGCGAACTGCTCGGTGAGGGAACGATTGGCCTCGGGAGACTTTCCAAAGACGAGGAGCCCACTGGTGTCCTTGTCCAGTCGGTGAATGATGGCCAGCCGCTCCCATCGGGGTGAACGATTCCGAAACCACTCGAAAATCCCCTCGCCTGCAAACGGCGCCGGGGAGTGGGTGTTCCATCCCGGGGGCTTGTGGACGACCAGAAGATCGGCGTCCTCAAAGACGACGCAGGGCGGAGGCGCGGTTTCCTTCATTACCAGAAGTTCCACGCAGCCTTCCAAGCCACCCAGATCCCCAGAAGGAAGTTGGTAATGGCGTGGGCGGTCATCGCGTCCCCAAGCCGATTCTTCCTCAGTACCAATCCCTGGTACGCGATGCCACACAGGATTCCGGGCAGCCACTCCTGGTGAACCATTCCAAAGGCGGTGGACGTGATCAGGAACGCCGCCGGACTCCACCGATTCAGCGGGACGGTTTCCCATTGGGGATCCGCCAGATACCGGTAGAGAAATGAACGGTAAAACACTTCCTCGATGGGGGGAACGACCAGCGATGACCCGGCGATGCGCAGGGCGATGAACACCCAGGCCAGTGCGCTTCCCGACCCGAAGTAAGCATGCGGATTCCATGGCTGCGGGAGATGCTCCGCGGAATCCCCCTTCCCCATTCCCATTCGTGCCAGCAGGTCGGAGAGAGAGGGGTAGCGACCGTCGAGCCCGACCCAGAGTGCAAAGACGAGGACTCCGACCACGATCGCCTCCCAACTCAACGCCCATCGACACTCGGGAAGCTCCTTCCAGAGAGACCAGATCATCCAGGCCCCCAGCACGGTCTTCACCAGATAGATCCAGTACCGGGAACCTTCCCCCAGACCCAGGCCGCCCTGAAGTGAAGTCAGCGCCGCGAAAACGGCGAATGGAACCACCCTCCGGGCCAACGGAGATGGCGCCAACCAGGTGGGGAAACGTGCGAACACTTCGGGATCATCCGTTCCGATTCGAGGTGCCGGCAAGGGATAAGTCCATCGACAGGATCACCGATTCTGGGGAGAGCATCCCGGACCCGGCGGCATTGATCCGAACCCAACCTCCTGCCATCGTCATGACGTTCGGCCCCTCCAGAGCGATGGCTTCTGCGTGGGGAAATATATTGAACGCCACCATCTCCAATGAAACGAATCCTCTGGCTCTTCCTCCTCCCGTGGATCGGTCTTGAACTTTGCCTGGGTCAGCCCGTTGCCACCCCGTCTCCAAAGAAGCCGGCGACAGTTCCCTCGGTGCCGCCAGGTGCGGAAAAGGTCGTGTTGGGGGCGGGATGCTTTTGGTGCACGGAGGCGGTCTACCAGCAGATCCCGGGAGTGCTGTCCGTCACTTCGGGATACATGGGGGGTACCGTCAAAGACCCAACCTACGATCAGGTCTGCACGGGCGAAACGGGCCATGCTGAAGTGGCACTCCTCGTGTTCGATCCAAAGGTTACGGATCTTGGGAAGATTCTCTCCAAATTCTGGCACGTCCACGACCCCACGAGCCTCAACCGCCAGGGGGCGGACGCCGGAACCCAGTATCGTTCGGCAATCTTCTACTTCACGGACGAACAGCGGGCGATCGCTGAGAAATCCAAGGCGGAGGCTGGAAAGGAGTTTTCAAAGCCCATCGTGACGGAAATCACCCGGGCCACCGAATTCTATCCCGCGGAGAACTACCATCAGAATTACTATCGCCTGAACAAGGATCGGAATCCGTACTGCCAGCGGGTGATCGCCCCGAAGCTTCGCAAGGCCGGCCTTCAAGATTGATGCCACCCGGTGCAGCCAGGCCGGGATGGATCCCCGAAATCGCCTGAATCCAATGCCCAGGATGCCTCGCTTCGTTCTTGTTTCGCTTTTCGCCGTACTGGGCTTCGGCGGATTCTCCGTTTTCGCCGGGGATGCCGAGGTCTTCCGGGTGGCCACGTTCAACCTCGAAAACTATCACCTCCACCCGTTTGGCAACCGCACCACGAAGACCCCGGAAAGCCGACGTCAAGTGATTGACGAGATCGTCGCGATTCGTCCCGATGTTTTGGCGATGCAGGAGATTGGCGACCGCGACGCGCTGGAGGATCTGCGGGCCCGCCTTTTGGAGCGCGGCGTATCCTTTCCGCACGTCGAGCACGTGGCGGGTTGGGACACCAACATCTTCGTGGGAGTGCTCAGCCGATTTCCCTTTGCTGCCCGCCGGCCCCATGTCCGAGAATCCTATCTGTTAAATGGACGGCGCTTCTTTACAAGCCGTGGAATCGCGGAACTCGAAATTGAAGTCTCTCCCCGGTATCGGTTCACGCTGATCACAACCCATCTGAAGTCCCGGCGGCAGTCTGTCCTGGCCGACGAGGCCGAAATGCGGGAGGCCGAGTCCCGAGTCCTACGGCGGACCGTGGATGGCATCCTCGAGAACTATCCTCAGGCCAATGTAATCGTTTGTGGCGACTTCAACGATACGCAGGATTCCCCGACGATTCGAACCCTGATCGGCCGCGGTCGATCCACGTTGCTCGACCCAAGGCCTGGGGAGCGAGGGGAGGGATGCCCGCAATCCGAGGGTCCCCGAGCCGTGACGTGGACTCACCACTACGGAAAGGAGGACACGTACAGTCGGATCGACTATATCCTAATGAGTCGGGGAATTGCCAAAGAGTGGCGGCCGGAGGGAAGCTATGTCCTTTCCACGCCCAAATGGGGACTGGCCTCCGATCACCGGCCGGTGATCTGCGAATTCCTCGCCAAGGACCGGTGAAACTGTGGAGTCAAAACCAAGACAGGTGACTCCCGCGCTCGCTTAAAGCACCCGCGCCCAGATCACTTTCAGGTAACGGCCTTCGGGACAGTTGGACAGGACCGGGTGATCCCAGCCGGCACCCGTCCGGTCGAGAATCTGGAGCTTGCGATCCAGTTTTTGCGCTCCGCGAATCACGATGCGTTCGAACTCCTCGGCGGGAAGTTGTCCCGAACAGGAGCAGGTCACCAGGAATCCTCCCGGCTCGGTGATCGAAATTCCGAGAATGTTCAAATCCTCGTACTTCCTGAGGGCTTCCGCCTCCGATTCTCGGTCAAACACCAGTTTCGGCGGGTCCAGCACCACGACGTCAAAGCGGCGGCCATCCTTCCTCATCTGTCGCGCGTAGCTGTAGGCGTCGCAGTGAACCCAGTCGATCCGCGCCGAATTCAGGTTCATGTTGCGTCGGGCCTGCGATATCGCCTTTTCATCGAGGTCGACTCCGGTGACCTCCGCGGCTTTTCCGGTGACCTTGGCGGAAATCGAAAAACCACCCGTGTAACAACACAGGTCGAGCACCCGCTTCCCTTCTGTGATCCCGGTTAGCCGCCGGCGGTTGTCCCGTTGGTCACAAAAATACCCGGTCTTGTGTCCGGTCGAAAAGTCCACCTCGTACCGGAGTCCATGCTCCTGGATCTTCACGGAACGAACCGGATCGGATTTGAGAAGCTTTGGGGAAATCCCCTCCTGACGCCCAATCGCGGGATCCACTTCGAAGATCGCCCTCTTCGTGCCCAACTGGGCGTGCAACATCGGAATCCACCCTTCGATCCTTCGTGCCATTCCCAGGCTGTGAACCTGTACGCTGAGGCAGTCGCCGAAACGGTCCACGATGAGGCCACCGAGTCCGTCGCCGTCGGAATTCACCACGCGAAAGGCGTCGGTCACCGCCGGAAGATTGAGCGAGGTCAGGCGGAAATGGACTGCCTGTTCGAGGAGTCGTTGCAATTCCTCCTCACCGGCAGGCTCCATCCCGTAATGCACCATCCGCAATGGGACCCGGGCCTTGGGATTCCACAGGCCTGCCCCAAAATGGCGCCCATCGCGGTCGTAAACCTGAACCCAGGATCCGGGCTCTGCATCGGGCGACGCGTCCCGAATCATCGCCGGGTAAAGGGTCGGACTCGAACTGTAGTACTTCAGGTGGACCCAGGGCGTCTTCCATCCGGTTCGGTCCACCACCAACTCGGGTGGCCGACTCCTTCGGAAGTCGGCCGAATGGGAACGCATGGATGTGGAATCAGAATTCACCACCCTCCGGGTACCCGCTTTCCCTACCCCGCGGCAATTGAGAAGTCGCCGACCCTGGGAACAGCGGCCCATTCCCCTTCCAACGCCATGCCCCCGGTAAAGAGAGGAATCGGATGGCGTCCGTGGGCCTGGTCAGCTCCTCGTGACCACCACGGCCGTTCCGTAGCAGAGGACTTCCGTGGCCGTCGCCTGCCCTCCCAACTCGGTGGCGTCATAACGAACACCAACTACAGCGTTCGCGCCCAGAGACGCGGCGTGGGCGATCATCGAATCATGGGCCTGCTGGCGGGCCTGTTCACACATCTCCGTGTAAGCGCCAATGTTGCCGCCCACGAGGTTCTTCAATCCGCCAAGGATTCCCTGGGTGATCGTTGGGGAACGGACAATGATCCCCCGCACCATGCCCTTGTACTCGGTGATCCGGTATCCCTGAAACTCGAAGGTCGTCGTGACGTGCATGTGAGTGACTTGGTTGATGCGGGACTGCCGCAACGGGTCCGCCGGGTTTCAATGATTGAACAGGAACTCCTTCGTGTTGAGGAGCGCCCAAAGTGTATCTTCAAACCCCTCGCGCCGTGCTTTGAGCCGGTTGGCCACGGTTTCCGCCTCGTCCTTTCCGGACTTCGCGGCCGCAGTTCTCTTCGCGAGGTAATCGAGGGAAATCTTCAACTCGTCCGGTTGCGGTCTCCGCGCATAGGCGAGTTGGTAAAGGCGGGTGATGCTGCCCGCGTCGGCACTCTCCGGTTCACGGGCCAGACGCATCGCCCGGCCGGACTCCGAGGCAAGGCGATCCTGAATGTCCTTTGCATTTAACAGATGAAGACTCTGGCTGAGGGATGCATCCGCGCTTCGTTCGCATTCGCACGCGCTCGCGCTGTCCGGACGCCCAAACACGGTCAAAAAGTAATTGCCGGCGTTGAAGCTGTTGTCGGGGAGCGCCACCGCCCGGGTCCCCGGCGGGAGGCTGTCAAACTTCACGTCGGTTCCCGCCAACAGGTTCAAGGAATCGTAAAGCACTTCGGCATTGAGGCGCCTGGGATAATACCGGGAGAAGTGATGACGGTCCCGGGCGTTGTGGGCGTTCGGAACGGCGCTCAACTGATAGACGGTGGACCGCGCCAGGGTCCGGACCAGTTCCTTAAGGTCAAAACCACTTTTCACAAAATGGGACGCCAACGCGTCGAGCAATTCCGGATTTGTGGCAGGATTGGTATCGCGAACGTCGTCCTCCGGGTCGATCAGACCCCGATTGAAAAAGTGCTTCCAATAGCGGTTCACCAGGGCCCGGGCGAGGAAGCGGTTCTCGGGGCTGGTCATCCAATCGGCCAGGGCTTCGCGAGGATCCTGATCCGGTGAGAGTCCCGAAATGGGATCCCCGAGTCCGGCTGGCGGGACTGGCTTGCCGGTCTTTTTGTTGGTCGCCTGGGGCATTCCGCGTCGATGCACCAAGGTTTCCTCCCCCGGCTGAGTCCCCGGGCGGTAGGAGACCTGGGAAAAGAACGCTCCAAATCCCCAGTAATCCGCCTGACTCCAGCGCTCGTAAGGGTGGTGATGACATTGGGCGCACTGAAGCCGCTGCCCGAGGAACAGCTGTGCGGTGTCCTCCAGTTGATTTTGCAGGGACTTCACCTGTCGATACCAGGCCACCGGGGGATTCTCCTGAATATCTCCGGTGGCGGTGATGATTTCCCGGACAAAGCGGTCGTAGGGCTTATTGCGAAGCATCGACTCCCGGATCCAGTCGTGGAACGCGAGCGTTCCCCGGGCCTGCCTGCCATCGCTCCGTCGGTTTCGCAGAAGGGCGGACCACTTGTTGGCAAAGTATTCCGCGTAGTCCGGACTTGCCAGGAGCCGGTCGATGACGGCTTCCCGGGCGGCCGCGGTCGCCGGAGTCGGTTCAGCCGGGATGCGGTCATCGGACGGCTTCAAAGCCCCCTGACGCCGTTGGGCGCAGTCCTTGAGGAACGCATCCTGCTCCTCAACGGTGGGGAGCCGTCCCGCAATGTCGATCGTGACACGCCTCAGGAATGTGGAGTCATCCGCGACTTCGCTTGGCGGGAGCCCGACCTTTTTCAGCTGCTTGAAGACCAACTCATCCACGAAGGTACGGGCCGGAGGCAAGGAGGCGACTTCGACTCCGAGGGGAACGGTTCCGCGGAAGACCGCCACCTTGCCCTGGTAACGGACCATCACTGCCACTTCACCCGGTTGGTTGAAAACGTGCACCCGGCCCAGGGAATCCGCGGACGCCATGTCCTTGTCATTCGGCTCATAAAGGGCGCTCCGCGTGACATCCTCCGTTGAACCATCCGCGTAATGCGCTGTCACGACCAACTGCTGCTCCCCGTTGAGCGGCAGTGTCCGTTCGGTGGGAAAAACTTCGACGCGGGTGACCGCCGGAGCGTCCGCAGCACCGAGAGGCATTCCCTGTGCAATCCATCGAACGAGGAGTTTATAATCGTCCGAGCCGGGTTCGATGCGTCGTCCACCCCCATGCGGCACCTGGGCGGTCCCCTTGGTCAACAACAGGCTGCGCTCGGGTGCGGCCGGAAACAGCCGCCGGCCCCGGGCCTCCTTGACCAAATGCTCATAGTCCTCTCCAGGTTCAAAGCCGAGGAGCGACAGGCGGAACCCGTTTTGTCCCGCCGCCTTGCCATGACATCCGCCGCCGTTGCATCCGTACTTGGTGAATACGGGAACAATCTGGTTGGCAAAATGAATGGGAGCAGGGCTTCCGGAATGAGTGACCGACACCGGGAACGTCGCGGAGACGCCCGCCGCCGTGGTGGCCACCACGGTAGCAGCGCCGTCGGACACCGGAGTTACCCGACCGCTCTTGTCGATCGCGACCACGCCCTCCGGTGAGGAAGTCCAAGTAACCGTCCGCGTCAGGTCGAGATCCCCCGCCCCGGTGGCCAGCAATTGCTGGTGGGCATCCGCCGAGTTCAGAGACAGGTTGGTCGCGCCCGATCGGAACTGGATGGAGAGCGGCGCTGCAGCTCCATTCGGCAGGGCGGAGCATAGGCCTGTTCCGAGCAGCAAAAGCCAGAAGGCGCTCG
This sequence comes from Verrucomicrobiota bacterium, assembly GCA_046346705.1. GTDB lineage: Bacteria > Verrucomicrobiota > Verrucomicrobiia > Limisphaerales > UBA9464 > UBA9464. The sequence continues at coordinate 146,145 of JAXMHR010000010.1, read as the reverse complement.
GCCGAAAAACGCGAGCCATCGAATTCCTTTTCATCCCACCAACTCCTTCATGGGCTGACATCCGTCCGGCACCAGAAATTGGGGACGCCCTGTCAAATCGGGAATAGTCACCTTGTTCACGTCGATTCCGAGCGTGTGATAAAGGGTTGCGAAAATTTCCCCGAACAGAACCGGCCGTTCGCTGGGTTCGCCCCCAAGCCGGTCGGTCGCCCCGATGACCTGTCCCATCTTCATTCCACCTCCCGCAAGCAGTGCACAGTTCGCCCGCGGCCAGTGATCGCGTCCCGCGTCCTTGTTGATGGTCGGGGACCTGCCGAATTCACTCCAGACGACGACGCTGACGTCGTGATCCAAACCCCGGTCCTTCAAGTCCTGAAACAGGGCACTCAGTCCCTGATCGAGCATCGGAAGATCATTTCGGGCGTTCCCGAAGTTGTTGCCGTGATAATCCCAGAACCCATACGCCACCGTCACAAATCGGGCTCCGGCCTCCACCAGACGCCGGGCCACCAGGAATTGCTCATTCAGCATCGGCGCGGCATCGCCATGCACCTTTGCGTCTCCCTTGCCATAGCGCTCCAGCAGCCGGGGATCCTCATTCTTCAAGTCTAGGGCCTGAAGCAACCGGCTGGAGGTCAGCATCCCGAAGGCCTGTTGGTTGAATCCATCCAATCCGGCCATCAATCCCGATGAATCCACGTCCCGACGGAACCGATCGAAGGCGGTCAACAGGGCCCGGCGGTCGCTCAGGCGATCCGTGGTGATGCCATTGAGGACCATGTCCCCCTTCGCATCGGCCGCGGGCCGGAAGGCGTCGTGGGAGACTCCGGCATAGCCTGCGGTCGCCGCGTTATAGGGGCGATGCTGCATCCGGGGTTCGAGCCCCACGAAGGCAGGGACGGCCGGATCGGCAGGACCGAGCACCCGGGATACTGTGGCGCCCATCGTTGGCCACCCCCCCGGAGGCTGGTTTCCCTTTCGGCGTCCGGTCTGGCACATGAAGTCCGAGTGGTCGTCCACGGCGTCAGCGATGGAGCGGACGATGGTGTACTGGTCGGTGATCTTCGCGAGCCGCGGCAGCAATTCGCAGATCTGCGTCCCCGGGACGTTGGTCGGAATCGGCTTGAATTCGCCGCGGATCTCCGCCGGCGCCTCCATCTTCAAATCAAAGGTGTCCTGGTGGGGCGGTCCACCCGGCAGGTAGACCATGATCACCGCCTTCTGGCCCGAACGAAGCCCGGAAGCCGTCTCGGCGCGGAGCAATTGCGGGATGGCGATGCCTCCCATGCCCAATGCACCGATGCGAAGGAAGTTTCGGCGGGTCACGCCGTCGCAAAATCGGGCCGCCTGTCCAGGGATGGTCAGCATGGGTATGGATCGGGGAAAGGGAGCGTCGGATTCATCCCACCAATTCCTTCATGGGTTGGCAGCCATCCGGAACCAGGAATTGGGGTCGTCCGGTCAGGTCGTTGATGGTCACCTTGTTCACATCAAGTCCGAGCGCGTGGTAAACGGTGGCATGGATTTCTCCAAAGGTGACGGGACGGGACGCTGCTTCCCCCCCCAGTCGGTCGGTTGAACCGATGACCTGGCCGTGTTTGAGACCACCACCCGCCATCAACGCAAAGCTGACCCGGGGCCAGTGGTCGCGTCCGCCATCCTTGTTGATGGTGGGCGTCCGACCAAACTCTCCCGCCACAAGGACCGTGACATCCCGGTCGAGCCCCCGATCCTGCAGATCCTGGATGAGCGCGCTCAATCCCTGATCCAGCAGGGGAAGATCCTGTCGCAGCGCTCCAAAGTTGTCGCCGTGATGGTCCCAGCGGCTGAACGCCAGGGTTACACACCGGACTCCCGCCTCGACCAGTCGTCGGGCCACCAGAAAGTGCTCCATCAGCTTGGGGGCACCGTCATCCCGGTTCTTCGGATCTCCCTTGCCGTATCGCTCAATCACGCGGGGATCCTCCCGACGGAAATCCAAGGCCTCCACCATTCGGCTCGACGTCAAAATTCCGAACGCCTGCTGCGTGTAGGCATCCAATCCAGCGATCTGGCCGCCGACATCCACCTCGCGCCGGAAAGTATCCAAGGCCGTGAGGAGCGACCGTCGATCGGAAAGCCGGTCGAGGGTGATTCCGTTCAAGACCATGTCGTCCTTGCCCCCTCCCTTGTTGATCTCAAAGGGAGCGCAGGCAGGCCCCAAAAACCCGGCAACGCCGTTGTCCGACCAAGGCACATGCCCCATTTTAGGAGCCAACCCCACGAAGGCGGGCAATGAAGGGTCCCCGGCACCCTGGACCCGAGTCAAAAGCGAACCCATCGAGGGCCACCCCCCGGGAGGTTGATTGCGGTTCAGGCGGCCGGTGTAGCACTGGAATGATTCGTGTCGATCCTCCATTCCCACGACGGACCGGATCACCGTGTATTTGTCAGCGAGTCGGGCCAATCGGGGAAGGTGCTCACAAATCTGGATCCCCGGGACGTTGGTCGGGATTGGTTTAAACTCCCCCCGGACCTCCGAGGGCGCGTCCAGCTTGAGGTCGAACATGTCCTGATGGGATGGCCCTCCCGGCAGGAAAATCATGATGACCGCCTTGTGCCCGTTGCCGGCACTCCTGATTCCAACCGACGACTCCGCCTGCAGCACGCCAGGCAGGGCAAGTCCCCCCAACCCCAAGGCTCCCACCCGCAGGAAATTGCGACGCGAAATGCCGTCGCAATAGGCGCTGCCGGCCGGTTTGGATCCTAGGATCGTCAACATGGAGACTTCCGGAAAAGGATTCTGGGGAGCTGTACTCCCCATTCTTACCCTCGAAACCCGTTCGGAGGCAAGCGCAGGTACCCGACGAAGCCGCTGTTTTCACGATTCGAAGGGAATCGGAAAACATCGGGCGATGGGCTCCAATTTCTACCCGGAGGTACGGGGACCCATCCCGAGACCAGACCAGGCTCGTTGGGCTATTTCGGTTCCTGAACCACGGACAGACGATCCAGGGGAATTCCATCCAACTTCTGTTGTTTTCCTCCGGGCCAGATGATTTCGACCCCTTCAACAGTCGTTGCCTTACCCAGTCCAAAAGTCACGGGTAGTTCGCTCGAACTCAGGTAGCTGCGGGTCGAAGTGACATCCCTCCATTGGGATTCGCCATTGGCCGTCAACTTTACCCGCGCGCCGACGGCGTCCCGATTCGATGAAGATCCCGACAGTTTCAGCCGAACGAAATGATTCCCCAGGGCCTGGTCATTCCGCAGCAGCAACGGGGCGCCCTGCGCCTGGGTGAACACGACGTCGAGATCTCCATCTCCATCGATATCCGCATAGGCGCTCCCCCGTCCAACGAGGGGCCGGAAAATATCCGGACCCGCCTGCTCGCCTTGAACCGGAGTGAAACCGGAGTCCCCGGCATTCCAGAACAGTTGCGCCGGCTGCTGGTAGCGTTGTCCGTTCTGAATCTTACTGATCTCCTCCTCAAGGTGCCCGTTGACACTGAGGAGGTCCGAACGGCCGTCGAGATCATAGTCGAAAAAGAAGATGCCGAACTTCAAGGGATCCCGGCTGGGCCCGCCAATTCCCCAACCGATGGCCTCATCCGCAAAGAGTGGGTGGGCACTTCCGCCGGGAGTGGGCTGGGATACGCAGAGGGCCGTCATTTCGTTGGCGAAATTGCCGATGGCGAATCCAATTCTTCCATCCTTGGTGAATCGGCAGGCATCGATGCCCATGGCTCCCCGGACATTCCCGTAGCTGTCGAAGGCAAATCCGCTCAACGCCCCGACCTCTTCAAAAGTCCCATCATGCTTGTTCCGGAACAGGAGATTCTGAACCGTGTCGTTGGCCACGGCGAGATCCGTCCATCCATCACCATCGACGTCCATCGGGGACACCCCGAGCGTCTTGGCCATCGGAACCCCGGTGGAGGGGTTCTTCACCTGGACCCCGGAGGCGGCGGACACGTCGGTAAACTTCCCCCGGCCATCATTGCGGTACAACCGGGGAAAGGCGCCTTGGAAGTTCATTGGCGGACCATACGCCCGATGCGTGCCATCGATCTTGTATCCCACCTGGGCGTCGATGTCCCGAGACCAGCGAACATAATTCCCAACAAACAGGTCCAGGTCGCCGTCGTTGTCCATGTCGAAAAAGGTCGCCGCGGTGCTCCAATCCTTCGGATCCCCCCCCACGCCCGCGGACGCCGTCACGTCGGTGAACTTTCCATGACCCTCGTTGTGGAACAGGCGCGCCCCGCCAACCGTGGTGATCAGGACATCGGGAAGACCATCGTTGTCATAGTCGCCCGTCGCCACGCCCATCGCGTATAGGGGGACATCCAATCCCGATCCCGCCGTCACGTCGGTGAATTTCCCCGTGCCATCATTTTGATACAGGGCAGCGGTCGACGGCTTCCCGCCCGCTGCCTCGTGTCCTGGCCAGGTGGTGGAGTTTACGAAAAGGAGGTCGGAATCTCCGTCCCCGTCCATGTCCAGAAACGCCGCTCCACTCCCCATAGTTTCGGGAAGGAGTTTCTCGCCGTAGGCTCCGTTATCGTGACGGAAGCGGATTCCTGCGGATTCGGTGATGTCGGTAAAGCGGGCATTGGGGACCGGCGCCGCAGGCTTTGCAGCGGTTTCGGGCGCCGTCAACCGCGTCACCCGGGTCGGCGCCGGCGCAGGACGCGGACGCAATACCCAGTACGCACCGCCACCCACCGCGATCAGGGCAATCAGGGCGATGGCCGACCAGCGGAAGGCCCGACCGACGATGGCGTCGTCGGTATAGACCAGTTCTTCATTGTCGTCCGGACCATGTTCGGGAGGCTTCATGAAAGGATTCCGACGTTCTGGGGGGTCAGCGCGGTGCCGCCGTGCTCCGGGAAGCCACAGCGTTCATGCCGGAGGTGCGACGCTGCAGGTCGTAGATCACGATAGCCTGCGAAGCGTGATCCGCTGCGGGATCCCGGAGGCGCGCCGCCGCCACCGCCCGATCCCGGGCATTGTCGTCCACCCGGTATTTTTCATGCAACGCCCGGTGCTCGGCTGCCTTCACCGGGTCCCCCAATTGAGTGTACAGAAGGGTGAGATTGTGATGGGCCGTGACGTTTTCGGAGTCGATTGCCAGCGTCGATTCAAACCGCTTCACCGCGGAGAGGAGCAGTTCCCGCTGGCGTTCCGGATTTCCCCGTTCGGCCTTGGCCCGTTCGTAGAGGGTTTGTCCCAATTCGTTGATGACTTCGTAGTCGCGGCTGAAATCCAGTTTCCGGCGATCCAACTCCGGATAGCGGTCCTCAAGGATGCTGGTGAATGCGGCAATGGCCTGGTCGAGGCGCCCGTTTTGCTTGTCCACCAGCCCATTCAACCAGGCGATTGTCCACCGATTGCCGGGCGGATTGAATCGATTGGTGTCGTTGGCCCGCTGGAGGGCTGCGACGGCGTCGTTGAGTCGTCCCTCCTTGAAATGGACCCGGGCCAGGTTCAATGGCCCGTCGGCGCGCCCAAGACTTTCCACTTGGGAAAAGGCTGCCGCCGCCTGGACCAACTCCCCCTTCTCGCTGCCCTTGTCGCCCTTCAGGAAAAGACCAATCCCGTAATCATTCCACCGCTGCCACGGCGGAATGCCCGAAGGTGCGTTCGTCGACGACAGGGGGGCTCCGCCCTCCACTTCAAACGTCAGACGGTCGCTCGCCAGCGTGGTGATCGGAAGGGTGTTGGTGATTTGGAACGGAAGGCCATTTGTATAGCCGTCCCCATACACATAGTTCATCAGGATCGTGTCGAACTTGCGGTACTGGACCTTCACCTCGACGGTCAAGGGTTCGACCTGATGCTCGGGCACGGTGAATTTGTAATGGAGCACGTGGGCCGCTCCGGGCGGAATCTGATTGTTGTAAAGCGGCGTGAAGATGTCCTGGGGATTGCGCCGGTCGATGCGATTCCCATCCTTGTCCAGCATGTACACGTTGAGGAAGTGCGACCAGGGATCCACTTCGCCATGGGACCCCAGGGCACCGCTCCTCCCCACTTCCCTTCCATCGGGAGTTTTCACCGCAACGTCCGACCACAGTTCATTGGAATCGACGGTGCCCTGGGTCAGGGGATGTCCCAGTTTCAGGGTCCGGACGACCGCCTCGAGGAGATAGGTCTGTCCGCGACGCAGTTTGGGGACGTTCGGCCGCAGGGGAGCCACCAACGGTCCATCAATGGTCCCTCCGGTCTTGACGCCGAAAAGGTCCACCCGGATGCAGTCCTTGAGGTAGGCCTCATGCCGCTTCACCGACGCCTCGTCTCCGAGGATTTTTGCCAGGCCGGTGTTGGCCGCCGGGAAAAAGTGGTCGTGAAGGGCCAGGAAATTGTTCGTCCCATGGAACCGTGCGCCGAACTCGTCGGACTTCTGGTACGGCATGTGGCATTCCGCGCAGTTGAGCTTTGCCTGGTCCGGATAGTAGAAGCTGCGGGCGTTGACCCCGGAAACCCCGCTGAGCAGATAGGTGTCGTAATGATTCTGACCGCGGAGGAACTCCTTGTAATGGTTGACGGCATAGGGAATTCCCACCTTATGGCACGTGGAGCAGAACTCCGGCGTCTTGTGGAGCGGCTTCAGGAAGGTCTGCTTGTGGAACGTCGGCTTCGACTTCACCAATTGCTTGTTCAGGAAAAACAAAAACGAATTCGTGGGCTCGAACGCGAACGGATAGTGGATGGGTTCCTCAATTGTGAAATTGGCGTTCCCGATGGTGCCATGGCTCCCTCCCTCCAGGGACGTGATGGAGTGGCACACGGTACAGGTGATCCCGGCCAGCGCGGTCGGATGGTTCGTCATGTCGAACTTCGGATCGTCAAACGCACCGCTGAAGAAGGGCGCGGGGTCGTGACATCCGGCGCACCAACGCGACGCCTGGACCGTTCCGTCCCGCTGCAGCGAAACACGCCGGGTTTCATTGACCGCAAACAGGTACACCGGGTTGTTGAAGGAGCTAAAATGGTGGGACGAATGGAACCATGACTTGTAGGAATCCGGATGACACTGGAGGCAGTATTCATTGTTCATCACCGTCTTGGCGGGAATGAAATTTCCGCTGGCGGTGCGGGCACTGGAGGGCTGGAAGTACTTTTCCCCCTCCCGCGGTGCCTGGACATTCCATCGACGGGGATCGTGCTTGTGCAGGGCAACCATTCCAATGGCCAGAACGGCCGCGGCCGCGCTCCAGGATAGTCCCACCTTCCACCGGATCCTCGGACCGGCCAACCGGTGCAGGACGTACAACCAGACGCACATGAACGGTGTCAGGACGTGAAGCCAGTAACTGGCCGAGCGAAGGTTCGGATTCTTGAGTTCAAATCCTTCAATCCGGGTCAGGGCCACTCCCGTGAACAGCAGCACCAGGGAGACCACAAAAAGGGCGTATCCCACGCGGACCGCCCTCCGATTCGGACGGTCGTGGGAATTACGAATGTGGATGATCCCGAAGATAATGACTGGAAGAACGATCAGGAGCCCAAGGCCCAGGTGGGCGAGGAATTGGAACTGATAGAAATAGTTTTCGTAGGTGACCCCCTTGTCCCGTTCCAGCCAGTTCAGGAACGTGATGCTGCTCAGGTAAACGGAATTGGCTCCGAGCAACGCGAACAGGGCAAAGACGGCCACCAGCAGGATCCGCAGCCGTGGACCGACCGCGCGAACGTACTTTTTCCGCGCCGGAGTGGAGGCACCTGGGGAGGAATTCATTGGGGACTTCCTGGGAAACTAACCACCGACCCGCCCGGGACGGCAAGGGTTCCTGGGGTGAGCTGCCCGTTTCACGGGGTGAACCGGATCCGTGTAAGGAATCGCCCGTTTCGCCTACTTGCCCTGAGACTGTTTCGGGGGTTGAGTCCCCGGGACGGCGCACCATGAAACGACTGCCGCCCGTTCTCCTTATCGCAGCCCTTGGAACGGCTGCCGGAATCCTGTTCCTCTCGGACTCGCCGGTTGTTCCGAAGGAGCCTGAATCGAAATTCGCCTCCATGAGCAAACCGCAAAAGCCAGAAATCGCCGAACTGAAACGACGACTCACCCCGGAACAATTCCATGTGACCCAGCAATGCGGGACCGAACCCCCCTTCCAGAATGCCTATTGGGACAACAAGAAGCCCGGCATCTATGTGGATGTGGTTTCCGGGGAACCTCTGTTCAGCTCCCTGGACAAGTTCGATTCGGGCACCGGTTGGCCGAGCTTCACGCAACCTCTGGCCGGCACCGAACTCCTTCAGAAGGAGGACCGCGAATTTGGAATGGTCCGAACCGAAGTGCGGTCCGGAAAGGCGGACTCCCATCTCGGGCATCTGTTTGACGATGGTCCGGCTCCGACGGGTCAACGGTACTGCATCAATTCGGCGTCGCTCCGCTTTGTGCCCGTGGAGAAGATGGCTGCCGAAGGATACGCGTCCCTCCTCGGCCCGTTCATCGCGGGGGGGCACCTTCCCTCGCCCGATGCTCCCGTAAAATCGGAGACGGCGGTCCTGGCGGGTGGATGCTTCTGGGGAATGGAGGAAATCCTTCGAAAGATTCCCGGTGTCCTGAACACGGTGGTGGGTTACACGGGTGGATCGATTCCCAATCCCACCTATGAGCAGGTGTGCACCGGCCGCACCGGACACGCCGAGGCAATCCAGATTGAATTCGACCCGGCACGGCTGAGTTTTTCCGAACTGCTCGGGTACTTCTTCCGGATGCATGATCCCACAACCTTGAACCGCCAGCACAACGACGTCGGCACCCAGTATCGTTCCGCCATTTTCGTCAACAGTCCGGAACAGCGTGCGGTGGCGGAACAGGTTCGGGGCGAGTTTGGGGGATCCGGACGCTTCAGGAAGCCCATCGTGACCGAGATCACCGAGGCTTCGACCTTTTACCCGGCCGAGGAATACCACCAAAACTATCTCCTCAAGAATCCGGACGGCTACAACTGCCACGTGCTGCGGGATTGAAGTGGGGAATGACTGCACCAGGTTTCCGCGTTGTCACCGAAAGCCGTGTTTGAAAGGCTCAGCCGGTGGCAACTGTGTTCTGGCTTTTCGGACGCTCCGGCGCCGGCAAGACGACGCTCGCTAACCTCCTTTGTCGGGATCTCCGCGAGCGCAATCGGCCGGTCGTATTCATCGACGGGGATCTGGCCCGCTCGGGTCTGAGTTCCGATTTGGGATTCACTCCCGGTTCGAGGACGGAGAATCATCGTCGGGTGGCCGAGGTTGCCCGCCTGATTTCCGAACAGGGCATCACCGCCATCGTGGCCACCATGGCGCCCGAATACGAGCAGCGGGATCTCGTTCAGCGGGTGCTGGGCAGCCATGTGACCTGGGTCTTTGTCGAGGCTCCGCTGGAAGAATGCCTACGCCGGGATCCCAAGGGTCTCTATCAAAAGGCACGTGCGGGGAAACTGAACCACCTGATCGACTACCCGTTCGAAGCACCCCGGCCGCAGGAGAGGGAAATCGTCATCGACACGGCCGCCGCCCCGGTGGACGACTGTCACCAACATTTACTGGAGGAAGTGTTACGGCGTTTGGGCGAATCCGGAACCTGAACCCGGAAAGGCATCCATTGAGCGACGTATCCCGACGAAATCTGTTCCGGCTCTTCGCCCGGCCGCTTCAGCCGCTGCGTCCCAAACCCGCGCCGGTTCCAAGGCCCGATGCCACTCGGGTGGCGATCATCCGCGGCCGCGATTGTGTGGCCCTGACCCAGGGATGCCGCACCTGCCTGGATCATTGCCCGGTCCCGGGGGCCTTGGTGTTGGATGCCGGTCTCCCGATCATCATCGCAGAAATGTGCAACGGGTGCACGGTCTGCCAGCAGGTTTGTCCAGCTCCCACCAACGCCGTCCTGGTGCTTCCCCGGTCGGTGCCTTGACCCTGTTGCCGGGTGGCTACGGGCGAGGTTTAGGTGCCTGAAGGCTGTCCGCGGATCACCGCAACGGACGCGCATTCCGGGCGGAGGTATGCGGCGGCTACGCGCCGGATGTCGTCCAAGCTCACGGCGGAGAACCGCGCATCATCCTGGTCGCCATGGTCGAATCCTAGTCCGTACAATTCGTCCAATGCCGAGGCGAGGGCCAGCTGGCCGAGGTCCTGCCGGGCGATTTTCTTCTGACCGATCACCTTGGCCTTGGCGCGTTCGAGCTCCTCTGCGGACAACCCTTCGGAACGAAGTCGCTCCGCCTGAGCGAGCAGTTCCACCTCCACCTGGGAACACTGTCCAGGTGAGGTGCCACAATAGAACGCGAAGTATCCAGGGGTACGGCCCGCCAGATGGGACGCACCAACATAGTACGCCAGCCCCAGTTCATCCCGGATGCGAAGAAAAAGGCGGCTGCCCATGTCGGAACAAGCCTCTTGTAGCAACTCCAGCGCGTACCGGTCCGGGGACTCCAGGGTGGTGCCCCGGAACCCCAGGGCGATGACCGCCTGCTCCTTATCCCGGCTCTCTTCTTTTCGGGTGGGGCTCTTTGGTGCCGCGACATCGGACAACACGGGAAGGCCCTCCCCTCGGCTCCAGCTCCCGAGTTCCTGTTGAACCGCGGCGAGCACGGCATCGGCATCCACGTCTCCAAAGACGGCGAGGACGGTATTGTTGGGAAGCACCAAACGCTGGTGATGCCGAACCAGATCCTCCCGGGTCAGTTTTGAAACGCTGGATTCCGTGCCGGCCACATCCAGACCGTACCCGTGCTCCCCAAAAAGGCCGCGTCGCATGGCCTGGAACGCGGACGATAACAACTGGTCCCGCTGTCCCCGGATGCCGGCAAGCTGCGTGGTGCGCTCCCGTTCCAGAGGGCCTTCCGGAAACAGCGGATTTTGCAGGACATCTGCCACAAGATTCAATCCGGCTGCGAAATCGTCCCGAAGCACCTCCGCGCTGATTCCAAAGCTGTTGTTGCCGGAATACGGATCGAGACTGCCTCCAAGGCTCTCGATCTCGTTCGCCAATCCCTCCGCTGTCCGCTTTCCCGTGCCCTTGACCAGCATCCGGGACATCAGCGCGGTGAGACCATTGTTCTGGGGGGATTCCGAGAGAATGCCACCCCCCACCGCCGCACGAAACTCAACGAAGGGGAGCCGATGATCCTCCTTCACCAGAAGCCGGAGTCCGTTCCCCAGCTCAAACTTCCGGACCGGATGATCGATCGAGGTCGCGACAGAGACTTCAACCTTTGGCGCGGAGCCCCGGGGAAGCAGGGCGTAGGTTGACCGATTGTTTTCGGTGAGATACTTGCACGCCACCCTCTGCAAATCCTCCGGGGTCAACCGGCCCACTGCAGCAAGGTAGCGCTCGCTGAACCCAAGGTCGTTCGCGAGAACCCAGTTTGAGCCCAAATCCATGGCCTGACCCTCCATGGTCTTCCGCGTCGAAAGCATCCCCGCAGTGAATTGTTTGACGGCCTTCCCCAACTCGGCCGGAGAGACCAATTTCATTTTCATGCGCTCCACCTCTGCCTGGATGGCGTCCCGCGCCGGACCGAAACGGTCGCCATCACAGACCGCGGAGATTCCGAATAGCCCCTCAAGGCCAGGTGAGTAAATCCAGGCGCTGACGGAATGGGTCAGGCCGGCCTGTTCGTGAACGGCCTGATACAGTCGCGAGCTTCTGCCGCTGCCCAGCAGTGTCGACAGGACGTCGAGGGCGACGATGTCCGAATGCCTTGGCTCGGGGATGTGCCACGCCATGTGAAAATGGCCGAGCTCAACAGGAGCCTCCTCCAACACCTCGCGCGAAGCGGTCTGCACGGGCTCCAGAACAGGACCCGCCGCCGGTACCGCACGGGCGGTCGAACCGCTGAACGCCGCGGTGATCTGGGCCAGCACCTCCTCGGCCCGGAAATCCCCCACCACCACGATGAAACAATTATTGGGGGAGTACTTTTCAGTGTAGTAGGCGACAAGGTCCTCCCGGGTGACCCGGTTGAAAATGTCGGGGAGGCCGATGATTGGAAACCGATACGGACTGCGCGTGAAGGCGGTCTCGAAAAGACGCCGACTCGAACGCCGACCTGGGTCGTCATTCCCCATGTCCATTTCCCTTCGGATGACGTCCAGTTCCTTCACCAGTTCGTCCGCGGGCAAGGTCGCGTTCTGAAAAATGTCGCAGACAATGTCCACGGCGATCCGCACGCCCGTATTCGGCACGTTGATGTAGTACACCGTTCGATCAAAGGAGGTGAAGGCGTTCATGTAGCCTCCGGCCCCCTGCACTTCCTGATCGATGCGCCCACCACCCCGCGTCGTGGTCCCCTTGAACAGCATGTGCTCCAACACATGGGACAACCCCGCACCAATCCAACGGCCTTCGTCCACGCTTCCCGCCCGGCACCAGGCCTGCACGCTGGCGACCGGGGAACTGCGGTCCTCCCGGAGGATCACTTCAAGCCCATTGGGCAGCGTAGTCACGCGGACCCCGGGGGGCATGGAAGGAATGCGGTCAGGTCTTGAAGGTGCCGGTTTGAGCTGGGAAACGTTCAATGGACCCTGACTCTAACCGAGCCGCATTCCGATGTCATTCGGAACGCTTCATGCACGTGTTCCCGCCACGGGGCCCTGGGAAATCAAGGTACTCGCGGGACGGCGCGAACAAATCGGACGCCCGTGTCCTCCGGGATCGGAACTGAAACTTTTGCGGAACCGGAGTGGTCCGAAATGTGCCGCCAGCGCCCCAGGGTATCGGAAAATTCGAGCGACCACGGCACGGCGGGACGGGTGACGAATTCGATTTCGAGACCCGCCGCCGAAACGGAGTAGGACATGGCGCGCGGTACTGGTTCCGGATCCGGCTGTCCCGGAGATCCCTTGAGCTCCGTGCTCGCACGCCAATGCAAGGGATCATCCAGGCTGGGCGGCCCCCCGATCCTGGGGACCAACGAGAATCCCTGCCCGTCCGCACCGGTTGGCCAGGGAGCGGTGTCTTGATACGTCACATGCAGGATTTCGGCACCACCAGCCGCGGTCTGAAGCACCAGATGGTCCCCCCCATTATCGAGTCCCCCTGAGTAGGGCCCATACACGGGTACCGAATCAGCGAGACCATGCCAACGGCGGAACCCCGTCACGTCGGACGACCGGATCAGCAACGCATAGCCGCCCGGCCCCAGCCGGCTTCCAGCCGGGAATACAAAGTCGATCCCGGACGTGAAGGCGACACCCTCGAGAGCCAGTGTTCCCGTGGAGCTTCGGTTGTGCAGTTCCACGAACTCGAAGCCTTCCGGCGACGGATTGTACATCACCTCCGTGAGCTCGAGGTCCCGCACCAAATCGGCCGATCCCTCCGGTTCTCCGGCCGTAAACTCCACCGGATTTGACCAATGACTTGCGCGGCCGGCCTTATCCATGAATCGGGCCCGCACGCGGTACAAATGACCAACCCGGAGCGTGTCTCCCGGAATCTGGAATCGGGAACCCAACTCCACGATCTCCGGACTCTGCCACACGGCTTCCATTTCGTAGTGCATCGGCTCGAGGGACGTGGTTGCCGGATGGCCTGGGCGGCTGATCTCGGCAACCCTCCATTGCACCGACCGAAAGGAGCCCTCGCCTTGATAGGGTTCGATTCCGAATCCGAGACGATTCAAGGGATGCCCCGAAGGCCCCGCATCTGTGACGACGGGTGCCGATGGGATTCCCGGTTCGTCGGCCATTGTATCCAGGGAAAAACTGGCGTTGGTCGCCCGATACAGGACGTAGTTCTTCATCAACTGGACGGCCCCTTCGAAGCGCCGGGGAACCCCCGGCTCTCCGGGAAACTGGTAGAAGCGCCCCTGCCCCGCCTTGTCCAGGTTCACGAGGGCGGTGTTGGTCATCAGCGGATTGAAATCCCATTGCGCCCGGTCGGCGTCGAGAAGCGTGGAAGATGCGGCACCTTTCAGGCGAAGCGCATATTCGTCGATCAAGCGGAATGCCTCGTCTTCATTCCAGAGAAGGTCGCGGATTTCCCGAACACGATTTCGAAACTCCCGCACCAGGTCGGGGCGGGCCGGATTGGGGCCGAAGTTGGAGAGAACCCGGCTCTTGAACGGCTCGTCGCCTCCCGTGACACCGCTCCGGTACATGTTGTTGGCCCAGGTCAGATCCAAATCCCACGGAACCACTGTCCAACGGCCATCGATCGGATGATGGTAGTAAAAGTAATTCTTACCATCGGCGATATCGTAGTGGTGGATCCCCTGGACCACCGTCTGATAACTGAAGTAGGCCTCGAGATTGAGATTCGTGCGCCACCAGGTATCCGGAAGATCCGCGTTCGATGCGGGATACGCCCGGTCGAGGAAGGCCCGGAGATCGGAGGAATCCACAGGGCCGTCGGGGCCAAGGTTGTTCGGTTCACCGAATCCGCCCTCCATTTTGAAAAAGTTCCCGTCGGGAAGGTTGTGCTCGTCCAAAAAACGCCCGTCCAACTGTTCCACGGCGAGATAGACTCCCCAGAAGTCACCGTCGTACTGGTTGTCCGGAAGGGATTCCCCGGGGGCATCCACGATTCGAAATTGAACAAATGCGCTGTGGGAGGCCGGAACTCCCGTCAATTGGAAGAGTCGAAACCCGACACTTTCAAACATCCCCTGCTCGCCCCGGTGGTTGAAGTTGCCCTGCTGGATGGAGGCTCCCAGGTTGAGCTTGGTCCACGAGGTGGAGAACTTTCGTCCCCAGTTGTCGCGGGCCCGGAATTCATGCCCGCGATTGAAATCAAACTTCCACATGTTCTTTCCCATGGCATACCGCCAGACCCCGCCTCTGGGACGAAACCGGATGTGGTCGTAAACCTCTCCATCGTAAACGAGGGTCCCTGTCCAAAAATACTCGTCTCCGTGGGACCGATCCCGCCAGGTCGAGGCTTCGACCGACTCCCTGCGTGCGATGAGGTGATAAACCGGCAACCGGTTCATTTCCTTGGCATCGACGGTAAAGGAAATCCCCTCCGCACCCGCCGCGCCGGGGCGGACGGCACCGGTCCATGCCGGAACACCATCATAACAGAACAGGGCGAAGTTGGGCTGAGGATCGTCCGAGACGGGGGATACTCCGAGGTTCCCGAGTCGGTCCCGTGCCTCGATCCGATATCGGATCAAGTTTCGATGATGCACGACGGCCAAGGGCAGCTCCGCCGAATAGATGCCATCTCCTCCCGCATCCGGAGTCATCGCCACAGTGCTCCAACCGTCGTTGAATCCGGCATCGTTCCGTTCGATGTAATGGCCGGGTTCGACGACCTGATACTGGAGGCGGACCGAATCCACGCCATCGGGGTCGGTGACTCGGGCGGTGATGCGGACGAGGTCTCCGGACCGAGGCTGATTCGGGAGATGGACAACCTGACGAACGGCCGGCGGCGCATTGGTGGCGTCCACGACGTTCGTTCGACCCGGCGAGGGTCCGCGGCCGGTCGGCCCCGATATTCCCGCCAGACGGGCGTCAAAAAATGCATCGGAACTGTTTCCCAAGCTGATGTTTGCCACCTGGACGGCAACCACGTTCCTCCCTTCCCTGAGTGTCCCGGGAGGAATCGGAGCCTCGAAACGTTGGAAATTGTTGTTCTCGCGGGCGCTGCCGGAGGCGACATCTCCCACGGAAACTTCCCCGTCGGGCATGGCGGACGAAAAAACGAGGGTGCCGTTGACCCAGAGTTTGAAACCGTCATCAAACAGGGCCTCCAGACGAAGTGCCGAAATCCGGCTCGCTCCATTGACCTCGAAACTTCCGCGCAGGAAAAACTGGGTGTACCCGCCCCTCATGTCCCCGAGAGGTGTGGATAGGGCAATATCCGGGTCGTATCCGATCGGAGCTCGGCCACTGAGCCAGAGTGAGTCGTCGAAATCGAGGTCTCTCCAGAGCGACGGGGGGGCCGTATAACCCTTCCAGTAATTCCAGTTCGACCCGGCCTCAAAAAGCGGCTCCACCGTCGTCGCGGCGTTCCCCAAAACCGAAGCGCGCCAATTTCCGCCGAGCGCGTTGTCGAGATCCGGATGGATCAATTCGATGGAGTATCCAGGGGGATCCCCCACCGTGGGCCAGGGGAATCCGGATCCGTAGTCCACTTGGTCAACCAACCCACCCGTCCCATCCCGGAGACGGAGACGTTCTCCGCCGCCGGACAGATTGCCGATCCAGGGACCCAACACCCCGGAAATCTGAAACTTCTGCTCCAAGGCCGCCGGGTTGCCCGCGATCACAAGAAAGCCTCCGGGAGAGAGCGTCACATCGGTTGGAAAGGAGTAGTTGACCGCGTCTTCAAGACGCCATCCGGTGAGAGCCACGGTGTCCGGCCCCGGATTGAACAACTCCACAAACTCCACTCGCTCCTGTTTGACATCGGGAGAATGGTGAATCTCGTTGATGATCACCGGTGCGCAGCGGGCGACCGCGCCAGGTCCGAGGGCCAGAACCGCAAGGGCCAGAAGGCGTCGGAAGGCATGCATCGGTAGGCTCAACCTGCGCATTCCCCGGGTACAAGCAAGTCGCGGACCGTGTCAGGTGTGGAAACGGGGAACCTTTGAACGCTGCCGGCACCCTCGTGACACGGATGAGGTTCGGGACCTTGAAACCAGGATTCCCCGACGATTCTCCGCCCAGACACCCCGTGACCGTCTCTCAATTCAATGAGACGGTGGACTGGAAGGCGGTCCTCCGGGACCCTTTGACTTGGACTGCATGCGGCTCTCTCGTTCGCGCTCCATCGCGTCAAACTTCACGCGCTGTTCGGGGGTCAGGATGGCGTTCATCCGATCCCGTCCCTGTTTCATCAACTCCTTGAGCCGGGCCCGATGCTCGCGGTGCGCCTGATCCATTTCGTCCATTCCCTGTCGAATCAGGGGATCCAACTGCTTTTGCTGGTCCGGCGAAAGGCTGAGTTCGGTCGTAAACCGCTGGCACATTTTTTCCCGCATCTCGTCCCGGTCGAAGGGCCGGAACACCGGGCGCCGACCTGCGCCATATCCAAGCGCCCCACCAGCCACGGCGCCGACGACGAACGTGGCGGCGAGATACAGCAGAATCGTTTTTCGGGTCGGGGGATTCATGGGGCTACGGCGACGTACAAGGTCGCGTCGGCAACGGCAAATTCGTCGACGGCACGGGGACGGATCTCAGACCAGCTGACGGCAACGGCAACAGCCGCGACGAGGACGGCCCCGGCAAAACCCGCCCGGAGCCAAACGCCCAGCCCGGCCTGAATGCGGTCCCCTCGGGATCGGCGCCAAGCCGCGAGGACTCTTGCCTCCGCGGGAAAAGAAAGCGGAGGGACGGATTCGGTTCCCACCCGGGACGCTGCGCGAAGGAGCCGATCCAATGGTTGATCCGGTGTCTTCATGTTCGGTGTTCCTTCATTAACTGGGCCAGATGCTGCTTCATTTTCCGACGGGCACGGAACGCCCTGACCTTGACGAGCGGGCCGCTCCAGCCGGTGATTACCTTGATCTCTTCGACGCTTCTCCCCTCGAGGTGCAGCAGCGTCACCACCAGACGGTCCTCGGGACGCAACTGCCCGAGCATCTGCTCGACCAGTTCGCGGGAGGCCATTCCCTGATCCACGGGAAGTTCCCCGTCACTCTCGGAAAGGTTTTCCAGGACCGCACACTGCTCCTCGGAGAGATCCGCATGACGGAGCTCCGGTCGGTGGGACTCCCGGGCAATCTCATGCCGGCAGGTGTTCACACTGATGCGGGCAACCCAGTGCTCCAACGGAACCAGTCCTCGGAACTGGTCCAATCTCGTAAACACTTTGATCAGCACGCTTTGCACTAGGTCTTCCTCGCTGGTCCGGCGGGGCAGATGCGAACGGACGATCCGGGCGACAAGTGGCGTCAAAAGCGCCACCAATGCGCTCGCCGCCGCCTCATCCCCGTTCCGGGTGCGTGTGACGAGATCCGCCACCTGCGTTCCCGGTTCATCCATGCGACTCCAACCACTTTTCCGAAAAGAGGGACCGACGGCAACCGGTTTGGTTACGGCATTCCCGTAATTCGCGTTTGCCGCCAGTGGTGTTCAGCCACTAGAAATACCGCGTCCGAAGTCCCCCGTCATGATCCCCAAGCGCCGTTCCTGGTTTACTTTCCTCGCCGGGTGTCTGGCATTGGGCGTCAGCGGAACGGCTTGGAGCAAGATCCAGTTCGACGTGTTCCCGGGATACGACAACTCCGCCCGGGCCGGGACGTGGTACCCCGTCGCCATTGAAGTCCTCAATGACGGCCCCTCGTTCAACGCGGTGGTGGAGATCAATGGGGGACAGGGAGCCGTCCGGGTCCCGGTGGAACTGCCCAGCAACACCCGAAAACGCTTCTCGGTGCCGCTGTTCAATGTCTCCCGCAACTTCCTTTCGGTGGACTGCCGCCTGCTCGATGAACGGGGCAAGGTTCGGGACGAACAGTCCGGGAAGCGGGTCAATGTTCAGGGCTGGGAAATCCCCCTGATGGGCGCCCTCCCGGGGAGTTTCTCCGGAGCACCCGGATTTCCGGAGATTCAGCAGCCTCAATCCGGCTGGCAGCCCCGGGTGGCCCGGTTTCAACCGGAGTTGTTTCCCGACAATCCCATCGCCCTCGAGGGCTTAAACTCCCTCTACCTGAACACGGCTCGCGCCTTGGAACTGAAGGAACCCCAGGTTCGAGCCCTTGAAGCCTGGGTGCATGCGGGCGGACAGTTGATCGTAGCGGTGGATCAGGCTGCCGACGTCAATGCCACTCCCTGGCTTCGGTCCCTCATGCCGGCGGATATCGGGGCTCTCGGTGAGGAAAGAATCGGGCCGGCATTGGAGGATTGGATTCGACGCGGGAGCTGGAATCCCCAATTCGCGTTTAAGGCCTCGGATCCGACCATGGCAGGAGTCCGGACACCGGGGCCAAACCGCCGGACCCCGGACGGCCAGGATTCCTATTCCACCCTCGCAGCGGACTCCGGCTTTACGCAGGCGACCGTACCGATCATCGCTCTTCGCGTGAGGGATGGCCGCGCCGCCGTATCCGCAAGCGGTAAGCCCCTGTTCGTCGAGGCGCCCCGCGGTCGGGGCCAGGTGGTTCTGTTGTCCTTCAATCCAGAACGCGAACCCTTCAAGTCCTGGACGCTCCGGCCCTGGTTCTTCGCCCGGCTTGCCGATGTCCCTGCCCTCCTTCTGAAAGCCGGGGACCGGAACATCATTGGGGGACGGGGACTGGACGGTGTCTTTGCCACGCTGGTGGAGACTCGGCAGGTCCAGAAACTCCCCGTGGGTTTCCTGCTGCTCCTACTGGTTGCGTACCTCGTGGTGATTGGCCCCTTCGATCAGTGGTGGTTGCGGAAGATCAACCGTCCCATGCTGACGTGGATCACCTTTCCCCTGTATGTGGTCCTCTTCTCCTTCCCGATCTATTTCATTGGATACAAGCTCCGGGCGCCGGCCAAGACGAGCGGAACAAACTTCAGGTCGTTGACGTCCTTCCCATGGGGACGGGAGCCAGGCGGCGCTCCGGGGATGGACCTTTGGCAGCCTTTATTCCCCGGCCAATGAGACCTACACGCTGGGCAGTTCCCTACAGGATTCCACGATTCGCGGCGAATT
Organism: Verrucomicrobiota bacterium; assembly: GCA_046346705.1. Lineage (GTDB taxonomy): Bacteria > Verrucomicrobiota > Verrucomicrobiia > Limisphaerales > UBA9464 > UBA9464. The sequence continues at coordinate 126,605 of JAXMHR010000010.1, read as the reverse complement.
TCGCGGACTCTGGGGAGCAGCGGGTGAACCGGTCCGAATGACCGTCACCGAACGTCCCCACGGATTCGGCGCCGAGGTCTTTGTCCCGGTTTGGACCAGTGCCATGACCGTCGCCGATTGGGAGGACTCCGGGGCGGCCCCCTTGCAGGCCCGGACACTGCCCAATGGAGCAGTGGAAATTCGCAACTCCACGGGACGCCGGCTCGGTCCGGTGTGGGTTGTCGGCGACAATCGCGTAATCCCATTGGCGGAACTTCCCGCCTCCAGCGTTCAGGCCGTCGACTTTCGTCCGAGTGCCGGAACGCCGTTGACCGACCTCACGGCCGGATGGGAGGGCCGATTTCAAATCGCACTCGGTCAGCGAGAGCAAACCTTCGGGGGAGGGGAAAAAAAGCCAATCGACGAGTGGCCCGAGGCGTCCGCAGCGGCGAGCTTCCCGTCCTATATTCAGTCCCCGAACGGCAGTTACGTCTGGCCCGCCGGGTTCGACCTGGCGCCCATCCTGCGGAGGGGTGACCGCGTGGTCCTGGCATGGATGCCGGACACGACCCTCACCGCTCCTCTCAATCAATTTGAAACCCTCCGCACGCGCAAGGGCACCCTGCTCCGGCTCGTGGTCTCCGCCGTTCCCCAGCCCTGATATTGGACGCGGCAACCTGATAACGATTGAACCTGCGGCCTTCCTTTCACGCATTCTTCTATGAGTTCGACGCCTGAAGTCCCTGCCGTGCAAACCCACGATCTTTCGCGGGTCTTCGGTTCCATGGTGGCCCTGAGCTCTCTCAATCTCACGGTGAATCGCGGTGACCTGTTTGGATTCATCGGTTCCAACGGCGCCGGCAAGACCACCACGCTCCGAATCCTTGCCACCTTTCTAACGCCATCGAGTGGACGCGCGGAGATTCTGGGTCACGACGTGGTCCGGGACGCGGACCGGGTGCGCCACTTGATCGGCTACATGCCCGATTTTTTTGGGGTCTACAAGGACATGGAGGTCACCGAGTACCTCGATTTCTTCGGAGCCTGCTACAAGATCCCCGCCGCCCAGCGTGAGAAGACGGTGGCAGACGTGCTGGAACTGGTCGGCCTCAGCGAGAAAAAGGGGGCGCTCATTGGAGCGCTCAGCCGGGGCATGCAACAACGCCTCGGGCTCGCCCGGGTGCTGATTCACGATCCCGCGCTTCTGTTGCTGGACGAACCCGCCAGCGGTCTCGATCCGCGGGCCCGCATTGAAATGATGGCCATCCTTCAGGAGCTGCAGCGGATGGGGAAAACCATCATCATTTCGTCCCATATCCTCTCGGAGCTGCAGTCTCTGTGTAATCGCTGCGCCATCATCGAGCGCGGCCGGTTGATCTACGCAGGCCCCATCAAGGGAGTGAACGCCGCGGCATCGGATGCCCGCACCTTCTGGGTCCGCGTCGCGGGCCCCGCCGAAACGGCCCGCGAACTCCTGGCTCAACGCCCGGAGACCGCCGGAATTGAGCCGATCGACGGGCAGTTGAAAGTCACGTTGGCCGGCTCCGTTGAGGACGGCGGCTATATCGCCGACACTCTGGTAAAGGGCGGAATTCGACTGCTCGAACTGCGGGAAGACGAGATCGGACTCGAGGAAGTGTTCCTTCGCGTCACCAAGGGGGAGACCCAGTAGCCGGGAGACGCTCCCGCATGAACCCCGTCATTCAGCGGGAACTTCGCGAGCAGGCCCGAAACCCGAACCTGTTTCGCATGCGGCTCGCGGCGGCGGGAATTCTGGTCGTGGCCCTGGCGTGGGCATTCCTCCATTCGCCGACTCCAAGTCTCCGGATGTTTGGCCCCATGGGGAGTTCCACCTCGCGTGGGTCGGAGATCTTCCTCCAGCTTCATCGCGCGCTGTCCCTGACCCTGCTGGCGCTGGCTCCCGCGCTGACTGCGGATTCCCTCGCGCGGGAACGTCGGGAAGCAACGATCGGATTGCTGGGGCTCACGCCACTGACTCCGTTGTCCATCGCCATTGGAAAGTGCGCCGCCAACGCGCTGAAGGCGTTGACCCTGTGGCTCGCTCCCGTCCCCGTGCTGGCGGTGCCATTGCTCGTCGGCGGCGTCAGCGGACTGGAAATTGCGACGGTCGTCACCTTCCAGGCCATTCTTCTTGCCCTGGGCCTGTCCGCGGGTCTGGTCGCCAGCAGTTTTTCCACCCAATTCCGAAGGTCCCTAGCCCTGGCATTCCTCCTCGAAGCAGTATTCGTCACGGGCACACTGGTCCTGACCGGGTTCCTGACCTGGGCGCTCTACCCGCTCCTGCAGCGCTGGATCCCTACGGACCGCATTCCCGCGGAGGGCTGGCTCGTCAACAACGCCGGGATCGTATTCGGAAATCCATTTGCTTCTCCGTATTCCGAAACATTGCCGGAGGTTCTGGCCCGGCTGGCCGCAGAGGCACGTGGCAGCGTCCTGGCCTTGTGGGGAGCGGGTCTGGCGACCTTCGTCGCGGCTGCCGTTCTGCTAGGTTCGGGAGCATTGCGTATCGTGGCCCTTCGCACCAAACGCGCCTTGCAGGAGGAACCACCCCGCCCGGGAGTGCAAAAACTCCAGCGCAGGCTGAACGCACCCGTTTTGTTTCCGATGTGGATCCGGAACCGCCAACGACAGCGGCTGGACGCCAATCCGCTGATGTGGCTTCAACACCGAACCGTTGCCGCCGCGTTGACGCGGTGGGGCTGGCTCTCCGCGGTGATTGCCATCTGGATGGGAGGTCTCACCGGACTGGAGTTCTCCGTGGGATCCAGCGCCGTACCAATCTTCCTTCTCCTGGGAATGACGTTTAGCGCCGCCGGTGGATTCCGGGCCGAACGGGAAAACGGGACTTTGGAGTTGCTGCTCGTCACACCGTTGACCCCGCGGCAGATCCTGCAAAGCCGATGCCGCTCCCACCTTCGCGAGTTTCTCCCACCGGTCGTTCTCCAACTGTTTCTCGTCGCCTATGCCGAAGGCGCCTTTCGACGGGCGGGGGTGGACTGGACTGGCTGGAATTGGTGGCTCATCTCGTCCCTGCTCACACTGCCCTGGATTGGACTCTGGCGGGGGCTTCACGCACGGACATTCCTTGCAGCCGTCGTCAGCACGGGTTTTTGGGCCCTGTTAATGCCCCTGCTGCTGACCTTGGTTGTGAAGGGCGCGATGAATCCGCTCTTTTTTGAAACCCCGCTGGCCGCCGGAAATTCCGCCGTCTCCTTTTTCATTGCGACCCGGCTGGATTGGGGGCTGCTTCCAGCGTCCCTCCAGGGGATGGTTGCCTTCGCGGCATCTGCGTCCGTGTGGCGGGAACTAACCTCCCGCCAATTTGCCCTGGGGAGCGCCACACCCACCTGAGGTTGATGAATGTGGTTGGTCGTCCAGCGCGAGCTTCGTGAACTCGCCCGCCGACCGGTCCTTTCCGGGACCCGGATCCTGGGCGCCGGATTCACCATGGCCGCAATGTGGCTGGCGTGGGAGCGGGCGGAACCGGGTCCGGGCACCGGAGGGAGGGGGTTCTTCTATGGACTCAACCGCCTCCTGTTCCTCGCGATCTGGCTCCTCGCCCCCGTCCTGACCGCTGACTGCCTCAGCAGGGAAAAGCGCGAGGGAACCCTGGGTCTCCTCATGTTGACCCCGTTGCGTCCGATCGATGTCGTCGTTGGAAAGGCGCTCTCTCAGGCCGTTTTCGCCGCCACCTTTGTTCTCGCCGCGCTACCCGTCCTGATCGTTCCCGTGCTGTTGGGCGGGGTGCTGTGGCTCGATGCGTTTCGAATGTTTCTCTATCAGATGGCAGCTTTGGGCCTCGCGCTGGCCTCCGGATTGGCAGCGTCCTCCGTCACGACGTCCGGTTGGCGGGCAAGGCTGGGCGCCCTTTCGATCGCAGGCGCGACGGGCTTCGTGTTGGTCGTGCTGCACCTGAGCTTTCAGCATCTCCTCCGTTTCGGACCACAGTCCGCCGGGGGCACTCCCGCGTCGCCTTCTCAAATCTACAGGTTCGAAGCCGCCGGGCTTTTGTCCCGGTTCACCCTCGTCCGGCGGGACGGGTTTGAGGATTGGTGGCGGGATTGGCCCGGGGTCCCGACGACCTGGACGTCGGTGCACGTGGCGCTCGGGGTCGCCGCCGGTGCATGGTTGCTGGTGGGTTTGATGGTCGGGCTCGCGTCCTTTGGAATCCAATGCACGTGGCGGGACAATTCCGGGGAACTTCCGCGGACGCCGGTGCCAGGCACCTTTTCCGGAATTCAATTTCGTCGCTACCATCGCGTTTTCCAGGAACGGCTCCTGGGGCAAAATCCGATCCGATGGATGCAATCCCGAACCTGGGATCTCCGGATCAGCGGATGGCTTCTCGCAGCCGGCGGGGTGGTCGGGTGGTGGTTGGGGACTGACCCCGATTTCCGGGCAGCGGAGGGATTTGTCAGAATCCTACGCCCCGCCTTTCTGTGTTTCGTCGCCTACCTCGGCACTTCGAGTTTCCGAATGGAGCGGAAGTCCGGCGCCTTTGAACTCTGGCTGGTCACTCCCCTGCGACCGGAGACGATTCTTCTCGGCCGCCTCAACGGTATTCTTGCCCGCACGTGCCCGGCCGCCGTCGTGCTCATCGCCCTTCCCTACCTCCCGAGCCTCGTCCAATGGTTTTCCGACGTGGATTTTTCCCCGGGGCGGCGCCAATGGCTGGCCTACCGGATGATGGGCGATCTTGATTTTCTCCTTTGGGTTGTCAGCACCGCCCTCCTGGGGATTGCCCTCGCATTGTCCCGAATCTCCTACTTTCCAGCGTTTGGACTGACGTGGGTTTTACATGATGCGCCGTCCTTGGGAATCCGGCTCGGGACCTGGGCGCTGGAATCGGCGCACGGGCACGCGACTCCGATCCCCCTTCCCTGGGATGTCCCGGCAATCCATCAATGCAGTGGGCTTCTGGGCGCCGGAGTGGTCTCCCTTTGGAGTTGGGGATTCGCCCGCCGGGCGCTGGTTCACCGACGCTTTCTTCCGGTGGGTGGACAGTCCCCGCTTGCCCCGCGGGACAAACCTCGTTGAAGTCCGCACGCCATGACGTTTCTCCCCGTGGTTGCCCGTGAACTTCGGGTTGCCTCGCGCCGGTCCTGGACCTACTGGGGGCGCGCCGCCTCTGGTGGTGTCGCGTTCCTGCTTTGCTCCTGGATCGCACTGATCGAAAACGCCATTCGGGCCGGGGCCAATGGTCAGCCCCTGTTTTTCGCGATTTCGATTCCCGCCTTCGGATTCAGCTTTCTCGCCGGATTGCTCTATGCAGCGGACAGCGTGAGTGGTGAGAAGCGTGACGGAACCCTCGGTCTGCTGTTCCTCACGGATCTGCGGGGACACGATGTGACTCTCGGTAAGCTGGCCGGAACCTCACTCGGCGCCATCTATGGGCTGGTCGCCATGCTTCCCTTCCTTGCGGTGACCCTGCTCCTCGGGGGCATCACTGGTGCCGACTACGCTCGGATGAGTCTGGTGCTCCTCCTCACCCTGATCACCTCCCTCGCGACAGGATTGCTTGCGTCTGTCCTCACCGTCGATGTCCGGCGTTCCGTGCTGCTGGCATTCCTGCTGATGGTGTTCGTCCTGTTGGGAGGCCCGCTGGTTTCCGTATTGATTGGATGGATGATTTCGCACCGGGGCACCACGGCGTTGATGACGTCCTGGCAGGAGCAGAGCTGGCTTCGGGATCTTTCACCGGCCGTGGGATTCAGCCTTTCGAGCGCCCGCGACTATAAGACCGGTGCGACGCGCTACTGGACGTCGATGGGGTTCACCATCGGGGTGGGTCTTCTATCGCTCCTTCTGGCGAGCTGGCGGCTGCCACGGACCTGGCAGGAATCCGACGACACCGTCAACCGCTCCGGAATTTCCAACTGGCTCCGCCGGGTGCGCTTTCGGGATGCCGGGGCCTTCCTCCGCTTTCGCCGTTCAATTCTCGATGCCAATCCGGTCACCTGGTTGTCCGCCCGCCATTGGATCCGCCCCTGGCTGCCCTGGGGATTCCTGTTGGCTGTCGCCCTGATTGCGGGATGGGTGGAAATTCTTCAGGACGGAGGTTGGTGGGATATCGAAGTTTGCTTTGCGCTCTCGTGCGCCATCCACATTGCCTTGAAGCTTTGGGTGGCGAACGAGGCTCCGCGACAATTGTTGGACGATCGGCGCACCGGGGCGATGGAGCTCCTGCTATCCACTCCCCTGGTTCCTCCGGAGATTCTCGAGGGTCTTTGGCGGGCGCTTCGAAGGCAGTTTCTCGGCCCGGTGATTTTGGTACTGGCGGTGGATTTCCTTTGCCTCCTCTCCAGCAGCACCACCCAACGTGACGGGGGACCTCCGGTTCTGACCATTCTCTGGAGTCTTCGAATGATCCTCCTGGTTGCGGATCTATGGACGTTGGGCTGGGCGGGATTCGGTGCGGGAATGGCCGGAGGGAGCCGCACCGTGACCGCCGCATTGGTGTTCCGAGTCCTCGTCCTCCCCTGGATTCTGTGGATCCTGCTCGCCACCGTCCTCGGCCTGTCATTCTCACAGACGGGAGGAGACGATTCCCTGATGTGGTTGATGATCTTTAGTTGGTTCGTGATTGCCCTCGGGAACGACATTTATTGGATGTCGCAATCCAGAATCTCCCTCCTGTCCCACTTCCGGGAAATCGCCACTCGGCGACCGGAGGAGGCGCGCCGCTGGTTTCGATTCAAGCGGCACGGTTGACGGAGCAGGTCCGTCCCTCAGTTACTTCCCGGCGCCACCATGCCCGGAAAGGTATTTTCGGTGGCGCGTGAAGGTGCTCCGCAGGGATTGCCCCAGATCGTCCTGCAGCGCTTGGAGCTCCCGATACCGTGCAACAGCCCCGGGCATGGGGACGGTCCGTTCCGAACGGTTCGTCTTCACGAAGGCATCGGTAATTTCCGAGATTGCCACGGAATCCCCCTGCTGGAGGCGCCAGCACCATAACGCCTGGAGGGCGGCCCCAAAGCCGGCACCTTCGCCCACCTGGAGGGTGACCACTTCCGCGTCGAAGACGTCCGCCATGATCTGGCGCCAGAGTCGGGACTTTGCACCGCCCCCGGTGACGCGCACCTGCTTCGTCCGAACTCCGAGTTCCGCGAGTCGCCGCAATCCGTAATTCATTCCCAAGGTAACGCCTTCCAGGGTGGCCCGGGCGAAATGTTCCGCCCGGAAGGTTCCGACCCGGACTCCAAAAAACACCCCTGTCCCGTCGGGAATGTTGGGGGTGCGCTCCCCTTCAAGGTAGGGAAGCAGCAGTAAACCATCCGATCCGGCGGGAGCCTTGGATGCGGCGCGTTCAAACGTGGAATGGTCCAGCTTGAAATCGCGACGCACCATTTCCGTCGCCACGGTCACGTTCATCGTGCACAGCAGCGGCAGCCACTGGTTGGTGGAATCACAAAAGGCGGCGATTTCACCCTTGGGATCCACCACGGGCTTCGCAGAGCACGCGTAGATGGTGCCGCTGGTACCGAAACTGGCGGTCACAACCCCCTCCCGCGTGTTCCCGGTCCCGATGGCACCCATCATATTGTCGCCGCCGCCGGCACTGACCAGAACTCCGGGATTCAATCCCAGTTCCCGGGCGGTCTCGGCCGTCAGGACTCCAGCCGGCCGATCACTGGACCCTATGGACGGAAGTGCCCCGGCGAGGTCCGGATCAATGGCAGCGATGGCTTCCGAAGACCAGCGACGTTTTCGGACGTCCATGAGCGCCGTCCCGGAGGCGTCCCCGAACTCCATCGTCCGCTCCCCGGTCAGCCAATAATTCAGGTAATCGTGGGGCAACAAGATGGTGGCCAATCGTTTGAAGTTTCCGGGTTCGTGCCGCTTCAGCCACAGGATCTTTCCAGCGGTGAATCCCGGGACCACGGCATTCCCGAGTTTCCGAACCACAGCGCGCGGCCCGCCCAAGGCTTTCGTGATTTCTTCGCACTCCCTCGAGGTTGTGGTGTCACACCACAGCTTTGCAGGGCGGATCACCTGTCCCTTGCGGTCCAAGGGAACAAAGCCGTGCTGCTGCCCGCTGACACCGATCGCCACGACTTCGCCTGCCCTCGCCCGCGCCGCCTTCAGCGCCGCGGTCACCGCCTTCACGGTGGCCGAGCGCCAGGTTTCCGGATGCTGCTCCTTGGCGCCTGCCGGAAGTCCCGGAATCAAGTCGTATCTGGCAGCCCCCTGCCCCACGACGCGGCCGCTGGCGACGTCAACAACGAGGGCCTTGGTGGATTGCGTTCCGGAATCAATTCCGATGGTCAGGGTGCGTGAGGCCATGATGAATTGCTGAAGAGGGTGAGATTGAACGGGAGGGTCGCTTCTGTCGAACGACGAATCCAAGGGGCCGAAGGACCATTTGGACGGGCTATTTCTGGCAGGTGGGACAAAAGAATGTGCTTCGACCCGCCTGTACGATCCGCTCCACCGGGGTGCCGCAGACAGGACAGGGACATCCAGCACGATCGTAAACCTGGAAAACGGGTTCCGGGGAAACCTCGCCCCCCGAGCGGGTGTTGCCGTAGTAGAAAATCGGCGCAGGGACGGATTCAGTACCATCGGCTCCACTCATCCCCTGTTGAATTGCTCTCGAGAGCACATCCCGGATGGATCGGTGCAATCGCTCCCACTCCTTTGGGCTCAACCCGCGGGCCTCGCGGTCGGGGTGGATTCCGGATTGGAACAGCGATTCGGACGCATAGATGTTTCCGAGTCCCGCAAGACACCCCTGATCCAGGAGGCAAACCTTGATTCTTCGCCGGGAGCTACCGACCCTTTCGATCAGAGTCTCCGGCGAGAACGAATCCTCGAGGGGCTCAGGACCGAGGGAACCCAGAACATCGCGGTCCAACTGAAGGCTCCCGAATTGGCGCGGGTCCTCGAACACCAGGGAGACTTTTCCGAGATCGAAGATCGCCGCCATGTGGCGCGGGGGCCGAATTTGAGGCTCAACAATCCCGAGGCGCCCTGTCATGCCGAGATGGAGGAGCAGGATCCGATCAACGCGCCCCGAGCTTCGCCGCAACCGAAAAGCCAAATACTTTCCGCGACGCCCGACCTCCTCGATGCGATGACCTCGGATCGCCGATCGGAATCGGGAGGGAGAATGAGGCCGGACCACCCGCGAATTGCCGAAAGCGACATCCCGGATCGTAAGCCCGGAAAGTTCCGGGGAGATCCGCCGCAGGAGGAGTTCCACTTCGGGCAACTCAGGCACGCTCAATCCCTTTGGCGGCCTTGGGTCCCGCCGGCTTCTTGATTCCGGAATGGAGTTCGGCCTCCCTGCCTTACCCCTGTTACTGGCCTGCGAATCTCACTTCTTTTCGGCCTTCTTCTCCGCGTCCGCGAGCTTCTTCAGATACTTCTTCGTGTCCTTGTTGAAGTCCTTCACGCAGTTCTTGCAGCAGAATTTGATCGTCTGTCCGTCGACGACCATTTCGTAGGGAGTCATGCCACTGCCCTCAAACTTTTCGTCGGAGACCAGGCAGTAATCCAGGGTGTACGGCTTCGGCTTTGCACTCTTCGTGTCGGCAGCGCGGAGGAGAGGCAGGCTCGAAAGAACGGCGCCGATAGTGACAATTTGGAGCAGTTTCATGGTCAGTGGAAGCGGTATTTGCTATAAACGCTTTGCATCATATCCGACATCGACCCGGGTGGCAATGCGCTCGGATGCGAACATTTGCTCGCAAGCCAGGAGGAACCCGGAGTCGGCGCCGCCCCATGTTTGCGAAATACTGCGCGAGGGTGTACCAAAGTTCGCTTATCCCTTCGCCAACGACGACGTTTCCGTCTTCGTAGCGGCCAACGGAGTTGGGGAGATTACTTTCTCGGGCTCATTTACTGGAGGCGCTCCCGGTCCCGCGGCTGCGGGATGAGGAACGATCACCCAGAATTGATTCCTTACCGTGGTCCAATTCTTGAGGAGTTCGCCGGCCCTCGGCGATTCCGTAGCTTCCAAGTGGGCGTAGATCAACCCCTCCACCTTCTTGGCCTCTGCATCGTCGGTGAGACGTTCAATTCCAACCATGCCCGTGTTGTACCGCGTGGGGAACAGGTCTCCCGGATCGTACACGTAGGCACGTCCGCCGGACATTCCCGCGCCGAAATTCCGGCCGGTTTCCCCGAGGACAATCACCAATCCGCCCGTCATGTACTCGCATCCGTGATCGCCCACTCCTTCGACCACGGCAACTCCTCCGGAATTCCGGACGCAGAATCGTTCCCCGGCACATCCGGCGACGAACAACCGCCCGCCGGTCGCGCCGTACATACAGGTGTTGCCCACGAGGCTGTTCTCGGCCCAGGGATACTTCACGCCGTCCGGCGGGCGCACGACGATCTCGCCGCCGTTCATTCCCTTGCCGACATAGTCATTGGCTTCGCCGATCAGCTTCAAGCGGACCCCGCGTGCCAGGAAGGTGCCAAAGCTCTGTCCGGCACTTCCCCTAAGGGTGATGTCGATGGCGCCATCCGGAAGCCCGGAGTCACCATATTGGTATCCGATCTGCCCCGAGACCTTGGTTCCGATGTTGCGGCGGGTGTTGTTGATCTTGTAGCTGAGTTTCGAAACACCCTTGCCCTGCAATGCAACGCGGGCGTCGTTGATGATCTTGTCATCCAGCGAACTGTCTCCGAACCGTTCATTCCGTTCCCGGGTGTGGATGCGCGGCATCGTCCCCGTCGGATCCACCTGATAGAGCAGCTTGTCGAGCTGGAGGCCCGAAACCTTGGCACGCACCTCCTCCGGAAAATCAGCCAGAGGCCGACGCTCCATAAGGTCCGTGCGGCCGATGATTTCGTCGAGACGTCGGTAGCCAAGTGACGCCAGGATCTCGCGAACCTCCTGCGCCACGGCGTTGAAAAATGCCACCAGGTTTTCCGGTTTTCCGCGAAACTTCAGCCGGAGTTCCTCCTTCTGGGTCGCGACACCGACCGGGCAGGTGTTGAGATGGCAGACGCGGAACATCGCGCAGCCTGCTGCGACCAGTGCCGCGGTGCCGAAGTTGAATTCCTCCGCGCCCAGAAGCGCGGCCAGGACGATGTCCCTTCCCGTCTTCATGCCGCCGTCGGTTCGCAGGACAATGCGCGAGCGCAGATCGTTCAACATCAGAGTCTGCTGGGCTTCAGCCACGCCGAATTCAAAAGGACCACCGGTGTTCTTGATCGAGCTGAGCGGTGAGGCGCCCGTGCCGCCGTCGTGTCCGGAGATCAGCACCACGTCTGCAAAGGCCTTGGCAACGCCGGCGGCCACCGTGCCGACACCGGCGCAGGCGACGAGTTTCACGCAGACTTTTGCCCGCGGATTCACCTGCTTGAGGTCGTAGATGAGCTGGGACAGATCCTCGATGGAGTAAATGTCGTGATGCGGAGGTGGGGAAATCAGGGGAACTCCCGGAACGCTGTAGCGAAGTCGGGCAATCAGCGGGCTGACCTTGTGCCCGGGAAGCTGTCCCCCTTCACCCGGCTTTGCGCCCTGCGCCATCTTGATTTCAATCTCGGACGCGCTGGCGAGATAGGCGGGGGTTACACCGAAGCGTCCGGACGCCACCTGCTTGATGGCAGAGTTCTTCTCCGTGCTGTAGCGCACGGGGTCCTCCCCGCCCTCCCCGGAATTGGATTTACCGCCAATGCTGTTCATGGCGACCGCGAGGCACTCGTGGGCCTCCGGAGACAGCGCACCCAACGACATTCCGGCCGTGGTGAAGCGCCGTCGGATTTCCTCCACGCCCTCCACCTCGTCCACCGGCACCGGTTCCGCCGACGCCTTGAATTGGAACAGATCCCGTGGGCTGACCGGTTCCCGGCGCTCGACGGTTTCCATGTACTTCAGGAATTCCTCCCGCTGACCGCTCTTCAGGAAGCGATGCAGGGTTCCGACGACCTGCCCATTGTAGGCGTGGAACTCTCCGCGGCCGCCCTTGGCAACCCGGTAGTTCCCCCCTACATCGAGAGCTGCGGATTCCGGAGCCGTAAAGGCCATCCGGTGCCGGCGAAGGGCGTCCCGGGCAATTTCCTCGAATCCGATCCCCCCCACCTGGCTCGTCGTGCCGAAGAAGCACCGGTCCATCACCGGCTGTCCGAGTCCAATGGCCTCGAAGTTCTGCGCCCCGTGATAGCTGGCGATGGTGGAAATGCCCATTTTGCCCATCACCTTCAGCAGGCCGGACTCCACGGACTTTCGAAAATTTCCGAGCGCCGTTTCCAGCGTGACGTCGCCATAGCGGCCGGCCTCGACTGCTTCGCGGATGGAATCGATCGCCACATACGGATTCACCGCGCTGGCGCCAAACCCAATCAGGGCGGCGAAATGGTGCACATCGCGGCACTCACCGCTCTCGCAGATGAGGGAACACCGGAGTCGCTTGCCGACCCGGATGAGATGGTGATGCACCGCCCCGATGGCCAGAAGCATCGGGATCGGGACGCGCTGGGCATCCACGCCCCGGTCGCTTAGGACGAGCAGGGTTTTCCCGGCGTCGATCGCCTTCTCGGCCTCCTGGGCCAGGCGCAGCAGAGCCGCCTCCAGGGCCTCGGCACCGACCGAGGCGTCAAAGTGGCAGGACAGCAACCCCGATTGGAACGCGGGATCCGGGATTTGCTGCAAAGCGGCCAGCTCGAAGTCGTGGAGGAACGGTGAGGAAATCCTGACTTGCTTGGCGTGCCTTGGCGTCTCCTCCAGCCAGGAACGTCGCGCCCCGAGTGTCGTCCGCAGGGACATGACGACTTTCTCACGGATGGAATCGATCGGCGGATTGGTGACCTGGGCGAACAGTTGCTTGAAGTAATCGAAGAGGAGGCGGGGCCGCTTGGAGAGTACGGCAATGGGGGTGTCATCACCCATGGATCCCACGGGCTCCAGTCCCGAGATCGCCATCGGCTTGAGCAGGTCGTCGAGCTGCTCCTGATCCCAGCCGAAGGTGATTTGCTGGAGGGTCAGGTCGAGGAGGTTCACCGACCGATGGGATGTCGAAAACGGCTTCGCGTGTGTGTCGAGGTCGAAGAGGTTTTTCCGGAGCCAATCCCCGTAGGGTTGCTGGCCCGACACCAGGTTCTTGACCTCGTCGTTGTCGAAAAACTTCCCTGCGACGGTGTCGATCGCCAGAATCTTCCCGGGTCCGAGCCGTCCTTTGCGCACGACCTTCTTCTCATCGAGCGAGACGACCCCCACCTCCGACCCCATGACCATGAGGCCGTCGTCGTAGATCTTGAAACGCGCAGGCCGGAGGCCGTTGCGGTCCAGCGTTGCCCCGATGACCCGACCATCGGAAAACACCACGGCGGCGGGTCCGTCCCAGGGCTCATTGAGACAGGAGTGGAACTCATAATAATCCCGCAGGTTGGGATCGAGCTCGGGGCTGTTCTCCCACGCCTCGGGTGCGAGCATGGTGACGGCGTGCAGCAGATTTCTGCCCGAGAGATCCAGGGCTTCGAGGGCGTTGTCGAGCGCGGCCGAGTCCGAGCCGCCGGGCTGGATGATTGGTCGCAGCGTTTCGATTTCGTCACCCCAAACCGTGGACTCCAGTTCCGTTTCCCGCGCCCGGGTCCAGTTCTTGTTCCCCAAAAGCGTGTTGATCTCGCCGTTGTGGGCGAGCATTCGGAATGGATGCGCGAGGTGCCAGGTCGGAAACGTGTTGGTCGAATAGCGCTGATGGAAGATCGCCAGCGCGGAGACAAACAGGGGATCCTTGAGATCCAGATAGAACTTGGGCAGCTGCGGTGCGTTGAACAGGCCCTTGTACACAATGGTTCGCGCACTGAAGGAAGGGCAGTAGAACCCGTCCACCTTTTCCGCCATCGCCGCCCGCTCCGCGTGGTTTCGCGCCAGGAAGAGCTTCCGTTCGAACTCGTCCTCACTCCATGCGAGGTCCCGTCCCAGCAGACACTGGAGAATCTCCGGCATGGTGCTCCGGGCCTTCTCGCCCAGGCAGCGAGAGTTGGTGGGCACCGGGCGCCAGGCCAGGAAATGAATTCCGTACCGGGCGCATGCCTCCTCGACGAACTGGCGGCACTTCGCGACAACGTATTTGTTACCGGCCGGCGCAAATACAAATCCGACCGCCAGATCCTCCTCCTCAACGGCCTTTACCCCGAGCTTTTCCGCCTCCCTCTTGAAGAAGGCCTTGGGCAGTTGGACCAGAATGCCCGCCCCGTCGCCCGTCTTGGCGTCGGCGTCCAGCGCACCCCGGTGTGCCAGACTCTCCAGCGCCTCCAGCGCATATTGGACGATGCGCTGCTCCCGGCGTCCCGTGATGTTCGCGATGAAGCCGACGCCGCAGGCGTCGTGCTCAAATTGCGGGCGGTACAGGGATTGTGGAACCAGCGGATACGAATTCATGTTCAACAGTTGCACTCTTCGCACACGGTTGCCCGTGTGCATCCGGAGAAACGTACTGGACGCGTTTCCCACAACGCAAAACGTTTTTGGAGACGGAGGAGGAGGTTCCTTTCGGTCCCGTTCCGGAGTTGAATTAGGCGTCTCCCTTTCTGTCCGCGATGATATCCGGCCAGGCTAATGACTCCGGAGTTTCTCCCGGAATGCCGTTCCCCGGGAGAAACAGGTTCCACGGAGCGAATCCCGATCCATCTCTCCCTTTCCCTGCGGGGTCTTTTGCCCTTAGCTCCGGCCCCGAAGCGCATGCACCGTTTCTTCATTCCTGGCCTTCGTGCCGACGCCACCGAGATACTTCTTCCGGAAGGAGAGGCTAATCACGCCATCCGGGTCCTGAGGATCGGGCCCGGCGATGCGGTTGTGCTGTTGGATGGCGCGGGAGGAGAACTTCACGGGCGGGTGCTCGCGACGGGTCGAAATGATGTCCGGGTGGGGATTGTGCGCCGGGTTCAACATTCCCGCCGGTCCTGCGAGTTGATCCTGCTCCAGGCCATCGCCAAGGGCCCGGCCATGGAGGGTCTGCTGCATCGGGCGGTGGAACTCGGCTGTGCACGGGTCATTCCCCTGCTGGCGGAGCGCAGCGTCAGTCGTCCGGATGACCCGGAGGCCAAGCAGCTCCGGTGGCAGGGGATTGCCCACGAGGCGGCAAAGCAGTCCGGAAACCCCTGGCGGATGGAAGTCGGACTCCCGACGCCGCCCGCCGCATGGATTCAACAGGAGGTCTTGCCCGAGCTCCTCGTCGTGGCGTCCTTGGCGGATTCCCCAACCCATCCCCGCCGAATCCTGGAGGACTTCCAGCGGGAACACGGACGACTGCCCGCCCGAGTGGGGGTGCTGATCGGACCCGAAGGGGATTTCTCCCCCTCCGAATATCAACTGTTCCGCGCCGCAGGTGCCCGAGCCTTCAGTCTCGGTCCGCACGTACTTCGTGTGGAGACGGCAGTCACTGCCGCTTTGGCAGTCCTTCAGTCCGCACTCGAGGATATTCGAATCGACCCGAAATCCTAGCCGTATCCAAGGATCAGGCTGCCTCGCTCTGGGCGTGTGCAACGTGTCCAGCCTGGCTGATCACCGGAACCCCCGCTCCCAGCACCGGGCGCTTTCCTTTGTGCCACCAAAGTACGAGTGCACTGGCGATATAGATGGACGAGTAAGTTCCGGTGAGAATACCGACGAGGAAGGTGAACGCAAAGTCGTTCACTGCTCCACCACCAAACAGGTAAAGCGCAATCGTCGCGAGGAATACCGTGCCCGAGGTGATGATCGTCCGGCTCAGCGTCTGGTTCAGCGCGCGGTTGAGCAGCTCCCGGAACGAGCCGGGGATTCCCAGTTTGAGGTCCTCACGGATACGATCGAAGATGACGATCGTGTCGTTGATGGAGAATCCGATGATGGTCAACAGGGCCGCGATGAACGTCGCGTTGAACTGACGTGCTTCGATCCATCCTCCACTCATCTCGTTGCCCAATCCCGTCAGCGAATAAATGCCGATGGTCATCAGAACGTCGTGGAGGACCGCGACCACGGCGCCTACTGCAAAGCTGAACTCATAGCGGAAGGCGACGTAGATGAGGATGCCAAACAATGAAAGAAGACCTGCGATAACCGCGGACTTCTGGATCTCCTGCCCGACGGTCGGACCAATCTTCTGCAACTCAATTCGCTTAAAGCCGGCCTGCGGAAAGGCCTTCTCCAGGGACTTCTCGACGAGATCGCTGGTTCCCGCGGCGGATGAGATCCGAAGCACCTCTCCTCCGCCGGCGGCGCCACTGACACTCTGGCTATAACCAATCGAGGCGTCCCCTCGGTTGAGCTTCATGATTTCCGCCCGGATTTGGTCCACCGGAACCTTCTGTGTGAAACGGAGCGAAACGCGGTCACCTCCGCGGAATTCCACGCCAAGCAAATTGGAGCCTCGCACAAAGACACCGTATCCGATGCCAAGAACAATGATGCTCCAGGAAATCACGAACGCGGGCTTCGCAAGCCGCATGAAGTCCAGGTGCGTGGCGGTGAAAATGTGGAGCATGCGGATCCCACCATTCAGCAATGAGGTTTTCGCGAGGAGGAAATCGAATATCAACCGGGTCACCACCAATGCCGTGAACAGGGAGATGCAAAGACCCACCGTCAGGGCAACTCCGAAGCCTTTGACGGTTCCCGTTCCGAACATGATCAGCAGGATCGACGAAATCAGTGTCGTGACATGGGAATCGAAGATCGTTCCGAACGCCTTCGAATATCCTGCCTGCAATGCCCCGCGCACCGACTTCCCGGCGGACTGCTCTTCGCGAATGCGCTCGAAGATCAGAACGTTGGCGTCAACCGCCATGCCGACCGTCAGCACGATGCCCGCGATGCCTGGCAAGGTGAACGTCACGTCGAGGGAGCACATCACGCCGAGCAGAATCAGCACGTTCAGCATCAGCGCGACATTGGCCACCAATCCGGCAAGGAGGTAGTAGACCAGCATAAAACCGGCAACGGCGGCCACAGCGATCACCGACGCCCGGATTCCACTTCGGATCGAGTCTCCACCCAATGAGGGATCCACACCGTTCTCCTCGACGATCTTCAGAGGAGCCTCGAGGGGATTCTCCAGTGCCGTCGCCAGTTCAAACGCCTCCTTCTCGGTGAAGCTGCCGGTAATCTGGCCGGCACCGCCCAGAATCGGGGTATTGATATTCGGAGCTGAAATCACCTCGCCATCCAGTACGATGGCAAGACGCTGGCCGACGTTCTTTTTGGTCACTTCGCCAAAGACGGACGCGGCATCGAGGTTCAGCGTAAAGTCGATCTCAGGGGAACCGGTCACGGAGTTTCGGGCGACCCGTGCCGACTTGATCGACTTGCCGCCCAAACCCTGCTCCGCCTGACGCTTGACGATGATGGAAGCCGGATATTCCACCCCGTCCTTGGTCCGGGCGCGCATCGGCAATTGCACGTATCCGGGAGGAATCAGCCCGCTCCGGAGGTGGGCCTCGTTATCGGGATCCACCATGCGAAATTCGAGGAACGCGGCCTTCTGGATCTGTTCCCGGGCGGATTCCTTGGCGGATTCCTCAAGTCCGGGAAGTTGGACAACAATTCGGTTGTCCCCGGCCGGTTGAATGATCGGTTCGGCGACGCCGAAGGCATCCACGCGCTTTCGGAGCACTTCCACCGCCTGATCCGCAAGATAGTTGTTCCCCGCGGTCAGCGCCGGCGCATTGCTTCGACCGGACAGGTCCATCTCAAGGACGAATTCCGTCCCACCCCGAAGATCCAGGCCGAGCTTGAACTCTCCCGCAGCGGCCCGCTGGACCCGATTCAGGATTGCCCGGGTGGCGTTCGTTACGTTTCGGGAGGCGGAAATGGGAACAAAGTTGGTCGGGAAATAGGGCCGGATGTCGTTGGTCCCGATGGCGATCAGGAGGCTTTGGTAGCCACGATCCGGGGTAGCTTTGTCCAGTTCCTGGGCCTTCGCGACGATGTTGGTGAACTTCGGGTCCAGATTGGACGCGAGCTCGTCGAACTTGCTGACGAGGTTTCCCGCCTTGGGCGGCAGGATTTCGGTCAGCGACCAGGCGATGACGAAGGCAACAAACAGTGCCTTCCAGAGATGGGTGCGATTCATGAGTCGGACGGACAAACACTGCGGCTTAGGCGCCGCGCTCGAGGATCTGGGCAACGGCGCTCTTTTGCAGTTCCAGTTTGGTGTCACCGGAACGGAGGGTGATGGCGTCGTCGCGAACGCTGGTGATGATTCCCAGGATGCCCGCGGTGGTGGCCACCCGGTCCCCGGACTTCAGCGTCTTCAACAGGTCGGCCTGCTCCTTGGCCTTCTTTTGCTGGGGCCGTATGAGCAGCACCCAGAAGATCACCACCATGAAGACGATCATCCCCAACTGCGTCAGCATCGCCCGTTTTTGATCCTCAGGAGAGGCATTGGGGGCGGGAGGAGTCAGCGCCAGCAGCAATTGAACAGGGAAATCACCCATGGTTTTGTGACAAATGAGGCCAAAGCCTATGAACGAAGCCCGCTTTGGCAAGACCTCGCTGCCTGAAATTCAGGGACCCCGGAACCCGCCCCGTCGGAAATGTCATCCGAAATCGTCGCGTTGAACGGAACCGCCCCCCCCATTTTTACGGTAAAAACAACCGCCTTCCCGGTTTGAATCCAGTCCGGGAAGGCATGCAAACAGGGAACGCCTCTGGCGATGTCCGGGACGGCGTGGTGTTGAAACGTCCCCTGGACTGGTACTCCAGAACCGGCGTTCTCGGGCGGAGACGCTTACGGAGATCCTGCCGGCACTCCGCCCAGAGAGGCGCTCTTCTTGTTCCCACCGCGACTCTTGTCGGTCAGGGATCCCAGGAAGGCCACGAGACTGTCCACCTGCTCCGGCTTCAGATCCACACCAAGCTGGAGCCAGGCCATCTTCTTCACGGTCTCGGGGAGGGTTTTTTGAAGCCCATTGTGAAAATAGGGAGCCGTGAGGCGGATGTTTCGAAGGCTGGGAACCTTGAAGACCATTTCATCAAATTCCTCCTTGGTGATGGCGATGCGTCCCTTGTCGTCGGTGATCTCATAGGCGTTGACGATGCCCAGCTTCTTGTAGTTGTTGCCCCCGATCAGCGGACCGAAATGGCACGTCGTGCAACCCACCGTGAGAAACTGCTGAAGCCCCTCCAGTTCCTTGGAGGAAAGCGCCTGGTTGTTCCCCTTCAGAAAATCATCGAACCGATCATGTGTGACCAGGGTCCGCTCGAATGCCGCAACCGCCCGGGCGAAGTTGTCGTAGTTCACCGGAGAGGCATCGCCGGGGAAGGCCTTCTTGAAGGCGGCGACATAAGTGGGATCGGCATTCAATCGCTCCAGCACCAATTCGGGTCCCGGCATGGCCATTTCGACGGGGTTCAGCACCGGACCCTTGGCCTGGTCCTCCAACGTTGCCGCCCGGCCGTCCCAGAATTGGGCCAGATGGAATCCGGCGTTCAAAACGGTGGGGGAATTTCGTCCGCCCCGCTTCCCAAAGGCCCCCGGAGAGGTGGCTTCGTTGTCGACACCGCCCTTCCCGCCGTCGACGGCATGGCACGAATTGCAGGATTGGGACTGGTTCATCGAGAGCTTCTTCTCGAAGAACAGCTTTTGACCCAGCGCGATACGATCCGGAGTATCCTTCTCCGCACCGGGCATCTTGTCGGGAATCGGCCCCAGCACCTGGAGCGCCTTCGTTCGCAAGGTCTGAGGATCCAGTGCGTCGGCCGCCAACGCGGTGCCTAAAATTCCAGAAAGAAGGGAGATCGACAGCAAACGGGAACAGTTCATGAGTTGGTCAGAAACTAAGTGTGGGACTCAATACGTGTGGGATCCAATCCTCGTCGGCGATCATGCCGCAGTCCATCGCCGGCGCAACTCCTGAACCGTGATCCGAAAGGGGAAAGCCGGGCTCTCCTGGGAAATTGCGGGTGGGGTTCGGATATGGACCGGCAGATTCAGGAAACCAGATGGCAGGCCACTTGACGTCCCTTTTCCAGCTCCTTCAACTGGGGAACCTCGCTGCGGCAGCGCACTTCCGCCACAGGACACCGGGGATGAAAGGGACAGCCTGAGGGAGGATGCAACGGGGAGGGAACGTCCCCCTCGAGGACGATCCGCTTCCGCCTGGAATCAGGGTCCACCACGGGAACGGCTGAGAGCAGGGCCTTGGTATAGGGGTGACGCGGATCGCGGGCAAGGAGCCGGCAGGGACCCGTTTCGACGAGTCGCCCGAGATACATCACCGCCACCCGGTCACACAGATGCTCCACGATGGCGAGGTCATGGGAAATAAAGAGCAACGAAAGTCCGCGCTCCTTCTGAAGGTCCTGCAGAAGATTGATGACCTGGGCCTGCACACTGACGTCGAGGGCGCTCACCGGTTCGTCGCAGACGATCAAGCGCGGCTCAACGGCGAGAGCGCGGGCGATTCCGATCCGCTGGCGCTGTCCTCCGCTGAATTCGTGGGGAAACCGGGTGGCATGTTCCGCTTGCAGTCCGACCGATTCCAGCAATGCCCGGATGCGATCGGCCCGAGCCGTCCGGTCAGGCACCATTCCGTGAATGTCGAGCGCCTCGCCAACGCTTTCCCCTACAGTCAGTCGCGGGTTGAGCGAGCTGAAGGGATCCTGAAAGACCATTTGGAACTTCCGGCGCCAAGGTCGAAGGCGTCTCGAGGAGAGCGCTGCGAGATCGTTTCCCTCGAACAGCACCCTGCCCGACGTTGAAGGAATGAGACGTAGGACGGCGCGTCCGAGGGTGGTCTTCCCGCAGCCGCTTTCCCCGACAAGGCCGACGGCCTCCCCTGCCTCGACCCGGAGCGAAACTCCATCCACTGCGCGGACCGTCCCGGTCACCCGTCCGAAAATCCCCTGTTCTACAGGGAAATGAACGCGGAGATCCTCAATTTCGAGCAGGGCCATGGGGACGTCACTCCTGCCAGTAGGGACACCGAACTTCGCGATGATCTCCGGAATCCAGCATCCCGGGGGAATGCGCCTCACAGTCCGGGCGCCTCCGTGAACACCGCTGCGAAAAGCGGCAACCGGAGGGCCAGTGGCCCGGAACCGGAACGGTTCCCGGGATAGCTTGAAGCCGACCGGAGGGGTTTCCGAGTTCGGGGATGGATTGCATCAGGGCCCGTGTATAGGGATGCAAAGGACGTCGCAACAGAAGGCGCGCCGGCGCCTCCTCGACGATCTGTCCGGCATACATGACTGCGACGCGGTCGGCGAATTCACCCACAATGCCCAGATTGTGGGTAATGAGCAGGACGGCCATTCCCATCCGTTGGCGGAGGTCGCGGATCAGGTCCAGAATCTGCGCCTGTATGGTGACATCCAACGCCGTTGTCGGTTCATCCGCCACCAGCAGCTTGGGCTCACTGGCCAGGGCCATGGCGATCATGACCCGTTGCTGCATGCCACCGCTGAGTTGATGCGGGTAATCCCTCATGCGCGACTCGGGTGCGGGAATCCCGACCAGCTTCAGCAATCGCACCACTTCGCTTTCGTGGGCGCGTTCGGGCCGGTGGAGCTTCAGTGATTCCAGGATCTGGCGTCCCACCCGAAACACCGGATTGAGGGAGGCACCCGGTTCCTGAAAGACATAACTGACCACGGACCCACGAATTCCCCGAAGATCGTCCGACGACATGGTCTCGACGTGGCGTCCTTGGAGCCGGATTTCACCCCCGGCAATCCGGGACAAACCTGGCGGCAGCAACCGGGCGATGCTCAGCGCCGTGACGCTCTTGCCACAACCGCTCTCCCCCACCAGACACAGGGATTCGCCTTCGTCGATCCGCAATGAGATGCCATCCACCACCCGCACCCAGTCCCCGCGGGAACGGAACTCCACTTGCAGGTCCCTCACTTCGAGCAGCGGGGGACTCATGGGGGCGAAATCCCTTTCCTTTCCTGTTTCCCGAATGCATCGGCGAAGAAGGGGCGCGGCGGTTGATGGAATTCCCGGAAAAACAAGATTGGCGGCGGTGATCAATCACAACGGCCCGGATGACTCAATCGCGAAACGCGAGGGACGAGCCGCGGGCAGCCGTAAATGTCATCGACCAACTTCAGGTTCCCCCTCGCGCCTGGCTCTGTTCCTGCGTAGTCTTTGGGGTCCTTTGCCCCGGAACCTCATGAAATATCCGCTCGCGCTCTTCATGCCTTTTTTCCTGGCGGGCGTACTTCTCGCCGGAGGGCGCGCCGCGCGACCTGAAGGGGATTCGGAGGCCAGCGTGGTGATCCTCCTGACAGGGGAGCCTCTCGCCGAACCTTCCCAAGGTTCCCTGAAACTCGCTGCCGCTGCGGTGGGAGGAGGACGCAAGGCTGCAATCCGTCGCCAGCAGGATGATGTGGAACGTTCGGTGATGGCTTTGGGAGGCACGGTCACTCACCGATTTGATACGTTGCTCAATGCCTTGGTTGCCCGAATCCCCCCCTCCCGCTGGGATTCCGTGCGCTCGATCCCCGGGGTACAATCGGTGCAACGGGAACCACACTATCGTCCCCAGTTGGCCAGCAGTGTCCCGTTTATCGGGACCCCGGCCCTCTGGAAGCACGAAGCTGGGATCCTCGGAACGGGGATTCGGATTGCCATCGTTGATTCCGGAATTGATTACCTCCACGTCGATTTTGGAGGAACGGGCGATGCCTCGGACTATGCGAGCAATGACCCCGCAGTGGTTGAACCTGGCACCTTTCCGACCGCCAAGGTCATCGGCGGCTATGATTTCGTTGGTGACAACTACGACAGCAGCGGTGAGGCGCCCGGTAGCACGACTGTGGAGACGCCGGATCCGGATCCCATGGATCCTTCCCAGAACGGCCATGGAACCCATGTTGCAGGAATCGCCGCCGGATATGGCGTGCTGACCAATGGCACCGTGTTTTCAGGACCTTACGGACCCGGACTGGATTTTCATCAGTTTCGGATCGGCCCCGGGGTGGCTCCGGGCGCTCTGTTGTATGCCTACAAGGTCTTCGGACGGTCCGGATCCACGCGGTTCACGGTGGTTGCCGACGCGCTCGAGCGGGCCTTGGATCCAAATCAGGATGGCGACTTTTCAGACCACGTGGACGTGGTGAATCTCTCGTTGGGAGTGCCGTTCGGAGTCGCCGATGCACTGGAACCGGAACTGGGAGCGATCCGCCGTCTCACCGCGCGCGGCGTTTTGGTTGTCGTGGCCGCCGGAAACAATGGCAACACCCACTATGTCTGTGGTGCGCCGGGAGTGGCCCCGGAAGTCATTACGGTCGCCAATTCTTTCGACGACGCCACCACCTTTACCACCATCCGGGTGACCGCTCCCGTCGCCGTCGTGGGAGACTATGCCGCGTCCGAGGCAAACTTCACTCCCCGATTGTCGGCGGTGGGCCCGGTTTCGGCCCCGGTGGCGGCTGCGGATCCCCTGCTTGCGTGTGACGACCTCACGAACCCCGAGGCTCTCCAAGGGAAAATCGCCTTGGTTGATCGGGGTACCTGCACGTTCGTTCGCAAAATCCGCAGGGCGCAGAATGCGGGTGCGGTCGGTGTGTTGGTGGTGAACAACGTGGATGGTGCTCCAATTCAAATGGGCGCCTCGGAAGACTCCAGCGACATCCGGATTCCCGCGCTCATGATTTCCCGTCTCGATGGCTCTGTCCTGAAGGCACAGCTCGGATCCGGGCTCTCAGTCATTTTTGATGCGTTTGCCTCCGTGGCCCGTCCGGAACTGGCGGACCAGATCAATGAGTCCTCGTCGCGGGGCCCCGGAATTCGAGGGGAGATTCTCAAACCAGACCTCGCTGCCCCGGGGACAAGCATCGCTTCCGCTCAAGCCGGCTCGGGTTCCTCCGCCGTCTCCCAGACCGGGACGTCCATGGCGTCTCCCCATGTGGCAGGGGCGGCCGCCCTTCTTCGGGAACTTCATTCCGATTGGTCGGTGGAAGACATCAAGGCCCTCCTCATGAACACGGCCGTTTCCGTTCAGAACGACCGCCACGTTTCGTACCCCGGATCCCGCGGTGGCGCGGGGCGCATTGCTCTCGGGGCGACGCTGGACGTGGATACGATTGCCCGAGCCGATTCCGCTTCGGGCAGCGTTTCCCTTTCCTTCGGCGCTTATGAGGTTTCCGCGCCCCTGAGCCTGACCCGGAACGTCCGGGTCGTGAACCACGGGAACCGGGAGTCGGTCTTTCAAGTGGCGGTCAGCAATACGTTGCCCCGTTCCGGTGTGACCGTGGTCCCCAGTGTCCGGGAAATCTCTGTTCCCGCGGGCGGATCCATCCTCGTTCCGGTGCGATTGGAACTCACCCCCTCCGATTTTGGGCGATCCCGGGACGAAACCACTCCCCTGCTCTTAGGGGACAAGCCAAGGCAGCTTCTTGAGGAATCCACAGGGGAACTTTGGTTTCTCGGCGGCAACACCGCGTTGCGTCTCCCATGGCACGTCATCGCGCGGGCGACTGGGATCCATCACGCGACCGCCGGGAGCATCGGCACACCCGCAGTCGACGTCGCGCCGGTGTTCCTGTCCACCCGGGGCACCTCGGCGCATCCACAACCCCTGGTCTCGGTGTTTCGGCTTGGCTATGAAGGGTCTCCGGGGACGGGTGATTCCGGAAATCTCCTCGCCGCCGGAGCGGCCACCGATTTCCTGCATTCCGCTTCCCCGGAGCAAGCGCGGGTCTTCTTTGGATTGGCGACTGCCGGCGAATGGGTGACCCCGCAGTACGAGTTGCTTGGCCTAGAGGTGGAAGTGGACACCAACCAGGACGGCATCGCCGAATACATTCTCCTGAACTCCAGCGCCGGAAACCTGAACGGACAGGGTTTTGACGCAGATCTCAGCAACGATGCCTTGATGACCCTGGTCATGGACACTTCGGTCCCCCAAAACCTCTTCGCAGCCGGAGGAATCCTGAATGTCCTGGATCCGAGCTTCCGGGATACCGCGCCGTATCACAATCGCGTGGCGGTCCTCTCCGCCCCGGTTCAGGCCCTGGGCCTTGATGCCTCCAAGACCCGCTTTCAATACCGGGTCACTACGACGGGGCTTCACAATATCGTAGCCACCGAAACGCCTTGGATTGAATTCGACCTCGCACACCCGCTGGTGGATGCAACCCGGCACGGACTTCAAGGCACGCCGCTGTTTGATGAGGGACCGGACATCCAGGTTGACGTCGAGCGGAAGGAGGCGATCGAAAAAGGTTGGGGCGAAGCGAAGCCCCTTCGCGTCCTGATGCTCCATCAGCACGCGGAGCCTGGACACCAGTTGGACAAGGTGACACTGCGACTGGATACCGCCGATTCCGACGGAGATGGGCTTCCGGATGATTGGGAGATGCACTGGTTTGGCGACCTCTCCGAGACGGCAGATCAGGATCCCGATCAGGATGGAGTCAGCAACTCCGAGGAAGCCCTTGCTGGCACGAATCCGGCAGAAGTACGGCTTCGAGTCCCGGACTTGAGCTCGGGAGTCCTGCGGTGGACCGGGATTGCCGGCCGTTTCTATTCGGTGGAGGTTTCGACCAACGTTGAAGGTCCTTATATTCCGCGGGTGCGCCACCTCGAGGCCTCCACGGGCGCGAAGGGGATTCCTGTTCCAGACTGGCCGGCCGCCAGTGGGTCCTTGTTCCTCCGAATCACGGCGGAATGAGAACCGGCCTTGGTTCGCGGCGGTTCCGGCTTTCAACCTGGGCACCCGGGTTTCATTCTCTCTTCCGATGCCTGAACGGTTGATCAATGAGGTTCTGAAACATCCCGACGCCGCTTTGGAATCCGCCCTGCGTCCTGCGGCGTTTTCGGAATTCACAGGCCAGGCGAAATCCCGGGAACGCCTTGAAATCAGTGTTGAAGCCGCCCGCCGTCGGCAGGAACCGCTGGATCATGTATTGCTCAGCGGGCCCCCGGGGCTCGGGAAGACGACACTGGCCAATATTCTTGCCCGTGCGATGGGCGCGACTCTGCGTGCAACCAGTGGTCCCACCCTGGAAAAGGCGGCAGACCTTGCCGGACTCCTGACCAACCTGGAGGAAGGCGACGTCCTGTTCATCGACGAGATTCACCGACTCCAGAAGACGATTGAGGAATACCTCTATCCCGCGATGGAGGATTTCAAGCTGGATATCATCATTGACCAGGGCCCGAATGCCCGAAGTGTCCGTCTGAATCTTCCCCGCTTCACCCTCATTGGCGCGACCACTCGCGCGGGTCTGTTGAGCGCCCCCTTGTTGACGCGGTTCGGAATCCGGGAACGGCTCGACTACTATCCCGCCGAGCAGATCCAATCCATCCTGCAGCGCGCCGCCGGACTCCTGCGGGTGGAAATGGATTCGGTTGGCGCCATGGAAATTGCGCGCCGGAGCCGTGGCACCCCCCGCATCGCGAACAACCTGCTGCGCCGTGTCCGCGATTATGCCGAAGTCCGCGGCGACGGACGGATTTCGCGGGACATCGCGGACCGCGCCCTCGGGATGCTGGAAATCGACGAGCATGGGCTCGACGAGATGGACAAGCGAATCCTGGAAACGGCGATCCTCAAATTTGGAGGTGGCCCCGTGGGTGTTGCTTCCTTGGCCGTCGCGGTCGGGGAGGAAGCGGACACCATCGAGGAGGTCTACGAGCCCTATCTGATCATGGAGGGCTACCTTCATCGAACCCCACAGGGACGAGTGGTCACCGACCTCGGATACCGTCGCCTCAGGCTCCCGCCACCTCCCGGACGTCAGACAAACCTTCTTTAGGAGGGGGCGGCCCGCGTTTAGCGGGAGAGCGCCACCAGGTAGCGCTGGAGTCGATCCGCTTCGGTGCGGTTGCGCCGTTCTTTGTGGATCAGATGAAGGTTCGCGATCATCCGCTGAAGAATTCGCCGGCTGCTGAGGGGGGCGAGATGTCGTTCGTCGTAGCCGATGGCAGACTCCAGGAGGCGCTTCCGGCAGTCCAGCCGGGTCAACAGCTGACCTCGATGAAACGGGTCGATGTACACCTCCGCCATGGCGGTCTGGAACCGACAGAGAAAGTGGGCCGGCATTCCAATCCCAACTATTGGAAGCTGGACCCGTTTGGCCACCAGGAGGTAGACCGCGCTCAACGAAATGGGAATACCGAGGCGGCGGTCCATGACCCGGTTGAGGTAGCTGTTGGCGGGGTCGAAGAAGTTGTCTGAATTCCCCCGAAATTGGAGTTGCTCAAACAACACCTCGTTCATCGCATCCAGCGCCACGCCAGGTCCAAAACCCGAAGTCATCAATCCCACGACCCGTGACGCCCATTCATCCAGCTGTGCCTGGAACGCCTCGACGTTGATGTCTGGATAGGTGGTCCGGGTGAACCTCCAAATCCCCTCCTCAAGGTCGAGATGTTCACCCTGGGATAGGACGAACTGTAGGAATTCGCCGTCGTAACGAGCCGCTGCACGTTCTCCGAGAAGCTCACGGACCCGGAGGCGGACGGCGGGATCCGGGTGAAGACGATGATGTTCGAGGAACAGAAACACCGACTCCCCCCCGGCGAGCAGTCTGGCGCGAATCATCCGCTGCACTGCCGGATCCTCGTCCCCAAGGAGCTTCAGCAGGGCATTCAGCTGCGATTCGGTGAACGGACCGAAATCGGCAGGCCGCGGTGTCGCGCTCACGGGGAAACCCTAACATGGCCCCGGACGGATGGCATCCGGAATCAGCCGACTCAGGCGTTTTCCTGGATCAATTCCACCTTGGCACTGCTGAGCAGCTCCTCGATGAACCTGCGCGCGAAGCCGTTTACGACGGAAATCAGGATCCCGAAGGATGGCCTGCTCAAAGGGAATCGGATTTGATCCGTCAACATGCACTCGCCCAGCGCCCGGTCCATCCGGCTCATCGCCCGGCGCGATCCTCGTCGTGGGTGATCAGCTTGCCGATCATTGAATCGTAGTACGGTGGGATTGTGTAGCCGGCGTAGGCGTGCGAATCAACCCGACGCCCGGTCCTCCGGGTGCGTAATACATTTCGATGGCGGCCTGGGCTCGGACGGAAATCGCTGAAGGGGTTCTCCGCATTGATGCGGCATCTGATCGCGTGGCCCCGCATAGGGACGTCGCCCCGGTGATGGAGAGCTTTTCCCAAGGGCGATCAGGATCTGTTGTTTCACCAGGTCGACCCGGTGACTTCCTCGGTGATGGGGTGTTCGACCTGGATGCGCTTGTTGACTTCGAGGAAGTAGAAATTCCCGTTGTCGTCGGCGATGAATTCCACCGTTCCGGCGCTGGTGTATCCCGCCAATTCGGCGATCTTGAGCGCCGCCTTGCTCCATCCGGCTGCGCAACCCCCGGAATTCGCGCCGCTCAAAATACGGCGAAGGCGTCTCCTCGATCAGCTTCTGGTTCCGCCGCTGGATGGAACAGTCCCGTTCTCCGAGGTGATGAGGTTTCCTGGTGTCCCCAAGGATTTGAAATTCGATGTGGTGGGATTCCTCACGAACTTTTCAATGTAGACGCCGCTGTTTCCGAACGCCTTCTCCGCCTCCGTGCGCGCCGTATGGTACGCCTTCACCATGGCCACGTCATTGTGCGCCACACGCATTCCCCTGCCCCCGCCGCCGGCGACCGCCTTGATCATCACCGGATACCCGATCTTTCGCGCCACGTTGATGGCATCCTGTTCCGTTTCGACAAGGCCCTCGGACCCCGGAGGCGTTGGCACGCCGGCGCGACGGGCAAGATTGCGGCTCGAAGCCTTGTCGTGCAGCGCATTCATGGCCGCCGAACGGGGCCCAATGAACCGGATGTTGCAGCTTTCGCAGACGTCGGCGAAGTGCGCGTTCTCGCTCAGGAAGCCATAGCCGGGATGAATGGCGTCCACGTCGGCGATCTCCGCAGCGGAAATGATCCGATCGATGCGCAGATAACTGTCGGAACTGGGACCGTCCCCGATGCAAATGGCCTCGTCCGCCACTTGCACATGCATCGAACTGGCATCCGCCTTGGAGTAGACCGCGACGGTCTTGATGTTCATCTCGCGGCACGCGCGGATGATGCGCATGGCAATTTCGCCGCGATTGGCGACCAGGACTTTTTCAAACATACGGACGGAAGCGGACGTGACGTTGTGGCGCGGAAGCGGCGGACCAACCGCCGGAGCGGCTCAGAGCGGGCGGACGCGGAACAAGGGGTTGGCCGCCGAATTCCACGGGTTTGGCGTTTTCGGCGACGATGGAGGTTGCGACACCCCGGGTTCCGCCTTGATCCCGTTCATCACCTTCATGGCTTCGATGATGCAAATGTAACGGTCTCCGGGCCGACCCCGGCTCCGACCTCCACATAGGGGTCGGCATCCGGCGACGGCGGCCTGATACAGAGTCCCACCATGGGAGACTTGATCTCGACGTCGTTGGTGGAGGGGCCGGCGTCGGAGGGGCAGAAGGAGGTGCGGCTGCCGCGGGGCGGGACAATGCGCCAAAGGCGGTCAACTCCGGATCATCCACCGGGGCTTCCGCCCAGGACCCCCTGATGAAGCGATGGGTCGCTTCAACTTGATCTTGAAGTCCTTTTCTCGAGTTCGAACTCCGAAAGTGGAGTTCTTTTTCATCAAATCGACAATCGCTTTGATCTCTTTGAGATCCACGGCAAAACCCGGGTTGGGCCAGCTTGGAAAGCTGGACGGTTGACATGACCACGAAAAACAAAAAGAGCAGTACCAACAGGTGGCTCTGCTCGGTTCCGGTCACGATTGTGGCGAGGCTAGGGACCGACCCCGGCCGGGTCAAGCGGCGAGTCAGGGGCCCACGCGGCTTGGAAATCGTGCTTATTGAGCTGCAGCGACTTCGAAACGCTGGAACTGGGGCACCGTGGTCGCAATCAACTCGCTGAGCCGGGCGAAGGTGGCATCCTCCGCCCCGGGTTCGCACTGGGCGAAGTAGGATGTGTAGGACCAACGCTGCAGGACGCCGGTTTTGACGAGATGCTGCAGCATGGAGGCGGTTCTCCCGATCTGGCTGGCCGTCACCACACCGTCGGCGGCGAACCAGAACACGTAGACCCCCGCCGTCCGTCGTGGCGTTCCATCCGGGGCAGAATAGTTCAGCAGGGCATCAAAACGGCGCACCGGAAGGTCCCGGGGCTCGGGTCCGGCGAGACGGATATTGGTATATTGCTTTTTCTGGATCATCCAACCCGCACCGGTCAGACAAAAATCAGGCTGGTGGATGCTGGTTCGATCCCGGCCCATCAAAACCACGGACGCTTGAACGGTAAAATCATCCAACTGGGACCGGTAAATCTGTCGCCCAAAGGAGGTGTCGGGAGGCAAGAACCCCAACTCCTGATCCGAAACGGTCCCGGTGCGGGTCTCAAAACCCGGCACCCGGGTCGGAAGAAAGATGGAATTGGTTCGCGCGAGTCGCCCGTCCGCTCCGATCAGCGGTACGTTGATCAACCGGACGGCCGGGATGCCCAGTCGCTGGTGTTCCCGGACCCGCATCAGAAGCGAAAAGGTGGCACCTATACCCATCAGGACGATGAGCGTGGGAAGGACGGAGCGGCGGTTCATACGACGTTCGGGACAGTGGGATGCGAATCCGGAGCCGCTTCGGATTGGTTTTGGCCTGGTGAATGTCCATTCTCCGGCGGAGCCCCGGTTCGATTCCCTGGTTCGCGAAGAAGCCAACCCAATCCAAATAATCCCGCCAGAGCCCCAAGATAGGTCAGAAAGCCAAACTTGGTTTCAATCAACTTTCCCGCGTCTTCTCCCATCGCCTCACCGACGATGAACACCACCATGAGCCGGACGATGTTCCCGGCCAGCGCGAGCGGAATTGAAGCCGCGATGAGAAGGGCCCGGCGCCAAAACGAACGGAAATTCAGGAAGGAATAGAGGAGCGAAAGGAGAAACACCACGCTCGCGCTTCGCATCCCGCTGCAAGCAGCCGCCACGTCAAATCGGAATCCGCCCACCCCCTGGCTCGGCAGGTGAAACACGGCGGTGCCCGATCGTTCAAGGTTCAGCCCGAGGAGCGCGTTGCAGAGACCCACCGACACCCGGGTGGACAGCAGTCGCAAATGGAACGTTAGCCCGTCGGTATAAGCCGCAATCGGAATGGCGAACAGGAGCACAAACCACGGAAACGCCGTCGCCCGGAGCCACGCCGGACCCCAGTAGAGCCCCATCAAGCCCCAGCTTCCCACAATGAAACCCGCCACGGAGATGCGAACCTGCTGTCCAAGGAAGCCGAGCCCGTGCATCGCCAACCCCAAAAACACCAGCCCCAGCGCGGGAACCCACGAACGCTTTGGCACCGACGTCAATTCGTCGCGCCGAAGGTACAGGAGGCCGAGCACCACAAAGGGGATGAACGGAGCGAGTTCATCCCCCGTCTCCCCAATCGACTTGAGCTGGTACCACCCCGTCAGCCAGCCGAACATGGACGGGCTGTTGACGTAGCCAAAGGTCGTATTGCCCACGACGTGGAACAACAGGCACCAAGCGGCAAACGTTACCAAAAACGGAGTACGGTCGGGCAGCGATGCCCATAACTGTCGAAGGTCCTTCACACGGTTACGAGAAGCGCGCCAAAGAAAGTCGGGCCACTGCTCCCATGCAAGTCCATTTGCCCCAAAGGCAGCCGGAATCAAATTTGGAAGTCCACAGTCCCCGGACGCTCCCGCTTGTGGGTGACGCGAACCCGGAAATCCTCCATCAGGACCAGACTCGCCGGGGGAACGCTGTGCATCAGGAATACGTTGGCGCCCACCGTGCTGTCCGCTCCAATCACCGTGTCGCCTCCCACAATGGTGGCGTTGGCGTAGATGGTAACCCGGTCCTCCACGGTGGGATGCCGTTTGGTTCCCCGAAGGGCCTGCCCTGCCGCCAGCGAGCGCGCGACCAGCCCAACGCCCTGGTACAGCTTCACGTGGCTGCCCAGGATGGAAGTTTCCCCGATAACCGTCCCGGTGCAGTGGTCCACAAAAAAGTGGGATCCAATGGTGGCCCCCGGATGAATGTCCATGCCCGTGCGGCTGTGGGCCCACTCGCTCATGATCCTCGGTAACAGCGGCACCCCGTGACCGTGGAGCACGTGGGCCATCCGGTGTACGGCGATCGCCTCAATGAACGGATAGGCGACAATCACCTCTTCCCGCGTCCGTGCGGCCGGATCCCCTTCAAAGGCGGCCTCCACATCGGTCTGGAGAAGCTCCCGCACCTCCGGCAGTTGCCGCAGAAACCGGGTCGCCAGGTCATGCGCCGCGGGGCGCGGATCCCGCGAACCGCCTTCCGGGCATCCGAAGCAGCCGAGGCTCTTGTAGATTTCGTCCTCCAAACGCCCTGCCACCGAATCGAGGCGCAGGGCGGTCTCTGCCTGGAGTTCGGAGGAATGCACAACCTGATCGTCAAAGAATCCAGGAAACACCAACCGAAGCAGGTCCGAGGTGATGGCCACCACGCCGGCCCGCGACGGGAGATTGGCCCCGTCCAGGTGGTTGATGCCCCCGTGCCTCCGGTAGCTCGCCAGGAGCGCCACGGTCAGATCCTTGATCGGATAGTTCACGCCGGGGCGACTATCGCGGTCCCCGGGTCCCAGTTCAACGACGCTTCCGAAGGAGCGGCACCTGACATCCCGGACGACGCTCGCCCTGGAGGGACCGTCCGGACTACCCTCGCTCCGTGAACGCACTTCCGCCCACCCGACATTGCTTCGTCTGCGGACTCCACAATCCGGCTGGGTTCCAGATCCGCCTGGAAACCGATCGCAAAAATCGTCGAAACAAGGTTTCGATTCCGGAAGGAATGGTGCGGCTTCCCCAACACTGCGCACGGTGCCCTATCGCAACGGTCCTCGACGAGGTCATGGTGTGGGCGGTGGGAGTTGCTTCGGGACACCTGACCTATTGCGCGGAATTGAATGTCCGCTACCAAAGACCCGCCCGCCCCGATGCCGAAGTGGTCGCCCGGGGGGAATTGGTCAACAACCGGCGGGACCGGTTGTTCCTGGCCTCCGCATCACTTTTCGACTCCGAGGGAACGCTGCTCTCCGAGTCCACAGGCAAATATCTGCCCGTCCCGGCGGAGTTGCATCCGCACATGTTCGCGGATTTTGTCGGTGACCCGGCCGGCGTCTTTCGCCCGCCTTCCCCCTAGTAAGACACCAGCCCTTCCCTCCGGGAATTGAACCCGGTTTGACATTTCAAACATCTGTTTCAAACTGGCGCTTCAAATGGGAGCCCCGCCCGGAACCGATGCCAGCGCCGCACAAGCGGCGACCCGTCGCGCGCTGCTGGACGCCGCGGCGGCGGAGTTTGCCGCCCGGGGATTTCATGGCGCAACGATTCGGGAAATCTGCCATCGAGCCGGCGCCAATGTTGCGGCGGTTAACTATCATTTTGGGGATAAGGAATCCCTGTACTCCGAGGTTCTTGCGGAGCTCAGCGCGCAGGCTCAAAAGCGCTTTCCGGTCGAGGCCGGCCTCCTTCCGGGTGCCACTTCGCGGCAGCGACTCGAAGCCTTCATCCGGTCCCTCCTACAACGGGTTCTGTCCGAGGAACTGTCCGCTCGGCATGGACGTATCATGGCTCGGGAGATGGTCGAGCCCACGGACGCCCTGAATCGGCTGGTCCGGGAGTTCATTCAACCGCAGGCCGACCTACTTCGGGACATTTTGCGGGGCCTCCTTCCGCCATCCACAGACCCCGAGACGTCCCGCCTGTGTGCCCTGAGCATTGTCGGGCAGATCCTGTTCTACGCCCATTGCCGGCCCGTTCTACAACGCCTGAAACCGGAGGGCTCCTTTGAACGTTTGGAGCTCGACCGGTTGGCGCGGCACATCACGGACTTCAGTCTTGCCGCCCTTGAAGTGATCGGAGAACGCGAAAAGTGCGTCCCCGCTGCCGCCAAGCGGACACGCCCGAAGCCGTCGCGTTCCCGAACCTAAACCCATGTACCATCTTGCCCTGAAAATGCTCGTCGCCGATCGGGCGAAGTACGCGATGCTCGTCGGAGGGCTGGCGTTTGCTTCCCTCTTGATGACCCAGCAAAACGGAGTGTTCCGCGGACTTCTGAGCTGGACCACCTCCCACATGCGGAACATGCGGGCGTCGATCTGGGTGGTGGAGCGCAATGTGGAGCAGGTCAACGAGACCAAAGCCATGCGGGATACCGGATGTAACCGGGTTCGATCCGTGACCGGGGTGGATTTGCCCTGTTCATTTCAGTGCTCAAGGCGAGGGCTTCGGATGGTTCCGACAAGCCCATCCAATTGGTCGGCCTTCACGCGGCCACCCTCATCGGACGTCCCCCGGACATTGTTCGCGGCGATCTCGAACAACTCCGTCTCCCCAACGCCGTCTTCATCGACGAGCTTGCGGTGGAACGACTCAGCGCCGGGCGGGCCCGTCCACTCGACATCGGGGACACCTTTGAAATCAACGACCGGGAAGCCCGCGTGGTGGGCATCTGCCGCACCGAGCGGCAATTCTTTGGCTACCCGTACGTCTTCACCACCTATGACCAGGCGCTCCAATATGCCCCCCGCCAGCGGAAGATGTTGTCCATCATTCTGGCGGAGCCGAAGCCCGGACTCGCGGCGACGGATGTAGCGCGGGCCATCGAGCAGGAGACCGGACTTCGAGCCCTCACGGTTCCCGAATTCTCCAAAGCGACCATTGATTTTATCTGGAGGAATACCGGCATTCCCGCGTCGTTTCTGACCACGATCATTCTCGGATTCATCGTGGGCATCGCGGTATCCGCTCAGACCTTTTATTCGTTTGTCCTCGAGAACTTGCGGAACCTGGGTGCCCTGAAGGCCATGGGGGCCTCCAATTTCCTGCTGGCGCGACTCCTTCTGCTGCAGGCCTTCGCGGTGGGCCTGGTGGGATACGGAATCGGGGTGGGGCTGACGGCCCTATTCGGGTTTGCCGTTTACCCCATCGGGCAGCCGCCGTTTATTCTCGATTATGCCACCCTGACCGTCACGGGCATCGCCGTGATCGTCATCTGCATGTTCGCCGCGTTGCTGGGAATCCTGAAGGTCTCCCGTCTGGAGACCGCTATCGTCTTCCGCGCCTGACATGTCTCTCGTTCCGAAATCCGCAACCCTCTCGCCCGCGGCGGTACGCGTGTCCGGAGTGACCAAAACGTATGGTTCCGGGGACGGACGAACGGTCGCACTCAAAGGAGTCGATTTCGAAACCGCCGCCGGCGAACTGCACCTGGTGATTGGCCCGAGCGGCTGCGGGAAGACGACGCTGCTTTCGGTGGTGGCGGGCACCCTGGAATGGGATGCGGGGGACATCGAGGTACTTGGAACCCGCCTGAATGGACTGCCCGATGCCGCAATGGCCGCGTTTCGGGGACGGCACATCGGATTCATTTTTCAGCAGTTCAATCTGATCCCCACCCTGGATCTGACGGAAAATGTCAGTGTGCCGCTTCTTCTTGCCGGGATGGGGCGCGCGGCCGCCGAGGATCGTGCCCGGGCGGTCCTGGAACGGGTTGGACTTGGGGATCGTGCCCGTCGTCGTCCTCGGGATCTGTCTGGCGGCCAGCAACAGCGGGTCGCCATTGCCCGTGCGCTTGTTCATGAACCCAGGCTCATCATCTGCGATGAACCCACCAGCGCACTCGATTCCCGCACGGGACACACCATCATGGAAATCCTCGCAGGGGTCGCCCGTTCCCCGGAGCGATGCGTGATCATCGTCACTCATGATCCTCGAACCTACGGCTTCGCCGACCGCATCACCGAGATGGAAGACGGCCGCGTCCGGCAGGTTTTCGAAGGCCGGGATATCCAGAATTTTCTGTCCACGCACCGATGAGTTTCCCCCGCCAATGATCTTTCGCCGCCTTAGCGTTTACCTTGCGGCCGCCGGGATTGCGGCCGCGATTTTCCTTGTCCGCCGGATGCAGCAGAAGCCACCCGCGCCGCCCCCGGTTGCCGCTCCCGCGCGATCCCCCTACCCGGCAACGGTTGCGGCCACCGGCTTGATTGAAGCCGCCCGTGAAAATGTCCGGATTGCCTCACCCAAAGGGGGGCTTGTCTCCCGGGTCTTTGTCAAGGTGGGCGACGCGGTCCGGGAGGGCGATTCCCTGTTCCAACTCGACGCCCGCGAAGCCGCCTCACGGGTGGAGACCGTCCAGGCGCAACTCGAGGCGATGCGAGCCACCCTCAAGGCTGAGGAAGTGGCCCTGGCGGATACCGAGGACCAGTTGGCCCGGTTTGAGAAGTTGAGGAAGGACAGTGTGGCCACCGACGAGGAGTTGAAGCGCCGCTGGTTCGCCGCGGAGGGAGCCCGGGCCCGGATTGAATCCATCCGCGCCCAGATCCATTCCGTGGAACGTCAATGGCAGCAGGCCAAGACCGATCTGGAGATCCTGACGGTCAAGGCTCCCCGGGACGGAGAACTCCTCCAGGTTAACCTTCGTGCCGGTGAATATGCGCCGGCGTCGGCGCTCGCTGAACCCCTCATGCTCCTCGGCGAGGTCGCCAAGCTGCAGGTCCGCGCCGACGTGGACGAACAAAACTCAGTCCTGGTGGAACCCCAGGCGGAAGCCGTTGCCTCGTTGAAGGGTCATGCCAACCTGCGAATGCCCCTTCGGTTTGTTCGCGTGGAACCTTATGTCGTCCCCAAGCGCAGCCTGACCGGCGACAGCCTGGAGCGGGTGGACACCCGGGTCCTCCAGATCATCTACGAATTCGACCGCCCTGCATTTCCCGTGTACGTGGGACAGCAGGTGGACGTGTTCATCCGACGGGGCGGCCCGAAGACCCCGGTATTAGAACCTTCCCCCGTTCCGATGGCGGAACGCCGCTGAACTCCTGACGAATGTTCCCATGAACTCGAAGCTCAAAATTCACCTCCTCGCGACCATCTTCATGGTGCCTTTGTTGGCCGGAGCGCAAACCAATGTCCCCGTTCCCTGGCCCAGCCACCCGCTAACTCTGGCCGAGGCGCTCGAAATCACCGTCCGGCAGAGCCCGGCGATCCTGAAGGGCAAGCAGGATATTGAGGAGGCCTACGGGATCAGCCTCGAACTCCGCGCCTCCATCCGCCCCCGGTTGACCGCCGCCGGGACTTTTCAGGCCGTGGACCAGGCCTCGATTGAAATCCCCCCGATCCCCGGATTCGATTTCACGTTCCAAAACGACCGGTCGTGGAACGCCAACATCCTTGTGTCGCAGCCGATTTTCGCGGGCGGAAAGCTCCGTTCCCGCGTCCGGGCGGGCGGGTTGACCGAGGAGGCGGCGCTGGCGCAATTCCAGGCAACGGTTGCCGATGCGGTGCTCGAGGTGAAGGTGAACTATGACGACGTCCTGCTCGCCACGGAACAAATCAAGACGCAAGAGGCATCCATCGCCCTGCTGGAGCGGGAACTGACCGACCAAAAACGACGCTTCGACGCCGGTACCGCACCACGGTTCAACGTCCTCCGGGCCGAGGTGGAGTTGGCGAACGCCAAGCCGAAGCTGATTCGGGCCCAGAACGCCTTCCGCATCACCAAGAACAATCTCGCCACCCGGCTGGGCTGGAACATTCCCACCAACACCACGGAGAACATCCCGCTGGAACTGGCCGACCGCCTTGAGGCGCGTCCCTTCGACTTGAGCCTCCCGGTGGCGGTGGCCCGCGGATTGCAGCAGCGTCCGGAACTGGTCGCCCGCAAGACGGACGTGAAACTCCGTCAGGAGGGGGTGAAGCAGGCGCAGGCGGACTACTATCCCACGGTTTCCATCGCCGGGGGATACCAATGGAAGAGTTCCGTTTTTCAGGACGATCTCAGCATCAACTACGATGGATGGACTGCCGGGGCGCAAATGAACTGGAGCGTCTGGGACTTCGGGGCCACCCGGGGTCGGGTCAAGGCGGCGAAGGCCCGTCTGGAGCGATCGAACGTCGTTGTCGATGACACCACCCGACAGATTGAGACCGAGATTCGGACCGCCTATTCCAATTTTATCGAGGCACAACAAGTCCTCGAAACCCAAACCAAGGTCATTGAACAGGCGGAAGAGGCCGTTCGCCTCTCCATGGCACGCAATGATGCTGGTAGCGGAACCCAGTTGGATGTCCTTTCCGCCCAAACCGCCCTGACGGACGCCCGAACCACGCAATCTTTGGCGCTGCGGGATTACGCCGTAGCACTCGCCAGACTGGAGCGGGCTATCGGAGAGGGAGCCCGGATTCTCCCAGCCAAGTAAAGTCCGCTTCGGGACTCTCGGCTTTGAATTGCCCGGAACGAGGAGGCCCCCCAAACTTCATCGCGCATGGCGTCGCCTTCCATCGGTATCATCTTCCTGACGGTCTTCGTGGATTTGATCGGATTTGGCATCGTGCTCCCGCTGCTCCCGACGTATGGGGAGAGTTTCGGAGCCTCGGGGCTGACCATTGGGGCGCTGATGGCGAGCTACTCGGCGATGCAGTTCCTCTTCTCGCCGGTCTGGGGCGGATGGTCTGATCGCGTGGGACGCCGGCCCGCTATCCTCGTCAGCACCCTTGGTTCCACCCTGAGTTACGCCCTCTTCTCCTTGGCTTCCTTGAAGACCGGCGAATTGGCGCTGGCGGGCATCTTCGCCTCCCGCATTCTGGCCGGGATTTGCGGGGCGAACCTGACGGTGGCGCAGGCCTACATCGCCGACATCACCCCGCCCGACCAGCGATCGAAGCGGATGGGACTGATCGGGATGGCTTTTGGAATGGGGTTCATCCTCGGCCCGGCGCTTGCCGTGGTCTCCCAAAATCTCCTTGGAAAGGCGGGCCCCGGACTCGTTGCCGCAGGAATCTGCGGAGTCAATTGCCTCCTCGCCTGGCTGCGCCTTCCCGAGAGTTGGAAGCCCGGAACACATTCCAATGCCCGCCGCCCGAGACTTGAACAGATTCGCCACGTGTTGGAACTCCCCTTGATCGGTTTTCTGGTACTGGTCTTTTTCCTGGCGACCTTTGGCTTCACGTGTTTCGAAACCACGATGGGGATTCTCGTCACCCGAAATTTTCACCTCGACGAGCACGCGTCCCACAACACCAATGCCATCCTGTTTTGTTTCGCGGGACTCATCGGGGCGGTGGTTCAGGCGGGACCCATTGGACGCCTCGTGAAGAGCCTCGGCGAGCCCCGGCTGATTGCGGGAAGTCTGATCATTTTCGCGGTGGGGCTTGCCCCGGTTCCCTGGGTTCACGGATCCGGATCCCTGTCGTTCAGCGCACTGTTTTCAACCTCCGGCATCCATTGGTGGCTGCTTTTGGGACTGGTTGCCTTGATTGCCATCGGATCGGGCCTGACCCGCCCGCCCCTCTTCGGACTCGTCTCGAATTTGTCTCCGGAAACGGAGCGTGGAGGAACCCTCGGGGTGGTCCAAAGCGCCGGCAGCCTTGCGCGAATTCTCGGGCCTTTGTTTGCAGGGTTCCTGCTCGATCGTCATCCTGCCTGGCCGTACCTCTTCTGTGCTGGACTCACCTTGTGTGCGGGACTACTCGCCTGGAATAAACTCGTCGCTCGTGCGGATTTGATCCGTCCCGCCGCCGCGACCTGAGTGGCGCAGGTTCACTGGGTCAGCGCCTGGACCGTATCGACGCGGGAAATCCGCCAGGCGCCCTCAACCCTCTGGAGCTGGAGTCGAAACTCCATTGCTTCGAACCCCTCCTGATTGCTGCGGTTTCCCACCGCTTCGGCCGTCGCCGTAAGACGGGCATCCGCACTGCGGCCCCCCGGAGAAACCGAGGGCACGATGTCAAAAAAACGAACCCTAAGGCGGCGGGCGCCGCGCCGCGCCGCCCATAGGGTCTGCTGAATCTCCCCGCCGCCGGAAATATGGAAGGAACCGGCCCCCAGGATCTCCAACTGGATCTCCGCGTCCGGAGTGAACCTGCCCACGGCCGCGGAGATTCTCCGACCCGCCGCAATGCCGCCCTCGTTGGGTTCAAAGGAGACCTCCCCCATCAGGGATTCCAGAGTTTTCCGGATCCGCACCTCTTCTCCCGGAAACAGAGTGTCCCGCCACCCCCAAAGCGCCACCAGTGCCAGAATGGCGACCCCCAGGAACGGGATGGAACGTCTCATCGCACGAGCTTTCCCAGGATTCGGCCGCGCTGCGCCACGCCAAAGTAGTGAGCGTCCATCGCCATTCCCCGATTGTCCCCAACGACAAAGAATTCCTGGGGACCGAGGACACGCTCGGTGCTGTTGGTCGGCCAGTTCCACTTGGCCCGATCCGGGGCGACATACGTTTCCTCCAACTCCTCCCCGTTGATCTGGACTGTTCCGTTGCGGATCCGAACCCGCTCGCCCGGAAGGCCGATCACCCTCTTGAGGTACAGAAGTTGGCGGCCGCTGGTTTCGACCGCAACCACATCCCCCCGGTGCAACCCCTGGATGCGGGCCGCCAGGGGACTGATCCAGCGTCGTTCCCCGTCCCGGTAACTGGGGAGCATGCTGATCCCGGTGACACGGATTGGAACAAAGCCATATCGAAACGCGAGGAACGTCAACGCGACCAGCACAAGGAGCCGCACAAGCGTCACCCGGGGATTCCGTCCCACGGTCACCACCTGCCACCACGGAGGGGGTGGCGCCCCATCATCTGAGTTCATGCGTTAATGCGTGGCCCAATCGTACTTCGGAGCCGTGTCACCTCCCAAGGCGATTCCTCCGCTCGCTACGACCACCGCAATTTGCAGATTGTATCCGAGTGAAAGGTTTGGGACCGTAAAAGTGTTATCGCATCCAGAGCCATTTCCTCGGAGGACGGCGTCACCCAGGTCAATCTGATGAAACAGGCTGCGAATCGACCATCTCCATGAATTCATTCCTTCGTCGGGGCCTCGGAGTATTCTCCGCGGCGGCCCTGCTCCTGTTTTCGGCCCAAGGCGACACACCGCTCACCCTCGGAGCCGTCGTTTCCGGAACTCTCGATGAGCCCGGCGCCCAGTCAAAATACACCTTCAGCGGCTCAGCGGGACAACGGATCTTGTTCGACTCGCTGAATTCGGATTCGACGCAAATTTACCTCACGCTCACCGCCCCTAGCGGTCAACCGGTTATCTTCTGGAGTGGGGTTAACGTTCACAACGACATCGGACCCACCACCCTATCCGAATCGGGCACTTACACGCTCCTCGTGGATGGCGCCGGGGAAAACATCGGAGCGTTCTCCTTTAGGATTCTCGACCTCGCAACAGTTCCCGAGCTTCCGCTGGACACCATCGTCACGGAGACCCTGGACCCCGGAATCGCCGTGAGTGCCTATCGCTTTGCGGGCACCGCCGGTCAACGAATCTATTTTGACGCCTTGGGCAACAACGCAGGAGGAAACTGGTACCTGTACGGTCCCGCCGCTAACAGCCAACCC
Organism: Verrucomicrobiota bacterium; assembly: GCA_046346705.1. GTDB lineage: Bacteria > Verrucomicrobiota > Verrucomicrobiia > Limisphaerales > UBA9464 > UBA9464. Next base: position 85,392 of record JAXMHR010000010.1, on the reverse strand, counting down.
ATCGCCAACAGTGGAATCGGAACGGATTTTGAAACGACCCTTCCGACCACCGGAAATTACGTGCTCGTCCTGTATGGTTACAGTCCGACCCCGGTTATCTATTCCTTCCAGGCGGTCAGTTTTACGATCACACAGCATGCGCTCAACCTAGGTCCTGTCGTCGCCGGGGCGATCGCGAATCCCGGGGACCAGGAGGTGTACACATTCACCGGGACTCCCGGACAGCGGATCATTTACGACGCCTTGGATGCCGACTTTCTCCAGATCAATGCGCGGCTGCTCTCGCCATCGGGGATCGTTCTTAACGAGTGGAATTCCGATTCGGACCAGGCTCCCTTCACACTCAATGAATCCGGATCCTATTCTCTCGTGATCGACGGAATCGGTTCCATCACGGGTCCCTACAAATTCCGTCTTTACGACGTCGCCAATTTGACGCCTCTCGCTTTCGACACGGTCGTGACGGACACGCTGAATCCGGGTATCAGCGCCCGGGCTTATCGATTCGAGGGAACCGCCGGTCAACATCTTTACCTCGACGGCCTTGGCGCCAATGCAGGGGGACAATTCTTTCTGTACACCCCCAACAATGCCTCCTGGGCCAGTGGAGGAATTGGGGGCGATTTCGAAACAACGCTCCCTGTCACCGGAAGATATGTTCTCGTCGCCTGGGGTTCGAATCTCGGCGGTCCGCTGCCGTTTTCTTTCAAGCTGAACACCTCAGACCTGCTCCCGGGAACGCTCGCCCTCGGATCCGTTATCTCCGGCAATGTCACGGAAATCGGCGAGCAGCACCTGTTCACCTTTAACGGCTCGGCGGGTCAACGGATCTATTTCGACTCCCAAGATGCGGATGGGGAACAGATCTACACGCGACTCGTGGCTCCCAGTGGAGCCTTCGCCTGGGACTTCACTCTCGAGAGCAGTGATATTGGGCCGATCACATTGATTGAGAATGGAATCTACACCTTGGTGGTCGATGGTTCTGGACCCACCGTCGGTGATTTCAGGTTTCGCATACTGGATCTGGCAGCGTCAGCCCCTCTTACTCTCGGCCCGACCACGACCGTGACCCTGAATCCGTCCACCGCGGCACAGGCGTACCAGTACAACGGGGTCGCCGGACAGCGGCTGAGTTTCAATAGTCTTTCCGCCACGGTGAACCAGGCCAACTGGAGACTGCTGGGTCCCGCAAACCAGGTCGTCGCAGGCGCTGCCAATATCACCGCGGATCTTCCCGACGTCGTGCTTCCCGTCACAGGAAATTATGTACTCCTGGTGGAGGGGTACACCGATGCGGTTGCTCCGCTGCAGTTTCAGTTCACGGCCTCCGAACATAGCGACGCTCCCGTCGCGGTTTCAGGACTTGGCGTCGTTCGAGTAGGCACCATCGCCGCGGGACAGGCTGTGACCAACACCTTCACCGCGCCGGCCGGACTCTGGGTGTACTACGATAGTCAGGATCGCAATAATGCGGGCAGCCTGGTCGCCGAACTGAGGGATCCAACCGGCGCCGTGGTCTTCAGCTATAACGCGGCTTTCGATACGCAATCGCTGCAGGGATACGGGCTCCCACGGTCCGGCACCTACCAGATGATCATCAAGGGCAACAGCCCGGGTGCCACCGGTTCCTTCCGATACCGACTTCTGGATTTGAACTCGGGTATTCCTGCTTTGGCGCTCGGTTCAACCCTCAACGGCACGTTCGAAGCCGACTATCGCACCGACATCTATCAATTTGCCGGCCAGGCGGGCCAACGTCTGCTCTACGATGGACTCCAGAACGACTTCGCTTCCGTGACTGCCCGATTGTTGTTGCCCGACGGTCAGATCCGCATTGTCAACGGCAATACGGACGGGGACGTCGGTCCCTTTTCGCTTCCGGTCACGGGAACCTATCGCCTGTTGATCGAGAACCAGACGGGCGCTGCGGCCACCTACGCCGCGCGAATCCTCGACATCGCGGCCCAACCCCTCCTTTCGTTTGAAACCCTGGTTTCGCTGACCTTGGATCCCGGGCTCGGCGACGCCGTCTACCGATTCGAAGGTTCCCCCGGCCAGCGGCTCTACTTCAACGGACTGCCCACCAGCGGCTCCGGCTCATGGTATCTTTATGGTCCGGCCAACGAGCAGGTTGGTGCTGCGGGACTCACCGGCGACTTTGAATACGTCACCACGAATCCAGGGCGATATGTCCTCGTACTTTACGGAAACAGTACCTCACCCGTTCCCGTAACCTTTGAAGTATTCACCCCGGGCTCCGGAACTCCAGGAGGCAGCCTGAGGATTACCTCCCTTGAAGTGTCCAACGCCGGCGTCACCGTTTCCTGGACCTCGACGCCTGGCCAGAAGTACCGACTTCAATCCAAGCCCGCACTGTCCACGGCCACGTGGACCGATATTCCGGGTGACGTGACGGCCGCGGGAGCCTCGGCCAGCAAGGTGGATCCAACCGGAGGAAGCGCCGGTCTGCGATTCTACCAGGTCATCACGACGCCCTGATTCAGTCCAACAGCCAGGCGCGTTTGAGGCCGGACTCCACACTTGTTGGGGTCCGGCCTCTCCTTTCTTTCCTACCAAGTCAGTCCTCAGGCATTCTCTTCCAATGAGCCCTGCCTGTCCAAATCCCGCGTCTCTGGGACGCAGTCTCGGAATTCTTTTGCTCCAATTGGGTCTCACCGTGTCTTTATGGGCTGAATCTCCACAACCAGGGATTGAGCGGCTTCAATCCAGTCCTGTTCTTCGGCATCTGAAACCGAATCCGCGCTCCTACTCCTCTCCGACACCCGCCGAGCGTACCGTCGGACAGATGTTCGTTCCCGAGGGCTTCCAGGTGGAGGTGATCGCCTCGGAACCCGAAATCCACCAACCGGTGGCGTTCGCCTGGGATGAGCGCGGACGCATCTGGGTCGCGGAGGCGTACAGCTATCCAACCAAACGTCCCCCGGGCGAAGGGCAGGATCAGTTGGTGATTCTCTCCGACGAAGACGGGGATGGTCGTTTTGAATCGAGGAAGATCTTCGCGCGGGGCCTGAATCTGGTCAGTGGGTTCGAGGTGGGTCACGGCGGGGTGTGGGTTGGGGCCGCCCCGGAGCTGCTTTTCATCCGAGACGCCAATCACGATGACATCCCGGACGGGCCTCCCGAGGTGCTACTGGATGGTTTCGGCTACCAGGACACCCACGAATGCCTGAACAGTTTTTTGTGGGGCCCGGATGGCTGGCTCTACGGAATTCAGGGCGTCTTCAATCTTGCCCACATCGGACGGCCTGGTGCACCGGATTCGGAGCGCCAGGAACTTCGTGCCGGAGTGTGGCGGTATCATCCGGTCCGTCGCACCTTCGAGGTTTTTGCCCACGGGGGAAGCAACCCGTGGGGGCTGGACTACGACGAACACGGCCAGCTATTCATGACCCATTGCCGCAGCTATTGGGGGCGTGGCGGCACGACCCATGTCATCCAGGGCGGCGAGTTTTGGAACCAGGCCAACGCCAATTACGCGCCATGGATCATCGCGAATCCTCCGACGGGCTATCCTGAGTTTCGAAACTTCATGCTCGCTTCAGCGAGGTACGACCACGGCGCTGGCGGCGCGGGTGCACCGGGCAGCGACGCCATCTATGGAGGACACTCCCACGTAGGCACCCTCATCTACCAAGGCGACAACTGGCCCGAGGAGTACCGCGGACATCTGTTCACCCACAATCTGCACGGCCATCAGATCAACCACCAGGTCAACCTCCGGGACGGTTCCGGATTCAACACGGTCCACGGCGGACGGGACATGCTCTTCTGCACCGATCCGGCGTACGTCGCCGTGGACCTTCAGACCGGTCCCGACGGTGCGGTCTATTTCATCGATTGGTATGACACCCAGCACTGTCATAATCCGAACACCGAGCGCTGGGACCGGAGCAACGGACGTCTCTACCGGATGTCGTACGCAGCCACCTATCACCCCGTCTCCGTGAATCTCGCCACGATGGGAGATCGGGACCTCGTCGGGCTGTTGACTCATTCCAACGCCTGGTATTCCCGCATGGCGCAACGGTTGCTGGCGGAGCGTTCCGCATTTCGTGGATCCGTGGATCTGGAGGCCAGGCGCAGCGCCCAGTCGCTCGCAGCCTCCGGAAAGACCGCAGCCCTTCGTCTCCGAGGTCTCTGGACAATCCGAGACCTGGTTCCGATCTCGGAACTTCCATGGACCAACGTCCTCGCGGACCCCGACGAATTTGTGCGTGCATGGGGTGTCCAGCTGGCTGTGGAAAATGGAGCGCCCGCACCCGAGGTGATGGCCTCCCTCCAACGGCTGGCCATCCAGGATCCTTCCCCCCTGGTTCGGTTGTATTTGGCTTCCGCTGCCCAAAGACTCCCTGATTCCTCCGCTTGGCCCCTCATCGAGGCCCTGGCTTCCCACCGTGAAGATCAGTCGGACCGGAACCTCCCGCCGCTCCTTTGGACCGCCATCGCCCGTCGCATGCCTACGGGCACCTCCCGCGCCATTACGCTCGCACGCGCCAACCCAACCGGTCCCCTCGCCGACTGGATCCACTGGTACGCCGCGGTTCTTGGAGGGGATTCTCTCGAGCAATCCGTGGATTCCATTTCGAAGGCGAACGGGGATCTTCTTCGACGCCGTCTCGCAGGACTATGGCTCGCCGTCGAACCGCAATCTTCCGTGCCACCGCCCCCTTCCTGGAACGCACTCGCCCCCCGATTGTATGCGAGCTCCGATCCCCAAGTGATTCGTCACTCCCAGTCCCTGGGAGCTGCGTTTGGCGACACAACCGCCTTCCCGGCCTTGAGGTCCGTACTTTCGGATCCGAAGCAATCCCCTGAACAGCGAGCCCACGCCTTTTCGGTGCTGGGGCGGACGGCAGATCCCGGCTCCCTGGCCGTTTTTTTGGGACTCCTGGGCGAACCTTCCTGGAGGCTTCAGGCCATTCGGGTTCTTTCCCGATTCGATTCCCCTGACGTCTCCGCAGCACTTCTCAAGCAATACGCCGACTACTCACCCACCGAACGCGCGGCCGTCCTCGACGCATTGACCCGCCGGCCAGGCTACGCCCTAGCCCTTTTGGACGCAGTGGCCGCGGGATCGATCCGTCGCGACCAACTGACTTCGCTTCAGATGCGACAACTGGAATCCCTCAGAAATCCGGAGATCAACCGAAGGATTGCCGCTTCGTGGGGCAGAACCCAGCCCTCGCCCGCCGAGAAGCTGGATCAAATCGCAAAGCTCCAAAAGGCCTTTGAAGAGGCGCCGCTTTGGGCCTATGACGGTCGGGCTGGACGCCAGCATTTCCAAAAACTGTGCGCCTCGTGCCACGTGCTCGGACAGGACGGCAACCGCATTGGACCCGAATTGACGGGCTCCAATGCAAATGGAATCCGGTACTTTCTTGAAAACATCATCGACCCGGACGCCGTGATTGGCGCCGATTTCGAACTACTTACGGTGGAAACCAAGTCGGGAGATCTCGTCTCCGGACTTTTAATCCAGGAGACCGGCAGTGCCCTCACGCTGAGGACGCCAACCGAACAGCGGGTCATCGGCAAAGAAGACGTTGCCCGACGGGAGCGCAGTGATCGGTCCCTCATGCCGTCGGGGTTGCTGGATTCCCTGAATCCCCGCGAACAGATTGAACTGTTGAAATTCCTTACCGCCCGTTGATCCCGGGGTTTTGCCCGGGTTCCTTTTGAAGCCTCGGAATGCCGGCTGCCCTCCATACCCGGCACAACTCCCGGGCCTCCCGAACCCATCCTTCACCCGCGCTTCGATCTTCCACAAGATACTTACGGCTTCCGTCTGAGGGACGGGTCCACTGAAAGAGCCGCACGGTGTCATCGAGTGGGGGAATCCGACCCGTTTGTGTCGGACGTTTCGCCTGCCAGATTCCGTCATCGCCCTCCGGGATCTGGCGCCACGTCCCGCGGAGGAAACCCACCTGTTCGTCCCCGACCATGGCGTAGCGATCGTTGAGGTATTCCACGGTCAACGTCAGGTGGTTGCTCTCCCAGACGCCCCCCGTGAGGAAGGCGAAGCGAAAATCCGTCTCCTGATCCAGTCGGGCGGCGGCCTGCGTTCCGTCCACTGCGATCTCCATTGACAAGCGATCCCGGCGCCCGGCCTTGCTGGCTGAGGCGAGATTCCATCGCCCGCAAATGCGGCCGGCCTGCGGTTCATCCGCCGGCGGCAGCGCGAAGAACAGTGGTTCCGTGAAATTTTCCCGCCCCTTTATCGGGAGCCGTCTCAATTCGACACGGGATTCCAGTTCCACCGCGAAAATTGGGACCAGTCCCGCGGGCCAAAAGTGGGAGGAAATCCCGCGGAACTCCGCCTCCGTGGGAACCTCCCCTGCCCGACGGGGACCCGGAGGGGCTGCCCGCCACTCCTCCTCGTGATCCGCCGATTTCTCAATCCAGACCTTGACCAGCGGGTACTCCGGGATTGGCTCTTCTCCGAGAGTGCTTTGAATCATGAGCAACAGCCCAATCATCGCCATCGTTAGTAACTCACCCCGCATGGCGACATCCTGTAGTCCACATGGTAGGATCGCAACCATGGGCATGCGGTCCGCAGGCGCCGGAGCTGCCACGGAATCTCCGTTTCTTCCCATGCCCTTCGTGCCACGGTCTTTTCATAAATCATTGGAGATCCATCCTGATGTGACCACCACCCTGCCCCGAATCCTGTTGGCGTTCATGTTGTCTCTCGGCGTGGTCCTCGCGGATGAGGTTGGTCCCCGGTCCCCGTCCGCGGAATGGGCTTCGATGCAACTTGAGGATTCCCGTCTCCTCGTGGAACTCGTGGCGGCGGAACCCGAGCTCTCCAGCCCGGTGTCCATGGCTTGGGATGAGTCAGGAAACCTGTACGTCGCCGAGATGCAGGATTATCCCAAATCGACCGACGGGGGATCAATTCGCCTCCTGCAGGATCGGGACGGCGACGGTCACTATGAGACGGCAACCCTGTTTGCGGATCACCTCCCCTTTCCCAATTCGGTTCTCCCTTGGAAGAGAGGAGTCCTGGTCACCGCCGCCCCCGATCTCTGGTATCTCCGGGATACCGACGGCGATGGGCGGGCCGATGAACGCAGGGTCTTGTTCACCGGTTTTGGAACCGGAAACCAGCAACTCCGGGCAAACGGACTCTTCTGGGGCTTGGATGGCTGGGTTTACGCTGCGAATGGCCGCAGTGACGGCAAGGTGCGAGTCGCCGGGAGTCCCGAGAGCGCCTCGATTTCCATTCGTGGACGGGACTTCCGATTGAATCCTGAAACTGGCGCCTTCGAAACATTGGCCGGTCGGAGTCAATTTGGGCTCGGCCGTGACGATTGGGGACAACGATTTCTATCCTGGAACACGATTCCCGTCCGACACGAGGTCATTCCCGATGGTTACCTGGCCCGAAACCCGAAGATCTCCGCGGCGGAGGCACTCCAGGATTGTCTGCCTCCCGGGGATCGGGGGGAAGTGTTTCCCAGGACCCCGCAGCCGCTGGTGTTCAACAACGAATCCGGCCAGCATTTCAATGCCCTGAGCGGCCTCCACATCTTCCGCGGCGACGCGCTGGGATCCGAATACTCCAGAAACGCATTCGTGTGTGAAAGTCTCCGCAATCTGGTCCACCGACGGGTCCTGGTTCCGGATGGACCCACCTTTCGGGCGGAACGCCGGGAATCGCAGTCCGAGTTCCTGACGTCTTCGGATCCGTGGTTTCATCCGGTCAACATCACCTCGGGTCCGGATGGTGCTCTCTACGTCGCCGACTTTTATCGTCGGTTCGTCGAGCATCCTGATTGGGTCGCCCGGGAGATGCGGGAGCGGGTCCCGTGGTCGGAGGGAAAAAATCACGGACGCATCTGGAGGATTCGAAGCAAGAATGGAACGTCCCTCAAGAATCGCACGGATCGGATTCCCAAGGACGCGACCTCCGAACAGCTCATCACGACCCTGGACCATTCCAACGGTTGGCACCGGGACACCGCGCAACGACTCCTGTTCGAAAAGTCTTCTCCAGCTCCATTGAATGCCCTCGCCGCCTCGGCGATCGCGGGCATCCACCCGGAGGGTCGAGTTGCGTCCCTCTATACGTGGGCAGCCCTGGGGGGAAAGGATCCCGGCATTCTTGAAAAGACTCTCAACGACACCGACCCGCGCGTCCGCGCCGCCGCCCTTCATTGGATTGGCATTGAGCTGAGCCGAGGGAATACCTCTTCCGAAGTCACGAGGCGGCGCTGTACCGAACTCCTGATTTCTGTGGCCCCGCGGATCCTCGGGAACAAATCCGGCGTCCTGGATAGCCGCGAGGGACTTGAATTCGTGCTCGCGCTCGGATTTGTCGGGGATTCCGAAGCGCGGGACGCGTTGCTTTCCCGCATCCCGTCGTTGACCACCAACCACTGGATCCTGCTTGCGAGCGCATCGGGGAGTCAGGATGCCCATCTCACGGCGCTGGCCATTTCCCCCATTTCCCATTCCCGGCCGCCTCCCGCTCCGGTGAATCCAGATGCGGATCGCGCTGCCGTAGTTCAGCGCTTGAGTCCCGCTCTCCAAATTCAGGGCAATCCGACTCGGGGCGCCGCGACGGTGTCCCGCCTCTGTCTGTCCTGCCACTACCTAAAGGGACGCGGACAACGCATCGGCCCGGACCTTTCGGGCGCCACCTCGCGAACACCCGAGTCGCTTCTGGTGGATATTTTGGATCCGGGCCGCCAAATCGCACCCGACTACGCAGAATACGCGGTGGAGCGAACGACGGGCGAGATCACCACGGGATTGATCGCCAGTGAAACCCCCACTCGAATTACTATTCGGCACCCCGGATCTCCCGATGAGTCCATTCCCCAGTCTGAAATCAGGCAAATCCGTGCCACCGGTCACTCGCTGATGCCCGTGGGACTCGAGGAGGGGCTTCAAATTCAGGATGTCGCCGACCTGCTTTCATTCATTCGTTCACCGGATTCAGCCCCACTTCCCTGACGTGTCTTCTTCACCCATCAGTGTTCCTCGGCGTTCCGTCCGTCCCATCGCTCCGGAAACGGTGGCCCGACAAATTCAAAGACGGGCCGGATCGTCGGCATCGGTGGCGATTCTCCTCGGAACGGGATTTTCTGGAGTGGCCGAATCTCTCTGCGTGGATTGGGAATCCGACTATTCCAAGCTGCTCGGATTTCCGACGGGGGGGGTCGCCGGACACGAAGGCCGGCTTCTACTAGGTCGCATGGAGGGCGTTCCAGTCTGGGTGCTCTCGGGGCGTGCCCACTATTACGAAGGGTACCCGCTATCCACTGTGACGTTTCCCATTCGGGTGTTGGCAGCGCTCGGGGTGACGGACCTGTTGTTGACCAATGCTGCTGGAGGGATCCGCTCCACCTTTCGCCCGGGCGACTTCATGGTGCTGTCCGACCACATCAATTTCCTCGGCGAGAATCCGCTCCGGGGAGCACTCTCTCCCGGCCTGCCGCGGTTCGTGGATTTGAGTCGCACCTATGATCCTGAACTTCGGCGCCATCTCATCCGGGCTGCCCGAAGCGCGGGTGCCCGCTGCCACGAGGGCGTCTACATCGCGGTTAGCGGACCCAGCTTCGAAACCCCGGCGGAAATTCGTGCCTTTGCCTCCTTGGGTGCGGATGCGGTGGGCATGAGCACCGTCCCGGAGTCGATCGTGGCACGCCAATTGGGAATTCGGGTTGCCGCATTGAGCGCCATCACGAATGTGGCTGCGGGTCGCCAGGGAGCCGCTCCCACGTTGTCTCACGAGGACGTGCTCGAAGCCGCAAAGGCCCGCAGGGGGATTGCCCAAAAACTGGTTTCCAATTTCGTTGGAAAGGCCTTCGGAAGGCGGTAGCGGCTACGGATTTGGGAATCAGATTCGGCGAGACGTTTCAGCCAATGCTCTCGCCCAGCCGTTCCAGTTCCACTCGCGCCGCTTTTCGAACGCGACATAAAATCGTGTCCACGGCCACGCGGCTGACGTTGATGCGCTCCGCTACATCCTGTGGGGAATAGCCCTCGAACGAGATCATTTCGTAGATTCGATAGTCCCGTTCAGAAACTAGTTGCTTCAGGCGGCGCAACAGCAGTTCCTTGAAATCGTGGTCGCTGACTTCCTCTTCCGGTCCTGAGGATGCCGGAGCGGGAAACTGCTCCAATTCCTGCTGATGCTCCTCACTGCTGGCTCCGGGCCAGAATGCGCCATGGGGAGGACGCTTCCTTCGGGCATCCAAGGCACACCATCGGGTCAGTTTGCCCAACCACTTCCGGAATGCCCCAGTCCGCCCCCCCGATTCGAACAGGCCAATATTCTTTGCCACGCGAAGGAAGACTTCCTGGGCGATTTCCTCAGCCTCGGATTCCTCGAATCCGTGTTTTCGGGCGATGCCGAGAACCAGTTGTCGGTACTTCAGGTAGAACTCACTCCAACCATCGGCATCCTCCAGATCCTTGACCCGGGCGAGCAATGTCCCGCTCGTCCGATGTGGATCAGGGTTTTCGGAATTCATGGAATTCGTGGTGAGCTCCAGCCCCAGCTGGATTCCGTTCGAACGATTCCTAAGATCCCGGGACTCGGCAAGGGGTCGAACGACATCGTCATTGCGGTGGGTCCTGAGGCCGCAAACCTCAGTTTAAAACCGAGTGATCTTCGCTGCCTAAATTAAAGAAATCAAGCGAGTTACAAGTTTTGGAGGCTCGTCGCTCCGTTTTCGTTAGCAAAATTTTGTAAGAAATTTCCGTAGATTCCGTTCTACACACCAAGAGTGCTGCGGCCGGGCCCGTAGCGTCTGACCCGGAAACCAAGCGGAGGGCCGCTTCCCCAAAGGAAGCGGCCCTCTTGTCTTTGGACCCGGCCAAGGAAGATCCCAACACCCGCTTTCCCGACACGATGAGCCTCGGTAGAGTGTGAAGGCGGCCCGGTTTAACGGGCATCCAAGAACTCCTATGGCGCGCCGCCCCGTTCGAACTTCCCTCCGGTTGGCCCGGTTTCTTTGGTTCCACATTACGAGCGTCCGGGATTTCCGGCGCACGGTCGCGTCGGAGGAAGGGGGCGGAACGAATTACCGGCTTCGTGCGCTCTGGACACAGCGCCACGCGCGTCGCCTTTGCAAAATCCTAAACTGGTCGGTGGAAACGGATGGTTCGCCCCCCGTCGCCGCCATCTACGGGGCCAACCATCTGGGTTATACCGACATTGTCATGCTGGCGGCGGCCGCTCCCGTGGTCTTTGTCTCCAAATCGGAGGTCCGGCGGTGGCCCGTCCTGGGAAGCCTGGCCACCTGCGCCGGGACTTTGTTCCTGAACCGCGAACGCAAAGAGGATCTGCTGGTGGTTTCCCGACAATTTGAGCCCATCATCTCCACCGGCATCCCCGTGGTGGTATTCCTCGAAGGAACGAGTAGCAATGGCGACACGGTCCTGCCCTTCCGCCCCTCCCTGCTCGCCCCCGCCGTGCAGGGAAACTGGAAGGTCGCGCCGGTCGGAATCCAATACGAGGTCACACCTGGAACTGTTTCCCAGGATGTGGCGTGGTGGGGCGACATGGAATTCCTTCCCCATTTCCTCAATCTGCTGGCCCGGGACAGCGTTCGGTCCCGCATCACGTTTGGCGACGCACGGACGGCGGGGGGAGACCGCAAAATGCTCGCCCGGGAACTCCACTCCGCTGTCGTCGAACTCCGGTCCCGCCCGGCGTTCGCGTCCGATCAGCAACCCTTGGTGAAAGGTCAACCGGGGCTGGCTGCCGCCCCGGGAAGTTCCTAGGATATCCCCGTGTCCGCGCAGATTGCCATCATCGTCCCGCTCTTCGAAGAGGAGAAGAACGTCGCTCCCCTCGTCGCCGAATTGGCGCGCGTATTCGCCGCCGAACGCCGGCCCTGGGAAATTGTTTTGGTGGACGACGGCAGTGCCGATGGCACCTGGCGGGCGATTCTGAAGGCGCAGGCTGCTGATTCGCGGGTCCGGGGAATCCGCCACACCGCCAACCGTGGGCAGAGCGCCGCCGTCTGGACGGGAATTGCCGGATCCGATGCTCCGTACCTTTGCACCCTCGATGGGGACCTGCAGAATGATCCCGCGGAATTACCCAAAATGCTCTCGATGCTGGATGCCGTGGACTTCGTCTGCGGGCACCGGGTGCATCGGCAAGATTCGTGGGTTCGTAAGATTTCGTCCCGGATTGCCCGAGCGGCGCGGCGCATGGCGCTGGGTGCGGATTTTGCGGACACGGGATGCGCACTCCGCGCCTTTAAACGTGAATCCCTGGCCGGTGTTTTCCCCTTCAACGGACTTCACCGTTTCCTTCCGATCCTCGTTGCCGGCGGGGGATTTCGTTGCCGGGAAGTCCCCGTGAATCACCGCCCGCGGGTGGCGGGCGTCTCAAAATATGGCGTGTGGAACCGTCTGGGCCGCGGGTTGCATGACCTCGTTGGCGTGGGATGGTACCAACGCCGAAGGATCCAGCCCGTCCCTCTGGAGGACTCCCGGAAGCCGGGATCCTCTGTCGCCCCTTGAAACATTTCCTCACACGCAGTGTTGACCTCCCGTACCGAAATCAGACTTTTCACGCCATGAAGCTTGGTTCCCTGCTCCGCCAACCCTCCCGTCGACGTTCCGGGTTCACCCTGATTGAAATCATGATCGTGGTGATGATCATCGGACTGCTGGCGATGATCGCGATTCCGAACATCAACGGATCCCTCGCCACCTCGCGCTACAACGCGATCATCAACAATCTCCGGGTCATCGATAACCAAAAGCAGCTTTGGGCGGCTGAACAAAAGAAGGGCGACAACGACACGCCCAGCCAGGATGAGCTCGCCCCTTATTTTGGCAGTGGGAAGTTCCCAGCCTCCGTCATGGGTGAAACCTACAACATCAATAACGTCGGGACCCAGCCCACCGCCACCATCCCATCCCGCCTCAAGATGCCCAAGCAGACTATCGAGGCCGGCGGGACGATCTCTCTTCCCGACAAATAGCCCGGTATCTCCCGAACAATCCCTCGCCCTGAAAATCAGGTCGGGGGATTTTTCTTGAACCCTGATTTGACAGTAACACTGTTTACTGCAAATTCACCTCGTGACCAATTCCTCCCGGAAAACCGCTCCTCTTCCCGATGCGAACGGGGGCTCCGGAGACGATTTCTCGCTCTCCGAGCTGGCGGACGCCGTCAATGCCTGGTGTCACAAGGCGGGCCTCAAGCCGGCCAACGGTCAGGTCGGAGAGTCCCTGAACGAACGGAACATCCGTTTTTATCGCACGGCCGGACTTGTCGACGGGCCGCGAACCGGCGGAGGCCGCGGATACGACGAACGTCATCTGCTTCAATTGACCGCGATCCGGATCCTTCAGGCGCAGGGCGTTCCTCTTCGTCGCATTCGTGAACTGCTTTACGGGCGGAGCCTCCCGGAACTTCGGGAGATTCGCGAGCGGGGCTGCACGGAAGCCGCACGTTCTTCCCCTCCGAACCTGCCGTTCGTCTCTGGGGAGTCCTGGCAACTGCAGGTCATTACAGGAGAAATCGCCCTCCTACACCGTCCTTCCGTGAGCTTGTCTCCCGAACAACTTCAACGCATCCGGGAAATCCTCGCAAAGTAGCTCGTTACCCGTCGAACGCTCCGAAACCACAATCCCAACCGAATCATTCCATGCCTCAAGTTCAGTCTCTTCAAACGCCGGCTCCTTCACCTACAGATTCCTCCGAAATGGGCCTGCTCGCGTGGCTCGAGAACACCCGAATTCGACTTCCGCTCAAAGGAGTCGAGGCCCGCTTCGAGGTCGCCGCCGACCTGGCCCACGTGGAACTCGATCAGATCTTCCACCAGACGGCAGCACAACCTCTGGATTGCACCTACGTGTTTCCCCTTCCCGCGGACGCCGCAGTGTATCGCTGCGAGATTCATCTCAACGACCGGGTCATCCAGGCTCGGATTGAAGAACTCCAGGCCGCACGAACGTTGTTCCTCAACGCCAAGAGTTCCGGACACCGGGCCGCGCTGGTGGAATCCCTTCGTCCCAACCTGTTCACTCTCAATCTGGCCAATGTCCAACCGCAGGACCTCGTTGTGGTCCGGCTCGCCTACGTCCAGACGCTGGAACGAATCGGCGAGGAACGACGCATCCGGATTCCCTCGTGCCCTGGCATTCGTTACCTCCCGGGCGTTCCCCTGCTCCGCCCCAATCTCGACCGAGGGATCGAAGACGACACGGATCAGGTCCCGGACGCTTCAAGAATCTCCCCCCCGCGGATGAGCGCACTGCACTCGGATGCGGCCTACCTGTCCGTATCCGGCGTCCTCCGGATCCCTGCGTCCGATGTGAAGGCCGTAACAACCTCGTCGCATCCGATGCGTCGGAGTGAGGCTGAAAACTCGGTCCAGTTCCAACTCGCCTCGGAAAGCGCGGTACCCGATCAGGATTTTCTTCTCGGCTGGACGTTGAACGAACCCCGGGAGATGACACCTCGGGCTTGGTCTGCCCGACGGGGAGACCAGCGTTACTTGCTCGTGGAGCTGCGGGCACCATCGGAGATTCAGGTGGGGAAGCGTCAGCCACTGGACGTCTATTTCCTGCTCGATCGCTCTGGAAGCATGGAGGGCCCGAAATGGGTCAAGGCCTGCGAAGCATTCTTCAAGTTGCTCGGGCAACTCGATCCCGCGGATCGCATTCACGTCACAGTCTTTTCCTTTGACGCACGGCCCCTGGAGTCGGAGCCCCTTTCTCCCACCGACTTCCTCCGCCGTTGGCCGCTGGGACGGCTGGTCGAATTGGGAGCGAGCGGTGGGACCGAGCTGCTCCCGGCAATCCGGTCCGCATGCCAGTGCATGGAAAAGCGCGGGGATCAGGCAAAGCCCGTGCTGACTCTCCTGACCGACGGCCAGGTCGGAAACGAAGCGGAAATTGCGGCAATGCTCCGGGCCTACCCGCGCCTCGTCCTCCACGCCCTAGGGATCGACTACTGCGTCAATGACGCCCTCCTCAAGACGATTGTCCGCCAGCACCGGGGCCAGTGTGTATTGATTCGTCCCGACGAAGATCTCAATGCTCTCCTCGGTCGTCTCGGTCGCCTCGTGACCACGCCCGCCGTCACCGACCTTCAGTTCCCTTCCGGCTGGGAGACTGCCGATGGACCCCTGCCCGACCTCTATGAGGGGCAAACCGCCAGCGCATTGCTCCGAGGCCCCACTGGCGGGGATATGGAACTCTGCGGGCGGTCCCCCCAAGGTATTCCCATCCCCATTCGCCTCGTAGTTCAACCCTCCGAAAGTCCGTTGGTTCCCCTCCTTTGGGCCCGACGACGCCTCGCGGATCTTGGCGCCCGAATGCGTCTCCCGGAATGCGTGACCTTGGCGAAGGAATTCAACCTGCTCTGCGAGGGCACCGCCTTCGTTGCCTGGGACGAACAGGAAAAGGCGGTGATTGCCACCGAGTCCATGTGGCAACCGTCATTGGATCCGTTCGATGGATACGTGGGGCATTCGACCGGTGTTCTCGGCTCTCGGAGAGGCCTCTCGGATGGCATGGGACTGTGTTCGGAAGACGAGGACTCCTTGAGGCCCTCTTCGCTATTATCAAGAATCTCGCAGAGGGTTGCTCGTGCCTATAGTCCAACTCGGCGGGTCCGCTCACAGTGGGATTGCCATCCGATCCTTCAGGAACCTGGCGGAAGCGAACTCCGGAGCTTCCTCGATCGATGGCTCGCGGGAAAAGACGGGATGCTTCGCGAGTCCATCGAGCAGCGTTTGTCGCGGTGGCTGGACGAAATCACGGCACTCCAGCTACCCAGCCCTGGCCAGGCGTTTTCCGAATTCATCCGGCGCGTTCGCGAATTCCTCGCACTCGGGGATCCGCTCCACGGGAAGTTCGAGAGACTCTGCCGAAAGATGGGATGGTGACTTCCTGTGACCGCATCTTGATGCTGCCGACTCGGCGCGCCGCCTTCTACAGATGACATTTTAATGGAAGCCCGGCGTAATTCCTTCAGCCTGATCGCGAGTCATGAGTTTTCCCGAAACTCCAGTCGCGGGAGTCGTTCCCTGGGGGCGGCTCCTCGGCTGGATCACACTGGCCGTCCTCCAGGTTTCCACGTCGGCAGCGGAATCTCCCGCCCCAAGCTTCCGGACTTCTGTGCCGGCGCCTGCCCTGATGCTCGGCGATTACTCCCGGGAGAAGCCCTTCGTGAATTCCCTCGGAATGAAGTTTGTACCCGTCCCTGGGACTCGGGCGCTCTTCAGTATCTGGGAAACCCGGGTGCGCGATTTCCGGTCCTTTGTGGACGCCACAGGCTACGACGCCA
This sequence comes from Verrucomicrobiota bacterium, assembly GCA_046346705.1. GTDB lineage: Bacteria > Verrucomicrobiota > Verrucomicrobiia > Limisphaerales > UBA9464 > UBA9464. The sequence continues at coordinate 69,095 of JAXMHR010000010.1, read as the reverse complement.
CGGGAAAGATGTACTCCATCGGTCCGGACGGTTGGAAACTGCGAGGCAAGACTTGGAAGCAGCCCGGGTTCGTCCAATCGGGAGAACACCCCGTCTGTGGTGTGAGCTTCGTTGACGCCACACGCTTCTGCGAGTGGCTGACCTCGCGGGAGCGCACTGCAGGCACGATCGGCGCCGAAGATCGCTTCCGGCTTCCCACCGACGCGGAATGGTCCGCTGCCGTGGGGGATTCCCTATATCCGTGGGGAAAAGAGTGGCCCCCGCCACACCGGGCGGGAAACTACGGAGATTCGGAATCGGACCTCAACCCGAAGATCCAGGGGTACCGCGATGGCTACAGCCGCACGGCCCCCGTGGGCATGTTCGCGCCCAATCGGCTTGGCATTTATGACCTCGGCGGAAATGTGTGGGAGTGGTGCGACACGTTTTACCGAAAGGACATGAATTCCGTCCGGGCCCGGGAGCAGTTTGCGGGCTTCGAGGAAGACGGGGGTGGCTCCAAGTACCGCGTGCTTAGGGGGGGATCGTGGGACCGCGTGACACCCCTCTTTTTGGAGTCGGCCTGTCGGAACAATGACGTTCCCGAGGGGCGAGGAGATTTTCTAGGATTCCGCTGCGTATTGGAACCCGCCTCGCCTCCCGAAGGTCGAAAGTAGTGCTGAAGCGGCGACGAACCGCTGCGGGAAATCGGAACGGCGTTGAACTTTCCCCGCCCCCCCGGGAAGATTCCCCGTGCTCACGGGATTTCAGAGCGTCCATTTCGTCGGAATCGGAGGAACCGCCATGGCGAGCGCCGCCGTGGCCATGCAGGAACGCGGCTACCGGGTTTCGGGTTCCGACCAGGATGTCATCTACCCGCCGATGTCCACGTTCCTCGCCAGCCGCGGCATCATTCCCCGCACCGGGTATGCGGAGTCCAACCTGTCCCACAAGCCGGATCTGGTCGTCATCGGAAACGCCATCTCCCGGGGTAATCCAGAGGCGGAATTCGTCCTCAACAACCGTCTCCGCTATTGCTCCCTTCCCGAGCTGCTGAAGGAATGCTTCATCCGGGGTAAACGCTCGCTGGTTGTGACCGGAACCCACGGAAAAACCACCACGACCTCCTTGCTCGCCTGGGTGTTCGAGTCCGCGGGGTTGAACCCATCCTTTCTGATCGGCGGTATTCCCGCCAATTTCAGCCAGGGAGCCCGTTTCACCGATTCCGACTGGTTCATCCTGGAGGGCGACGAATACGACACCGCCTTCTTCGACAAACGCAGCAAGTTCGTCCACTACCTCCCCGAGGTGGCCATCATCAACAACCTGGAGATGGATCACGCAGACATTTTTGGAAGCCTTGCGGACATCCAGCTGTCGTTCCGTCGCTTCATCAATTTGATCCCGCGAAACGGACTTCTCTTGGCCAACGGGGACGAACCCAATCTCGCCGATCTGCTGAAATCGACGCCGAGTCCGATGAAACGATTCGGGCTCGGGCCCGAAAACGAAATCCGCGCCGGAGCCATTGCGCTGCATCCGGATTCGTCCGAATTCCAGCTGGGCGACACGCGGCACAGAATCCCTCTGGTGGGCGAACTCAATGTCCGCAACGCCCTCGCCGTCGCGGCCTGCGCCCGGCATTGCGGCCTGACTCCCACCCAGATCCAGGCCGGCTTCGATTCGTTCCTGGGAGTCCAGCGCCGGATGACGGTCCGCGGCGAGGTCCGGGGAATCGCCGTCGTGGACGACTTCGGCCATCACCCCACCGCCATCCGCGAAACGCTCCGCGCATTGCGAGTCCGGTTCCCATCCCGCCGCCTGTGGGCGATCTTCGAACCGCGTTCCAACACCACGCGGAGAAATGTCTTCCAGTCGGAACTCGTCGATGCCCTGGAGCGCGCTGACGCCATCGTCGTCGCGGAAGTGGCACGATTGGAGCAGCTGCCGCTCGCGGAACGCCTGAATCCGGAGAAACTCATGCAGGATCTCCGGCTGACCGGAAAACCGGCCGCCTACCTCCCGACCGTCGAAAGCATTCTGGACCACGTGGCCGCCGAGGTCCGGGAGGGCGACGTCGTCTGCGTGTTCAGCAATGGCGGCTTTGGCAATATCCACGAACGCCTCCTGACCCGGCTTGGCAATTCGTAATCCCGGCAATCTTGCCAACCCGGAGTTCGATCGGGAACGCGAGGGCCAGGCGCCGCCTGATGATTCCCGAGGGAGCGTTCTTGTAACCGACGGAACGGTTCCGCAGATTTCTATGTCGCTCCGATGAATCTGAAACTCCTCCTTCGAACCGCCCTGATCCCTTCGTTGGCCGCGGGAACCGCCTTCGCCCAGTCCGCTGCCGCCCCGCCCCCCACCCAGGTTCCCGTGTCGGCCCTTTCGGTGGGAGATCCCGGACTTGAGGTGACCGTGTGGGCGCAATCGCCGCAGATTCACAATCCGACCAACCTCGATTTCGACAAGGACGGCCGCATCTGGGTTGCCGAGGGCGTGAACTATCGGAGCCACTACAATCGCCAACCCGAAGGGGATCGGATTGTGGTCCTTGAGGACACGGACGGGGACGGTCGGGCCGACAAGGAAGGCATCTTTGTGCAGGAACCGGACCTTCGGGCCCCCATGGGACTCGCGGTGCTCGACAACCGGGTCATTGTGTCCATGGCGCCCAACATCATCCTGTACACGGACGTCAATCGCGACCGCCGTTTCGACCCCGCAGTGGATAAGCGGGAGATCATCCTGACGGGATTCAACGGACGGAAGCACGACCACACGGTCCACAGCGTAACCATCGGTCCCGACGGACAGTGGTATTGGAACGCCGGCAACTGCGGCGCCATGTTTACCGACAAGTCCGGAAAAACGTTCCGGATCGGCAGCGCCTACGATCCCACCTATGGCGGGGGCAAGGCCGACCTCGGTTGGGAGCCCACGAAAATCGCCGGCTCCCAAAGCGACGACGGTCACGTCTGGATTGGCGGATTCGCTGCTCGAATGAACCCCGATGGGTCGGGGGTGCACATCATCGGACACAACTTTCGGAACAGCTACGAGCAGACGGTCACCTCCTTCGGCGACGTCTTCCAAAACGACAACGACGACCCCCCGGCCTGTCGCACTGCGTTCCTGCTGGAGTCCGGCAATGCCGGATTCTGCTCCTTCGACGGCAAGCGCTCCTGGGGCGCGGACCGGCGCCCGGGCCAGAGCGTGCCCGTGGCCGAGTGGCGGCAGGAGGATCCGGGAACCATGCCCGCGGGGGACGTCTATGGGGGCGGCTCCCCCACCGGGATTGCCTTTGTCGAGGATAGTGCCCTGGGCGCCAAATATCGCGGTCTGCTGCTGAGCTGTGAACCCGGCCGCAATGTGGTGTTCGGATATCTTCCCAAGCCGCTGGGAGCCGGATTCGAACTGAAGCGATTCGACTTCCTGACCAGCAACCGGGAAGGCGACTACTCCGGAACGGACTTCAAGGGAGGACGCAACGACAAGCGAGATCTCAAGACGATGTTCCGACCCAGCGACGTCGGTGTCGGTGCGGACGGCGCCATCTACGTCGCGGACTGGTTTGACGGGCGCGTGGGAGGACACGCCGACTGGGACGAGACGCTTTCCGGTACGATCTATCGAATTGCCCCGAAGGGATTCAAACCCCGGATCCCCAAGGTCGACTTCACCACGCTGGACGGCGCAATTGCCGGACTGCGAAGCCCCGCGGTGAACGTCCGAGGGGCGGCCCAGGAAGCCCTCGTGGCCCGGGGCTCGGCTGCCGTGAAGCCAGTGGCAGCCCTGCTCAAGGATCCCAATCCCTACGTTCAGGCCCGCGCCGTCTGGATTCTGGCCCGGAACCCGGGACCTGGACTCGACCGTGTCGCGTCACTGCTGAAAGCCTCCGATCCTCAGATGCGCGTCGTGGCATTCCGGGCACTTCGCCGCGCCGCTGAAGACGGCCGCGTGCCCGCCACCGCGAAGGCCGCCACCACTCCCGGAACCCGCGACTTCCTGCTCACCGCCGCCCGACGCCTCTCCAGCGATCCTTCTCCAGCGGTCCGTCGCGAGGTGGCTGTGGCCATGCGTGACGAACCGATTGAATCCTCACGCGAAATCCTTGCTGAACTGGCGGAGCGGTTCGACGGAAAGGACCGGACCTACCTGGAAGCCTGGGGAACCGGCGCCACCGGCAAGGAATCCGCCCTCTATCCCGAAGTTGCCCGACGCTTGGGTACATCCGATCCGGCGAAATGGAGCCCAGCGTTCGAATGGCTTGCCTGGCGGCTGCACGTTCCTGCGAGCATTCCCGATTTCAAGGCGCGTGCCCTGTCAAAATCCCTCGACGATGCCTCCCGGAAGCGCGCGTTGACCGCCCTCGGCTACAACGGATCTCCAGACGCCGCCAATGCAGTTCTGGAAGTCGCAGCGCAGTCCGACGGCGCCATAAAGGCGGAAGCCCTCTGGTGGCTCCTGAATCGCAAGGGTTCCACCTGGAAGGATGCCGGTCTTGATACGGCGCTGCAAAAGCGCGGGATTTACGATCCGGAGAATGTCGCCCTGATCGAGGCAACCATTCCCGCCGCGGACGCGCCGAAGTTTGCAGTAGCGGACGTCCTGAATCTTCAGGGAAATGCAAAACAGGGTGCCGAGCGGTTCACCGCGATCTGCGCCAGTTGTCACCGGGCCGGGGACGTGGGCACCGAGTATGCCCCCAACCTGACCGGATGGGCGGGACGACAAACCGCTGAAGTACTCCTGAATTCCGTCATCAACCCCAGCGCGGAAATCGCCAGCGGATTCAACGGGACCGAGGTGAAAACCAAAGACGGACTGGTGATCCAGGGCCTGCTGTTGTCCGAGGGCGATCCGCTCATCGTGCAATCCGCCGGCGGCCTGACGCAGATGATCCCGCGTCAGCGGGTCGCCAGCCGGAAGGGTCTGGATCGTTCCCTGATGATGAGTGCTGATCAGCTTGGAGTCTCCCCGCAGGATCTGGCGGATATCGCGGCCTTCCTCCGAACGCGTTGACGCGTGGCGGGTGCTTTACCCCTGCACCGACAGGCTGAGAATCTCTCCCGGTTCGCACTCGGCGAGGACCTCGAAAGGGCGGCAACACACCTCGCAGTCCGTGGTAAAGCGCTGCTCTGGCACAGACGTGTCCAAAACGAGGTCCATTGCCTGTCCACAGTATGGACACTCCACGCGTTCCGACGCTTCCATGCGATCAAGGGAAACCCAATTCTCCAGGGGCGCGAGTGAAATTAATGGCCTCGGCGAGTGGACGCTGACGCAAACGAACGTCCGCGTTCCGCATTGCGCGACCCCGGGTCAATTGCGGACTCTGTCCTGGTAGCCGATGTGGCGAAATGGCAGACGCAGGGGACTTAAAATCCCCTGACCGCAAGGTCGTGCGGGTTCGAGTCCCGCCATCGGCACCAAGCGGCCTGGGGCCAATCATCCCCGATGGCTCGTCATTTTCGACGGAGGCTCGCCACTGAATCCTGACCAATGCTGGATCGTTCCCAGCATCTCCTGTTCGGGAAGATTCATCCCGCTGTAGCCTAGGCGAACAGGGAAGCCCGCCCCCCGAAATCGGAGTTGCTCGGTTCCAGATAAGAACGGAGGTAAGATATTCCTGCACTGAGCTGACGACGACTGGAAAGCCGGTGCCTTGAGCCCGTTTCCCCTTTTTCCAGCGACGCCTCAAATCTAGGGTGCTCCTCAGTCACCCCGAGTCACAGAACCAACATCGAAGGCCCTGCCCATGGTTGGCGACAACTACATTCTCCCCGGACGAAGCGATCACGATCGGTTGCGAATCATCAGCGAGATCCACGACGGCGCCACACGACAACTGCTGCTCCAGGCAGGATTGCGCGCTGGACACCAACTGGTCGAATTCGGCTGCGGCATGGGCTACGTCTCGCGCTGGGCCGCCGCCCAGGGAGTACTCGCCACGGGTATTGACGTTAATCCCGAACAGGTGGCGGCGTCCCAAGCGCTCGCCACTGCGGAGGGCCTGGCCAATGTCGATTTCCGCGTCGGAAATATCTACGAACCCGATTTTGAACCCGCCAGCGTGGACGTCGCCTACTGCCGATGGCTCCTCGTTCACCTGACACGTCCGGTGGATGCACTCCGCGCCATTTCAAAACTCCTCAAACCCGGCGGCGTTGTCGTGTGTGAAGAAGCGGGTATTTCCGCCATCTATGCCGAGCCCCGATCCGCCGCCTATGAGGAAATGCGCGATCTTTCCCTCGCTGCCGGAAAGGCCCGCGGCGTGGATTACGACGGGGGCCGTTGTGTCCACCTCTGGGCGAGGGAAGCCGGTTTGGAACTGGTGCATGTCGGGGCCTATCATCCCCATTACCTCAATGGTCCGCACAAGGGCTTCTGGAGTTGGACCATGCGCGTCGCCTGCCAGCGCCTGGTCGAAGAAGGCTCGCTCCCGGCCGAGCGCTGGGAAGCTCTCGTCGCCGGGATGGATGATGCCGACCGTTCTCCACACACCGTTGTGGCTCATTGCCGGATGCACCAATTGATTGCCCGCAAACCTGCGGGCTAGAACTCCGCCGGTAAGCCGAATGTCTTTAACCGTCCCGTCCCGGGTTCTGATCCGCCGAGGCACACGGGGGACCTCATCCGGATATTTGGAAATGGGGGGACTCATCTGGGACGAAATCCCTGCTCCACCCATCAACCCCCTGCCAGCAACCGCCAGAGAGTGAAGGTAACCAAGGTCCCGAAGGCGAATACTCCCCACCTACCAAGAATCACTTGCCGAGGGGATTCCGGTAATGGAAGACCGGCGTTCCGGTCCTTGAAATGCCAGCAACCAACCAGAGCACCGGCCATGGCACCTCCCGCATGCGCGGCGTTGTCGATGACGGTCCAGGCCAAGAGTCCGAACAGGGCCATAAACGCGACGCTTCTCAAAACGTTCATCCCGAATTGGGGCGGTAGCAGATGGCTACGCTTCCAACCCATCACCGCGAGAAAGCCGACAAAGCCCATCAATCCCCCGGAGGCACCCACACTCGTTTTATCAGGTAGGAATACCAGGCTGCTGCAGCTTCCCCCAAACGCTCCCAGAAGCCAGAGAGGTACAAGAATATGGGGACTTGCCATTCGCTCAATGAGCAGCGCCAACGAAAGCCCGGACGCGACATTCATCAGGATGTACCAGAAATTGCCGTGAAGCATCGGACCGGTAACAAGACGCCAGACCTCCCCCTGCCATACCCTCGGCTTGACGAGTCCGGCACGCTCAACGGATGCCTCCTGCCCAAGGACCAACTGGAGGATAAAAATGAGGACCCATGCGGCGCCAAGGCTCCAGGTTCGCCAGAGGGCGGACGACGAATGGTTGCCAACCCAGAAGGCGTAGCGGCATTCGCAGGAACAACGGTGAAAATAGTCAGACCTATTCCGACGAAGCCGCCGGCGGCTGTCTGCGGATTTGAAACAGGTCTCCGACGATTGAACGCCATAAATAAGGAACACAAACATCGACTGGGGAGGAGCTCCGAACGCCCTCGCGGTGACCGAGGCGCCCAATGTTAGAATCCCGATTGTACCAGGGGTACGAATGGCTTCCTGGGCGAGACGAAGATCCCGCTTCGCCTGCGCCTCCCAGAGTTATGGAACTTCGGAGACATGCACCACCCGATCGGAACCCGGAATTTCAACCCAGTGGACCGGCGACTTCTCATTCGCCTTCTGGGTGCTCAATTCCGCCGAAATATCGTCCAGACTCATGCGCTCGGGGTCCCCCGCCAAACTCCTGACTCCCCTCCTAGGGACGCCTTGGGCAGCAAGTCTTCCGCAAGCCATGGCGCGGACCGGGGATCAGGAGAGCCAGCCGGAACCATGGGACACCCTTTGCCTGAGCGCGAGCATCCACAAGCTCAATGCAACCCGGGTCATGGAGTCTGCGGTGGGTGGGCCGCGTCGCGGCACGTCCCAACCGATCCCGGACCGTCACCACGGGTCGTTCCCAAAAACAATCCCAGCAGAAACTTCCAAGTCGCGAACCAGGGAACCAGAACCCGGAAAATGGTCGGCTGACCCGGCACCATGGGAACAATCCACCCGGTACTCCCGTTGGCTCCCCCCACCCTTTCTCCAAGGTTACCCCAGCGGGTGAAATCCATGGATCCCTCCAGCGAATAATGAAGCCCCTTCGCTCCCTTGAGCTCGAGGGCCCAATTATTCCCAGCAAATCCGGGAATAAGTCGGGGTCGAAAATTATCGAGGATCTGTTGCCCGTCGACGTGATCCACCGCCAGTCCGGAGACCACCTCGCTTTGCAGCCGGGACAGAGGGATCCAGAATGCATCGGATTCCGCTGCCGATAGGGAATCGAGTGCCGCACCGGCGGCTCGAAGCGTTTCGAATCCTTCCACTCCCGCCCGCTCATAAGCGGCCGTTGCCGCCAATCCCAAATCCGGCCCCACCGCCGAGGTTATGAACGCCTTCTCCTCGGACAACAGCGCGTCCCATCGGGCTCGGTTCATGGCGAGATAGAAAGAGGTCAACATGACCGGGAGTGGGAACGTGCAGGAGTCCGTGACCGACTCGAGGTGAAAGGCGGCAATACCGCTGGCCCCGATCAGGACGCCGTCCAATTTCCCGTCCCCCAAAGCTCCCACGATTTGATTGACCGGGATCAGGACCGGCGTCGCCCCCCACAATTCCAGCACCCGGGCGGAAATGGGATCCGAGGCGCGAATGCGCAGGCCGGTCAGGTCAGTCGGTCGGCGGATTCGGTGGCCACGACAGAGAAGCACCGAAGGTTCATTGACCCAGAGTGCCAGAGGAACCACCTCGGACAACTCCCCAGCCAGAGTCCGCTCACGCGCGCGGTCCAGCATTCGGGTCCCCTCCGCACTGTCCCTTGCAATGCTCGGCAACTCGATCAGCCGGGTTCGAGGAAACCGCTCCGGGGTATATCCCGGAAGTCCGAAAACCAGGTCGAATTCGCCAGCGAGAACGCGATCCCACTGTCGTGGGGGATTTCCGATATCGGGAACGATGCGCAGGGTCAGTGCGCCTCTGCTCTCCGAGGCGAGACGTTCGGCCAGCGGCAGAAAAATCTCCCGGTGCATCGGATGGTTTGTTCCGACGAAATGTCCCAAGGATAGTTCGATGGCAAACATCCTTGGGATGAGCACCAGAAAAATTCCTATGAGGAGCAGCAGACGCATTCGTTCGTTCTGCCCCGAACATTTACGGCTCTCAATTCTTTCCTGGTCTCCGCAAGCTCTCCTTGGGATACAAAACCTCTTCCAAGTGCGCCTCGTCACGGCTCACTCGGAAAGGCGCCTATCGCGGCTCGCGCACCATCCAGCGGGATAGATAGGGATCCGCCCGCGCAAGAAGCCAATGGGCCAGGGCGTCGCGGGCCCGCTCAAAAAAGCCACGCGATCCGCTCCAGGTGGCCGGATCGACTCGCCGCGACCGGGAACAGAGAAGTTCTCCCAATTCCCACGCACGTCGAACCACCTGGGCACCGCTGAGCCGGAGCATCAGCTCATGGTTGATGTACAGGCTGCGCGTATCGAGGTTCGAGGACCCGACATAGGCCGATGCATTCGTGACGTACAGCTTCGCGTGCAGAATCTGCGGCTCATATTCGTAGATTTCCACCCCCCGACGGAGCAGCGTCGAATACAAGTGCCGGGCGGCGCGACGGGAGATCTCCACGTCGGACTTGGCAGGCACGATCACCCGAACCCGGATGCCCCGGTTCGCGGCCTCCCGGAGCATCTGGCGCATGCTCCAGGTTGGAACGAAATAGGCGACCGCGAACAATACGTCGCGCGCCGCGGCCACGTCCCGTTTCAGGACGGTTTGGAAGGCCCCCGGAGAGCGTCCCGGTCCCATCGCCAGCAACTCCACGCCGGGAGCCACGACGCGGGGCGGTGGACGGGACCCGCGACCGAACAGGCTGCGGAACCCCTCGGGATGCTCCACCGCATTCCACATCCGATCAAATTCAGCCGCGAGTCCGGCCACCGCCGGTCCGGTCACCGACAACCCAAGATCGGCCCACCCCCGGTGGACGCCATCCCCGGAATATTCCTCCGCCACATTGAATCCGCCCACGCCGCCCAACCGGTCATCCACGACAAAGAGCTTCCGGTGATTCCGGATCGGAAGCCGGCGGACGTTCAGCGGATTGAACCAACGCAACTGTCCCCCTGCCCTCTGAAAACCATCCCAGAACCCATTCGCCGTCTCCGCCGAACCCAGTGAGTCGAGGAGAACCCGCACCGTCACCCCCCGGACAACTGCCGCGACGAGGGCATCACGAACCCGGCACCCCACCGGGTCGTTGGCAAAAATGTACACCTCGACCCGTAGGGATTTCTGGGCGATGTGAATCGCCCGGAGCACCCGGCAGAAGAATTCAGCGCCGTCCGCCAGCCAGTGGTAGGAGGCAGGCGACGAAGGACCCCCGGGTGGGATCACAATCCCCGGAGAAGCTGGCGTGCCTTCCCTACCCATACCTTCTCCCGTTGCCGTTGAAACTTCGGCGCGAACTCGTCGTCCGAGACCACCTCGTCGAGTTCCCGACGCGCGCGCTCCACCTCACCCCGGCGGAGCAGGAGCTCGGCGAACTGCACCTTGGCCCGGGCGTAACTGTGATGGGCGAGCACAAATTCCCAGGTTTGGAATGCCGACTCCGTATCCCCGAGCGCCGTCTGCACTTCGGCCAACGCCATGGCGGTGTGACCATAGTCATGCTTCGGGTCCACCGTCAGCGCCGCCTCCAGCAGAGGCTTCGCGTCCGCATGCCGTCCCTGCCGCAACAGGCACTGCCCCAGGTGGGCTTTGAAGTCGATGTCCGCACCGTCCCGCTGCAACGCAGCGCGATAACAGGACTCGGCCTTGGCGAGTTTTCCCTGGGAGAAATAAATGTCCCCGAGGTCGTAGTGGTCCCGCGCATTGTCCAGGTTGTGAATCCGGCCCAGGAGTTCCCGGATCCGTCTTCGATCCGCCGCGCCGGGCAGTTCAAAACCCCGGGAACCACCGCCCACCGGCCCTTCCGCGCGGTATACCATCATGAAGTACAGCAGGGCGCTCAAAAGGCTGAAGAACACGATGCACACCGCCCAGATCCACTCCCGTCGGCGCAGCGCGTCCACGAACATCCAGAGCTGGAATCCAAACACGACCCAGACGATGAAGTTGCCCGCGAGGGCCCTCGGATTGGTCAGAAACTCGTACATGCGCCGCGTTTCCGGGAGGCTGTGCGGGAATGGCCTCAATGGCAACGCTGGCGGAGTCCTGTCAACGCATCGCGAATCCTGACTTCCTCATCTCGATCCGGATTGCCCCAAGGATCTTCGACGTCTTGGAGTGGTCTCAGCCCAGAAATCGTTCCCAATCGTCCACCTGGAAGCCAACCACTCCGCGGTCCTTCGACAATGCAAAAGGGCGTTTAACGAGATTCCCATTTCCTGAAAGTAGTGTCAGCGCTTCGTCGAGGCTCATCGAGTCCAGTTTCGCGCCCAATCCCAGCGCCCGGTAATCCTGGCCCGACGTGTTGAAGAGTCGCCGAATCTGGCCACCACAAGCGGTCAGCATCCGCTTCAGCTCCGCCTTGGACGGCGGTGTTTCCCGGATGGCCACAATTTCGTGCGGCACCCGGCGCTCCTTGAGGAATTTCAGGGCGTTGCGGCAGGTCGAACAGCCGGAATAGGCGTAGACTTTGATCATCGACGTGGTGGAGGAGCCGGTCGGTTCGAAACCTCCGACCGCGGCGTGTCCGTGAGGAGAATTTCGCGGCGGCAGACGGGGTCAATGGCGGAGACACCGATCCCGGTCCGTCCGGAATCGCCTCGTCCCGCGCCTTCCGTTCTTGTTTTCAGAGAAATTTCGGCTGCATCTGGGATGCGCCCATGGGAGTTTACCGCATGCCCAGCCTCCGACGGATCACCCGTGGAATTCCCAGTCTTGCCTGCCTCGCCTTGTTGCGATTCCTCGAACCGTCCACGGCTGAGCCGATCCTCCGTCCGGAATTCTGGGTGACGGATGGGTACGTCAAGGCCATGGCGGAAGCCGACGGCATCCTTCATATCGGAGGCAGTTTCTCGGCGGTGGGCCCCTGGACGGGAGCGGGGGTTCCCCTGTCTGCCGGCGGGGGCCAGGTGGCCCCCGGATCCCTGGCGGTTTCCGGATCGGTGCGCACCGTCGTTTCAGACGGTCGGGGCGGTTGGTTCCTGGGAGGCAGGTTTCATCAGGTGGGCAGCGAGCCCCGCCAAAACCTGGTGCACCTGACAGATGACGTTCACCTGGATGCCTCATGGCGTGTGGACTGTGATGGGACGGTGATGGCGCTGGCTCTCGACGGCGACACGCTTTGGGTGGGCGGTGATTTCAATTCGGTTGGCGGGAATCCGGCCAGGGCGCTCGCCGCGGTCGAGGTCCGGACCGGATCCGTCCGCTCCCTGCCGGCCCATCCCGACGGATCCGTCCTCGCGCTCCTGGTCCGGAATGGGTCCGTCTATCTCGGGGGACAGTTCACGATGATCGGCGCGGCACCTCGCTCCAGCGCCGCGGCCATCCGTGCCAAGGATGGTGCCGTCCTTCCATGGCGGGTCGATGGCAACGGCGCGGTCAATGCCCTGGCGGGTGATGACGAGCGCGTCTTTCTGGGAGGCGACTTCGGAGTGCTCAATGGAGCGTCGCGCTTACACCTTGCCGCCGCGAATCCCGATACGGGAGAACTGCTTCCCTGGATAGCCGACCTCGCCCCTTCCAGTCTCGTTCAGGCCACCGCAAATGTCCTTCTCCTGCACGGAGGCCGTCTCTACGTGGGAGGCCTGTTCGGAGGAGTGGCGGGCGTGGGCCGTCTCAATCTGGCCGCCCTCGATCCCGCGTCAGGAGCCGTGTTGCCCTTCGACGCAGCGATCGGTTTCACGGTTTCGAGTGGCCTCTCCTTCGAGTATGTCGACGCGTTGGCGGCTTCCGGTCAGACGCTGTGGATCGGAGGTCGCTTTCCCACTCTTGGGAACCAGGTCCGTCCGTATCTCGGAGCGGTGGATGCCGGGTCCGGGGCGGTGCAACCTTGGAACCCGCGCCCCAGCATGATCGTCGGTGCCCTCGCGGCGGCGGGCGGCACGGTTTTCGCGGGCGGCGCCTTTGGGAGCGTGGGCACATTGGAACGGCACAATCTCGCAGCCTTGGACGTCGCGACCGGGCGGGCGACCGATTGGAACCCCGCAACGGACAACGAAGTCAACGCGCTCGCCGTGGCGAATGACACCGTCTATATCGGGGGCGGATTCACCAACCTCAACGGAGTGGTGCGGCGCTATCTGTGCGGCGTGGATCGGGATACGGGCATACTGACGCCGTGGACGCCGCAACCGGATCTCCTTGTGAATGCCCTGACGATTCGGGGAGATCAGCTCTACGTCGGAGGAAGTTTCAAGACAATGGCCGGAGTTCCGCGAACCAATCTGGCCGCATTCTCCCTTTCGGACGGTTCACTGGACTTCTGGGACCCGGCACCGTCCCGCGCCGCCACCGTTTTCGCCCTGGCGGCGGCCGAGGACGGCATCTATGCGGCCGGACTCTTCCGCCAACTGGGTGGCATCAATCGCCGCGGAGTCGCCAAACTGGATCCGGACTTTGGATCGGTGCTGCCCTGGGACATTGGCGCCGCATCGCTCCTTTCCGTGGAGGCCATTCAACCGGCCGGCGACGTCGTTTACATCGGAGGCAACTTCACCTCCATCGGAGGTTCCCCCCGGGTGAATGTCGCGGCGCTCGACGCGAATACCGGCGCGGTTCTCCCCTGGTCTTCGACAGTCAACCGCTGGGTGTACGCGCTGGCTGCGGATTCGGATACCGTCTTTGTGGGCGGCGATCTTCAAACGGTAAATCAGAGCGCCCGAAACAACCTCGCGTCCTTGAGTGCCCAAGCCGGTGGACTTGAGAATTGGACGCCGGACCCCGACTTCTTCGTGAAATGCCTCCTCGTCCGCGGGGACAATCTCTTTGTCGGTGGTGCGTTTACCCGGATCGGGGGCGCGGCCCGAGGTGGCTTGGCCGCCTTTTCACTGCGGGGGCCTCTGGTTCCGGCACAGATCGTTTCAGATTCGATACGCGCGACCCTGGACGGAGGAATCGAATTTCTGCTCCGGGGAAGTCCTGGCCAACAGGTCATTCTGTGGGCGGGAGAGACTTTGTCCGCAGGGTCCGAGTTGCCCCCTGTTTCCATGACCAGTCCCGAAACGATGTTTCAGGATCCTGGTGTTCCAGGTCGTCGCCACCGCTTCTATCGGGTGGTTCGGTAGCATCGCGGATCACCTCAGCAGCGTCGCGGAGCGCGGTGGAAGGGAAAGCGATAGCGTCCCGGACGCAACCGAGACCGACGGCCCGCCCTGGATGGGGGTCAAGGCTTGTCCTTCACGCAAGCCGAGTTCGGCGACGGGAATGGCCACAGGAATGGGTGATGAACTGTTGTTGAACGCAACCACGATCGTTTCCCCGGGAAGCGTTCGCGCATAGACGTAGGTCTTCTCATCCGCGGCCAGATGAACCAGGCGTCCCCGGCGCAATGCTGGACTGGACTTCCGAAGGCGCGCCAGATCCCGGATCGCGTTCCAGCAGGCGGCCTCTTCCGGCGACCGGCCCGTGGCCTCAAACGCATTGCGGGAATCTCCCGAAAACCCGCCGGGAAAATCGCGTCGATTGTCGGGATCCCCTGCCCCGGGAAGTCCAATTTCGTCCCCATAATACATCAGCGGAATCCCGCGCGTCGTCAGCACGAAGGTCATCGCCAGACGCAGACCTTCCAGATTCGCTCCCCGTACATTCATGAATCGCTCGACGTCATGCAAACCGGCGAAGGTGACCAGCCGACTGGGATCCCCATAAACCCAGTCCTTGGCCAGTTGCTCAGCGAGGCCCTGGATGGACTTGCCCTCCGCAAAGACGTCCCGGATGCGGTAGAACAATGGGAAATCGAAGAGCGAATCGATCCCGGAATCCACCCCGTCGAATCGCGGCGTTCCCGCCTGGTAAAACGCCACCTTGGTGGGATCGCCATCGAAGACCTCGCCCAGCAGATTGATCCGCGGATACTGACGCCGAAGCGCCGCCGACCAGTCCCGCCAGAAGGTGCGGGGAACATACGGAAGCGTGTCCTGGCGAATACCGTCCAATCCGGTCACCCCGACCCACCAAAGCGCGTTCTGGATAAGGTAGCGCGCACACTCCGGATCGTCCTGGTTGAGATCCGGCAAAATGTTGACGAACCACCCCTCGAGGGTTGTCCGGCGGAGGTTCGGCGTCGCATGGAGGTCCGGGATGGTCCACGTACGCCAATTGTTCTCGAGGTGATTCGAGGGGCTGCCGTGGAACCAGGTTGTCGTCGGAGGATCTGCGGCCCACGGGTGGTAGGGCCCCACGTGATTGGCCACCTGGTCCTGGATGATCTTGATCCCATGGGCGTGTGCCTCGGTGACCAGTTCCCGAAGCGTCGCCAAGTCGCCCAGGTGTTCCTCCACGCCATAGAAATCCACGGCACCGTAGCCATGGTAATCGGTAATGGGCAGTCCTCCCACTAGATCCAGCTTGTTCTCCAGATTGTACCGTTCGCGCTCGTTGAGCCCGTCATGGTTGTCATACCAGGGATTCAACCAGAGCGCGGTGACTCCCAGCTCCTGAAGGTAGGGCAGTTTCTGGATCACACCCCGCAGATCGCCCCCGTGGTAGTAGCGGGGTTTCTTCCGGTCCAGAAGACCGGGCGACCGCGACGGGCGGTCATTGTCCGTATCACCGTTGGCGAAACGGTCCGGCACAATCAGGTACACGAAATCATCGGGTCCAAAGCCTTGAAACCGACCCGTAGCGGACAGCGAATCCAGGATCTCGAAATCCGCATGGGTCGTCCCCGCCGAGTTGGAAACCCGAAGCTGCCGGACCCCCGGCTGAGTTCCCTTTCGGATGTCCAGATCGCAGAACAAATGAGTCCCCGATGGGGAAACGGTGATGCGGGAGACGGTCCCGCCACCGTTCTCCAATTGAACGCGGGCGCCCTCAAGGTTCCTTCCCGTCACCAGGAGCCGGATCGGATTCAGCGTATGTCCCGCCCACCAGGAGGGCGGTTCCACCTGGGTGACCACGGGTTGGGCTGCCGCCAGGAACGAGCACCAGGCCAGCGCAAGAGCGCAGAAGAATCGAACAACTCGGAGGATCATGGGATTCGGAAAATTCCAGACGCTTCGCGTGACCCTCGGTTCTCAGGCCGCACCGGGGTGCACGTAATCCACCCGACGAACCAAAAGGGCAGCCACCGCCATCAGGGCACCCCCCAGCGCCACGGCATAGGCGGTGTGATTTCCAAACACATGGGACACGAGCCAGCCGGATCCCAGCGACACAATGACCTGCGGAATCACGATGAAGAAATTGAACACCCCCATGTAGGTTCCCATTTTTTCCTCGGGCAACGCGCCCGCGAGCATCGCGTAGGGCATTGCCAGGATGCAGGCCCAGGCGATCCCAACCCCCGTCATCGAGGCGAACAAAGCGTATCGGTTGCGGATCACCAGTATGGACAGCAGACCCACCGCGCCGCAGAGCAATCCCACGGTGTGAATGGTTCGGGGCGACGTCGTCTGAACCAGGCCGATCAACACAAACGCCATCAGGAGGGCCACCAGGTTGTACACGGAGAAACAGACGCCGCCCCAGGCCGTTCCCTCGGCGTACGAGGCCGTCCCGGGCTCCGTTGCTCCAAAGACCGTCCGGGCCACCGACGGACCGAAATAGGTCCACATGCAAAATAATCCGCCCCAGGTGAACAGTTGAACCCAGGCGAGCTGCTTCATCCGGTCCGGCATCGCCTTCACGCTGGAAACGATCTCCGCGATGTTGGACGCGAAGCCGGACTTCTCCTGCTGCATGCGGCGAAATGCCTCAAGGTTCTCCGGGGGATATTCCCGGGTTGTCAGGATGGTCACCATCACGCAAACGAACAGCACCACCGCCCCGATGTAGAAGGCCAGCCGGACTGGAAGCGGAATGCGCCCACCTCCGGCGTCTTCTCGCACGCCAAAGACGTTGGCCAGCAGCCAGGGCAGCGACGAGGACACCACCGCACCAATGCCGATCAGCACCGTTTGGACGGAAAAACCCGCCGGTCGCTGCGATTCGGGGAGCATGTCCGCCACAAACGCCCGAAAGGGCTCCATGGTGATGTTGATCGACGCGTCGAGGATCCACAGCAGGCCCACCGCCATCCACAGCGCGGAACTGTTCGGCATGGCCAGCAGCGCCAAGGTGGAAAGAAGCGCACCGACGAGGAAATACGGCTTCCGGCGCCCCAATGAATTCCAGGTCCGGTCACTGAAATGCCCGACGATGGGCTGGACCAGCAGGCCCGTCAGCGGCGCGGCGATCCACAACAGCGACAACTCGCTCTCCTTTGCCCCCAGCATTTCGTAGATCGGACTCATGTTGGCCATCTGGAGACCCCAGCCAAACTGGATGCCCATGAATCCAAAACTCAACTGCCACAGTCGAAGGGGGGAAAGCGTGGGTTTGGTCATGACGGAAAAATCATTGGGCCGAAATTCGGGGGTGAGCAGCGCCATGGTGCCGCGGGCGGGAAAAGTGGCAAGCCCCGCGGTCCCGGCGCGGCCGGCATAGGGATGGATGAATTCCCCGGGGGAGGAAGCGTCGATGGAACATGGCGGGCACGATGACGGGACTCACGGCGTCTTCGGAAATCTCCGAAGATGTTGTGAAAAGGATCGGGATGGAGTCTCCGCGCACCGAATGCTACGTTCCCTCATTCCCATGAATGGATTCCCAACGATGTCCCCGCACGGATCGGGTCCGTTCACGCGGAGACAGTTCCTCTCCCGCAACGCGCTGGGCGTGGGCAGCGTGGCACTGGCCTGGCTCCTGCGCGAAGACCGCCTGCTGGGAACTCCCTCCAACATCCCCCGCGGCCCCCAATCCTTTGACCTGCGGCAACGCGACCCCATTCGCCCTGCGCGGGCCCGCGCCATGATCTCCCTGTTCATGCACGGCGGCCCCAGTCACATCGACCTCCTCGACCCAAAACCCGAACTGAGCCGTCGCAGTGGCGAGGATTATTCCGGGGAAGTGACGTTCAGTTTCGTGGATCGCGCGAGCAAGAAGCTCTTTGGAAGCCCGTGGAAATTCCACAGGTGCGGGGAGAGCGGCATCGAGGTTTCCGAACTCCTTCCCCATTTCTCGAGGATCGTGGACGACGTGACCGTGATCCGGTCGATGCATACCGACATCAACGGCCACGAACCCTCCATCTGGTTCATGAACACCGGCCGGGCCCAGCCAGGACGACCGGCCCTGGGTTCGTGGCTGACCTACGGCCTCGGCGCCGAAAGCCAGAGCCTGCCGGCGTATGTCGTCCTGACCGATCCGGGCGGTCACCCGGTGGACGGCGTTCGAAACTGGTCCAATGGATTCATGCCTCCGCTATTCCAGGGAACCGTGGTGCGCTCCGCCGAACCGAGGATCCTCAACCTGGACCCACCCCCGCGACTGAAAGGCGGAGCGCAGGAACAGAACCTGGCGCTGCTGGCCCGCTTGAATCGGGAACATTTAGATCGTCATCCCGGGGAAGCCGACCTTGAAGCGCGCATCGCCAGTTATGAACTCGCGGCGCGCATGCAGACGGCCGCCAAGGAGGCGCTCGACCTCACCGGGGAAACCGAGGCAACCCGGCGGCTTTACGGACTCGACGATCCCGTCACCCGCGAATACGGAACCCGCTGCCTCATCGCCCGCCGGCTCGTGGAACGCGGCGTACGCTTCGTTCAATTGTTTGTGAACGGACAGATCTGGGACAACCACGAGAGCATCCAGTCCAATCTCGCCTCCTGCTGCCGAAAGACCGACCAACCCTCGGCCGCCCTGGTCACCGATCTGAAGGCACGCGGACTTCTGGACTCCACCATCGTGCACTGGGGCGGTGAGATTGGGCGCCTGCCGGTGACCGAGAACCACGGAGCCGCGGAGAAGGCCGGACGGGACCACAACGGCCAGGGATTCTCCTGCTGGGTCGCCGGGGGCGGCTTCCGGGGCGGCATGACCTATGGGGCCACCGACGAGTTCGGACACCGGGCGGTCGAGAATCCCGTCAGCCCCAATGATTATCACGCCACCCTGCTGCACCTGTTCGGACTCGACCCCAATCAATTGGTGTACCACCAGAATGGCCGCGAACAACGGATCACGGATGGGCAACCCTGCCGCGTGGTGAAGGAAATCCTGCGGGACGCATGAGTCGATACCGAATGTTCGCACGCGCCCGCGGTGCCCTTCTGGGCACCGTGATCTTCGCCAGCGCATCGCTCCCGCAAGCCGCGCCGGCGCCGACGTTTGAAAAGGACGTCCGTCCCATCCTGAAGGCCCACTGCTTCGATTGCCATGGCGAAGGGGATCAGAAAAAGGGAGGCCTCGATGTCCGGCTGCGCCACCTGCTGATTCAAGGGGGTGAGGAAGGCCCCGCACTCGTGCCCGGAAAACCGGAACAGAGTCTTTTGTTCCGGCGGGTGGAATCGGGCGAAATGCCCAAGAGGGATAAGAAGCTTTCTGCGGCGGAGATCGCCATCCTCCGGTCCTGGATTGCCTCCGGAGCCAGGACAGCCCGTCCGGAACCCGCCCAACCGCCGGTCGGGATTACCGAGGAGGACCGTTCCTTCTGGTCGTTCCAACCCATCCGCCATCCGGAAATTCCAACCGTGGGGAATGCCGGAAAAGTCCGCACGCCGGTGGATGCCTTCCTCGCCCGGGATCTCGCCCGCCGGGGACTCCAATTCTCACCCGACGCGGACCGGATCACCCTGTTGCGACGCGTCACGTTCGACCTCATCGGCCTCCCCCCGACGCCAGCCGATGAGGCCCTCTTTTTGTCGGACACCTCGGAGCAGGCCTACGAGCACTGGGTGGATCTTCTCCTCGACTCCAAACATTACGGGGAGCGCTGGGCGAGGCATTGGCTGGATGTGGCCGGGTACGCCGACTCGGACGGTTACAGCGACGCCGATCCGCCCCGGCCCTATGCCTACAAGTACCGGGATTATGTGATCCGGTCCCTGAATGACGACAAGCCGCTGGACCGCTTCCTCACTGAACAAATCGCCGGGGATGAAATCGCTCGAGCCCATGCGGCCAATGCAGCCTCGGTCGCCGTCTCTGGGGAGGAAGCCCGCGATCTCCTCGTGGCCACCGGATTCCTGCGCATGGGCGTGGACGGATCCGCCACGGACGCCCTCAGCGATCGCGATGCCGTCCGGAACCAGGTGTTGGCCGACACGTTGAAGATCGTCTCCACCTCCCTGCTCGGATTGTCCGTCGGCTGCGCCCAGTGCCACGATCATCGCTACGATCCGATCCCCCAATCCGACTACTACCGTCTCCGTGCCGTCTTCGAGCCAGCCTACAATTGGAAGCAATGGAAGACGCCCCAGGAGCGGCTGGTATCGCTCTACACCGACGAGGATCGCCGGAAGTCGGCGGAAGTGGAGGCGGAGGCGTCCACAGTGGCCAGGGAGCGCGAGGCAAAGCAGGCCCAGTTCATCGCCGACGCCCTGGCGAAGCACCTCGAGAAGTTTGATCCTCCGATCCGCGAACAGCTCCGCTCCGCCCTCGACACTCCCGCCGGCCAGAGGACCGCGGAACAAAAGAAGCTCCTCGCCGACAATCCGAGTGTAAACATTCATCCGGGCGTCCTCTACCAGTACAACGCCAAGGCGGCGGAGGAACTCAAGGCGATGGACGCCCGCATTGCCGCCATCCGCGCCCGCAAGCCCCCGGAGGATTTTCTCACCGTCCTCACCGAACCCGCCGGCCCTCCGCCGGTGACCCAGGTCCTGCATCGCGGGGATTACCGCCAACCCCGGGATGCCGTCACCCCAGCCGGACTGAGCGTCCTTGGCGCCGGTGGCCGGCCCATCGAATTTGCAGACAAGGATCCCGACCTACCCACGTCCGGACGCCGCCTCGCCTTCGCGCGCTGGCTAACCAGCGCCACGAACCCGATCGTGTCCCGCGTGCTCGTCAACCGCGTGTGGATGCATCACTTCGGGCGCGGACTTGTGGGAACGCCTTCGGACTTCGGCGCAATGGGTGAACGTCCCTCGAATCCGGAACTGCTCGACTGGCTTGCGTACCACCTTCAGGGGGATGGATGGAGCTTGAAGCGCCTGCACCGCCTGATCGTGACCTCCACCGCCTATCGCCAGTCCTCCGCAACGTCCGCGAAGGGGATGCGAATTGATCCTGAAAATCACCTGTATTGGCGCAAGCCGGTCCAGCGCCTGGATGCCGAAGCGATCCGGGACGCGCTGTTGTCCGTCTCCGGGAGCTTGAACCGCAAAATGTACGGGCCACCCGTGCCGGTGCGTCCCGACGTTCATGGACAAATCGTGGTGGGAGAGGACAAGACGGAAGGCGACAATAAGATGCCGGTGGAGGTTTCCCTGCAGGGTGAGGAGTTTCGGAGGTCGATCTACATCCAGGTCCGGAGAAGCCGTCCGCTGGCAATGCTGCACGCCTTCGATGCACCGGTCATGGAGGTCAACTGCGAACGCCGGCAAAGCTCTACCGTGGCGACCCAATCCCTGATGCTGATGAACAGCGCGTTCGTCCTCGATCAGGCTTCCCGGTTCGCGGCCCGGATCGAATCCGAGGCCGGTCCCGACCCCGCGCGCCAGGTGGTCCTCGCGTGGCAACTGGCCTACTGCCGCCCCCCTCGCCCGGAAGAATCCCGGGACGCCCTCACGTTTCTCGCCGGGCAATCCGCTCGCTTCGCCGAGACAGCAGGGCCCACCGCCGGTGGTTCACCAAAAGGCAAAGGGGCAAGTCCGGAATCGGAAGCTCTGGCCAGCCTGTGCCAGGTATTGCTCAGCTCCAATGAATTCCTCTACCTCGACTGAGCGGCTTCTCGGGCTCCCCGGTTAGAAAACATTCCGGGGAAGGAGTCCACTGTCCCGCGCCGTTCGGGAAAGTGATTCCCGGTAATCCGGATGTGCAATCGAGATCAATGCCTTCGCCCGCTCCGGAACCGACCGCCCCTTGAGGTTGACCAGGCCCCATTCGGTGGCCACGTACATGACGTCGGTACGCGGCGTCGTCACGACACTGCCCGGGGTCAACTCCGTCACGATCCGGCTTTCGACCGAGCCGTCCCGGCGCTGGCGCGTGGATGTGACGCACAGGAAGGATTTCCCGCCGCGGGAGGCATAGGCACCGCGGACAAACTGAAGCTGTCCGCCAGTCCCGGTGAGGTGTCGGTGTCCCGAGCTTTCCGAGGAGGCCTGTCCCTGGAGATCCACCTGGGTCGTGCTGTTCACCGAAACCACGTGGTCGTTGGCCTGGATGAGGTGGGGCAGGTTCGTCTCATCGACCGGGAGCGACAGCACCTGCGGATTCCGATGCAGGAAGCCGTACAGACGCTGGGTCCCTCCGGCAAACGTGAAGACGATCCGACCCGGATGGGTCGTCTTCCGAGAACCCGTCACCAACCCCGCCTCACATAGGTCGGCAAGTCCATCGACCATCATCTCTGTGTGGATTCCCAGGTCGCGTAATCCGGCCTCGCGGATGGCCGCGCAAACCGCGTTGGGCAGGCCGCCAATTCCAATCTGCAAACACGCTCCGTCACCAATCTCCGCCGCCACGAGGCGCGCGATCCGCGCCTCGACCTCGTTGGCCACCGGGTTTTTGAGCTCGGCGGCCCCCTGCCCCTCGGTCTCGACAACAAAGTCGACATCTGATTCGTGGATCCCGCTCTTCGGGCCGGGAATGTACGGCAGCTTCGGATCCACTTCGACCACGACAATCCGCGCCCGCTCGAGAATCGCCCCATGATAGGTGCAGGCCCCGCTGAAGTTATAAAAGCCCGCGTCATCCCGGGGACAAACCTTGATCACGGCCATATCCATCGGGTCCAAGAACCGGCGGTAGAAGTCCGGCGCCTCGCCAAAGTTCATCGGGATGTAATGGGCCAACCCCCGATCATGCAGGCGGCGGTCCAGTCCGGAGAAATGCCAGTTGAGCCATTGGAAGTGTCGGCCCTCCGGATCCGCCTCAACAACCGCGCGTGGACGGAGGGAGAATGCCGACCGGATGCGGACGCCTTCCAGGGACTGACACCGGGCGGCGAGGGCCAGGTCCACCTCGTCGGGTTGGCCCATGCCAAACCCGTAGTCCACCCAGTCTCCGGAACGGACCTGTGCCGCCGCGTCCGCCGCCGTGATCCGTTCCGCATTTCGGGTGCCCACGCGCAGGAGATTGGATTCCCGCCCCCCGCAAGGCGAGCCGGGAACAACCCGGCCGACTGACTCGCAATCGGTCAACGTCCCGCCGGGAGATCAAGCAGGGCTTCCAGCGTGCATGTGCGGAGCACCCGCATTCCAAGCGCCAGCGCTTCCTCCTCCACTTCGGGAGTATCCGCACCGGGGTTCAGCCACAGCTCCCGGCAACCCTTGGCCGCGATTTCCGGGAGCAGGGGTCGCGAAACCGAGGCCGGGAGATAGAGGCTCACCACCTCGGGGGACACCGGAACCTGCGCGACTGTGGGGTACGCCCGAACCCCCGCGATGGATGGCTCGCGGGGATGGACGGGATAGACGGGGATATCCCGGTCCCGGGCCGCGACCACTGCGCGATGACTGATCTTGGCCGGATCCGCGGACGCACCGAGTATCACGATCGAAGTCATCCCAGACGATGGCGACGAATGTCGGCAAACGCAATGGATGCCAGAACCGTCAACCTCCCCGCACACCGCACGCTGGCCCCCGGGGCGACTCCCCGTCACGCTCCTCCCGTGATCCGCCACGTTGGTCCACTCGTCGCAGGCGTCGTCCTCGCCGTCCTATCCACGGCTCACGCCGCGGAACCTTCCGGGCCTCCCGCCACCGCGGCGTCCGTTCTTGCCCAGTCCACGCCTTCGGATTGGCGCCGTCCGGACCCCGAAAACCTGCTGTGCCTCGACTTCGTCCGCGGCCGGGTTGTGATGGAACTCGACCCCCGCCTGGCCCCCCAGCATGTGGCCAACGTGAAAGCCCTCGTCCGCGAAGGGTACTTCAACGGGATTCCCATCGTCCGCGTCCAGGACAACTACGTGGTTCAATGGGGCGATCCGGAGTCCGCGGACCCTGCCAAAGCTCGGCCTATCGCCCATGCCCAGCGCCACTTGCCCGCCGAATTGGAATTCCGTCTTCCTGGAGGCGTTCGATTCTCCCCGCTTCCGGACGGCGACCTCTACGCCCCGGAAGTTGGGTTCCTCGATGGGATTCCCATCGCCCGCGATCCAAGCTCAGGCCTGTGCTGGCCGATCCACAGTTACGGCATGTTGGGCGCCGGCCGGGACGACGCGCTCGACAGCGGCGGGGGAACGGAGCTCTACGTGGTCAACGGACAGGCGCCGCGACACCTCGACCGCAACGTCACGCTGTTCGGCCAGGTGGTCCAGGGCATGGAATTGCTTTCCGCCCTGCCCCGCGGGACCGCGCCGATGGGATTCTACGCAACGCCGGCCGAGCGCATTCCGATCCGACATCTCCGCGTCGCCGCGGACCTGCCGGAACCCGAACGGCCACGGCTGGAAATCCTGCGCACCGACACGGAGACCTTCCAGCGCTGGCTGGAGGCGCGAAGGAACCGGCGCGAGCCTTGGTTTCACCGGGCCGCGGGCCGGATTGACATCAGCAACCTGCCCATTCCCGTCCGCACGCCCTCGCCGTGAGGGAACGCGGGCCCGGTCCTTCCGCCGTTTTCCCTACCCCGCGGGCGGTTCTCCTGCCATGGATCGCGCGTGGAATCCTCTCCCTCCGCGCCTGCGCCGGATTCAAACTGGACTGTCTTCATTCTTCGCAACCCGGCGGGCCGATGCTTCGTCGGTCACACGAACAACCTGCCCGCCCTGCTGGCCACCGCCGACGTCGACGTGGCGACCTGGACCAAAACCCCGGGACCCTGGCCGCTGGTTTGGAAACATGAGGGCCTGACGGAGGCTGCCGCGCGCAAATACGAGATCAGCCTCAAGCGCGACAAGGACACGCCGCGATTCTACACGCGCACCGGCCTGACCCCGCCGGCGCCGCCCGAAACACCCGAGCCGCCCGAGTCTCAACCCTGACTTCCGGCGGGGCCTGAACCCCGCAGCGCCCGGTCAATGGCCTCCACAAGGGGATCCAGGTCCACTGGCTTGGCCAGATATTGAAATCCGGCGATGAAGCCATCGTTCCGGGTGACCTCCTCGGGAGTTACGGCAGCGGTGAGGAACACGATGGGCACGCGCCGCAGCGCAGGCACCTCCCGTAGATCCACAGCGATTTCCCCGCCATCCATTCCCGGCATCATCACGTCCAACAGGATGACCTCCGGCCCGAACTCCGTGGCGGCGGCCACAGCATCGAGCGCCGAATTTTCGGTGCGGACCTCAAAGCGCCCCACCCGCTCGAGGTTGCGTTTCAACAGGCGGGTGAGGCTCTCCTCGTCATCGATGATCAGGACGCGGGTTCGTTTCATGGTCGTGCAGGAGTTTGGGGGGAAGTTCTCATCCACAAGACGACGGCGACACCACCTTCGGGTCGGTTGCGGACGACGATCACACCGCCATGCAGGGAGACGATATTGCGGGCGACGGTGAGGCCGAGTCCGGTGCCCTGACCGGCGGGCTTCGTGGTGAAAAACGGGTCGAAGATTCGGCTGAGTTTCTCACGGGCGATGCCCGACCCGGAATCGCAGATTTCGACCTTCACCACCGGTTCGCCCGAACGCCACTCGGGCAGGACGGCCTCGCTGGGATCAATCTCCTCCTCGGACCAGCAGGCGAGTCCCGACGTGACCGTCAGCCGGCCACCGGAGGGCATGGCCTGGATGGCATTCAGAAACAGATTGATGAACACCTGCTCCATCTTAGGCTTGTCGAGCGCCACAGAAGGGAGGTGGGTTCCGAATTCCCGGACGACAGTCACGCGTCCCTTTTCAAACTCGTACCGGGTCAAGCCGAGGGACTGTTCAAGCACGGCATTGAGATCCTGGGCCTGCAGTGCCAGTTGACGGTGTGCGGAAAACTCCAGCAATCCTCGGACGATCGCATCCGCACGTCCCACCGCCGAGCGAATCTCCGCCAGGGAACTCCCGACCTCCTCGTTGTCCGCAGGGAGAATCATGCTGAGGCTTCGCGCGGCGAGGAGAATGATCTGAAGGGGATTCTTCACCTCGTGCGCGATCCCGGCCGCCATCACACCAATGGACTCCAGCTTCTCCGCCTGCGCGAGTTGAAGCTGGGTCGCCTTTAATTCCTCGTGGGAGCGATGCAGCCCGGCAATCGCCCCGATGAGTGCCTCCTCGCTGTTGGCAAGACGCGCGTTGGCCTCCCTCAATTCCGCCTCCCGAACCTTCCGCTCCGTGATGTCGCGGGCGCTGGCATAGATGAGCTCCTTTTCGGGAAAGGGATTCGCCGCCCACTGCAGCCAGCGGCAGGAACCATCCTTCGCCAGGTACCGGTTCTCGAAGGTGATCAGCGACTCGCCCTCCCGGATTTTCCCCGTCACGGCAACGGTGGATGCCCGGTCTTCCGGATGGACAAATTCAACAAAGGGACGCGCCAGCAATTCCGTCCGGGTATAGCCGAGCGTGGCTTCCCAGACGGGATTCAGTTGTTTGAAGTAACCGTCGAATCCGGCGATGCACAGAAGGTCGAGGGAGAGATTGAAGAATCGGTCACGCTCCTGCTCCGCATTCCGAATGGAGGCGAGGTTGCCCTGGAGTTCCCGCCTCGTCCGCCGGAGTTCCAACTGGCTGACCACCTGCCGCCCCAACCGGACGAGGGCATCGCGTTGTCCTTCCGTGAGCTGTCGGGACACCCGGTCGATGACGCACAACGCCCCGAGGGAATATCCGTCGGACGTGGTCAACGGCGTCCCGGCGTAAAATCGGATGCAGGGTTCGCCGCTCACCAGGGGACTGTTTCGAAATCGGGCGTCCTCCAGGGCATTGGGCACTTCAAGAATTCCGGATCCAAGAATCGTGTGGGCGCAAAAGGCATCCTCACGCGGAGTCTCGGCAATCTCCAATCCGACCCGGCTCTTGAACCACTGGCGCTGACCGTCCACGAGCGAGATCAGGGCGATGGGGGTCCCGCACAGTTGGGAGGCCAGGTGGGCAAGGTCGTCAAAGGATGATTCCGCGCCGGTGTCCAAAATCTCGTACTGACCCAAGACTGCCAGACGCTCCGCCTCATTCCCGGGGACGCCCAATGCGGGCGTGCCCGCCGGGAAATCCGACTCCGCAGCAAGACCGGACTGGGTTCCGCCTTGGGCCTGCATAGGAGGCACCCTCCATCCGCGGGAACGCCGGTCAACGGTTTTCTCGCCGAGCACGGCGCCGATTCGGCGCACCCGAAGATCACTCCCCGCACTTAAAACCCCGCCCCAAAGGACTCAATTCCCCCGCTCGCGGTGAGGCCCGAAGTCCTGACAACACGGCCGCGGCGAGCGCAATTCCCGCCAGGACGATCCACGTCCACCGGGAACCACGCAGCAGTTCCACCACGGTGGCATGACGGGAGCCACCTGTCAGCAGGATGGAACCCAGGGTGATTCCCAGGCTCATCCCCAGACTCCGCATCAAGTTGATCAGCCCGCCAGCCTGACCCTTTTCCTCCGGACTCGCCACCGCCATGACTGAACTGTTGTTGGGGGCGATGAATAGTCCCTGCCCCGCGCCAATGAATCCCAGGCCCACCATTGCGATCCCGCGCCCACCCGTCTCTCCATCGAGTGCGACCGCCAGCATCACCAAACCCGCCGCGATGAGGAGCATTCCCACGACGGTGGGCATTCGCGCGCCCAGCCGGTCATTCAGGACCCCACCGACCGGCGCCATCAGGGCTAGCGCCGTCGGAATGATCGCGAGTTGCAGTCCGGTCGAAAACGCCGTGTCACCGTAGGCCCGAACCAGCACAAAGGGCAGGACAAGGAACGTCGCGAACAGGATGACATACGAGAGCAGTCCCGCGATGCTGCCCGCGGCAAAGGAGCGGTCCCGGATCAAGGTCAGATCCAGAAGCGGACTGGATGCCCGAAGTTCCCGGCGGACGAGTCCGATCAGACAGACAACCGCCCCCAGGGAATATCCCACCACTCTTCCGGAACCCACCCCGAAATGTCCGGCCTCATGAAGCGCGAGAAACAGAAGGGCAAGACCGGGCACGAGACAAACCACGCCAGGGACGTCCAAGGGTTTGGGAGCGGGATGATGGATCGTCTGCGGCAGGATCCAGCGCGCCGCACACCAACCGACGACACTGATCGGGACGTTGACCCAAAAGACCCAGCGCCAACCCAGCGAATCGAGGAGGAGTCCCCCGAGGGCGGGCCCGAGGCAGAGTCCGATGGACTGTGCCGCCGACTGGATTCCCAGCGCCCTTCCCCGGCGTTCAGGGCCCACGGCGGACACGATCAAGGCAACGCTGTTGGCGCTGAGGAGCGTGCCTCCGAGGGCCTGGATCATGCGGGCGACGATCAGGATCGGAAGACTGGGGGCGAATCCGCAAACGGCGGAGCCCGCGCCGAACAGTCCGAGTCCAAACGCGTAGAGTCGTTTCCGTCCCTGCTGGTCCGCCAGCCAACCCGCCACGGGAAGCATCGCGGCCATGACCAACAGATACGCGACCGACACCCACGCCACCGCGCCCACCGAAGCCCGGAATTGAACCTCCAGCGCCGGAAGGATGATCTGCGCAATGCTCGCATCGAGCTGTCCCATGAGGGCACCGACGCAAACCGTTCCGACCACCCACCAGGGATAGGATCTCCGCCGAAGCAACCACTCTGCAGGCGCGGATTCGCGGAGCGGCGACACCTTTACGATCTCCGCGGACACCCGCTGACCTGAAACCGGGGAACTCATGGGAACCCTGGAGCCTCAGCACAGTCCCGCGGAGGACGAACTTCCCTCCATACCGGAGTGGACGCCCGGTTCATGGCGCGGATTGAGCGGTGACGACGGGGACGAATCCCACTTCCAATCCCGCAGGCGGAGTGACCAGCAGCGCAGGATCCAGCGCCACCAGATTCCCACGCGTCGGCGGAGCCATATATTCCCGGTTGATCGGCCAACTGGCATGGAGCCTTTCCACAAAGGCCTGAAGCCGTTCCCGTTTTTCCGCACTCCACGAGTACTGCTGGAAGGTGGGTTGGTCGACAAACCGATACCACCAGTAGGTGACCACCGAACCATCCCGAAGTCGAACCTGGAACGGACCCGTCCGCGGGCCGGGATGTCGCCACGCTCCGCTCTCGGGCGACGTGTAGGGGGCGCCCGGAGTGGCAAGGGGAAACTCACGTGCCCGAAGCCCGGTCTCCGCCGGAACCGCGTTCTCCGAAACGGCCACCCGCTGATCGCCTTCATGTCGATAGTACTGGGGAAACACCCCCGGGTTGCCTGGCGAATTCGTGAACCATTGCAGGCCCCAGACATTCCCTTCAAACACCCGCGTATCAAAGATCCGCTCCACGCCCGCCAGGGTCTTGCCTCCCTGGTCGAACCGGGTGGTGCGGGTGGTCAGCCGGGGCTTCCAGGCGCCTTTGGGGTCAAAGCGACCGGAGCACGCGGCGCCTCCGGTTCGCCAGACCTTGAACGCATCAAAGAGCGCCGCCTTGGAGTAGTAGGTGACATCCTGCACCAAAACCGCCCTCCCCTCGGAATCCACAGGAAACTGGAGCCGTGGAATCTTTGAAAAAGTGGTCCCCGAGGAATCCCGGGACTCGAAGCGCGGGACGGTATTGATCTCCATTGCTCCCCCACCCATCACGCCCGGACGGGCATCGAGTCCCCGGCCATACAGGAAGGAATCGTGAAACAACTTGCCGATCTTGCTCCAGGTTTCCGGGACGTAATACGCCATCGGCCCCTTGAAATTCGCCGCGCTCAGGAAACAGGTCCAGGCTTGGTCCCCGGTGGGTGGATCACCGGTCGTCGGATCCGTGAACGGAAGCGCCATCCAGGTGTAGCCGAGAAACTCTCCGCGGGGGTTCCCTTGAAACGGGAGCGCGTCCGGAGGGATCAGGAGTCGGTTGCTGAGTTGGGCCACTCCGAGTCGGTGATCCGGCAGGGCCTCGTTGCTGTAGAAGAAAGACCAGCCGGGTGAGCCAATTTCGTAGTCATAACATTGCGGCGTGGCATTGAGACTGAATTTGGGTGGGCCGTAGCGGAAATGATTCCCCGCCCAGTATCCCAGACCCCCTTCCAACGTTTGGAAGACGCTGTCCCAGGTGGGCCCGCGTTCCTTCCATTGCCGGGCCAGCGTCCCCACGGGCGCGAGGGGATGATCCTTGTTGTCCGAGTTATCCGGCGTGACCCACGAGCCGGGAAGCCCGATCTGGAAGTTGGCCAGTGGACGGTCGATCAGCGACCAGACAGCGGCATAAAATCCCATGCCCGCATTGTAGCCCCCATTCGCCGGGGCCGGCTCATGGCTGAAGCCGATGTACCCGTGCAGTCCATCGTCCCGGAGCACGGAAGTGTCCGGCTCCGCGCCCAACAGAGGGAATCCGATCACGGCGAAAGTCAGCAGCGTTTTCATCGAGGGGAGCGGCCGGGGAGAATCCTCCTCGTTTTTCCGACACGTTCCAACTGGACAGTTCCGGTTCCGCTTCCCGGGGCCTTGCCGCAGCGTGCACGGACACCCACATCGCACTCGGCGGGACCGCCCACAACGGCCTCGGGAATTGTCATGGGATCGAACCTGGAATGGATCTCACCCTTGCCCCGGACCCGGGATCACGGAATCCTCTCCGCAGCCTCCATCTCCTGTGTTTGTGTTCCAAAAACACGCCATGTCCGCCGACTCCAGGCGTTCGTCCATCCGGGCGCGCCTGTTCACGGTGCTGTTGACGGGATGGATCCTTTTCGCGGGGAGCCCTGGTGTCCAAGGTTCCGAAACGTCGGATCCGGCCCGACATTGGGCATACCAACCCCTCCGGCGTCCTCAGGTCCCGGGAGTCGGAAATCCCGTGGATGCTTTTGTCCGGTCGGCACTCGAACCGAAATCGCTGAAACCGAATCCCGAGGCCGATCCCCGCACGCTCGTCCGCCGGCTCTATTTCGATCTCATCGGACTACCCCCCTCGCCCGACGATGTCGAGTCCTTCGTCCGAGACACTGCTCCGAACCGATACGAACGACTCGTGGATCGACTGCTCGCGTCCCCCCGCTATGGGGAACGCTGGGGACGCCACTGGCTGGACGTCGTCCGCTACACCGAGAGCCAGGGGTTTGAATATGACCGTCCGCGGGACAATGCCTGGCCCTACCGGGACTACGTCATCCGCAGCTTCAATGCCGACAAGCCCTACGACCGCTTCATGCGGGAGCAGGTCGCCGGCGACGTCCTTGAACCCATCACCGCCGAGGGAATCATTGGCGCGAGCTTGTTGGTGTCCGGCCCCTGGGATCAGGCCGGGAATTCCCAGGCCAATGCCACCCAGCGCGCCATCACCCGCGAGGAGGAAATGGACGACCTCGTTGGCGTGGTGGGCCAAACCTTTCTCGGGCTGACGATCAACTGTGCGCGGTGTCACGACCACAAGTTCGATCCGATCCCCCTGGTCGACTACTACCGTGTCAAGGCGGTCTTCGACGGCGTGAGGCACGGGGAGCGTCCTGCCGAGGATCTCGGGGAAATTGCCGCCCGCATCGAACGCCGCGCCCGGGCGCAGCAGGTCCTTTCCGCGGCGGTGGCCCGGGTGGCCGCCATAGAATCCGAGGCGGCCCGCGCCGCATTGGGTGCCACTTCCAGTTCGTCCAACATCCTGGCTCCAATTCCCATCGCCAACTGGACCTTCGAAGACCCCTCGGGCGACCGGGCACCCGGCACCGCCCGCGACGGTGCGGTGATCTCGGGAGGCCGTCTATCCCTTCCCACCCCGGGTGCCTATTTCGAATCCGAACCCATCACGTCGGACCTTCGTGAGAAGACCCTGGAGGCCTGGGTTTCGCTGGCGGATCTGCAACAGGGTGGCGGCGCCGCGATCTCCCTCGAACGGAAGGATGGCGCCCTCTTTGACGCGGTGGTTTTCGCCGAGCGCCAGCCTGGGAAATGGATGGCGGGCAGCGAGGGCTTCACTCGAACCCGCGACCTGGATGCCCCGGTTGAGGATGCGCCGCCGGGCGCCTGGGTTCATGTCGCGGCAGTGTATTCCGGAGATCGTACGATCGCCCTCTATCGAAACGGGCAACCGTACGGAGCGCCCTACGAGGCAGGAGCGCCTCTGCCCACGTTCAAGGCCGGAGAGGCCCGCGTGGTGCTGGGACGACGCCACCAAGGAGGCGGGCGCCCGTGGCTGACGGGAGCGGTACTCCAGGCAGCACTGTATGACCGCGCCCTTTCTCCGGCGGAAATTTCCGCGTCCTTCCAATTTGGTCCTTCCCGCATTTCCCGGTCGGAACTTCTCAAGTCGCTGACGACCGCGCGGAGATCTGAAAGGGACGCCGCACTGGCCACCCTCGAATCGGCGCGAAGGGAACTCGCTGAGGCCGACAAACCCGTCCGGGTCGCCTACGCGGGCATCCGGCAGCAGCCCGGCCCCACCCGGGCCCTCAAGCGCGGCGACGTCAAATCCCCGGGCGACACGGTCATCCCATCCGGACTTTCCGCAGTGCGGTCGCCCGCAC
The DNA here is from genome assembly GCA_046346705.1 of Verrucomicrobiota bacterium. Taxonomy (GTDB): domain Bacteria; phylum Verrucomicrobiota; class Verrucomicrobiia; order Limisphaerales; family UBA9464; genus UBA9464. The sequence continues at coordinate 36,413 of JAXMHR010000010.1, read as the reverse complement.
CCGATTTCGGTCTGGCTTCCGACGCCCCGGAGGCCAGCCGCCGCCTGCGGTTCGCGGACTGGCTCGCCGATCCGCGGAATCCCCTGCCCTCGCGCGTCCTGGTGAACCGGGTCTGGCAGTTTCATTTCGGGCAGGGACTGGTCTCCACCCCGAGCGATTTCGGCGTCAGCGGAGCCCGGCCGAGCCATCCGGATCTGCTCGACTGGCTCGCCTCGGAATTCATTGCGAACGGCTGGAGCCTCAAAGGCCTTCACCGGTTGATCGTCACGTCTGAAACCTACCGGCAGACTTCGGACTTCCGACCGGACGCCGCAGCGATCGACGCCGACAATCAGCTTCTGTGGCGGTTTCCGCCCCGACGTCTCGAGGGTGAGGCGGTTCGGGATGCCATGCTCAGCGTGAGCGGGGAACTGAATCTGCAGCTCGGGGGCCCCAGTTTTCGTCCGTTCACCACCTCGGAGTATGGCGCCACCTTTTATCATCTCTTCGACAAGGGGGAGCCGGAGTTCAATCGGCGCACCGTATATCGGATGAACATCAATTCCGGGAAGGAACCGCTCCTGGACTCCTTTGACTGCCCGGATCCCTCGGTAAAAACCCCGCGCCGGGGCGTCACCACCACTCCCCTGCAGGCGCTGGGCCTGATGAACAGTTCCTTTGTCCAACGCCAGGCCGCCTCCATGGCCGACCGGGTTTTGCGGCTCACCCAAAACAACCCGACCCAGGCCATCGAGACCGCCTGGCGCCTGGCGCTGGGGCGCCCGCCCACGGAAGGGGAACAAATCTCGGCCGGAAATGCCGCGAAGGAACGGGGTCTCTCCCACGTCTGCTGGGTGCTGCTCAATTCCACGGAGTTTGTGTATGTCCGCTGAACGCTCCTCCGCACCTCCGTCCGCCCGGACACTCCCGGCCGTCCTCCCTCGGCGCCATTTCCTGTCCACGTCCGCGCACGGATTGGGCGGTGTCGCCCTGGCCTGGCTCCTGAATCGCGATCGTGTCCGGGCCGCGGCGTCCGCGGACGTCGTCTCCGGATCCGCAAAACCTCCCCTGTTCACTCCCCGGGCGAAGCGCGTGGTGCAGATCTTTTGCTGTGGCGGCGTCAGCCATCTCGACACCTTCGACTACAAGCCCGAGTTGGAACGACGCCACGGCAAGTCGCTTGAAGGCAAGGGCGAGAATCTCGGGTTTTTCGGACAACCCGGGAACCTGATGAAGAGCGTGTACGAGTTCCGCCAGCACGGACAAAGCGGCGCCTGGGTGAGCAGCCTGCTGCCGCACCTCGCCGGTTGTGTGGATGACCTTTGCTTCATCCACTCGATGTACGCCAAGAGCAACAATCACACACCCGCGACGTTCCAGATGAACAGCGGGTTTACGCTCAATGGATTCCCGTGCATGGGCGCGTGGCTGAGCTATGGACTCGGCACGGAAAACGAAAACCTCCCCGCGTTCGTGGTGCTGCCCGATCCGCGCGGACTTCCCGCCGGCGGCTCCATCAACTGGACTTCCGGATTCCTCCCCGCCAATCACCAAGGGGTCCCGTTTCGCACCCGCTCCCGGGAGCCCGTGGTGGATCTGCGGACGCCGGACTCGATTTCCGCCGAGACGCGCATCGCGGACCTGCGCCTGCTGGATTCCATCAACCGGGACTTCGCCGACGCGCATCCGGGAGACCAGGCCTTTGCCGCCCGACTGCGTTCATACGAACTCGCCGCCCGGATGCAGTCCAGCATCCCGGAGGCCACCCAACTCGATTCGGAGTCCGAAGCCACGAAGCGCCTCTACGGACTGGACGAGGAGTCCAACAAGGGATTCGCGCGGAACTGTCTCATGGCCCGGCGCCTGCTTGAGCGCGGCGTCCGGTTTGTCCAGATCATCAACGGCGGCGCGTTCGGCAGTCCACGGATTAATTGGGATGGCCACGAGAACCTGAAGGAGAATCACGACACCCAGGCCGCCACGATGGACAAACCGGTGGCCGCACTGATCCGCGATCTCAAGGATCGCGGGCTCCTGGAAGACACGCTGCTGGTCTGGAACACGGAGTTCGGACGCAGCCCCGTGACCCAGGGACTGAACTCCACCGGGCGCGACCACCACCCCAGCGTGTTCACCTGCTTTCTCGCCGGGGCGGGTGTGAAGGCCGGGCACCACTATGGAGCCTCGGACGAGTTGGGATACTTCGTGGGAGACAACAAGGTCACCATTCCGGACTTCCACGCCACGATCCTGCATCTCCTCGGCATCGATCACCAAAAGCTCACCTTTTATCACAACGGCATCAATCGGCGCCTGACCGACGTCCACGGGGAGATCATTTCCGGAATTCTAAGTTAGGGCCTCCCCGGACGACGCCCCACTCCTCGCGAAGCGTCCTGGACTGCGGTAGCCCTCTACCGCTTTCGGTACCCGGCGGGATGCGCCTCGAGGAACTCCACGCTCTTGCCCCAAGTGGAGCGTGATTCCAAAGCGGCAGCTGCGCGGCCGCACTCCCAGGACCTGCGGACTCCCACGCTCCGGCAGGACGCGCACCAAAAAAACTCCACGACCCATCCCCGAACCACGCGGCGGTCCAAAGCCTCAGCGCCTCGTCCCGCCGCAGAGGCGCACCTTGCTGCTTCCCCATTGTTCGTTCGCGGAACACGCTGTCGAAGCAATGGAGACCAACGAACGGTTCCCCTGGGAGGGATCCACCAGTTCCGGTGCCGACTTCAAGGCGACGGTCTGGACGGATCTCGAAGCCGTGGTGTCCGGGGCCGACCCTGTCCGTCAGCGCGAAGCCCTTGAGCGCCTTTGCCGCAATTATTGGAAGCCTGTCTATGCCTACATTCGCCGGCGGGGAAATCCCCCGGACGAGTCACGCGATCTGACCCAGGATTTCTTTCATCATTTGTTGCGCAAGGAACGCCTGAAGCTGGTGGACCAGCGGCGCGGACGCTTTCGATCCTTCATTCTGCGGGCCCTGCAAAACTTCCTGGCGTCAGATTGGGATCGACGCTCCGCACAAAAGCGCGACGTGCGCCTCGTGGTTTCCCTGGACGCACCGATCGGCGATGGCGACTGGCTCTGGGAGCCCGCTTCAGAATCGCCCAGTCCTGACCATGTCTTTGATCGGCTCTGGGCCCTCGATCTCCTCGACCGTGTTCGGATCCGTCTGGAGAATGAACTGGGTTCTCCCGATCAAAGGCACCTCCTTCGGCTTGTGCCCGCCGCCATCCAGGATGACCGCGACACCTCATACGCCACCTTGGCGGTCGAAATCGGAAAGTCGGTGGACGCGGTGAAAAAGGCGGCGGAAAGGCTGCGAAAACGCTGGTTCCAGATTCTTCGAGAGGAGGTCGCCTTCACTGTGCAGACCCAGGACGAAGTGGATCCGGAACTGCGGGAAATCCTCGCCGTCCTCCGCGACGCACCACCCAGGGAATAAAGTTCAGGAGAGTTCCCACCGTGCGTCCCCACGTTCCATCCAGCAGCGTATTTCTTCAGGCCAAAAGAACGAATCAGGCTCCCCCGTCCCAGGTGAAATACGTATCCAGGTGACTGATTGCCTGCGTCGGACACCGGTTTTGGGAACGCCGGATGAAAATCCTGGTCGGGTTTGAAAACCTGGCGAAACAATTTTATCAGCTGAGTCCCCTAACCCTGACCCTGATCACCGCCCCATCCCGGGTGCGATCCTTCATCGCCCAATTGAGGTGGTCCTACTGAAGGTCGGCGTCCACCGAAAGGTCCGGCCCGGGCGCCGCGTTCGTCAGTGGGTGGTTGGACGTCCTCTCGTCACAGCCTCCCAAGGCCGTTCACCCAACAACATATCAATGCAGGATCGCCAAAGCGTTTCGAACGGATCAATCATCGACCTCAGGCCCCGGAAGTGATGTCACCTCCGCTCGCGGCCACCGTAGAAACCCGTATGAGTGCCCGACTCCCATTCCCACTGGCGCCTTCTCCTGGCCGATTCGGGAGCGGATCGTGCGCGGGCCGGTTTCCAACTGCGGTTCGATGGTTCGCCCTGATTCTCTCGTTGCTGGCGAGCCCAGGGCCCCGGATCGAGGCAGCCGATCCACCGCGCGCCGAAGCCACGGTCCAATTCGTCCAGGGCCTTTCCGTGGAGGTGATCCGGGCAGGCGCGGCGACCGGAGATCCGGTCCGAACCGCAGTGACCCTGCAGGCGGGCGACACGTTGCGGACTGGTGAACACAGCGAAGCCACGCTGGTGTTGAGTGACGGGACGATTCTCAGCGTCGGGGAGTTGGCCACCGTGGAGATCCAGAAGGCGGACGCCAGCGTCATGGTCAACCTTGTCCAGGGCATCCTCTCCTTTTTCCACCGAGATCGTCCGGGAAGCTTCCGGGTTCGGCGCGGCACCACCGTGGCCATTGTACGTGGCACCGAGTTTGTCTTTGCAGCCGCACCGGACGACGGAGTTGTGATGACCCTGTTTGATGGGGAAGTGGTCTTACCGGAACTGCACGGGGGCGACTACTCGGTGACCGCTCTTCCCGGCGCTCCGGTCCGCGTCACCGTGGTCCCCGGCCAACCGCCCCGTCAGACCGCTGTGCTCGCCTCCGAAGCCATCGAGGCTATTCAGTGGTTGCTGTATTATCCCGGCGTGCTGGACCTCAGGGATCTGCAGTGGTCGGCGGAATCCCGGTCCACGCTGCGGGAATCCATTCAGTTCTATGAACGAGGCGACCTCATCAGCGCCCTCAAGCGCTTTCCGGATGGACGCCCAGTGGCGGACCCCAACGAGGCCCTCTTTCATGCCGCCCTCCTACTTTCGGTCGGAGACGTTCCAAACACCCTGAAGATCCTTTCCTCCCTGCCCGCGGAGGATCGAATTCAGCGCCTCGCCAATGCCCTTCGTGAGTTGATTGCCGCGGTTCAAAGACGGGCCTGTGATGGGGATCTGGAAAGGACCAATTGGTTCACCTCGGAATGGATGGCCCGGTCCTATTGCCTCCAGGCAGGCGCCAAACTCTCCGAAGCCCGCGACGCCGCACGAGCGGCGACCGTGTCCTCGCCTGAGTTCGGATTCGCCTGGGCCCGCCTTGCGGAATTGGAGTTCAGTTTCGGCGATCTCCGGGCTGTCGAAAAGGCCCTGGCCCATGCCCAGGTCCTGTCGCCGGGAAATGCCGAGGTCTATGTCCTCAACGGATTCCTGTTGGCCGCCCGGCGGGAAAGCCGGAAGGCGGAGGAACAGTTCAACCGCGCCATCGCCCTCGATCCCGGCCTGGGCAATGCGTGGCTGGGACGCGGATTGATGCGGATTCGGGAGGGCGACCGGGCCGGGGGACGACAGGATCTGGCCATGGCTGCGTCGCTGGAACCCCAGCGCGCCGCGTTTCGGAACTACCTCGGCAAGGCCTATTCCGCGGAACGCAACGGGCCCCAGGCGCTCCATGAACTGGAGCTCGCCCGCAAGGCGGATCCGGTGGATCCCACGTCGTGGCTCTACAAGGCCCTGGAACTCGACGCGCAGAACCGCGTCAACGAGGCGATCCGGGAACTGGAGGAGGCACAGAATCTCAACGGTAATCGGAATCTCTACCGATCCCCCGCCCTGCTCGGACAGGATCTTTCCATTGCGAGTGTCAGCCTGGCCAGACTCTATCGGGACGCCGGACTTTCCGAATGGAGTCTCAGCCAGGCCACCCGCGCAGTGGGCGCGAGCTATGAGAATTTTTCCGCCCACCTCTTCCTGGCCGACAGCTACCAGCAGATGCGGGATCCCAACCTGACCAACCTGCGACTCGAAAGCGCAGCCTTCAGCGAATACCTGATCGCCAACCTCTTTGCGCCGGGAGGGGTCCAAGTGTTCTCGCCGGCAATGTCGCAGCAGGAATACGCCCAACTATTCGAGCAGCGGAAGATTGGCGGCAGCACCGCCACCGATTTCTCGAACCAGGGCGCCTGGCAGGAGACGGCTCAGGTTTTTGGAACCTTCGACAAGAGCAGCTTTGCCGTCGAAGCCTTCTACGGAAGCAACGCGGGATATCGTCCCAACAACGACCAGGAAATCCGTCAATTCTCGGCCCTCTGGCGCCAGCAGGTCACCCCGAACGACACGCTCTTTGCCCAGGTCTATTCCCTCTACCGGGACGGGGGAGATCTGCGCCAACTCGCGAACCCCACGAACGCCAATACCGCGTTTCATTTTGAGGAGCGCCAGAATCCGGATGCGGCACTGGGCTACCGCCACGAATGGAGCGTCGGGAACAACACCCTGTTCCTCTACAGCCACGCCCGGGACCAGATGAAGCTCACCAATCAACAAACGATGCCGTTGATTTTTGGCCGCTCCTTCGGGGCTCCCCTCTCCCTCGACTCGCCGTTTGGTCTCGAGCTGGACCGGACCCTGAATCTCAATTCCTTCGAACTGCAGCAGATCTTCGGAGGCGAGCGGTGGTCGATCATTGCCGGCGGACGAATTCAGTTCGGGTCTGCAGACGCGGATTCCGTTCTGTATCCCTCGGAAATCTTCCCCACCGACAACCCGGACGGCGTCGGTCATTTTCTTCCCGTCCCAGACTCCACCGACGGGACCTTGGCGCGCCAAACCGCCTATGCGTACCTCGACTGGAGTCCGACCCATTGGCTGGAGTTGATCGGCGGGTTCTCCTTCGATCACCTGTCCTATCCGGAGAATCTTTCCATTCCTCCATTTACCGGAACCCAGGCCAGCGTCCAACACTGGTCTCCCAAAGCGGGTGCTGTCCTGACTCCGACCGATCGGACCACCCTTCGTGCGGCCTACACGGAATCCCTCAATGGCTCCGACCTCGATCAAAGTTATCGGATCGAACCGCCCCAGGTCGCGGGCTTCGTCCAGACCTTTCGCAATGTCGTTCCGGAATCATTGCTGGGATCGACCCCGGGTGCGCTGATCCAGGATGCGGCAATCGCCTGGGAACAGCGGCTTGACCACGGCACCTATGTGGGAGCGGTCGGGCAAATCCTTTGGAGCGACTCGCAGCGAACAGACGGGGTGTACGATGTGGATGAAGATTTCAATCCCGGCTCCTCCTCCATCCAGCGCCAGATCAGCTTCCGCGAGCGGAGGGCCGGCGCCTACGTCCAGCAACTACTGGGGGAATCCTGGAGTCTGGGCGCCCGCTATCTCGTCACCGAGGGCGAACTTGATGCCCCTGTGTTGGACGTCCCCCAGCTCAGCACCCAGGACCGCGGTCTGCTCAATCAAGTGGGACTCTTCGCGATCTACAATCTTCGGGGTGGTTTCTTCGCCCAGGCTGAGGCGCTGTGGAACGAGCAACACGGCAGCACCGACACGATTGGATTCAACACCGACACCGGAGACCTGCTCCCGCAATCCACCTCCTACGGAGACACGTTCTGGCAGTTTAACCTTCTCGTTGGATACCGTTTTGCCCGACGCCAGGGCGAAGTTGCATTCGGCGTGCTCAATCTGACCGATGAACACTACGGTCTGGATCCCGTCACAAGTTACACCGACCTTCCGCACCAACGAACCCTCGTCGGCCGGTTTCGAATTCAATTTTGACCGGCCGATCCCGTCGCGAGATCCTTTGTGACCCAGGTGACTTCGGCACTGATCACGGTGCCGGCAAACTTCGGCGGACCGACGACATAGAGCCAAAGAGAGTACCCAGCCCCTTGAACCACGGGCATATACAACGGCCCCGGGCCGGCCTGGCAAAGTTGCACCGGGGGATAATTCTGCAGGATCGACAGCGAGGACTGATAGCCCGCCGGTCCGGCGGTCAAATCCTTCAAGGATATCCCCTCCACCCTGCCGGATGGCGGAACCCAGTTGTAACTTGGTGGATTTGATCCGGGTCTCGGAAACCGTACCACACCAATATAGGAGCCACAGGGTCCGGTGGTCCCATAGCCCGATCCCGGATAGGGAACGGATACGGGAACCGTCACGCTCAGAATCCCCGGACTGTTCGACTTGCTTTCGGAGCTGAACGCCATCAACGCCACCGCCTTGGAAATGACGGCTCCGTCTTCGCCCACGGCGCAATAGTAGTATCCTACATCCTGAAGGCTGACGTTGTTGATCTTGAATTCCCTTCCGACGAAAACCGGCTTCTCGGTTCCCACCTTATACCATTGGACCAGGGCAGCCTGTGGAAACGTGGTCACCGAGAACTTCGCGACTTCATTCAACTTCGCGTTGAAGTCCTCCGGCTCTTTTTCGATGGAGGCGCCCACTGCAATTCCGCTGGCGGCGGCCGAAGCCATCCCGACGCAGATGAACGCCAGCGGGCTGCGCCACGACCTCCTTCGAAGTGTTTTCATATCTTTTCGTGTATGCTTCGGTTCTCGAACTCTATCGAATCCACTCGATGGTACCATTCACGGGTGTCCCCGAGGCCAACGACGACGGTGAGATCACGTAGATCGAGAATTGATACGTCGTCGCCGGGTTCACGGACGCCGTCACGGACGGCTGCCCTGCGCTGCAGGTCCGGCGCACCGGGCTGTTCTGAAGCATGCAAGCCGTGGAACTGTAGCCGGCGATGCTGGTGGTGGTGTCCGAGAAACGCGCCGAGGTTGTCCCGACCGGCGGTTGCCAACTGTACACGAGCGGACTGGTATTGGGGCGAGGGAACTTGACGACGCCGAAATAGGAACCGCATGGCCCTGTGGTCGAAGTCCCATTCGACACATAGGGAGCAGATACGGGTACGGTGGTAACGCCTCCGGTGGTGGAGGTGGTTCCGGCCACGGAAAGGGAGGCCGACCTGGAACTCACCGCGGGGCTTGCCGTCGCCGTGCACGAGTACAAGCCCACATCGGAGAATTTCACCCCGACGATCACCAGGAGACTATTCGTCGCATTCGTAATCACCACGCCGTTCTTGTACCATTGAAAGGTCGCTTCGGGCGGCGTGACCTGCACGATGAACGCGGCATCCCCCCCCACCCAGGCACACTGGTCCTCCGGCTGTTTCAGGAACTGAACGTGCGGGGCATTCCGCGTCGCCGTCGTCGTGAAAACGGAACACCCCGCGGAGATGAGGAGAAGTCCTGCCAGCAGGGCCAGTGCGGGCCTCGCCAGACACCAACGACCGCATTGAGCCAGACGGAGTGTTGTCATCGAAAATTGGGGTGAAGGTTTGGGAAGGAGGGACTCCGGCCTCGCCCATCCGAGCCCGAACCCTGTGAATTCGCAAAGAGAAAATGGATAAAATCACCCATTTTTACCCATTTCACCCCTCAAGGATCGCTGCAAATATGAGTCAACATTGAGCGGGTTCAGGGTCTGCGCGCATCTCTTGGTCACCACGGCATCGATTGCCCGTAGTATGTCGTCGACGCGGACCTTCGTTGCCACCCACGAGAGTCCGGCGTTAACGTCCCCTTGGAATTCCCTCATGGACCTCCGACCAGCAGAAACGGAACTGGTGCAGCTGGCTGAGTTCCTGAAGCGCCAGAAGGTCAGCCTCGTCTGCCTTGTCGTTACGGAGGTCGTCGGCGCGGCGCGACTGAAGCAGGATCTCGGCGACGTCGAGGCCGTCCGAATCCTCCAGCAACACGCGCTCGCCTTGCGGACCCTGCTCCGCGAATACCCCGGCGGACTTGAAGTCAGCGCAATGGGTGGGCGCTTCCTCCTGGTGTTCGACAAGCCGTCGGATGCTGTCCGTTTCGCCCTCGCGCTTCGCGCACGCTCGACGCTGCTCGGACGAAAATTGGGTCATACCCTTGCGGATCGCATCGGGATCCATGTGGGCGAGGTTCTGATGGAGTTGTCCACCGGGGCCAACCAGCCGCCGGCGCTGAACGGAATTCATGTCGATCTCGCCCAGGCGCTCCAGACCCTCGGGGGGCCGGGACAGATCCTGATGACCCGCTTCGCCTATGACACGGCGCGCCAGTCCTTGAGGTCGATGTCCGGGTCGGGTTCCAGTGGAATGCATTGGAGGGTCCACGGACTCTATCAGATCGATGGACTCGCTGATCCGTTTGAGGTCTGCGAGGTCAGTGACCGGCTTCCCGACGCCTCCAAGGCACCCGCGGGAAACGAGCAAATCCGACGGGTGGCCGACCAGCCCGATGCCGACCTCCCGGTCGATGAAGTGGAGGGAACGACGTTCTGGCACCGCGTCCGCCACTCCGCCGGTGTTCTGCGGCGGGCCGCCATCCAGGGCGCCCTGATCACCTCCATCTGTGGTGCGTTGGCCTTGTTGTTCGGGGTGCTGGACGGTCCCAGTTATGACTGGGCCTACCAGTTTCGCCCCACGGTGATTCCCACGGAGGCGCTCATTGTCGAGATGGACGAGTCCTCCACCACCCGGTTGAACCAGGACAACGTCGCCCGCTGGGACCGACGGATGCACGCCCGGATCCTCGAAAATCTGCATGCCGCCGGCGCGAAGGCGGTCGCGTTTGACGTTCTGTTCGACCTGCCGATGTCCCCGGAAGCCGACCTACGGCTGCGTGCCGCATTGTCGAGCAACGGCCCCGTCTTCCTGGGAGCCGGCATCACCCGAAACGACGCGGGAAGCGGGGGACACGTGTTTTCGGCCATTCGGACGCTGGCACCCCAGGATTTGTTTCGTTTCGTCCCCTGGGGTTACACCGAGAGAGGCTACGCCTCCGAAACCATTCGTTCGCCATTTTCACTCACCAACGGAATCAAAACCCTCGGTCAACATCTCGTCGAACTCCACGGCCATCAGCGCCCTGTGGAAATCCCGGCCGGCGCCTGGATCAACTATTACGGACCGCCCGGCACCCTTCCCCACTGCAGCTTCGTGGACGTCTATTCCAACTCCATTCCTGCGGCCGCCATCTCCAATAAGGTCGTCTTTGTCGGTGCCAAGACCACCATCGCGACCATGGGGCCCAGCTCGGACTATTACCGGTCTCCGTATCGTTTCAGCGATCCCCCCATGATGCCGGGCGTCGAGGTCACCGCGACCAGTTTTCTCAACCTTCTGCGGCGGGATTTCCTCTTTCGTCTCCCCCCTTGGGTTGAACTTCTGTTGATCCTGATGCTGGGGGGCGTCGTGGGATATTTGGGCGTCTATTTTGAACCGGGAAGGGCGATCGCCCTGGGACTGACCGGCGCCATCGGCCTGGGGATTCTGAGTATGAGCCAGGTCTGGATGTCCCACCATTGGTTTCCCTGGCTCACATTCAGCGGGGTCGAGGTGCCGGTGGCTGTCTGCTGGGCAGTGGTTGTGCGAACCCGCCATCTGTCTGAAGAGGACCGCCGCCTGCGGAAACTGCTCAAACGAGGAAATCGGGCGGCGGCGAGTGCTTCAGCGGCACCCGCAGCGTCCCCGGGTGCCGGCGCTGCGGAGGAGACCATCAAGGGCGTCACGCCACAGATTCCGGATCACGAGATGATCCGAAGCATAGGCAAGGGCGCGTACGGGGAGATCTGGCTCGCCCGGGACATCCTCGGAAGCTACCACGCGGTCAAGATCATCCGCCGCGACAGTTTCCCCAACGCCACTCCCTTCGATCGCGAATTCAAGGGGCTCCAAAAGTACACCCCCTATTCCCGTTCCCATCCCGGACTGGTTCACATCCTGCATGTCGGAAGGGACGACGCCGCCGGATTCTTTTACTACATCATGGAGGCCGGTGACGACGAGCATGCCGGCCAGGACATCGACCCTGTCCGCTACACTCCGCGGAACCTGGGAACCGACATCAGCCGCCGTGGTCCGCTTGCACCGAAGCAGGTGGTCCAATACGGCATCGAACTCTGCGAAGCCCTCGAGTTCCTCCACCGGCAGGACCTCATCCACCGCGACATCAAGCCGTCGAACATCATCTTCGTCCAAGGGCGGCCCAAGATCGCCGACATCGGCCTGGTCACGAACATCGGCACCGAGGGCAGCTTCGGGGGCACCCCGGGCTACATTCCACCGGAGGGACCGGGCATGCCAACGGCCGACATCTTCAGCATGGGACGACTCCTGTACGTGGCCCTTTCGGGGAATCCGGTGAAGGAATTTATGAATTGGCCGGAGCCCGTCGTCCGGGCGGTACCAGCCGAAACGCTCCAGCAACTGGAAAACATCATTGCCAAGGCCTGCGAACCCATCGCCGCAGATCGTTATCAAACCGTCGGGGAATTGATCGCGGCCCTCCGCGATTGCCGGGTTGAGGGTGGGAACCCTCCCGACTGACATAAAACAAAAACGCCGGGAGGCTCAAGCCACCCGGCGCTTCGGGAACCAACGTTCCCCGATGTTGAAACGAGCTGGCGCCTTACTTTGCCGGAGTCTCCGCCGCAGTTTCGTCCTTCTTCTCTTCCTTCCGGCCAAACTGCTCCGCCATCCGGGCACGACGTTCCACCACGATGCCGTAGTGTTCCTTTGGCCAGTCCTTGTAGTACTGCGTCCGCTTCAGCGTCTCGCAGCCATCCAGCACCGGCGCCAGGCTGTTCGCCACCACAATGAAATACGGCTTCTTGAAGTCAGGCCCCGGATACCGGCTGGACGTGGTCCTCGCCACCCCGGTGTTCATGAAGACGTTGTCCGGGATCATCTTTTCATTGAAGGAGTCCACGAACGCATTGATGCCCGTTTGAAGCTCGACGCGCGGCGGAAACGCCAGCACGCGCGTGGTCAGGTCCGGATTGTCCCGCATGCCCATCGCGCCCGCCCGGATGAAGGCGCGGACATCCCCCGAACGCCACGCCTTGACGTCCACCGTTTTTGCCATGACCGCCTGGCGGGCAAAGGGACAGGGCGGAAACTTGAAATTGTAGAACTCGTTCGGAACGGTCACGAACTCGTTAATCCACTTCCAAATATCCTTCTCGATCTCCTGGTAGAGAGAATTTGAGGCGCTCATGATGGGTTTCGGGTGCAGAAATCCGCTAAATGGTGCACGCCCGGTTTTTCCGGAAAATTCCTGGTCGAACGGACACAGGCCCAGCGGGTTAAACTCGCCGGAGCGGAATAACTGAGAAGCGGCGGGGTCTAAAATCCCCGGACGCAAAAATGGGTCAAGGCTTTTCCGCGAGACGGGAACTGCGTCCACAGCCGGCGGAAAATTCCGCTCCCCAAGAGCACCTCGGACCTTAGGACGTTCTCTCCGGAACTGATTGACCCTGGAACCGCTTTTGTCGCACCCCTGCGGTGCGTATGGGACGGAGCGTGGTCACCAAGGGGGTCGTACGGTGCGACGTCTGCCAGTTCGCCCCGCGTTGGTGCACCTGCGCCGGCTTGCGCACGCTGGAGTGCCCGCTGCAGGTGGATATTCTGATCCACCGTCGCGAAGCCTGGCGCCCCACCAGCACCAGCCGGCTGCTCACCCGGGTGCTGCCGGCCGCTGTCGGACACGTGTTCAGCCGGGATCTCCCCCTGGAGCGCAACCGGATTGTCCGCCCGGACCGGACGCCTTGGATCCTGCATCCCGCCGGCGACCTTCCCCCTTCCCCGGTCAACCCTGGCTCCCTCCAGGTCTTGTTGCTCGACGGAAGCTGGCGTGAAGCCTCTCGGATGCGTCGCGACGTGGAATCGTGGGGACGCCTGGTCCGACTGCCCCCGGGAACGCCCAGCCGATATCACCTCCGAAACCAGCATTCGGACGACCGCTATTCCACCGCCGAAACCCTGATCCTGCTTTTCGAGGTCCTCGGACTTCCTGAGGCCGCGGCGCGCTTGAGGCTTCAGTTCGAGCTCCACGTTTACGCGGGACTGCGATCCCGGGGCGCGCTCCCGGAGGCCGAGGCGTTTCTTGCGGGTTCCCGATTGGAGTCGGAATTGCCGACCGTACTCCATGATCTCCGGCAACGTCGCCGCTGCGCCTAGAAACGGAAGGCAACGCAAGGGCAAGCGGACCATCGCCGGAGGATTTTTTTGAAGCCAGGTGCCCTTGCTTCCGTCAGCCTGGAGCCATGATCCCGCAGATCCGCATCCCCCGAAGGCCACGGCCTGCGTTCACCTTGATCGAACTCCTCGTGGTGATCGCCATCATCGCCATTCTGGCCGGGATGCTTCTGCCGTCGCTCTCAAGTGCCAAGGAAGCCGCCAAGCGGATTTCCTGTGTGAACAACCAGCGTCAACTCGGCCTCGCCCACCAACTTTATACAGGGGATCATCAGGGCCTGCTGGTGCCACGGACCTACCGTCCCGCGTGGCCCACCCTGCTCCGTTCCGGTTATCAGGACGTCAAACTCCTGCGATGCGCAACCGATGGCCCCAAGCCTCCCTATACCTTCGGCTCCCCCGACACGAACCATGTCGCGGACAACGCCCCCCGCAGCTACATCATGAATGGCTGGAACGATTATTTTCAGCAGACCCTGGAGGCGGATGACTTCGCGAAGTACATGGCGCACTCGACAACCAACTCGATGCCCGAAGGCGCCATTCGCGAACCTTCCGAGACGGTGGTCTTCGGCGAGAAGCGTTCCGATGCCCCTACTCACGGTCACTTCCACATGGACTTCCTCTCCGGAAACCTGGGCGACGATGTGGAGGAGATCGAACACGGTCGGCATGGAAAAGGGGCCGGATCCAAGGGGCACGGCTCCAATCACACCTTTGCCGACGGAAGCGTCCGCTATGTCCGCTTCGGACGCGCCCTCACGCCAATCAATCTCTGGGCCGTCACGGAACGCTGGAGAACCAACACTGCCACCTTCCATCCCAATTGATCTTGGACTGCGGTAGTCCTCTACCGCTTTCCGTCCCGGCGGGACGCGCATCGAGAAACCCCACGCTTTAGACCCAAGTGGTGCGTGATTCCAAAGCGGCAGCTCCGCTGCCGCACTCCCCGTACCGCCACTGCATCCGCGAAGCAGGACACCATTTCCGCAGTGCCGCATTGACCCCGCGGCGCGAACCGCCTAGAGGATTTCTCAACGTCATGGACCCCTTGATCTCCCGCCGTCATTTCGCCGCTCTCGCGGCGGCGGCCACCGTCGCCCTTCTTCCGGCGACCTCCCTTCCCACCCTCGCCCAGTCCGCGCCTCCGCCGGGGTTTTCCCCCCTCTTCAACGGCAAGGATCTGAGCGGATTTCGCGGTGGCGACACCTACGACCATCGGAAGCTGCTTGCGCTCCCCGAAGCAGAGCGGGCCGCCCAGATCGCCAAGTGGACGGCGTCCATGAATGAGGTCAATCCCAAGACCGGGAAGCCCCATTGGTACTTTGAAAATGGGGAACTCGTGAACGACGGGTTCGGCGCGTACGCCTCCACCGAAAAGGATTACGGCGACTTCGAGCTGCTCATTGACTACAAAACAGTCCCCCTGGCGGACTCCGGCATCTACCTCCGCGGCGTGCCGCAGGTGCAGATCTGGGATTCGACCGAGAAGGAGAAGTTCAACCTCGGCGCCGACAAGGGTTCCGGAGGTCTTTGGAACAATTCGCCCGGCGCCCCGGGCAAGGATCCCGCGGTGAAGGCGGACAAACCCTTCGGCGAATGGAATTCGTTCCGGATCGTAATGGTGGGCTCCCGGGTCAGCGTGTGGCTCAATGGGAAGCAGGTGGTCAAAAATGCGGTGATGGAGAATTACTACGACCGCAAAACCCCGGTGCCGGTCAAAGGGCCGATCCAACTTCAGACGCACGGCGGTGAGATTCGCTGGCGCAACGCATTCGTCCGGGAGATCCCCCCCGCCGAGGCCAACAAGATTCTCGCTTCCGAGGGTGAGGCCGCCTTCAAGCCCGTCTTGAACGGTCGCGACTTCTCCGGATGGGAAGGACCGCTGGACAATTACGAGATCGTCGATGGCGCCGTCCGCTGCAAGGAACACAAGGGCGGCACGATCTTCACCGCCAAGGAATACGGCGACTTTGCGGCCCGCCTTGAGTTCAAGCTGCCCCCCGGCGGCAACAACGGACTCGCGATCCGGTATCCCGGCAAGGGCGACACGGCCTACGACGGCATGTGCGAACTCCAGGTCCTCGACGACAACTACGAGGCCGCGACCAACTCGAAGATCGATCCGCGCCAGGCCCACGGTTCCGCCTATGGCATGGTCGCCGCCGCCCGCGGATTCCAACGCCCGATCGGTGAGTGGAACTTTGAAGAAGTCACCATCAAGGGTTCCAAGATTCGCGTCGAATTGAACGGATTCGTCATCCTCGACACCGATCTCGCCAACGTGAAGGAGTTCATGGCGAACTCCGCGCACCCGGGCAAGGACCGCACCCGCGGCCACTTCGGCTTCGCCGGACACAACGATCCCGTCATGTTCCGCAACGTGCGGATCCAGGAATTCTAGGCGAATTCCGCCCCGGCGAATGGACTCCGACGCCAGACCGGTGTGGATCACCGGCGCCCGGGGATTGATTGGGCAACCACCTCGTCCGGCTGGCCTCCGAGCAGTTTTCGGATCGCCGGATCCTCCCCATCCCGCGGGAGGTGCTGGAACTTACGGATGCCCGTGCCGTCCACGCGCGCTTTGAAGCCGACCGGCCGGGCTTGGTGTTCCACTGCGCCGCGATGAGCCGGTCTCCGGCATGCCAGGAGAATCCGGTCCTGGCACGCGCGGTGAATGTTGAGGTGACCCGTCAACTCGCCGGTCTCTGCGCCGACGCCACCCTGGTGTTTTTCTCCACCGACCTTGTATTCGACGGGACAAAGGGAAGCTATCGGGAGGAGGATCCGCCGCGTCCCTTGATGGTGTATGGGGAAACCAAGGCCGAGGCGGAAGTCGAGGTTCTGAAGAACCCGAAGCACCTCGTGATTCGCACCTCAATCAACGCCGGAACCTCACCGTCGGGAGACCGCGGGTTTGACGAGGAAATGTGCAATGCCTGGAGGTCCGGGAAAACGCTCCGGCTCTTCGGAGATGAATATCGGACGCCGATCGCCGCCGAGGACACCGCCCGGGCCGTCGTGGAACTCGCCGGCCGCGGTGCGACAGGAATAGTCCACGTGGCGGGAGGAGAAAGGCTGTCCCGATGGGAAGTCGGTGCGTTGATCGCCGACCAACATCCCGAACTCTCCCCCAAGCTGGAACGTACCTCGTTGCGGGACTACCGGGGCGGACCTCGCCCCGCGGATGTCACCCTCGATTGTCGCAGGGCCGAATCGATCCTCGGGCGTCCCATGCCGCGATTCAGCGACTGGGTGAGATCCCGGAAGCGCGGGTGATGCCGATGTCTCCCGGGAATTCCGCAGAGCCTGCAGGCACTCCACCCTACCGCGGCCGTCTCGCCCCCTCTCCCACGGGACTGCTCCACCTCGGCCACGCGAGGACTTTCTGGACCGCCTTCCAACGTGCCCGTGATACCAAAGGCAGCCTCGTCCTCCGCAACGAGGATCTGGACCGCGACCGGGCCCGCCCGGAGTTTGTCGCCGCGTTTATCGAGGATCTCCATTGGTTCGGAATCCAATGGCAGGAGGGTCCTGATATGGGCGGTCCGTTCGCACCCTACGATCAGAGTTCCCGAGTTCCACTCTATCGCGACGCCTTTGAACGGTTGCGGGCAGCGGGACACCTCTTTCCCTGCACCTGTTCGCGCCGGGACATTCAATCCGCCCTCGCCGCGCCACATGCCGGCGACGAGGAACCTGTTTATCCCGGGACGTGTCGCTGCCGCGACGCCGCCGCCATCCCGGCAGGAACCCGGGTGTCATGGCGGTTCCGCGTCCCCGACAGACAAACCATCGCCTTTCTTGATCTCAGCGCCGGTCCCCAATGCTTCACGGCGGGAGTGGACATTGGGGACTTCATCGTCTGGCGGCACGATGACCTGCCCAGTTATCAGCTTGCGTGCGTGGTGGACGACGACGCCATGGGCATCACTGAAGTCGTCCGAGGCGCCGATCTCCTGGTCTCCACCGCACGACAACTCCTGCTCTACCAGGCGCTCGGACTCACCCCACCCGCCTTCTACCATTGCCCGTTGGTGACGGACGCCGCCGGAGTCCGCCTTGCCAAA
The DNA here is from genome assembly GCA_046346705.1 of Verrucomicrobiota bacterium. GTDB lineage: Bacteria > Verrucomicrobiota > Verrucomicrobiia > Limisphaerales > UBA9464 > UBA9464. The sequence goes on along the minus strand of JAXMHR010000010.1, from coordinate 18,562 downwards.
CGACACGATGCCCTGAGCCTTCGGTCCCTCCGGAAGTCCGGTCGCAGTCCCGACGAGCTACGTGGGTCCTGATGCTCAGCAAATCTCGCCGCCAAATCCGGTCTGGCGCAGAACTTCAAACAGCACAATCGCCACGCAGTTGGAGAGGTTCAACGAGCGGGCCTCAGGATTCATCATCGGAAGCCGGATCCACGTGTCCCGATTTTCCTCCAGAAGCCGTTTCGGAATCCCCGCCGTTTCCCGTCCGAAGACCAGGTAGTCCTCCGGATTGAACGTCACATCCATGTAGCGTCGGGGCGCCCCCTGCTCGATGAACCAGATGCGGGACTCGGACGGCACCGATTCCCGGAAGCCGGCCCAATTCGGCCATCGCCTCCAGGTGACCTGCTGCCAGTAGTCCATCCCCGCCCGCTTCAATTCCCGATCCCCGAGATCAAATCCCAGCGGCTCGATCAGGTGCAGCGTCGCCCGCGTCGCCGCGCACAGACGGGCGATGTTCCCCGTGTTGGGTGGGATCTCCGGTTCGAGAAGGACGACATTCATCGCGACAACCGCACTCCCGGCCTACTCCAATCCCGAGGACTCTTCAGTTTCCGCGGGGTCCGCGACCGAATCGCCCGGCCGTTTCCGGTAGGCGACCTTCCACAAGACCAATCCCTGCGCCGGCGCCGACATGCCGGCCAACCGACGATCACGGCTTTCCAGCATCGGAACCAGGGACTCCGGGGAAAACCGCCCCAGCCCGACCTGCACCAGCGTGCCGGCGATGCCGCGGCACATCTTGTAGAGGAAACCATCCGCCTCGATCACGATCATCACCTGATCTCCCGACCGCCGCACGTCGCACCGTGTCACCGTCCGGATCGTGTGACGGCGGGCGTATCCCGGGGACGCACTGAAGGCGAGGAAGTCGTGTTGTCCCACAAGCGATCGAGCCGCGGCTCTCATCCGGACCAGATCGAGACGGCGTGGCACATGCCAACTACGGTGTCGCTCCAGCGGGGAATGGGCTGCGTGGTTCCAGACAAAATACCGATACTGCTTTCCCCGGGCGGAATAGCGGGCATGGAACTCCTTCCGGGTCCGGGCGGCTGACGTCACGCGGATGTCCTCGGGAAGCCAGGCGTTCACGGCGAGGACCAGTTTCCGCGGCGGCATGCGAAGCTGTTCCTTCGGGACATCAAAGTGGGCCGCCATTCCCAGCGCATGGACCCCGGCATCGGTCCGGCTTGAGCTATACAAGTCCGGAGCAGTCCCAAAGAGGCGCCCCAAAGCCTGCTCGACCGTCTCCTGCACCGTGACCCGCCCCGGCTGGGTCTGCCAACCCGCGTAGCGGGTGCCCTCAAAAGCGACCGTGAGCCGGATCCGGACATGCCCGGGCTTCTGGATTTCCGGTCCGGCGGCGGTTCGGGCAGGTCGGCTCATGATGCCGCCAGGCGGTCCAGATAGCTCTGCAGCAGCAGCGCGGCAGCGGTCTTGTCCACGCGCTCCTTGCGCTTCTCTCCGCGGACATTGCCCTCGGAGAGGTACCGCTCCGCCAGCGCGGACGTCAGGCGCTCATCCCAGGTTTCCAGGGGCACGGTGATCGCATCCTTGAGGATCGCCACAAACGCCCGGACCCTTGCCGCCGCCTCCCCGTAGGATCCATTCATGTTCCGGGGCATGCCCACCACGATCAGTTCCACCTCCTGCTCACGGATCAACTGGCGAAGCCGGTCGAGAAAGGCGGCGATCGGCTCCGTGGGGATCATCTCCAGCGGCTGCGCGATCATCTTCATCGAATCGCTGACCGCCACACCGGTCCGCACGGTTCCGTGATCGAGGGCGAGGATGCGCATGGCAGATCGGGGACCGGACGACGCTCAAAGCAGTGCCGCGGAATCCGTGTCGAGCAGCAGCGTCGCGTGGGGCTGGCGGCGCAGGATGGACGCCGGGCAAATCGTGGATACGGGTCCCTGGAGGGCATTCCGCACCGGCACCGCCTTGCGCTTCTCCGGGGCGAGGCAGAGCACGTTGCGCGCCGTCATCAGGGTCGGGACGGTGAGCGTCAACGCATACGCAGGGACTGCTTCCAGGCTCGGGAAATGCCCCTCCTTCACCTGCTGCATCTTGCAGGCGTTATCGAGCTTCACCAGCTTCACATAGGCCGTGTCGTCGAAGCGCGCGACCGGAGGATCGTTGAACGCCAGGTGGCCGTTCTCGCCAATGCCCAGGCAGCACAGGTCAATGGGCTGTGCCTTGAGGAGGGCGGTGTACCGGTCGCATTCGACCTGCGGCAGGTCGGCGTCGCCCGCGAGGTAATGGAACACCCGGGGCTTCACCAACGATTCCACGCGGTCGCGCATGTAGCGGCGAAACCCGGCGGGATGTTCCGCAGGGAGCCCGAGGTATTCGTCCATGTGGAACAGGGTCACCTTGGACCAATCCACGCCCCCGAGCTCGGTGAGCCGCTTGAGAAAGCGGAGCTGGGAATTTCCGGTGGCCAGGATCGCCGCCGCGGACCCCTGGGAGGCGATCGTGTCGATCAGCAGCTTCTGGACACGCTGGGCGACATTCTCCGAGAGCGCGTCATTGGAGGCGAACACCTCCACGGCCAGCTGGTCGGCGCGGAAGGTACGGATGGGGGAGGGCATTTCGGCCATGGCTCAAAGCCCCATCCTGCTTAAGCCGCCCTCCGGGGGCAAGGCGCAGCGCATCCCCAAAAGGGGGTGCGAGGAGAAGGGAGCGTTCGTAGTGCAGGCTTCAGCCTGTTCTTCAGGGACACTATGGCGCCGGCTGGGACGGGGGAGCAGCCTGAAGGCTGGACTACAAGCGAGCGGGGGCAGGTCGGGATGCGACCGGCCGGAAAATTTACCGCTGGCGCGACTTCACGGGGCGCCACTAGCGTCCCCGTTCGCGTTGCGCATCCGCAACGCCCACGAACTGATGAGCACTCCTACGGGCGATATTGGCGTGATCGGCCTGGCCGTCATGGGCCCAGAACCTGATCCTGAACATGAATGACCACGGCTTCACCGTCGTGGCCTACAACCGCACCACCTCCAAGGTGGATGAATTCCTGTCCCAGGAGGCCAAGGGAACCCGGATCCAGGGCGCCCATTCCATCCCCGACCTCGTATCCAAGCTCAAGCGACCCCGCCGGGTCATGCTCATGGTCAAGGCCAGTGTCCCCGTGGACGAATTCATCGGACAGCTCCTCCCGCACCTCGAACCGGGCGACATCGTCATCGACGGCGGCAATTCCCTTTACGGTGACACCAGCCGCCGCGTGAAGCAGTTGGAGGGAACGCGGACTCCTCTGTCGGCACCGGGGTGTCCGGCGGTGAAGAAGGTGCCCGGAACGGCCCGAGGCATCTGCCCGGCGGCAGCGCCGCGGCCTGGCCCACGTCCGTGACATTTTCCAGGGAATCTCCGCCAGGGACGGCGGCGCACCGTGCTGCGACTGGGTCGGCGGCGGCGGTTCGGGCCATTACGTGAAGATGGTCCACAACGGCATCGAGTACGGCGACATGCAGCTCATTGGCGAGGCCTACAGCCTGATGCGCGACGGGCTCGGCCTCAGCGCGGACGAAATGGCCGCTGTCTTCAATGAGTGGAACCAGGGCAGAACTGGACGCTTCCTCATTGAGATCACCCCGGAACACATCCTCGCCCGGAAGGATGAGGACGGCACGCCGCTCGTGGACAAGATCCTCGACGCCGCCGGACAGAAGGGCACCGGCAAGTGGACCGTCATCGACTCCGCCAATCTCGCGCAACCGGTCACCCTAATCGCTGAAGCCGTCTTCGCCCGCTGCGTCAGCGCGATGAAGGACGAACGCGTCAAAGCCGGCCGGAAACTCAAGGGCCCCCGCCCCGCCCTGCCCCAGGCAAAAAATCCCACCAAGCGCGCCGCGCTGATCGCGGACATCCGGGACGCCCTCTACGCCTCCAAGATCGTGAGCTATGCGCAGGGCTACATGCTCATGCGGGCGGCAGGACAGGAAAACGGCTGGTCCCTCAACTACGGCGGCATCGCCCTCATGTGGCGCGGCGGCTGCATCATCCGGTCCCGGTTCCTGGGCAAGATCAAGGAGGCCTACGACCGGAATCCGAAGCTCGCGAACCTGCTCCTCGACGATTATTTCCGCGGCGAGATCAAGCGCGCGCAGAAGGGCTGGCGCAATGTGGTGTCACTGGCGGTGAAGCGGGGAATTCCCGTCCCGGCCTTCTCCACGGCCCTCGCCTTCTACGACAGCTATCGCCAGCCCCGCCTCCCGGCGAACCTGCTCCAGGCACAGCGCGATTACTTCGGGGCGCACACCTATGAACGCGTCGACCGTCCACGCGGGGAGTTCTTCCACACCAACTGGACGGGCACCGGAGGACGCGTGAGTTCCAGCACTTACAACGCGTAGCAGTCATCGCGATCAAGCCGTCGCTTCGATCCGCCGCAACGACTCTTCAGCGTGCGGGGACCCCTTCGTCTCCGCGCCAGCGCTCCCGACTAGGCCACCAACGGCTTTATCACGGTTCCCGCGACATCGGTAAGCCGGAAATCACGGCCCTGGTGACGATAGGTCAGGCGTTCGTGGTCGAGTCCGAAGAGATGGAGCATCGTGGCGTGGAGGTCATTGACGTGGACCGGATCCTGGGCCACGCCCCAGCCGAGATCGTCGGTGGAGCCATGGACCTGTCCTCCCCGGATTCCCCCACCCGCCATCCAAACACTGAAGGCGAACGGATGATGGTCCCGTCCGGAAACGCGGCCCCCAAAGGACACGCGATTCTCCCCAAGGGGCGTCCGGCCGAACTCGCTCGCCCAGACCACCAACGTTTCATCGAGAAGTCCCCGTTGCTTCAGGTCCCGCAATAGTGCCCCCACCGGCTGATCAACCACCCGGCAGTTGAACAGCAGATCGGTGTCGAGGTCGTTGTGGTGATCCCAGGAGGCGTGGTGAATGGCCACAAATCGCACACCCCGCTCCACCATTCTCCGCGCCATCAGGCAGTTCTTCGCAAAGTTCTGAAATGCCTCCGGCCCGCCGCCGCGTTGCGTCTTCAATCCCCCAGCGTCCCGCTCCACCCCGTAGGCCGCACGAGTGGCAGCGGATTCCCGGGAGAGATCGGTCAGTTCCGGTACCGCCACCTGCATGCGGGCCGCCAATTCATAAGCGGCAATTCGCGCGGCGATCTCCGGATCCCCGACCACCTTCTGCCGCATTCCGTTCAGATCCCGCAGCGCCGCCAGGCCCAGGTGGCGCTCCTCGGCGGTCAGGCCATCCGGTAGCCCCAAATCCTGCACCGGTTCCCCCTGGGCCCGCAGCATCACCCCCGCAAAGTTCGAGGGAAGGAATCCGCTCCCAAACATCGTGTTCCCGCCGCTCGGCGCCCGCCCCGCCGTCAACACGACATAGCCCGGGAGATTTCGGGAGGGACTCCCGAGCGCGTAGTTGATCCAGGATCCCGCGCTCGGCCGGCCCAGGGACATCGAGCCGCAGTACATTAGCAACTCGCCCGGATGATGATTGAATGCCTCGGTATGCAGGGAGCGCACCAGGGCGATGTCGTCTGCACATCCGCCAATGTGGGGCAGCATCGCACTCATCTCGGTCCCACAGGACCCATAACGGCGGAACGGATGCGGCGAACCCATCAACACCGCGCTGTCCTTCTGGATGAAGGCAAACCGGACGTTCTTGGTCAGCGACTCGGGCATCTTCTGCCCGTTGAACTCCGTCAGCTTCGGTTTCGGATCAAACAGATCCACCTGGCTGACGCCGCCTTCCATGTAGAGGAAAATGCAATTCTTTGCCTTCGGTGCGAAATGAGGCGCCCGAAAAGCCGACAGGGGCTTTGGACCGGAAGCCGCCAGCAACCCGTCCTGCTGCAGCAACGACGCCAGCGCGAGGCCCCCCGCCCCGCGTCCGGTGTTCACCAGAAAATCACGGCGGGTCAGTTGAAGGACGTCCTGGGAATCCATGCGGTATCCAACGGAAGTTTCCAAGGGTAGCGACGCCGGGAGACATTGGCACCCTCGGAATGCTGCGTGGGACGGCGCCTCACCAAATTCCCTTCGAAGTTTCTTTCCGGGCTTGCGACAGCCGGGACTCCAGCCCCTCAGACTCTCGATCGCGGACGGGCCCGTGAGGTCCCGGCTGCGGTCGTGAGATACGCTCCGCAAGTCTCCCGGATGACGAGCGACGGCGGGAGCAACTGGCTTCGCGGTGGCAAGGACGGCATCGCCAACCGATCCATCATTGCCCGCAGGGCTACAACCGCGATCTCCCGGCATGGCTGGTGAATGGTGGTCAGCGGACGGGCAAGCAGCGTGGCGTATCGGACGTTGTCAAATCCAGCCAACCGAACATCCCCGGGGACCCGGTACCCCTCCCCCATCAGCAACCGAAGCAATTCCGCCGCGGTATGATCGTTGGCGCACAGCAGGGCATCCCAACGCCGTCCGGCCATCAATCCTCTTACAAACCGTCGATCACCCGGATCGCCGACATGGATCCAATCCGCCGCCCGGTCGAATCCATGACGGGCCAGCGCTTCACGGACCCCGGCAATGCGGGCATCGACCGTGGACGCCGAATGCGGCCGCGCCACAAAGGCAATCCGCTCGCATCCGAGTCGGATAAAATGCTCCGCCAAGAGGTATCCCGCAGCCATGTTGTCCAGGCCCACGAGATCGAGATCACTTCGCTTCGGAAACGGTCCGAGGTCCCGGTCAATCAGCACGACGGGGATCCCCGCCTGACGGAGCCGCTCGGCAATTTCCCGGTTCGCCTCCTCGCGCCTTGGAATCAGTTCAAATGGGGCAAAGAAAACTCCAGCGACCTGCCGCTCGGCAAACTGTTCACAAATCTGTCGTGCCTGATCGAGGCTGAGACCGGCATCCTGACGAGGATGCTCCGAACCACCCCAAAGGAGTCCAAAATCCTCGGCGCGTGCGAGGCTCGCCAGTTCGCCACAGATCCGCTCAAAAATCTCCGTCCGCCCAAGTCCGGGGATCAGGAGCCCCAGATGACGACCCGTCTCACGGCCGTTGCCCGCGGACCGAACAAAACTTCCGGATCCCTTCCGTCGCTCTATCAACCCCCGCGCCTCAAGGTCGTTCAACGCCCGGATGACGGTGGGCCGGGACACTCGGTGCTGCCGGACCAATTGCGCCTCGCTGGGAAGCCGGACTCCCGTTCGGAGCCGACCGGAACGGATTCCCTCCTCGAGTTCACGACCGATCCGCCGATGTTTGGAGTCACTTTCCGCCATGGGTATGCCGGCAACTTGTATCGAACAGGACGACAACCTGTCAGTACAAGTTTGTAACAGGAGCCGGAGTCACCCCTCGCCGGAAGTGGAACGACACCGGATAACTCTCCCGTCACCGACTCACAGAACGACTCATGCAACGCGTCCCTCTCTTACTGCAGGCGGCGAATTGGATCGGCCGCTTCGGGATATTCGGACTCCTGGCCGCCTCGGTTGTCGGATCCGTGTTGGGCGACCCGGCGCCGACATTCCACGAACGGTGGCGTCCCCAATACCATTTCACGCCTCCAGAAACGTGGATGAATGATCCCAACGGAATGGTGTTCTACGACGGGGAATACCACCTCTTCTACCAGAACAACCCCTACGGAAACCGGTGGGGCCACATGAGCTGGGGCCATGCCGTCAGCCGGGACCTCGTATCTTGGGAGCATCTGCCCCTCGCCATTCCCGAAGCGGACGGGATCATGATCTTCTCCGGCAGCGCGGTCGTGGATTGGAAGAACACCACCGGATTCGGCCGAGACGGGAAGCCGCCCCTGGTCGCGATCTACACCGGCCATCATACGGGGCGCCCGCTCCAGACGCAGAATCTGGCCTACAGCACGGATCGCGGACGCACCTGGACGAAGTACTCCGGAAATCCCGTCCTCGACCTGGGAGAGGCGGACTTCCGGGATCCAAAGGTCTTTTGGCACCCGCCAACGGGTCGCTGGATCATGGCGGTTTCCTGGCCGGTTCACCGGCAGATCCGTCTGTATGGGTCCCCCAATCTGAAATCTTGGACCCACCTCAGTGACTTTGGACCCGCCGGCTCCACCAATGGTATCTGGGAGTGTCCCGACCTGTTCCCTGTTTCGGTGGAGGGTCGCCGCGGGGAAACCCGCTGGGTGCTGGTCGTGAACGTCGGTTCGGGAGCTCCCGCAGGTGGATCAGGCACCCAATACTTCGTCGGGGAGTTTGACGGGACGCGGTTTGTTCCAGATCCGGGGACGCCGGCCGGATCCGGGCTTTGGGCGGACTTCGGACGCGACTTCTACGCGGCGGTATCCTGGTCGGATATTCCGGCGCGCGATGGACGCCGGCTTTGGCTGGGCTGGATGAGCAATTGGACCTACGCCAACGACGTCCCCACCTATCCCTGGCGCAGTGCGATGACGGCTCCCCGCGAGTTGCGACTTCGTCCAACGCCCGCTGGACTCCGATTGATCCAGGCACCCGTCGGTGAACTCGCCCGACTTCGCGGATCCCGGGAACACCTCGGCAGCGCCTCCCTGCCTCGTGCCGCGGAATGGCTGCAATCCCAACAGATTCCTTCCGGGCTCGCCGAACTGGATCTCGATTTGGATTCCGTGCCCTCACAGGGTGCCGTGGAGCTGACACTGCATCATGGAACCACCGGCGAGACGCGGATCGTGGCAGACCTCGGCGCCGGAACGCTCGCGGTGGACCGGACCCGCGCGGGGCGCTCGGAGTTCAGTCCGGCGTTTGCCGGTGTCCATCGGGCTCCCCTGCGCATCGTCGGGGGCCGGCTTCAACTCAGGCTGTTGACCGACGTCTCCTCCCTGGAGGTCTTCTCTCAACAGGGCGAAACCGTCCTGACGGATCTGGTGCTTCCGGAATCCTCCGGGCTCCGGTTTTCCCTCCAAGCGACGGGACCTGCGGCCACCGTTCACATTCGGTCGATTTCCCTCTGGAAGCTCCAGCCGGCCGGGACCAAGCTCCCTATTGTCACGCCATGAAAATCCATCCGCGCAATTCAGGGAACGCCCCCCGGGGATTCACCCTCATCGAACTCCTGGTGGTCATCGCCATCATCGCGATCCTGGCCGGAATGCTCCTTCCGGCCCTGGCGACCGCGAAGGAAAAGGGCAATCGGACCGCCTGCATGAACAATCTCCGGCAGATCGGAATCTTCATGCAGTTCTACACCGACGAGTACCGCGACACCTTTCCGGCGCACCGGAACCTGGGTCAGGCGGACAATCCGAACCAGGCGCTCACCAACTGGTGGGGCACCTCGATTGTGGGTCTGGCCAACGCCAGTTCCAACCTGTTCCGCTGCCCCAGCATCAAAGGCAAACGCCTCGATACCGGGGTCAACTGGGAGTGGAAGTTCGACTGTCACAAGGTCGGGTACGGTTACAACGGATACTTTCTCGGGCGCCATCCGTACGGCCCCGAGACCATCAACGTGGGCGGCGTGAAATTTGACGTCGCTCCCTGGTTCAAGCGTTCCGCCATCGTGAACCCGTCGCAGAACCTGGTCATCGGAGATGGCATTCCCAAGATCGATGGCAGTTGGAGCAGCAGCCTGTGGTGGCCCTTCAGCGGCATGGGCAAAGGCCAGGGACTTGAGGGCATTGACAACAACCGCCACCGCGGCTCCGGGGTCGTGGTCTTTAACGACGCCCACGCGGAACCCCGCAAGAGCGCCCAGATCAATCCGCCTGTGGACCCCTCCTCGGGTGGCGCAAAAGGCCTCGAGAACTCCCAGTACTGGGACCCACTCAACCGCGCCGGGCGCTGAGCCCCGGGGTGCGGATCCGCACTTTCCATGACTCCCAACGTCTCCCCGTCCTTCGCATCCGCATCCCCCACCAAATCCGGCTCCTCCGTCCGGCGTGCACCGCCGATGGGATTCCGGATCCTCCTCTGGTCGATCACTTCGGCACTCGCGGGATTTCTATTCGGATTCGACACGGTCGTCATTTCAGGCGCTGAACAGCGGATCCAGTCTTTGTGGAATCTTAGTGCCGGGGAGCACGGATTCGCCATGGCATCGGCGCTCTATGGCACGGTTCTGGGCTCGCTGTTGGGCGGATGGCCCACTGACCGCTTCGGACGCCGTGCCACATTATTCTGGATCGGTATCCTGTACGTGATTTCGGCACTGGGATGCGCCGTGGCCAGCGGAGTTGGCGTGTTCATCGCGGCACGGATCATCGGCGGATTCGGCATCGGGATTTCCACGGTCGCCGCCCCTCTATATATCGCCGAGATTGCGCCTCCAGCGTGGCGCGGACGACTGGCGGGGATGTTCCAGTTCAACATCGTCTTCGGCATCGTCATCGCCTTCCTCTCCAATTATCTCCTGCGCGATATCGGCGAGAACGCCTGGCGTTGGATGTTGGGCGTGGCTGCGTTTCCGTCGGTGGCCTATACCCTCCTCTGCGTTCTTATTCCGGAAAGTCCGCGCTGGCTTCTGGGACGCCGCGGTGACCGTGCGCGCGGTCTGGCGGTGCTTCGCCTGATCGACCCTTCGGCGACGCCCGCAGAGATTGAGGAGCGAGCGGAGGAGATTCAGTCCGCGTCCCCCTCGCCCGTATCGGCCTCCGGTTTCTGGTGCGCCCGTCTGCGGGTCCCGATCCTCCTCGCCATCCTGATCGCCTTCTTCAACCAACTCTCCGGCATCAATGCGATCCTGTACTTCGCTCCCCGGATTTTCGAGCTCACCGGGCTGGGCGCCCAGGCGGCCCTCCTCCAATCCGTCGGCATCGGCATCACCAATCTGATCTTTACCTTCATCGGACTCTGGCTCATCGACCGATTGGGCCGCCGGACGCTGCTCTATCTCGGGTCCTTCGGATACATTCTGTCACTGGGATTGGTCTCCTGGGCGTTCTTCACGGGCCACGTCTCCATCGTTCCGCTCTGCATTTTCGCGTTTATCGCCGCCCACGCCATTGGTCAGGGAGCGGTGATCTGGGTTTTCATTTCGGAGATCTTTCCCAACCGATGCCGGGCCGACGGCCAGGCCTTGGGCAGTTTTACCCATTGGATCTTCGCCGCGTTGCTGACGACTTTTTTTCCCCAGATGGTGACCCGGTTTGCTCCGGGATCAGTCTTCCTCTTTTTCTGCGGCATGATGGTTCTGCAACTCGCATGGGTGCATTGGATGGTGCCCGAAACCAAGGGAGTGTCCCTGGAGGAAATCCAGAGACGTCTGGGGATCCAACCCGAATGACTGCGCGCCCTCCCCGCATCGCCTGCATCGGCGAAGTCCTCTGGGACCTGCTCCCAGCCGGCCCCCAACTCGGTGGTGCCCCCGCCAATCTTGCCTGCCACGTTGCCCAACTCGGCGGCGCAGCCACCCTGATTTCGCGGATCGGACGCGATGACCTGGGGCGACGAGCCCGGTTGGGACTGGAGCGTCATGGCGTTTTGCTGGATTCCCTCCAGGAGGACGCCTCGTATCCCACGGGGACCGTGTCGGTGGACCTGGATGTCCAGGGCCATCCCCGGTTTACCATCGTGGAGCCGGTGGCCTGGGACCATTTGGAGGCAACTCCCCAGGCCCTCCGCACCGTCCAGTCGGCGGAAGCTCTCTGCTTTGGAACCCTCGCGCAACGAAGTCCTGGGTCGCGGCACGCCATCGAAACACTCCTTCAGGAGGTACCGCGATCCCAACTCCGGCTTTGCGACATCAACCTCCGGGACCCGTTCCACACGCCCGAAGTGATCGAATCCTCTCTGCGAGCGGCCAATGCACTGAAGTTGAACGAAACGGAGCTGCCCATGCTGGGCGGGATTTTCGGCCTGCCCCCGGAACCGCGGATCGCCGTCGAGACCCTGGCGGCTCGCTTCCACTTGAATCCGGTCCTATTGACCCTCGGCGCCGCCGGAAGCTGTGTTTGGAGCGATGGACGCTGGGTGGAGGAACCGGGTCGAAGCGTCACCGTGCGCGACACCGTGGGTGCCGGGGACTCCTTTACCGCGGCATTCGTCATGGCGCGCCTTCTGGACTGGCCCATGTCGGACGCCCTGAAATCCGCGACGGAAATTGCGGCGTACGTCTGCACGCAATCCGGCGCGACACCCGAACTGCCGACGGAATTGAAGAGGCGGTTCTTCCCGACCGAACCGGAGCGCCAACGCTAATTTAGTGCGGAAGCGGAGCTTCCGCTCTCTCGAGGGTGACCTGGTGGGAGGGATTAGGCTTGGGTTCCGCAGGTGGGGCGCAAATCCAGAGCGGCCGCTCCGCTGCCGCACTCCCAGATCAAGGCCAACCGCCATTCTTGGTATCGAGGCTGTACCACGCGTCGTTCGGTCCATTGAACTTGGGATTGGCAGGCCAGACGGTCGTCCCAGCGTAGTCCGCGGTGAACCACTTCTTCATGTTCAAGGCAAATGCGCGCCCGGAAAGATCACCGAACGTCGCGACTCCGTTCACGTCCTCCGTCTGGTCCTTGCTCCCCTTCGAACGTCCGTGGCGCTGGGAGATGCCTTCAAACGGGGAGCTGCCGACGTCATTGAACAGGAACTGGCTCTGCTCCGAGGGCGCCTCCCACATGAGCATGCCGGTCGGACGCATAGCCCCGAGCTTGAACTTCGAAGTCGGGGTGGTCGAAACGATCGAGCCAAATCCAATCGTGGACCCGTTCCAGAGATAACTCGTGATCTTGATGTTCCTCCGTTTGTAATCCGCCGCGGCCTTTCCGGATCCGCGTTCGGCCAGATCCTTCGGACACGTCAGCACCTTTTCCGTCGTGATGTAGGGACCCAGCTGGCTCTTTCGAAAACAGGCGACCTGATTGGTCCAAATCGCAGTGTCACTCTTGCCCTCCCCATTCGGAATGCCCTTGGCCGTACACCAACTGTCCCGCTCCTGGCAATCGCCCCAACTCGCATACGGCAGGTAATCGTTGTTGTCCCCGGCGAAAAGGTGCGCCCCCATCACGACCTGCCGGATGTTGTTGAGGTCATTGGCCATCAACGCGCGTTCCTTCGCCTTACCCAGGGCCGGCAGAAGCATTCCAGCGAGGATGGCGATGATCGCGATCACCACCAGCAATTCGATCAGGGTGAAACCGCGGGAGCGCGGGTGCCGGAAGTGGGTGAACATGGTGGAACCTGCAGCCAGACAATCCGAACGCCCCGAACCTGTCAAATGACCATCCCGAGGCGTCCGCGGCATCGCCGGGAATTCCTCGGCTATTCCCGGTTTTGAAATTCGTCGAGACTCAGCAGGGTTTGGGCAAGGACGAACGTCCCATTGGTTCCTCCCAGCGCCCCGACTTCCGAAACCAGGGCTTCCAGACGCCGCCGCTCGGAGCGGGTAGGGTTCCGCCCCACGCAAAGCTCAAAGCCCCGTTCCACCTGCCCCGGGAGATCTCCCGGCCGATCCGCCCTCAACCGAGTGGCCAGGGCGTGAGCCGCGCCCGCAAACACGTCATTGTTCAGGAGCGTCAGAGCCTGGAGTGGTGTGTTGGAACGGTCGCGCCGGGTGCAGGATTCGTTCGGATTCGACGCATCGAAGGTGGCGAGGAGCGGATGCGGTACCGTTCGTTGCGAAAAACTGTACAAACTCCGTCGGAACAACACCGGCCCCGTATCGTCGGTCCACGACCACGCGCCTGCAGTGCCCAGCCATTTGATATCCGCCGGCATTGCCGGACGGAAACTCGGTCCTCCGATCCGTTCGTTGAGCGTCCCACCCACCGCGAGCGAGGAATCCCGGAGGATCTCCGACTCCAGACGGAGCCGGTTCTGGCGGGCAAGCAGGCGATTCTCCGGATCCCGCACTGAAAGCTCCGGACGCGCTCGGGACGCCTGCCGGTAGGTGCTCGATGTCACCAGCAATCGGATCATGGCCTTCCGGCTCCATCCGCGTTCCTGGAATTCCAACGCCAGCCAATCAAGCAACTCCGGATGCGACGGCGCCTCGCCCCGAACCCCGAAATCTTCCGTCGTGGCAACCAGGCCCCGCCCGAACAGGTGAAGCCAGAACTGGTTCACCGCCACGCGCGACGTCAGGGGATTCTCCGGGGCCACCACCCACCGGGCCAGGTCGAGCCGGGTCGGGACGGTGTTGGTCGGCCGCGAAGCCAGCGTCGGACCGACCGCGGACAATACCGCCGGCTGAACTTCGTCGCCGTGGCGAAGGAAGTCCCCACGGATGTGGACAAAGGTCTTCGGCGCCGCGGATGCGGGATGAAAGGTGTAGGCATGGAGCCCATTGCCGACGTCCGAATCCCGCTCCTCCGCTGCGTCGAAAAACGCGTAGAGCTGATAGAATTCCCGCTGGGAAATGGGGTCGTATTTGTGGGAATGGCATTCGGCGCACCCAAGGGTCAGGCCCATCCAGGCGAGTCCGGTCGTGGCGACCCGATCCACCTTGGCCCGCGCGGCAAACTCCGCCGCATCCACGCCATCCTCGTGATTGCTCAGGGTCATCCGGTGGAATCCGGCTGCAATCAAGGCGTCCTGCCCTTGCGGCCCCTTGAGATTCTCCTCCACCAGGTCACCGGCCAGTTGCCAGACCGTGAATTCATCAAACGGCTGGTCCGCATTGTGCGAACGGAGAACCCAATCCCGATACACCCACGCCCAAGGACGCTCGCGGTCCACCTGGTAGCCGCTGCTATCCGCGTACCGGGCGAGATCCAACCAGTGGCGGCCCCATCGTTCACCAAACTGCGGGGACGCCAGCAGGCGATCCACCCGTCGCTCGTAGGCCGATGGATCCGGGTCCGCGACAAATGCCGCGACATCCTCCGGGGAGGGCGGCAGGCCGATCAGGTCGAGGGAAAGCCGCCGGAGAAGCGTGGTCCGGTCCGCTTCCGGGGACGGCTTCACGCGTTCCCGTTCGAGCCGTGCAAGGACGAATGCGTCCACCGGATTCCGAATCCAATCCGGATGCCGCACCTCCGGGACCGCGGGACGCACGGGCGCAATGAAGGACCAATGGCGGCTCGCAACCGCGGGCTCCGCGGCGAAACAGCACGACAAAAGGAGGATCGCCGCAGCGATCCCCTGTTCGATCCTTCGGATGACCTGACCCATAGCCACTGGGAACGTCTCCCTGACGTGTCACGGGCGGATTTCCTTCGGACAAAGATTCAGGTTTCTTGCGCCCGGGCGGTCACCGGGACGGCTAGTGCCGGTTCCCGTCCCCGAAATGCCGTCACCGCGGTTCCCACCAGGATCAGGACTCCTCCGGCAAGTTCGCGAACGGAGAAATGCTCATGGAAGAGGAATTGTCCGCCCAGGGCGACACCGACCGGGACGAGCATCTGCAGGAGCGTCCCCTCCGCGACGTTGAGATCCCGATAGGCACGGGTCATGAACAATTGCCCGCCCGCGACGCAGAGTCCCGCGACGGCCATGAGCACCCAGGCCATCCGGGACGGCGAAGGCGGGTGCATGAGCACGGGAAGGAGGCAAACCAGCAGGCCGTACACGCACTGTGCCGAGAAGATCGTCGCCGAATTCTCCGTCGCATGGAGCTGCCGGATGGTGATGACCACGTAGGCCGACGCGACCGCGGTCAGCACGGCCACCGCCTCATACAGCGCCGAGTGTTTACCGGATCCGAACGCGTCGGTGAGCAACGCCAACCCCGCGAGCGCAGCGACACCGCCCAGGACGAGAGGCAGTCGGAGCCGTTCCCCCAACATGAACACGGCCATCAAGGCCGCGAGAATGACATAGGTGTTGCCGATGAAGGTCGCCAAACCGGCACCCAGATGAAGAATGGTCAGGTAGTAGCCGCAAACGGCAATGCCGCCCACCAAACCCCGTAGCATCAACTGCGGTTTGCAAAACACCCGACGGTAGCGCGTCTCGCGCCGGTAGGCTGCCAGCAGCAGGCCGATGCCGGCTACGAATCGCACCAGGCTGATCGTCCAGACATCCACTGCCTCCACGGTGCCCAGGGCGCGGATGATCAGGACATTCGCGGTAAAGCAGGCGGTTGACGCCAGCATCAGGAGGTGACCCTGGAGGCGGTGTGGGTGGCGGGATGTGGAGGCGTTCATGGCTTGGGCGCCATCCCGGTGCGGAAAATAAAAAACCGCGCCGGTCAGGGGCGCGGTTGCAAGTTTCGGGTTGGGCTCGGTTCAGTTCCCGGAAATCGCAAAGACGCGCCGTGACGCACGTACCGTGCGCCACGCTGCTGCTTTACGAATGGAAATTCGCCGAATCACTGATGCGCACGTTGAAATCCCACCGCCATCCTGGCAACGCAAAAGTACAAACCGCGACGACACCAAAATTGCCCCATCGTGGTGCATGCGGAACTCGCTGCTGGACGGATTCGGCTTCGCAACCGCACGTCGCCGTGCCAGACTGAAACGTCTCCCCGTTCTGCCATGAAGCCTGCCCCTGAATCCTTTCCGGTCAGCCGACGCACCTTTGTTCGCGCATCTGCCGCCCTCGGGTTCGCCGCACTGGAAGGCGGCGGTTCCCTCTGGACCCGAGCGGCGGAGACCAATGCCCCGCCCGCCTTCGTGGAACCTGGGCCTTTTATTCCCCCGCCACTTCTGACGCCCTCGGAAAAGTTCCGCGATGTCTCCCGAGGCACGCCCAAAATTTTCACCCTCAAGGGCGAGGAACTCGTCCAGGCCCGCCTCACGCCGGAAACGTGGCGTCTTGAAATTACCGCGGACAACTCCCCGAAGCCGGACATCCGGGAAACCGCGGCCTTGGGCAAACCCATGCAATTGGCGGACGGCACCGCGCTGGATCTTCCCACCCTAATGGACCTGGGAAAGACACGCGGGGTGAGATTTCTCAAGGCGATGCAGTGCCTCAACATTCCCACGCCCCTGGGTCAGGGGCTCTGGGAGGGCGTGCCGCTCCGGGACGTCCTGAAACTCTGCGGGGCTCTTCGAAACGTCCGGCGGCTTTATTATTGGGGCTTCCACAACAATGACCCGAAACAGTTGTTTCAGTCCTCACTCAGTTACACGGAAGTGATGGAAACGGCCCCAGGGGAGCTGCCCGCCTTCATCGCCTACCGCCTCAATGGGGAGCCCATCTCCTTGCTCCGGGGAGGCCCGGTCCGAATGGTCATCCCCTGGGCGCACGGCTTCAAATCCATCAAGTGGCTCCAAGGAATCAAGGTCACCAACGATTACCGGGCCAATGACACCTACGCCGAAGCGAACAACGATCCCGAGTCCCATATCAAAACGTCCGCCTACGTATCCGAGATTCCCAAGACGCTGCCCGCGGGAAGAAGGATCACCGTGGGGGGCCTCGTGATCTCCGGTCTCTCCGGACTCCAGCGGGTCGAAGTTCATCTTGGGGACGGCACGCCCTCCGCCACCGACGAAAAGTGGGTGGAGGCCCGACTCGAGGGCCCGCCTCGCGATTGGAGCCGGATCCTTCCCGAGGGGGTTTCCCCCAAGACGTTGCTGGGCTTTGATCGCAAATCGGGCCGCCCCCTGACCTGGCCCCTTCGCTATGGCATGACCTCCTGGTCGGCCAATCTCGGGAAATTGCGCCCGGGAAAATATGCCTTACGCGCGCGCGCCGTGGATCTCAATGGGTTCGCCCAACCCGAACCGCGACCCAACCAAAAGGCGGGCGTCAATGCCCTCGAACTGCGGGAATTCGAAGTTGTGTAGCCAGCACTCCTGTTGCACGGCGATCGGTGACATCGAACCGGCGTTGCCGTCCTTCCGAAAGTTCGGAGCACTGCGTTGGTCGAAGGAATTGTCGCGGCTACGAATTCCCGTTCGAGGGCCCCTCTCCAAGGAACCGTCCCCCCTCATGAAATCAACCCGAACGGCGAGAATGGCTGTCTGGACCCTGACGGCCACGGCATTGGCGTCCCGACTCCTCGCGGAGGATCCAGCACCGCTCGATCCAGACCACCCTCCCCGGATGAACCCCGCGGATTATGTCGGCGCCGAACGCTGCGCGACCTGCCACGCCGATCACGCAGCGGGTTGGCAGACCACCCGCCACAGGCGCATGGTCCGCCGCCCCGTGACGGAGGGACCGGATCGAACTGTTCTCGGGGATTTCTCCATTGCCAGCACCAACCACCCGGACCTCAAGGAGGTTCGCTGGGTCATCGGAAGCCGCTGGAAGCAACGGTACCTGGTCGAGGTCAATGGCGAGGAGGTGGTCTTCAACGGTCAGTGGAACATCCAGGAGCAGAAGTGGCAGCCTTACACCGCGCGGCAGGACTGGTGGTGGTCCAGTCACTCGGATTGGCGGAAGCGCTCAAACTTCCGACTTTGTGCCGGATGTCATAGCACCGGTTCTGACCCAGAGACGTAACGCTGGCAGGAACTCAACATCTCCTGCGAAAGCTGCCATGGACCCGGGCGGCGACATTCAGAAACACGGGCCCTGGGCGACATTGTGAATCCCGCCCGCCTTTCCTGGGAGCGTTCCATGGACATCTGTCTCTCCTGTCATCAGGCGGGTCGCCCACACGGACCCCAGACCGAATACGCCTGGCCGGTGGGCTATACTCCCGGGGCCGATCTCTCCCGCTTCTGGATGCCATTCGAGCCCAATGGGAGCGTCACGCCCGAATTCTGGCACAATGGATCCGCCCACAAGAACCGGG
>JAXMHR010000001.1:0-589354 GCA_046346705.1 Verrucomicrobiota bacterium | reverse complement strand
CCACAAGCCCGCGCTCGATCGTGGGAGTTGCTTCCCTCGACATGTATGGCGTCTCCAGAGAAAATACGTGTAAGAGCGCCCTCATCCTTATGAGGTGAGGGCGTGAAAGTCATGGGGACCACAGCCCCAATTCCCTGAGGGAGTCGTGGCGATTTTCTCCCATGATGACCTGTTCGAGGACTTCGAGTCTGAGCGATTGGCCGGCGTGGACGAGTTCCTTGGTGATCCGGATACCCGCCTCCGACGGCGTGGGTTTCGTTCACGGCGTGAATGGGTTGGGACTGCGACACGGTGTACCGCCGGCAGCCTCCTACGCCTTCTTCAAAGGAAATTCGCAATCAAGGATTTCTTCTGTGGATAACCCGTCAATTCGTGAGTGGATTTTGACCGTCATCGTTGTGGCGCGGTAAAATGGTTCCGTCAGCCCATCTGCTCCCGGCCGAGCCCCTATTACCCAAGCGGCTCGAAACAAAACGCATGTCGCTTGCGCACCGCCTCGTGAACTGAAGCGCGCGAGAAACGTGCGGATCTGGAGTAGGGGCTCGCTTGGTAGCATGTTGGATGACAACGAAATCGTCATGGGGAGACGGGAAATGTGGGGGCAATTGCACCCCTTTGGCATTTCTCCTGACGATCTCCGTCAGCACCTCTACGTCATCGGGAAGAGCGGTTCCGGGAAAACGACCCTTCTCCGGAACCTCATCCTCCAGCTCATTGAGGCAGGGGAGGGGGTAGGCCTCATCGACCCCCACGGGGATCTCGCGCAGGATATACTCGACCACATTCCGAGGCACCGGATCGAGGATGTTGTCTACCTCGATCCTGCGGACGAGGAGTTTCCCATTGGGCTAAACGTTCTGCGTACCTCCGGTCCGCAGCATTTGGTCGTTTCCGGGATTGTTGGCGCGGTGAAGTCCATTTGGGCGGACTCGTGGGGGCCGCGCCTCGAATACATCCTCTACGCTGCCCTCGCGGCCTTGATCGAGTGCGACAACGTGAGCCTCTTGGGAGTCCAGCGGATGCTATCGGACCATCGGTACCGGTACTGGGTCGTGAAGCAGGTACGGGACCCCATGGTTCGATGGTTTTGGGAGCACGAATTCGAAAACTACGACAAGCGGCTTCTGTCTGAAGCGGTGTCCCCGGTGCAGAACAAGATCGGGCAGCTCCTCATGGCCCCGCAGCTTCGGAACATCCTGGGTCAGGTGACCCGGGCAATCGATGCGCGCTTCATGATGGACCGGAAGCGCATCTTCATCGCAAACCTCGCGAAAGGGAAACTCGGGGAGGACAAATCAAACCTCCTCGGGGCGCTTTTGGTCTCGGAGTTTCACCTGGCGGCCATGGGGCGGGCGGATGTTCCGGAGAGCGAGCGGCGGGATTTTCGCCTTTTTGTCGATGAGTTCCAGTCGTTTGCGACGGACTCCTTCGCTTCGATTCTCTCCGAAGCCCGGAAGTATCGCCTCTCGCTCACGTTGTCCCATCAGTACACGGATCAACTGCCGGAGGAGGTGAAGAGTGCGGTGTTTGGAAACGTTGGATCCTTGGTGTCATTCCGGGTGGGACAAACTGACGCCGAGATCCTGGAGCGGGAGTTTGGTCGGGATTTCACGGCGTCGCAGTTTACCCAGCTCGCGAACCACCACGTGCTCGTGCGGATCCTTACAGACGGAGCGCAGGTGGATCCCTTCCATGGGAAGACGCTGGAGCCCGCTGGAAGGAAATGGGGAAGACGCGAAACCATCATCCGCCGGAGTCGAGAACGGTATGCTTCGAAGCGAGAGGAGGTGGACGGACGGATCCGACGGTGGCTTGGGGAGTATCCACCCTGACGACCTGTGGATTTCGTCCGAGACGGAACCTCGTGGTTAAATGGTAAGTGGAAAACTGCACATTACCATGAACACCTGGATCAACTTCAAAGAGCTTCGTGAGAAGCTCAATTTCGAAACCGTCCTCCGCGACTTCGGTGTGGAGGTCAAACGAAACGGCGCCCAGCACAAGGGGCCGTGTCCGCTACCGGGACACCAAGGCGAACGCAAGGCGGCCGCCTTTTCTGCGGAGCTCAACCGCGGTCTCTTCCGCTGCTTTGGCTGCGGACGAAAGGGGAACGTCCTTGAGTTCGCAGCCCTCATGGAGGAAGTCGACCCAGAGAATGGGGCGGCACTCCGGTCGGTTGCGGTGCGCCTCCAAGACAAGTACCTGAGGCGCGAACGAGCTCCGTCCCCGCCGCAAGCACGTGTGATACCCACTCATCTTCCCAAGGGAGAGACGCCGAAGGTCACGGCGGTCAACTTACCGCTCGATTTCGAGCTCAAGGGGCTTGATCCCGTTCATCCGGGAATCAAAGAATTGGGATTCACGGAGGAAACTGCGACAACCTTCGGGTTTGGATACACGGATCGAGGCTCTCTGAAGGGAAGAATCGCGATTCCACTCCACAATCACCAGGGCCGACTCGTGGGCTATGCGGGACGGATCTTGGAGGATGGAAGGATCTCTCCAGAGAATCCAAAGTACGTCTTCCCGGAGCGGAGGGAGCGCAACGGTGTCGCTCACGAGTTCCGTCGTGGGGAGATTCTCTACAATGCCCATCGGATCTCGACACCGGGAGACGAAGTCCTCGTGGTGTCGGAGGTCGAAGCGGCGTGGACGCTCCACCAATGCGGATGGAGTACCGTCGTTGCGGTGATGGGTTCTGGTGTATCGACTACTCAGCTCGAAATCCTTGACCGATTGGTGTCGCCGGTAGGGCGGATCTTCGTCCTTGGAGGATTGGACACTCCTCCAGACGACTACCGCATTGCAGGACTTTTAGCGTTAATCCGGTCGGTTCGGATGTTCCGGTTCTCGGTGCCAATTCTTCCGATCTGGGTCGATGCGTCGCGGGTGGCGGAGATGCTCAATTAAAATCAAAGGGCGACTCGAAGGAGTTGCCCTCTTTTCGTTGAAGGAAAAACCACACTTCCTCTCGAATGTCGGGCTATAACGAGAAGATGTTCACAGCAACCGAGGAGGTGCGCTGCTCGACTGGTGGGAGTCTTTCTCTCTCTCAGACGGGAAACCGCGACCGGCGCAGTGGCGGAGAACCGGCGGATGATGGCTCTGGCAGCCCAGGCCGAAGTGAACACGGAGACAAAACCCGAGGTGCTGGTGGAAGATCGGAAGTATGGCACGGTGGAGAACTACGTCGCTGCGCAGAAGGCCGGGCATGTGACCCACATGGCGGACCTGCGGGCCCGGCAGGTAAATCGGCGGTTGGAGGGCATCCAGCCGGACTCAGAGTTTCGGTACGACCCGACGGCAGATACCTACACCTGTCCGCCGGCCAGACGATGTGGCCCAGGCGCGTGCATCCAGTCCGGCAGACCAAGGAGTATATGACCCGGGATCGAGTGTGCGCGGACTGTCCGCTGCGTTCCAAATGCACCCGATCCGCCACAGGCAGGACCATCCATCGTCACGTGGATCAGGAGCTTTTGGATCGGGCGCGAGTCCAGGCGAACAGTGCGGCGGCTTGGCGGGACCGGCGGCGACGTCAGCATATGGTGGAAGGCAGTTTTGCCGACGCGGCGAACAATCACGGATTCAAACGGGCGCGCTGGCGCCGGCTCTGGCGGCAGCAGATTCAGGATTGGTTGACCGCCGCCGTTCAAAACTGGCGAACGCTTACCAAACCGACCGTTGATCCGGCCGCGATCGGGCAAGACACCGGCAAGATCATCGAGCTTCAGTTCCCAGCAGCGGGCCGGACGTCCGGGAATCCGAAAGAAACGGTCCTTTGGTGACACCTTAGAGTGTTTTGTCCCACTCGCGTAGCATCGCACCACCTACCACGGCCTATGGGTGTTGGTAATACGGCCGAACGCCGGTTCAAAAGCCGCTATAGCTGCCCATTCACATCTCCATGATCGGCCCGCCGTGGGCGTAGCGGCCGACGGTTGGGGTAACACGGCCATGACATTTGACGGTAGAAACGACTCCGTCAGTTGCCAGCCCAAAAATTTCCTCCAGACAACACACTTTTCGGTTGACGCATCGGCTCGGAGTGTCGAATCTGATCAAAGTAAACCAAACAACACAGGCAACCACCCCGGACTCTGCCTCGAATTATGCCCAATTCCACAATTGCTGGTTGCCTTTAGGCTCCTGTTACCGCCCTCCGCGAAGACACTCAATGCCAGCAGCGCGAGTGTGTTCACCAAAAATATGGTGCGACTCGCGGCGTCCAAACCAAGTCTTGAGACTCTACTGACTTAAGCGACTCAAAACGAGGAAGCCGGTGTTTAAAGTCACCTGCCCATGCAAAATAACGATCATTTAGTATATCACGGTCACCGCGTCGCTGTCGCAAGGGGTATGCTCCTTCTCGCTCCGATTCACCACGAAACTCAGAGCGCGCGATTTACAAACTGTCTTGAAACTCATGGGGGGGAGAACCAGTTTGCGTCGTCGATCTAAAAGAAAAGCGGCCGAGTCCAAACATTTCTTGAGCAAAAGAAACCTGCGAGGATCTAAAAGTATACAAATGTGTCCAAAAATTGCCGCCGCACCAATCGTCATGATCCGGCATTTGTCTTCGGATATTCCTCTGGCGTCCGCTTGATTTCACTCGGGGGATATCTCGAATAATACCGTTCACGAGCCATTAGGAGATGCCCAAAAAACTTCTTCACAATTATCCGAGATCAATCTCTTCAAGCAAGATTCCCAATTGTTGCGGCAATGCCAATACCACAGAGCTCCAAAATTTCGCGGCCAACAGACTGCTGAAAAACAGACTTTGTCACAAAGTCACTTGCGAGCCGTTTTAGTTCCGTCGTTTAAAAAATCCATTCATCATATTCCAAACATAATATGGCGACTTCCTCGGAATCGACAAACAACAGTTCTAGCAGCTCAAGTTCTTCTAGTCCTCCTTGTCAAAAGAATAAAAACTTCTCCAACAACCCAATTCGCTATTCCAATGGAGCCATCCGACACATTCAGGATAGGCTGAATTCGCGTAGTTACGGTTTGGAATGGGGGCACACATTAAGTTATGGGAGTCGAGTCGACGCGGCTACAGTTCCTGGAGTAAACGGGTTTAGATGGTTTGTTGCGCAATTGCCACAGTTGGGAAAAGATTCGAGTGGTAACATTGAGGTCATCTCGATAATAAACGACTCCGAATGGTTCAACAAAAGCGGTGCGACTTATATTTCCAGATATTTTTCATTGGATGTTTTAACCGAGGACACTACAAATAAATGGTTTACGTTTACTGATAGTTTAGGTCGGGTCACAAAATTCTTCAACTTTGATTCATCGATTCCAGCGGCGAAGCAGGGTCAGTTTATGAGTTATACCGACCAATACGGGAGCACGTTTACGCCTACTTACAACGGAAGTAATCAGGTAACGGCATTGAGTGCCGGGTCATCGCCAGCTGTGAGTTACAATTACGATTATTACACTTCTGGAAGCAACTCAGGCCGCATTCAGTATGTGACCCTAAAACGCGGGTCTACAAATGTCCGGCGGCTGTATTATACATATTACGATAGCGGCAGCGGCAACGGCCTGATCGGCGATTTGCGCACGGAGACTTTAGAGCAGTGGAACGGTTCAAGTTGGGACAATTTGGGGACGAGCTACTTTCGCTACTACACGAGCGACACATTCAACGCGACAACAAATCCAGGCTTCTCCCACGGGCTTAAGTTTGTACTGGGACCGGAAGCCTTTGACCGCGCTACAACAGGGGGATCTACTGACCCTGACACTATCAGCGACAGCTCGCTAAAAAACTATTCAGACAACTACTTTGAGTTCACCAGCGACAAGAGAGTTAGCAAGGAGGTGGTGAACGGTCCTGGAACGCCATCGTCCTCGTCCACTTCAACCTACGGCTACAGCTACGCTGTTAACACACCTTCAAGCAGTAGCAGCAACAACTTTTGGACGAAAAAGACTACGGAGACTCTGCCGGACGGAGATACTCAGACGGTGTACTGCAACTCCGCGGGGCAAAAAATGGTTACTGTTTTAGAGGATGTCGGCACGGGCAACAAGTGGAATGAGGCACTTGTCTACGATGCCCAGGGGCGTGTGGTTCAGGAAGTTTCCCCCGAGGCTATCGCCAGCGTGAGCGAAGCTGTTGGAGGCCTGGTGACACTGAACACCTCCACCGGACTGATCCGGCTTAAGGAATACTATACTTCCACTGACTTAGCGAATGGCGCGGTTGACAACTATCTGCGTTACGAGAAGATCAAGAAGGGTAGTTCCGGATCAGAGATCAAGGTCCGAGAATACAAATACACTTCTCGGTCGAATGGGAGTAAGACAATTTATCCAATCTGGAAAGACATCGTTTATAATAATGATGCGGGAGGTGGGACCGACCCTGCTGAAACAACCTACGACTATACATTCTTTACCGGCTCTCTTCAGATTGAGCAGAAAACAACTACGTGGCCTGCGATAACGACGGCTCAAAACGGTTCCAACACCGGCAATACGAAAGTTGAACGCTACGACCAATACGGCAACCTAATCTGGGTCAAGGATGAGCGGGGCTTCTTGACCCGGTTTAAGTATGACACAGCGTCAGGAGGTCTGTTGCAACGTATTGACGATGTAGCCACCGGCCAGATTAGCGATTCACCATCGGTACCATCCGGCTGGACTACACCCTCCGGTGGCGGGCTTCATCTGATCACCGACTATACCGTGGACAATCTGGGTCGTACCACAGTTGAAAAGGGACCGGAACATAACGTGGCGATATCGGGTACCGCCACTGACATCCGTCGGATTCGCTGGACCATCTACAAGGATTCTGCGTTCGAGGTCCGCTCTGCTCAAGGCTACGAAACGGTGCCTCCCCCAAGTAGTTCGAGCACTACAAGCCTTATTGAGCCAGTCTCGGTGGAAAAGGTCGACAAAAGTGGTCGAGTGACTGATTCGATCCAGACTAAGCGAGATCCGGCGAAGACAGGTGCCTTAACCTCCTCAGAGGATGTGGCGACCCAGTCCCGCTGGTTGCGGTGGCGAAAAGCCCTCTACAACAATAACATCCGGAAACCTAACAGGACGCGTACCTATTGGAACATTCCAGCAACAAATGGCGACGAGGGAAACTCTACAGACAATTACAACGAGACTATTTACGGCTTTGACAGCAGTGGAATGGGCTGGTTGGTGCGGCAGGTTTCACCAGGTGGCACCATCATCCGGTGGGTTTACACCGCGAATAGTCAAGAGAAAGAGAAATGGATTGGAACAGACGACACCGGTGCCACGGATAGCGACCCATCGAATAGTGGAGCCGGTGGCAACAACATGGTCAAGGTAGAGGCCTATGAATATGATAGCACCGTGGTCGGGAAAAACGGCAACCTGACAAAAATTACTCAGTTCGTTGACTCCAACTCGTCAAACGACCGGGCCACCACCTTCGGCTACGACTGGCGCAACCGTCGCATCAGCAAAACTGGCGAGTTGAGCAGTTGCGAAATCTACACCTATGACAACCTCGACCGAATGATCAAAACGGAGCAAAAGAACGGTTTTGGTGGCAATTTGATTGGTTTACAGGAAACCAGTTTCGACAATCTTGGACGTGTATTCCGAACCAAGGTCTACGCGGTGAATCCGTCAACCGGGTCTATTGGCAACAGTTTGGTAAATGATTTCTGGTATGATGCCTGTGGCCAAACCCTAAAGACTAAGCTTGCAGGGAGCTCAACGCTCCAGAAATTTGCATACAACGGGGCGGGTTGGGCGCTTAAACAATACCGGACCTTGAATACCTCGGACGACACCTATTCGGAGGCAGCCGTGGTGACGGGTGATACTGTGTTGGAGCAAGTAGAGTTCCTCTACGATGACGCGAAGAATTTGATTCAGACTACAACGAGGCAACGCTTCCATAATGCAACTGGTGTGGGTGAACTCGATGGCACATCCACCGAGCCTCGTTCGCGGGTAAGCTACAAAGCATTCTGGTCCGATGCAGTTGGACGAGAGTCAGGCATCTGCGACTACGGCACCAATGGTGGTTCTGCACTATCACGTCCAAGCACTATTCCGGCACGGTCAGACACCCGGCTGGTTACAACAACTGCATATAACCAGGCGGGCGAACCATATCAGGTGACTGATCCCAAGGCTATCGTCACTCAAAGCGCCTGGGATGACGCTGGGCGCTTGACCTCAAAAATAGAGGATTACGGTGTTTCGGGGATTAACCGCGAGACCCAGTTTGCCTATGACGCAGACGATCACCTAGTCACTCTCACCGCCGTCAATGCAATTACTGGCAATCAAACGACAAAATACATTTATGGAACGGCATTATCAAACTCCGAGGTAGCCAGTAACGACCTGCTGCGATGTATCATTCATCCAGACTCCAGCGATACAGACCCCACCGGCACGGATCAAGTAAAATTCGAGTACAATCGACTGGGGCAATTGATAAGACAAACAGACCAGCTGGGTACGGTGCATGTGCCGGAGTACGATAAGCTAGGCCGGCTTGCCCATGATCGAATCACCACATTTGGTACTGGCGTGGACCAAACCGTCAAAAGAATAAGTCGGACCTATGAGATCCGTGGAATGCTAGAGAATTTAACTAGCTACGACAATGCCGCTGTGGGCTCCGGTACCATCGTAAATCAGCTACTGTATGTATACAACACGTTCAACTTGTTGACAACTGAGTACCAATCACACTCGGGGGCGGTTATCACCGGCACATCGCCAAAAGTGCAGTATTCCTACGCTGACGGAAGTGCCAACCACACGCGGTTGCTTTCTGTTAACTATCCAGACACCAAGGTCATCACCTACGATTACGGCTCTATTGGAGGGACCGATGACCTGTTATGTCGAGTAACCGCTCTCAAGGACTCTACTACTACCTTAGTTGGATACTCCTACCTCGGAATTAACACGATTGTCAGGGCAAACTACAGCTCGCAGCCTGGCGTTGAACTCACCTACATCAAGCAGGGAGCCGAGGGCAATGGCGATGCTGGCGATCAGTACACGGGCCTTGACCGTTTCGGTCGCGTGTATGATCAGCGCTGGCTGGTCACAAGTTCGGGTAGTGCCTTGGAACGTATACAGTACGGATTTGATCGGAGCAGCAATCGCATTTTTCGAGATAACCTAGTGGCTGGTTCCGGACAAGATGAGTACTATAGCTACGATAACGTAAACCAAATTACCTCTCTCAAGCGAGGTGACCTCAATGGCGGTCGCACTGACATCGCGGGAACACCGGCATGGCAGGAGAACTTCACGCTTGATCCGACTGGCAACTGGCATGGAGGAAGCAGCGGTTACATCAATCGCACAAACGGAGTTGTTGGACTTGATCAAAACCGTAGCAACAATAAGGTTAATGAGGTCACGGGGATTACGACGACCACAGGTACGGCCTGGTCAGTTCCGGCTTATAACGCAGTTGGAGACATGACAACCTTGTCCCAACCCGGGGGCTTGGGCAGCAGTTACACTGCGAAATACGATGCATGGAACCGGCTCGTGGAGCTGAAAAGTGGGGGAGCAATTGTCGCCAGCTACAGCTATGATGCGGCTCAACGGCGGATAACGAAGTTGGTCAGTACCACTACTACACATTTCTATTACTCAAATAGATGGCAAATCTTGGAAGAGCGACTTAATTCAGCAACTACGGCAGACCGGCAATTCGTATGGGGCCTGCGTTACATTGATGACTTGGTGCTGCGGGACCAGGGCAGCACAAGGCACTACGTGTTACACGATTACTTTAACGTTACGGCCATCATCAATACTTCGGGTACGGTTCAGGAGCGGTATGGTTTTGACTCCTTCGGGGCCACCCGGGTGATGGATGCTAGTTTCGGTGCCCGCGGAAGCTCATCCTACGGTTGGGAAACCCGTTACGGCGCTTACCACTGGGATGCCGAGTCAGGATTGTATCATGTGAGGCATCGAGTTTACCATCCTTTACTCGGGCTGTGGATTAGTAGAGATTTGCTCCAAGGGGAATTCAGACTGTATTTGTACTGCGAGAACAATCCGGTTAACTCTGTTGATTTCACTGGGTTAATTCCAGTGCCAAATGGAGTGCCATCTGCGCTATGGACAATTATTCAAAAGGCGGTTGAACTAGGTACCCCGCACATCATGGTTCAACGGGTAGACGTTACGACAAAATTCGATGTTGAGTGTCCCAGTGGTTGTTCGAAGAAGCTTGTTTACCAATCTAAAGTCAAGAGAACGAGGCAGTACAAGGTTGAGATAGGCTTAGGTGCGACAGAAATCTACTCTGGAAATATTGGTCCAAACCTAAATCTTGGAACCACAACCGACTCCGCCTATGCTTGCTGTTGCCCGGGGGGTCTTGAGGGGCAGAGCACGGTCTCGGATTCTGGAAGCAATTGGAGTCCCAGTGGAGGTGCCTATGACGAGTATTGGTATCAACTCGGCCCGGAGGATAAGTTTAATTATAGATGGTTTTCTGCAGTCTGTAAGAACCCATGCTACACGAAAAAGGCGTTCTTTGAGTGGTCATCGACCGTATGGAATAATGGTGTTCCATCAACAGGCGGGGGGCGAGAGCAAATCTATCCGTAAGGAAGCCAAAGTTATGCAAATGATGCGTCTGTACTTTGCAATGTCCCTGTTGGTATTAGTTTCAAATTCTGGCTGTTCGAGCCATGTCGACTATGAATCTATCGACAGTCTAAAACGGAGGCCTGAGTTTCGTGCGACTGTCGATGAAGTATTGATCCGTGACGAGTATACTCCGGGTAAAACATTTGCAATGTTAACACTCAGGTTGGCGAACGGTTCAAAAATCAACGTTGGAGGAGCAATAAGTACATCCAACGAAGAAGATTTAAAAATAATAAGTCGATTTAAAATATTAAAAAAGGGTGAGGAATATTCCTTCCCGCGGGCGCTCCTGAACTAGATTAAACTTTGTGATGATTAAATTCTCGAGATCGACTGGTTTCAAGATGCGAGCTCGGCTAACGTAAGGACTTTGTCCAAGTGGGAAATCGAGTTCGAAGGATTTTCCAGGTCGAACCACAATCGAGATCTTACGTGAGGCGTCTACCCCTGATTTAGCTGGTTGAGCGGAGATTGGTTTAGAAGTAGTCGCGTTTCGTGGGAGGCTGATAATGCATAAACCATCGGGCGTACTACGATGGGAATCCGCTGCATTAGATGCTTCGGAAGAACCCGTCTCAGTGTGCTGTAGGATGCCCTCGGCATTTGCTGTGCATGAGTTCGTCTTCGAGATCTACGTTTACTGTAGGCGTCTGCAATGTACGTATACCCATACGCTCCGACTTAGTCTAACGCTTCTATTCTGCTTTGTAGTATTC
This sequence comes from Verrucomicrobiota bacterium, assembly GCA_046346705.1. Classification (GTDB taxonomy): domain Bacteria; phylum Verrucomicrobiota; class Verrucomicrobiia; order Limisphaerales; family UBA9464; genus UBA9464. Next base: position 577,979 of record JAXMHR010000001.1, on the reverse strand, counting down.
ATCCGTTATGGCCGCACCCCAAAGGTCAAAAATCATTGTGACCGACACTTCTACTGGCAGTGGATTCTGCCGCCGAGGTAATCTTTGTTTTGGAAGATGTCAGTCCGTTCCGAATCGAGAAGGGGGCCGTAATGCCGTGGAGTTCCATTAGAAAGTCTGTCGCATTCCTGGCCGATGTGTCCGCACCCAAGGTTGGTCGGGCAAGGCGTTTCGTGCTCCGTGGCGGGCCATACTGCTTATGGCGTCGCTATGTCAGGAGTGTTCGGTCCCAGATCCAGGACTGGTCCAAAATGCGGGTGCCAGTAAACTCTTGGAGAAACGGGGTAAGACTTGATTTTACTCTCTGTCTTTTCCACTGTCAGTCTTCAGGCGGGGCCGCCGGCTTCATGGCTTAACAGCTAAGAGCCGGCGAAGATGCCACACTCGTCCCCGGAATCTACAACAATTGAGTTTGTCCGCGTTTTCGCGTATCGACATTATCGATTTCGGAATCTACCTGACTGGTTTTTGCGATGAGTGGGAGATACCTAAATTGAAACGTTTAGTGTGAGTGCCCTGGACTATTTAAAGCCACTCAAGCATCACGCTTTTTACTCCAGGGTAGCCGCCGGCGGGTTTAGAATTGTGGGAGGCGTAGGATTAAATCGCTGTTTGAAGTTATGGGAAGGCTGCCTTAGGCTGCCAACCAATTAGAATATTCAATGAATGAAACCCAGCACCCAAAAGTAACCTTTTTTGGCTGGCCCTCTAACGTTGGTGGGGCCGACACCAAATTGGTGCATCTTTTACTTTTACTGCACAAACACGCCTCGATTACTGTGGTTCCAAATGAGGCCCGCCACCTCACAACGGGTTATTGGACCCGCTGGTTGGACAATTTAGGAATCCGGTACTGTTCGTTTGAACAGCTCACCCACGAACACGGCGGATACGGAGTCTCGCTGTCCAATCAATACTTCTTCAGTGGTAAAATATGCCATCGGGCGAAACAATTGGGACTCACAATAGTTTGGTCGAGCGAGATGATGTGGCACCACGAGGGAGAAATCGAAGCAATTCGACAAGGGATGGTTGATAAAGTGCTGTATGTATCTGAAATTCAACGTCAGGCTCTCTCGCCAGGGTACGGGTGCTTGCCATCAACTTTAACGGGAAACTATATTGAACCCAAACTCTTTCCATTTCGGCAGAGGCGCAATGATCAGTTTACAATCGGGAGGCTCTCCCGTCCCGCAGTTGAGAAGTTTCCTGAGGATTTTCCGGTGTTTTACGAATCACTCGAAATTCCAGAATGCATATTTCGGGTCATGGCCTGGAATAGCGCCCTTGCAGAGAAATTTAAATGGCACGCCTTTGATTCCCGTTGGCGTTTGCTAGAAGCGGAGGAGGAGACCCAGGTTGCGTTTCTTCATAGCCTTGATTTGTTTATTTACCCACTAGGGCACACATTCACGGAAACGTGGGGGCGTTCTACGGTCGAGGCAATGCTAACCGGGTGTATTCCTCTCGTGCCCCCTGGACATAATTTCGATCAGTTGATTGTTGACGGCGAGACTGGATTTGTTTGCGACGATTTTAAAAAATATCAGAGTCGGGCGCACGAACTATATTTTGACTATACGATGCGTTGCCGTGTCGCAAAACAATGCCGAGATCACGCAGTAAGAAATCTCTGCCAAACAGATGCAAATCGCAGAATATGGTTAGAGGAGGTTTTTCGATGATTCCCCGCTACTGTTACTGGTCAGTTGTCGACTGTGATTATAGTTACATGATGGCTGCTGTCATTTCTTCGGCTCGAAAGGTTGGGGTTTTTAAGGATTTTCATGTTTGGTCGGACCGTGCAGTTCCTGGAGCGATATTTCATCATGCTGGTCAATTCGAAAAGTGGGGATGCTTGTTTAAGCTCACATTTCTCCGAGATGCTGTCAGGCATTTAAATTATGACTACTTTATTTGGTTGGACACTGATATGTGGTTTGTGAGAAACCCGGGAGATCCTCTTCGGCTCTTGCGTGGCGCACCTTTGCATATCGCACTTGAGGGCGACCTTACATCCCCTGAAAATTCTAGAACGGATTGGTGGGACTGTCCAAATCAACGCTTCGTCGAATTGATGCGTGCGCGCGGCGTCCGGAGCCAACATGTGTTTAATGTTAACGGTGGACTTTTCATTGTTCACAGAGATGCCATAGATACAGTTTTTCGTCTCGCTTATGACTTTTGGACATTTTGCAAGTCGAAAGGTTTCACTTTTAACGACGAACCGCTGTTTGCCTATGCAATGCATATGCTCTGCGGGAACCCTTACGTCCACACCCTCCGCTCGAGCTTGGACTTCTGGTGCTCAGATTGGACTGGTTCATTTCGCGATCGGTTGCCCGACGGAGAGCCATGGTGGTTTGTTGACTACTTTAGAGGGGATCGTCAACTCGTAAATCCCGCCATTGTTCACGCCATGCGGAGTAAGTCGGCGCTCGTTACACTTGGCCAAGAAATATTTAAGAAGGGAAATGAAGAATGCTAATTTGTCCTTCTTTTTAACTTGCCTTCGAGGTAAGTGTGTTAATACAGGGCCAATTGGTAATGCTCTGGAGGCGGATCCGATATGCTGCAATGCGGGATAATTCAGACTAGAATTGGCACTTCACCGAGTTCATCGGGGAAACGTTTCCGTCCTGTGAAGTGCCGTAAGTAGTGGCCGCGGATTTATTTGTCTGGCTTGGTGGACGGTAAAGACGTAAGCGTCGTGTGGAACACCACTGTCCGAGGAGGGGTTGAACGTTGTAGAGTGGGAGGATGTCGTTAGCACAGAAGGAGCTCCGGATTCTGAAGGTAGATTCACGGGGTCGGGTACGGATGCCTCCTGAGAAGCAGGGTAAGCGTCACGCGGAGCACCACTGTCCGAGGAGAGACTGGAGGCGGTAGAGTCGGAGGATGTCGTCAGCACAGGAGGAGTTGCGGATTCTGAAGGTGGATTCACGGGGGCGGGTGCGGATGCCGCCGGAGAAGCAGGAGCGGATCCTGGATGAGTTCGAGCGTAGCGGGATGAGTGGGATAGCCTTTGCTGGCCTGATCGGAGTGAAGTACCCGACTTTTGCTAGCTGGCGACGACGCCGGGATCGTTCACGGCCGCGTCGCCCACGGACTGGGAGAGGTCGTGAGGGTCCGATCCGATTCCTGGAGGCGCAACCGGCGACATCCTCGATGGCGTTGGAAGTCGAACTGCCGGGTTCGGCTCGGCTCCGGATCGTGGATCGGAGTCAGATTCCCCTGGTGGTCGAACTTCTCCGGGGGCTGGTGTCATGTTGAGTTTCAGCGGTGGATTACGGGTCTTCGTGGCGATCGATCCCTGCGACATGCGCAAGGGGTTCAACGGCCTCTACGCCCTGGTCACCGAGCGTCTGGGGGAGGAGCCGCGGAACGGCGCCCTGTTCGTGTTCACCAATCGGCGGCATAACCGGCTCAAGATCCTCTTTTGGGATCGAACCGGACTCTGGGTTTGCACCAAACGACTTGAGGACGGGAGCTTCTCCTGGCCACAAGCCACAGCGCCGGGACAGTTGAAGATCTCCCTGACGCCGGAGGCCCTGACGATGCTCACCGACGGAGTGGATCTGCGCGGAGCCAAACTGCGTCCGTGGTATCAGCGCGAGTGACTCCATCGGGTTGCGCCAAACAGTCCTCACTCAGTTTCTGGCCCTGCACCTGCTGTTGTTTTGGCGTCGATGATGACGCCGCGTGAAGCCGAGCTGACCCGCCAACTGGAGGCGGCGGTGTCGGCTCTGGAGGCTACGCGACGAGAGAACGAACTGCTCCGTCGGAAGATTGACCTGTTGGTTCGCCGGGTCTTCGGGAGCTCGAGCGAGCAGCTCCCGGCCAACCAACTGGAGTTGCTGTTCGCACAGGCCGAGCCTCAGGCGCCGCAGCCTGAACCGGTAACACCCCCTGCGTCCTCGCCAAGGAGCGCTGTGGTTCGTCGGCCACGCAAAGAGCGCATTCCGGAACATCTGCCGGTGGTTGAAGAAGTGCTCGAACCGGAACCCGTGCTGGCGGACCCTTCACAGTGGCGTCGGATCGGACAGGAAGTCAGCGAGCACCTCGATTATGAGCCGGGCCGGTTCTTTCGCCGCCGACTGGTGCGTCCCCGGTATGTTCGCAAGGTGGACAAGGATGCGGCTCCGATCATCGCACCTCTGCCGCAGCGCCTTCGGGAACGGAGCCTTCCTGCAGCCGGACTTCTGGCCCACGTGCTGGTCAGCAAGTACTGCGATCATCTTCCCCTGTATCGACAGGAACGGATCTTCCGAAGCCGCCACGGCGTGGAGTTGCCCCGCCAAACTCTGGCTCGATGGGTCGAGCTGGCCGCTGACTGGCTGAGGCCCATCTACGATCAAATCCGAACCGGTGTTCTGGCCGGGGGATACCTTCAGGTGGACGAAACTCCCATGGAGTATCTGGATCCTGGGAGGGGGCGGACCGGCCTGGGTTATTTATGGACCTGCGCCAAGCCGGGGGGAGATGTGCTCTTTCACTGGGAGACCAGCCGTGCCGCCGATTGCCTGGGCAAGGTGCTGCCCGCAGACTTTACCGGGACCCTTCAATGCGACGGATATGCCGCCTACGCGACCTTTGCTCGAAAGCATCCGCACCCGGTCACCCTCGCCGCCTGCTGGGCGCATGCGCGGCGGAAGTTCCACGAAGCGAGGGAAGAGTCCCCGAAAATCAGCGGGTGGTTCCTGCGCCAAATCCAGTTGCTCTATCAGGTGGAGTCCTGCCTTCGGGACCGGGGCGCCGGCCCAAAGCTGCGAGCGGCCGTTCGCGGGGCCCACAGCCGGATGATCGTGAAACGGATCTGGCGATCCCTGGAACGGATCCAATCGCGGCTGCTTCCCAAGTCCCTCCTCGGCCAGGCCGTCGCTTATGCTCTCGGCCTACGACAGGGGTTGGAGGTCTTCCTGAACGACGGTCGGGTGGAGATCGACAACAACACCGTGGAGAACGCGATCCGACCGACGGCGGTGGGAAAGCGGAACTGGTTGTTCGTGGGAGACGCCGGAGCCGGACAGCGCGGCGCGGTGATCTACACCATCATCGAGAGTTGCCGGCGGCGTGGAATCGATCCGTTGGCCTACCTGCGGGCCGTCCTCAACCAACTGCCGTCGATGACCAACCGGCAGATCCCCACCCTCACGCCAGAGGCCTGGCGTAAAGCCCGTCTCCGCCCCGCTGCATAAGCGTCATAATGCAAAACCTATGACACTGATGCACCCCGCGATGGGGTGCTCGGCGTGACGCTTACGAAGCAGGAGCGGATCCTGGATGAGTTCGAGCGTAAGCGTCGCGCGGAATATCCCCTGTGGGGCGTTTTGTGACGCGGCGAATGGAGGTGGTAAACGAAAGCGTCCCCAACTCGAGCGGTTAGAGACGTTGGCGTCATGAGTACAGCAATCCCATTTCCTTGAGAGAGTTGTGGCTGCTTGTTCCCATGACAACGTGATCGAGGAGTTCGACCTTGAGAAGTTGTCCTGCTCGGACAAGGTCCTTGGTTGTTCGGATATCCGCGTCGGAGGGAGTGGGATCTCCAGAGGGATGGTTGTGCGCGACGATGACGGCATGTGCACCGGCGATAATTGCTGTGCGGAACACTTCCCGAGCATGGACGATAACGGAGTCGAGTATCCCCACCCCCACAAGGTGGTGTCCCGTCACCCGTCTCCGGGTGTCGAGATGGATTGCGACAAAGCACTCCACGTCGGAATTGAAGTAGGGGTGGCTGACGATGTGTTCGCGCCAGTACGCAGCGACGGCCCCTGGATTGTCGCATAAGGCGCGGTATGGACGAAGGGGACAGTCGCGGAGTGCAACGACCTTCCACTCTTTTGGAACGTGAGCTTTTGGTCGCTTTCGGGGAAACCAGAGGAACTCGAGTTGCTCCATGTTAGTAGTCCTCCGGGAGTAGGATGGTCGTTACCGACCGATCCGCCTCTGTGATTATCCAAAACTTCCTGCCCGCCACGGTGTGGTATGCGGAGAGGAGTCTGGAGCCGACTTTGAGGGCGGTCTCGTTTGCATTCTTGTCCTCTTTGGAAAGGGTTCCCCAGTCGCCATGCTGATGACGGCTGAGGCCTTCGAGGATTGCTGGTGCTGGAACGTTTTCGAGGGCGTTTGGCGTCGCGACGACTCGACCGAGCGGGAACTTGGGGGCGCTCATAGCCGGTAGTCCTCAAAGGTTGCGGCGAGGCCGTCCTCGTCGCCGCCCATGAGTTCTTCAAGGGCTGCTTTGGTTTCGATCCGATCAGGATTTGGCACTGCGCCTTCGGGACATGCCGGACACCTGACCACGTTTATAACCGTCCGGCCAAACTCCCAACCGGACGCTTTGAAGGCGTCTCGGTAGCGGGGGCAGAGCCGGTCAGCCGATGGGAGTCGTCTCCAGGAGGCAATTTCATTCTCCGAGAGACCAACCTCGCTGATGGCATCTTGCCAGAGGTGGTAGGTATCCCACGGTTCGTTGCAGGTTGAGCAATGGACATCCATGGGAGTGGCTCACGGAGTGAGGGTTGGGGTTGTGCAAGCGAGATGTCGCCGGCGTGAAATGAGTCGAAGTGGCGTGGAGTGGGGAGGTTTCATGGTATGGAGAACAAAATTGGCAGTGCGGAGATCGCACCGCCTCCAGTTCCACATTTTACTACATCTCCCACCTGCTCGCTGTTGTGGATAACTGGGTGTGAATTTGGGTTGATCAGTATCCCCGGTTTGGCTGTAGTGATGCCGTAGTTTTGTGGAGCCCTCTTACCCAAATGCTCCAGCCCGATTTACGTTTGTCCGGGCCTTCCGACCATTCTGGATCACCCTCGTATGTTCGTTGGTGTTTCTCGGATGGGACTATCACCGTCGTCACCTCCGGGAGACCAGCGTCACGGCCGACGTTTCGGTCGAGGGGAATGCGGTAGGACCGCAGTATGACATCCGAGAGGGAGGAGTTTTCCTCATGTTGTCGCGCCCGAGAGGAATTCTGTGGCGGGAGTTCGAGGTGAGTGCCAAGGACGCAGAGTCCCTGACGACGAATTTCTTTGTCTGGTACGGGAGAAACTCGCTCGGGCGAATCGATCTTCCGCGCAGTCGCGGGAAGATTGAGCTTCAAGTCTTCCCGAGACCCCTTCGGTACAGATTGAGGTCTCGGGGTGTCGGATACAGCACCCCGACGGGATTCTTTTCGAATATTCCGGCAGGCGAGTACGAAGCGGATTTCGAGTATTCCCGCGGGATTGTCGAACATCATCCGGTTCGGGTTGTTGGAAACGAACGGTGGACGATCACGGTCACAAACGAGGTGGGGGTAATCGATATCCTGGAGAAAGGCGAACCAGGTGAGTTCGTCCTCGAACGGATTCAGGGTGAGGGCAGGTGGACGGGGACGCTCCCATTTACCTCACCCTTCATTCGCCCTGGGGAGTTTCGTCTCCTTGCCCGTCGGGGAGACTACCGTATCGAGCGGAGTATCGACGTTCGTCCGGGTATGACGAATCGGATCGAGATCGAATTTGCCTACGGCGCTCTCGACATCTCGACCATACCTGAGGGAGCAGCGATCACCCTCGCTGGAAAGGCAATGGGCGATAGTCCCAAAGTCTTGGGCAGGCTCATTCCGGGGTCGTACACCCTGGAGCTACGCAAAGACGGATACGACCCGGTTCGCATCGAAACTCCGGTTTTGGGGAACGAGACAAACCGTGTCGTCCGGGAGTTGGTAAACACTCGGTACCGGGAAGCGATGGATCGCTTTCAGTCTGCCCGGGATCGGAGACGATTTGTGGAGGCTGAGGCGGCACTCCATGACGCGCTGTTGGCGATTCCTGGGGATGCTGCCGCGCTCAAAGAGGAGCCTACGGCGAAGCTCGATGCGGTACGGGAGCGCGCGATGCGGTCGATGGAGCGGGGAGCTTTCTCGGAGGCGGAAGGGTATTTGAAGGATGCGGAGTTCCTCGACCCGGGAAGCGCGGCAACGAAGGCGTTGTGGGACGACCTTTCAAGGTTCCGGAAGGAGGCGGCGGAAGCGAGTATTGAGGCAGAGAAGCACCGGAAGGAGGAGGTGGATCGGGATCGGAAGAGAAAGACCGATGAGGCGATTGCCGCGGCTAAAGGAGCGGCCGCCGCGGGAGACTTGGAACGTGCCCGCGCTCGGCTTTCGGAGGCGAAGGAGCTCATCCCGGAGGATCCACGCGTGAAGGAGGTGGAGGCTGCGATTGCGGAAGCTGATGCGAAGAACAGGGCGGAGATCTCCCGGCTTCAACTCGAAGATCAGGTAAAGAACCGGCGGAACGAGTTGCAGAGCGCCCTTGAACAGTCGGTGCGGGAGGAAAAGCACCGGCCGGTAAAGACGATGACGTGGCGGACGACGAAATCTGCGCGACAGGTGGAGTTTGCCTGCGAACCGAAGGAAGGGAAGGGAATGGCTGTCTACGATCTTTCCTCACCCCGTGATTACCTCTCCACCTGGAGAAACGGTCGGACGCTACCGATACTTGGGGTTGGGACATATATCCGCTTCGGCGCGGTGACACTCTCCCCGGGACACACCGAAGTATTCGCCATGCTTTACAGCCTCGTTGCGGGAGACGACGGGCGACCAACCCCGGACCCCAGTGATGAACGGAATTCGGCGCGTCTCCGAACGATTGGCGAGTCCTTGAAGAAGGCCCTGGATGGTGACCTTGAACCGATCCCGCAATGACCCCCTCAAACCACGTTGATCCGCCGGATCTTTCGAAACTCCTGCCGTTTCTGCCGAAAGGAGAGGTGAGCCCCTTTTGGAGCGAGGTCGGAAACCTCTTCGCCTGGCTCCGATACCTTTGGGAAGGACCGGCACCGGAGATTCGAATCAATCTCCGGAATGTGTACCCGGATTTCCAAGTATCTCCGAAGGCGGTGTATCAGGGCATACTTCAAGAAATTGCCCGGAAGGAGATTCCCGGGGTGCGCTACGGGGAAGCAGTGCTTCATGAAAGCGGGCCCTTTTCACCCTACCGGGCCTACCTCCAGATCCGCCGGGAGTTCTCTGATTTCTTCGTCTGCGCGGCCCCTGTGGGAACGTCGTTTTTCGTTTCTGTGCGGACCATAGACCGTTACCCGCGTTCCCGATGGTTCCACTTTCTCTACGTCGCTTTTCTCCTACTCGTCATCTCCTTCTTGGGCTTTGTCTGGGACGGAACGGCAGGTGCCATCGTTTTGCCCATACTGTCGCTTTCGCTTGTGTGGTCGGTATGTCGGTACGCGGCGTACTCGGTCGAAGGGTTTCTCTCCGAGCATTTGCCGGAAGTCCCGATCCTTGGAGCCTTGTACCTCCGATTCTTTCGTCCCGACACCTTCTACCGGCAAGACCTCCACGTCGCATTCCTCACGCTCGTGGACGACGTCATCCGCAAAGTCGTGCAAGGGCTTGAGCCGAGTCCGCCATTGCGTCCGCAGCCGGGTTACGGGGCTCCGACTCCTACCCGTGAGACACCATGAGTTCCATTGGCCGGCAGTTTGCTCGGGAACTCACGGCCCAATTCTACCGGTGGGAACTTCGGGGGCGCGGTTGGTTCGTCTGGCCATACCGGGTCGGATTGGAGCCTCCGTTCCGCCCCTTTGAGGGCCATTACCTCCCGCAGCGGTTGGTCGCGGACGATGGACGGATTGAGAGTGTGGGGAGCCGGATCGCAAGTGGGCTTTCCAGGCTATTTGGAACCTCGGCTCCCGCTCCGAAGGAAATTCCTGAAGAAATCAAGGAGCCCGATGCGGAACGGGTGAGGGGGCCAGGCGACCGGGTGGAGCTCCAAATCGCACTTCCGCCAGAATATCGACCGGAGGCGGCGGTTTTTGGGCAGATGCTTGAAAGCATCGGTGACGGCTTGGGACCCATCTCCTTTGAGGTGGTGGGGACTGGATCGGAGACTGTGGTGCAGATCACCGTTGATGCTGCGGCCGCTGCCTTGGTGAAGGGAGAGATCAAGGCGTTCTTTCCGGAAGCGGTCGTGACCGCTGGGAATGGGCAACTCTTTCAAGGATTCGTAGACGCTGAGGCAGTCGCCATCGTTGAACTCGGGCTTGAGCGGGAGTTCATGGTGCCGCTTCAGGTGATGAAGGGCATGGCGACCGATCCCTTGGTGGGGATTTGTGGTGCGCTTGAGTCTCTCAAAGACGGTGAAATTGGGGTTCTCCAGGTGCTTTTGGAATCAACTCAAGCGCCTTGGGCACCCTCGATGGTGCAGGCGGTCTCGTGGGGCGACGGCAGGCCCTTCTTCGCTAACGATTCGGAGCTTGTCTCCGCAACGCGCAATAAAGTGGGGAGGCCATTGTATGCGGCGGTCGTGCGGCTTGCAGTAGGTGGAGGAAGTGTTGCCCGAACCCAAGAGATCATGTCCGGCCTTTCGGGAGCCTTGAAACCGGTCTCCTCGGTTCAAGGGAACCGCCTCATCGTCCTTCCCAATGACGACTACGAACCTGGGGATCACTTCGAGGACCTCGTTTCCCGGACGACGCATCGAAATGGGCTCATTCTCAATTCCGATGAACTCACGGCACTGGTGCATTTGCCGACTGCGGCTGTTCGCGCAAAGAAGCTCCGGAGAGTCCGTAGTCGCTCTGAGGCAACGCCCTGGGAACTTACCCGAGGGGAGGGGGCACTTCTCGGGAGGAATGACCACGAAGGCGTGGTGCGAGAGGTTTTCATCCCTGATCAGGTCCGGCTCAACCACTGTCACGTCCTTGGGGGGACCGGGAGCGGCAAGTCGACGTTCCTTGCCCGACTCGCGTTTGAGGACATCCGGGGTGGGCGTGGGGTTGCGGTCATCGATCCCCACGGGGATCTCGTGGACCTACTTCTCCCGCATATTCCAGAAAATCGGCTCTCCGACGTCATCCTCTTCGATCCAACGGACGACGCCTGCGCCATCGCCTTCAATCCGCTTGCGGCAGCATCTGAGCGGGAGCGAGACCTCCTCGCGACCGACTTCATCGCGGTCATGAAGCAGAACACTTCTGGTTGGGGCGACCAGATGTCTTCGCTTCTGGGGAATGCCGTCCTCGCCTTCCTCCATTCCACCCGTGGGGGAACCTTGCCCGAATTGCGGCGGTTTCTCTCCGACAAGGGTTTCCGGCAGGAGTTCCTGCAGTCGGTCACCAATCCCGAGGTTGTGTACTTCTGGGAAGCGGAGGCGGGGCTCTCGAACAAGACCGCGGTCGGATCGATCCTCACGAGGCTTGATTCGCTTCTGCGGTATGAATCCCTCATCCATATCCTGGGACAGCGGAGGAACTTGCTCGATTTCGCGGAGATCATGGATTCGAAGAAGATCTTCTTGGGGAGGCTCGCGAAAGGGCTCATTGGCGAATCGAATGCGTACCTCCTCGGGAGCCTCCTCGTCTCCCGCTTCTATCAAACCACCATCGCCCGGCAGTCGAGGGCGAGGGAGGAACGCACCCCGTACTTTCTCCTCATGGACGAGGCGGGGGATCTTTTGACGTCGACGGTAAGTGAGATCCTCAAGGGCACGCGGAAGTACGGGCTTGGGCTTACCCTTGCGCATCAATCCCTTTCGCAGCTCAAGGGGGATGCGGAGGTGTTCGGATCGGTGGTGGGGAATACCGGGACCAAAGTGTGCTTCCAGGTCGGGGGCGACGATGCCCGGAAGATGGCGGAGGAATTTGGAGGGTTTGTTGCATCCGACCTCATGAACCTGCCGCCTCGCCATGCCGTTGCGCGGGTCGGACCCCGGGACCGGTCGTTCAACCTGGAGGTGTCGTTTCTCCCGGATCCTCCACGGCCGTTGGATGAGGCGTATCGGGACATTCTGGAGAAAACCCGCGCGCGGTACTCGACCCCTCGGGACTCCATTCGTGCGGACCTGTCAGCGCTCAGGGGATCTATTCCCAAGGGTCCGCCGGTTGATCCCTTTGCCGCGCTCAAGGCAAAGCAGGAGAAGGAGCGGGAGGAGGCGTCTTCCCCGGTGAAACCACAGGCAGCGGAAGATCCCAAGGAGGCCGAAATCCCCACTCAGGAGAAAACGTCTGCCCGAAGCGAGGTGGTAAAAGGGGAGATCATCCGCGTTGCGGGGGCACTGGGATTCTCCCACGAGTCGGAGCGGGTAATCCTCGGAGGGGCGACTCGGGTCGACTTGGTTCTCAAATTGAGGGAGCTTGAGATCGCGGTGCAGATTGCGGTCACGAGTCCCATTGACCTCGAGGTCCTAAACCTCAAGCGCTGCTTGGACGCAGGATTCCGGGAGGTGGTGCTTCTCTGTGACGCCACCGTGAAGCGGCGGTCGATTGAGGAGCGTTTCCTTGCCGCCCATGGGCGCCGAGAGGAAGTGACGCTCTCCACCGTCCGGCAGTTCTGCAAACGCCTTCAGGGAATTGCTGAGGAGGCCGCGAAGGCGCCGGTAGTGCCTGGAATTGGAACACCACCCAAGGCGAAACCTGAGGAGGCTCCAGTCGAACTCTCTGAGACAGAGAAGGATGCGGTCATGAACCAGATGCTCAGGGAGATTCAGGAGCGGTTGAGGAGGGCGAAGGGGGAGGGCCATTGACGCGAGAATATCGCTCCAAGCGATTGCGCCGGTAACGAGGGAGAATAGTCCCCCGCGACCCCACAAGCCCGATTTCTCAAAATCTACGAAAGATTGCCCACTTCGTGCGCGTTCTACCCAGAAGAGTCTCGAAAAACTCAAAACCAGGAGAATCCTCATCATGAGTTCTGTAAACCAAGCCTCGTGGATGCCCGGAACCACGTTATATCGATTCGGTTTTAATTCGATTCCCAACATTCCCATTATCGGCGCTCCGGCCGACACGAATTTTCGTCGATGGTCGATGCTCCACGACGGTAGAGACTACCGGATGTACTTCTTCCGGGGGAGCACGAGGGACACGCTTTACTGACGTGACCTCGCCAAAGTGAGCCAGGTGGAGTGAGAGTCTGGGCCGAAGAAAGGACCAGACGATGAAAGGGAAACGATACACGACTGAGGAGAAGATCCGTGCATTGAGGGAAGTGGACGGCGGGAAGCCGATCCGTGAGATGTGCCAAGAGAAAAACATCTCCGAGGCGACGTACCATCGGTGGCGCAAGCAGTTTGGGCTGATGGAAGTGGATGAGGCGAAGCGGCTGAAGGAGCTGGAGCGAGAGAACACCGAGCTGAAGAAGATGTTGGCGGAGTCGCTACTGAAGAACCGAGTGCTGGAGGCCGTATGCGAAAAAAAGCTCTGAGCCCGGCGATGCGCCGGGAAGAAGTGAGGCGGTTGCACAGCGAGGGAATCTGCTCGGTGCGTGCGGGGTGCCGGATGCTGGGCTTGGCCCGCTCGAGCTATCGATACCGGAGGCGAGAGCCGACGGATCGGCAGATGGCGATACACCGGCGACTGGCGGAACTTTCCCAGCGGTACCCCCGGTATGGATACCGACGGATCGCGGCGGTCCTGCGCCAGGAAGGCTGGGCGGTGGGGAAGCGGCTGGTGCAACGGTGGCGGCGAGAGGAAGGGCTGCGAGTGCCGCCGACGCGGCGTAAGACGGTGCGCCGTGGGGAATCTACGGGTCTACCGACGCAAGCGCTCCACCGGGGACATGTGTGGACGTGGGACTTCATCGCGGATGCGACGGTTCGGGGCGGATCCTTGCGGATCCTGACGATCCTGGATGAGTACACCCGCGAATGCCACGTGCTGAGAGCCGACCGGGCCCTGAAGTCGAAAGACGTCCTGGAATGGCTGCAGAGGGCCATCCAGGAGCATGGGGCGCCGTCGTATCTGCGTAGCGACAATGGGCCGGAGTTCATCGCGACCATCGTGCAACGGTGGCTGAAGGAGAACGGGGTGAAGACGCTGTACATCGAACCGGGGAGTCCTTGGCAAAACGGATTCGTTGAGAGCTTCCACGGTCGGTTTCGGGATGAATGCCTGAACCGGGAACAACTGCACACGCTCACGGAGGCTCGGGTGGTGATCGGGGACTATCGGCGGGAATACAACCAGCACCGCCCCCACAGTCGCCTCGGCTACCTGAGCCCCACGGCCTACGCACAGACCCTTTGTCCATCCCCGGTTCCGGTCGGGCTCCGCCCTCCCTCCACCGGGGATGGACAATCTGCACCCAACCAATAACCATTAACCAGCGCCCAGAACTCTCACCTCCCCTGGAGCAGTTTGTGCGGTCCGGTCAGGTGGGCCTGCCTATCCCAAGGCTATTTCATTCTTGACTGGAATCATTATTCCGGAGCTTCAAAAGAATCTTCTGTGGGATATTCTGTTGCACGCTAAAAATCTGGAGGCGCGAAGCCTAAAGGAAATTGAAGAGATTCCTGCAGCCGGCTCGATACATCGGGTGGTGTTTTTCCCGAAGCGCGGAATTCCCGGTGTCATTGACAACAAGCTGGTGTATATCAGTTCATTTCAGAATCGGGCTCCTGTAGTAGTTTCGGGGAGCTTAATAAAAAAAGAGCAATCGGTCTCTACTGGTTCTGTTGAACGAAAGTGAAACGTTTGGATTGTTATCGATCGTTTTGCCCCCACCGCTGTGTTGCTTAAGCCGGTGGCACAATCAAGGGTGGTACGGGCCCGCAACGCCGTCCGTTGATTGGACTTGGGACGGCTGGCCATGAGTTTCGTGGTTGGATAATTCCACGTCGTGCAGAGTCAGTGGTAATGCTTTTGACTTCTGTTGGGCTTCTGCAATCGGGATGCAGCATATTCGTCCAAAGCTCTAACCTCCCCTGGAGCAGTTTGTGCGGCCCGGTCAAATTCAGTAGCGACGTAGCCTCACCAGGAGTCCGTGGCCCTCATCCGAAGATTGAATCTGTGATCAAGTTGCGCCACTGAATTTCGTGTGACGACGTCGGTGCGGTGATTGCCAGGGCGAGTTCCCCTTCGGAAGTGCACACTTCAATTGCCCATTTCTCGAGGCCACAACACGAGCAGACTCCGGTCCAGAGAAATGCCAGAGCTTCTGGATCATGATTGAGCTGAAGTCCGGTGTCGTCACCAAACACCCGAGTGACCTGTTGGCGCGAAGGCTCAGGGATGAGGTCGCCAGCGAGAAGGGTGCTCGGAGTCCAAACAGAACTAAGAATCAATGCTCGATTGTACAAAAGTGTTCGAAATGGGATTCTGGCTCGACTAGCCCCGAGGAGGAGCGCGGTCAGATGGTAGTGGGAGAGTAGCCGAGCGTCAGGAGACCGCTCGCGAAGGCGCTGATACAGGAAGTTTCTACGCGCGGATAGTGCGCCGACTCGACGGAGGCTCGAAGAGTGGTTGGCCGGATACCAAGATACTGGAGTGTCGGGATTGAGGGATCTCTGGGTTCGAGCA
This sequence comes from Verrucomicrobiota bacterium, assembly GCA_046346705.1. Taxonomy (GTDB): domain Bacteria; phylum Verrucomicrobiota; class Verrucomicrobiia; order Limisphaerales; family UBA9464; genus UBA9464. Next base: position 562,634 of record JAXMHR010000001.1, on the reverse strand, counting down.
AATCTATTCCACGCGGGAAGATCTCCTTCAGTGGGGGCGAGAATGCGATGGCAGATCCGGCCTCTGACGTCTCGGACTTCAAATGCATGCGATTTCCCGGCCTCGGAGGCCTCCTCAATGGAGACTATCGAGGAATGTTCGGCGAGGTTGGGTTGGAAACGACCGCATTCACTTTGTGGAAGAACCGGATTGGAATCGAGTCGGACAACCTGGAGGGGGCCTCGCACGCCCATTTGTGCCGCGGAGGTACATCCCAAGTGTACGCATGAACTCAGTTCCCGTAAGAAGTCGAACCATTGCGTCGGGCTCGGGTTCAGTGAGATCCGCGATGCCTGGGTTAGTGGGGAGGAGTCCGGAGCCAACAGGTTCGGGGTGTCCATGGATGATTTTTGGTTCTTCGGTGCTACCTTCGTGGACGGCTCTTCCCGGTTGTCCCGGAAACCATCGTCTTTACCTTGTACGAGACAAATTCTTCCTTTGAGTCTGTCTTACGGCCGCTTCCAACTGAGGGAGGCATTGTGGCTGGTGATCCCGAATTCCTTGCCGCCGGCAAAGCCTCCTACCGTTTCCCGGTATCTGGCAATGGTCACGAGATACAGACCGGATTGGAGCTCCGGGTAGGTCAGAAATCCCTCCTTGTCGGTAATCAGTTCCGCTTCCTTGCCATCTGGAGTTCGCAAGGTGGCTTTGACGTCAGGTAGAGGGCGGCCATGGAAGTACACCTGAGCACGTCCGCCGGCCGCCACTGGGACGATATCCAGATTGAGGGAGGGTTTTCTTGATTCCCCGCCGCTCGGTTGCCAGCGCGCGTAGAATAGCGGACGCCGAGCCGTTTGGGCATTCGTACCCATTACTTCGAACGCCGTCTCCGCCTGGATTGAGGACTTGGCCGTAAGTTCTCCCAGCCGGAAATGATCCGAGTGCTTTGAGACGTTTACTGTAGCGTTTGAAGTCCCCGAGGAAGTGGTCCACGCGACGGGCAAAACGAGTGAGTCAAGGTGTCCCGGCGACTATTCAATTCGTCCGTCGGGTTCGGCAAATCGCAGCACCAGGACACCGTCGGGCCCGGGCTCGATCCAAACTGAATGAGGAAATACTGAAGGAGAGAGCAAAAGTGCCAATGACGCAAAGAAGGGTAATTTCATGAGCTGATTCGGAGTCCTTTCGGATGCTCCGTTTTCTAGGCTAGTTTGGGGGAGGGGTTTGTTTGGGACGGACTGCCCGGAAATAGCCTGCCGTTTCGCTGGGAGGGAGATCAGATTTCCAATTGCCGTGACGTGGCTCCGGGAAGTCTAGTTTCCCGGGGGCTAGACTCCAGGTCAGGAAATCGGAAGAGGACTCGATACTGGGAGCACCCGCCCCGTCGTCGTCGAGGGTCAGGGACATTCGGCCATCCGATTCAAGCCTTACCGTGCGAACGGCCAGTACGCTTTCGGGGTTGAGTGGATCTGTGTCCAACTCGTATTCGGCCCGATTCGAGAGTCCGTCCTGATCGTCATCGTCGTTAGCGGACGAGCCGAGTCCCTTGAGAGCCAGCCGTTCCCAATCATCAGGCAAGCCGTCATCGTCCGAATCCTCGATGCCGACAAGATCTCCTTCGATGAGGAGTTGTGGTGGGTCGTAGAGAAGATTGTCGCGCGTGGCGAAGTCGGGATACTTTGGAGTACCTGCAAAGCCGTTCGATTCGCCCAGCCAAGTGATGATGAACCATAACCGCCCCGCCGCAAGGGACTGCCGGATGTATCCCCGGACATCCGGGTCTCCAAGATTTACTTCAAATGTTACTTTGGAATCGGAGGGTACTGGTTCCCCCGCGGCGACATTGGTGATGCTCCCGGTCGCAAATGCGCGAGTCGGGAATTCGGGAAAGGAACTGTTGGTCTTTCCAACGTTGTTGCTGACGTCCACGAGCTCCCTAGCGTAGTTGAATCCGACGGCAAACGCATTGCGTTCTCCAGCAGCGGCGGAGCCGAAAGGGGACGTTTCTACGAAACTCGATGACGTGAATCCATTACGGAAGGCCGCGCCGAAAAGTTCAATCGGTCTTCCCGGGTCTGGATCGTCAACATGCTGAGGATTCTCAGTGGTCAAATAGGTCTCAAAGGCATCCGGAGTGGAGTCGTTTGTGAAACTGCCTTCTCGTGTCGTCGTGAGCGTCAAACGGACTCGAGTAATTCGATAGTGATTCGCAGGCAGTCCCGGTTGAATCGCGTTGGTGGTGCTCCAGCCCAGCAGGAATTGACCGTGACGGGTATCTACGCCGGAGTCATCACCCCATGTGGCGAATACTGGTGCGCTCGGGCGTAATCCAGGAGTTGCGTTGTGGGGGTACATCCAGCGGTCATCGGAGGGTTGTTCGAATTCTGCCTGAAAACCGCTGGCCGCAAGTGTCATCCAGGCGACCCATGGAAAGAGGATACCCCCCAGTTTAGACACGGCGATTCCTCCGAAGTACCACTCCAAGTCCAAGAGATCCCGCAATCAAGAGTGCCCAGGTGGATGGCTCAGGGACTGCGTTTGCGCTCCGAGTGTCGAGCGTCGCTGAATCGAAGCTGAGGCTCGTCCCACCGGCGGTGAATTGGATTTCGTAGGAAGACACTCCCAGTCCAGAGAGATTCCATTCCCAAAGAGAAGAGACGTTAGCGCCGAGGGAAGTTCCGCGATCGTTCTCGACCCGGCTGGCCGAGAGGAATTGAGCGCCAGCGCCCAGATCGTAGCTGAGCCGTACAGTGGAATAGTCGAGCTCTGAACCAAGTGTGCGGGCCTGGAACACGACCAAGCCGATCGGATCAGTAGTGGTGTCGTGAACTGTGAATGAGCTGATGCCGGCCGGATTGTAGATGTTGCCCGAGCCAGTCAGAAATGCATCAGGCGAGTGTTGGACGATGGTCGCAGTACCGCTACTGCCGGGCTGATCAGGGTGATTTGCTACCCCCGTGTCGGTTGCGACGGAGAAGACCTCCCAGCTTTGGAATTCTGAGCCGGGTGTCCCTCGCCACGAGGGAGACACAAAGCCGGTCTGTGCTCCGAAGAGGGAGCAGCCTGTAGTTGCTATCGCGAAGATCGCCGAGGCGCGAAGAGTTTGGAATCGCATGAGCCGGAGAGTTGCAGGGTCTTCTCCGGGGTGCTTCCGGTCCGTTGCGAAAGGTGTGCCTTGGGTTGCGGTCGATTCCTGAGGTAATGCGCTTGATGCGAGACTACTATTGCATGAGGGAGTGCTCCGCCCCGAGTTACTCTCCAGGGTAACCGGGAACCTCGGGTCCAGATCCAGGCTCGCGAAAATTCGCTACCCGCAGCGTGTTGGTCCGGATGGCCTCGACGTGGCCGTCGTGGAAAAGCCCCATGAATCGACCGCTATGGCGGGTCGGGTAATGCGTGTCGGCATTGAATGGGACAAACGGTGGCCGCGGTGGAGCGGTCACCCGACTGTCCGAACAGCCGGGGCTTCGCCGGTGGTCCCAAACCACCAATCGCTCCGACGGATGTGTAACGTAAGAGTCACGCTGCCCCATAGGTGAGCCGGTGGTGTAGTTCATGGCGTAGCCGCATTGCCACTTCCTCTCGATTGGGCATTTGAAGATGTTCGTCGTTTGAAAATATGGATGGAGCAACCCGGGGCGGTAACCCGCACCGGGAACACCATCGGGGACCTGGGTGGGATCGTATGGCGCCCACCATTGTTCGTTTGGGCCCGTAGGCGGCGGACTATTCGGAGCGGTACCGCTCGGGACACCGGCGCTCAGTCCGTAAATGTCGTCCGGGGTGTCTGGACAGAGACGATAGGGCAAATTGACGTCGTTATTCCCCAAGCGGTACAGGGCGCAAGCAAGGCCGATCTGGCGCAGGTTATTGAGGCAAATCGTCTGTTTGGCTTTCGCATTCGCTTTAGCGAGTGCGGGAAGAAGCATCCCAGCCAAGACAGCGATGATCGCGATGACCACCAGCAGCTCAATCAAAGTAAATCCGTGCCGGCGGCTGAATGTAGGTCGAACCAAGGAAATGTTCACCGGGGTGCGACTTCAACCGATTCGATATATCTGCGCAAGTATATCGGTTTCTAAAATTCCAGAAGATGCAGAGAATTGAAGTCAGGATTCGCGAAGCAGGCTCAGCAGAGCTTGTTCGGTGGACTTTGTGGCGCTTCGAGACTCAGATTCGAGGCGACGGTAGAGAATGAGCACCTGGCGTCCGGTCTCGCTCAATTTCGAGCCACCCTTGCTTCTCCCTCCTCGGGTCATCGTCACCAAAGGCTCCCGAAATGCACGGTTCATTGTGCGGACAAGGGTCCAGGCCCGCACGTACGACATTCCCATTCGCCCTGCGGCTTCCGCAATGCTGCCCGTTGAGTCGATGAATTCCAGGAGGTCAGCTTTCCCGGGCCCGAGGCTGATTTCCCCTTTCGCTGTGACCCGAAATCGCGGGCGAAGTGTCAATTGCTTCTCCTCAAACTTTTTCACGTTTGCTGCAGCGAATGGCGCCAGAATTCGTAGCGATTCGCGAGCCGGGAATGATGGAGGAAGGAAACCTTGAACAATCCTCCTCGTAGCGCGTCTAGACGTGAGGAACCCCCGAAACGGACGGCTTTAGCCGCTCACTGGGCGTCCCGCCGCGGGGAGTTGGGGAACTGGCGGGGCGTCCGATTTTTTCGCCGATGCGTCCCCTTACTGGGGCTCAAAGCCCAGGTTCGAATAGATATTTGCGCCGAAGGATCCGTCCACGACCCTCGCACCTCTCGAAATCAAATAGAGACGCAACTCATGCCGAATGAATCGATGCCTCATGGACGGAAGCCATCCGAAAACCTTGACCGCAGGGTGGCTGATCCAAGTTCTCGACAATTGATTTGCACGATCCTTGCGGGCGTCGTGATGGCTGCGATTTTCGTTTGGATCCTTCTACTCGTGGCAAAGCCTACTTAAGGGCCTCTTTCGTTCATTTGAAAGGAACTTCGGTGTTTGCGGCCTTTGCCGCCAACTGGGTGTCTCGCCGCGGAAAGTAGAGGAAACCTGGGCCACCCGAACGGCAGAGGTGGTTCTGGGGAACCAGGGCGACGCCTACGCCCAGAACTCTCACCTCCCCCGGAGTTTGTGCGATCGAGTCACCTCTTCGTACTTAGTGGGCGACATTGGTGGTCGAATTTCTACGTCCTTGGTAAAACCGCTCGTGAATTAACGCTCCAGTCCAAATGGCAAATGAGCAGGCAATTTGCGGAACTGCCTGACTGAAGACTATAACCCACCAAGGTTCAATCTGCAGCCGACCGAATGATTGAACGAGGCCAGTAGTCACAAAGATGGTCACAAGTGCTAAGACATGCCCCTTCGAGTGATGTTGAGAGATGGAAGCTGTCACGAAGCCTGCGATAAGAGCTCCGAGGATGCCAAAATACGGCGCGTCATGCCCAATTGCAGTCGCAATCGCACCATTTGGATTCGCAAAATTGCGGTCGAACGCATAGGCAAAAGTGAAGATCAGCGTAGCGCCGGTTCCAATGGCCATCAGGCTCACAAAAAACTGATTTGGGAATTTCATCGTTACGGTTAGAACAATTTGCGGTTGATTCCTCACACGCACAGTCGCGGAAATTTTAGATCCTCAGCAGGAGCTTGCGCTGGAAGGGCTTCGGTCTGTCCGTCGACACATCGTGGCCTCGCCAAGGGATACGCTTCCAGTCATCGCCACGTCTGCGTGATTCGGGAACGCGTTACTGCAAAAGGAAACGGGGCCGGGAATTCCCGGCCCCGCGTGAGCACAACCGAGACTGACCCGATCCCTATTGGGTCAATCGGTAGAACTGCGGTCCAGACGTAGGAGTTACTGTAACCGAGTTGTTGACCACACCCGGAACGGCGGCCCACGTCGGGGAAGACAACGATCCGGTTCCTTGGAGGGTGTACCCGGTTACCGAGGTCGGCCAAGAAACCGTAACGGATCCATTTGACGTGGACACACTGAGCGCCGGCGGAGCCACAGAAAGCGTGAGGGGATTCTTGAAGTCCACCCACACGAAATTGAAGTCCGCATCCCGCAGGACCACGGTCCCCTCTCCGCCCCCGCTGGCATCGATCGTGCGGGCTTCAATGACGAAGGAACCGACCGGGGCGTCCGCCCCGCCGAATTGGTAGGACAGGAAGCTGTTATCCACGACGTTCTCGGTTCCCGCGGGAGGATTCGCGAGATAGCCTGAATTGATCAGCAGCAGCGACCCGTCAGCATCGGTCTTTCCCGGAAGGGTCAGCGCGTAACGACCGCTCGAAAGCCGCTGGATCGTGAACGAACCTGCGCTCCGCTCCGGCGCGCCGTTGGTGCCGATCACATGGGCGGCCACCAGATTGCGGGCGGTCCAGGGGACGAACAGGAAGGAGAAGCTCGACCCGGAATCCGATCCGGTCGCCGTGATCGACGGGTTCGCCTTGCTGTTCTCGATATCGCGAACCGCCACGAGCCATCCCGAATCGTCCGCGAGCGCGGCATTGTTGGCCGAAGGGCCGCGGATGCCGTTGTTCTCGTCATTGGCCACTGTAAAGAGCAGCCCATCCGACGCCTTCACCCCAGCCAGCTTCAGCTGGGCGAGTCCATTGATGGTGCCATCGGGATCCGGCAGCCACGTGAGAATCTGTGCGGGGGAGTTGTAGCCAGACTGCCCCCCGGTGACCGCCAGGCCACTGATGGCCGTGCCGCTGTGGAGTCCCCATCCGTTCCCGCGCTTCCATTGGGCCGTTCCCGGATTCTCCGGATCGACGTTGGATCCTGCAAAGTATCCAGCCTTCCAGCCCTCCTGATAAGGGAACCAGGCTATGGCCAAGGGCACAGCGCCCCGTTGGAGCTTGCCGGAAGTGGGGCCATTCAACTCAACGCCTGTCACCAGCTTGGTGGTGCGGGTGTAGAACTGGGCGCCGCGGAAATGTCCGCCGATCATGTCGTAGCCCTGCGCGCTCGCGGAATCGTCCAACTGCACATACGATGCGGCGTAAAACGCCGGCGACTGGTCATTCCACGCCGCCCCATTGGTCCGCACCGTCGCCATAACAAATCCGTAGTTCGGCGACGGCGCCCATGCCTGGGACGCAGGCACGGTGGGGTTGCCACCACCGAACCGCTCCCGAAGCGGATTGGAGTACGGCCCGAGGTTCTGGCGGGACAGCACGGGATCCCGGGGGCTGATCAGAAAATCAAACGCCCCCGCCTGATAACGGGCGACAGAGAAGCCAAGCGGCGACTCGCCGACGAAGTCCACGAGGACGTCTCGCGACACCGAGCCGAATCCGGCGTCATTCCAGATGATCGGAGCCGCAGGGCCCTGCTCGGACTGGACGATGTCCGCCGGATATCCATTTCCGTCCGCGGACACGCTCATGTCCCAGTTGACCGCCATCACGCCCTCGACGGGAAACTTCCCGGGCGCCAGATCCGGAGCCACCGGTACCTGGGCCGACGTGGGAATGCTGGGACCAGTGGTGGGTCCGTAGGCGGCATAGGTGGCCGTAACCGTGTGCTCGGTGTCCGCGATGTCGCTGTTATGCGCGACCGTCGCGAGCCCGATGTAGACGGTCGCCGGAAAATTGGTTCCCGCGGGCGCGATCACCAGCAACTGCCAACCGTTGGTGCTTCCCGGGCTGGTTCCGGACGGGAAATCCGTGGTGTTGGTCGTGGCGAAGTAGCTCATGAACTTGTCGCCCTGCCGTTGGATCCGGAGCCACAGATCCGGATAGGTGCAATAGCCCTTGTCCGTGGTATCGCCGCCATACGTGGATCCCCGCCCGGGCAGATCATCGGTGTCGCCGTCCGGGGAAACCCGTCCGATGCTCTCGATCTGGCCATCCCGTCCTGACGGTGCCAGGGGCAGCGCGTTGATCATGAAGTCGAGCGCATCCGGCTCCAGGCTCTTCCGCACCATGAGCGATGCCTTGGGAGAATCCTGCAATTGAGCATCAGTCGCTTCGACATTCAGTATGCGCACCTTGATGTCAAAGTCGCCGGTAACCTGCTGGTAGGCATAGGTGAAGGAATCCGGTTTCGAGTACGTGTCTCCGCCACCGCCGGTGATGGAAATCGACCCGTCTGCGTTGGTTACCACCAGCGGATCGATGGGGTTGTTGATGTTGACGACTGTCAGACCCCATTGGATAGGAGTCTGGGCGTGGACGCTGGCGCAGGCGCCGCCGAGGAGGACCGAGAGGCGGAGAATCCGCGCAATGGATTTCAAGTTCATGTTCAGAGGGGACACAACGAGATCACTGACTGCTTCGAAATCACCCGGAACTCTGGCGACTTGCGCACCGTACCGAAGGCCCCAAGAGAGCCCTCGATACGCCACACGGATCCTCCAGCCGGGCGAAGGGCCATTGGGAGGACGTGGTTACGTCTCCCACAGGCTCGCTGGCGGGTAGGCGTTCCGCCAGAAACGATTTCGATTCGTAACGATTCGTCGTGCCGACGAGGGTAGAGCTCCTCACAAGACTGCCCTGGAAACCTCACTGACACTTTTTTGCGATTCGGATTTCCGGTCGATTCAAGCGGACAACAGGTAACCGGTGACACCATCCACAGGCACGGCCTCGATGTGGACTTCGCCACCCTTCCGCTCTGCAGCATGGAACAAATGTCCCATCGCCTCCGGAAGGCTGACCAAGCGGGCAGCCTCCTCCCGGGAAATCTCGACGAGAGCAAGAGGGTCTCCATCGGGGGAGTAGGCGACAAGGAGCACGGTTCTAGCGGTACCGATGGCTACGAGCGATTCAAGAGTCCGGGAGTGCATTACTCCAAACCTGCACTTCGACTGGCCCGACGCCATCGCGAGATTTCGGTAGGGGACGAAGAGAACGCCGGCTTACGGTGAGTCCCGCAAATCATGGAACTGGGGACCTTTTGACGCCTATGCCCAAACTCCCCAACTTCCACGTATCGAGGTGGGACCGTCGGTGTTCCTATGCTCCATACGCCCACTTCTGTGACTACTTTTGGAACCCGGTTCCTGTGACCATCAAAAATATGGCCTGATTTGTCTAAATTTGATTTCAATCCGGCATTTTAGAACCGGGCGTGTCGCCGTCCCTGAATAAGTCTGGGGCTGGGTGAGTGGGTGGGATGGCGGGTGGGATCTGCTGCGAAGGGCGTGACTTGAATGGGGCTCGCAGCAAGCAAGGCCTCCCGTAGGGTGACCCCCGCGCCGACGAACCCGAGACTTTCCTCACCGCCCGGTCGGGGCCACCGTGTGCGGGAGATGTTGATGGAGCGGACGGGGCGCGTTATGGTGGGAATGAGTGGCGGGGTGGATTCCTCGGCCACGGCGGCTCTCTTGCAGGCAGAAGGCTGGGAGGTCGTCGGGGTCACGCTCAAGCTTTGGCCTCAGGACTGCGTGAACCGGGCCGAGGACAAGTGCTGCGGTCCCCAGGCGGTCATGGATGCCCGGAGTGTCTGCGCGCGGCTGGGAGTCCCCTACTACCTCGTGGATGAATCCGACCTGTTTCAGAAGAAGGTCATCGGCTACTTCGCGGAGGAATACCGGGCCGGCCGCACGCCGAATCCCTGCGTCATGTGCAACCAGCATCTGAAATTTGGCGTGCTGCTGGACCGTGCAACCCAGCTCGGATGCGAATTCATCGCCACCGGACACTTCGCGCGTCTCCGGCGTGATGTTGCCAGCGGCCGCACGCTGCTTCTCAAGGGGCTCGATGGACGGAAGGACCAGAGCTACTTCCTTTTCAGTCTGCGTCAGGACCAGTTGTCCCGCGCGCTGTTTCCGCTGGGGGAGAAGACCAAGGCCGACACTCGGGAGGTGGCGCGGTCCTGTGCGCTCCGGACCGCGGACAAGGAAGAGAGCATGGAAATCTGCTTCGTGCCCGACAACGACTACGGACGGTTCCTGCGTGACTCGCGGTTGGTGGAGCGGCACCGGGGCGACATTGTGGACCTCCAGGGGCGGAAGCTGGGGGAGCACGAGGGCGTGGAGTTTTACACCATCGGACAGCGCCGCGGTCTGGGCATTTCGACGCCGGAGCCGGTGTACGTGGTGGATCTCGATGCCGCGTCCAATCGGGTTGTCGTCGGTGCCGAAGCGGATCTCGCCCGGTCCTCGTTTCGGATTTCGAATTGCAACTGGATTCCGTGGGATGCCCCTCCGGAGTCCTTCGAATGCGTGGCGCGGATTCGGTACAATCATCCGGGCGTGTCCGCCGTGGTCATGCCGCGTTCGGACGGCACCGCGGACGTCCGCCTTCTCGAACCCGCCCGGGCCGTGACGCCCGGACAGGCCTGTGTGTTGTATGGCGGCGACACGGGCGATGTCGTTTTCGGAGGCGGGTGGATCGTGAAATGAGGCGGGGCGGGGCGGGGTCGGGCCGGAGCGTGTGGAATGTTTTCGCTCCGCAGACCGAGTCCGCGAGGATAGCTTCACGTCATGTCACCGCGTTGTTGGGCTTTGATGGCAGGATTGTTGTTGGGCCTCGGGGGGATTGCAGGATGTGGTCCGTCGGGGTCGGGGAGTGCAGGTCCAGAGACGACGAATCCGGCGCCAGCAGCAGCCTCCAAGGGAGCCGTGGTGGAGGTCGGCGGGGGAACGCCGCTTCCGGTGGATGTCACGGCCGACACGGCCATCGCGCCGGAATTGGAACGCGCGGACGCACTCGCCAGGGCCGGCAAGCTGGACGCTGCCTTGGCTGCGTATACGCAGTTGATGGGGAAGGCGTCGGATAACGAGGAGGTTCACTTCAACTACGGTCACCTGCTGGCCCGGATGGGTAGGACCAATGAGGCGGTGGTGGAGTACGAAACGGCGCTCAAGTTGTTGCCCACGTATGCTGAGGCGCACAACAACCTCGGGAATCTCCTGGTGAAGCAAAAGAAATACGATGCGGCGATCACCCACTTTGAGGCGGCGATCAAGTCCAATCCCAAGGACAGCACCACCTACAACAACCTCGGAACCGCCCAGGCCACGGCGGGGCGCGTTGCGGATGCCATTCCGAATTTCGCCCGGGCGGCCCAGTTGAATCCCGACTATGTCGAGGCCTGGTTCAATCTGGGGCGCTCCGATCTGACCCTCGGCCGGCTCGACGAGGGCATTGTCGCCCTGGAGACCGCCCTGCGGCTGCGTCCGGACCTCGAACCGGCGTCCAAGCTTCTGGAGATGGCGAAGTCGGCCAAGAAGGCTCGGGGATTCTGAGCTGCCGGCGGGATCGCCCCCTCGGAATGATCAGGGATGGACTGCCCGAACTTCCCGGGCCCCCGGGGGAACCGTCACCTCGGTCTTGGTGCCGTCCGGCCATTGGACAGAGACGGCGCCGGGGGGATCGCCGCCAAGGACGACGGAGGCCGAGGGCTGGGACCAATAACCGCCTCCGGCAGTGACGATCTGGGCGGGGCCGGGCCTGCCGGCGTTGATGGGGCGGACGACGGCGCCGATGCCGTCCGGGTTTCCCGGAGGTCCGACGAGGCGGACCCGCACGCCGGCCCGGCCGCCCGTGTTGTGCAGCAATTGTGTGGCGGCGCCGTTCTGCCCGACCACCAGATCCACTTTTCCGTCCTCGTCGTAATCGCCGGCGGCGGCGCCACGCTGTTCCCCGTAGAGGGTGACTCCGCTCCGGTCCCCGGGGAGCGGAGTGAATCCGCCGCGACCATTGCCCCGGAGAACGAGCCCGCGTCCCGCATCCATGCGGGTGTCCTCCGGACGGACGGCAAACAGGTTTTGAGCAAGAAACAAGTCCTGCGCTCCATCCCCGTCAAAATCGGCGACGGCAATGCCGAATGCAGGGGACCATTGGGCTTCGACGGGCAGGGGCACGACATCGAAGTGATCCCCGCGATTCAGGAGGATCACCGAGTCCTGGGTTTTGGCGGATCGTTCGAGAACCGGCCCCGCGCCGGGTCCCAGCACGGCCCGGACGTCGGCATTGGCGAAGGCGGTGTGAGTTGGAAAACGGGAGGGGAGGTCCGGAATTGAGGCGGTGAGGGTCTTTCGGTCGCGCAGGGGGCGGAGGGTGCCTTCCTGTTCGGCGGACTCGACGACTCCCCAGATGCCACTGTGGTCGAAGTCCCCGGCGAAGATCCGGGTCCGCCCGGGACTCCAGGTATCCACGAGGCTGTTGCGGCCCCGGTTTCCCGCGACGAGATCGGGAACACCGTCTCCGTCAAAATCACCAACAGCCACGCTGTTCCACCAACCGGTGAGCGGTTCCAGACCCAGAGCACGGGTTCGTTCCGTCCAGCCATGATCTTTTCGCGAGAAGATTCGAATCGGACCCAGTTCGCAGGCGAGGATCAGTTCCGGCCGACCGTCACCGTCGAGATCGGCAAACAGGGCGTCGGATACCGGCTCGACGTTGTTCCAGGGGGCGGGATCCTCGGGAGTCAGGATTCCCTGGTCGTTGCGGAAGAAGCGGGAGCCGCCGGATTGGGGCCAGCGCCGCGCCGTCAATCGGGCACCGACGAAGACATCGAGATCCCCATCCCCGTCCACGTCGCCCACTGCAAGCGGACCGGGGCTTGCGCCTCCTCCTGAGAGCGGTGCGCCCGGCTCGGCTGCTGCCGCGCCGGGATTCCATCGCAGCACCGACGGAACGGTCGGGGATCCCCCGGACTCATAGTTTGCGAGTGCCCCTAGAAGCGCCCGGGACCCGCCGGATCCGAGCCATCCGATTGTGGCTCCGAGATCGTCCGGGACGCCGGGGCCGGACACCATCTGTGGTGAGAAGGTCCCCTTGCCATTGCCGAGGTAGACGGCCGGCTTTCCGTCGCGGCCCGTGCCCACGATCAGGTCGTCGTGTCCGTCCCCGTTGAAATCAAACCAGGAAACCCCGGGCCCCAGTTGGCTGTAGCGTTGCGGGAGGAGGGGTTGGAGTGCGAAGTCGTCATATCCGGGATCAGAGTGGGTGTGCCCGAGGGTGCTGCTGACGTTGGTAAACCAGGCCGCCGTGGGTGGGCGCGCGGGAGTCGGGGGAGCCGTCGAAGCGCCTGCCTCGTCGATCTCGTAGATTCGGTTGGCCCGGACTCCCGGGACGCGACTGACACGGCCCGACGTCCACCGTACCTCAAGATTCATATCGCCAGGGCCGGCGGCGAACGTCCGCTGGGTCTGGCTGTGGGACAGGTATTGTCCCCCCGCAAGAATGACCTGGCGCTGATCCACGGGTCCCCCTCGGAGGATGATCTCGGCACCGGTTCCCGCCGTGTTGGGCGCCAATCCGCGGAGTCGAACGGCCACCCGTGGAGCGCCACCCCGGTTGCGATAGATCAGGGGCGGACCATTCAGAGCGTTGGCCACGATGTCCATGTCGCCGTCGTCGTCGAAATCCACGGCAATCATTCCGTGGGCAATCTGCCGGGAATCGAAACCCCAGGCCCGGCTCACGTTCTCGAAGGTGAGATCGTGCCGGTTGTGGAAGGCGAACTTCGGGGTTTCCAGGGGAGGGTATTCGAGGAGCAGGGACTTTGTGGCCTGGACGACCTGGTTCGGACGTGACTTCACGCGCTCGTTGATGTCCCGGTCATTGACGTCGTGTCCGTGTCCGTTGGAGATCAACAGGTCCTCCCAACCGTCGAGATCGACGTCGAGAAAGAGGGGGGTCCAGGACCACCCGGTGGCTGCGACGCCCGCGAAACTGGCGATTTCGGCCCAGGTGCCGTCGCCGCGATTCCAGTACAGGCAATTCCGGGGGAACTCCTCACGATCTTCGATCACGCCCGGAATTCGGTGGAGCGGAATGCGTCCGCTGGCGGTTCGGAGGTGATTGCGCAGGTCGAGGTTCAACATCTCCACGGTGAAGAAGTCGTAGCGGCCGTCCCGATCCAGGTCGGCGAAATCGACTCCCATCGAGGCGAGGCTCATGTTGCGCAGCGAAAAACTGCCGACCTCGCGGAAATGGGCGTGTCCGTCCCCGAGCCACATTCGGTCGGGCGTCTGGAAATCATTGCAGACATAGATGTCCTGGTTTCCGTCGCCGTTCATGTCGCGGATCTGGACGGCGAGTCCCAAGTCCCAGGGCGCGGACATCGGCTTCCCAGTGGCATCGGTGAAGGCGGATTCCCATGGAACCGGCGTGAAGTGACCCTTGCCGTCGTTAAGGAGCAAGACGTCCGGATCGCCGAACTCCATGAGGACTCCGTCCACGATGCGGACGCGATTGGCGTGCTTTCCGGTCACCTGGGGTTGTCCGTTGACCATGCGCGTGGAGATCACGCTGCCGTCCCGGAGCAGTGCCTGGACGGCGAAATTGCAGAGGTACAGGTCCAGGTCCCCGTCGCCGTCCATGTCCCCGAGGGCCATTGACGTGGCCCCGGACTTGCCGGCAATCCCGGACTCGGCGGTGGCATCCCGGAAGTGCCCGTGTCCGTCGTTGATCAGGAGCGCATTGGGTCCTCCGAAAGCGGATACCAGCAAATCCGGAGAACCATCCCCGTTGACGTCGGCGAAGACTGCGCCGATCGATGTCTGGTTGGTGCAGGCGACGCCGGCAGTGGCGGTGATGTTGGTAAAGCGACCCCCGCCGAGATTACGGTACAACTGGTTCCCGGCCTGCTTGTGACAAAAATAGAGGTCCACCCGCCCATCGCCATCCACATCCGCGGCGGCCAATCCCGAGCCGTTCATGAGATTTTGGAAGAGCCGCACGCGCTCGTTGGAGAGGGCATTGACGAAGTCGATGCCCATCGCCGCGGGGTCGAGGAGTTCGAATCCGGGCGCGCCCGCCGGGACAGTTAGGGGTGCGGATCGAAAGCCATCCCCGGACTGCCAATCGAGGGCCTGGACATGGGCAGTCCGGAGGCCCGCGACGAGTCCCAGACACAGGACAAGACACGCGGAACGGAACATGGAACGGGGAACGCCCGATACCCAAGGACAGGTGCCCCCCTTTGGTCAAGGGGTAGGTTGATCCGCCTTCGAGGAACGCCAAGGTGTCCGCTCCGGCGGGACAAGGGTGGGTGCCGGGGAACGAAGCTTGGGTCGCGGGTGACGGGAAACATTCCCCGAGGCGCGTCCCGGCGGGACGGAAAGCGGTGGGGGACTACCGCACTCCAGGACGCTTCGCGAGGAGTTGGAGAGATCCGAACCTCCAAGGATCAGAGCAGGCCCTCGGTCTCCGGGAAGCCGTATCGGATGTTCATGCTCTGCACGGCCTGGCCGCTGGCGCCCTTGACGATGTTGTCCTCGGCGCTGACGACGAGGAGCCGGCCGGTCCGGGGATCGAGGCGCCACGCGATTTCCACCAGGTTGGTGCCGACCACATTCTTGGTGTCGGGCAGGGCCCGTCCCTCGAGCAGGCGCACAAACGGTTCGTGGGCGTACGCAGCGCGGTAGCAGGAGGCGATTTCCGCGTCCAGGGCTGCGACCTCCTCGGGGGTCTTGAAGTGGCGGGTGGGCGCGAGATACAGCGTGGTGAGAATGCCCCGGTTCACCGGAATCAGGTGGGGCGTGAACTGGATGGTGACCGGTTCCCCGGCTGCAGCGGACAGTTCCTGTTCGATCTCGGAGAGGTGCCGGTGTTTCGGGATGCCGTAGGCCCGGACGCTTTCATTGCACTCGCAGAACAGGTAGTCGGCCTCGGCTTTGCGTCCGGCTCCACTGACACCACTCATTGAGTTGGCGATGATTCCGGCGGACCGGATGAGTCCTGCCCGGATGAGGGGCAGGGTGGGCAGGAGGATGCTGGTGGGATAGCAGCCCGGGGAGGCAATCAGGGAAGCGGTGCGGATCTGCTCCCGGTAAACCTCCGGGAGCCCGTACACGGCCTGGGAAAGGAGTTCCGGCGCCGGGTGCTCATGGGCATAGAAGTCCCGATAGACCGCGGCGCTGCGCAGGCGGAAGTCAGCGCTGAGATCGATGACCGTGACGCCGGCGGCGTGAAGCGGCACCGCGAATTCGGCGGCCACGCCGTGGGGTAGGGCGAGGAAGACGACGTCCGCCTGGGTGGCGAGCACGGCGGGGTTCGGGTCTGAGAATCGCAGGGACCGTGCGTCGGGATGGCTGGCGAACCGAGGGAACACCTGGGCCACCGTCTGACCGGAATTGGCGCGGGACGTGACGGCGACCAGATCCACGCGGGGATGGTTCAGGAGTAACCGGACCAGTTCCTCCCCGGAGTAGCCGGAGGCGCCGACAATGGCGGCGCGGACGGGTGTGCAGACGTCGTGCATGAGATCGTTACGGAGAAGAGATTCGGTCCGCCGGGGGCCGTTTGTAAATATCGGGATCCCGCTTCTCGAGGTGGGCTGACGGATTCGGGGCGGGGACAAAACCAAATCGCTGGTACAACGGATGGGCGTCCCGCGTGACCAACTGGAGTCTGCGGAGGCCCTGAAGGTCCGGGTGCTTCAGCAGACAATCGATCAACCAAGTCCCCAGGCCCCGGCCCCGCCACGACTCGAGGACGTACACGTCACACAGGTAGGCGTAGGTCGCACGGTCGGTCACTGCGCGGGCGAGTCCGATCTGGTCCGCGCCCTGGTAGAGCCCGAGGCACAGGGAATTCTCCAGGGCCCGGTCCATGATTTCCCGGGGGATGCCCGCCGCCCAGTAAGAGGCGGCGAGAGCGGCATGGATGGCGGTCCGGTCGAGGCGGGCCGGATCGTCGGAGATTTCGAACGGGGGACGGGTCCAGTGCATAAAAAAACCCCGCGGCGGGAGCCGGCGGGGTTTGAAGGAGGAGCCTCCTGAGATCAGCGCTTGCTGAACTGGAAGCGCTTCCGGGCGCCGGGCTGGCCGTACTTCTTGCGCTCGCGCATGCGGGAGTCGCGGGTCAGCAGCTTCTCGGCCTTGAGCAGGGGACGCAACGCGGCATCCACCAGCAGCAGGGCGCGGGCGATGCCATGCTGGCAGGCCACGGCCTGGCCGTTGGGGCCTCCGCCCTTGACGGAAATCACGGCGTCGTACTTGCCCAGCGTCGCGGTGACCACGAACGGCTGATGCACGGCGGTCCGATGCGACTCCACCGGGAAGTAGCCCTCAAGCGGGCGCTTGTTGATCTGAATGTTACCGTTGCCGGGGGCGAGGCGGACGCGCGCCACGGCGGTCTTGCGGCGGCCGGTGCCGAGAAACTGGGCGGATTGGGACATGGGAGAAATGGGAGGATTCGGAGGGATCGAACTCAGCCGGCGTAGACCATCGTCTCGGGCTTCTGGGCGGTATGCGGGTGCGAGGCGCCGACGCAAACCTTGAGCTTGGTGATCAGGCGATCACCGAGGCGGTTCTTCGGAAGCATGCCGCGGACGGCGTGGTGGACCAAGCGTTCCGGATGCTGCGAGCGAATCTGCGCCACGGAGCGGTACTTCTCGCCGCCCTTCCAACCGGAGTACGACATGTATTCCTTGGCGGATTCCTTGTTGCCCGTCAGCACCACCTGCTCGGCGTTGATGACGACCACGAAGTCGCCGGCGTCGAGATGCGGGGTGAAGGAGGGTTTATCCTTGCCGCGGAGGGCGTCCGCAACCTGGGAGGCGAGGCGTCCGAGCACGGCACCTTTGGCATCGATCACGCGCCACTTGCGCCGCTGCACATCCACCTTGGGCAGAAAAGTCTTCATCGGTTTCCCTCAAAAGGGAGCGGGATTCCTACCAAATGCCGGCGTCGGGTCAACGGGTTTTTCCAGAATTCAATGGCACCCCGGGTCCTCACGGGGCCGTGGAGCGCAGAAATGCCTGCACCGTGGCGCGGTCCCGGGTGGGGGCCTGGCAGGCGGTTCCCGTGCAGCAGAACGCCTGCGAATACTCCTCGTGGGCGGGCAGCGTGCGGGCGAACGCCTCGACCGGCCCGGCATTTCCGAGCACCACCTTGTGGGGTTGGAAGACCCCGTGGGCGGCCTGGATCAGGCTGCGGGTGCTGCCGCAGGTGAAGTCCCCGACCACCACCACCCGTCTCGGCTCCTGCAGCGAAAAGTCGAGGGCGAGGAGCAGGTGGGGAACCGCGTGGGGGAACTGGTGCAGACGCTGCGCGAAGAGCCGGAGGGTTTTCTCTGCGGCGGTGCGCCAGTCCTTGCGGTCGCAGATGGCGGCCAGGCGCAGAAGGGCGAGGGCGGCGACGCTGTTGCCGGACGGCTCGGCCCCGTCGTAATCGTCCTTGGCGCGGAGGAGGAGATCGGGGGCGTCCGCCACAGTCTGCCAGAATCCCCCCGCCGCCGTGTCGTAGAACCGTGCGATCATGGCGTCCGCGAGGTCCGAGGCGAACTGGAGGTGGGCCGGGTCGAGGGTGACCTCGTACAGGTCGGTCACGCCGGCCAGCAGGTTGGCGTAGGCATCCAGGAGTTGCACCGAATCGCGGTGTCCGTCACGCCAGCGGCTGTGGAGGGTCCTGGTGGCCGGATCCCAGAGCTTCGATTGGAGGAAGGCGAGGTTGCGCAGCGCGGTGTCGCGGAACTCAATGTCCCCGAGCACGCCGTAGCCGCGGGCAAAGGCCCCGAGCATCATGCCGTTCCAGGACGTCAGCACCTTGTCGTCAAGGTGCGGACGCACCCGACGGGACCGCGCCGCCAGCAGTTTCTTGCGCGCCGATTCCACCAGCGGCTTCTCGGCATCCTCCAGCCGGGGGACTGCAATGCTCAGGACGTTTTGTTCCTTGAGGGGATCCGGATCCGAATGGTCGAGGAAGTTTCCGCCCTCCGTTACGCCGAAGTACCGCGTGGCCACGGCGAGTTCCTCGGGAGTGAGGAGCGCTTTGAATTCCGCCAGCGTCCAACAGTAGAACTTGCCCTCCTTGCCTTCACTGTCGGCGTCCTCGGCAGAGAAAAATCCGCCCTCCGGATGCGTCATGTCACGCTGCACGTACCGGAGCACGTCCCGGGCGACCGCGGCCGGACGCGGGTTCCCGCTGATGAGATGGGCGTCGAGGTAGAGCTGCACCAGTTGGGCCTGGTCGTAGAGCATCTTCTCGAAGTGCGGCACGAGCCAGCGTTCGTCCACGGAGTAGCGGGCAAAGCCGCCGCCCAGTTGGTCGTTCATGCCGCCGTCGGCCATGCCGTCGCAGGTGTGAAGGACCGCCTGGGTGGCATCCGGGGCTCCAAAGCGGGCCGCGTAGCGCAGGAGGAACAGCGGTTGGCTTGGACGGGGGAATTTAGGGGCGTGGCCGAACCCGCCGTACATTGGATCGTATTCGGTCAGGAACGACTGGCCGGCCCCGTGCAGTTCCCGTTCTCCCGTGGGGAAGGCATTGTCGGGATCGTGCGCCGCCATGCCGCGCAGACGCTCGGTGACGTCGCGCGCGGACTCATTGATGTCGGCCCGCCGTGTCTTCCAAACCTCGACGATCTTTTCGAGCAGGTTCAGGAAGCTCGGGCGTCCGTGGCGGACCTCGGGGGGGAAATAGGTGCCACCGTAGAACGGACGCAGCTCCGGGGTGAGGAACACATTCAGCGGCCAGCCGCCGCCACCGGTCGTGGATTGCACGAACGCCATGTAGATCTTGTCCACATCAGGTCGCTCCTCGCGATCCAGTTTGATGCTGATGAAGTGCTCCTTCAGGTAGGCACCGACCTTGGCGTCCTCAAACGACTCCCGCTCCATGACATGGCACCAGTGACAGGTGGAGTAGCCGATGCTGAGGAAGATCGGCTTGTCCTCGCTTCGCGCCCGGGCGAACGCCTCCTCACCCCAGGGATACCAGTCCACGGGGTTGTGGGCGTGCTGCAGCAGGTAGGGCGACTTCTCCCGCGCGAGGCGGTTGGTCGGCCGCGCCTGGTGGGACGGGGCATTGGTCTCGGCGTTCACTGGACGCCCAGCCTAGCCGCGGTGCGCGGAAAGGCCAAAGGCAATACCCTGCCGGGCCGCGTCAGGGTTGCTTGGCAGCCGGGGCGTTGGTGTCTGTGCCCGACTTCGTCTCCTGGCTGACCTCCGTGCCGAATCCGGTCCACTTGTGGAGGTATCCCTTTCGGTTCAAGACGGCACCTGCGAGTCCGAGGACAATGAGGAAGATGAGGATCTTGGGCCAGGGATTGGCCTTGTCTGCGTAAGGATCCATGAGGTCCCGCTGCGAGCCTGGCGGCAGGGACGCAAGGCTGGTCAGCGAGGTGCCGAACGGCACGTTGATGCGCGCACGCGTGTTGATGGCCCAGCCATTGGCGTCCAGCAGGGGGCCAAGGTTCCGATTCCGGAGTTTCAGCCACGCGAGGATCATGGAGGGACCGGAGATCAGGAGGAGTATTCCGATGACTCCGAGCGGCATAAAGCCGCCGAGGTTGAGGAATCCGTTGACGATGCTTCCGATCATGCCGCCGAGTCCTGCGGCGCCGACGGCGAGTGCGGTGACCATGCCGGTGTCCACCTTGGGTTTCGGCGGCGGCTCCGCCTTGCCGGTGTCGGCGGCCTGGCCAGCGGCGAGGGCTGCCTTCGTGAGCTTTTCCGTGGCGGCGCTGTCCGCGGCCGCGGCGCGCTTGGCGATCTGCTCCTGGATGAACCGGGCGAGCTTCTTGTAGGGCGACCAGAACGCCTGACGGATGCTGATAGGATTATCGACGATCTTGGTGACGGTGGCGTCCCAGTCGCGACCCTTGCGGTCGTAGAAGATTCCGTTGCGACCGACCATGAGGTTGTCGCTGTCGCCGTCCGTGATGGCGGCCACGATGTTCAGTTTCTCCCCGGAACCCTTTCGAATACATTCGAGGTAGGTGAGGTAACTGCCGGCGAGCGGGGCCATGGTGGCGTGCTTGCCGGGATCTTCGACCGTCATCACCAGATCGCAGCTGCGCTGGTCGAGGTACAACTTGCCGGCCTGGAAAATGGCCGGTTCGCCGCGATCATAGAAATCCTTGAAGCTGACAAAATTGATGCAGAGGAGGTGCAGGTCGCGGTGGAAGCGCACCAGCTTGTCGACGGTGGCAATGGCGCTGACATTGGACTCCTCGGCGCGGTCCTTGGTGATCAGGGCTCCGAGTTCGGCCTGGGCCTTGGAGGCGAGGATTTCGCGAACACGGGCGATGCCGAGAGGTTCGACCGTCCCCCCCATTTTGGCCCCCTGCCAGGTGGCATAGCTGGCGAACTTGGCATTGATCGCGGCCCAATCGGCTTCACCGAGCTCGGCCTTATCCCCGAGGATGGGCTTCACCACGGCCGCCTCGAACTTCGCCATGGGGGCGACCCAGGCGGGATTCAGTCCGGTGGCGAGAGGCAGGGGCCTTCCGGCGGCCACCTGCGCAAGGGGGAATCCCGAAATCTCCGCGGCGGTGATGGTCAGGTCCTTGGCGGCGACCGCGAGGTATTCGGACTCGTTGCGATTCAGCAGGGCCGCGGCCCGCGGATCGAAAGCGGCGAGGCGGCAGCGTCCGAAATAGTCGTCCAACTTGGCCTTGACTGCCTTCAGCGCGGCGAAGGCGGCGCGCGTGGCGTTTCCGAGGGGGAGGACCTCGGCTCCCTGGGTCTCCGCCTGCTTCACCCAGGCGTCGTACGCGGCGAGTTCCCCGAAGAACTGGCCGACCTTGCCGGCGTCCACACCCGGGCGACCGGACCGGTCATTGACCGGTCCGAGGCACTGGAGGATATCCCGGATCACCGCCTTGGTGGCGTCGTCGCTGGCGGAATCCTCAACGATGATGCCGTCCCCGTTGAAGGCGGTCTGCGCAAAGATTTTGGCAGTGTCGGTGGTGTCGGCGACCGAGATCTCGGTGGCATCCTTTTTGCCGAGATGGGCGAGAATCTGCCGGGCCGAGTTCAGCACGGTCTTGCCTTCGGGGGTGGCGTCGTTGATGGCGGCCAGCGGGAGCGAGGGGCCTGCCTTGATGAGCTCGTCGGGATCCTTGAGCAGGGAACCGGCCCACTGGACTGCGGCAATCAGCTCGGGGGCGCGCACGCGGCCATCCTTGTCGGTGTCGATGATCGACAGCGTGCGGCTGTCAAACTCCAGGCCGTTCACCGGACAGGCCAGCGCGACCCAGAGCTTTTGGTCGAGCTGATGGAGGTTCATCAGGTCGGCGCCGCTTTCGAGTTTCACCTGGTCGAAACCGCCGGCGCGGAAGAAGTGCCAGACGTGGGAGGATGTAGCCATGGAACGAATCGGACGGACGTTGAGGGGATGGGATTGAACTGACGGGGCGCAGGTTACTGAAATTCCCCGGCGCGCCAATCCGGGAATTGGAACGGAGGAAAGGCCAGGGGGGCGGAGGGCAGGAAAGACCGGGGATCTGGTCTCGTCCACGGCCGACGGGTCGGATATGCAGCGGTGTGTCCGCCGGGAAACCGGGCAGGGCGTCGCATTGATGAACTTCGAATTCGCCACCTCCGGACGGATCCTGTTCGGGCCGGGTCGCCTCCGGGAATTGGGGCCCATCGTCGCCTCCTTGGGAACCCGGGCCCTGGTGGTGGGCGGGGTGCGCGGGGAATCCCGGGCTTCAGTGGAGGGACTCCTGATGCCGGCCGGGGTGGCGACGGTTCCGTGGGTGGTCCGCCATGAGCCCACCCTGGCCGAGGCGGTCGCCGGCGCGGCGCTGGCCCGGGCGGAGCGGATCGACGTGGTCGTGGCCATCGGCGGCGGGAGTGTCCTGGACGCCGCCAAGGCCGTGGCGGCGCTGGCGACAAACCCCGGGGACCCACTGGAACATGTCGAGGTGATCGGACGCGGCCGTCCGCTCGGAGCGGATCCCCTCCCGCTGGTGGCCATTCCCACCACGGCCGGCACCGGGTCGGAAGTCACGCGCAACGCGGTGCTGTCCTCACCCGAACACCGGGTCAAAGTCAGTCTTCGCAGTCCCCGGATGCTTCCGCGCGTGGCGCTCGTGGATCCTGAACTGACCCTGGGGCTGCCCCCGGCCCTCACGGCTGCCACGGGGTTGGACGCCCTGACCCAGTTGCTGGAGGCCTACGTGTGCAGCCGGGCGAATCCGATGACGGACGGACTTTGCCGGGAGGGTTGGTCCGGATTGCCCGGGCCCTGCCTGAGGCCTGGCGGGATGGGACGAACCTGGAGGCGAGGGCCTCGGTGCAATTGGCGGCGATGTTCAGCGGGCTGGCCCTCGCCAATGCTGGACTGGGGGCGGTGCATGGTTTTGCGGGACCAATTGGTGGACGCTTTGACGCCCCGCATGGGGCTATCTGCGCGGCATTGCTGGCCCCCGTGACGGCGGCGAATATCACCGCGCTGCGTGCGCGAATGCCGGGGAGCGATGCCCTCCGCCGATATGCGGAGACGGCGCGATGGCTGACTGGAAATGCGGACGCCGTTGCGGAAGACCTCCCGCCGCACCTTGCCGGACTCGTGGCGTCGATGGGGATTCGGGGCCTGGCGGGCCACGGCGTGGCGGAGCGGGAGTTTGCGGACCTGATCCGACAGGCCCGGAGTGCGAGCAGCATGAAGGCGAATCCGGTGGAACTGTCGGACGCCGAGCTGGGGGCGGTGTTGTCAGCCGCCCTGTGAATTGGCCTTTGCCGCGGCCGGGGCGGCCGGTAGGTTGCGCGCCCGTTTCAAGCGCCGCCGATGAGTGCCCCGATGGACTACAAGAATACGCTGAACCTGCCCCGCACGGAGTTTCCGATGCAGGCCGGCCTGGTGCAGCGCGAACCGCAACGCCTCGCCCGCTGGGAGGCGGAGGGGATTTACGGGAAGATCCAGCAGGCGCGTGCCGGGGCGCCCCGGTTTGTGCTCCACGATGGTCCGCCCTTTGCCAACGGCGACGTCCACGTGGGCACGGCGCTGAACAAGGTGCTCAAGGATCTGGTGATCCGCCACGAGTCGCTGCGCGGTCGGCAGGCACCGTATGTGCCCGGCTGGGACTGCCACGGGTTGCCGATCGAATCGAAGGTGACGCAGGAACTCCGGGCGGCCGGACGTGTGGACGCCGATGCCGCGGCGATTCGCAGCGAGTGCGATGCCTACGCGCGCAAGTTCGTGGACCTGCAGCGCGGCCAGTTCAAACGGCTCGGGATTTTCGGCGATTGGGACAATCCCTATCTGACGCTCGACCGCCAGTACGAGGCGGATGAACTGCGGTTGCTGGCGGATCTCGTGGAGAAGGGGTTCGTGTACCGGGGCAAGAAGCCCGTGTACTGGAGCATCCCGTTCAAGACGGCGCTGGCCGAGGCTGAGGTGGAGTACGCGGACCATGTCAGCCAGAGCGTGTACGTGAAGTTCCGTCTCAAGGGAGAACCGAACACGTTTGTCCTCATCTGGACGACCACGCCGTGGACGCTGCCGGCCAATCTCGCGGTGGCGTTCAATCCGGCCTTCCACTATTCCCTCGTTATCGTCGAGGGCGGCGCCTACATCGTCGCCAATCCGCTTCTGTCGGCGGTTTCCGAGAAGCTGGGCTGGGAGAGCTACCAGATTGTCCGGACCCTGCACGCCGAGGAATTGGCGACGCTGGAATACGAGCATCCCTTCTGCGCGCGCACCGGACGGTTGTATCCGGCGGGGTTCGTGACGAGTGATACCGGTACCGGATTCGTCCACATCGCACCCGGCCACGGTGCGGATGACTATCAGCTCGGGCTGCAGGTCGGACTTCCGATCTATTGTCCGGTCGATGACGACGGCCGCCTGACCCCCACCGCGGATCTGCCCCGGGAGCAGCAGTTGCCCGAGGCCTTGGTGGGTAAATCGACCCTGGAGAAGAACAACCGGTCCGAGGCCAACGAGGCGGTGCTCGCCTTGTTGGTGGAGAAGGAGGCCCTGGCGTTTCGCGAAGAGTATCGCCACAGCTATCCGCACTGCTGGCGCTCGAAAACGCCGATCATCTTCCGCGCGGTGGACCAGTGGTTTATTCGCGTCGATCATGTTCAGGCGGGATCCGAAGCGACATTCCGGGCAAGGGCTCTGGAAGCCATCCGTGGGGTCAACTGGGTTCCCGATTGGGGACGCAATCGCATCGAGGGCGCGGTCACCACGCGTCCGGACTGGTGCATTTCCCGGCAGCGGTCCTGGGGGGTTCCCATTCCCGCATTCTATGACGCCGCGGGTGAACCCATTCTCAACGCGGCCATTGTTCGTCGCGCCGCGGACCTGGTGGGCGAGCACGGCAGTAACGTGTGGTTTGCCACGCCCGTGGAGGAGCTGTGGGCGAAATGCCGTCCGGAGGGCTGGACCGGCCCCGAAGCCTCACGCAAGGGGCTCGACACGCTGGACGTCTGGATCGACTCGGGGAGTTCGTCGCGCGCGGTGCTGATGCGACGCGCAGAGTTGTCCCACCCCGATGCCGCGGCTGGTTCGGCGCAGCGCTGGCAGGCGGATGTCTACCTCGAGGGATCCGACCAGCATCGCGGCTGGTTTCAGTCGTCCTTGTTGTTGTCCCTCGCTGGAAACGGCGCCGCCCCTTACCGGACCGTGTTGACACACGGCTTCATGGTGGACGAGGACCGAGAGAAGATTTCGAAGTCGAAGCAGGGAGCCGGCGGCTATCAGAAGCCTCAGACCGCGGAGCGCTACATCAAGGAATATGGTGCGGACGTGTTGCGCCTGTGGGTCGCATCGCAGGATTACCGCAACGACATCGTGGTCAGCGAGGAACGGCTCAAGAAGGTCGGGGAGACCTACCGCCTGATCCGGAATTCGCTCCGGTACCAGCTCAGCAATCTCTACGACTTTGATCCGGCGTTGCATGCGGTGCCGGAGGCGAATCTCACGCCGCTGGACCTCTGGATTCTCTCCGAGTTTTCCCAGCTCGAATCCGCGGTGGCGGAGGCCTACGCCGCGCATGAGTTTCATGTGGTGTACCAGCGGTTGGCGCAGTTCATCGCCGTCCAGTTGAGTGCGCAGTATCACGACTTGGTGAAGGACCGGTTGTACACCGACGCGGCCAACGCCCCGCGTCGACGGAGCACGCAGACGGCGTTGCACCGCATGGTGACCCGGCTTTGCCAGATGCTGTCTCCAATCCTGGTGTTCACCGCCGAGGAGGCGTGGGAATTCATTCCGGGCAGGGTGACGGAGTCGGTGCATCTGTCGGTGTGGGAACCGGCGACTGCATCGGCGCAACCGGCGATGTCGCCGCTGCTGGCGTTGCGGGAGCGGGTGCTGCCCGAGTTGGAGAAAGCGCGCCAGGCGAAGCTCATCGGAAAATCCCTGGATGCCGTGGTCCATCTCGATTTGACCGCGGGCGAACGGGCATCCGTCGAAGCTCAAACCGAAGTCCTGATTGAGATCCTGAACGTGTCCGGGGTTACCATCGCCGAGGCTTCCGCGTCGGGAGTTCGCGTGGAGCCGGCTTCCGCTTCGGGCCGGCGGAAGTGTGAGCGCTGCTGGCACTGGGAGACGGACTTGGGGACCCATCCGTCGCATCCGACGCTTTGTGTGCGCTGCACGAACGCGGTCACCGCCCTCGCGGGATAGCGTTTCTGCGGCGGTCGGAACTCGGCGGGGGGCGGTTGCCGGGTTCGGTCCGGTCTGGTGAATTGCGGTGACTCCCTGCGGGTTTCCCGTTCTGGTTCTTCGCCGGCAACCTCCTCGTCGGGGGTCCCCTGGATCCGGCGTTGGTCTTGCCTTTCGGGTTGGGTCTGATGCACCCAACCTGGTTTTCAGGTCGGGGGAACCTCGAGCAAGATCTGGGATTGGAATGGCAGGATTCGGTTGGCAGATGCCAATGGTTTTTGATGAGCGTGGGTGGAGTCCCCTGACTCGCCCAGAACACAAACCCTTCCCAATGGCATTGCCCATGAACTCGATCGGCCCCTTTTCCCACCGTTGTTTGGTTGTTGAGTGTCTCCTGCTGGCGGTCGCCACCCTTGGCGTGACGCGACCCGCATTCGGACACGCTGGTGACGTCGTTCTGGCGCCTGAAACCTCGCTGACCGCGACATTCAGCCTCTCTCCTTCCGGCGGGAGTCTGGCGTCGGCTGCCATCAACGGCTTCTCGTCGGGCAACATCGAAGTCAACTATCCGGGCGGCTTCGTCAGTTTCTGGATGGGCACCGGTGCCCGGATGGAGGATATCGCGTTCAATGATCCTGGATTGGGTTCCTTTGAATTGAAGGCGTGGAGAATTGGAATTGAGTCGCCTTCCGGTTTATCGGGAGAGCCCTTGGGTTCGGATGGCCACTTTGATCCGGCAGATCATGTGGTGGCCATCGATCAGGGGGTACTCACTGGGAACCTCACCGGGCTTGGACTGATCTCACGCGATTTCAGCGTTTCGCCATTGGTTCTGAGCCCGAAAGGTCCGCTCTCCGGATTCATTTTCGGCAATACCGGCGGTGGATCTGCCGTCGTCTCCTTTCAAATTCCCTGGGACCATCAGGGGTCGCTGTGGAGTTCAGGCGAAGCGAGTCTGGAAGTCGCGGTGAGGGGGCTGGTTTCAGGAGGGGGTGAGTTCAGTCCCGTCCCCGAGCCATCCTCGTTCCTGTCCGTGGCCCTCGCCCTTTCAGTGATGGGATTCTGTCGGCTGCGGGCGAAGGGAACCGGGGGCGGGCGCCTCAGCAAGATTCCGGAGGCGTCCGGGATCACAGCACCTTGACTACGACGACCGTCAGGTCATCGGCCTGCGGTTCGGGGGCGGTGAACTCCGTCGCAGTTCGACAAATGAGCTCCACCAGTTCCGCGGCGGGGCGGTCGCGATGCTGGCGGACCACCTCGATGGCACGTTCAACTCCGAAGACCTCTCCGTCCGCACGCATGGCCTCGTCAATCCCGTCGGTCAGCATCAGGAGGATGTCTCCGGACACCAGCGTCACCGGTTCGGAGGGCGTGTAGGCTGTGGTGCCCTGCCGCCCCAAGGGACGCCCGGATCGTTTCAGCACCGCCTTGATGTTGCCCGAGGCGTCGAGCAGCTGGCCGGAGGGGTGGCCCGCGTTGGTGTAGGTCAGCGTCCGGGACACCGGATTCAACTGCACCAGCAGGAGGGTGATGTAGCGCTCACTGCCCAAATCCTCGGCGAGCAGATCGTGCATACGGCTGACGATGACCTCCGTTCCTTCAAAGCGTTTGGCGACCGGGCGGAGATACGCCCGGGCCTCGGCCATGAGAAGCGAGGGGCCGAGGCCGTGTCCGCTCACGTCGGCGACGACGATGCCGACGGATTGATCCGTGAGGGACAGGTAGTCGAAGTAGTCACCGCCGGTGGCCACGGCCGGATGGGAGACTCCGGCGATGTCGAAGCCGGGAACCTGCGGCGCCGCCTTGGGAAAGAGGCGCTGCTGCACCTCGCGAGCGGCGGCGAATTCCTCCCGGCTGTGGCGGAGTTCCCGTTCGGCACGGCGGCGTTCAGTAACGTCGCGGAAGATGGCGACGATCCACTGCTGGTCGCCCATCTGCATGCCCGTGACCGCGAGATCGATTTCGACCGACGAGCCGTCGCGGCGGCGTCCGAGGGCCTCGTCCGATTTGGCCCGGCCGGCGGCCCGAAAGGTCTGGAGCCACTCGCCCGGAGGCAGGTCGGCGGGTTGCAGAACGTCGAGGGATTGTCCCGCGAGTTGCGCCGGGTCCCATCCGAAGACGCCTGCCACCGCCGGATTGGCAAAGCGGATCACACCGTCGAGATCCAGCAGGAGGACGGCGTCCGTGGAGTTCTCCCAGACGGACCGGTATCGGAGTTCGCTCTCCCTCAGGGTGGCTTCGGCGGCCCGGCGCGCTGACCGGACGCGGGCTTCGCGAAGTTCGCGCTGCACCGCGGGAACGAGGCGTCCGAGCGAGCCCTTCATCAGGAAGTCGTGGGCTCCGGATTTCATCGCCGTGATGGCGACGCCCTCCTCGATTCCTCCGGAAATGATGATGAACGGGATGTCGAGCCCGGTGCCCTTGAGCAATTCCAGCGCCTCGGGGGCGCTGAATCCGGGCATCGTGTGGTCGCACAGGATGAGATCCCAGGGTTCCGCGGCGAGGGCCTCGAGCAGTGGAGTTGCCGCCGCGACCCGCCGGAATTGAACGTCCCAGCCGCCCGTGCGAAGCAGGTTGACGAGAAACCGGGCGTCAAACTCGGAGTCCTCGACGATCAGGACCCTGAGGGGGGGAAGGGGGGCGATATCAGGCACCGGGGATCCTGCAGCGGGACCGGAATCCATGGGGCGATGGGGCCCGCGCAGCCGGGAGGTTCAGTGACCGACTCGACGCCGGTGGAGGAGCCAGAGACCGCCCAGCCCGAGGGACAACAGGGCGAGGGTGGACGGCTCGGGGATCGCGGTGACCTGCGCGTAAAAATTGGCCGGGACCTGCCCGTCCTGGATCCGACGCAACGCCCACGAATCGGAATCGTTGGGATCCGTCTTGATCCAATAATCGTTGTAGCTGCCAACCACACCGCCGAGTAGTTCACCCCCAACTTTTGGGGGATTCGAAATCATGAGTCCCGCGCGGTCCCCCTCGGCCCCGCTGAGCCCGGAAAAAGTGACCGACCACGTAATCGTTCCGGGAACGAGAACGTTGGGAGCCAGGGCCACGATGTTGTTTCCCGCCTTAAGGTTCAACGGACCACTTTCCCAAAGCAACGTCCCCGGCCGGGGCGCAGTGGTCTGGCCGGGGAGCGCACTCGGCCCGTCGTTGGCATAAATGCGTATGGTTGCGGTCGGCGCAGAAGCGGTGGGGGAGAACTCACCCCGGTATTGAAATTGGAACTCAGTGACAAACCGGTCGGTTCCAGCGAGTTTGATTTCGTCGCCGTATTCCTTGGTCGTCTGAGCACCAAATCCCGGTTGGACGTTGAGGGTGTTGTCGAAAACGATGGCTGCCGATGCGGTTGTGGCTCCCAAGATAAGCGCCGCCCCGGCTGAACGGAAACCGGTACCGCGTGACAGAGAGTTCATCGTGGGTTGGATTGATTGGTGCCCCGGCCAGGACTTGAACCTGGAACCAACTGATTAAGAGTCAGCTGCTCTACCATTGAGCTACCGAGGCATCGGTGCCGACAGCGAAACTGTGCGGATGCCGATTTCTTGTCAATCAGTGGATTGCGATTGGGGCTCAGGGACAGCAGGACCGGGATGAGGGGAGGAGGACAGGGCCGGGATCAGGGAACGTACCAGGGTGGGGAATCGGCATTCGTCGCAAAGCGGCCCGGCCTGACGGCAGAAGTCGCGGAGAATCTGGTGGAGTCCCTGCTGGCAGGCGCCGGTATTGAACGCCGGTCCGGGATCGCCTCCGAACAGGCGTTGGCGGGCCAGCCGCAACTGGGCGTTGTCACCGGCCGGGGGCCAGAGGAAATACCGGCGTTCGATTTCCTCCGTCGTCTGGGAGGCACCCCCGGCGGACGCCCGCGCATGCAGCCAGGGCAATACCACATTGAGGGCCAATTCAGCCAGCCGGGAGGTTCCCAGGAGTGGCATCGGTCGGGGAGAGGCTCGGGACCTGAGGGTTGCGTGGCGCAACCAGTAGTCCCCCGGAACGGGGGACGGAGTCAGGGTGGCTCGAAGGCGGGACACCAGGGCGGCCCGGGTTCCGGGCTCCGCAAGCCAGGTCTCCAGCGCGCCGACCAGGGATTCTCCCGCCCGCCATCGGGCGGCAAGGATGATCCGTCGCTGGGGATGGTTCACCGGGCGGACTCCCCCGGTCCTCCATAGAAATGCAGGGAGCATCCTGTCGTCCCAAGCATCGCGTTCCCGCCACCAGAGGTCCCAGAGGCGGCGGACCGCAAGGCGGGCGTCGCCCCGCGGGAGTTCGGACGGCAGCATTCCGGCGATGCCGAGCAGCCGGGCTTCCCACATGGAGACAGCATTCTCCTGGGAAGGTAGGTCTGGGAAGCGGGTGTCCCGGCCTGTCAGCTCGGCCAGCCGCCGCATGGGCCAGACGTTGTGTTTGTATCCGAGGGCACTGACCAGGCCTTCCCAAAGGGATTGGTCCCATCCAGCCTCCCGGGCGCGAATGGCGAATTCCTGGGCGCGAAGGCGGAGTCGGACCCGGGCAGCTTGCGCCACGATCCCGACAAAGGCCGTCGGGGGCAGTTCCCGCAGGGGGGCACAACAGGCGCCGGGGAGGTTTCCCGGGAGCAGATGCGGCGCTTCGACTTCAAGCCACGCCGACAGTTCTCCCAGGGGGGAGTCCAGCACGGGACGGAGGGCCAAGACGGGTGGGGCGAGCGTTGCGGCGGGGGCCGACCAGACGACATGAAGGATCACCCGTTCGTAGGCCGGATTTCCCTCGTGGTGGTGACTGCGCCAGCCGCTGACCGACCGGTCCAGCTCGATGTCCCCGCGGCGCGCAGGTTCGTCCCCGATCCGGACCACCGCATCCCGGAAATCCGGACCCGCCTCCCGGTTCCAAAAGCCGGGATGAAGGACCTGCACCGTTCGGCCGTCGAGGGTTCGCAGGCGATCCCGATGAATCCGCTGGTGCCGCCAGATCTGCTGCATCCACCGTTCCGGTGGGGTGGCGTCGTCGCGCATGGTTTCGCCCTGCCCGGAGGGACATCGTGCCTGTGCGTAGGAATCCCCTGGAATCCGATTCATGATGCTCGTTGGATTTCCCGGGTGTCCTCAGCTATGTCAATCGCCGAGCCGGTCCCGCCCGAGGTGCGGTCGATAGCGGACCTGCGGAGCATCCATTTGAAGAAAAAGAAGATATGACCAAACTCCACCGGATGCGTACTGAGATTTGGGGAGCCTTTTGCTTCGTGGTTATCCTGGGGTCAATGGCCCTGGGAGGAGAGCCGGCGACCGGCGGGGTTCCGGGAACGGGGCGCTCGGCTGCCCCGGATATACGGCGTGACCCGGCCGTCACGGCGGTCGAGTCAGTCCTCCCCAGTGTCGTCAACATTGCGACCCGCACCTGGGTGGAGCGGGAGCATCCCTACGAACGGATGCTCCGGCAGTATTATCGTCAGGAGCGGGAGCCGGAGGCCAACTACAGCCGGGGATCCGGGGTGGTCATTGATGAGGACGGCTATGTGCTGACCAACACCCATGTGGTCGCGGACGCCGACGACATCTGGGTCCAATTCTTTGACTCGGAAGGCGCGGAATCCATCCGGGCGGAACGCGTGGTTCTTTCGCGATCCAAGGACATTGCCATTCTCAAGCTCAAGCCCAAGACCCCGCGGAAATTCAAGGCGGTGGCCATTGCCGCCAATGACGACCTCCTGCTGGGCGAAACCGTCCTGGCCTTGGGGAACCCCTTCGGACTGGGTGGCTCCGTCGCGAGGGGAATTCTCAGTTCCAAGTCCCGGCGGCCTCCCGGTTCGGTGCCGGAAGGGGAACCCCTGGACATCGCCGACTGGCTGCAAACGGATGCCGCCATCAATCCTGGAAACTCCGGCGGGCCGCTCATCAATCTTCGCGGCGAGCTCATCGGACTCAACGTGGCGGTGTTCAATCCGAATTACGGACAGGGCATCGGATTCGCGATTCCTGTGCGGCAGATCAATGAGGCGCTCGGCGAGATGCTTTCGGGCGAGGCCATCGCCGGATTCTGGTTCGGGGGGCGGCTGAATGCGGCGGTGCGGCCCCTGGTGGTCCAGTCGGTGCAGCCGGGAAGTCCCGCCGCCGCGGCCGGACTTCGCAAAGGGGACGAGGTTGTCCGCATGAATGGACGCAACCTCGATTCGCTGCTGGCGTTCAACGAGGAGATCGGGCGCGCCGGGGATCGGCAGGACATTTCCCTCCAGATCCGGCGCGGTTCGGAGAACCGCACCCTCACGCTCCGGCTCCTCGATGAAAAAGTCTTCTTCAATAATGATCTGCTTCGCAAACGACTGGGGATTTCCGTCCGCACGGCCCGGGGCGGAGGATTGGTCATTGAGGGCGTGGAGCGGGGAAGCCCCGCCGCGGGAGCCCGGCTGCGTCCCGGGGTTCTCATCACCGGGGCGGATGGGCAGCGCGCCGAAAGCCTCGTCCAACTGGCGCGCCAAACCTACTCCAAGGCCCGGGGCGACGAACTCAAGCTCTCGGTCATTCTGGAGGAGCAGTTCGGACAGTATGTGCGGCGTTCGGAAGGGGAGGTCGCGGTGAAGGTCCGGTGAATCCGCCGCTTTCCCCTTGGGAGCAGCCGTCGCTCGCGGGTAGAGTCCCGCGTCTCCGCACGATGGACGCAACGCCGATGATCGAGGTGAGTGAGCTCACCAAGCGCTATCCCGGACGCACGGCGGTGAACGGGATCTCCTTCACCGTTGCGCGCGGGGAGGTGGTGGGATTCCTGGGGCCGAATGGCGCCGGGAAGTCGACCACCATGCGAATGTTATCCTCTTATCTTCCCGGGACCAGCGGTACGGCGCGGGTCGCGGGCTTTGACGTGTTTCATCAGCCGGACGAGGTCCGCCGCCGGATCGGCTACATGCCGGAGAACAACCCCATCCACCTCGACATGCGGGTGCGCGAGTATCTGAAGTTCCGGGCCCGTCTCAAGGGACTCGGGTGGCGTCGCAGTCGATCCCGGGTGGATACGGTCCTCCAGCAGTGCGGTCTCACCGACGTGCAGCGGCGCATCATCGGGCACTTGTCCAAGGGGTATCGGCAGCGGGTGGGGCTGGCGGATGCGCTCGTCCACGAGCCCGATCTGATCATCCTCGACGAGCCGACCATCGGACTCGATCCGCACCAGATCCGGTCGGTACGGGCCCTCATCAAGGGGTTGGCCCGCCATCACACCGTCCTGTTGTCCACGCACATTCTCAGTGAGGTGGAGATGACCTGTTCGCGGGTGCTGATTCTCAACCGGGGCGAGATCATCGCGGCGGATACCACCGCCAATCTGGAGAAGCGGCTCAGTCTGGAAGGCGGGGTGGTGGCCGAGATCGCGGCAACGGCGGAGGCGCTTCGGGAGGCGTTTCGGGATCTTCCCGAGTTGGTGCGCCTGGATCTGGAACCGCTCGACGGCGAGTACCACCGGGTGACCCTGACCCCCCGCGCCGGTGCCGACCTCCGGCCGGCGGTGTTTGAACTGGTGCGGGACCGGAACTGGCCCCTGCGCGAACTCACCCGCCGCCATCATTCGCTGGAGGAAATCTTCGTGCATCTCACCCGGACCAAGAAGGAGGCGGAATGAGGATTCCCTGTTCCTGGGCGGGCTGTCGCGTCTCCCAACCCCGAAGCCGTCCCGTCTGATGCGCGTCATCCTCACCCTCGTCCGCCGCGAGCTCGGCAGTGCGTTCCAGTCGCTGACCGGCTATGTGGTCATTGCGGCATCCCTGCTGCTCACGGGCATGGCGATCATGGATCTGATCGGCTGGCTCAACGACCGGCCCACGGATGCCCCGATCACCGAGTTGTTTTACCAGAGCACGTATTTCTGGGTGATCCTCCTGGTGGTTTCGCCGGTGATCACCATGAGGACCTTTGCCGCGGAGCGCTCGACCGGCACCTACGAGGCGCTGATGACCACGCCGGTGGGCGATTGGGAGGTGGTCCTGGCAAAGTTTGCCGGAGCCTTCCTGTTCTATGTGCTGACCTGGCTGCCGCTGCTCGGAGTGCTGGCCGTGCTGCGCAAGGTGACGGGCGAAACGCTGATCCTGGATCCGAGGGTGACGGCCGTGGCCTTCCTGGGGGTGTTTCTGGTGGGCGCGGTGTACATGTCGCTCGGATTGTTCGCCTCGTCCCTGACCCGCAGCCAGATCGTGGCGGCGATGATCGCGCTGCTGCTGGGGATTGCGATGTGGATGCTGAGCTTCCGTCCGCCGACTGCGGACGGCATCGGAGGGGCGCTGGGGCGTGCCCTGGAACACATTTCGCTCGTGCGCCAGATGGAGGATTTTGCGCGGGGCGTCGTGGACTCACGGCATGTGGTGTTTTGCCTGAGCGTGACGGGACTCTTCCTGTTCCTCACCCAGAAGGTCGTCGAAGGGCGGCGCTGGAAATGAACCCGCGTCCCATGGCACCGCAACCCGATCGTCCCAGCTTCGAGCCCGGCCGGCGCTTTCGCATTGGCTTCAGCGTCACCGTGTCCGTGGTGTCCATGGTCGCCATTGTGGCGATGGTGAACTTCTGGGGGGTCACCCGGCATGTCTGGCGGATGGACGTGCGCGCGGGCGATCACCCTGGACTGTCGCCGCTCACCCTTCAGACGCTCGCGGCCCTGACCAACACGGTGAAGGTCACGGTCGTGTTCAATCCGGCGGACGATCTGTTTTCCCACGTGGACGGCATGCTCCGCGAATACGCGGCGCGATCCCCGCACGTACGGGTCGAGGTGATTGACTACCTCCGCAATCCGGGCTCGGCGCAATTGGTAAAGAGCCAGTACAAGCTGGGAGCGGATGCCGGGAACCTCGTGGTCTTTGACGGCGGGGGCGGGCGGTCCCGGGTGGTCACCTCCGGTCAGTTGTCCATTTACAATCAGGACGACACGCAGGCGGTGATGTCGGGTGAGAAGAGGGAGATCCGGCGCTCCGGATTCGCAGGCGAGTATCACTTCACCAGTGCCTTGGCGGCCGTTCAGGAGGGGGAATCGGTGAAGGCCGGATACCTGCTCGGGCACGGGGAGCATCCCCCCGACAGCCAGGAACCGCTGATGGGATATTCGCGATTCCTGGAGATCCTCACCGGCGAGAAGAACCTCCAGGTGGAAACGCTCCGGCTTGGGGCGGCGACCAATGAGATCCCCGCCGATTGCCAGTTGCTCATCATCGCCGGTCCCACAAGCCCGTTCCTGCCGGGGGAAATCACCAAGATTGACGCCTTCCTCCAACGCGGGGGACGTCTCCTGGCGCTGCTGCATCCGTATTCCGTTGAAAAGGGAACCGGGCTGGAGGGCCTGCTCCAACGCTGGGGCATTGCGGCCCCTCCGGCCTACGTAGGAGACGAGCAATTCACCAGCTACACCAAGCTCGACGTGGTGGCCCGCAACTTCGGATCGCATCCGCTGGTGCTTCCCCTTCGTCGCGATGAGGGAGCCCTCTACTTTCCGCTGCCGCGCCTCGTGGGACCGATTCCCGCAGATCGATTGCCGGCGGACGCTCCCCGCGCGGAGGTGCTGGTCCTGACCAGCGACGCCGGATTCAGCCGTTCGGGGGTGAAGGATGGTGCTGCGGCATTCGACCCGGCGCGGGATGTGAAGGGCAAGCCCATGCCCTTGGCTGTCGCCGCGGAAAAGGGAGGGGTTTCGGGCATCGCCGCGGGTCGCGGGACCACACGCCTCGTGGTCATTGGCGACTCCACCATGTTTGCCAATGAGTCCCTCGGGAAACCGTTCGAGACCGCCAACAATCGGGACTTCGCCAATCTGGCCGTGGGCTGGCTGCTGGACCGGCCCCAATCCCTGGCCATCGGCCCCAAACCCATCCGGGAATACCGGCTCCATTTGACCGAGTCCCAGATCAAGGTTCTTCGCTGGACCCTGCTGGGCGGACTGCCCGGCGGCGTGTTGCTGGTGGGGATGGCGGTCTGGGTTCGGCGCCGCAGTTGAACTGAGACCATGAACGTCCGCGTCACCTGGATCCTGTTCCTCACCGCTCTGGCGATGGGCGGATACCTCTATGTCACGGGCCTCAAGCCGGCGGCGACCGCAGTCGCGACGCCCGGTGCCTACGCGCCGGTGGTGCCTGCGGAGGTGCGGTCGGTGGAGTTGCTCCGCTCCAATGCGGTGGTCCGGGTCGAACGCACCCCCAACGGATGGGCGATGGTCCTGCCGGTGCGATATGGCGCGCAGGGGACGGCGGTGGACACCTTTCTTGAGTCCCTCGGAAAATTGCGTCCGCGAACCTACATCCCGAGTTCGCAGATCGTGGAGTCCGGCACGACCAATGGTCTGAAGGCCTTTGGCCTGGGAGAGGGCTCGCTGACCCTGAAGCTGGAGATGGCGGCGGGTCCCGCGACGCTGTTTCGGCTCGGAGGGCCGACGCCGCTCGGAGGACAATTCTATTTCCAGCGGGTCGGTGCCGACGGCATTTACACGGCCGACGATTCCTTCCTGTCTTCAATTCCCCGTTCGGCGGATTCCTGGCGGGACCGCTCGTTGTTTGACCTGACCGGCACGCCGTTCGACCGAATTGAAGTGCGGGGGAAGTCCGGATTTGTTGCGGAAAAGGAACCCCGGACGGGCGCGTGGCGTCTTGTCCGTCCGTTGACTGCCCGGGCGGACGGAGGGCGCATTGAGACCTTGCTGGGGGCGCTGGCGCGAACCCGCGTTGCCGGGTTTGTGGCGGATTCCGTCCCGGTGGACCTCGGTCCGCTCGGACTTCAGCCCGCCGAGTCGGAACTGATCGTGGGTCGCGGCACCAACGATCTCGTCCGGGTTCAGTTTGGCCGATCCCCGACCAATGCCCCGGACTTTGTCTTCGCCCGGCGGATGGCGAACACCAATCTCGTCCTCGTGCCGGTGGAGTCCGCGGAGGTTTTGAGGCTGCCATTGTCCAACTTTCGGGACCGAAACTTCCTGCCCGACCTCGCCGGAGCGGACCAGATCGAGTTTCGCATGGGATCGAACCATGCGGTGTTGGATCGCCGGGGAACGAACTGGGTGATTGCCGGGACGCCGCCGCATCCGGCGGATTCCGGGCGCGTGTCACAGCTCCTCTCCCAGTTGGTGGGAATTCAGATTGTCGAGTTCTCCCAGGATGTCCCGGCGGACTTAAAGCGCTTCGGGCTGGATCGGTCCGACCGGGAGTGGGTGCTTCGCACAGGGACCAATGAACTCGTGCGCTTCTCCCTGGGGGCGACCAACGGGCTGGACAAAATCTTTGCGCGCCGGGCTGACGAGATGCCGGTGTATTCCATTCCACTCGCCGAAGCCTATCGACTGCCGGATTCCGCGCCTTATCTCCGGTCGCTGCGGTTCGATCCGACGAATGTCACCCAGATCACCGTGGTGCGGAAGGGCGTCACCAATTTGGTCACCCGGAATTCGGAGAGGAAATGGCAGTCCAGGACTTCCGTGCTGGGTCCTCTCTATGACGAGGCGCTCAACGAAACCCTGTATCGCATGGGACATCTGGATGCCGCCCGCCGACCACTGCTGGGGACGCGCCAATTGGACCTGCTCAAGTTTCCCGAGACGGATTACTTGGTGACCTTGGCGATGGCTCCCGAATCGCCGCTGGAGCAGCTCACCCTTCGGTTCGGAGGGCCCACTCCGCTCGGCAATCAGTACGCGACGGCCCAGAGCGACGGCGACGCACACGGATTCCTGTTTGAATTCCCGGGTGCCCTGTATTTGGACGTCCTGCGCGACCTCGGCGTGCCGTGATCCCTTCCCCCGATCCGTGCCAGACTCCCGAAGCCGGTGCCGGGACCGGGACGGGGCGGCGCGTGCTTCGAATATGCTGGGGTGGTTTCCGATTCTGTGTCCGGAGCGGTTATTTTTTGGTCGCCCTGGTGGTCTATTGCTTCTTCCACCTGGCGTACATTGGGCTTCCCGGGTTTCTCAAGGAGCCGGTCTTGGAGGTTGTCCGGGAGCAGGGCTTGGAACTCGATTACAGCCGAATCCGGTTTGTCCCACTCCGGGGACTGTTGGCGGATCAGGTCAATATTCGGATCCGGGGCGAATCCGACCGCAAACCTCTGCTCGTCCGGGAGCTGGGGTTCCGTTTCGATTGGAAGCCGCTGTTCCGGTTCTCGCCGCCGCGTCTCGGGGCGATCTCTTTGTCCGGTGGCACGGCCGCCCGCGCGATCGAAGGGGCACCGGGGGAGCCGGCGGCGGTGCTCCGGTTGGAGGATCTTTCGGGAGAAATCGAATTCGGGGTGGATGATGTCTGGCGCCTCACCTGGCTGAACGCCGACGTCAATGGCGTGACCTTGGAAGCCATGGGTTCGGTGAGCGAAATCAGCCGGCAATTGGGTCGGAAGCGTCCCTCCGGACAGGCTGCCGATTTCCGGAATCCGGCGCTGGCCCGGATCCTGAACGAAATGGATCGCATGGAATTCACCGATCCGCCGCGAGTGGAACTCCAGTTCGCGGTCAATGGCGCCGATCTGCCGAAATCGGTGGTCCAGTTCCGAGGGACCACCGCGGGGGCGAGGAGCAGCTTTGGTCAGTTCGATGGAATCCGTCTCAGCGTGGACGTCCAGCCCGCCCGAAGTGTCCCGGGGATTTCCCATGCCGCCGTGCAGTTCCAGTCGGACGCTGCGCATACGCGTTGGGGGGCTCTGGATTCCCTGCGGTTTCATCTCGATGCTGAGTGGAATCCCACCAACGCCCTGCCGGACTCCGCCCGTTGGACGCTCGCCGCACGGTCCCTGGTGCATGAGCAGGGACGATTGGGCCGCTTGCAAGTGGACGGGGTGACGCAGTCCCGTCCAGTCGCTCCGGGTTCGGTGGGTTTCACCAGTGCCGTGGAGCCGTCCCGTGCGATCGCCCGACTTGGGGCGCCGGCGGGTCCGGGATTTGCGACGGACGTGGAACTGACGGCGCAGGAAGTTCACTCCCGGTGGGTCGCCGTTTCGAACCTCGTCCTGGCCGTCCACACCTGGAACCCCCCCGACCAATGGAGACCTGTGGCTCTGGATTGGAAGCTGAAGGCGGAGGATGCTGTTTCGGAGCAGGCGAGACTTCTTCGGATCGAGGTGCGGGGCAGTGCGCTGCCGGTGCCTCCGAAGGACATGCCGGTGGTCGCTGGATTCTGGACGAATCTGGCCCCCTGGCGTCTCCAAACCCGGGTGACGGCGACCGACGTCCATGTCACCCCGCGACATTCCGCGGACCGACTCGACGCGACTGCGGATTGGTCGCAGGGGACTCTTCGGTTGGAGGGGCTCGACCTTCGGGTGCCTGCAGGCGCGGTCTCGGGCAGCGCCTGGGTGTCCGCCACAAACGGGGATGTGGGGATTCGGATCCGGGGAAGCGCGGAGCCGTTGCTTCTGGAATCGGTCCTGCCTCCCTCGACGTGGCAGCAATTGACCAACAGCGGGGTTCACAGCGGAAGCTCGATTCAGTTTGAAGCCTGGGCCAACTCCAGGCTCTCCGGGACGCCCCTGGAGTCTGCGGAATCCCTGCGCGACCTCGGCAAGACTCTGGTGGCGCATGGGGAAATCCGGTCCACCAATTTTGGCGTCGGCGATCTGACCCTTCAGGAAGTTCGGATCCCATTCGATTTGACCCCGGAATTCTGGCGTGTGGAGGGACTGACCCTCGGGATCCCTTCCGGGACCTTGATGGCCGGCGTGGAGGCGGTCCCGGAATCCGGCGACTGGCACGTGTCGCTCAATGGCGCGCTCAACCCCCTGGAGATTGCGGCCTTGTTCCGGTCCCCAGGGCTGGACATGCAGTTGGACCTCGTTCGGATCACCGACCCGCCATGGATTTCCGGCGAGGCGTGGGGACGCATCGGTGACCCGGCGCGGACGGGTGCGAATCTGAAGGTGGCCCTGACCAACGCCACTTACCGCGGCGAACCGATCACCGAGTTGAGGACCTCTCTCAACTATACCAATCTCCAGTTGGTGTTTACCGGCACGGAGCTGTTTCAGGGGACGAACGTAGCCCGCGTTCCCGTCCTGCATTACGATATCCCGGCCCAGCTTCTGTACATCACCAACGGATTTTCGACATTGAATGTCGCATCGTTGGTCCGGGCGATCGGCCCGAAGACGGCGAAGGTTCTCGCGCCGTACCAATTCCTCGAGGCACCGACCGTGCGGGTCAACGGGGCGATCCCCGTCACTGACGATGCCAGTGGTAGCGTGGTGTTCCAGGCCAGCGTTCCGCGATTCCAGTGGTGGTACTTCGAATTTGAGAATCTGCTGGCGACGGTGGGTTGGGAAGGGGACCACATCAGCATCACCAATGTTGCGGGAGGCTTTTACGGGGGGTTGGTGAGCGCCAATGTGGGAGTGAGTGCAGGGGATCGCGACGACGCGGTGTTCCACTTCAACGCCTCCTACGCGGATGTCGACCTGTCCCGCCTCATCGCCGATCTCAGCATGAGCACCAATCATCTGGAGGGCGTTCTCAGCGGCGAGGTGACCGTGCTTGAGGGACACGGGCGGCAGGACCGTCCGTGGAAGGGATTCGGCAACGCACAGCTTCGGAATGGATACCTCTGGGACCTGCCCCTGTTCGGGATGATGTCCCCCGCGTTCGAAAGCGTTTCGCCGGGACTTGGGACCGCAAAGTTCCGGGACGGCAACGCGCTCTTCACCATCACGAACCGGTCCGTGGATTTCAGTCGCGTTGAACTCCTGTCGCCCGCCATGCGGCTGCAGATGCGCGGTCCGGTGGATTTTGACGGACGCCTGCATCTGGTTCTCGAGGCGGAACCACTCCGCGACGTCCCCCTGTTCGGGCCCCTTGTCAATCTGGTCCTGAGCCCGTTTACCAAGCTGATGGAATACGACATCACGGGAACTCTTGAGAAGCCGGAGGCGGAGTTAAGGCACGTCCCGTCCTTCCTGCTCATCCCGCTGCAGCCGTTCCAAACACTGAAGAGCGTATTCAAATCCTCGCCCCCCCCGCCCCCAAAGGCGCCTCCGAATCCGGCTCCGTGAACCGGGATTCGTATCGATCAGAATTCGCAGCTGCCCTTGGACGTCTCAATCGGCATTTCGACTGAGGTCTTGGGCGCGCCGGGCACTGAATCCTACTACCTCCGCGTCACGGCGAGTTGGTGACTCCGATGGCGCCCGACATCACTTCGCCCGCATGCGATTGCCCTTGGGCTGGTGCTCCAATTCGCAGAGTCCCAGGGCTTCCATCAGCGGGGGAAGATACACTCCGAATCGTCCCCGCAGGCCCTTCTTGAGTCCGTACCAACCTCCGATCGGATTCTTGGGAGATCGGCCCCACGCTTCCACGGTGCCTTCCTTCGCCGGCTTCTGCTCGTCGGCGCCACCCAGTTCCATCCAGTCCCCGTGCGCCTGGAGCATGGCATGGAGGTCGCCAATGCAGCGGGCGTCGTAGTGCAGGACAGTTTTGCAGACGGTACAGACAAGGACGGCGACGCCGTCCTTCGTGTCCGTGTACATCGTAAATTCCGAGGTTCCCGGAGCCGTCTTCAGGGTCAGGGCATTCTCCTTCGTGCGTCGGAACGAGAACATGGGACGCAGCGGTTCAAACGGGTTTCGAAAACAGGTTGGCGACGGGTTGCCCGACTCCGTCTCGGGTGACGTAGAACGGACGCTTTTCGATTTCGTAAGCGAGCTTGGGGGAAATGCCCATCGCGCGGTAAATCGTCGCGTGCAGGTCCTCAATGACGACGCGATCCTTGAGGGTCTTGCAGGGTCGTTCGTCGGCGGTGATGCCGTGGAGGTGTCCCTTGCGGATCCCTCCTCCGAACAGCAGGACGCAACCGGCGTCTGTGAAATGACGGTGCATTCCGTAATGGGTGAGGGATTCGATGCGTTCGGGCACCGGCACCTGGTCCTTGATCGGCTTGTCGGGTTTTCCCTCCTGCATCATGTCCCGGCTGAATTCGCTGGCGACGACGATCAGCGTGCGGTCGAGCATGCCGCGTTCCTCCAGGTCGAGCACCAGCTGGGCAATGGCGCCGTCGATGGCGCGCTTCATGTTGACCAGCTTTTCGTGGCCGTGCTCATGGGTGTCCCAGTTGAGGAAGGGGATGTATTCCGTGGTGACCTCGATGTAGCGGGCTCCGACCTCGGCGAGTCGCCGCGCCAGGAGGCAGCCGAGTCCGAAGCGCTGGATGTTCGCCTTTTCGTAGCTGCCTTCCCGGGAGAAGTCGCCGCCCA
Organism: Verrucomicrobiota bacterium; assembly: GCA_046346705.1. GTDB lineage: Bacteria > Verrucomicrobiota > Verrucomicrobiia > Limisphaerales > UBA9464 > UBA9464. Next base: position 520,262 of record JAXMHR010000001.1, on the reverse strand, counting down.
GCCGGCTCGAAAAATCCCATCCGCCGGGCACGTATTTGGCGACGATTTCCGGTTTTTCCCGGGTCAGGTCGAAGGCCTGCGCGGCCGGTGAACTGAGGAGCCGGTTCGCGTTGTCGAGCGAACGGAGGAGGGAGTCCTTCTGGTATCCGCTGCCGAGCTGGCCGATCGGAGAGGCTTCCACGAGCTGCCGGTAGAACCGGTCGCGGTTGGCGAACCGTGCGGGGCTCATGCCCCCCGGGGGGGGTGACGACATCCTTCGCAGCGTCCGGAAACGGGACGTTGAAGGGGCCGAATTCACTGCCGAGGAATCCCGCGGTCGTAAAGGCCTTGAGTTCCTCACCCTCGCCCACGTCGAGGCGTTGTCCGATATTGATGAAGGCCGGCACCGCCGGGTCCTTGGGCCCGAGCGTTCGGGCGATGACCGCGCCCAGGTGGGGGCAGGCGACGCTTTGCGGCGGGGCGTATCCGGTGTGCCAGTGATATTGGTGTCGCGAATGGAGGATGAACCCCAGGTCACCTGCGGTGTAGCTGCGGATGAGTGTTCCGCGGTCCATGACCCGGGCCAGATTCTCCAGGCCCTCGCTGAACCGAATGCCATCCACCGCCGTGGGAATCGACGGAAACGTGGACAGCACCGACTTCGGGTCCATGCCTTTTTCAAAGGGCGTGAACCGCTTGGGATCAAACGTCTCGGTCGCCGCCATGCCGCCGCCCATCCAGAGGACGATCACCGAGTCGGCGGTGGGCACGAGGGGTGCAGCGATCTCCTCGCCGAGGAGCGGACGGGAGTATCCGGCCGACAGCGCTCCCAATGTGGCGGCGCCGAGGGATTGCACGAACGAACGGCGGGTGAAGTCTCGCGGGTTCATGGGATCAGAAGGTCAATTGAAATTCGGGAAGCATGGCGACGCTCCAGAGAAAGTCCTCGATGCCCTCGCGCTGCGGGGAACGGCCGACCAGTTCGACCGAGAGTTGAACTTCGCGGGGCGTGGGGGGACGGGACAGTGCCTGCGTGAAGACGCGGTCCACCAGAGTCGGACCGTCGGTTCCGGTCGTCATGAGGTGTTCCGCGCCCTGTTTCAGGAGTCGGGAGAGTGTTTCACCGTTGGTCAATTCCAGCGCCTGAATGGTGGTGGGCGTGGATTGTCGCACCGTGGTGACCTGTTCGCGGTTCGGTCGTCCGAGGGCCAGGGCGAGCGGATCCGCCGAAGTCAGCGAGGCTCGGACGTTGCCATACACCGAACGGCCGGCGACCCGTTGAGCCAAGGCGTCGCCGATGCCCCACGGCTGCATGCCGGGTGGGCCCAGCACCCGGGCCGCGGTCCAAGCGGAATCCTCCGGGATGGCCTTCGCGGGATCGAAGGCGTTGGTGGTGCACATCCATGCTCCGTCGGTCGCCAGGTCCAGAATTTGTTCCGAGGTGCCGTCCTGGATCCGGAGTTTGAGATACGCGAGCAGTCCCGCGGGATTGGGACCGTCGCCCCCGTTGAATCCTTCTAGGACGAGGACGTTGGTGCCGGGCCGGAGCGCCTTGCGCAGGTCATACACGCCGGATTGGCTCCAGTCGGGCGCATCGGATCCCTTGATCCGCGTTCCGTTGGCGAAGACTCGCACGGAGTTGTCGGCGTGGGTAAACAGGGTGGCCTCGGTGGCCGCGGCGGGAAGCTGGAGGCTTCGGCGGAAGGCGCTGGTTCCCGGAGGCACTCCGGAAGCACCGTGCGGGTCCGACCAGATCCAGAGGGCTTCCGCCGCGAGCGGACGCGTCGCTCCGGGTTCCACCAGGAGGGCGTCGAGACCACCTTCCGGTTTATCCTGCCACACTCCGGTTAGTGAACCGAGTGCGTCGCGGAATTGCTCCGCAGTCAGGCGCCGGATCCCGGGACCGCGGAACACAAAATCCGGATCGGGCTTCTCCGGCAGGCTCACAGACGGGAGTTGGTAGGCCCGCGAAGTCATGATCAGGCCAATGGTCCGCTTCAGGTCCCACCCGTGCGAGACGAGGTCCTCGGCGAGCCAGTCGAGAAGGCCGGGATCCCAGGCTTCGTTCTGCATGACGTCGGGCGGCTCGACGAGTCCGCGTCCGAGGAGGCGGGCCCAAAGCCGGTTGACCACAGTTCGGGGAAGGCGTCCGTTGGACGGGGCCGTGATGATCTTGGCCAGTTGCTCGAGGCGATTTGGGCGCGCCGCCGAGGCGTCCACGGCGCCGAGTTCCGGGAACAGGAATTTGAGCGGGGCAAATTTCCCGGTGGGCTTGTCGCACAGAACCATCTCCAACTTCTCCTCGGCATAAATGCCGGCGAGCCCGTAGGAATCGCTGAGCTGCCAGTCGTCGATGAAGGAGTCGTGACAGGACGCGCACTTAAGGTTCACGCCCATGAGGACCTGTCCGATGTTTTGCGCCGCCTGCATGGGCGGCGTCATGGAGGCATTTACCGTGCCGCGCCAGACGATGCCGCGGGTGAATCCCTCGCTGGCCTCGGTGGGATTGACCAGTTCCCGGACGAACTGGTCATAGGGTTTGTTGTCCCGGAGCGCCGCATAGAGCCACGCGCTGATCGGTTTCCGACCTCCGTCGATGTAGCCTGTGCCCTTGTAGTCGTTTCGGAGGAGATCGTTCCAAAAAGTCAGCCAGTGTTGGGCGTACCGGCCGTTCTCGGACAGGAGTTGGGCGACCTTCCGGGTCCGTTTGTCCGGGGTCGAATCCGACTCGAAGGCGGCCAGTTCCTCCGGAGTGGGGAGCAGTCCGGTGATATCCAGGGAAGCCCGCCGAAGAAACAGGCGGTCCTCGACCACGGCCGGCGCCGAGAGTCCGTGACGCTGGAAGTAGGTGGCCAAAAGTCGATCAAGTGGATTCGTTTCGGCCGAAGCGGGGAGGGCCGGGGTGCGTGGGTGAAGGTTCCGATCAGGCGGTTTTGCGAAAGTGACGTCCGCGGGCCAGACCATGCCCTGATCGATCCAGGCGCGCAGGAGTCCCACTTGCTCTGGGGTCAGGCGCGTTCCCTTCTTGGGCATGATGCTGTCGGGATCGGTCCCGGCCACGAGATGGATCAACCGGCTCTGGGCGCTGTTTCCCGAGCTGACCTGAGGACCGGACTCCCCGGGCTGGAGGAAGGTTTCCCGCGTATCGATGCGCCAATCCCCCTTGGCCTTGCCCCGCCCATGGCACTTGACGCAGGCCGATCCTAGGATGGGCTGGATGTCCCGGGTAAAATCCACGGCGCGCGTGGCCGGCGGCGGGAGCTTCGCGATGGCGTCCGCGGTTGGGGCGGACGCTGCGGATGCCGACACTCCGAGCCAACCGGCGAGCAGCCACGCGGTGGAGAGTCGTAGGCGCAGTACGAGCATGTCGTGAAATTAGGGAGGCCCCCCGCAATTCGCGAGGGGAAAAGCCATCGGTAGGCAGACACGCTCGGAGTGAATAACGCCGGGATCGGGTTGGTCTGCGCCGGGAATCCTATCCGGAAATCGATCCGGTGATTGACCGGTCCGAGTCATTCTGAGCCCATTTGACATGGCTTCCGGGCGCTTGGGTCTTCTGGCCTTGGTTTGCGCAAGTGGCGTGGTCGTCGCATGCGCGCAGGGAGAACTCGCGAGTGTCCCCGACGCGCTGGTCATCCCTTGGCCGGACGCGCGGATTCAGGTCAGCGGACTGGCGTGGTTTTCCGAGGATCGCCCGGTGCTTCGGCGGTTGCCCGCGCGCCTCAAGGACACGTTTCCTCCCGAAGTCTGGGGACTGGCCCAGAATACCTCCGGAGGGCGCATTCGGTTTCGCACCGATTCCACCCGACTGCATTTCCGGGGCGGAAATCCGAGTACATCGCGGATGCATCACATGACGACCGTGGGGCAGAGTGGATTGGACCTGTATGTGGATGGCGAGTATCGCGGCAGCACGTGGCCCGATGACCGGGGACGGATCGAGTGCGAAGGCTTGCTGGGAAACCAGCGGGTTCTGCGCGAGGTCACCCTGTACCTTCCGTTGTACAATGGGCTGCACCTCGATTCCTTTCGGCTGGATCCAGGATCCTCGCTGCTTCCTCCCGCTCCCTTCGCCCTCCCCAAGCCGGTGGTCTTTTATGGTTCCAGCATCACCCAGGGAGGGTGTACGGAAAACACAGGGCTCAGTTATGAGGCCATCTTGGGGCGGTCCCTCAATGTGGATTTCGTGAATCTCGGTTTCAGCGGATGCGGACTCGGCGAGCCCGCGCTGGCCGCGGCGATGGCCGAGATCGATGCCGCCGCGTATGTCCTCGACTACTGGGCCAATCCATCGGCGGAGGTTTTTCGTGCGACCCTCCCCGGGTTTGTGGACTTCCTCCGGCGGAAGCATCCGGGGACTCCGATCCTCGTGGTCGGCCCCTTTTGGTTTCCGCAGGAAGCGATTTCGGAGGAAACACGGGCGACGCAGGAATCCAAACGTCGGATCGCTCGCGAGTTTGTGGAGGCGCGGAAGCGGGAGGGGGATTCCGCCATTTCGTTTGTGGATGGCTTGGAAATGCTTTCCCGCCGGCAGGCCTCGGGCCTTGTGGATGGAGTGCACCCGAATTCCCTGGGGTTCGAGTATTGCGCCCGCGGTTTGGAACCCCACTTGCGTCGCGCTCTGGGGATTCCATCCGGAAAGTCCCCATAATGTAGCCACTATCGTCCCATCCCTTGGAACGTCGCTTCCGGACGAAACGGACCGGAGATTATCACTGAAGTGATCTGCGTTCGGACGTAGCTGAGGGTTTCAGTCCAGCGACTTTCCCATTTCCGGAAGCGCCTTCATCTCAACGAAGGTTGCGTTTTGGTCCGCACAACTCTGCGATTGGCGTGTGGAATGGCGTGGATCTCAAATCCAAAACCGGGGAAGGGATACCACGTTCCGTGTCGATTATGGCTGATCCGCGGGTACCAATCCGACGGTCATGGGAAAAATTTGGATTGCCGGGCCAATCCATCTCCATAGGTTTCGCCCGCCGTTGGCCGATGGTGTAATGGTAACACAGGGGTCTTTGGAGCCCTTATTCATGGTTCGAATCCATGTCGGCCAGCCAACCTTCCGTCACCTCGATGCGCGCAGCCTCTGCGTGAAGGGGTTTCCCCTAAGTTTTCCCCGGCCGCTGAATCAGGGCTTCCGCTGGAGTTCCTTCAGACGAACCGCGTCGGGATGCTGCTTGTAGAAGTCGTCCAAGGGATAGCATCCGCTCACGAGTCCGTTCCGTGGCCCGGTCGTGCATTCACTGAACGTCCTGCACACCTTGCGGCGCTGGAGAGCCCGGCCGGCGATTGCGTCCCGGGGAAGGTCTGGATAGCTGAGCACCATCCGACCGAGTCCCACCAGATCGACATGTCCCGCCACAATCTGGCCCTCAGCCACCGCGGGCAGCCATTCCTGGAGATAGCTGTAGGCGGATCCCACCACGATGAGGTCTGGAAGCTCCCGCTTCACGTGCGCCACAGCCTGGATTTGCCGGACGACACCTACCAGCGGATCCTCCGGAGGAAGGTACCCGTCGCTCGGGGGCACCATGGCGGGACGTTGTAGGTGGGGATTGTAATAGGGGCTTGCGGCGGTCAGGCACACCAAGCGGATGCCCAGGGCCAGCAGGGTTCTCAGGAAGGCCAGGGGTTCCTCCCAAGCAATCTGGGATGGGTTCGCGGGGTTTCCCCCGAAGGCGTACGGGTACGGGCCGTGCCACGGCACGGGAATCCCCACGCCATCCGGACCCTTCTGGAACGGCAGTTGATCAAACAGGCTCAACCGGACGCTGATCGCCAGCCCGGGTGCGTCGCGGCGGATTCCTTCGACGATTTCCCGAAGAAAGCGCATCCGGTTCTCCAAAGAGCCGCCATAGCGTCCGGGACGGTCCACGGCGCTCAGCAACTCGTGTCCGAGATAGCCGTGGCAATGCTTCACGTCCACGAAGTCAAACCCGGCGTCACGAGCCCGCCTCGCCGCAGCGACAAAATCGCCGACCAGGTCGGATAGCTCAGTGTCCGTCAGGAGGGCCCGGTCATCGGCGACCTGGGAACGGGCATCCAGGATCGGATGCCGGTAGGCGATGCGGGGTTCGAGGCGGCGGGAATCCGTTGGACGCGCCCACCGACCACTGTGGGTCAATTGGAGGCCGACCAGAAGGTCGTCCGTTGAAGAGTGGCGGGAATGTTCGGACACCAGTTCCTCCCGGAGGGCGGCAAAATCGGGCGTGGCCTCAGGACTCAGGATCAACTGGTGTGGATTCGCCCGTCCATCGGGGCGCACGGCCACCGCCTCGCCGCCCCAGATCAATTTGGCGCCACTCTCACCAAACCGTCGCCAGCGGCGGCGAACCAGATCCGTGGGCCGGCCTTCCGTTGTCGCATCCCAACCCTCCATGGGCAGAATGGCGAATCGGTTGCCCGGGGTGCGGGGGAGTCCGTTGCCGTTGGGGAGGGGTGTCCCCAAGTGGGAATGCGCCGGAGAATCCGAAACGGGAATCTCCAATCCCAGAGTGTCCAGGTGGCGTCGGAACTCCTCCACGGTCCGGAGGCTCGACAGTTTGGGAACGTTCATCTTCGGAAGGAAACCGGACATTCAGAAGACGAGAATCCTAGGTCGAGGATGCCACCACGAGCGCATCCAGCCGGCGGGCTATTCCCTCCAAAAGGGCGAGGTCGGAGTCGGGCCGACGGGCGTTGCGCGGATGCGGTTCCGGTGAGGCAATCCTCCCGCGCAAATGGAGAAATTGCGCACACGTGTGTTTATAGGCGGGAACAGGATCCCGGAAAGCGAGCATGCCGAGATACTGGAGCCAGTCGTTGAGTTCGTGGAACCGTGCATCGCCGGCCTCCCAAAACCGGTCCCGCGCCGCGAAGGCCTCGACGTGAAATGCGGACAGGCCGAGGAGATAATCACTGCCCCACATCACCTGATCGATGGCCAGGTCATTTCCCGTGTACACCTTGAACTCGGGCCGCAGTTGGTCCCGGACCGCCAGGCGTTCCCACTCCAATTCCCGTGAAAGCGAGCTGTGCTTGGCGCCCTTGAGCTGGGGGATTGCGAGCAATCCCCGGAAGGTTTCCAAATCCCAGATGCGTCCAAACGAAACGAACATTTCCCCCAATTCAAATCCGAGGAACTCCTCGCACTCGGCGGCCACACCCCGGAATACGGAGATGAGTTCCGGTCCTGGCAGGGATTTCACCGCCGAGCAGGGAAACAGGATGGGAATTCCTCCGGCGCAGGCGATGGCATTGGCCGCCATCCGATAATTCCGGGTCGGGTCTCCGTCCATTCCTTCAATGAACGTCCCGGCGACAAATCGACGGCCCCGGGCGAGGCTGCTGGTCAGGCCGAGAATCTCGGAGCGTTCCCCGGGGGTCAGGAGATTGGTGTATCCCGTGTCCATGTTGACCGCAGGGGTCAAACCCGAGGCCCAAGTGGACTCGACCAAGCGGGCAAAGGCGTCGATATCCACGTTGCCGCCGGGCCGGAACGGAAGGAGAACGGCGGATATTCCTTCGATCCGCCGCCGGGGTCGGATCGGGGGAGCGGTCGGGCGCATCGGCGGGAACTCAATCTGGCGACACGACCCAACCGGCGCCCGGGTCATATTCCTTCATCCGCGAGGCAATGGTCGCCGTCTTGGCGCCCAGGTCCTTCTGATAGACGCGGCCCTGTTGATTGACGATGAAGGTCATGACGCCGGTTTGGCCATATTCCGCGGGCCAGGCGACGGCGGCAAACCCGCCAATCAGGTGGCCATTGATCATGTAGTCGTAGGCGCCAGCCGGTGCGTGGCGTCCCTGCCGGGTCAGGATCTTGAAGTAGTAACCGTGAAACGGCTGGGGGTCGGGGGATCCGGCGGCTTTCGGCGTGTATCCTTCCTGCTGTGCGGCGGCCACCAGGGGGCCGATCGGACTCTCCGTCCCATCCAGATCGGGCGGCCAGTACAGACCATCCTTCCTGCCCGGGGAGCTGATAAACTTCCTGGCGTACTCGAGCACTTCATTGCCGTCGCGATCGGACAATGCGTATTCGCGTTGCGCGGCAACGAACGCTCGCAAGGATTCCAGAACCTTCAACTCGTCGGCTCCGATGCGACGGTTGAGAATTTCCTCGCGTCCAGCCTCGGCGTCAAAGCGCCAGGTTCCTCCGGTTTCGACGATGGGGACCGGGAACGGCCACGAATTGGTGCCGGCATCCAGTTCACGGCGGTTCGGTCCGGTCGGGACTATCTGGTATCCCTGAGACAGCGCGTGGGAAAAGCGCTTCAGCTCCGATGCGGCCAGCACCGGATCGGGGTTGATCAGGTAGGCGCCTTCCGGTCCGAAAATTCCGGTGATGGCCGCCGTGTCCCCTTGTGTTACGGCGTTGCGTAGCGCGGCGACGGCATCCTCGGGCGACGGGAACGTCCGGGTTGGCTCCGCCGCCCTCCCGGAGAATACGCCGAAGAGCGTTCCGGCCACCAGGGTGAGGGCATGAATGCGAACAGAAATCCGGTTCATAGAAGTCATTGGTTCGGATGGAATCAACGCCGCCGTCCCCCGCCTCCTCCACCTCCCATTCGGGCACCGCCGCTGCCGCCGCCGCCGCGGCTCACAGCGCCCCGGTTGCCCTGGGCCCGGGCAGCGGATCCAGAATCCATTCCGTGAAAGGCACTGTTGGACGGGGATGGACGGGACATCGAAGGTGCTGACGAAGGTCGATTTGCCGGAGTATTGGGCATCGAAGTGGGACGGGACGCCGTGGCAGGCGTTCCTGCCGGAAGGGTTCCGGTGGAGGGCCGGGTGCCCGAACCGGGGAACGATGAGCCTGACGGGCGATTGCCTGCGGACGGCATTGTGGACGCCGCAGGCGCGCCACCTCCCGAACCCCAACCCCGGGCTTCCCGCGATTGATAGGCGGTCGCGGAACCGGGGGCGCCAGACGTGCGGAGACGGGAACTGTCGGGTTTCCAGGCCTGTCCCGGCTGGGTGCTGGGGCGGTTGTTGTTCCCGATATTGTTGTTATTCCCGATGTTGTTGATCGTGTTGTTATTGTTGATGTTGATGTTGACGTTGTTATTCCCGCCGTAATAGCCCCCATGGTATCCGCCGTGATAGCCCCATCCGCCACCGACATAGACGCCGCCGTAGTGCCAGTCGCAGTTGTTGGCGATGATGGCTCCGACGGCCACGCCAACCCCGAACGTGATCAGGGGCGTCATTGGATTATAGGTCGGAGGTGGATAGTAAACGGCGGTGGGGACGTATTGCGGCACGTAAACCACCTGCGGGTTTGCCGGTTCAATCTGGACAATGGTGTTGGTGACGACCACCACCTTGGTTTCGATCGTCTTTTCGGTGACCATGTTGGTCACAATGACAATCTGCTGCTCGGACGTTTTCAGCGTGCCGGCAGCCTGGGCCTTGTTGCGGAGGATCTGGATGGTGTCCATGACCTCCTTCTGCTGATCGAGGAAGGCCTGGCCGAGATTGGAGGTCCACGTGAGGTCCGCGTTCAGCTTCGCCAATGCCGCGGGAATCTTGGCCACACTCTTCACGTTTACGTCCCAGGGTTGCTCATCGATCTTGGGGATGTTGTTGGTGTTGGCGACAAACCGGGCGGCCTCGACAATCTCCAGGGGATAACACGACGCCGGAAGCACGATGGAAAGGAGCGGGTCCGGATACAGTGCGATCGGCCCGAGCAGGGTCTCCAAGTCGGCCTGGCTGCGCTTGGGAGGGGATGCGGGCGATTGGGCGATGGCCTGGGTCCACACGGCGAATACCGCGATCAGGATTCCCATCCTTCGGAGGAGCGACGACACGGAGTTCATGAAAGCGGTCCGAAAGGGCAGAGCCACGGACCGGAGTCAGATTAACAGGCACTTCGCGCCTTGCCCAGCCGCGAATCGGCCGGGAGGATTCCAGGTTGACAGGTAAACTTTGCGGTTCAAAGTAGTTTCATGGACGAGCGCGAGGCGGCGGAGCAACTGCAGACGATCCGCCTCCTGATGGAGCGTGCGGCGCTCTACCGCCGGGCGCTGGGGCCGACGCTGGTGGGCATTGGAGCCCTCGGTGCGGCAGCCGGGGCTTTTGGCGTGCTGGGTTGGGCGGGTCGGGACGACCGGCAGTTCGTGGTGTTCTGGGTGGCGGTGGCGCTCCTGGCCGTGGCCTTTGCGGGTTTTCGGGTGAGGCGTCAGGCCCTGCGGGCCGCGGAGCCCTTTTGGACACCGCCCACGCGACGGGTGCTGTCCGCCATGACGCCCCCCATCGTCGTCGCCCTGATCGGGACGGTCTCCAGCCTGCTGGGCCTGTCGCCTCTCCGAGCGGAACCCCTGGCGGGGGTCTGGATGATCCTTTACGGGCTTGGGTTGCACGCTGCGGGACACTTTACTCTCCGGGGAATCCGGTTGCTGGGCTGGGCGTTTGTCGCAGCGGGGTTGTTCACCCTGCTGGCAAAGCCGGGAGCCGGCGATCTTGGGCTCCGGAATGCACATTTCGCCATGGCGCTGACCTTTGGCCTCGGACATCTCGCCGCCGGGGCCTGGCTGCTCCTGGTCGAGAGGAAACGGCTCGAGTGAATCCGGAGCCCTTCCTTCAACTGGATCGGGTGATCCACGAAAAGGGGCGGCTCGCAATGATGGCGGCACTCGCTGCCACGCCCGAGCTGTCCTTCACCGAACTGCGCGACCTTCTCCAAATGACGGACGGTAACCTGACCACGCACATCCGAACCCTTCAGGAGGCCGGATTTGTCGCCATTACCAAGGAATACCGGGACAACCGTCCCCTGACCACCTGCTCGTTGACTCCGGCCGGACGCAAGGCGTTCCAGCGACACATTGAACAGCTTGCGGAGATTGTCGCCCAGTCGAGGAAATCCTGATTCCAGGGAGACCTGGCGCCGCCGCGCGGGTTGAAATCGATCTACTTTGTCATTCAAAGCGTATTGAGCATGAACATTCTTCGCGCAGAACACCTGGGAATGTGCTTTGGGGTGCGGGATGCCCTGGCCCTGGCCGAAACCGAAGCCGCCCGCGGTCCGGCGACGATCCTCGGGCAGTTGGTCCACAATGAGCACGTATTGGCGCGGCTCCGCTCCCAGGGTCTGCGTCTCGAAAACGATCTCTCTGCGGTGACCACGGACACGGTGGTGGTCACCGCCCACGGCACGAGCGACCGGCGGCGGGAGGAGATCCGCGCCACCGGAAGACGCTTGCTGGATGCCACCTGTCCCCTGGTTCATTTCGCCCACCGGGCACTGGGGGAGTTGGTGCGTCGAGGGTATCATCCGGTGGTAATTGGGCAGCGGGACCACGTGGAGGTGCGAGGACTCACCGGGGATCATCCCGAAGCGGACGTGATCCTCACGGAAGCCGACCTGGATCTCGTCGTCTTCCGGGATCGATTTGGGGTGGTCTCGCAGACCACGCAACCCGTGGAACGAGTCCGGCTATTGGTGGAGGCTCTGAAACGGCGATTCCCCGGGAGCGAAGTGGCCTTCCGCGACACGGTCTGTCTGCCCACCAAGCAGCGCCAGTCGGCCGCCGAGTCACTGGCACGTCGCTCTGATGTGGTCGTTGTGTTGGGAGGCGCCCACAGCAACAACACGCGCGAACTGGTCGCGACCTGTCGTCGCCACTGCGCGAGGGTTCATCATGTCCAGACGGCGGACGATCTCGATCCGAATTGGTTTGGATCGGAAGACACGGTGGGGCTGACCGCGGGAACGAGCACTCCGGAGGATCTCATCGCCGCGGTTGAATCGCGCCTACTCGATCTTGCGGTGAGGTGGCCAAGCACCGAGGCGTTCCATCTGGCCCCGATGTCCGTCCCCGCCCCGGCTCCGCTTCCCGCGGTGGCCGCTTAGGGGGAACCGCGGCGGCACAGTCGGACGGTGACGACCGTGATTCCGCCGGCAGCCACCAGAAGGACCAAGCCGAGCAGAAAGGCATGAGTCACGACGGCTTTGGCGTCGGCGGTCGCCTGGTCTCCGAGGCGGGTGATGCCCGGCACGGTTCTGTCGAGCGAGTTCAAGGCGCCATTCAGTTCCCGCGCTGCGGCGCCGATCCGTTCCGCCGCTTGGCCATATTCCCGTACGTCGAAGGGATGGGACGGGGCGGAGGATGGCGGGGCATTAGTGTCCGGGGCCTTTACAGATCGGACGAATCCGTCCAAGGACCCGATGGCCCCCTGGACCGAGGAGGCCATCGCGCCGCCGGCCTCCAGAGTCTGGCGCACTTCGGGGAGCAATCCGCGCAGCCGGGTTTCCTGGGCCGCCAGGTCGGCGACCAAGTTGGTGCGTTCCCGGGTCACACCGTCGAAAAACTGGTTCAGCGCCGCCTCGCGTTCGGAGTGGATCAGGCCCGGCAGCAATTCGGTGGTTCGGGCAAGGGACTGCGCCGACGATGAAACACCTTTAAAATCGCCGAGGACTTGTTGGGACTCGGGCTGGGACGCAATCTGGTACGTGGTGAGTTCCACCTGCCAGCCGAGGAGGATGGGAGCCCGCTGCGCGTAATAAATGGCACGCAGGGCGAGCATGCGGGTCTGTTCCACCGCCTGGGTGGCTGGATCGAGTCCTGCGAGAGGATCGAGGTACAGCAGGTTGAAGATGCTCGTGCTCTTCCGCGCGGTGGGCGCTACCCGATTTTGGCCCAGCGCCTCCGCAAGCTCGGGAAGTCGGACTGCGGCGACGAACTCCTTTCCGCGAAACTTTTCGCGGTATTGGTCCAGCGTCGACGCCAGATCCCGAATCTGCTCGGGCGTCAGGTAATGCGACAGGACCTTCCAGATCTCCTCCTCCTGATGAATGTGGGCGTCGAGCAGCGGCCTTGCCGCCTCTCCAAAGCGCTTCCCCACCCACTCATCCTCGATGCAGTAGCGCGACAGGGTGGCGAGCACCGTGAAATCCACTGCATCCAAAAGAGGGTTCTCACCCGTGGCGTCAATATAGGCTGAGGTCGCCTCCAGCAGTTTCCACTGAAGCCCTGCCAGTCGCGCTTCGGGGGTGCCCACCCGTTTGATAAACGCGTCGGAGGCGGTCGCGATGGCCCCGACGTACATGTCCGCGTTTCGCATCACTTCTGATTGAAGGATGTCGAGCGTATTGGTGGCCCCGGGATCCCCGTTTTTTCCCACGAGGGATTCAAACATCGACTTCGTCTGGATCGTCTCGCTTTTCACCAACCGGCAACCCGTTCCCAGAAGGATCAGGGCCGCACCGAGCGCCAATCCGGCCAGCCCCCTCGGGATTCCCCGGATCCGCCGGAGTGTTTCTCCGCCGGCATTCAAAATCATGGCGTAAGCCTAGCCTCAACTCCCCTGCGGAGGCGAGGATTCCCCCACGCGCGCTTCGCCATCGCGTTATCCGGTACCATCGGGGCCTTGACGCGGGTTTGCTTTCCCCGGGGCTCCATGGCGTGATCCCGATGTACCTTCCGACCATGATCAACGTCATTGCCCTGACCCAGCTCGCGTTCCTGACCCTGGGGGTCGTGCTGACCCGAATCCTGTATCGGGCCCATGGAAACACGGCGCTTTCGGATTGGGTGAACATTGTCGTCCATCAATGGTACTGGCTGTTCTCCATCACTCCGCTGTGGATCGCCTTCGCCAAGGTCTCCGAGCATTTTAATCGGTTCCCGTTTTCCATTCGGGTGGCCAGGGCCATCGGGGCGGGGCTCGCCGTGCTGGCGTTCCTCTTCTTTGCGGGAACGTCTTTTCGACCCTACCGCTGACTTCCAGCGTCCGCCGTCACTGCGGCTTCAGCGGACAGGCGCTGGCGTTCCGCCGCCCGCGCAAAGGGATAATAGACGGCCATGGCCAACCCAATGGACACCGCTCCCCAGACTGCCGCCCGCCAATCCCCGCCTGTCACCAGGTAGTGTCCGATGATCGGTGGCGTGGTCCAGGGCACACTTACAAAGGGCTTCCGGATCAGGCCCCATTCCATCAGGAGATAGCTGCCGGTCGTCAGCAGGAGGGCATTGAGTAGGTAGGGCACCATGAAGACCGGGTTGAGTACGATGGGGAATCCGAAGAAAATGGGTTCATTGATCCCGAAGATTTGGGTGGGGAGTGAAACACGGCTGATCTTCCGGTACCCCGGCTCCCGTGAGTTCAGCATGACCAGGGCGAGGGCGAGGGTTGCGCCGGTGCCGCCCACATTCACGAAGCTGGTAAAGAACCCGAGGGCCGTGATGTAGGGAAGCGGTTGTCCGTGCGTGGCGGCTGCGGCGTTGTCGGTCAGGTATCCCAGGAAGATAGGCGCCACGATGGCGTCCATGGTGTTGTCCCCGTTGATTCCCACCGACCACAGCAGCGTGACCAGAAAGGCGTACAGCAGGATCCCGGGGAGCGTATTCAGGGCGAAGACGAGCGGCGACAGCGCCTTTTGGATCCCGGCGTTGATGTCCACTCCCAACACGTACCGGATCAGCCAAAATGACACGATGAGGCACAGGAAGGGAGTCAGCGACAGGAAGGATTCGTAGACGACCTCCGGAACATTGCGGGGCAGTCGGATCACCAGGTTCTGGTCGGTGAAGTACTTCTGAACGCGTACCGTAATGAGTCCGACGAGGATGGCGGTGAACAGTCCCTGCGATCCCAGACCAGGCATCTGGAGAAACCACTCCTTTTTGTCCTCGTTGTAGCCGAGTTGAATCATCAGGAACACCACGGTCGCCATCGACGCGCTGACCACGGCTTCCTGTCGCATCTGTTTTCCGAGGTCGTAGGCGACTGCGAAGCAGGCGAACACCGCGATGAGTCCAAACGTCGCCGTCATCGGCACATTGAGCAGGGGAAGCCATCGGGCAATCCGTTGCTCCCATCCCGGGATCGGAAGATTGGCCACAATCATGAAGATCCCTCCGATGATGGTCATGGGGACGATTGAGACCATCCCGGCCCGGATGGCGGACAGATAGGGATTGTCGCCTATCGCGGTCAGCGCCGGAATCAGGCGCCGGTTGAGGAACCCCAGGACACCGGACTTCATGGCACAAACGGTTTCCCGAAGTAAACGCAGGCCTCCGCTCCCGATCCGACGCGGACCAGTTCCGCGAATCCCAGGGCCCTGTAGAATCCCATCGCCCGGATGTTCGCCTGAAACACTCCCAGATGGGCGCCCGGAGATCCCTTCTGTCGAAGCCGATCCATCACATCCTCCATCATGCGCCGGCCGAAACCCCGACCCTGAGCATGCTCCAGCAAGTCGATGTGGAGATGGGACGGGTACCGCTCATACGGCTCCGGAGTGAAATAATCCGGATGATGGTACCAGGAATAAACCTGCTGAACACGGGTCCAGTCCGCCGGATTCCCCTGCGGCTCCGGATAGGCCGCACACAGGCGGGGTCTCCACTCGGACTCGTAGCGTGCGAAGAATCTCCGCGAATCGAGGGCGGCCAACGCGTAACCGCAGATTCCTCGAGCGTCCTCCAGGATCAGACTGAACTCGGGCTCGAATGCGAGATAGGGACCCACGAACACCCGCCCCAGCGCCTCCGGATCCTCGCGGTAGAAGGGCTCTCCGTCCGCGCCAAAGTTCCCGGTCTTCAGGCACACGTGATAGGCGCCAGCTTCATCACCGGGACGCGCGAGGCGGATCTGGAATTCGCTCATGGTGAGTTTTTGCAGTCGCCGGAGTGACTTCCCGCATCGGCCTCGGGGGAGGGGGAGAACGAGCCGTCCGAATACGCCTGCAGGAGCCCCTGGAGTCTTGCCACCAGGCCCCCTCGGTAGGTCTGCGGTCGGTGGAAATCGGATTCAAACGGAACGGTGTCGAGCGTGGGATCCGACCGGTGCCGGACAAACCGGCTGAGGAGATCCATTTCTTCCCGCAATTCCCAGATCCGCCGGTTCAGGGCGTGAAACAGCGGCCGGTTCCGAAGCTCGGTCATGCGGACGCAGCAGTCCCTGAGGCGCACGGAGAGTCTTTCGAAGACGTCCCGATCCCCTCCCCAGGCCTCACGGGGGCTCCCCAGCAATCGGCGCGTCACCCTCCAAAGTTCCACCGCGCCCGCCCCGTCTTCGTACGGCAGATAGTAGCAGTCCCCCAACAATTCAAGGTCCTCCCGGCTGACCGGGGTGGCGACGGTCGCGAACGCCGGCAACCACTCGGCTATCGCCCGTTGGTAGGCGGCGCGGGGATTCCAGGTTTCCCCGGTCCGGAGGTATTCTGCGAAAGTGCGCAGCGGAACAAAGTTCAGGGGGAACTCGGTGTTGGGATTCAGCAGAATGCCCGCGACTGCGGTGCGCAGTGCCGGCGGTCTTCCGGAATAGGGACCGCAGAAGAACCGATGCCCGTCGTAATCGTTGGCCTGGAGGTTGTCCCAGATCACCACCGGACGCTGGAGCAGGGCTTCCAGTTCACGGACATGCCCGACGGTAATCTCTTCCGAGATGATCTCGGGTCCCGTCCAGAAAACCCCGATCGCGGGATCGAGATCCCGACCCACGATCGCCAAATAATCCGAACCGCCCAAACCGCGCAGGGCCATGCGCCCACAGTACGGAGTTGGGCAAAACAGGAACCGGACGTCCGGAGCGCGCTCACGCGCCCATCGAAACGTCTCATTGACGACGTCACATTGCGCTGCGGCAAAGGAGCCCCATCGCTGCCGGTCTCCCGGGTCCATGACATCTGGAATGTCATCGAACAGGAGGCAGAAGTCCCGGCATCCGAGGTCGAGCATCTGTCCGATCCGCCCTCGGAGTGCGGACCGGTCCGACTCGCTGGAAAATCGGATGTCGAGTCCGGGCCCCATGGCGTAGGCAAACCGGACCCCGTGTTGGCGGCACGCTTCGAGCAGGGATTTCAACTCCGCGGCTTCGTCCGCGGGATAAGGCTCCCTCCACAGGGTCCGGTGGTGCACGTCGTCCTTGGGGCCGTACACGTAGGTGTTCAAGCCCCACGCCTTCATCCAGGCGAGGAGTTCCAGACGCTCCGGACGCGTCCACGGGACGCCGTAGAATCCCTCGATGACCCCCGACAGAAATTGCCCGCCCGCCGGTGGCTTCATACCGGCGCGGGTGGAAATTCGGGCGTCAGCCGGGGCGTCACCGCTTCCGGCGGCCGGTTATTCGAAGATGAGTTCGCCATCCACCTTGGTCCGTTCCCGGAAGGCGGTGATGAGGGACGCGGTGACGGGGCCGGGTTTGCCGTCCCCGATGACCCGGCCGTCCACTCGGACCACCGGGACGATTTCCGCCGCGGTTCCGGTGAGGAACATTTCCGCGGCATTGTAAATGTCGTAGCGGGTCAGGTTCGGTTCGCCGGTGGAAATGCCGAGCCCCGCCGCGCATTCGAGCACCGTGTTGCGGGTGATGCCGTACAGGGCGCCCGCGCTGAGGGGCGGCGTGTAAAGGCGGCCCTTCTGGATGATGAAGATGTTGTCGCCCGTGCATTCGGCTACGAATCCCTCGCTGTTCAACATGATCGCCTCCTCCACTCCGGCGTTGTTCGCCTCGATTCGGGCGAGAATGTTGTTGAGGTAGTTGAGCGACTTGATGGCGGGATTGACGGAGTTCACCAGGTTGCGCGTGGTCGGCACCGTGATGATCGTCAGGCCTTCCTGGTAATACTTTTCGGGATACAGCTGGATCGTGCTCGCGATGATCACGACCGAAGGCTTGGGGCAGCGGCGGGGATCCAATCCCAACGTGCCTTTGCCGCGCGTGACAATCAGCCGGATGTAACCCTCGCGCAGGCCGTTGGCGCGGCAGGTCTCCACGCAGGCGCGCATCATCTCCTCCTGCGACATGGGGATGTCGAGCAGGATGGCCTTGGCCGACCAATAGAGCCGCTCGATGTGTTCGCGCAGCTTGAAGATCCGGTTGTGGTACATCCGGATGCCCTCGAATACGCCGTCGCCGTAGAGCAGCCCGTGGTCAAACACGCTGATCTTGGCATTGGCCTCGTCGAGAAACTCACCGTCGATGTACACCTTCATGGTCGAAGTCCGGTGAGCCTAGGCGACGGCGACAAGACGGTGCAAGCCGCGGGACGATTCCGCGCGGGAATCTGCGCCACGATCTACGGGTTCACCCGGACGCCATCCTTGGCCCATTCTGCCAGCAGCTTCTTGCTGCGCGACGAAAGCGGGTTGTCCTTGATGAACAATTGAAGATAGGGCGCGAAGCCGCGGGGCCCCGCCACATCGTTGGTGATCCATGCATTGAGGGGGGCCAGGTCCCGAATGCGGTTTTTTTCGAGAAAAAGGAACGAGGGAGCCCGAAGGCCGGCGAGGGGCGCGACATCGGCGATCTGATTTCCGGACAAGGAAACGCTGCTCAGTCCGCGCAGCCGTTCAACACCGGCGATGGATTTGAGGTTGTTTCGTTCGGCGTACAAGGTGACCAGGCGGGGGAGGTTGGTCACCGCGGAGATCGAGGTCAGTCGATTGTCTCCGAGGTAAACGGACGCCAGATTGGTCAGGGTCGACAGGGGGCCGGCGTCCTTCACCTGATTGTGGGAAAGTTCGATATATTGCAGCGCGGGGACCGTTCCGAGGGCGGAGATGTCGGAAATACGGTTGCTGCTGAGGATCAACAGCTGCAACTGCTTCAACCCGCGCAGCGGTGAAAGGTCGGTAATGCGGTTTCCGGCCAGTTCCAGCGACGCGATGGCCTTGCAGTGCTCTAGGCCTGACAGGTTTGTGATGCCGCGGAAATTGCCGACGACGACGGACACCTGGGCCACATCGGAGGGAGTCAGGGCATTGGTTGTATTCCGCTTGGAGAACACCTGCTGCCGGACCGCCGCCTCCAGCTGCGGATCGACAAAGGCCGGGGGTTCATTCGTGCCGTCGGCACGGGCCCACCCGGTGAGGGCGAGCGTCAACAGGGGGAGGAGGGTAAGGGCGCGACGGAGCATATGTGCCATGGGACGGGCGTATTTGGTCGGGTGGAGACCCACCGTCAAGACGCTTCCATCGGCATCGGCATTCGACCGGACTGGGCGGAAGGCCTCCCGGCACCCATTTTCGACGCGGCTGGCCTACCGGGACGCCGCGTCCCGAGCCCATCGATCCGCCGCGAGAATCTCCTCCAACCCCGGATGGGCGACCACGGCATGGGACTCCATGACCCGGCCCACCGTCTCCCAGATGCCTGGGAAGGACAATTCCCGCCGGCAGAAGCGCTCAACCGCCACCTCGTTGGCCGCGTTGAGCACCGCGGGCAGGGTTCCACCCACTTCTCCGGCACGTCGGGCCAGGTTCAGGGCTGGGAAGCGATCGGGATCGGGATTCTCAAACGTCAGGGAGCCCAGGCGCGCAAAATCCGTCTGCACCCGCTCGCTCGGAACGCGGTCCGGATGGCAGAGGGCAATCTGGATCGGCAGACACATGTCCGGCGTGGACAACTGGGCGAGAATCGAGCCGTCCACAAATTCCACCATGGAATGAACCACACTCTGCGGGTGGACCACGACGTCCACCCGCGGCATCTCGATGTCAAACAACCACCGGGCCTCGATCATTTCGAGTCCCTTGTTGAACAAGGTTGCACTGTCGATCGTGATCTTCCGTCCCATGACCCACGACGGATGTTTCAGGGCCTGTTCCACCGTGATCCCTGCAAAGTCCTCCTTGGGCGTTTTGCGGAATGGTCCGCCGGAGGCGGTCAGGATGAGGCGTCGGACCGATGATCCCGGCCGGTCCCCCAGGCATTGGAAAATGGCGGAATGCTCGCTGTCCACCGCGAGGACCTTCACTCCGTGGCGGCGCGCTTCGGTCATCACGATTTCGCCCGCCATGACGAGGATCTCCTTGGAGGCGACGGCAATGTCTTTTCCTGCCCGGATCGCAGCGAGGGCTGGGGCAAGTCCCGCGGTTCCCACGATGGCGATCAGGACAATGTCCGCCTGGGGCAGGGTGGCGAGGGCCACCAGTCCGTCCGTTCCAGAATGGATGGCGGTTCCGGGAAGGCGGGATGCAAGCGCTTCGGCGGCGGTTGGGTCCTGCAACGAGACTGCGGCCGGGCGGTGCCGCAAAGCCTGTTCCTCCAGGAGCGTGGCATTGCCGCCGGCCGCCAGGCCGACGAGGCGCAGTTGGTCCGGCAGGTCCTCGACTACCTTCAGGGTGCTGGTACCGATGGATCCGGTGCTTCCGAGGAGGACAACGTTCTTCATGCGCGGCCGTTCAAATGAAACCGTGGACAGTGGACGGCTGCCCCGCTGCCGGTCAATGCGTCAGCACGTGCCGAAGGTACAGGTAGAGCAGGGGGGCGTTGAACAGGGGGCTGTCGATCAGGTCGAGAATGCCGCCGATTCCAGGGAACAGTCGTCCCGAGTCCTTCGCCCCCGCCTCCCGTTTAAATGCGGATTCGATCAGGTCCCCCACCACGGCGCCGAGGCTAAGAATGAGGCCAATGGCGAGGGCGTGACCGGTGTTCATTTCCTTCAGGCGGCCCCCGGCGAAGTGGGCCATCATCCAGCTGGCTCCCGTGGAGATCACCACGGCACCGGCAAAGCCTTCCCAAGTCTTCCCGGGGCTGATTCGCGGGATCATTTTGTGACGACCGATCAACGAACCGACGCAATAGGCGCCCACATCGGAGAACTTCGTGACGATCAGCAGGTAGAGCACGTAGAACCGCCCATCCACGCCATCCAGATAGTTGATCTTCTGGATGAAGTTGAGCAGCCAGGGGACGTACATCAGTCCGAGCAGCGTGGTGGCAATGGCCACGATGCCGTGGGGATTGCGAGGGTCGAATAGTTGACGAAGGCAGAGTCCGAGCACGAACAACACCAGCACCCCGGTCTCGAAGTCATTGGGCTTACCGGGGCCCAGTTGGAATCCCCGGGCGTGGGTCACGTAATAATGGGTGCTGGCCATCAACGCCACGCCGGCGAACAGACCCCACCATCGGAAACAGACCAATCCCCGGCGTTCGACCAGTCCGTAGAATTCCCAGAGCCCCGCGGCCGCAAGTCCGGTGACCAGCAGCAGGAAGACATAGTTCGCCACCACTGGGTGGGTGGAGAAGATCGCGGTCAGGACGATGGTCCAGAGAACTAGGGTGCTGGCGAGCCGGCGGAGGAAGGTTTGTCCCTTGGTCAACGGCTGCGGGTTTCTTGGGGGGGCCGTTGGAACGGAGGACATGCCGCGCCGTTGCTACCAATCTGCGGTCGTGGAAGGAAGCGCGGATCGCCGGCGCAGTGCCGGTCCGGGTGGATTTGGGACCGCACCGTGTTAAGACGTAACGACGAACGGTCCGTTTGTCGTGCAGCCTTAAGGCTGTCTTGCCACCGGGTGACTGGGTGGCTGTTCGTCCCTGGATCGAGTTTCCGGTGTCCGCGAAGGAGGCGCCTTTAGGCTGAAGCCTGGGCTACGAACGAGCGCGGGATCACTCCCCAAGAAACCGTCGGGCCGCCGCAGGGAACTGGTCCATGTCGACCACGGTTAGGAAATCGATGGTCCCGAACTCCCGGTCGATGGCCGGCGGTCCGCAAATCTTCGCGCCGAAGGACAGATAGGCCCGGAGCAGTTTCGGGATCTTGGGCGGGGAATCCGCGGGGGAATCGAGACTGCAGCGAAAGGTGGGCAGTGGTTCCGTACGAAACGCGGGTTCGACCAGGTGATCGCGGCGGAGTTCGTGATAGGCGGCGGCCCCGATCGAAGGATCCTGGCTGGTCAGCGAACTGCACCCTACAAAGTAGCGCGTCCCGTGGCGCCGGCCGTACTGGGCCACACCCTGCCAGAGCAGGCCGAGCACGGGCAGATTCCGGTGCTCGCTGTGGACGCAAGCCCGGCCCAGTTCAACGATCTGGTTCTGGACGGGCCGGAACGGGGTGAAATCGAACTCCTGCTCGGAATAGAACCCCCGGTTGCGGGCCGCACTGGCCCCGCTTTGGAGGCGATAGGTTCCGACCACCTCACCGGTCGCTTTGTTTTCGACGAGCAGGTGATCGCACACCGCATCGAAGGGATCCTCGTCCCGGAGGGTGACGTAGGACTGCTCCAATCCCTCGTTCAGTTCGAGATTGAAGACGATGAATCTGAGGGTCTGAGCCGCCCGGAGGTCCTCGGCCGTCTCGGCCATGCGCATCCGATAGGGCGTGTCGGTGCCTGTTCGCGCAAGCATGCGCGAACCAAGCTCCCCACGATCGGGGCCGGCCGGGGCCGTTTCAGGAACCGACGTCATCCTGCTCATGGATGAATCCTGCCGGGCCGCGTGGCAAGCCTGCACGTGAATTCCACGTGGTCCTCCGGTCACGGTCCCGAAACACCACTTACGAGGCCATCGCCCCCTTCGCCGCGCCTTCGTTGGCTGGCTTCTGCTGGGTGAAGGACAGTTTCTCCTTGTCGGCCGTGACGTACACGGGTTCCCCCTCGGTGAGGGTGCCCCTCAGGATTTCCTCGGCGAGCGGGTCCTCGAGGTACTTCTCGACGGCACGCCGCATCGGCCGGGCTCCATACTGGGGATCGAATCCCTTCTCGATGAGGAATTCCCGGGCCTTGTCGTCGAGATGGACGGGTACGTTGCGCCGGGCAATGCGCTCCAGGATCTTCTTCACTTCGAGTTCGAGGATCTGGATGAGTTCCGGCCGGCCGAGCGTGCGGAAGACGATGATGTCGTCCAGACGGTTGAGGAACTCGGGACGGAAGAATTTCTTGGCTTCGTCCAGAATCCGGCCCCGCATGACTTCGTAGTCCTGGTGGTCGCTCTGCTTGGCGAATCCCATGGTGGAGTTTTTGCGGAGCACGTCGGAACCCACGTTGGACGTGAGCAGGATGATCGTGTTGCGGAAATCCACCTGGCGCCCGAGCGAATCGGTGAGTTTTCCTTCCTCCAGGATTTGGAGGAGCATGTTCATGACGTCGGGGTGCGCCTTCTCGATTTCGTCGAAAAGCACCACCGAGTACGGCTGGCGACGGACCTTTTCCGTCAATTGTCCGCCCTCCTCGTAACCCACATATCCCGGCGGCGAGCCGATGAGGCGGCTCACGGTGAACTTCTCCATGTACTCGCTCATGTCGAGCTGGATGAAGCTCTGGGCGGAGCCGAACATCTGCTCAGCCAGCGTCCGCGCGAGCAGGGTCTTCCCGACGCCGGTGGGCCCCAGCAGGGCGAAGCACCCGATCGGGCGCTTCGGATCCTTGAGATCCGCCCGGGCGCGTCGCAGGGATTTGGCCAGGGAGGACACGGCGTCGCGTTGGCCAATGACCACCTTCTCCAATTCCTGCTCCACCATGAGCAGTTTCTGGGTTTCGGTCTGGCCCATGCGCTGGAGTGGGATTCCGGTCCACTTGGCGACCACCTGCAAAATGTCATCCTCACCCACACGCACCCGGCGCTCGTCCTTGTTGGTCTTCCACTCCCCGAGGATTTTCTCCAGGCGATCCTTGGTGGCCTTCTCGCGGTCGCGCAATTGCGCGGCGCCCTCAAAGTCCTGGTCCTTGATGGCCTGTTCCTTCTTCTGCTTGAGCGCTTCGATCTCCGCCTCGATGTCCTTAACGTCGGGCGGACGCTGCATCGCGCCGATCCGGGCCCGGGCGCCCGCCTCGTCCATGACGTCGATCGCCTTGTCCGGAAGGTATCGGGCGGTGATGTACCGGTCGGAGAGCCGGACGCAGGCGTCGATGGCCTCCGGGGCAAACTCCGCCTTGTGGTGCTCCTCGTATTTCGGCTTGAGGCCGTTGAGGATCGTGATGGCGTCCTCCACACTGGGCGGCTCGACCTTCACGGTCTGGAATCGTCGTTCGAGGGCGGAATCCTTTTCGATGTATTTGCGGTACTCGTTGAGGGTGGTGGCCCCGACGATCTGAAGTTCCCCTCGGCTCAGGGCCGGTTTGAAGATGTTCGAGGCATCCATGGTGCCCTCGGCCGAACCCGCGCCCACGATGGTGTGCAGTTCGTCGATGAAGAGGATGATGTTCCGGGCCTTCTTGATCTCATCCATCACCGCCTTGATCCGTTCCTCGAACTGGCCGCGATATTTCGTACCCGCGACCATGAGGGCCAGATCCAGGGTGATGACCCGCCGCTCCGCCAGTAGTTCCGGCACGTTGCCGCGCGCGATTTCCTGGGCGAGTCCTTCGACAATGGCGGTCTTGCCCACGCCGGCCTCCCCGAGCAGGACGGGATTGTTCTTAGTGCGGCGGCACAGGATCTGGATGACGCGCTCAATCTCCGACTGGCGGCCGATCACCGGGTCCATTTCCCCCTTGCGGGCGAGTTCCGTGAGGTCGCGTCCAAACGCCTTCAACGCCGGAGTCTTGACGGCCTTGCGGCTTTCCTCGGACTTGCCGGCCTTCACCGGTTCACTGGGGGCTTCGGCGCCCTCCTCGCCTTCACCCGGCTGAAAGCCCGGATCCAGCTCCTTCAGGATCTCCTGACGGCAGGCCTCGATGTCCACGTCGAGGGTCTTGAGCACCTTGGCCGCCACACCGTCGCCCTCGCGCAGCAGACCGAGCAGGATGTGCTCGGTACCGACATAGGTGTGATTGAGTGCCTTGGCCTCCTTGGCGGCCAAGGCGAGCACCTTCTTGACGCGCGGCGTGTAGGGGATGTTGCCCGAGGCTTTGTTCTCGTTTCCGCCGGTGCGCACCTCCTTCTCTACCTCCTGGCGGACGTTGTCCAAATCGAGCCCCATGCGCTGGAGCACGTTCACGGCAACCCCCTGTCCCAGCTTGATGAGACCGAGGAGCAGGTGCTCCGTGCCCACGAAATTGTGGTTGAAGCGGTCGGCCTCCTTGCGGGCCAGGGCCAGCACCTGCTGGGCCCGCGGCGTGAAGTTGTTCAAGTTCTCTTCGCTCATGGCTTCGGTGGCGGCGGATTGCGGACGTCCGTGATCTCGCGCTGATGGAATCTGGGGATTTGACGGCGGCAGGTCAAAATATCTTGAGGTGGGTCCGTGGGGCGGCGGTTCAGGACTCCCGCGGCGGGGCCGCCCGGGGCGGCTCCGGGCTGGGGACGCCCGCCATGCGCGCCCGCAACATGGCGGCCCGGACGGCGTCGCGTTGTTCGGCATCGAGTTTTCCGGGGTTCGCGATCTGCAAATGAGCCGGCTGGCTGGAGAGGAACAATTCGTCCACAAAGGCCCGCTCGATGGCGCCAAACATTCCCAGGTCTGTTCCGAGCCGGAGCAGACTCAGCAGGTTCATGGTCTCCTTTGAGGAGATGCTGTGCGCATGCCGGAGGATGCCATAGGCGCGTCCGATATGGTTCAAGAGGACCGTCGGCTTCTTCTCCAGTTGCGCGAGCCGCGCGTTGTCCTCGTGCTCAATGATCTGGAGGACCACCTTGTTCAGCCGGTCCACGATCTCGCCCTCCGATTCCCCCAGCGTTTGCTGGTTGGAAACCTGGAAGATGTTCCCGAGAGCCTCGGTGCCCTCCCCGTAGAGTCCCCGGACCGCGAGGCCCAGCTTGTTGACGGCCTGGATGATCTGGTTGATCTGCTCCGCGAGCACCAGTCCCGGGAGATGCAGCATGGCGCTGACCCGGATCCCCGTGCCGAGATTGGTGGGGCAGGCGGTGAGGTAGCCGTACTGGTCGGAGAAGGCGAATTCCATGCGCTCCTGGAGCGCGGTATCCACACCGTCCAGCGCCAGCCACGCCTGCTTCAACTGCAGACCGGGGCGAAGGGCCTGCATCCGGAGGTGATCCTCCTCGTTGACCATCACGCACAGGCTTTCCTCGTGGTTCAGGACGATCCCGCTGCCGGCGTTTTTCTGGGCGTGGTCCCGGCTGATGAGGTGGCGCTCGACGAGCACCTGTTTGTCGAGGGTCGTTAGCTTGTCCATGCCCTCCGCGAACGGTGTCGGGGACATCTGGGGCAGTTCCGCCACCGCGGGGATCAGCAGTTCAAAGGCCTTTACGCGGTCGGCCTTTCGGGCGTGTCCAGGATAAGGGAGTTGCGTCAGATTGCGGGCGAGGCGGACGCGGGAAGACAGGACGATCTTGTCATTCGGACCGCTCCGACGGCAGGCGTCGGCGGCGGGGATGAGGAATTCGAGGATCTTCATCGGTCGGGTGTGGGCGGGGAAAATGGGTTCAGTCCGCGGTCTTCCGGGCCTGCTTGATCTGATCGCGCAGCGAAGCGGCGGTCTCAAAGTCCTCGCGCCCGATGGCGGCTTTGAGATCGGATTCAAGGCGGGTCAGTTCCGCCTTTTGGGCCGCCGCCTTGCGCAGTGCGGGAGGCACCTTGCCCTTGTGCTGGGTGCCCTTGTGCATGCCTTTGAGCAGGGCACCCAATCCCTCGGCAAACACGTCGTAGCACCGGGCGCAGCCGAGGCGGCCGGTCTTCTTGAAATCAGCCTGGGTAAACCCGCAACTGGGGCAGGAAACCTCGCTGCCCGCCGCCGCATTGGCCTCTTCCATCTTCTGGGAGGCCCCGAGTCCCAACAGCAGGTCCGCGATGGAGAATCCGGTGGGATCGTTGACCCCCTTCTCCTTCGCGCACGCCTCACAAAGGTCCACCTTCTTGACCTCGTTCTCGACGATCTGAGTCAGATGGACGGTGGCCGCGGCCTTTTTGCAGAACTGACATTGCATACCCGTATGGCCGCACAGTCCGGGCGAAGGGTCTCGAAGTCAAGGTGACCAGGGATGGTGCCTCTTCCCGACCCGGGGACGGACGGCTTGAGTTTCCAGCACCTCCTGGGAAACAGTGCGCGGCATGAACGGCCGCTTGGAAAACAAGGTGGTGGTCATCGTCGGCGGCACCAGCGGACTCGGCCGATCCGCAGCGCGTGCCTGCGTCCGCGAAGGCGCCCGGGTGGTCGTGGTGGGAAGGAATCCGGAGAAGGCGGCGGCGGTCGCCGCGGAACTCGGGGACCCGGTGAGGATCCTGGCCGCGGATGCCACGGAGCCCGGAACGGCGGAACGCGCGGTGGAACTCGCCCGGGTGACCTGGGGGAGTTGCGATGCCTTGTATCATGTGGCCGGAGGCAGCGGGCGGCGCCAAGGGGATGGTCCGCTGCATGAACTCACGGACGCCGGCTGGGACTACACGCTGACCCTGAACCTCACCTCCCTGTTCCATTCCAATCGGGCCGCGGTCCGCGCCTTTCGCGATCAGGGCCGCGGCGGAAGCATCGTCAATTGCGGTTCCGTCCTGGGATTCTCCCCGTCCCCGCGGTTCTTTTCGACGCATGCCTACGCGGCCTCCAAGGCGGCGATTCTCGGCCTCACCCGATCTGCCGCGGCCTATTACGCCCCTCAAAACATCCGCTTTAACGCCGTTGCCCCGGCATTGGTGGCGACCCCGATGTCCGAACGCGCCCAAGGCGATGAAGCCATCCTGAGCTTTATCCGAACCAAACAACCCCTCGACGGCGGACGCATCGGGCATCCGGAGGACCTGGATGCCGCGGTCGTCTGGCTCCTTTCCGAGGAAAGCCGCTTCGTCACCGGACAGGTGATCGCCGTGGACGGCGGATGGAGCGTTACGGAAGGGTAATCCTCGACTTCGAATGCCCATGGAAGGGGAAGCCTACAGACTCGGACTCGACCTGGGGGGAACCAGCGTGAAAGCCGTTGCTGTTGCAGAGTCCGGAACTCTGCTGGAGCGATTCCATGAAACCTTTGATTTGGAGGAGAGGCTCGGGTTTGCCCGGGCCGTCAGCGCGGCGGTGACGCGGGCTACGGACACTCTCGGCTCTCCGTGTGGGATTGGTCTCAGCGCTCCCGGGATTGCGGCCCTGGACGGAGGCTCCATCGCGTCCATGCCCGGTCGTTTTGAAGGGCTGGAAGGTCTTGATTGGGGCCGGCACCTGGGGCGTACCGAAGGGGTGCCCGTGCTCAACGACGCCCATGCAGCCCTGCTGGGGGAGGTGTCGTTTGGGGCCGCACGGGGTGCCCGAAATGTCGTCCTGTTGACCCTCGGAACCGGAGTGGGTGGGGCCGCCATGGTGGATGGTCACCTGTTGCGGGGTGCGGTGGGCAAGGCGGGGCACCTCGGGCATGTCTCCCTCGATCCGGAAGGTTCACGGGACATTTGCCGGACTCCCGGAAGCCTTGAGGATGCCATCGGCAACCACAACATCGCCGTCCGGACTGGCGGCCGGTTTTCCACCACCCACGCATTGGTGGAGGCCTTTGAAGCGGGCGATCCGTTCGCGGCGTCAGTGTGGCTCCGGTCCGTGCGGGCGCTGGCCGCGGCGATTGTATCCTTCGGCAATGTGCTCGACCCGGAGTTCGTGATCCTTGGCGGAGGAGTGGCGCGCAGCGGGGACAGCCTCTTCCGCCCGCTCCGCTCCCTCCTTGACGAATGGGAATGGCGTCCCGGAGGCAGGGGTTTGACGCTGGTTCCCGCGGAACTGGGTGAATGGGCGGGGGCCTTCGGGGCCGCGCGAAACTCCGATCAACGCGTGTCCCCGGCCTGAATTCGAGCTCGGATTCCGGCCTGAACCGCGAACAGGCTCGCGCCGATTCCGGCCCCGAACCCCAGACCATACAGGGCTCCCCAGGCCAGCTTCCCGGCATTCCCGCGCAGGAAATTGTGCGCGGAATCCCCTAGGAAATAACCGGCCGCATTGCCGATAAACAGGTACAGGGCCGTGTCCGTCCAGAGCCGGGGCGCCCCGAAGGCGTGGCAAAGAATCAGTGCGAACAGGGCGGTACCGCCCATGGCCCCGGTGAGTTCTCCGCTTCGGTTGGGCATGGCGATCCACGAGGCAATCCACACCAGCGAGTAGGCGGCGAACGCGAGGGCGAAGCAGGCGAGGAATCGTGACCGGTTTCCGATTCCCACCACCAGCGGAGACAGCAGCAGACCGGCGAGGAGCATAAACATGGCTGCCCAGGCGACGAATGCGCCGACCTCCCCGATCATTCCGTAAAGCCACGATCCTCCGAGAGCCCAGGTTCCAAAGACCCCCACGCTCACGAATCCAAAGACGGCCGCGCCGTAGGCGGTGGACCTGCCGGCCGACGCCTGGATGTCCCGCAGCGGGACACCGGTACTGCGCGCGACGACCGCTTCGGGGGTCAGTCCCAGGAAGCGCATGGGCCAGGTCCGTTCAAAGGGACCACCCGGAACGATAGTGATACCGGATGAATTGATCTGCTTCCGGACATCCCTTGGCGCGCATCCGGGGCGCGTCCCATTCCAGGCGCTTGCCCGTCCGGTATGCGACGTTCCCCAGGGCTCCGATTTCCGTCAGGTGCGCCCCGTAGGTCAGCGGAGAATCCGTCTTCCCGATCCCCTTGCACGCGGCGATCCACTCCTCGTGGTGCCCGATGGAATCCGGAATCGTCTGCGGCGGGGGAACGAAGTCCTTGAACGTGGCCTCCGGCAGGAGAATGCGGCGTCCATAGTCCGCGAGGAGCAGTCCCTTGGATCCGACGAACAGGGATCCTCCGCCCCACTTGGAAAGGTCAGGGGTTCCCGGGACTTTCGGGCGTTCCGCGCCGCTGTACCAGTGCATGACGACGGGCGGTTGCGCCCCACGGGCCGCGAATTCGTAGCGGACCTTCAACGCGGGCGGCGCGCAGTATTTGTCCGGCGGCGGCCCGGAGGCCTCGATGACTGTCGGGAGGCCGAGATCGAGCGCCCACACGCTGAGATCCATGTGGTGACAGCAGAAGTCGGAGAGGGTGCCGCCACCCCAGTGCCACCAGCGGCGCCAGTTGAAGGGAACCCATTCCGGGCTATACCCGGCCCATTCGACCGGACCCACCCACAGGTCGTAGTTCAGTCCCTGCGGAACCGGTTCGGGCTTGGGCCAGGGTTTGGTGTCCCAGACGGAACCCGCCCAGTGATGGACTTCGTGGACGGGTCCGATCGCTCCGGATCGGATCAATTCCACTACGCGCCGGTAGTTGGTGCTGGAATGAATCTGGTTGCCAGTCTGGGTGACGAGCCCCGTGCTCTTCACTTTGGCGGCGAGGATTCGTGCCTCCGAAATCGTGTGGGTGACCGGCTTTTCGCAGTACAACGGGCGCCCGCTGTCCAGCACTGCCATCGCAATGACCGCGTGATTGTGGTCCGGGGTGCTGACCACCACGGCGTCGATGTCCGCATGGTCGAGCACCCGCCGCCAATCCGAGTACAGGCGGGACGACGGATACTTTCCCGCGACCGCGGCGAGATTCGTGCCGCTGACGTCGGCCATGGCGACGATGTTCTGGCTGGAGACCCCAGCGAGGTTGTCTCCGCCCCGTCCGGCGACCCCGATGACTCCGAGGTTCAACTTGTCGTTGGCGGAGAGGACCCGGGGGGTCCGCTTGGGAGCGGAGGCACAGCCCCCGATCAGAACAGCGGAAGACGCAACGGCGGACCTCTGGAGAAAACGACGACGGGAGAAGTGCACCGCGGAGTCTGGTGCCCGCCCGTATCCGCCGGCAAGAACGAGGTTGGGTTTCAGAAAGGAATCCCGTCCCTCTCCGCGCGGAGGTACCGGCGGATCGCGACCATGTAGGCCAAAATGGGGACCAAAACTGCGGTGGTGAGCCAGCGGATCGTGTCACCCGACATCCAAGGGGTTCCCTTCATGGCATCGATTTGGGTGGCGGGAAATCCCATCTGTTCATAGATCACGATCGGGTCCAGCCGAGAATAGGTGATAAAGTTCGAGATCCCAAAGATCAGGAACGCACCGACAACGAGCCACCAACCCCGGGCCTCCCGGCGGTAGAGCCACCACGCTCCCAGTCCCCAGACCAGAGTCAGCCCAATCGAGGTGAGAACGGCCCAGGGTCCGGTAAGGAGGATCCCAAATACCGGAAGCACCGCCCGATAGGACAGGAACGACATCGGCATCCCGAGGGCCGAGAATCCCAGCCACAAACTGACGGCCAGCAACGGCAATGGGCAGGCATCGGTCCATGAAGGTGCAGGATTCCGGGCTTCACACGTCGCCTTCACGTTTCGGTTCCCGTAGAAGGCGACCCAGATACCGGGAATCAGGACGAAGAGGAATCCGAGAAACAGGAGGATGATCACCATCACGGTGGTCTCGGCGCCTGCGGGCAGCGTCGAGGTCCCGCCGGGCTGGCCGGATCGGAGGAACCCGGGGAGAAGGAGTCCAACCGCAATCATCGAGATCACCCCGACGACCAGGAAGGACCAGCCGAAGATCAGGATCAATGCCCGCGCCCAACGACGGGTCAGCAGGGAGCCGATCCCCAACCACACCAGAACCACGGCGAGCCCTCCGTAGGAGGCCATGATTGGAAGCATCGAAGGGGTTCCACCGGCCGCGGTTCCTCCCGCCGCGGTGCGGGCCATGGCCTGCCCGAAGAGCATCAGCGGCACCACCAGGGCGCAGAGGCCTCCCAAGCAGACCGTCAGGATGCCGAAGACGATCAGCCCGGTGCGTCGGTCCTTGAAAGTCGCGGGGGTGGATGCCGGGTCGGCGGGAATTGGGTTCGGGCTCATTCCCGGCATTCGCTCAGGGTGGTTGGATCGCGTCAAGCGACCCTTCCCAACCCGGGATTCCCTCCTTCGGTCAGACAAACGCCTGCACGACGTCCGGCAGTGGATTTCTCAGGACTTCGCCGGCGCCGCCTTTGCCTCAGGCCGCTTCAGCTTGAGTCCCGAGATCACCACGACACCGCAGGCGGCGCAGCTCGCACCGGGCACCTTGCCATTGCGCTTGGTCACGTTCTGGCCATCGCCAATGAATTTCTTCCAGCCCGCCAGGGCGTCGAAGAACCAGTAGATCGAGGTTCCGGTGGCTGAGAGGTAACCGGAATCCATTTCGGCATTGCAGGTGGGACAGTTCATGAGGGCGCAGGATTGGAATTTCAGTCCGAAAGGGGTTTCCAGTTCACGCGGAGCGATTCGTAACCGACCGGACGCTGGTAGGCGGCCGCCACCTCCACATGTTCCACGGCCTCGAGCACCGTGATGCGAGACACGCGTTGCACGCACGTTTGAAGCAGGGATCGGAGGATCAACCGCGCATGGGCGGCGCCGAGGCAAAGGTGGGTACCGCTGCCGAAGGCGACATGGGGATTCGGCTTTCGATCGAGGCGGACTTCCCCGGGCGCCTCGAACGCCGCTTCGTCCATGTTGGCCGAAGCCCAGCAGAGGGAGGCTCGTCCACCCGCCGGAACCGGAACACCGTGGACATCGGTGCTGACCGGGCAAACGCGTCCGATGTGGGTCAACGGGGACAGCACGCGGAAAAATTCCTCGCACGCATTCACGATGCGACGGGGATCCTCGCGGAGGAACTCCAGGGCCGCGGGGTTGCGACCCAGGTAGCCGACGGCGTGTGAGATGCTGTGAATGACCGTATCGCGTCCTCCCGCAAAGGTGAGGTTGGCAAACCCCATCATCTCCTCGCGGGTCAGCGGGCGTCCCCGGAATGTGGCCTGGGTGAGCGCGCTGAAGAAGTCCCCTCCAGGAGCCGCGGCGGCCTGGTTCAACCGCCGGTGAAGATACGCTTCAAGATCCGCTCCCTTGGATCCCCCGTCGCGGAAGACGTGGGTTCCCCAGCTGATCCAAAGCTCAGCCTCGGATTCGGGAACATTCAGGAGATACGCAAGGGCGCGGGATTGCACCGGGAGCGCGAAGTGCCGAACGACCTCGATGGAGTCTTTTGTCAGGGCGTCCCGGACCATTTCCTCCAGCAGCGCCTCCACCTGCGCGATCATTTCCGGGTCGCGCGCCCTGCGGAAGAACGGCTCGACGATCTCCCGGTAATCCGTGTGGTCCGGGGGATCCGTCTCGACCGGAAGTTGCCGCATCGTCCGGACATCCTCCTCCGAAGGAATCGGCACCCGGAACGGCGCGTTGGAGCTGTAGGTTTTCCAGTCCTTGGCCGCGCGCCGAACGTCCTCATGACGGAGGATCATGGGCACGATCTCCCCCTGGAACTCGCACGGCAGCACACCATCGTCATTGCGTCGTTCGCGGAAGGGATCGGGGACGGATTCCATGGAATGCTGGGGACTTCTTCTAGGTCCCCAGAAGGACCCGTTCAATGCCGGAATCCGCCGCGATCCGGTTTTTGGGAAATTCTCCATGTGCGGTCCCGTGGCCCGAGACGAATGCGAATCCCCTTTCCGCAGCGTCCCCGTGAGTTTAGCAAGTCGCCCCGTGACCGCCGACTATCTCTCCCGCTGCCGCGCACTAATCGACCGGGTCTCCGAACAGACACCGCTCATCCAGGAAACGGCACGCCTTTTCGCCGGCACCATCCTGGCGGGACGCATGGTCCACCTGTTCGGATCCGGACACAGCCGGATCCTGGTGGAGGAAATGTGGCCCCGGTACGGTTCCTTTCCGGGGTTCAATCCCATCGTCGAACTGTCGCTGAGCTTTCACAACCTCGTCGTGGGCGCCAACGGACAGCGCCAGGCGATGTTTCTGGAGAACGTAACCGGTCTCGCGGCGCGCATCCTTCGCAACTACGACCTCTCCCCGCAGGACAGTGCGCTGGTCATTTCGTCCAGCGGATGCAACCGGGTCCCGATCGAGATGGCCGAGGAATTTCAAAAGCGCGGAGTGAAGGTGGTGGCGATCATTTCCCGCGAGCACAGCGAGGCCAGCCGCAGTGCCCGGGAGGACGGGCGGAAGCTGCAGGACTTCGCCGATCTCGTTCTCGACACCGGGGCGCCGGTGGGCGACGCGATGGTCCGGGTGCCGGGACTCGAAACGCCAGTGTCGCCCGGATCCACGATTGGCGGCTGTCTCCTGGTGAACTCCATCAAGGCGGAGGTGGCCGCGCTCCTCACGGCCGCCGGCCAGCCCCCGAAGGTCCTGACCGCGGGCGCGGTTGTGGGACCCGAACGGGCGACCGCCCTGTTCGAGGCGGCCTACGACGAACATGCTCGCCGGCTGGCGAAACTCTACGAAAGGATCGGCCTGTGAAACCCCACGTGCTGCTCGTCGAGTGCGAGGACCGGCCGGGGCTGGTCCACGCCATCACCGGGGTTCTCTTTCGCTCCGGGGTCAACGTGGTGGGCAACCAGGAATTCGTGGACCGCACGGCCGGGCGGTTTTTCATGCGGACCGAATTTGACGGGCTCGTGGACGAATCGGCGATCGCGCCCGAACTGAAGGCGATCCTTCCGGCGGGTGCCGTGATGCGACTCTCCCGGCTCGCTCCCAAGCGGGTCGTTGTGCTCGCCTCCAAGGAGCATCATTGCCTGGCGGACCTTCTCGTCCGGCACGCCTTTCACGAGCTCAATGCCCAGGTGCTCGCGGTGGTGAGCAATCACGCGGTGTTGGAGTCATTGGTCCGGAAGTTCGACCTTCCGTTTCATCACCTTCCCCATGCCGACCTCGCTCGCGAAGTCCACGAGGCCGAGGTGCTCACGCAGGTGCAGCAGTACCGTCCGGACTATGTGGTCCTCGCCAAGTACATGCGGGTGCTCAGTCCGCGGTTCGTGGGTCAATTCCCCGCGAGACTGGTGAACATCCACCATAGCTTCCTGCCGGCCTTTGCCGGGGCCCGCCCGTACCACCAGGCGTTTGCGCGGGGCGTCAAGGTGATCGGGGCCACGGCGCACTTCGTCACCGACGAACTCGACGCGGGTCCCATCATCGTCCAGCAGGTGGTTCCCGTGGACCATACGCACACGGCGGAGGACCTGGTGCAGTCCGGACGCGACGTGGAGCAGATGGTCCTCGCCCGGGCGCTCCGCCTGGTATTTGAGGACCGGGTCTTCCTTTGCGGTAACCGCACGGTGATCTTTGACTGAACGGGCGAATGGACCGCCCTCTTCACGAGTATCGTCAAACGCCTACGCTCTTCGTCTTCACTCTAACTCATCCCTCACCCTTTTCCTCATGCCCCTCCGAACCTCCATCATCGGCAGTCACCCGTTCCCGGGATGGCTTGAACTCGCTTCGGTTCAGTTGGATCGCTTTGGTCCGGACGACCTGGCGGAACTTCAGGACGACGCCGTCGTGGCGGCGCTGCACGACCAGATCGCTGCTGGACTGGACGTCATCACGGACGGCGAACAAACCCGCCTCGACTTCAACCTGTCGTTCTACGGGTACATCCGCGGCATTGACCTGGAATCGGCGCCGCCGCGTCGGCTTGGACCGCCGGCGCACGACCAGCGCGGGAAGCATCGCGTGACCGCTCCGTTGGAGGCGCCACGGGGCCTGGGGGCGGTGGAGGAATTTCGACGCTTGCAGCGGTTGGCCGCCCCCTTCTTTCGCAATGGCGCGCCCATGCCGTCGCTGAAGGCGTCCGTTCCGGGCCCGTACACGTTGTCCGGCCGCCTTCTACCGAATCCCGAACTGGGCTATGCAGATCGCTGGGCCTTGACCGAAGCCCTGCTTCCGATCGTCCGCAAGGAACTGGAGGACTTGGTCGCGGCCGGCTGCCGGGAAATCAGCGTCGATGAACCCAGCATGAGCTGCTACGCGTACCGGGAGGATCCTCGTCGGTTTGTGGACATCTTCAACCGGACGGTGGAATCCGTGACCGGCCGCACCCGGGTCTGCACCCATCTCTGCTTTGGCAACTACAAGGCGCGTGCAGTGGGCCCCCGCCAGATCTCCCCGATGTTCCCCGCGTTTCTCGAATTCCACTGCGATGAGATGCACGTGGAGATGGCGAGCCGGGAGTTCGCCGAGTTGGAGTTGATCCGGGAAATCGCCCGACGCTGTGACGCCGCCGTGGGCGTCGTGGATGTGAAGAGCTACTACGTGGAAACCCCGGACGACATCGCCCGGAGAGTGAAGCGCTGCCTCGAATACGCCCCGGCCGACCGGCTGGTCTTCGCGCCGGATTGCGGTCTCAGCCAGACCGCCCGCTGGGCCGCCCGCAGGAAGCTGGTCAACATGGTCGCCGGAGTTCGCCAGGTTCGCACCGAGCTCGGCATCGCTTGAGCGCTACCCCCCCGCCATGACGCCCCACCTGATTCAACCGTTGCTTCGGGACGACGCCCTGCTTGCAGACATCGCCTCGGTCCGGTCCCGGTCCGACGCCCTTCACCTGTGGTGGCTCGGGCAGAGTGGCTACCTACTGCTCTGGAACGGGCGATTCCTCCTGCTCGATCCGTATCTTTCCGACTCCCTGACCCGGAAGTACGCCGGGACCGCCAAGGAGCACATCCGTATTTCGGAACGAGTCATCGCGCCGGAACGGCTCGATTTTGTCGATGTGGTGACTTCGTCGCACAACCACACCGACCATCTGGATCCCGATACGCTGAAGGCGCTCGTTCGGGGGAATCCGAACCTCGTGATGATTTGTCCGGAGGCCAATCGCGTTACGGTCCGGGAGCGGAGCGGATTGCCGGAGCATCGGATCCTGGGTCTGGATGCGACGTCTTCCAGCGGGGAGGCGCGCACGGGAGCGGTGCCGTCCACGGTGTCCGTGTCCGGATTCGAGTTCCACGCCGTCCCGGCGGCCCACGAGACCCTCGATCGGGATACGGCAGGTCGGCACATCTATCTGGGCTTTGTCATCCGGGCCGGGCCGCACACCATTTATCATTCCGGTGACACTGTGTTGTATCCGGGAATGGCGGATATTCTTCAAAAGTTCGGGATCACGCTCGCCCTGCTGCCGATCAACGGACGGCATCCGGAACGGGGCGTGGCCGGGAATCTGACCGGTCCTGAGGCCGCGCAACTGGCCCGGGCGATGGGGGCAGGCTGTGTCATTCCCTGCCATTACGACCTGTTCGCCTTCAATACCGCCTCTTCCGAGGCGTTTTCCAATACCTGTATTCTGTTGGGACAGCCCTCCGCCGTTCTGCGTCTCGGTGAACGATGGAGCTCACCCTGAAAGGAGCCTCGGCGGGTGCCTGAGGGTGATGAAGGCATCTTGGATCCTTCGTTCCTTCCGCTTGTCAGGGGGTGGCGATTCCAGTATCCGTCCCGGCCGTGAAAGGTATTTTGGCTCTGTTGTTCTTCCTGGTTTGTACCGCGGTCGGTGCGACCGGAGTGGTTCTCGCCGCCTCCGGAAAGGGGCTTGGACTGTTGGTCGTCTCCTTCGTCGTCTACCTGGGAATTCTGGTCAAATGGGGATGCCTCAGTGAGGTGCACTAAGTCGGAGGTCCTCCTTCCTCCGGCACTGCCCCAAGAGGTCCGCGTCATCATTCGTCCCCGAAGGGTGCCTTCCGGGCCGGGTTGGACCTGATCCCATGAGCCGAAAATCTTCCCAAGCGGCGTCCGCTCCCGCGACGCCCCGTCTAAAGTTGGGACTTCCCAAGGGTTCCCTGCAGGACGCCACCTTGGAAAAGATGGCCAAGGCGGGCTGGAACGTCACCGTGTCCAGCCGGAGCTATGAGCCCTACGTGGACGACCCGGATCTGACGATTCGCCTCATCCGGGCCCAGGAAATCAGCCGGTACGTCGAACTCGGCTACCTCGATGCGGGGATCACCGGACATGACTGGATCATCGAAAATCACAGCGATGTCCACGAGGTCGGGGAGTTCATTTTCAGCAAGGTATCCCGTCAGGCGACGCGTTGGGTCCTGGCTGTGCCGGAGGAGTCGCCCATCCGGTCCGTGAAGGACCTGGAAGGAAAGCGCATCGCCACGGAAGTGACGGGCCTGACCAAGCGCTGGCTCAAGAAGCACGGGGTTAAGGCGGAGGTCGAATTCTCCTGGGGGGCCACCGAGGTCAAGGCCCGGGAGTTGGTGGACGCCATTGTCGAGGTCACCGAGACCGGGTCCTCCCTCCGGGCCAACAAACTCCGGATTGTGGAGACCCTTCTGGAGAGCACGCCGCGGCTCATTTCCAACCACGAGGCATGGAAGGATTCGTGGAAACGGCACAAGATTGAAACCCTCGCCCTGCTCCTCCGGGGGGCCATTGAGGCGGAGGCGAAGGTCGGATTGAAGATGAACATCCGCGAAGGCAACCTGCCAAACTTGTTGCAATCGCTACCCGCCTTGCGTAATCCCACGGTGTCCGGGCTGAGTCAATCTGGCTGGGTGGCCGTCGAAACGATCATCGACGAGGCGGTCGTTCGGGAACTGATTCCGCAGCTCAAAGCCGCCGGGGCGGAGGGCATTATCGAATATCCGCTGAACAAGGTGGTTTACTGACCGCCAGACACTTAACCAAGAATCATGGGTTCACTGAAGAAACGCCGGAAGGCAAAGATCAACAAGCACAAGCGTCGCAAGAAGCTCCGCCAGAACCGGCACAAGAAGCGTACCTGGCAGAAGTAGCCGTCGCTTTGTTTCGCAGACGCATTTTAGGCGCGGCTCTGGCCAACAGGGTCGCGCCCTTTTTTATGAATCCCCGGCGAACCTGCTCCCGATGGTTGGGACTGTTCGTCACGTCCATCCTGCCCCTGTTCCTTGTGGGATGGGTAACGTCCGGATGCCAGACTGCGAAACCTGTGGCATCGGGGAAGGATTCCTCCTCCGCGGATCCCGAGGGCCAGATTTCTGATCAGGAACTCGAACGCCGGGTTCAGGCCCACGCGGCATTTGCCGCCGGTGTCCTGCATCAGGAGCGGGAGGAGCCGGAGGAGGCCTATGCCCAATTCGCCCGCGCCGCGGAAAAGGATCCGGCCAATGAGGGATTGGCCACCGAGGTGGCGGGGCATTACCTCCAGCGGAACCAACTCGATGCGGCGATCAAGGTATTGAAGCGCACTGCCGCCGAACCCGGAACGTCGGGGGTGACCAAGACGCTCCTCGCCGTGACCTACCGTCGGGCGGGCCGGACCAACGAGGCGATCGCCACCTATCGGGATGCCATCCAGTCCAGCCCCACGCTCCTCGCCAGCTATCAGGAGCTCGCGGAGCTTTACCTGGCCCGGCATGAACCGGCCAAGGCGGCGGAGGTGGTCCGGCAGTCCCTGGGCGTCACCAGCGACTCCGCCCTGCACTGGGTCAACACCGCGGATCTGTTTGCGTGGCTCGGCCAGACGGCCCCGTCCGAAAAATCGGTCGCGGAGTCCGGACGCCGGACCGCGCTCGACCGGGCGCAGGCACTGAAACCGACCGATCCGGGGTTGCTGTTGCGGATGGGACGCGCCCGCATGGAGCTCGGGGAGTCGGCGCAGGCGGAGGCGCTGATTCGGGAGGCCGGTCAGTTGTTGCCGAAGGATCCCGCGGTCGCCGCCAGCAAGGCCGAACTCCTGATTCGGGAAGGCCGCTTCAAGGAGGCCCGGGAGTCCCTTGAATTGCTCAGCCGGGTGAATCCGACGTCCCATTTCCCGTGGTACTTCCTCGGGATCGTCGACATGGAGGAGCACCGCGACACCGAGGCCGTCCGCAAATTTGAGCGGGCGATTGCGCTGAATCCGGAGTTTGAACCGGCCTTCGCGGACCTTTCGGTGGCCCAGATGAACCAGAAGGAGTTTCGGGAGGCACTGTCCACCCTGACGCGCGCCGGCGCCCGGTTCACCAATTCCTTCCGGATCGCGTTCCTCACCGGGATCGCGCAGACGCGCATCCCGGACATGAACGCCGCGCTCGCCTCCTTTGCGCATGCTGAAAAAATCGCGGAGCGAAGCAGCCCCGAATCCTTGGACGCCCGGTACTACTTTCAGGTGGGTGCGGCGCTGGAGCGGGGGGGCCGCCCCGAGGAATCGGTTCGCTACCTGGAGAAATCCTTGGAGCTCGAACCCGATTTCGATGAGGCGCTGAACCACCTCGGATACATGTGGGCCGAGAAGGGAATCGAGCTCGATCGGGCGCACGACATGATCCGGAGGGCGGTGGCGGCCGAACCGGAAAACCCGGCCTACCTCGACAGCATGGGCTGGGTCCTCTTCAAGCAGGGCAAACCCGGCGAGGCGCTCACCTGGTTGGAAAAGGCGGTTCGCCTTCTGCCCGAGCCGGACGCCACGGTGTACGACCATCTGGGCGACGTCCTGGCCGCGCTCGGTCGGAAGTCCGATGCTCGCGACGCCTGGCAGAAGTCCCTTTCGTTGGAGAAGAGTGAGGCCGTCCAGAAAAAGCTGAACGCTCCCTGAATTGGGGATGGGCCGTTCGTAGTGCAGGCTTGAGCCTGTCGTTCGGCGGGGGAGCAGCCTGAAGGAAGGACTACAAACTCGGGCAGTTTTGAGAAACGCCCATTTGGGATGCGGACGGACACGGGCCGTTGACTTGGTCCGCTCAACCCGATATCCCGCGGGCCATGCGATTCCTTGTTGCGACGTCTGCGTGGTTGATGGCCTGGCTGTCGGGATTGGCCGCCGACGCACCCGCGAAGTTTCCGGCGGGCGGCATGACCTTTACGCGTCCGGCCACCTGGACCTGGGTTGAAACCACTTCCCCGATGCGCAAGGCCCAGCTCGGCGTCCCCGGAATCGACGGGAAGTCCGGCGGGGAGGTTGTGTTCTTCCACTTTGGCGCGGGCGGCGGGGGTGGAGCCAAGGCCAATGTCGACCGGTGGCTGGGGCAGTTCCAAGAGAAGGGCGATGCCCTCAAGTCAAAGGTTGAAGAGGTCACGGTCCGGGGAAAGCTGGTCACGTATGTCCGCGCACAAGGCACGTACCTGAGTGGTACACCGGGCGGACCGAAAACTCCGCAGCCAGACACCATGCTGCTGGGAGCGATCGTGGATGGATCGGAGGGAGCGGTGTTCATCCGCTTCACCGGGCCCACCGCGCTGGGAGTCGCGACGGAGGCGGAGTTCCGGAAACTGGCCGAGAGCGGCATTCCTTGAACCAAGGAATCGGGATTTGTCCCGTTACCCTTCGTCGTCCAGGGAGGGTTCAATCCGGGGCCGGTTGCGGCCCTCCCGGCGGACCATTACCCGGGCGTGTTGTCGTCGGTCGCCTGCCAACTGCCTCTGTTCCTTCTGGAGCTTGAGAAAGGCTTCGAAGCGGTTTCGTGGGAGTTGCCCGGTTTCGGTTGCCTTCCGTACGGCACAATCCGGTTCGTCCGTGTGGCTGCAATCCCGGAATCGACAGCTGGCCGCCAGTTCCCGGATTTCCGCAAAGACGACGTCCAGTCCCTCTTCTTCCAGCCAGACCTGCAGTTCCCGAAGACCTGGCGTGTCGATCACCAGTCCTCCGCAGTCGAGGGGAATCAATTCCCGCGAACTGGTCGTGTGACGCCCCTTGGAATCGCCCTCCCGCACCTCGATCGTCGCCTGGATTCGTTCCCCGTAGAGGCAATTCACCAGGCTCGATTTTCCGACGCCGGAAGATCCGACGAAGACTACCGTTTCCGCGGGTTGAATGAAACCCCGGATCAGGCCCAGGCCCCGCCGGGTCCGTGCGCTGCAAACCACGACGGGCGTGTCCCCGCAAACCTCCCGGGTCCGTTGCAGGAATTCCTCCGGGTCCCCGGAGAGATCGGCCTTGTTGAGCAGAATCACGGGTCGGACGCCGCCGTCGTGCGTCATGGCCAGGAACCGCTCCATGCGGCGCGGATTGAACGTGGAATCCATCGCCTGGACGATGAATGCGGTATCCACGTTGGCCGCGAGTACCTGCTCGCGGGTCGCGCGACCCGGAACCCGGCGTCCCAGACGCGTCCGGCGGGGAAGCACGTGCCGGATTACACCCATGGACTCGCCCGGTACGGGGGACAAGGCCACCCAGTCCCCGATTCGGGGAAGCTCTGAGGAGTCCCGCGCGAGATGCAGCATCCGCCCGGAAATAGTGGCCCGCTGCTCCCCTTCGGCGGTCACCACCACGAGGGCATTCCGGTCCCCGCTGACCACACGGGCGGGAACCAGCGCGGATTCCCCCAGACACGACAGCGCCGTGGCGAAGTGGTCATTCCACCCAAGGTTCTTCAGATCCATTCGGAGTCGGGCTTCCGTTCCGGAGTTGCCGGAACGGTCGGGAACATCATTCGCTTCTCCCCAAGTCCTGGGACTGTTCCAGTCGCCGTCGGAACAGCTTGCCCGGAATCCATTCCGCATGCCCGTCACAAAACGCGGCGTTGTATCCGTCCCCACGATGGTTGTCCCACTTGTCGGGGAAGTCGTTGATCCCGCGGGTCACTCCGCCGTACTCGCCCCCTTCATCGGCATCCACGAAGATCCAGATGTTGGCCGGACCGGGAACGTCGCCGATTTGGAATCCGAAACCGGAGGAGTGCTTTCGAGCGTAGGTCTGCACCGATTGGAGGGTCTTGGGGACTATCCCGTGTGCGGGATTCTCCATGCCGATCCCTCCCATGTGCGAATAGATTTCGTAACTGTACCCGTTGGTGTCCCGGTTCGGCGCCACGTCCTTGAGGTCGATCACGGCCGTGTACTGGCCCAGCCGCCGGTCATATTCGCGATTGGTACGGACGACATTTCGGGTGCTGGGACAAACGTAGGTCCGCAGGGAGG
Source organism: Verrucomicrobiota bacterium (assembly GCA_046346705.1). GTDB lineage: Bacteria > Verrucomicrobiota > Verrucomicrobiia > Limisphaerales > UBA9464 > UBA9464. The sequence continues at coordinate 478,174 of JAXMHR010000001.1, read as the reverse complement.
GAACAAACTTCGGATAGAGGAAATTAATGTCGTCCTGGAGGTAGTTCGTGAGGTTGGTGAGGCGACCTTCACGGTCCTCGTCGGCATACATGAGGCAGCCATATCCCATCTGTTTCACGTTGTTCAGGCAGGCGATCCGCAATGCCCGTTCCTTGGCCTTCGCCAGAGCGGGAAGCAGCATCCCGGCAAGGATCGCGATGATGGCGATCACCACGAGGAGTTCGATCAAGGTGAACGCACCCCGGGAATCGTCCCGGAGACGCGGGCGGCTGCGACGTGCCTTGGACGCCAAAAAAAAGGGGGCTCCGGGTCGAATCCCGAAGCCCCCGTGAAGCAAGGTGCGCATCAACGCAATTGTGGTCGACAGAGCCGGTTATTGTCCGGTGACCTGGAAGTAGCTCGCGAGGTCGGAGGTGATGGGCACCAGCGCCGTCGTCTCGTTTACGGTTCCTCCCTCATTGACCCAGGAGCCGGCCGAGAGCGACGTCCGACGCTGGACCTGATACGGGGGTGTCCCGCCCGTCCACCGCAGGCGCAGGTTGTTGCCTTCGACGGCCACCGTAATGGCGCCGATCGGGGTGCTGTTCCCCGTGGAAACCTCGTTGGAAACGGGGCTCACAATGGCTCTTCCCGCATTGGAGGACGTCTCATCCTTTTGGTACGACGCCACCACCACCAATTGTTGTCCGCCCGGAATGTTCAGGCTCTTGAGATCGAACTCAAATTCTCCGGGCGCACCGTTGGCGTCGTCCGTGGGCACGCCTTCGCTCCGCGTGGCGAGGTAGGATCCCGGAAGAATCACTCCGGAGGGAGCCAGCGGATCGGCGAGGTAGATGTCCACGTCCACGTATGGGTAATTCTCGAGGATCGGAAGGGCGACACTGCCGCGCAGGATGCCGTTTTCAAACGACACTAGCAGCGGCGCCGGAGTTGCCGGCGTCTGCACCACCTCGGCGTAATAATCCTCGTAAACTCGCTTATTGCTGCCATCCGCGAACGGGAAGCCATCAAACTGGCTTCCGCTCATGGTATTTGCCCGCGCGACAATCGGCACCGTGGGTCCCGCATTCACGAAGAGGCTGCCCGGCACGCCGTAGATCAGGTTACCCTCGAGGTCATCGCTGACGCCGTCCCGGTTGGAGCCAATCAGGACCGTTGAATTTCCGGGCAGGGATACGAAGTTGGGCACGTCCCCGTCCGGATTCACTGGAGGCGCCTTTGTGGTTCCGTTGGCGCCCACTCCGTAGTAGTTGCCCGAGATGCGGATGTTCTCAGCATTGGAATAGAATTCGGTCAGGGTGTCGTAGACCGCCAGGTTGAAGATGTTGCGTTCGTTGGAGTCATTGATGCCGTCACCCGACACGCCGATCACCGTCCCGGCGGTCTGCCGTCCGTTCTCAATGTTCTCCACCGAGTCGCCATCGGCGCCGGCCGCCACCAGCGCCTCATGGATCTGGTTGACGTCGAGGAAGGTGTTGCCGTCCGGCAGCACATTGAAGTAGTTGCCGCTGACCCGGAGTCCGGGCAGTTCGACCGCGAGCCCCACGTGATTTCCGGCGAAGATGTTGAACTCACCAACGTCTCCGAGGCCATCACTGTCAGTGCCGACTAGCAGATTGTCGGAGAACGTATCCACGTTCACTCCGTCCACCGAGACGCGGTACCGGAAGGCCGCCACGCCGGCGGCGGATCCCTTCACGGTGACACCGTCGGGAGCCAGTCCGAACCAGTTGCCCTGCACGTGACAGTTCTTGGCCCCCTGGACGAGGGCGATGCAGTAGATGCTGGGGTCCTCGGTGGAACCTGCCGCATATCGGGACTGGAAGCTCAAGCCTCGAATGGTGACGTCATTGGCCGCGAGGATGGGGAGGATGGCGTTTTCCGTATCACCGTACCCGGGATACAGGAGTCGCGTGGATGCATGCAGCGGCAGATCGGGATTGTCCGGGTTCGTGGCCGTGGCGTCGCTGGTCGAATCCAGGACAATCTTCAGCTTGGCGTTGTTCCCGCCGAGAATGGGATTGCTGTTCGGGACGGCGCCTGGCTGGCTGAAACCATCGATGACCACTCCCGAGTGTGTGATCAGCGGGTATCCCCCGATCGGCGTGGCAATCACATGCGGACCATCGCCCGGGATGTTGAAGGTGATGCGGTCAAAATCCTGGAGGTCGAGGAGGGCCTCCAGCAGGGAGGTCTTGCCGTCACCCGGGGTGCTCCCATTGTCGGTGGTGTCCACGACCACCGTGCGGATCGCGTTCACCCGGACGTTGTCAAAGAGGCCCCAGGTTTCATCCAGCGGATTGGACACCGATTCAAAGATGTCCATGTACCCGATCATGATGTCTCCGGCGGTATAGGGCGTCGTGTTCTGGAACTGGCTGATGATCTTTCCGTTCATCTTCCAGGTAAGGGTCCCCTTGTACTGGCTGACCTCGACGGTCACCCACGTTTTTCCGGGAACCCCGCGAAACTCGCCCGGAGGCGCCGGGAAAACACCCTGCATGTATTTGGAGTAGTCCCCCGAAACGAGGCGGTTGTCGGCGGTGCCGTCTCCGTCCCGATCCCCAAACAAGGCGATCTCCGTCGCGGGAGCACTCACCAGGGCCGGATCGATGGGGCCTTTCCCGTCACCCTGACCAAACAACATGCGCCAATTGCGGCCCGCGCCACCGTCGCCGGTGTTCATGAACCAAAGCCCATCGCTGGATGATGCCCCGGGCGCCGGGGCGTGGAATGACGAACTGAAGTCCGAGGACATCCAGTTGAGCTGGGTGCCCTTGAAGTTCAGGCCGTAGATCGCGTATTCGGTGGTTCCGACGCCGCCGTCAACGTAGTCGCTGTGATTCAGGAACAGGTCGAAGGACAGGACAAAATCTCCGCTGAAACTCTTGTCTTTCGGGTAGAGATTCACCGCGTTCCGGCTGAGTACATCGTCCTTCTTGTTGACGCTGATCTTTAGTCCGCGGCTGCCGGACTTGGAATGCGGCGCCAACGGGACCTTCCTCTCTTCAAAGGTCGCCGCGTCACTGTAGAACTTGTAGGACTGCTGGCTGTAGTCGAAAGCCCAATCGACCGTGTAATCATTCTGGTCGCCGAGTTCGATGGTCGCGGGGGTTGTGCTGGAATCGGTGACCGAAAAGCCGCCGGAAATCAGATTCCATTGGGCCGACGAATCCACTTCGAAATCGTCGGAAAACAGGGTTTGTCCCTGCACCTGGCCGAGTGCACCGACCAGGGCTACCGGGAGCAGGAGTTTGAGGGATGGGTGATAATTTGCCATGCCTCCTGCATTAGCGATCCAACGCAGAGATGCAAGGTCGAACCGTGGACCGACGCTGGAGAGTTGTTGGAGAGGTCCAGACGGGTGGTGACCTGTGGACTGATCGACAGACCGACGCCTCTGGGTGCAAGCCTCGCGAAGCGTCTTGGGAGTGCGGTAGTCCTCTACCGCTTTCGGTGCCCGCCGGGACGCGCTTCGGGGAATGGGACGCCTCAACCCCCAATCCACGTGTCATTCCTGCCGCACTGGCCCGTTCTCGCTACGGCCGGGTCGATTTACTGGAATTGCGTCCGAGGCGTTGGCGTACGGAGCGCGCGTATAGGGCCGCGGGGGCCATGGCCATGAGGCTAACCACGGCAAGGAACAGGATTTGCGATTGTTCCGCCCCTGGATTGGACAGCAGTTGTCGGGCAATGGCGTCATTGGCGTGCGGGGCAAAGGCCACGGGGCCTTCGGCAACCCTGCCTGCGATGGCGAATCCGCTGCCCTTGGCGACCTGCCAGCCGAGCGCAGAGAGCCACCCAAAGGCCTGAACGCCCGCGGCGAGGCACCCGAGGGCGAACAGACCAACGGCGACCGTGCCCACGGAAAACACCCCCACGCCGAGGGTGCCGATGGAAACCAACCCGACCGAGACGGCTCCAATGCTGAAGGGCGCGACCGCCACGCCCCCGGCGGCAAACAGCAGTCCGTAGGCGCGGTCTCCGCCCGCGAACCAACCGACCACCGGCGGATCGCCGGCGTCCGGCGTGGAAAAGCGCACATGCACCAGTGGCACTCCGAGAAACCGCTGTGCGCTCCGATACTCGGCCTCGGGGGAACCCACCTGGTCCCTGGGATCCAGAAACAGCTCCGGATGCCGCGACCGTTCCAAGGTGCGGAGTCGCCGCATGGCCCGCATGACACCCAAAACCACTGCGGGCCACCCGAGAATGAATGCCGCCGCGATTCCCTGGCAGATCACGGCGAGGACAATCCGACGTTCCGGCCACTGGAGCGCGGCGGCGCGAAGGAGATAGAGGACGACCAGGAGACCGAGCGCGCCGAGGAATAATGTGGCCGTAATCTGAACCACGGCGCGCCGTTCCCGCGGGGTTCGCGCCTGGTCGAGATTGGCCCGCAGGGTCAGCACGGCGGACACGAATCCGGAAATGGCGGTGAGCAGTGGGGCGAGGCCCATCGACTTGGCGAGGAATCCTCCATGGGTGGCCGCCGCCGTTCCAAGGGCCGCGGCCTCGGCTTTGGGAGCCAGGCCGGGCAGTGCCGCCAGCACGCCGACGGTGAACACGCGTCCCGGCGTGCTTCGGTGCAACGCGCCTTCCACGAAGGAAAGCATCCGCTCCTGAAGAATCCGCCGTCCGCGCGACAGCCGCTGTTTCACCGCCTCCTCCGTCAGGTCCAGCGCGGCGGCTACATGTTCGACGGAGCGATGCTCGCGGTAGTAGAGAATGAGGGGTTCCCGATACAGTTCCGGCACCCGTTCGAGGGTTCTCCAGAGAATGGCCTGCTCCTCGCGGTCCATGGCGAGGTCCGCGGCGGGTTCCTCCAGGGACGGCACGTCCGCGGCCTGCTCCAGCGGTTCCGCCTGACGAACCGGCTCACGGCCATCGGAACGCCGCCATCGGCTGGCCTTGAAACGGAGGATGCCGCACAGCCAGGGACGCAGCTTTTCAGAATCGCGCAGGGTGTGAAGCTGGCGCCACGCCTCCACAAACGTCTCCTGGGCGAGATCCTCGCTCTCATTGAGGCTGCCGGTGGCGGAGTAGGCGAGGGAGCAGAGCAGACTTTGGTAACGTCCGACGATGCGGCCAAACGCGTCCCGGTCGCCATCCAGGCAGGAGGCGACCAGATCCGTGTCCGTGGGTTCCACAAGGGAGTTCATGGCGTCCGCAGCAGGCACGCTGCGTCACTCTCCCGTGCCTGAGAAGCTCCGATCGGTGACAAAAATTCTCGCGGAGGGACGGGTCGGGCGCGGGAACACCTGTGCCGAAATTTTGTCACCGGCACGTCCCATCCGGACACCTGGAAGCTGCATCGCCTCCGCCTCACGGGTTCCCCGCTTCCGCCGGAAGTGGCCCTGGATGTGGACCCGATGGTCTTGATCCCTCGATTCACGTCCATGAAGTCGTCCCATTCCGTAGCTGCTCTGCTTGCCCGCGTGCATCTCCTGTTGAGATGGATGCCCAGTCTGCTCCTGCTGCTGCCGCCGTTCACCGGTTCCGCATCGGCGGAGGGTGTCGCCTGGGTGCTGGACGATTACTCGGATCCCAAGCTCAACCGGTATGGCGTGGAACGGCTCCTGATTGACGACCGGACTGCCGGCAGCAAGTCGAAGGCGACGTTGTCTTGTGAGAAAGGAATTCTGCGGGTCCAGGGGGACCTGGTGCCCGGTCGCGGAGTGCCCGCATTCATCAGCCAGGTTTCGTTGCTGGCCCCGGAGGGCAAGGCGCGAGATCTGAGCGGATACCAGGGAATCCGGCTCCGGGTGAAGGTCATCAAGGGCATCCTGTGTGTCCAGATCGGCAGCACCGAGATTACCAACTTTGACTACCACACAAGCGCACCCATTGCGGGCGGACGCGGCGAGTTTCAGGAGGTGCGCATGCCCTTCAAGGACATGAAGCGGGCCTGGTCGGAGCCGACGGCCCTCAACCTGGGATCCATCACCAGCGTCAATCTGGTCTCGTTCGGCATGGCCCGGGATGCGTTTGCCTACGAGGTGGACGAACTCGGGTTCTACTGAGCGCCACCGATCCCCGCGTCCTGCGTTCCGGAATCCTCCATGAACTCCATGACCATCGCCGCCCTCCGGTCACCGGACACCGTTTCGGATACCGTCCGTCTCGATGCCCTGGATGCCACCCGAGCCTTCGCCCTCCTTCTCGGAGTGGTTTTTCATGCGTCCCTGTCATTTGTCCCCGTCTTCATGGGATGGGCGGTGCAGGATGTTTCCACGAGCCCGTGGGTGACCGGGTTCACGACGGTGAGTCATTCGTTCCGCATGGAACTCTTCTTCCTGCTCGCGGGCTTCTTCGCGCGGAACGCCGTGCAGCGCCGCGGGGGGCGCGAATTCCTTCGGACACGACTCATCCGAGTGGGGATTCCATTTCTCATCGGCTGGTTCCTGCTGCGTCCGTTGCTCGTCTCCGGATGGATTGTGGGTTCCATGAGTTTGCGGGGAACCGTGGACGTTCCGGGCGCGCTGTGGGGTGGGGTGTTGTCCCTGTCCACCCTTCCCACAGGCCTCTACACGGGAACGCATCTTTGGTTCCTCTACTACCTGGCCCTGATCACCGGGTTGACGCTCGGTGTGCGATGGTTGATGTCCGGCACCGCCGCGGATCTGGACGCGTGGATGCGGCAGGCCGACGCTGCGATGGCGTGGATCGCAAGGACGCCGGGATCGATCCTATGGCCGGCGATCCCGACGGCGGTGCTGCTGGGGTTCATGCAGGGCTGGAGTGTGGACACACCGGATCGTTCCCTGCGTCCACACCTTCCCGTCCTGTTGCTCTACGGCGGTTGTTTTGGATTGGGCTGGATGCTGGGGCGGCAACGGGACCTGCTGCCCCGGTTCGCGAAGGTCACCCCGATGCGGATCCTTCTCACGTGCCTGGGGATTGCTGCCGTCCTGTGGCTCGGCGACCTGGAGCGCGATCCGGCCCATCCCCGATATCAGGCCGCGCATGTCGGGTACGCCATGGCATACGCCCTGACTTTGTGGTCCCTGGTGTTCCTGACGTTGGGCATTTTCGGGAAGTGGTGCTCACGTCCAAATGCCGCGTTTCGCTATGTGGCCGATTCCTCGTACTGGATGTACCTGATCCACCTTCCCGTTGTGCTTTGGCTGCAGGTGGCGGTGGCCGAGTGGACCCTGCATTGGTCCCTCAAGCTCACGTTCGTCTCGGTGGTGACCGTGGGAATGGCGTTGTTGACCTACGACCTCGGGGTGCGTTCGACGCGGATCGGGCAGATCCTGAACGGTCGGCGCCGGGATCGGGTGCTGATTCCCTGGCTTCTCGGGCGAAGGATGCCACGGACCGCAGCGTGCGGGCCCATCCCTTGTGGATGACCGGAGGGACGGCGTGTCGCCGTCCGTGGTGAAGTCTGGGACTGGGCGCGTAGAAGGGATGCGGGTGGCCTCTGACGCGAAGGGCCTGACTTGAATGGGGCTCGCAAAATGCGGGCCCTCCCGTTGGGAATGGGGCCGACTTGTCAATGATTGAGGACGAACTCGGGCGAATTCAGGAGCGCCCAGAAGACGTCCTCCGCGGCCGTCTGGCGGGTGGCTCCCGGGGCGGCGAAGGTGGCGGTGGCTTTGCCCAGTTCCTCCGCCGAGGGCGGACGACTCAGGGTGCGGAGGTACAACTCGGTCGTGATCTCCTCCGGGGTCTGGGTTCCCGAGGCCAGCGCGTGGACGCGTCCGGCGGGATCCGACAGTTTGGCCTGGAGAGCCTTGGAATTCATCAGGTGCAGCGACTGCACCACGCTCAATTGGGTGTCGCGTTCACAGGGACAATCGCTGCTGGAATTGGGGCGCCCAAACGCGTCGAGGAAGTGGGACTCGATCTTGTAGCTCCACGTTTGCATGGCCCGCCCGCCGGCCGGCATGGCGGCGAACGAATCCGGAACCCCGGTCGCGTCGCGCACGGCGTCCACCATGACCTCCGCTGGAAGCCGCCGCCGATAAGCGCGCGAAAAGTTTCGGGTGTCTGCCACGTTGGAGGCATTGGGTTCGGTGCTGAGCTGGTAGAGCCGTGATTCCAGGATTGTGCGGATCAGGTGGCGGAGGTCGTAACCGTGCGCCTCAAAATCCGCGGCGAGGGCATCCAGAAGGGCGGGGTTCACGCAGGGATTCGAACTGCGGAAGTCATCCACCGGATGCACGAGGCCGCGTCCGAAGAATCCCGCCCAGACGCGATTGACCGCCGCGCGGGCGAAGAAGGGGTTGCCGGGTGACGTGAGCCAGTCAACGAGCTTCCGGCGGGGGTCGGCGCCCTCGTCCGTGACTTCGGGGCCGTCCGGCGCCCGCGGAGTCATTACCTCGCCTGAGACCGGATTCTTCACCGCACCTCCCGGCGCGTAGTAGAAAGATTCCGTCCCGGCCGAGATCGGCGGCGAAAGACCGGCCCCCTTCTGTTTCACCGGACCAAAGAATGCCGCGAAGCGGTAGAAGTCGTCCTGGCTCCAGCGCTCGTTGGGGTGGTGATGACACTTGGCGCATTCAAGCCGCGTGCCGAGGAACAGCTGGCTGAACATGGTGGTCAGCTCCGGAGGTTCCCGGCGGTCGCGGTAAATCACCGCGGGACCCGCGCGATGATTGGATCCCTCGGCGAGCAGGACCTCGCGGACAAACTCATTGTAAGGCTCGTGGGCGCGGAAGCGTTCGCGGATCCATTGGTCGAGCACGAACACGCTCTTCACCCCGACACGGTCTGGATTCGGGCGCAGCAGGTCCGCCCATTTGTTGGCCCAGAAGTCGGCGTAGGCCGGATCGTCGAGTACCCGGGCAATGAACCGCTGTCGTTTGTCCGGAGCCGGATCCGCGAGGAAGGTTCGCACCTCCTCCGGTGTTGGCAGGAGTCCCACGGCATCCAGCTTGGCCCTGCGCAGGAACTCGGTATCGCTACAGAGGCCGGAGGGAAACAGACCCAGGCGCTGGAACTGTTCGTAGGCGAGATGGTCGATGAAGTTGTTCACCGGGAGCGCTGCGTAGGCGTCCGCCGGGAAGAGCCGCTCTGCGGGAACGGTGATCCGGGAATCTGCGACGAATCCCATGTACCGGGCCACCACCACGCCCTGTCCGGTGAGCTGTCCCACGGTAATCCGCCCCGGCTCCTCCACCCGCGCCATCTCGCGGTCGTTGGTGTCGTAGGAGGCCAGCCGGGTGACATCCCGGACGCTGCCGTCCGAATAGCTCGCCAGGACGAGCAGCCGCTGGCTGGCTCCCTTGCGGTAACGCCGCTCCGCCGGCAGGACCGAGATGCCGCGCAGCGCGGCTTCGTTGGTGACCGCGTAGGGCATTCCCATCCGGATCCAGCGCGTCAGCAGATCGTGGGTCTCGGAGTTCTTCGGGAACCGTTGTCCCCCTTCGTGGGGAACAATCCCCAGCGGCTTCAGCAGCAGCAGGCTTTCCTCGGGGGCGGCTGGAAAAACCCGGCGCCCTCGACATTCCTGGACGATTTCCAGGTAGTCCGCGTGCGGATCATAGGAAAATACGGACAGTTTGAATCCGTTCTGTCCTTCCGGCTTCGCATGGCAGGCGCCCGCGGAGCACCCGGCCTGGCTCAGGACCGGCAGCACATCGCGGACGAAGGAAGGGGGCGGGGGTCCGAGGCCGCCGTCGCCAACGACCGTCACGGGGATCTGAATCTCGCGTCCTCCGTAGCGCGCGGAGATCGTCCCGCTGCCCGGAGAATCGGCGTCCACGACGCCGCCGGGGGCGATCCGGAACGGAGCGCGGGCGCGGGCGGTCCAGCGCACCGCATCGGTGACGTCCACCTCAAACCCGTCCTCCGTTGTCGCCGTGATCAGGAGGCTGCTCCGAGGGGCGTCGGCGGACAGGAGCAGGGCGGAGGGTTCGGCGCTGAGGGAACGGAGTTCGCGGGGGGGCGGGAGTGCCGGGGCTCCTGGGATGGGCTTGGGTTTGCCGGCAGCGGCTGTGGACGTCGGGGGAGCGACCCAACCCCGGGGGCGTACCGGAGGTGGGGTGGGGGCGGCGGTGAATGCGGGCGTTGGAGGAGAAATCGCGGCGACCTGTTTTCCGTCCTTGTCCCAGACCCGAACGCTGCCGTCCTGGGAGGCGGCGGCGATCCGGGTGCCATCGGGTGAACTGGCGACGCAGAGGGCCGCTGCCGGGGTGGTCCCGACCTGCTGCTCATCCCCGGACGCGGAACTTTGCTCCCCGGTGTGGGACTTGAGATTTGTGTACCGGAAGATGGCACCGGAGTCGGTGGCGGCGACGATGGACGATCCGTCCCCGGGCCAGACGACCGCGTTGACCGCCGTCGCAGGATTGCCGAGGGAGATGATCTTTTCGCGGGTGGCGATGTCCCACACCTTCAACTGACGATCCGCGCCGCCGCTGACCACCTGGGTGGCGTTCGTGTTGAAGGCCGCCGCCAGCACCTGGGCGGTGTGACCTTCCAGCACGGCGAGTTCCCGGTGCGTGGAGGCATCCCAGACCTTCACCAGTTGATCTCCCCCGGCGGAAAGCAGGCGCGTGCCGTCGCGGCTGAATTCGAGATCGTACACGGTGTCCCGATGCGCCCTCCACGACACCACGGGATCGGAGTTGGTGGTGGTGAGGAACCGGAGGTAACCCGCCTGTCCGTTCCCCCGATCTGCAATCGCCAGCATCGCGCCGTCGGGAGCGAACTCCATCGCCGTGATGCGACCGGCCATTCCGTTGGTCCAGGTTCCGATGAGGGCCAGGGTGTCGCTCTCCCAGATGCGGACGCGGCGGAATCCTCCGGTGGCGACCCGGCGTCCGTCCGCACTCCAGGCCAGGGATTGGACGGCATCCTCCGGTGAGGAAACCTGCGCGATGCGAACCAGATTGGTGTCCGTCAGGGAATAAACCGAGAGCCGGCCGGCCTGCCCCAAGGCGAGGCGATGTCCGTCAGGGGAAAAGGTGAGCGCGAGGACCGGTTGGTAGGTCTCCGGCAGAGGGGACAACGCCACGGGGCGGATGGGTTCCTCATCCGAAAGCGCGGATGCATCCCACGGTAGCCCGGCACGGATCCAATCCCGAACTACTCGGATCTGATCCGGCTCCAGTTGCTTCTTCGGCGGCATGTGTGGGTCCGTGCCGACCTGGAGGAACTGCACCAGTTTGCTGCGTTCGGGGTGGCCGGGCTCCGCCGCGGGGCCTTCGTCCCCCCCGCGCAGCAGGGCGTCCCGGGAGAGCAGGGACAGACCGCCCTTCTGTTTGGTTTCCCCGTGGCAGGACAGGCACTCCGCCCGCAGCACTCCGAGGGCAGCCCGTGCCTTGGCGTCCGCCCCGGGCGCAGCCCCGGCACGGGGGGACAGTCCGACCATGAGGATCAGACCAGCGGCCAGAATTGGAGAAAACTGTTTCAACGGTGACCTTCAGATTCTGGCGTGCGCCGTGTGACCAAGGCAATCCTTTGGACGCGACCGGACCGCGAATCGCGCCCAAGGTCCGATGTCGCGACCCGACGATGAAGCTGACACTCTTTCCAACGCACCGTGCAAACCGACGCCGACATTCTCCAAAGGATTCAGCAGGCTTTCGAGTCGTGCCGCCGCCCGATGCATTTCACCGATCATACCCATTGCAAAGAGTGCGCGGAGCACGATGAACTGCTGCGTTCACGGGACCTTCAAACACTCCGCATTGAGGACGTGGGCAATCCGGGTTGGGACCCCATCTGCTTTGCAACCTCGGAAGCATTTACCTACTATTTCCCCGCTCTTGCACGGCTTGCCCTTTCCGAGCCGGCCTATGGTTACGGCTGGTATGGCACCGTTTTCCTGTTCCATCTGGTAGGCGATGGGCACCGGAATCGCCGGTTCATGGCCTGCACGCCCGAGCAGCGGAGAATTGTGGTTCAGTTCCTGAAACATTTGGTCGAGACGCGGGCGGCGGTCGTCGACGAGCATTGCAGTGCCGATGATTTGGTTCAGGCGCTGGAGATTTGGTCTGAGGAAGCACCCGCCGCCGATGAGGTGTGAGGTGTTGGTGCTGCAAGGCCAGCGGGTCCCCTGGCGGGAGCAGGCCTTGGGGAAGGTGCGACCGTGAGGATTCCGGCGCGAGTCTTCCCGGGTATGCAGTGGCCCTCGTTTGGAAAGGGGGCGGCCGGGAAGCGGAGGTGATTAACCCCATCTCCCCTTCCGGTGAGAATCCAGTCGGATGATCTGGCGGCGAGCGGGTCTGGTCCGGGAATCCAATTCCGGGATTGCATCCAGGGCCGACTTCGTTAGGGATTCTCTTACCTCCCGGAACGGCCGCCCTGTGCCGGGATTCCCGAATTCCGAATGGCTGCGCCCATGCAAGAGCACCTCTGTCCCAGGAACCCTAATCGGTGGACTTGTCTGTGGCAGGTGATTGGTTTGGTGATCCCGGCGGCCGCCACCTTCGCCGCGGGACTCACCGTGGGTCCTTCCCAGACCATCCAGATTGGAGTTCCCGGAGTGACCACCAACCTTCCCCTCGATTTCGTAACCATCCAGTCGGGCGGCACGGTGGAGATCTATGGCGACGTGACCCTGACGGTCGCGGGCAATGTCGTTATTGACGGACAGATCGTGTCCCTGCCGACGGCCAAGATGCCCAAGGCGGACCCCGGGGAGGACGGGTTGGATGCCGTCTCGGGACAGCACGGGGCCTACAATGGCACGTTGGGGGAACATGGGACGAATTGGATCATTTCCAGTGCGCCCCTCACGATCCGGTCCCAGGGGGATGTTCTGGTCAACGGCAACATTCTCCTGAGTTCCAAGCTCGACGGTGGGGAGGGCGGGGACGGTGGCCGCGGCGGAAACGGAGCGCCTGGAGTTCCGCTGGGGGCCCAGGGAGGTTCGGGGGGCGATGGCGGACTGCCGGGGCTCGTGGGTTCCCTGCGCATTTTAGCTCGGAATCGATTGGAGTTGGGACCGGGGTCGGTTCTTTCCCTGGATAATTACGGGAGGGGAGGTGCTGGCGGACGTGGAGGAGATGGCGGTGATGGAGCCGCGGGTGTGAATGGGATTGGGCTTTCGGATGGCGGGGTTGGGGGAAGCGGAGGTCCCTTGGGGTATGGCGGGAAGGGATCCGAGGGACGTTCGGGAGGCTTCCTGACGCTTCGGGCGGACGTTCTGGCGCTGCATGGTCTGATATCCGCGACGGGGAGTCCGGGCGGGCGGGGTGGCGATGCCGCGCTTCCAGGCTCAGGGGGCAAGGGGGGGAATGCAGGTCCAGATTCGCCCAAACCACCCAATCCTCCACCCAAGGGCGGGAACGGGGGCAACGCCGGCAATTACTTCGAGCCGAGCAACGTCAACACCCGCGGCGAAGGTGGGCCGGGGGGACCGGGGGGCATCGTGACCCTGGATTCGCGCGTCCTCATTAATGACGGGATCATCGATGTCTCTGGAGGCCTCGGGGGTGAAGGAGGAAACGGATGGGAGCCGGGCGCGGCGCCAGGCGGGAAGGGAGGGACCCCTGGAGGGAAGGCGGGTGAGGACAGTGCGGCGTTTCCGCCTGGAAAGAAGGGCGCCAAGGGCGCCCCGGGCACGATTCAAGTGCAGAATCCCTGGGCCAATGTGCCGGGGAACCAGTGGGGGTTTCCCACGCTGCTGTCGACTTCGGGAGGGGGCAGTTTTGGTCCGGGTCCCGGGGGCGGCGGAGATGGCGGCGTCTATTCGGTGACGGCGGGTCCCAATGCTTCCTTCCGGATTTCGGCCCCGGTCAATACCGGCGCGGGCGCGGTCAAGGTATTGGAAATGGTCCTCCGGTACCGATGGGTGTCCACCTCGGGATCGCTGGATGTGAATCTCGGGGGGGTGAACCTGTTTCACGAAACAGCGCCTGCGGTCGTCCCGGGAGCGTTCTCCGAAGTTTGGGTCTGGATCACGGACCCGGCGGTGCTCAACCGGTTCAGCCAGCAACTCGCCCTGGAACTCAACACCAGCAGGACAGCAGGCATTGAATTGGCCGAGTTCGTGGTGCTGGGAGCGACGGACCGTCTTCGGATCGAGGATGCCGCCACGACCCCCGACGAACTGACCCTTTCCTGGTTTGGACTCGAGGGCAGGAGCTACCAGCTCCAGTGGGCGCCCTCGCTCGCTGCGCGGGATTGGTTGAACGTGTCGGGGCCGATTGCCGGAAAGAACGCCTGGATCACCAATTCTCCCTCCGTTTCCCCGGCTGAGCCGCGGCGTTGTTATCGACTAGTGATCGGACCTTAAGGGCGGTCCAGGGGAGGGATGGCGTGTCGCCGTCCCTGAACAAGTCCGGGGCTGGGCGCGTGGACGGGACGGCGGGTGAAATTCCCGCACGACGGTCGTGACTTGAATGGGGCTCTCAACATGCAAGCCCTCCCGTGGGAAGAAGGGAGGGACGGCGTGTCGCAGTCCCTAAACAAGTCCGCGGTTGGCTACTTCGAGGAGATTCTGGCCAGGTCCGAGTGGCCTTCCAGCTCATGTCGAAGCTCGTCGGCGACTTTGGAGTCCGGCGCGATCTTCACCCCGGCCTCCCAGAGTTCGCGGGCGCGGGCAGGGTTTCCCCAGCGTTTCTGGGCGTAGCCGTGGTAGAGATACACGTATTGCCGGAAATCCGGGGCGAACTCGCCGCGGTCCGCACGCTCCTGGAGCCACGCGAAATCGGCCTGGACGACATCGCGTCGGTGGAACAGGTCGGGTAGAAAGAGGTTGTTGCTCGCCCGGGTGAAGCGGGCGTCGGGATCGTCCGGATTCTCCCGGAGCGCGGCGTCCATCACGGCGAGCCCTTCGCGGACGCGGCGAATTCGGGTGCCCGGCCAGATGGGCTCCCGGGCACTGATGACGATGGCACTCCCGAGCAGCGTTTTCGCGAAGGTGTGGGAGGGCTGAACCTGGAGCGCGCATTCGAGGTGGGTGCGGGCGCGTTTCAGCAATTGGGTGGAATCCCTGGACCCGAACGCCGCCTGGTTGTGGCATTGCAGGGCGGTCCAGACGAGCACCACGACATTGGTGGGCTCCGCGGTGATCCGCTGTTCCAAGGTGGGCAGATCTGACGGCAGCGAGGGCTGTCCCTGGGAGGTGGCCGCCGCGGTCGCCGACAAAACCCCGGCGAGAAATGCGCCGGCGATGACGAGGGCCTGCGGAAGGAGCCGATTCATGACCACGACTTGGATGCCATCAGAGTTTAAAAACTCAAATAATCGTGTCGCGCAGAGGGAGTGCCCTGCCGGGTTTGAGGGGATGGTGCCCCGGAAACCCGCCCGTCAGGCATTCCGGGCTGTGACCGTCGGTCTCGTGCTGGGTTGAATTGGCTTGGCGACTCCGCGCCGCCTCAATCCGTCGCGAGCAACACCAGCCGCTCCTGGATCTGTCCGGTCCAGCGGGCGATGTAGCTCATCGAACGATAGATCTGCTCCAGACGCTCCAGCGGGAGCGCGGCGGCCCGGTCCGGGCTTCCGGCAGTCGGGGCGGATTCCCAGGTCGAATTCATGGCCTGGAGCTCGGCTTCCAAAGTGGTTCTTAGTTCGTTGACCCGGGACTGAAGCGCCTGCAGGCGGTCAAGATGGTCGAATCCCTCCTGCATCAGCGAGACCCGGACCATCGGGGAGGTCGCCTCGGACTTGCGTTTGAGAAAAGTGTCGAGATCCCGGCAGACCTGGCCGACGTCGACGAAGAGTTCCATCGTACCCGGGGGAATGCGCTGGATGTCTCTCGGTCTGGAACCAGTTTCGAGTTCGTAAAGGTGGAGCAGGCGGTCCCTCGGTTCCCGCAGCGTGTTGTAGGCGGCGTTCAGCTCGGCGTGCCGCGTGGTGGCGGACTGCCTTTCCGCGTCGCTGGCGCCATGGACGCGGTCTGGGTGTGAGGCGGCCAGCTGCGGCAGAACCCGGGATTTGAGGGCGTCGGGATCCAGCC
This sequence comes from Verrucomicrobiota bacterium, assembly GCA_046346705.1. GTDB lineage: Bacteria > Verrucomicrobiota > Verrucomicrobiia > Limisphaerales > UBA9464 > UBA9464. Next base: position 462,318 of record JAXMHR010000001.1, on the reverse strand, counting down.
AGGGAAGCCGGGCCTCGCCAAGCAGGGCGAAGGAATCGGTCACGCGCTGAAGCTCTCGCCGCAGGAGCAGCTGGTGGCCGCGTTGGGGTTCTTCACCTTGAATCCGCCTTCGGTCAGGGCGTCCACGTAATCCAGTTCCGATCCCGTGACGTAGAGCGCGCTCTTCGGGTCCACCACCACCTTGACTCCGGCGCTCTCCACCAGGATGTCGCGGTTCTGGGGCTGGTCCTGCAGATCCATTTTGTACTGCAGTCCGGAGCATCCGCCGCCGACGACAGCCACGCGCAGGACGCCGGCGGGCCGGCCCTGCTTGGTCAGCAGCGACGTCACCTTATGACCGGCGGATTCCGTCAGCTTGATCAGCCGCTCGTCTCCCACCCGGAAGCCGGGCGCCGGGGCGGACGGGGCTTTGGAACCAATTTTACCTGCGATCATGACAGCGGCATCCTACGGCCCTTCGTTCGGGGGGTCAACGGGCCCGCCGGTCGGGATTGACGGCAGCGGCATCCGTTCGTAGTCCAGCCTTCAGGCTGCTTCCCTCGCGTACGCGCCGCCATCGCGTTGAGGAAGAACAGGCTGAAGCCTGCACTACAAACGATGCGAGTCGCCGGCTTTGTGTGCGCGGGTTCTTCCCAAAACTTACCGCTACGCCTCGGGCGGGCTCCCGCGGCACACTGCGGCGTCGTTCCGAATGTCGCGTCTCCGCTGGCCCTGGATCCTTGCCGCCCTGCTGGTCATTGCCGGCCTGGCCCGGTTGCGTCTGGACACGGAGGTGCTGCACCTCCTGCCGGATGACCTGCCGGCCGTGCGGGGACTGCTGTTGCAGCAGCGCTACTTTGCGCCGGCCCGTGGATTGATGATCACCGTGCAGGGGGAGGATCCGGATGCCGTGACGCGGGCCGCAGAGGCCGTCTCCATTGCCCTGGCCGCGCGGACGGATCTGGCGCGGGACGTCCGGTGGCGTCCGCCATGGAGGGAACATCCGGAGGACGCCGTGGAGAATCTCGCGTGGCTTTGGTTGCAGCAGCCGCCGGAGTCCGTGCGGGCATTGGATCGTCGTCTCCAACCCGGACCTGCCGTGGTGGAACTGCAGACTTCGCGGGAGCGGCTCGCCACTTCGCTGGATCCGATGGATTTGGCCCGGACGGCCTATGATCCGCTGGGCGTGACGAGGATCCCAGGTGCCGAAGGGGCATTTGCGGGCTTCGAGGAGGGTACGGGGATTTTCGTCAATGCCGAGGGCACGTTCCGGGTGGTGCTTGTGGAACCGGCGCGTTCAGGACTCAACTACCGCGAGGCCACGTCTTGGCTCGAGTCGGTGCGCTCCGTGGCCCTGGGTGTTGTGCCGGCGGACGGATCGGGCGTCACCGGCGTCCGGCTCGGATTCACGGGAAGCCCGGCGTTTGTGGCGGAGATTTCCAGTGGAATGGAGCGCGACCTGAAGAACTCGGTGCTGTCCACCGTGATGTTGATCGCCGTGCTTTTCTGGCTGGCGCACCGCACGTGGCGTCCGCTCGGATGGCTGCTCGTCTCGCTCGGGTTGATCCTGCTGCTGACGCTGGCCCTTGGAGGATTGCTGTTCGGCACGCTGAACGTGCTCAGCGTGGGCTTCGCAGCGGTGCTGCTCGGACTGGCGGTGGACTACGGGCTCGTCAGTTACCAGGAGGCCGTCGCGTGTCCCGGCGCAACACCCGCGGAAGTTCGCCGCGAAGTGTCCCGCGGTGTCTGGTACTCGGCCGGCACCACGGCCGGAACCTTCCTGCTGCTGGGATTCGCCGGATTGCCTGGACTGGCCCGCCTCGGACAACTCACGGCCATTGGACTGATCGTGGGTGCCCTGGTGATGCTCCATTTCTACCTGCCGCGGGTGTGTCCGGTGACGACCTCGCGGGGGGAGACGGAGCCCCTCGGGGGAAGTGCCTCCCGGGAATCCCGGTGGAGCCGTTCCCTGATTCCGACGGCGATTCTTGGGATTGGTGTGGGACTCTTATTGGCGTGGCGTGGGATTCCGGTGCTGACCACCGGGGACGATCCGTTGCGACCGCGCTCCAGCAGCGCCTATGCGGCCATGGATGAACTCAAGGCCGGACTGGGGCGCGCGCACGAACCCATGCGGTTGTTGTTTCGGGGGCCCGATCCGGCGTCGGTGTCCCGACAGTTGGACGCCGCGCGGGAGTCCCTGGGCAGGGCCCGGGATCAGGGCACCCTCGGTGCCTTCGAACTCCCGGATGGATTCTGGCCGCGCCCCGGGCATGCGAAGGAGAACGCGGAAATCATTCGAGGGATGATGTCCCGCGGACCTGCGTTGCGGGCCGCCGTGTTGGGGGCCGGGTTCAATACCAATGCCGTGGAGGTCGTGGACGGAGTGCTGCGTGCCTGGCCGCGGATGATCGCCGCGGGTGCGTCCGAATGGCCGACCAACGCCACGGCGCGCTGGCTCACCGGACAGTTTGTCTCGCGCACCGAAAACGGCGACTGGCTGGCCCTGGGCGCCGTGTTTCCGGGGGGGAAGGGAAGCGTCGGCGATGCCGTGGCCCCGCTTCCGGAGGGAGTTCTGGTGAGCAGTTGGGACACCCTGAGTCGCGTCCTGGTGGGCCATGTCCAACGGCGGGTCACCGTGCTTTCGGTGCTCATCGCCGCCGCGCTGGTGGGCTGTCTTTGGATGGCCTTCCGGCGATGGCGCGAGGTCGTCCTGAGCCTGGCCGCCCTGTTCCTGAGTTTTACGCTGCTGCTTGCGGCGATGGCTGCGGTGCATGGGACATGGAATCTGCTCAGCCTGGTGGCGGTGCCACTGCTGCTGGGTACCTCCGTGGACTCGACCATCCACATCCAGCTCGCGTTGCGCCGGCACCGCGGAAATGCGCGGGCGGTGTGGCGCACGACCGGTCGGGCCCTGTTGTTGTGTGCCGCGGCCAACATCGCGGGATTCGGTTCCCTCGCGTGGAGCAGCAATCTCGGGCTCGCGAGCCTGGACGTCGTGTGTGCCGTCGGCGTCGCCTGCGTTTTCATCGTCTGTGCGGGTTTGCTCCCCGCGTGGTGGCGTGCGGCCGGAGGCGAAGCCGATGGGGATCGGACGGAACCCGGGACGCCCTCGTCCTTGTATGGACCCGCGCTCTGGAAGTTTGGGGGATGGATCGCCCGGATGCTGCCCGACGTTGTTGCGGCGCTGCTCGCCCGCTGGGGTGCCGTCTTGTACCGGTTCACCCAGCCGGAGCGCTTCGCCGTGGTGACTTCCAATCTCCGTCCGGTGGCGGGGGACGCTCCGGGAGTCGCGGAGCGCGTGGCGCAGGACAACTTCCGGCAGTTCGCGTTGAAACTGGTGGATCTTTGGCGGCAGGAGGCCGGCGAGTCCATGGACGATCGAATCCGTCCCGGCACCGGCTGGGAGCAGTTTTCCGCCGCCCGTTCAGGGGGGCGCGGCGTGCTGCTCGTGACGCCGCACCTGGGAAATTGGGAACTGGGTACGGTGCTTCTGAAGCGCGAGGGAGTCCGGCCGCTCGTGTTGACGGCGCCCGAGCCGGGAGGGCGATTCACAGAACTTCGCGCCGCAGCGAGGGCCCGGCAGGGAGTGGACACCCTGGTGGTCGGCGAGGATCCCTTCGCCTTCGTGGAGGTGATCCGGAGGCTTCAAGAGGGAGGCATGGTGGCGTTGTTGTTGGATCGCCCGCCGGAGGCCACGGGAGTTGCGGTGGAGTTTTTCGGACGCCCGTTCCGTGCCAGCGTCGCCGCCGCGGAACTGGCCCGGGCCTCGGGTGCCGCCGTCCTGCCCGTTTACATTGTCCGGGACGGCGCGAACTACTGGGCGCACGCGCTGGAGCTGGTGGCCTACGACCGAAGGACCTTGGGAAATCGTGAAGAACGGGTCGCGTTCACGGGGCGAATCCTGCGTGCCTTTGAGCCCGCAGTCCGGCAGTTTCCCGACCAATGGTTTCACTTCGTTCCGGTTTGGAAGCCCGGGGATCCGTCGGAGCACTCCGGGCACTCCTGATCCTCCTGGTGACGTTCGCCGCGGCGGGAGGCGGTGCCCGGGCGGGAGAATCGGCGGATGCGGCTCTCGACCGGTGGCTGGAGGCCCAGGCGGGGCTGACGTCGTGGAAATCGGAGTTTGTCCAGACTCGGCATCTGCAGGCCCTCGCCCAGCCGTTGAGCGCGCCGGGGACAGTGTGGTTTGTGGCGCCCGACCGGTTTCGCTGGGAGCTGGGACGTCCCGTGCGCTCCATCGCCCTCCGGGACGGATCCGATCTCTGGATGCTTTCGCCGGCGTTGAAGCGGGCGGAACGCTATGGATTGGCGTCGGTGGCGCAGGGGCCGATGAAGGATGCGCTGACCCTGCTCGACACGGGATTTCCGAGGAATGGCGCCGAGTTCCGAAAGCGCTTCGAGCTGCTCCAATTCTCCGGCACCAATGCGGCCTGGGTGTTCCGTCTGCGTCCGCGCAGTCCCGCAACCCGTCGGCTGTTGCCCGCGCTATCGCTCGAAGTGCGGACCAATGATCTTGCCCTGGTGGCTTCGGAACTGGAGTTCAGCGACGGATCCCGGATGCGGAATGAATTCACGGCGTCCGAGAGGAATCCGTCCATTCCCCCGGACACGTTCACGCCATCCCTTGGACCGGAATGGAAGGTGACCGAACCTGCATCCTCGCGATGAACGACGCCTTGGGACAGCTGCCGCATGGGCCGGAGTTTCGGTTCCTCGACCGGTTGGTGTCTTTGGAGCCCGGTGTATCGGGTGTTGGGGAGTTCACGCTCCAGGGGGACGAGGCGTTTCTGCGGGGCCATTTTCCCGGGGATCCCATGATGCCCGGGGTCCTGATGTTGGAGTCGGCGGCCCAATTGGCCGGGGTGGTGGCGCAGTCGGATCCAAAGCAGGCTCCGCTGCCCGGACTCAAGCTCACTGCCATTCGGGCGGCCAAGATTCTCGGCACCGCGCGTCCCGGTGAACTGATAGTCATCCATGCGCGGATCACAGGACGCATGGGACATCTCATCCAGGCCCAGGCGACAGCGACCCTCCGGGGAACGCTGTTGCTGCAGTGCGAAGTGACCCTCGCCGGCGCCCCGACGTAGGGTCTAATCGGAGCGGCCCTGGATGCGTTCGCGCCAGGCGGCGCGGGAGATCTTGCCCCGGGCATTGACTTCGAGATCCGAAACCCGGTGCCAGAGCTTCGGCACCTGCCAGGCGGGAAGGCGATGGAGAAGAAAATCCCGCAGGTCGGAGTCGGACGCGGCGCCGTCCACCTGGACCACGGCGGCCACGGTGTCGCCCCGGGTTTCGTCCCGGGGAAGTCCCAGCACCAGCGCCGCGCGAACCTCGGGATGTCGCAACAACTCGGCCTCCACCGCCTCGGGTTGCAATTTTCGTCCGGCGACGTTGATGACATCGCCGGCCCGGCCCCGCAGCCGGATCCCGCGACCCGAATCAAGGTCCACCCGGTCGGTGCTCAGATAGGTGCCGTCGGACAATCGGGGATCCTGTTCAGGCCAGTAGCCCTGTCCGACGGCGGGGCCGCGGACCTGAAGGCATCCGTCGGGGTCCACGGAAACTGAGACGCCGCGGAGCGGATGCCCGGCCAGCGCGGCATCCGTTCGGGGTGTCTCCGAGGTGTCGTAAGCGATGCCCCCGCACTCGGAGGCACCGAGGAAATTGTGCAGCTTGAGTCCGTGCCGCTCGTACGCCGCCGCCTCCAGCGATAGTGGCAATGGCGCGCCCGCGGAGAGGGCAATCGACACGGCGGAGGTCAACGCGCCCGCTTCCAGCCACGTGGACCACAGGGCAGGAACAGCGGGCAGGGTGAACGGGATCCCGTTCCCGGACCGAAGGGCCGACGTGAGAGCGGCGGGCAGCGGCGAGGGGACCAGGACGAGCGGAATCCCGTGAAGGAACAGGGGGAGGACGAGATTGGAAAATCCGTAACTGTGCGCGAGGGAGATGACGCCCAGGTTGGGGATTTCGGGACGGAGTCCCATGGTGGCGACAATCGCGTCGGCATCGGCGGCGAGCTGCCCTTCGGTAAAGCGAATGCACCGGGCGGCGCCCGTGGTTCCCGAGGTTCGTTTCAGGAGTGCGGTACCTGCGGGAGGATCGGGGACCGGCGGTGGGCTCTGGCCCTGTTCCAAGGGAATCAACAGGCTGCCGTGCCGCCACGCGCGGAGAACGGAGAGCAGGAATCCGGTGTCGTGACCGGAGGGACAGATCCAGGGGGTTCCGGGTGCGGACCCGGCATCGGCCGCCGCGGCGAGTTCGCGAAACGACCACGAGTGTCCCGTGCCCAGATCCCGAACGGCGATGGCGTTCGCAAATCGGGACACGGTGTTTCTCCAGCGTTCCTCCAACATGTCGCCGCGTGTCTGCCGGGGGACCGTGATCGCTGCAAGCCCAATGGTTCAGCCCTGAAACGGAGGCTGGGAACCCGGGGGGAAACCTTGCCGCCGCGGCAACCTGCGGGACCGGATCTCCCTTTTCTCCCCTTGGACGACCGGTACTCTGGTCCGGTGTTCTGGCGTGTCATTTTCGTTTTGTTTGCTGCCGTGATCTCCGTCGTCCGTGCCGCCGAGATTCGCGCGGCCCGTTCTGTGCATCTGGGCTATCCGGCTCCGGATGGGGATCTGTTTTACAACGAGATGGTGATCGAGGAATCCGTCAACGGGAGCTACTTCATGGCCTGCGGCTGGAACACGGGCTACTTCGGACTTCAACAACTGGATCGGGCCGACGAGAAGGTGGTGATCTTCTCCGTCTGGGATCCTTCCAAGGGCGATGATCCCTCCGTGGTGAAACCGGAGGATCGGGTGGAATTGCTCTACGAAGGGGACGGCGTCCGGATCCGACGCTTTGGCGGGGAGGGCACCGGAGGACAGTGCATGGCTCCGTACCCGTGGGTGGTCGGGGGCACCAACCGTTTCTTGCTCCGGGGAGAGATTCAGGGCGCCAAGACGGCCTACACCGCGTGGGTGGGGCGGCCGGACGGTTCCGGTTGGTGGAAGCTCGCGACGTTTCGAACCCGAACCGGGGGACTTCCCCTCAGCGGCTACTATTCCTTTGTGGAGGATTTCCGTCGCGACGGCACCAGCGCCCGGGAGGCCCGGCGTGCGCGCTTCGGCGACGGATGGGTGCGGACGCCCAAGGGTGACTGGGTGGCGCTGACGCGCGCCCGCTTCACGGCGTCCGGTGCCGAGTGGGAGGCGAAGGACACCATCAATGCAGGCCTGCGCGAGGGATGGTTCTTTCTGGAGACCGGCGGGGCGACGCAACAGCAGCTGGCATTGAAGGCCGTCGTCGAACGCGTCCCATGGGGTGTGACGCTTCCCGATCTCTCGGGGTCGGTTGGGAAATAGGTTGGGATTCGAAACCCTCGTGCCCTCCCATTCCTGAAAAAGCAAAACGCCGCCCGGAACCGGGCGGCGTTTTGGCGGAGACCTTGCGGATCAGTTGAACGTGTAGTTCACGCCGCAGGTGAGCTGATAGTCATTCTTCTGACGGAAGATGATGGGATTCGTATCCACGTAGGACGCGGGCTCGCTCCGGTACCAATCGCGGAAGACCACCACGAGGGAGAAATCCTTGTAGAGCTGCGTCTCGACGCCGACGGCGGCCGACATCACGTAGTTGCTCCACTTGTCGATCTGGGGGAGGTACTCGAAGGTCTGGAAGAGCCGGGACTTCTCGGTGAACTTCCACTCGAAGTTGTCGGCAAATCGGATGGTGGCGTAGTCGTTGTAACCCGTGCCCACCAGTTCCTCCCAGACATAGCCGGGACCGGTTTCCACCGACAGTTTGAGGTTCTGCTTCTTGATCAGGTAGTAGCCGACCGTGGCGGTTCCGGCGACGCGGTAATCCACGCCGGCGATCTCGTCATGACGTCCGCTGAAGCGTCCGCCGATGTACAACCGGTCGGTCAGCAGGCGGTCGTAGGAGAGGAAGCCGCCGTAATTATTGACGTTGGTGGTGTCGGTGCTGGAGAGCGACTGATTCGGCCCGCCGGGGTCATTGACCGTGGTCGTGGTCGAGGTGCCGTAGTTGGCGTCGGCCCCGAAGGACAGGATGTTGGCGCCGGTGGCGCCCCATTCCTTGATGGTCAGGACGTTGGCGTTGACATTGAAGGTCTCGGAGTTGCCGCCGGTGAGCGACAGGCCGAGGCCGACGGTGGTTTTCCAGTCCTTGGGTACAGGGGCGTCCTGTGCGCAGAGCTGGGGCAGCAGCGCCACGGAGGCGAGCGCAGCCGCTTGAGGGAGGGAACGGGTGAGTTGTTTCATGTTGAACGCGGGCGGGTTGTATCGTGACGCCCGAGGCGGCGCAACGCCCGAAATTCAGGGTGATGCCGGCGGTCCGCTGCTTCAAACGGTGGGATTCATGGCGACGCAATTCCCGACCGTTGCAAGGTCCGCTCAGCGGTCCAGCTGGTTCCAGTAGTCTTTCTCCGCCGCCAGGAAGTGACCGTTGATCATGTAGGAACCGCCGAGGACGTTCTTCAGCGGGAATCCGGCCGGGACGTTTTGCCGCAGCATGACGTCGAGATAGAACCGCCCCCAGGCGAAATCGGGGTCCCCGAAGAATCGGGCGCGCATGGGCTGGTCGGCCCAGTACGGGGACAGGTACACGGCCTTCACCGGTCGGCGCGCTTCGGCGAACACAAAGAAGTCTTCGCGGCGGTTGTTCACGTTGGCTTCGGGATCATCCAGGACGCGCAGGGTCGCCCACAGGCATTCACGGGGCCCGTACCACGCGACCGCCCACGGAATGTCGCTCATGAACAGCGTGTCCCGCGGAGTGAATCCGGCAAACTCGCGGATGATGGCCGGGCGATACGGCGGGTCGCACAGGGCCAGCGATCGCGGGGGCAGGCAGGTGATCAGGAAGGGGGCGCTAAGACCGAAAAGAACCAGGTTCAGCACCAGCGTCCGGAGCAGCGGCGCGGGCCATTCGATCTGGTCCAGCAGGAGCACCACCAATCCCGCCCCGAACACAAACGCCACCGGGGCGAGGGTGACGATCAGGTTCTCCCCCGTGATGAATCCGAATCCCGAGGAGAGGGAGGTTCGGACGCCGGCCTGGACCACCGTCAGGATTCCCAGCGTGGCGACGACGAACCATCGGATGCGATTCCGCGTGGCATCGTGGAATGGCACCAGCAGGCCGACGAGGAAGAAGGCGGTGAGCCAGCTGCCGCCCAGGCGGGGAATCTCGTCGCGCAGGGTGTCTCCGAGGTTCCGGACGAGCTTGTACATCGGCTCCATCCGGTTCATCTGGTCGTAGCGGGGATGTTGCGAGCGCTCCAGCCGGTCCCCCGCAAAGGATTCCGTGTTGGCGATGACCGCGTGCAGGGTGATGCCGAAGGGATTGCCGGACAGGCGCCAGTTGCGCACCAGCCAGGGGGCCGACAGGACGGCCACCGTCACGAGGAGCAGAAGGACCAGACGTCCCTTCCATTTCCCGCCGCGCCACAGCACGAAGGCCGATACCGGCACCACCAGCCAGGCAAACGCGTAGCGGGTCATGCAGGCGATTCCGATGACTCCGCCGGCGACGAGCACGAGGAAGGCGAGGTGTCCGCCGGAGGGCGTCGGTTTTGCGGCGGCGCGATCCAGACTCACCAGCACATGCACCAGGACCAGCACCAGCAGCATCAGCAGCAGGGTGGGCAACCCGGAATTGGCGAACCGCCAGAAGTGCTCGGTGACGAGTGTGGTACCGGCCGCGAGGAATCCGACGGTGGGATCGAAGAGCCGGCGTCCCAGCCACGCCACGAGGAACACGACCACCGCGAAGATGAAAAGGTTGGCGGCACTGATGGCGACCTCGGCGTAGGGCCGGCGGAAGAACTGATCCGTGGGAAGGCCGTAGTGGAATTGGGCCGGGAGGATCTTGAAGAGCGCCGCGAGGAGCACCGGATAGACCGGGGGATTCTCAAGATCCGGATGCGGCGCCGCGATGACGGCCTGGGGATCCGCCCCCACGGCGATGGCCCGTTCCTGAAGCAGATGGAGACTGAGTGGCCGGATGAAGGAGGTGGTGTAGCCGCGTCCCTCCGCGAGGTTGCGTCCGAGCTGTGCGGCGTCCATGGCGTCCGGCGCCGAGAAGTTCCTCGCCTCGGTGGTCTGGTAGATCACCGCGAAGAGGACCACCAGGATCACCGCCAGGAGTCTGCGGAGCCAGACCTGGCCGGCACCCACCTCGAGGTAGTGGACCAGTGTCTGAATCCCCGTCGGGGGGTCGGAAGGCTTCATGCGTTCGAACCGTCAGGATGCCCACGAGGTGGCGGGGAAGAAAAGCGTTCCCTGAGTTTGTCCCTGAGTTCGCAAGGGTGGACCCGGACTTCTGGGGAAACGTTCAAGGTGCGACTCAGAATCCCTCCAGGGAGAATTCGTGCAGGCGGCGGTGAAGGGTTCGACGGCTGATGCCCAGCTTTTTCGCGGCGAGGGAACGGTTGCCGCCGGTCTCCTGCAGGGCGTGGATGAGCAGCTGGCGCTCCGCATCCTTCATGGTGAGCTTGCCTCCCGCGAGCTGATCGCGCGTCTGCTGCTCGGTATAATCGGCCTGTGGCGTCCGCACCGCCGGGGGCAGGTCCCGAGGCGTCACCTGTTCACCGCGGCACAGCACCACGGCGTGTTCCACGGCGGCCCGCAGTTCGCGGACATTGCCCGGCCAGTGATAGTGGAGCAGCAGATCCATGGCATCCGTGCTGAATCCCTTCACCGGCTTGCCGTTGTCGGCGGCGAATTCCTTGAGGAAAGCCGTCGCGAGCGCCGGAATGTCCACCACCCGCTCGCGGAGCGGGGGCAGGTGGATGGGCACCACCGCCAGCCGGTAGTACAGGTCCTCCCGGAAGCGGCCCGCCTTCACGAGCGCCGGAAGATCCTTGTTGGTGGCGGTGATGAGCCGGACGTCCGCGGTCAGCGTCTTGTTGGATCCCAGCCGTTCAAAGGTGCGTTCGCCGAGAAACCGCAGGAGTTTCACCTGGGTCGCGGGGTCCAGTTCGCCAATCTCATCCAGAAACAGGCTCCCGCCCTGTGCCTGCTCGATGCGCCCGATGCGCCGTTCGTGGGCCCCGGTGTACGCGCCGCGTTCGGCTCCGAAGAGTTCGCTCTCGAGCAGGGTGGCCGGAAGCGCGGCGCAGTTGGTGGTGACCATCGGACCGCGCGCCCGCGGGCTGTTCTGATGAACCGCCTTGGCGACCAGTTCCTTCCCGGTGCCGCTCTCGCCGGTGATCAGCACCGTCGCCTTGGTGGGCGCGACCGCATGGAGCGTCTCAAAGACCTCCTTCATCGCCGGCGATTCCCCGATGATCTGCGCCAGTCCGAACTTCTGGTCGAGACGCTGGTGTAGCTGGGTGTTCTCCACCTCCAGGGTCTGCCGCTTGAGCGCCCGCTGGATGCGCAGTTCCAGTTCGTCGATCTGCAGCTTACCCTTCGAAATGTAGTCGTCGGCGCCCTCCTTCATCGCCTGCACCGCGACTTCCTCCGATCCGTAGGCGGTCATCAGGATGCAGACCGGCGGCTTCGGCAGGGACTTGGCCCGCTTGATCAATCGGAGTCCGTCCTCGCCCGCCATGCGCAGGTCGGTGAGCAGAACGGTGAAATTTTCCTTCTCCAGGAGCTGCCAGGCGGTGGCGGCATCCTCGGCGACATAGACGTCAAACTTGTCCTCCAGCGCCGCGCGAAGGCCCTCGCGCGTCGGCTTCTCGTCATCGACAATGAGCAGGGTGGGGGTCGTCATGTGTGGATGGCGGTGTCCGGATCCGGTCGCACCAGCGCCAGTCTGGGACAGCCTCGCGAAAGTTCAAGGTTGGCGCGGGGCATCCGTCGTCGCGGACGGGGCCGAGGACGAGGGGAACCCGAGCGCGATCAGCTTCTGTCGGGGCAGCCGGATGCGGAAGGTCGTGCCGCGACCGACCTCGCTCTCCACGTCGATGCGTCCCCCGTGATCCTGCACGATGCGTTGCACCACCATGAGTCCCAGTCCGCTGCCCTTCCGCTTGGTGGTGTAGAAGGGTTCGAACAGGCGGTTCAGTTGGTCCGCCGCAATTCCGGAACCGGTGTCCGCCACCGCCAGCCAGACATCGTCGGGGGTGGTGCCGGTGGACAACGTCAGCGTCCCCCCCCGGGTCATGGACTGCATGGCGTTCTTCACCAGGTTGAGCAGCGCCTGCTTGATTTGCGCGGGATCGAGGCGGACTCCGGGATGCCGCGACCGAAACCGGTGACGACCTGAAGCCCGCGATTCTCGAGTTCGGGTCCCAGCAGTCGGAGCGCCTCCTCCAATTAGCCCTCGTTGATGGAACTGTCCCGCAGCCGTGGGGCTGACGGCCGGACTGCCTGGAGAAAATCGGTGATGATGTAATCGAGTCGCGTCACCTCGCCCTTGGCAATTTCCAGATAGCGCCCCAGGCGCTCCGCAACGGGACCTGGATCCGTCGTGCTCCTCCCCTGCAGTTTTCGTACCTCGCGGTCCATGAGCTGGAGATGGATGTGGAGTGCGTTGAGCGGGTTCCCAATTTCGTGGGCCACGCTGGCCGCGAGCAGGGTGAGCGCGTGACCCCGCTCGGCCTCCACCGTCTTGCGGGTTGTGTGTCGGAGTTCCGTGGCGTCGTGCAGAACCAGGACCAGGCGCGCCCCGGGGTCTTCCTCAATCGGTGCGGCATAGAGTCGCAGGTACCGCGGCCGCGGGATCTGGATCTCCAATTCGCAGCGGACCACCCGCCCCTGGGTCGCCGGTCGAAGGAGTGTCGCGTCCAGTTCGGGAAGAACGCGGGAGAGGGGTTGGTTCAGCGTGGTATCCGGGGAGACGCTCAGGATCTGCGCCGCCGCCTGGTTGAGGTACGCGATCTTCCCGGAGTGATCGAGCACCATGATGCCGTCCTCGATCGTGTTGAACAGCGTCCCGAGCAGCGCCCGCTCCCGTTGCAACCGCTGGACGACGCTCTGCAGGCCCTCGGGGTCGAGCCGGTTCAGCCGGTTCAGGACCTTGTCGAGAAATCCCGACTTGGATCGGCTGGTCTTGTTCAGAGCCATCGCTTGCGCCGGAAGTAGAGGAACGTCAGGAGCGTCGTGACGCCGGTGAGGAAAATGGCGTACAGGTAGCCGTGGCGCCACTTCAACTCGGGCATGCTCTCGAAGTTCATGCCGTACCACGTTCCCACGATCATCAGGGGCGTCGTGATGACGGTGATCAGCGTCAGCAGCTTGACGACCTCGCTGGTCTGGTTGGCGGAAATGTTGAGGTAGATCTGGAGGATGTTGGACAGCGAATCCGCGTAGTTCTGAGCCAGCTCGCTGATATGGTACAGGCCGTCGTACACGTTCCGGTAGTAGGGAACGAGGTGGGCGCGAACCAGCTTGAACTCCCCGCGCGCGAATCGGGCCATGACCTCGCGCTGCGGACCGATGATCTGGCGCAGGTGGATGATCTCCTTCTTCAGCCGGAGGATGGTCTCAATGGTTCCCGGTTCCGGGCGCCGCAGGACGCTGTCCTCCAGTTCCGCAATCTGCAGGCTCAGTTGCTCAAGGGCCGGCTTGTAGTTGTCCACCAGCGAATCCAGCAACGCGTGCGCCACCCGGTCCGGGGCGCGGGCGACGTGGACGGTGCTCCGGAGGCAACGGTCCTCGGTTTCCTGGATGCACCGCAGGGGAACCGGGTGGTAGGTGACGAGAAAGTTCTTCCCGAGGAAGAAATTGAGTTCCCGCGTGTCAAACAGGCCGTTCTGCAGATTGAAGTCCACGGCGTGGATGACCATGAAGAGGTACGGCGAGAATTTGTCGTCCTCCTTGGGCTCGTAGCTTTCCACCTTCGGGGAGGGGCTTTCCCCAAGGCAGTCCTCCACCGAGAGGGTGTGAAAGTGGAAGACACCGTCCAGGACGTGACGTGCCTCCTCCGGGGTCGCCGCCTCGATGTCCACCCAGAGAAACAGATTGGTATCCGCCAGCAGGGTCGGCATCAGGAACATTTCGATGTCCCGGGAATGCAACCGTCCGGTGGTGGTAAAGGAGAACGAACGGATCATGAGGATCGGGAGTGAGGGTAGGAGACCGGCCCCGGGAGGAAAGCCGGAAGACAGGCCCACTCCCGGAATGCGACGCGGGCGGAATTTCCCGCGAATGCCGGCTGGCGTTTTCACGTCGCGTGGGGAGAACTACAACCATGCGACTTCGGAATCCTCTTCCCCGGCCCGCCGGCTTCACTTTGATCGAACTGCTCGTCGTCATCGCCATCATTGCCATCCTTGCCGGGATGCTGCTTCCGGCGCTTGCCCGCGCGAAGGCCAAGGCGCAAAGCATCAAGTGCATCAGCAATCAGAAGCAGATCGGACTCGCCTTCAAGATGTACGCCGATGACAACCGCGACTTCTTCCCGGTGCACTCCGGATGGGGCGATGTCGGTGGCAAGTTCTGGACCAACGCCAACGTGTCCGGGAACGCCGGTGACTATGGCGGGCGGACGGCGGAGACCAACCGCCCGCTGAACATCTATGCCGGCGGACCCGCGGTGTTCCAGTGTCCCTCCGACCAGGGCGACGAGCTGAATCCGCAGGTGAAGTCCTGCTGGCTCGGGTGGGGCAACAGCTACCTTCCGGAATGGGCCGTGGACGCCTTCCGGGTGAAGCACGTCACCGGGGATTCGAAGCCCTCATCCAAGGGGACTCCCCAGGCGGTCTCCATCCGCGAATCCGAGATTGCCCGCAGTCCCTCCAACAAGCTCATCCAGGCCGACTGGGTGTGGCATGCCAACCGGCCGAGTTCGTCCAAGCGGACGGCGTGGCACACCGCGCGGGGCAAACGCTTCGTCAACGTCCTGTTCGGGGACTCCCACGTGGAGAACTTCCGGTTTCCCGCGCAGATGGATAATTGGATGAGCACGGCACCCGATCCCTCCTTCCAGTGGTGGTAGGGTCCCTGTGCAGATCGGACACGGTTCCCGTGCCATGAACTTTCTGGACGAAAAGTTTCTGTGGGCGTCTTTGATCTGGGGATCCCTGGGTACCGGGTATCTCGTCTACGGCTGGCGCCAAAAGGAACCCGTGCCGGCCGTAGGCGGACTCATCGTGGTCGCGTTGTCGTATTTGGTCGGAGGCTGGCTGGCCATGTCCCTCGCGTCCCTGGCCACGCTGGTGCTGGTGCATGTCCTCATCAGACGCGGGTGGTGACCGCGAATCCCCGAGATGGGTGACCTCCTGGTTGTGACTTCTCGCGCGAATCCGGACGCCGTAGTCTTCGCCCATGACGCTTGCCCAGCTGGCCGCCCAGGTGAAGTCCGGAGCGATTGACACCGTCCTCGTTGCCTTCCCCGATCCCTTCGGACGCCTCGTGGGAAAGCGGTTTCGCGCGGACTATTTTCTGAAGTCAGTGGCCGCGCACGGAACCCACGGATGCAATTACCTCCTGACGGTGAATCTGGAGATGGATCCGCTGGACGGATTCGCCGTGGCCAATTGGGAATCGGGCTTCGGGGATTTTGAAATGCGCCCGGATCCGGACACGATCCGGATCCTCCCGTGGCAGGCGGCGTCCGCGCTGGTGATCTGCGATCTGCACCGTCCGGATGGCGCGCGGGTTCCCGAGGCTCCCCGGTCGGTGTTGCGCCGCCAATTGGAGCGTCTGGATGCCCTGGGATTCACCTGCCAGTGCGCGAGCGAACTGGAGTTCTACCTCTTCAACCAGACCTACTCTTCCGCCAACGCCGCGGGCTACCGGGATCTCACGCCGTCAAGCGACTACCGCATCGACTACCATCTCATGCAGCCCACCCGCGATGAGCCGCTGATGCGTGCGATCCGGAACGGAATGACGACGGCGCGCGTGCCGGTGGAGAGCAGCAAGGGGGAATGGAGCCGGGGACAGCACGAGATCAATTTTACCCATGCCGAGCCGCTGCCGATGGCCGACATGCACGTGCTGTTCAAACAGGGGGTGAAGGAGATCGCCGAACAGCACGGCAAGGCCGTCACCTTCATGGCCAAGTACGCCCCGACCGAGGCGGGTAATTCGTGTCACATCCATCTCAGCCTCTGGCGGGGCGGCCGCAATGCCTTCGTGAACGCGCCTGGGCGCGGCAAGGCGCGTGGTGACTCGGGCCCGTCGCCGCTGTTTCGACAGTTCCTGGGCGGCCTGATGAAGTATTCCCCGGAGCTGTGCCTCTTCTTTGCGCCGACCATCAACAGCTACAAGCGATACCAGCCGGGAAGCTGGGCGCCGACCCGCATGGCTTGGGCGACTGACAATCGGACCACGGGATTCCGAGTCGTGGGACACGGCGCTTCATTCCGTCCGGAGAACCGGATGCCCGGCGCCGATGCCAATCCGTACCTCGCCTTCGCCGCCATGCTGGCCGCCGGCCTGGCCGGAGTGGAGGAGAAGCTCGACTGCGGGGAGGAGTACCAGGGCAACGCGTATGTGGATCCGAAGCTGGCGCGTCTGCCGCACAGTCTTCGGGATGCGACGGATCTCTTCGCGACCTCGGCCCTGGCGAGGGCCGCCTTTGGGGACAACGTGGTGGATTTTTACACCCACCACGCCCGCCTGGAGTCCGAAGCCTTCGGCAATGCCGTCACCGACTGGGAAAAGCGGCGTTACTTCGAGCAGATCTAATGGAACGTGAGGAGCCCGCCTGGTCTTGGAGAGGGGCCGTTTGGGGACGACTCAAGATTCGCAGTTGTGGCGTGGCCTTTTTGCGGACGCGTCGCGATGGGGCCGGAATCGGTAAGGACGTCTATCGACCGGCGACGTCCGGACGCGGCACCGGGGTCGCTCGTTCGCAGAATCGACTGGGTGATACAATGGCTGGTCAGCCGTGTCGCGGCTGATGGGGAGGAGTTGCTCCCCGGATGAAGCGGGCTGGCCTTCCGTAATTCGTTTGCGGCCGGAGCCCGTCGCGGTACGCCTTTTACGGAAGAAGCGCGCGGGTACGGAGGGATATCTCTGAAGTCCGACAAGGCCCGTTTACCGGGAGATTGGCTACAGCTGGCGGCAATTGTGGTCGGACTTATCGGCGCCACATGACCCATTTGAAAGATTCGGAACTCTCGTCCCTTTGGAGGGCTGCGATATCCTCGACCGCCCAGACACCGGTTACGGCATGCTCCAGAGCCTGGTGGCGTTCCCCGGCGTCGACGGCATTCCGGCTCAATCCAGGAACGTTGACGTCGAGCAATTGGGCATCCGGAGCGCCGGCGTCCCCGGTGCCCCTGGTCAACAGGCTATCCGGTGTGGCGGCCTTGAAACTTCGGGAGGAAACTGAAGTGACGGAGAGGCCACGTTTTCGATTTGGAACCTTGGATGGCGCCCGCTTGCGAGGGGCGGGTTTCGCTGGCTGCGACTTGGACTTCCGGGTTTGCTTTCTGGAGGGCTTGGACATGGTCGTGCCTTTAGCGGATCAGTTGTTCAATATAGTACGCATAGGCGTCGGAATAGGCCGTCTGTACGGAGGGATCCTCGGTCATTCGCTGGCGCAGGCCTCGATCATAGGCCAGGGCATCTTCGAGGTTTCGTCGCAGGGGGCTTGCGGACTTTACCGTTTCCGGGGCGCCCGCGCCGGATTTCAGCTCGAACTGGGAGTGGGCGAGCGTTTTCTCCAGGGCGATGATGGTGGCGTCGAGGCGAGCCCGAAAACCGTGGAACCAGAGGTAACGGGCAAATTCGGGGGGGCGAAGCTCATGACTCGTCAACGGAGTGGCGGTCAGGACCGTCTCTCCGCCCACGGACTCCGGTCCTGAATACTCCGTAAATTCATTCGGAACGTAGGATGACAGGGAATCGAGGCGGCGCGCCGCAGCCTGGGCTCGGGAATTTCCCCGGTCCGAGAGAAGAATCTGATACACAGCCTTGTCGATCATCTGCGCATACACGGGATTGCTCTTAAGCAGCCCGCTGAGGTTGAAGGCGGGGTCTAAGACGGCGAAGGTCGGGATCGGAGGCCCGAGCAATCCCCCCCGGAGGATGGCACAATCGAATCCGAGATATCCAAAGACCACCGGGGGATCGAAGGTTTCGTCGATGCCCACCATCCGGGAACTTGCCGCGGCGAGTCGGAGGCTGCCGCCTGGAAGGATCTTGGTGGCATTGGTGGCGAGGGCACCTGCTGCTTTTACCATTTCGCTCATGACCGACCACGCGTTGGTGTAGTTCCGGAGGGTTGTTTCGGGATTGACGTTCGTTCCGGTGGGAAGCTCGGGAAGGAGCAGGTTGACCGGCTTGGGCGCTCCCACGTCAAGTCCCCCGCTGCGGCTCGTGGCGTCCCTCAGGGTCACGGACATTTTTCCCGCCGCATAAACGCGGGTCACGACGCGGAGGTAATTGGGCTTGGCCGTGTCGTAGCCTTTCCCGAAGAACCGCAGGAAGTCGGTATTGGTCGATGCCCAGTCGCGAAGCTGGTGGTACAGTGACAAGGTGTCCACGCCCAGGGTTCGCGAATCGGAGATCTGGATGGATCCGCTGGCAGCATCGCTGTTGAGCAGGCTGAGTCCCACGGGAACGCCCTGGATGGGAACGGCGAGGCTGAGTCCGGCGCCATTGCGCACGGAGAAGCTGTAGTTGGGGAACGCTGTCCGGGGGGCTGCCTGCCAGGAGGCGGTGTTCGTCCCGTTGGTTCCTCGATAGATGCCGAGCCCTCCGGGCCGGATCCAGTCGCGCGGCAGGACATTGGTGGAATCGGGAGCCAGGAACGAATGGTCGTAGAATTTCACATAGCCATCGGGGTCCATTCGGGCGATTAAATTGTCAAGGGGCAGAAACCCGCGCTGTTTGTAGATCTCCTGTTGGCGATCCACGGGAACCTGGACCAGGAACACATCCCCGGCCTGGATGTCCTCGGTCAGGGGATAGACGGGAATGACCTGGCTTCCCCGGATGGTCATGCACCAGTCCTTGGCGGTCTGCTGCACCTGCTTTTCCGTGGTGGCGCATCCGGCCCCGGACAACAGGACCCACGCGCCCATCAGCAGGTGTAGGATCCAGAATTTGGGCGATCGGATGGAACGAAGGATCATCGCATTCATAGGAGGTACGGGGATCAGGAGCGGGACAAGGCTGGAGCGGGAGAGAGTTGGAGTTCGTGGGTGTCGGTTTCTGAGCGTCTCGGTGAAGCAGTGGGACATTCCCTGGTGGAATCATCCCTACGGGATTGGGGTCCCCATTTATCCCTCCAACCATCCGAGTGTGGCGGATCTTACATCTTTCTTGGTCAGAAGGTCCATTTCTGTCGTGACCGGGAAATGAGGCGAGGGGGGATCTTTCCAGCGACGAAGTAGAGCGTGGTCGGCAGGTATTCGGTGCTCCGGTAGCCCAATACCCGAGGGCTCTTCGGTGTGCGAGACCCGGCCGACATTCGATCCTTGGGGAGTCCGGAAGGCCGTGAGGGCCGCTTTGGAATGACACGCGAATTGCGGATAAGGCGTTTCATTCCACGAGGCACCTCCCGGTTGGGCGGGAAGCGGTGGAGGACTCCCGCACCGGACGCTTCTCGTGACTCTCGGGCGAGCGAGATTCTTCAGGTCGCTCCCTCGTTCAGAGTCCGCCGAAACACGTGTTGCGACTTGGTCAGGTGAAACCCTTGGGCGACGTAGAAGGCGTGAGCCTCCGTCCGATGAATCTGGCAGCGCACCGAGAGTTCGACGGCACCCCGGGAGCGCGCCCACTCGGCGACGGCTGCCACGAGACGGGCCCCCACGCCGCGTCGCCGCTGGGAGGCGTCCACAACGAGTCCGCCGATCTCGGCACGGTAGTCGGACTCGAGCCATTGGCAGAGCTGGGCGTGGATCCATCCGGCGATCCTGCCGTCACTGAGAATGGCGACACGCAGGCAATCCTCCTTGCTCCTGAGTATTCGGATCAGGCGTTCGCGGACGACGTCGGGAGACGCCGAATAGCCCAATTGTCCGTTGAGTTCGGCGAGGGAAGGGGCGTCGGATTCGAGTGCGGACCGCAGGGTGATGGGTTCCATGGCGCGAATTCCTGATCCCCAGCCTCCACCCGCAGTCCTGAGGCCCCCGCAGGGAGGAAGGACCGACCGGGTTTGTTTTTGGTGGAGCCGACAGGATTCGAACCTGCGACCCCCACAATGCCATTGTGGTGCTCTACCAACTGAGCTACGACCCCGAACCAAAAGCGGGTGGGACGATAAAAATCCGCCGCCGGGTGTCAAAGGGTTTCGCCGTCAAATTCTGGCGCCGACCTGGCCGCGTGGAGCACCTGGGTGTCCGCGGCGGGGAATGGAAACCGATCTAGCTGCTCCCGTGTCACCCATTCCAGCGCCGCGCAGCCCAGGGGCTGGGGCTCCCCGTCGAGCAGCGCGCAGACATGGAACCGCAGGTGGACGGTCTTTTCCGGATAGGCGTGGGTGACCTCGGACAGCAGTCGCCCGACGGCCACGCGGATTCCGAGTTCCTCCTGAAGTTCCCGGACCAGCCCTTCCTCCCACGATTCGCCCGGCTCCAGTTTTCCACCGGGGAACTCCCAGAGACTGCCGAGGTGTGTTCCCTCGGGACGGCGGGTGATCAGGAGGCGGCCGGAACGGAAGACGAGCCCCGCGGCCACCTGGAGCACCGGGGAAGCGGCCATGGGGTTGAACGTGGGATGAAGGGCGACGGGATCAGGCGGCGCGGCCGATGCTCTTGTAGATGAAGCCGAGCCGCTCCATTTCCTCCGGATCGAACAGGTTCCGGCCGTCAATGATGATGGGGGTGTTCATCACCCGTCGTGCGTGGACGAGATCCAGTTGGGCGAACTGCGGCCATTCGGTCGCGACAACCAGGGCGTCGCATCCCTCGGGAACGGAATCCTGGGTGACGGCATACTCCACCTGCGGGCCGGGCGGGAGCAGGGCCTTGGCCTTGTCCATGGCCTGCGGATCGTACACACGCAGGATCGAGCCTTCCTTCACCAACCGCTGGCAGACCTCGATCGCGGGCGAGGTGCGGACGTCGTCAGTGTTCTGCTTGAAGGCCAGTCCAAGCACGCCGATGCGCTTGTCCTTCAACACCCACAACGTGTCGGTGAGCTTCTTGAGGAAGCGGTCCATCTGGTCGGCGTTGATGCGCTGGACCTCCTTGAGCAGTCGGAAGTCGTATCCGAGCTGGCTGGAGATCTGGATGAACGCGGAGAGATCCTTGGGAAAACAGGAGCCGCCGAAGCCGAGTCCGGCCTGGAGGAAACGGGTGCCGATCCGGGCGTCGAGGCCCATGCCGCGGGTGACTTCCTGGACGTTGGCGCCGGCCGACTCGCAGATGACCGACAGGGCGTTGGCGTAGGAAATCTTCAGGGCGAGGAACGAGTTGGCCGCATGCTTGATCAACTCCGCGGAATTGGTGTCGGTGACGATGATGGGAGCCTGGAAGGGCTCATACAGCTCCTTCATCGCCGTCACGGGACGCTGGCTTCCGACGCCGATCACGATGCGGTCGGGCTTCATGAGGTCCTCGACTGCGAATCCTTCGCGCAGAAACTCCGGATTGCTGACCACGTCAAATTCCACCTTGGACTTGCAGTAGCGCCGGATGGTTTCGGCGACCTTTTCCGCCGTCTTCACCGGGACGGTGCTCTTGTCCACGATGATGCGGTAGGTGGTTAGGTGAGAGGCGATCTCCCGGGCGACGCCCTCAATGAAGCTCAGGTCCACGGAGCCGTCCGGCTGAGGCGGCGTGGGCACGGCGATGAAGATGACCTCCGAGTTCGCCACGCCTTCGGCTGTGGATTCCGTGAAGCGCAGGCGTCCGGCCGCGACATTGCGCTGGATGAGTTCCTCGAGTCCGGGCTCGTAGATCGGGATCCCGCCCTTTTGGAGGAGCGCAATCTTTTGGGGGTCCTTGTCCACGCAGGTCACCTGGTGGCCGACTTCGGCGAAGCAGGTGCCGGAGACGAGTCCGACGTAGCCGGTGCCGATAATGGTGATTCGAGTGCTCTTCATACGGGTCTGACGATGGTGGATCGAAATCGGAGACCGGGGATTTTGGGCTCCCGGGCACGGACGGAAACCCCGGGACGGATCAGCGTCTCCCGGGGTGGATGGGATTGGGTGCCGTCCGCAGGCGCGGAAGCGGAGGAATTACTTCGAAGCGGCGGGCGCTGCGGGTCGGTTCGTCGGAATCGATACCCGGGTCTGATTGGTGGAGACGAGAGGGATGTCCAGTTCCGGATGCTGCGCCAGCAGGCGGCTGCGGGCGGCGCCGGCGATCTCCTGGTATCCGAAGGCGTACTCGTTCTTGAGCACATCATCGAGGGCGGACAGGGCCTGCGTCGGTTGGGTTCCCTGGATCAGCCGGGCCTTGGCGATCCGGGCCTGCTGGGCGGGGCCGGAGTTCGGAAAGAGGCTGATCACGCGATCGTAGGCCGAGACGGCTTCCGTGGATTTGTTTTGGGCGTCCAGCGACGTCGCGACGCCGAGGAGGGCGATTCCCTGGAAGGGACCCTCCGCCTGCGACTCGTCGAGGGAGGCGAACTGGGCCTGCGCTTCCGCATACTTTCCATCCGTGAAGAGCTGCCCCGCCGCCAAAAGCCGGGCCTGCGTCGCGGACGGCGTCCCGGAATATTCCTTGGTCAGCTGAACGAGCTTTTGCGCGTCGAGTTTTGCCGGCGTCTCCCCGGGGCCCGTGGGCGGGACCAGGTTGAAAAGGGCGGTCGCGGCACTGCGGTCCTCCGCCTGGCGTCGGGCGCGGACCACCATGAGGGCGATCACCACCGCGCAGACGGCGCCGACGCCAATCAGGATGCGGTTGCGATTCAGCTCGAACCAGGTGAGCAGGTCGAAGGGCGCCTCGGAAGCCGGGGCGGACGGAGCGGGCGTGGACGACGGAAGCGTCGGTGAACTCATAAACCGGCGCGGATCATTCTGGCGAAAGGTCAAAAAACAAGGGGTAAAAGCAGGGAAGATGACCGGATCCCCATTGGAAAATGCCGCCCAGGACCGGAGAATCGCCCGGGTGCTGGGAACGTTCATCAATGGAGCGGCCCTCGTTTTGGGGGCCCTGTGCGGGTTGGCGAAGGGTTGGAACCTGTCGTCCGCCAACCAGCGGCGAGCCCGGTTGACGCTGGCGGGACTGGCCGCCATGACCGGACTCTCAGTGGCCTGGCGATCGCTTCCGCCACACTGGGGTGCCTCGGCTCGCCTCCTGATCGAGGCATTGATGGCCTTGAGCGTGGGCACGGTGGTTGGAAAGGCCCTGGGGCTTCAGAAGGGTCTCAGCCGCTTGCTGGCGCTGGCCGCCGGGGAACCCAAGGACGCGTCTTCGGGTGCGCCCTCGCCGTCCGGATATGCCGTGGAGGCCGTGGTGTTCGCGGCGAATCCGCTGGGATTGGCCGGGGCGGTCCTGGAGGGATGGACGGGGGATTGGCGTCCGCTGGCCCTGAAGTCCGCGTTGGACGCCCTCGCCGCCCTGGGGTTTGCCGCGGCGGGGAGTCGGACGGTGGCGCTGGCGGTTCTTCCTGTTCTGGCGGTGGAGGGCACTCTGACGCTGGGCGGGCAATGGCTTTCCGGCGTGGTGCATTCCCCGGGACCGTCCGCGGGCTACGGAGTGTGTGCGGGGTTGTTGGTTATGTCGTGCGCCCCGGTGGTCATGGGCATTCGAAAGGTCCCGTTGGCGGATTCCCTTCCGGCCCTGGTGCTGGCTCCGTTGCTTGCGGCGCTCTGGCCCTGAAAGGGCGCTCTGGAAATCTGTCCGGGGCCGGGGCACGCTCACGGTCCGGAAGCCTCCGCCTGCTCCCAGTGCGGAGGTCCCCGAAGTTCATGAATCCCCGACTCCCGACCCGGCTCGCCTCCGCCATGACCCTTGTAACCGCCCTGGCCGCCTCGCTTCCCGCCCGATCCGACGAGGGCATGTGGTTGTATGAGGACCCCCCGCGCCAGATCCTCAAGGAGCGCTACAATTTTGATCTGACGCCCGGGTGGCTGGATCACTTGATGAAGTCGTCGGTCCGATTCAATTCCGGCGGGTCGGGAAGCTTTGTCAGCGCCGATGGGCTGGTGCTTTCCAACCACCATGTCGGAGCGGATGCGCTTCAGAAGGTGGGTACGGCGGAGCACGACTACCTTCGCGACGGGTTTTACGCGCGAACGGAGAAGGAGGAGATCCGGTGCGTGGACCTGGAGCTGAACGTCCTCCAATCCGTCGAGGATGTGACGGCCCGGGTCAATGCAGGGGTTTCGCCAGGGCTGGGCGCCGACGAAGCGGCGCTGGCGCGGCGGAAGGTGATTGCCGACATCGAAAAGGAATCCCGGGAACGGACGGGTCTCCGGTCGAATGTCACGACCCTGTACCAGGGCGGCCGTTATCATTTGTACCGCTTCAAGCGCTATACGGACGTCCGCCTGGTGTTTGCGCCGGAACAACAGATCGCCTTTTTCGGCGGGGATCCGGACAACTTTGAGTTCCCCCGCTACGACCTCGACGTCTGCCTTTTCCGGGTTTACGAGGACGGAAAGCCGGTGCAACCGGAGCACTACCTGACCTGGTCCAAGGATGGCACCCGCGAAGGGGATCTGACGTTTGTTTCGGGGCATCCGGGGCGCACGGATCGCCTGCTGACGGTGGCGGAGTTGGAGTATCTGCGGGACGTCGCCTATCCGTACGCCCTCAACCGCCTCAAGCGGCTGGAGTCGCTCCTGCGTTCCTGGAGCGAGCGCAGCGGCGAGAATGCGCGACGGGCCAAGGACGAGTTGTTCGGGGTCCAGAACTCGCGCAAGGCGCGCGATGGCGGCATGGCCGGTCTGGCGGATCCCGTGCTGATGGGGCGCAAGGCCGCCGCCGAGAAGCAATTCAAGGAGCGCCTCGCGGCGGCCGGGAAATATCCCGAGGCGCTGGCGGCCTACGACCAGTTGATCGCGGCCCAGAAGGCGATCGGGGCGCAGGCCCTCCGGCTCCGGTTGCTGGAGTCGGGACATGGCTTCAACAGCGAGAGTTTTGGCATCGCCCGGACACTGCTGCGCGCCGGGGACGAGCGCCCCAAACCGAACGGCGAGCGTCTCCCCGAGTATTCCGATGCGAACCGGGAATCCCTGGAGCTGGACCTGTTCTCCGACCGGCCGGTGCATGAGGATTTGGAAATGCTCCAATTGGCGGATGCGCTGACCTTCCTGGGGGAGCAGCTGGGGTTTGCCGATCCGCTGGTGCAGAAGGTTCTGGCCGGACAGTCCCCGCGGGTGCGTGCGGCCGCCCTGATCCAGGGGACCAAGGTTCGCGACGTGGCTTACCGCCGGAAACTCTACGACGGCGGCGCGACGGCGGTCATGGCGTCCGGAGATCCGATGGTGGAGTTGGCGAAGATCGTCGATGCCGAGGCCCGCGCTGCGCGGAAGGCGGTGGAGTCCCAGGAGGAATTGAAACATCAGGCCCAGGCGGCGATTGCCCGCGCCCGGTTTGAGTTGGAGGGTGCCGGTCAGTATCCGGACGCCACCTTCACCCTGCGGCTCGCGTTCGGCCGGGTGCTGGGCTACGAGGAGGATGGGAAGACGGTGCCGCCGTACACCACCTTCGCCGGACTCTACGAGCGCAACGCGCAGATGAAGAACCTGCCGCCTTTTGACCTGCCCCAGCGCTCCCTCAAAAAGAAGTCGTCGTTGGATCTCAAGACGCCGTTCAACTTCATCAACACCGCCGACATCATCGGAGGCAACTCGGGCAGTCCCGTGGTCAACCGGGCGGGCGAATTTGTGGGCATCATTTTTGACGGGAACATCCAGTCCCTCGTGCTGGACTTCGCCTACGACGACGTGCAGGCGCGTGCCCTGTCCGTGGACAGCCGCGGCATTCTGGAGGCGCTGGACAAGGTTTACGGCGTCGGCGAACTCGTCCGGGAGCTGAAGACCGGTCATCGCCGGAAATAGGATTCCGGGCATGTTGGTTTTCTCGGAACGGAGCAGACGGAATGGGATGGCCCCCCAGGGACCGTCGCACGAGCCGGGATCGCGCCCTGGATTTCCGCCCGGATGAGGGGATCGTGAGGGGCTACCTTCAGGTGCTGCTGCTGGGAGGGACGCTGGCGTTCCTGACCGCGGGTGCCGCGGTCCCGTCCGGTGGGGCGGGCAGCGTCATCCAAGACTGGATGACGCGGACCTGGGAGACGGGGGGTGGACTTCCCGAAAACTCGGCCACGGCGATGGTGCAGGCGGCCGATGGCCATCTTTGGTTTGGTACCTGGAATGGTCTGGTGAAGTTCGACGGGGTGAAGTTCACCGTGTTGACGCCCGCCAATACGCCGGGATTGCCGAGTTCCGGCATCGTCAATCTTCATCTGGATCGTCAGGGCCGCCTCTGGGTTAGCACGCTGGGCGGACTGGTCCGGCGCGACGCCGCGGGCTGGAGCGACATCCGCACTCCCGAGGGTGGCGTCGTCGGCGCGGTGCGATCCTTTGCCGAACGGGCTTCCGGCGACCTGCTGGTGACGACCCATTCCGGGGACGTGTTGGAGACCTCTGGAGATCGGTTGATCCGGCTACCGGCGCCCCCCGGCTCGCCAGGCGAGGGGTACTACGGGGCCGTGGATGGGGACGGGCATTGGTGGGTGGCGCAGTATCGGTTCGTGGGTTTTTGGGATGGGCGGCAGTGGCAATCCGCCGTGCCGCAGGAGCAGTTGGCGGGATGGAAGGGGGAGGATTTCGGGCTGACGTCCGATGCGCGGGGCAATATCTGGTTGTTGATGGGGGTGGAGCTCCGTCAATTTCGGGGAGGGCGGGAGATCCTGCGCCGCCCCTTGTCGGCCGCGCCCGAGAGCGTGTGGAGCCTGCATGCCGACAGCAGGTCCAATCTCTGGGTCTGCACCTCGCACCGGGGCTTGAGTCAAATCTCACCCGACGGCGCCTTGCACCGTTGGGCGCCGACCGAGGAACTGGCCTTCGCAGGGATCCGGTTTGTCTTTGAGGACCGAGAGGGAAACCTCTGGGTGGGGACCAATGGCAGCGGTCTCAGCCGGATCAAGCCACGCCGGTTTCGGTTCTATGGTCGCGAACACGGTCTGTCCCAGCGGATCGTGACCTCGATTTCCCCAGGTGCGGGAGGTTCGGTGTGGATCGGCACTTATGGGAGGGGTTTGTTCCGGTTGCGAGGGGATCGCCTTGAACCCATGGATTGGCCGAATCATCCCGCCAACGTCCAGAGCGTCTTGTGTGACCGTGCTGGGCGTGTCTGGGTGGGTACCTTCAACGAAGGATTGTGGATGTCGGAGTCGGGCGCGACCGGAGGCTTTCGAAGGCTGGGGGACGGACAGACGGCGGGCGGAAATGTTGTGGCCATGTTCGACGACACACGGGGCCGGATGTGGATCTCCGGGGGGCAGGGCGTTGCCGTGGTGAAGGATGAGCACTTTGAAGCGTTGTCCCCGGATCCGAAACTCCCGCTCCAGGGAGTGCGCTGTTTCGAAGAGGATTCCACCGGGACCGTCTGGTTTGCCAATCCGGAGGCAGTGTTTCGCGTTCAGGGGGACCGTGTGTCCGAAGTGCGCGATGCGGTGGGACATTCCGTCCGTCAGGTTCAATGCCTCAAGTCGGGTCCTGACGGCGCGATGTGGCTGGGCACTGAGGACCGCGGGTTGGTGCGCTGGCGGGACGGCAATTGGACACAACTGGGCGCGGCTCAGGGGTTGCCGGTCGCGGGCATCAACGGCATCGCCGAGGATCGGGTGGGGAACTTCTGGCTTACCTCGAACCAGGGGATTTTGCGGGTCGCCCGGACCGATCTGGAGACGGTGATGGGTGGCCGTACGGGGAGGCTGACCTGCCAGTGGCTCGACAGTGAGGATGGCCTGCCCAGCCCCGGTTGTTCCGCGGGTCGCCAGCCGACGTGGGGCCGCGATGGGGACGGGCACCTTTGGTTCGCGACGCTGAAAGGAGCCGCCGTGACGGATCCTGAGGGGTTTCGGATCAACACGCTGGAGCCCCTGCCGCAGATCGAGCGTCTGATTGTTCTCAATCCATCTTCCGGGGAAGGATCTCCCGTGGAAGTCGACGCTCCCTTCCCGGCGAGACTCGATCTTCCGACCGGAAGCCGGCGCCTGGAAATCCATTACACCGCCCCCAATTTCTCCAAACCGGAACGGACCCGGTTTCAGATTCGGCTCGACGATGACTCGGCAGGCCATTGGCGCGACGTCGGCGTCCGAAGAATGGTCTCGTTTGACGAGGTCGCCCCAGGGGAGCACGTGTTTCGCGTTCGTGCTGTCAACGCCGATGGGGTGGGGGATGGCGAGGCGGCGCTTGCCTTTTTTGTGCCGCCCCGGTTCTGGCAGACGACGTGGTTCCCCGTGGCGGTTGGGGTGGCGGTGGCGGCCGAGGCTGGACTGCTGGGGGGCGTTGTGCTCCTCCAGCGACGCCGCCGACGGGCCGAGGCGGAGGTCCAGCGCCAACGGACCGAACTGGCCCACGTGTCCCGGGTCGTCACGGTCGGTGAATTGACCGCGTCGCTGGCCCACGAACTGAACCACCCGCAGAGTGCCATCCTCAGCAACGCCCAGGCCGGGGAAATGTTCCTCAATGCCGAGCCGCCCGAACTGGATGAGGTTCGAAAAATCTTTGCCGACATCGTGCGAGACAACCGGCGCGCCAGCCAGATCCTGGCCCGACTGAGGACCTTTCTCACCAAGCGGGAGCTCGCCTTTGAACCTGTGGACATCAACGGGCTGGTGGGGGAGATCCTTCCGTTGATCGAGACCGATGCCGGGGCGCGCGGGGTTGCGTTGAAGGCTGACCTCGGTCCGGGGCTTCCCCCGATCCAGGGGGATCGCGTGCACCTGCAGCAGGTGTTGCTGAATCTCCTGCTCAACGCGCTGGACGCCGTGTCCGAAGTCCCCAAGGGTCGGCGCGTGGTGCGACTGGAGACGCGAGTTCAGGGTCACGACCACGTGCGCGTGGCGGTGGCGGATTCCGGTCCGGGAATTTCCGCCGACCGTCTCGATGCAATTTTTGCCCCGTTTGTCTCCACCAAGCCCGGAGGCATGGGGATGGGACTGGCCATTGCACGGACCCTGGTTGAGGCTCATCGGGGACGCATCTGGGCACAGAATAATGCCGAGGGCGGTGCCACGTTTCAGTTCACGCTGCCCACGACGGAGGATCCCCCATGACGGTGAAGCCGCTGGTCCGATTGGTGGACGATGAGCCGGCGACCCGGACGGCCTTGGAGCGCCTGCTGCGGGCGCTCGGCTACCGATCCCGGACGTTTTCCTCGGCCCTGGAATACCTGTCCGCCGCCGTCGAGGATACCCCGGGATGCCTGTTGCTGGATCTGCACATGCCGGGGATGGATGGGATGGAGCTGCAGGGCCGGTTGACGGGAACCGCGGCCGAGCTGCCCGTCATCTTCCTCACCTGCCATGGCACGATTCCGCGCAGTGTGGAGGCCATGCGGGCCGGGGCTGTGGATTTCCTCACCAAGCCGGTCGAGAAGCGGGACCTGTCGCGGGCGATTGAACAGGCTGTGCAGCGGGATGCGGAGCAGCGTCTCCTCCGCGCCGAGCGGCTGGAACTGGAGGCACGCTACGCGCGGTTGTCGCCGCGGGAGCGGGAGGTGTTTGGATATGTCGTTGCCGGGCATCTCAACAAGCAGGTGGCGGCGGAACTCGGTACCAGCGAACAGAACATCAAGTTCCATCGCGCCCACGTCATGTCCAAGATGAAGGCGGAATCCCTCGCTGAACTCGTCCGGCTCGCGGAGCGGCTGCGCATTCCGCATCCATCGCGTGGATCCTCCCCAGCGTGCGGGGCGCGCTCCTCCTGCTAAACGAAAGTTTAGTTGGCGGTCTGAGGAGGGCCTGAGACTCTGGTTTCAGTGAATCTGTTGAGCCCAATGAACCGCCATGTGCGGAAACTCTCCTCGGTTCGACCTGGGACTGCGGTCAGGTGAGTTCGGATTCCTGTTTCTCCTGAGTCCTCCAAACCCAATGAATTCCTTGATGAATCCGTCACTACGAAATCCTGTCCCACTCGCCGGCGTGGTCCTGGGGATGCTGGCCCTTGCGGTGCTTCCCCTGGGTGCAATGGCGGCCTCCGGAACGCCGATCCAGACCACCGGCGTGCCGGGATCTCCCTCGGCCACGACCACCATCAGCGGCAGGCAGCTCCCGGCGCCCGACCCGAAGTTTGGGGGCGTGATCAACAACAATGCCCTCCAGTCAAAACCGTGGTGGGCGCCCCGGATCGTTCCACCCAAGCAGGCTCCGAACGTCCTGCTCATCATGACCGATGATTCCGGCTTCGGTGTGCCCGGCACGTTCGGCGGCGTCATTCCGACTCCCGCCCTGGAACGCGTCGCGAAGAACGGCATCCGCTACAACAATTTCCACTCCACAGCGCTGTGTTCGCCGACGCGCGCGGCCCTGATCACCGGACGCAACCACCACTCGGCGGGCTTTGGTGTGATCTCCGAGCAGTCCACCGGCTTCCCGGGGTACAACAGCATCATCGCCAAGGACAAGGCGACCATTGGACGCATCCTCAAGGACAACGGCTTCGCGACGTCATGGTTCGGCAAGGACCACAACACCCCGACCTTCGCGGCGAGCCAGATCGGTCCGTTCGACCAGTGGCCGACCGGGATGGGCTTTGAGTATTTCTACGGGTTTGTGGGTGGGGACGCGAACCAGTGGGCGCCGAATCTCTTCCGCAACACCACGCAGATTTATCCCTTCGAGGGCAAGCCGCCCGGCACCTGGAATCTGACCACGGCGCAGGCGGACGATGCCATCGACTGGATGAACCGGGTCAATCAGACCGATCCCAACAAGCCGTTCTTCTGCTACTACGTCCCCGGGGGCACGCACGCGCCGCATCACCCCACCCGGGAGTGGGTGGACAAGATTCATGCGATGCACCTGTTTGACGACGGCTGGAACAAGCTCCGGGAAACCATCTTCGCCAACCAGAAGCGCCTTGGGGTGATTCCTCCGGACACGCAGCTTACGGAGTGGCCCTCGAACCTGATCAAGCCGTGGGATCAGCTCACTGCGGACGAAAAGAAGATGTTCATCCGGCAGGTGGAGGTCTTTGCGGCCTATGTCGCCTACACCGACCATGAGATCGGCCGGGTCATCCAGGCGGTGGAGGACATGGGCAAGCTCGACAATACGCTGATCCTCTACATCAACGGGGACAATGGCACGAGCGCCGAGGGACAGTTGATCGGCACGCCCAATGAAGTGGCGATGTTCAATGGCGTTCAGGTGCCGGTGGAGGACCAGCTCAAGTATTTCTATGATGTCTGGGGCACGGAGCAGACCTACAACCACATGGCGGTGGGTTGGGCCTGGGCCTTCGACACGCCGTTCTCCTGGACCAAGCAGATCGCCTCGCATCTCGGCGGAGTCCGGCAGGGTATGGCGGTTTCCTGGCCCGGCCACATCAAGGATCTCGGCGGGTTGCGGACGCAGTTCCACCACATCATCGACGTGGTGCCGACCATCCTGGAGGTGTGCGGCATCCAGCAGCCGGAGTCCGTGGACGGAATCAAGCAGTCCCCGATCGAGGGCGTGAGCTTCGCCTACACCTTCGATGAGAAGAACCGGGATGCGCCCACCCGGCACAAGACCCAATATTTCGAGATGATGGGGGACCATTCCATCTATCACGAGGGCTGGTTGCTCAGCACCAAGGTGATTCGTCCGCCATGGGACGTGGTCGGCGCGGTCAATCCGGATCCCTTGAACAATGTCACTTGGGAACTCTATGACCTGAACCACGACTTCTCGCAGTCCAAGGACATCGCGGCCCAGAATCCGGAGAAGGTGAAGGAACTGAAGTCGATTTTCATGCGCGAGGCCCACAAGTATCAGGTGCTTCCGATGGATGCCTCGGTCGCGACGCGATTGGTGGCGCCGCGGCCCAACATCACGGCGGGCCGGAATGAATTCGCCTACACCCGGCCCATGGTGGGGCTTCCCCAGGGGGATTCCCCGTTGCTGTTGAACACCTCCTATACAGTCACCGCCGATATCACGGTTCCCGCGGGCGGCGCCGAAGGAGTGATGCTCACCTCCGGTGGACGCTTTGGCGGTTACGGCTTCTACCTCCTCAAGGGGCGTCCGGTGTGGTGCTGGAATTTGGTGGATCTCAAGCGCATCAAGTGGGAGGGCAAGGATGCCCTGTCGCCCGGACGACACACGGTGGAGTTTGACTTCCACTACGACGGATTGGGCGGCGCCACGCTGGCCTTCAATAATATGAGCGGCATTGGTCAACCCGGCACAGGGACGTTGAAGGTGGATGGCAATGTCGTCGCCACCCAGGCCATGCCGCACACCATCCCTCTGATCCTCCAATGGGATGAAAGCTTCGACGTGGGATCCGACACGCTGACCGGGGTGAACGACGCGGACTACAAGCCGCCGTTCCCGCTGACCGCAAAACTCAACAAACTGACGCTCAAGCTGGATCGTCCGCAGTTGACGGCGGACGACATTAAGAAGTTGGAGGCGGGCATGCAGAAGGCCTCTTCCGGACGGGAGTAGCCGGCGCTCGTTCGTGAACCCCACGGGCCGTTTCCACGGAGGCGGCCCGTGCATTCACGGCCGAGCGGGGCCGAGCAGAGTGCCGAGAGCGGTTGGCGCTCGACATGAACCGCGGTCCGGCGGGACGGAACGTCGCCTGGGATTACCGCGATCCAGGGGGTGTCACCAGGCGATAGAGCCAAGGGCCGGGGCCTTCCGGAACCACGTTGACGGTGTTGCCCTGGAATGGAGTTCCGACGTTTGACCAACCTCCGTTGGCCCCGGGATAGTTCTGGACCTGGTAGGGACCGTTCCCACCGCTGATGGAAAATTCCAATCCCGACGCAGTGGCCCGGACGGAGTGAAGGAGAAACGGGGCGCGCATGAGCGCGACGGCGCCGTCCAGGCGTGCGCTGACCAGCCAGTTGGCGTCGTCGGAGAAGCTCAGGCGATTGATCTGATAACCGGTGTCCCGAGTCCAGTGGTCCCATTCCGCCCCGGTGGTTGCATCCAGAATGCGAATACCTTCGCCTTGGTCGGCGATGAGCAGCAGGCGCTGGTCGGGGGAAAGGGCGACGGCGGTCGGGGACGAGATGCCGAGGTTGACCTCGGACAAAATGGCGCCGTCGGCGACCCGCCAGCGGCGCATTTGACCTGAGCGATGGAGGCTCAGAATCGTTTCGCCGTCCGACAAGTACTCCAGGAATCGAATGAGATCGGTTCCCCAGTCCCGGGTCGAACGAGGGTCGCGGGTGTCGAGGTCGTAGGTGCGGGCCAGTCCGTCGAAACTGATCGTCACGCGCGAGGCGTCGGGCGCCCAGGCCGCGAGCAACGGGCCGGATCCCTTCGGCCGGGCGGTCACCTTCCAGGTGTCGGACGCAATCATGAATGCCTCGTCGCCCTGGGGTATCGCCAGCAAGCGGCGACCATCCCGCGAAGCGGTAAGGCTGGAGAGGGCGCCGGTCTCGACAGCGGGAGCGTCAAATTGGTCGGTCGCCGGGCGGTACCGGGCGAGCCGGGTGGAGTTGGTCGTGAACGCCAGCCAGGATCCGTCGGGTGCGGCGGCGAGAGCCAAGGAAACGTCCTGGGGGAGACTGCGAAACCGTTCGCCCGTGTCGAGACGGCGCAGATCCAGTTGCCTTCCCGTGGAACTCACGACCCAATTCTGCGAAGCGCTCGCGGCGACCAACCGGATGGAGCCGGAAGACTCCGTCAAGGCTTCCCAGGTTTGGGCGTTGAGGAGGGTGATCAGGTGAATGCCTCGGGCATGCCCGCAGGCGAGACGCAGTCCATCCGGAGAGAAGGCGGCCACCGGACGACTGAAGGGGATGGGGAGCGTTTGCAACAGTGCGCCGTCCGCGGTCGCGCGGATTTCAATGCGTCCCTCGCTGACCGGGTCCGCAGAAAAGGCGAGGGCGAAACGGCTGCCGGCGTCGTCGAAGCGCGCGCTCCAGGAACCCGCGACGGATTCGGTCAACGTCCAGACCGGTTCTCCGGTGGACGTATCCAGCAGCTTCAACGCTCGGTCTTCCTCGACCAGCAGCCGTCTGCGATCCGGAGTGAGCGCGTAGGCGCGAAAATTTCCGGACGACGCAACATTGTGGGTCCATTTGACGGTGCCTTGCACCGACCAGCGGGTAAGCCGGTTGACGGAGGCGATGATGAGGTCGTCCTCCGTGATGAATTCCAAATGGGTCACCAGGCCAAGTTCGGACAGGAGTTCGGAGGGAAGCGCCGAGATCTCCTTGCCTCCAGAGATGTCCCAAACGCGCAGATCCAGATCATTGATCAAGCCGAGAGGGGAGTCGAATCCGGCGGCTGCGGCGCGTTGGCTCGAGGGGGAAATCGCCTTCACTCTTGGAGAGACTTGAAGTGAGCCGACGCGGGTGACTGGGTAGTCCCCGGACAGGGTTCTTATAACGAGGTTCGTGTCCTGCTGCCTGGCTGAGGCGAGGTAGAAGCTGCCGTCCGGGGCGACGCAGGTACCCGAGGGGCCGAAGTTTCCTTCCGAGGACGCCCACAAGAGTCGTCGCGACGGAAGATCCCACAACTTCACTTCGACGTCGGCCGATGCGGAGAGAAGGCGCCGGCCGTCGGGTAGGAAGTCCACCGAAGCGGTCTCGATGAAATGGCCGCCCGCGAGCCAATGGATGTCGGGTTCGGTGGCGTGGATTTGTGTGAAGGAGCCAATGCCGATGACCAGCCACAGCAGTTGGGAAAGCTTCGGTGACTTGGGCTTCACGCAGTGTTCATCGGCTGGCCGCGGATCGGTTTCAAGGACGAAAGCGCTCACGGTTTCGGCGCGAACTCCGCGGTGCGGGAACGCCGCAAAGCCCAGGCGCACGCCGAAGGTCATCCCTCCCGGATTACCCCAACCGTGAGGGGGGCACGGATAGGGTGACAGATAGGATAGGGTGACAGGTTCACACCACCGTGCGCCCTGAGGGCGCGTAAGGGTGCTGCGGGGTTCGCGGGCTTGAGTCGGCGTTTCTCGATGGGCGTCCCGGCGGGATGGAAAGCGGTAGAGGACTACCGCAGTCCATGACGCGTCGCGAGGTTTGGGGCGTGGGGAGTCCGCCAGGGTGTGGAGTGCGCCAGCGGAGCTGGCGCTTTGGAATGACGCGTGGCCTGCGGTTGGGGGATGGCATTCTTCGGAGCAGAGCCGGCCGGGGATAGGGTGACAGGTTCACACAACCGTGCGCCCCGAGGGCGCTTCGGGGTGCTTCGGGGATCGCGGGTTTGAGTCGGCGTTTCTCGATGCGTGTCCCGGCGAGATGGAAAGCGGTAGGGGACTACCGCAGTCCACGACGCTCCGCGGCCCGGGTAACAGGGTGACAGGTTCACCGTTTCTCGACCCGACTCAGGCTGGAGCGGAGGTCCTTCGTTACTGTCGGAATTGTCGGATTTTGGGTCCTCGTTGTCGCC
Source organism: Verrucomicrobiota bacterium (assembly GCA_046346705.1). Classification (GTDB taxonomy): domain Bacteria; phylum Verrucomicrobiota; class Verrucomicrobiia; order Limisphaerales; family UBA9464; genus UBA9464. Next base: position 427,003 of record JAXMHR010000001.1, on the reverse strand, counting down.
CGGGTTGAGGTGAGATAGCCTGATTTCCATCCCCGGGTGGAGGACTGGGATGGTCCCCGTGGGGGCTCGTTCACCCGCCGAACTCACGATGCACAGTGTTGATGGCTATGTCGGGCAGACGCTCGACGAGAAGTACCGCCTCGAGCGCCTGCTCGGCCAGGGCGGGATGGGTGCCGTCTATCTGGCAACCCACCTGGGAACTGGCCGTTCGGTTGCGGTCAAGCTGATCACCCCCGCGCTGATGCGTCGGCGGATTTTTGTTGAACGCTTCAAGCGCGAAGCCCGCGCGGCGGGCCGGCTGCGGCATCCCAATATTGTGGATGTGACCGACTTTGGATTTGCGCGGTCCGGACACGAGCGCATCGCGTATCTGGTCATGGAATATCTGGATGGTTGCACGCTCCATGACGTGCTGGAGGAGGAGCGAACCGTGCCCCTGCCGTGGGCTGTGGAGATCCTTGAGCAGGTTTGCAGCGCGGTCCACGAGGCGCACCGGCAGGGCATTGTTCACCGTGATTTGAAGCCCGAGAACATCTGGCTCGAGCCCAACCGGCTCGGTGGCTACCGCGTCAAAGTGCTCGATTTTGGCATCGCCAAGGTGGCTGAAGGTCAGCAGTCCGCCGGCACGGACACTCCTTTCGGCGGAGAGGACTATGGAACCGAGGCCCTCCAATCCGGGGAATGGACGCCCGGGGCGACGGACTCGGCTGGGGATGGGACACCCGAGGGCGCTCCAGTGGGTCCCGAGTCTGCAACCATCGTGGAATCCCTCCCCGATGCGAAATCGAGCCCGGCGGGTGCGGGAGGGACTCCGGGCATCACGCCGTCCGCCGGGGAGGTGGATGCCGCCGGATTGACGCACGTGGATGCCCTGGTGGGCACCCCGCGGTTCATGTCTCCCGAACAATGCCGTGGGCAGAAACTGGATGCGCGTTCCGACATCTACAGTCTTGGGGTCATTGCGTACCAGATGCTCGCGGGAACGACTCCATTCACCGGGGAGGCGACGAGGGTCATTCGGGCTCATCTCGAAGATGAACCGCCCTCCCTGCGGGAACTTAACCGCAAGGTGCCGTCGCGGGTCTCCGCCGTGATCCGGTCGGCTCTGGCCAAGGATCCGGCGGCCCGGCCGCAATCGGCCCTGGCATTTGCCAATGCGCTGCGGGCGAATGCCACCGGACTAGGCGCGTTGTATCGCCGGGCGTTCGCGCTCTATTGCGAACACTTCCCCAAGGTCGTGGCGCTTTCGTTCCTCGCCCACCTTCCGGTTCTGCTTGGCGTATTGCTCACGGTCGGCGCGGTGGTCTGGGAATCGCGAATCAATGACTTGGGCCTGCTGGGGGCGGCCGTCGTGCGCATCGTGATCGCGGTCATCAACGTCGCCGGGAGCTACTTCGCAGCGTCCACCATTGGTGGCGTCACGGCCATCCTGGTCACGCAGTTGGAGGTGGCGCCGTTGAAGCAGTTGGAACTGCGGGCGGCGTTCGACATCGTTCGGCGGCGGTGGCGTCCCTTCGTCAGAACCGGCGTGGTGGTCTGTGTCTGGCTCTCCCTCGGATTTCTGCTGCTGGTGATCCCCGGACTCATTCTGCTGGCGCGTCAGTTGTTCTGGGCGCCGGTGGTGTTGATGGAGGGATTGGAAGGCAGGAAGGCCCGGGCTCGTTCCCGGGCGCTGGCCTCGCGTTCGTGGCCCGCGATCCTCACCGGAGCACTGTTTCTGGTTTTGGTGGATCGGATGACGCAGGGGGTTGTGGGAACCCTGGTGGGCCTCAATTCGCTGCCCAAGGAGGGGCTGAGTTCCCGCGTGCTCTCCAAGTTGGTGCCGCTGGCCAGCATCTTCTATCTGCCGCTGGTCTCGATCGTGCCGGCACTGCTCTACCTCAAGATGCGGGAACTGGGCGGCGAAACGTTGAGTGAAATCATGGCGCAATTGGAGTCCGGCGCCCCACGCAGCCGCTGGGAGGCCCGCTTGCGCACCCGGGTGTCCGGGGGCACGCCGTCCAAACCCTCATGAGCCTGGGGGGCTCCGATTGGAGTTCGCCGTCCGGGATCAGGATTGGTTAGGGCGACAGGTTTACCATTTTCCCGGCGGTGTTACATGAGCAGGTCCTGGATCGCCGAGTAATCGGCGACGGTGACGTGAGCTTCCCGCAGGTTCTCAGCGGCTACGGAATTGGTGATGCCGATCACCTTCATGCCGGCAGCCCGTCCCGCAGCCACTCCGGCCACGGAATCTTCAATGACGACGCATTCCGTCGGAGGAATGCCCAGACACTCGGCGGCGCGAAGGAAGATATCGGGAGCCGGTTTGCCACGGGCGACGTCGTCGGCACTCACTACGGCGGTGAAATGACGGCGTAGATCCGAAAGGTTCAGCACCGCACGGATGACTGCGTGGTTCGATCCCGAGGCGAGGGCAATGGGGCCTCGGGACGCCAGAGCGCGCACCAATCCGGGAATGGACGGGAAGATGGGTTGCTCGGTGCGGAGCAGTTCGAGGAACCGCTCCTGCTTCATCCGGCTCAGTTCGGCAAGGGACTGCGGCGGTTGTTGGGCCGCGAGGAAGTCGCGCCAGACCACCTGATCCGAACGCCCGTAGTAATCCGGGAAGTGGATCCCGTGATCGTTCGCCCTGCCGATCCGGGTGAAAATGTCGAGGAACGCCCGCTCGTGAAGCGGTTCGCTGTCCACGATCACACCGTCCATGTCGAAAATGACTGCGGTATAGGGCTTCATGGTCTTCCAACGGGCGATCGAGGGTGCCTGTCGACGGGGGCGTTCGTCGAGGGGAGGTTCGTGGGCTCCGAGGTTGGGATTTCCGAATCGAATTAGGGAACCAAGGTACAGAATCTTGATTCCGCACTCCGTGATTGGCCCTCTCAAAGGATGGATGCGCTGTCTCCGATTGAGAGACCCGTACGGTTTCGTTGGGCGTTGCCCAGGCTGTGGGCGGAGGAGCGGAGGACAGATGTCCTGTCCCTGTCGCTGCATCAGCGAACAGGTCCATGCATTCCTTTCCGACGCTGGGTTGGCGATTCTCCCCTCGTATCCGCCGCCAAACCTCAACAGACTCCAGCGTTCGCCAGCCCCTTGGACCACTGCCCGTCATGCTCCCACATCGATTGATCGTCCTCCTGCTCGTGCTGTTCTCCTTCGGTGGTCCTGTGCTGTTCGCTGACGATCTTCCAGGACACTCCCGCCATGGAACCGCGTTTGATTCCGGGCTCCGCCAGCGCCCGTGGAAGATGGAGGGCATCGGGTACTCCCATTTCCCCATCACCACCGCGGTGCCCGAAGTGCAGGAGTGGTTCGACCAGGGCAACACCCTGATGCATTCCTTCTGGTTTGAGGAAGCGGAGCGCTCCTTTCGATGGTGCGTGAAGCTCGATCCAGGATGCGCCATGGCTTATTGGGGCCTCGCCCGTACCGGACTCAACTGGTTCACCCGCGGATCCGTCGATACCCCGGAGCTCAAGCGGTACCTCGACTTCCTGAACGAGGCTGTCCGGCGCAAGGACTCGTCCAGCGCCCGCGAGCGGATGTACATCGAGGCCTGGGCCACGGCCTTCACCGGCGAGAATACCGACCGGCTCAAGGTGCTGGCTCGGGAGCTCCAGAAGATCGTCCTGAAATATCCGGACGACCTCGAAGCCAAGTCCCTGTACGCCCTGTTTTCCATTGAACCCGACAACGCCCTGGGAACGGAGAGAGTCCTCCGCGAGGTTTTCGAGAAGGAGCCCGACCACCCTGGAGCCCACCACTACCGCATCCACAACTGGGACGTGGTGGCTCCCGACCAGGGCCTTCCCAGTTGTCTGGCCTATGGAAGGGTTGCCCCCAATATTGGTCATGCCGACCACATGCCCGGCCACAACTACAGCAAGATCGGCTTGTGGCACGAAGCGGCGCGTTCCATGGACTCCGCGACCCGGGTGGAACTCCGCTACATGAACGAGCGGCTGGCGCTCCCATTTGAGACCTGGAACTACGCGCACAATAGAAACTACCTCTGCTACATTCAGGAACAGCTTGGCATGGCGCAGGCCGCCCTCCAGGGAGCCCGTGACCTGATCGCCGCCCCGCGCGATCCCGAGGCGAACAAGGACGAAAGCTATGGCGCGTTCGACCAGGGGCTGCAGGCCCTCGTCCGGGCGCTGATCAAGTTTGAGCGCTGGGACGACATTCTGTTCGCCACCAACACCACCGCCATTCCCTGGCGGGATCTTCCGGCGGATCGAGACCTCCGGGCCTACTCTGAAACGCTGGCCTACGTTGGGAAGGGTGACCTTGCGAGCGCCCGCTTCCGGTTGCAGGACCTCAAGAAGAGCCTCCGCCAGCAGGAGGAAAAGTCGAAGGGCTCCGGCGCCGGTTGGGCGATCGGGGTCCGGACGGCCGAGGGGTTGCTGAGGGCCGCCGAGGGCGATCTCCTCGAAGCCACACGGCTGCTTTCCGACGCGGCCTCCTTGGAAATGGCCGACCGCAAGGCCGACCGATATGCCGACGATCCCCCGGCCGCCGCCTGGCCTCTCTACCGGCTTCTGGGCGACGTCTATCTGGCCGCCTCCGAGCACCGGCTTGCGGTCGCCGCATATCAACGATCGCTGGAAACGTTGCCCAATGATGTCTTTGCCCTCTCCGGATTGGCCCGGGCCCGCTTCGCCCTGGGAGACAAGGAGGCGGCGCAAACGCTCTATTCCCGGATGCTCTATGAGTGGTCGGGCGCGGACCCGGACTTGCGATGGATGAAGTCCGTGGAGGCGCTGGGGATGACGGCGACGGCGAAGGGGGAAACCCTGATTGTGGAACGCCCCTACCAGCCCGCCTCCCTGGCGCACCTCGGACCAAACCATTGGGAACCCTATGCCGCCCCGCGACTGGAGGCTTTGGACTCCAATGGGGTGTCCGTCCGGCTGCAGGATTACCGCGGCACCAACGTGATCCTCGTCTTCTTCCTCGGCGACGAATGCGTGCACTGCATGGAACAACTGACGGCGATCAATGCTCGAAGCTCCGATTGGGCCGAGGAGAACACGGTCGTGTTGGGGGTCAGCAGTGCGCGCCCGGAGGCGTCGAAGGGGTCCGCGAAATTGTCCCGCTTCAACGTCCGACTGCTGTCAGACCCGGACCACGCGAATGCACGGCGGTTTGCGTCCTATGACGACTTTGAGGAGATCGAACTGCATTCCACAGTGCTGCTCGACACCCAGGGCCGGGTCCATTGGAAGCGGACCGGTGGCAAACCCTTCGCCGACGTCGAGTTTCTCCTGAAGTCGGTGAAGCGCATGAATGGACATCCGATCACCTCAGCGGAGGGTTCGACGCCCGCGAAATGAGGAGGACAAGGGACAGGATATCTGTTCCGAGTTCTCTGATGGATCCCCTGTCCCCGATTGAGTGTTTCTGTGGGCGGGTGCGGGAGCGGCGGACAGATGTCCTGTCCCTATTGCCAGTGGTTAAGGGACAGGCCCCTCCGAATGCGGTGACAGGTTCAACAACCGGGCGCTCCGAGGGCGCGTCGGCGTGAAGAACTTTTCAGGGTCTTCCATTGACGTCCCAAGGGATTGTGGTTTAAGCCGTGTTGAACCGCAGCCGGTTGTGTTGCGAGTCGGAAACGTATGCGGTGTCCCAAGTGTGGCGGGCAGGACGACAAGGTCATTGATTCGCGTGCCTCCCGGGAGGGCGCGGTGATCCGTCGTCGTCGTGAATGTCTGAGCTGCGAGCACCGGTTCACGACCTACGAGGAGATTGAGCAACAGGAGTTGCTGGTCGTGAAGCGGGACGGACGGCGCGAACCCTACTCCAAGGAGAAGCTCCTCTCGGGCATGACGCGGTCGTGTCAGAAGCGCCCGGTGGCGGGGGACGTGCTCGCGAGCGCGGCGGACGAGATCACCAACGAGCTCATGGAACGGTTCGACCGGGAGGTGCCGGCCAAGGAGATCGGGGAGCGCGTGATGCGGGTGCTCCGCCGGGTGGATGCCGTGGCGTATGTCCGCTTCGCCAGCATCTACCGGGAATTTCAGGAGATCGGTGAGTTCGTGGAGGAGGTACACCGGCTGGCGAACCAGCCCCGTCCGGACCAGCGCCAGATGGCGTTGATCCCGGAGGTGGAGGACGCCGAGGCCGCATCCCGAAAGACCCCATGATTGCACTTCGAGACGACTGCATCCTGGTTGAGGACGTGAAGGGCATCTGTCTGCCCTGTTCCGTGGACCAGTTGACCCTGGAGTTCGTGGGCAATGCCGCCGACGCGCTGGACCCCGAGGTCCTGAAGCAGGCGGCCGCGGGGGTGCTGCACTACTTCAAGCACGAGCAGGGCCGGCAGTTTGTGACGGTGGGGGAGTTTGCCGCAGCCCTGGCGAAGGTGCTCGATGGATTCGGCATCAACGCCAAGGTCACCGAGGTTCAGGATGCCCGAATCCGTACTGCCGATTTGAGGTCCCTCGCCGCCGGTTCCGGGAAACTGGGGGAGTTGGAGTTTTTCGCCAAACTCCGATCCGCCCTGAAGGAACAACTGGCGGAGCGGCCCCGGCGAATCGAATTCCGCGGGCTGCGCGGATGCGTCAAGCAGCTGACGGGACGTAAGCATTGGTGTCCGGAATGTGAACGTTTGGAGAATTGGATCCTCGAAGTGTTGAGGGGATGGTATCAGCAGGAACCGGACGCCCGCGGTACCGCCCTGGTGGTTCGCTGAACGTTGTCCGCCCGTCATGACCCTGTTCGAACGCATCATTGCCCGCCAGATTCCGGCGGACATCGTGTACGAGGACGACCTGGTCCTCGCCTTTCGCGACATTCATCCCCAGGCGCCGGTCCATGTGCTCGTCATCCCCAAGAAGGTGATTCCCCGCATTGGGGCGGCCACCCCGGCGGATCAGGCGACGCTGGGTCATTTGCTGCTGAAGGCGGCGGAGGTCGCGCGGACTCTTGGACTTTCGGAAACCGGCTATCGCCTCGTCTTCAACCATGGCGCGCATGGCGGCGAGTCCGTGCCCCATCTTCACTGCCACATTTTGGGAGGGCGACCCTTGGGCTGGCCTCCGGGCTGACGGGAGTCGGATGAACTCGGTCCAGGTTGGGCAGCCGGGTTCGCGGTCGAAGAAGGCTCGACCGGCCGGGAGTTTTTGCAGAGCTTGAGCCGGATGCTCCTTCCGGTCGTTGTCCGAGAGCTTCAGGTCCGATCGCGGTCGCCCGGGACCCACTATGTTCGAATGGCGGTGGTCGGGGCACTCGCCGTCGTGTGGGCCTTGGTGTTTGAGATCTTCAGCAGGAGTGGAGGGGCGTCCCCATCGGGGCGGAGTGGATTGGAGATTCTGGGTTATTTCCTGCTGATGTTTGTGCTCGTAGAGGGCGTCAGGAATTCGGCGGGCGGTCTTTGTGAGGAACGGAAAGACGGGACCCTGGGATTGCTGTTTTTGACCGACCTGTCCGGATTGGACGTCGTGATGGGGAAGTTTTCGGGCGCTGCAATTCAGGCCTTTTTTAGTCTCGTCGCGGTCGTGCCGGTGCTGGGATTGGCCGTGCTATTCGGTGGAGTTTCGGGGGCGGAATTGGTGCGGATGGTCGCCAGTCTCCTCGCCATCCTCGCGCTGTCCCTGGCCTGCGGATCGTGGTCGTCAACCCGTGCGAAGGACGGTGCTTCGGCGATGCTGGTCGGGATGGGGATTCTGCTTTCTGTTTGTTTGGTTCCGTTGGTTCTCGATGCGCTCCTGTCGGTGGCGGGAGGAGTCGTCGTGTTTCCCCGTTTTTCCGTCCTGGGTCTGGCGAGCCCGCTCGCCGCGGTGGCTCTTGTGGCCGATCCTCCGGCGGGCAGTGGGACGTCCCGATTTTGGATCAGCGTCGCCCTTGTGGTCGGTCAGGCGGTTGTTTGGGTTCAGTGGGCCGGATGGCGGCTCCAGCGAGGATGGCGAAGCGAGGGGCAGGGTGTCGCAGAAGCGGGGATTTCACAGGCTGTTTCCCGGGCGGTTCGCTTCGGTGACGGAGTCGACGTTTTGGGGCCGGCACTTTCCAGGCACCTGAGTCTTCCCCGTTGGAGTCGCTGGCTGGTGCGGCTCACCTTCCTCGTTGCAGTGGGCACCGCCGGAATGAATCTCATCCCGCAATGGTTCCCTTCCTTTGGCCCCCTTCTCTACCTTCCTATCGGCCTGATGTCCCTGACACGGTCCTTTCTCCTCATCTGGCAGGCCACTCGTGCCTTTGGTGAGTGGCGTCGGAGTGGTGAACTCGAGATTCTGCTCACGACCGCCGTCCCGGAGCGGGAAATCGTCCGTCGCGGTTGGGACCAGTTTCGGCCGGTGCTCGTGCGCATGTTTGTGGTGGGTGCCGTTGCCTCGGGTGTGATGACGGCATTGTCACGGACGTTTCAAACGATGGCCTCTCCTTCTCCGGCGCCCCCGCAATGGAATTTCGTCCTTTACTGGGTCGGCCAGGAAATTACCGAAGCTGCGCAATGGTGGGCGCTGGTTTGGGTCGGGTTTTGGATGGGACTGCGCAACCGGCGGATGGGACTCGCCATCGGAAAGACGTTTGGGATCGTGGTGGCGAGCAACTTTTTCCTGGTGATGTTTCTCCAGTTGGGGATGACGCACTGGCGGAGTCGAGGTCCGGGGACCGCGTTATGGGTTTACCTGGTCGTGGCGATGTCCAGCTTTGCAGCGCGGTGGGGATTGTCGTGGGCTTGGGTCCATTGGGCCCGCCATCAACTTTTCAACCGCTTCCGCACTGTCGCCGCCCGCGATGCAGGGTTGTGAAACTTTCCTCGGGTGTTTCGGGTTGTTGCTCCGGGTGAACGGCGGTACCACGTCGCGAATCCCGCTTCCTATGAGTGACCCCAACCTGCCCGAGTCGAATTCGAATCCGGTCCCGCCCCATGACGGGATTCCTTCCGCACCTGCTCCCCAGACTTCCCTGCCGGCAGTGTCCCCGGGGAGTGTGCGAGGATGGGAAGTGGCCTGCCATCTGGCTGGGTTTTCCGGCTACCTGACCGGAGTCGGCTGGATTTTGGGGCCGCTCATCGTCTGGCTGCTCAAGCGTTCAGAAATCCCCAGCGTCGACGCCCACGGCAAGGAGGCGCTGAATTTTCAGATTTCGGTGCTGATCTATGCGGTGGGGCTCGTCCTTGTCGCGCTGGTGACCTGTGGTGTGGGCGGGTTCCTGCTCATCGCCCTGGGCGTTGCCCAAATCGTCCTGATGATCATCGGCGGTTTCAAGGCGGCCAACGGCGAGTTGTACCGCTATCCGCTGACGCTTCGGCTGATCAAGTAATCGTGGCCGCCGCAGCGCGGGCCGCGTTGAACACCGTTTGCACCGGCACGCCTGCCTGGACGGCCTTGTCGCGACAGGCATCGAATTCGGGCGCGACCTGGATTCGTTCGCCGTCGAGGTGACCAAGTTTGACGGGGATCTCTCCGTACTCCGTCCGGACCCGGATCATCGTCCGCTTCAGCTTGCGGCGCTCGGCCAGTGTGCGGCGCACTCCGAAGGCGCTCGTGTGACGGAGCAGCCGCTCGGTGAAGCGGTCGGCCTCCGATGACGCGCACAGCACGGTGAGCAGGACCCCCGGGCGGTTCTTCTTCATCTGGATCGGAGTATGAAACACGTCCAGCGCGCCTGCCTTGAGAGTGCTTTCGACGAAATGACCGAGCACTTCGCCGGTGACGTCGTCGAGGTTGGTTTCCAGAACGGCGACGGTGTCGGTTTCCCAGTCGTGTTCTGAAGCGGCGTTGGGACCGGAATCCGCGAGGACGGCCCGGACGACGTTCGGGCGCGTGCGGTTGTCCCGGGTTCCGAGTCCATACCCGATTTTCTTCGGGGAAAGTCCGCTCATCGGGCCAAACGTCTCAGCAAACTCCGCGAGCAGGGCCGCCCCGGTGGGAGTGAGCAGTTCGCTTGGCTCGTCACACTGCGTCAGGGGTATGGATCGGGCCCCGAGGATTTCGAGGGTGGCCGCGGTCGGAACGGGGTAACGACCGTGGGCGCACTTCACCCAGCCGGAGCCTTCGACCACAGGAGCCGCCAGCACGCGGGGGCGTCCGAGAAGGTCCAGTGCCACACAGGCGCCGACGATGTCCACGATGGAGTCCACGGCGCCGACCTCATGGAAGTGGACTTTTTCCGGGAGGACGCCGTGCACCTTGCCTTCAGCAACGGCGACCCTGCGGAATACGGCGATGGCCTTTTCCCGGACCCAGTCGCTCAAGCGGCTGTCGGAAATCAGTGACTGGATCTGGAGAAAATCCCGGGACTCAGCCGGCCCGTGCTCATGACTGTGCTCGTGGCTGTGCTCGTGGCTGTGCTCGTGGCTGTGCTCGTGGCTGTGCTCGTGGCTGTGCTCGTGCCCGCAGTCGCCTCCGTCTTCGAGGTGGACCTCAAACTTCGTTCCCTGGATACCGGCCTTGTTTCCCCGTCGTACATGCAGGTGGTAGCCATCCAGTCGGAGCTTTTTGAGTTCCCGTTCGAGTGCCCGAAAATCGACTCCGAGATCGATCATGGCGCCGAGAAACATGTCGCCGCTGAGTCCGCTGAAGATGTCGAGGTACAGCACCTGCATGGGGTGAGGATGTGGCAGGAGGCGCCGGATTGGCGATGGTCAATTGGGGGATCACGTCCACCGAGGGGACGAAGTGCAGGTCGCGGTGAATGGCCTCAACGGGGACTTGTTTCCGGGGGGGGACTTCTGCCTTCCTTGCGCCCGAATGGTTCGTCTGAAGGAAATCGCTGCCGCCGCCGGGGTCTCGGTCATGACCGTCAGCAAGGCGCTCCGGGACAAGCCGGATTTGTCCGCCGCGACCAAGCTGCGCATCCAGGGGCTGGCGGCTCAGATGGGATATGTTCCGGACGTCAGTGCGCAGGGCTTGCGCAACCAGAAGAGCCGGCTGTTTGGGCTCGTCATTTCGGCGGCGACCAATCCCATCAATGCCCGCGTCATGCTCGGCCTGGAGGAACGGGCGCACGAACTGGGGTACGACCTCATCGTGTCCCAGACGCTCAACCGTCCGGAACGCGAGGAGGCCGTGCTGCGGCGGTTGATTGCCCGCAGGGCGGACGGGATCTTTCTCTCGCCGGTGTATCGCCTGGAGCCGTCGGCCCCGATTTATGAGGAGCTTCTCCGCAGGTCCATTCCGGTGGTGTTGCTGGGGAACCGCGCTCCGTTTTGCGCGTCGTTTCCGGCGGTGGAGACCGATGACCAGGCGGCGAGTGCGGCGGCCACGCGTCACCTGTTGGAGCTCGGACATCGCCGCATCGCCTTTTTTGCCGGGCCCCGGGTTTCGCCGCAGGCTCTCGAGCGGTTGGAGGGATATCGCCGCGCCCACCGGGAGTTGGGATGCGCGGTGGACGACAAGCTGATCTTCAATGCCGGCACGACCATCGAGGAGGGGACCTCGGCGGCCCTTCAGTGGATCCAGGAGGAGACCGGAGCAACCGCCATTCAATGTGCCCATGATCTGGTGGCCATCGGTGCGGCGGACACTCTTCTCAATCAGGGATTCCGCGTTCCGGGGGATGTCAGCATCGTGGGATTCGGAAACATCCTGGCGGCGGAATATTTTCGCGTGCCGTTGACCACGGTTCGCCAGCCCAAACTGCGGCTGGGCACGGTGGCGGTGGACGTGATGATGAAGGTGCTGCGCGGAGAGTCGGTCTCGGTTCAGCAGTTGCCCGCGCAACTGGAGGTGCGCGCCAGTTCGGGGCCGCCCGGATCGCCCTCCCGGAGCGTGCCCGCGGGTGGCTGAATGAAACGTGTCGTTCTCACCCGATGGGAGTCGCCCGGTCCGGGGCGCCGGGCGCTGGATGCCGTGGCGGTGGAGGAACCCTTCGAACTTCGTGTGGATACGCGTCCCGTCGCAGTGATCATGCGCACTCCGGGGCACGACGAGGAATTGGCGGCGGGATTCCTGGTGTCCGAGGGACTGGTCCGCAGCCGCGCCGACGTTCTTGAATTGCGCCGGGATCCCCGCAATCGGGATCGCAACGTCCTGGATGTGTTTCTGTCGCCGGACGTGGTCCTGGATTTTGCGAAGCTCACCCGCCATGTGTTTGCGTCCTCGAGCTGCGGCCTGTGCGGGAAGTCCAGCATCGCCGCGGTCCGGAAGACGTTTCCGCGGGTGGTGTCGCGGTTTCGGATTCCCGGGAAAACGCTGCTGCGGCTGCCGGACGCCATGCGGTCCGCGCAGAAAACCTTCGAGGAAACCGGCGGACTTCACGCGGCCGCGCTGTTTGACGGTACGGGTACGCTGGAATGCGTCCGGGAGGATGTGGGGCGCCACAACGCGGTGGACAAAGTGGTGGGGCGCGCGTTTTTGGATGGGCGCTGGCCGTTGAAGTCGAGCGGGCTCCTGGTGAGCGGGCGAACGTCCTTCGAGATTGTGCAAAAGGCGCTCGCAGCGGGCATTTCGACGGTGGCGTCGGTTTCCGCTCCTTCGAGTCTCGCGGTCGCGTTTGCCCGGGAAAGCGGTCTGACGCTGGTGGGATTCCTCCGGCCGAGCCGGTTCAACGTGTACGCGGGGGCGGACCGCATCGGATAATCCAGGGTGCGATTCCGGGGTTTTCGGCGTCTGAAATTCCGTGCATTCCAGGGCCGGGTTCCGACACTGCGCCGGTCATGAGTTCGTCGTCCTCGCATCCGCTGTCCCGCAAGTTCGCCAATTACCCGCGCCTGAATCCGCTCGGCGTGGGCCGGAACATTTCGGCCGCCGACCTGATCGACCAGGTCATGCTCGCCTACAACGGCGGGCGTCTGCGCGAAGCCTGCCAGTTGCTTGCCCGCAAGATGCTGCCGGACGATGGATTCATCGGCATGTCCTTGACCGGCGCCCTGACGCCGGCCGGGTTGGGCAAGAGCTGCCTGATCCCGCTGATGAAGGCGGGCTTTGTGGACTGGATCGTGTCCACCGGCGCGAACCTGTACCACGATCTGCACTTCGGCCTGGACATGCACCTGCACAGCGGGTCGCCGTTCATGGATGATGTGGAATTGCACCGCGAGGGCGTCATCCGCATTTACGATGTGCTCTTCGATTACAACGTGCTGCTCGACACCGACGCCTTCGTGCGTGAGGTGATCCAGGGGCCCGAGTTCCAGCGTCCGATGGGCACGGATGAGTTCCACTTCCTGCTCGGCAAGTACGTGCATGCGCGCCAGAAGAAACTGGGTCTGCGGGACAGTTCGGTGCTGGCGACGGCCTACGAGTGCGGCATTCCCATTTTCACCAGCAGCCCGGGCGATTCGAGCATCGGCATGAACGTGGCGGCGATGGCGCTGCGCGATTCGAAGCTGTTGTTGGACGTCAATCGCGACGTCAACCAGACGGCCGGGATCGTGTACCACGCCAAGTCCACGAAGCACACCAGCAGCGTGCTCATCCTGGGCGGGGGAAGTCCGAAGAACTTCATGCTGCAGACCGAGCCGCAGATCCAGGAGGTCATGGGCATCCAGGAGAAGGGACATGACTACTTCCTGCAGGTCACGGATGCGCGTCCGGACACCGGGGGCCTGAGCGGCGCCACGCCGGCGGAGGCGGTGAGCTGGGGCAAGGTCGATCCGGACAAACTGCCGGACTCGGTGGTCTGCTACACTGACAGCACCATCGCCCTTCCGTTGCTGAGCGCCTACGTCCTGAGCCGCGTGAAGCCCCGGAAGCTCAAGCGCCTTTACGATCACCGGGACACCATCCTCGACACGGTGAAGGCCAAATACCTCAAGACGGGAACGGTCACGAAGGTCACCACGAGCCGGAAAATCGCGAAGCGGGCGAGCAGTGTGGGGATGAAGAAGAAGTAGTAGGGGAAGTCATTGGTCAGTGGTCCGTGGTCAGTGAAAAATTGTTGAGAATGTTTTGTCCTTTGGGTGGGAATCCTTCGACTCAGGGGGGTGAGACAAGGAAGCGATGCCCCCAGAGTGGTTGGCGGCGGCGCGGGCGGGATTCCGAGGGGGCGGTGTGAGGCGAAGGGGGTGGAAGAACAGGCTGAATCCTGAACTACGAGCAGCCCGTTCGTAGTCCAGCCTTCAGGCTGCTCGTCACGGGGCCGCGGGTGGGAGTCCCGAGCATGGAGACGGGGCGGGGACAGGCTAAAGCCTGCACTACGAGCGGAGGCTTCCTTCGGTTCCATGGCGGAGATAGCTTCCGCGCCTTGCAACGGCATCGGGCTTACGGACTCGCGCCTGGGGCGCTTCGGAAGGCGGGTGTCGTTGATCAAAGGCATGTCCGATTTGGCCCTCCATCTGTTTCGTGAAGTGCGTCCGGAATTTTTCCGGGTGCTCTCGGGCGGATTGGCGCGGCTCTATGTGGACACCCTGGATGCGCTCGAAGGGGAGTCCGCACGGCGGAGTCAGGGATTTGACCGGGAGGAAGCCCTGGGCTTGATCGAGCAGGTGCTCGAGGCGCATGCGGACCTCGCGGCTGCCGCGGGGGAAGAAGGCGCGGCGCTCGTGCAGGCCCGCACGGTGAGGGACCAGGCGTTGGCGGTCCTGGACACCCTGAAGCGGGCCGGATGGCTGACGGAGGAGGAGAACCGGTCCGACTACCGGCAGATTGTCTTCTTCGATGCCAGTGGGACGGTGCTGCTGCAGGCGCTGCGCAAGATTGCGCGTCCGGACGGCGCGGTGTTCTCGGATAAACTGCTCCACGTTTGCACGACCCTGTCCAATCGGGAGGCGATGGCGGAGCAGCCCTGGGCGCAGATCGAGAGTTGCCTCGCGGCGTTGGAGGCGGGTCTTGGTGAATTGCGGGGCATGCAGAAATCCATTGAGCGTCATACGCGACGCCAGCTCGCGGCGACGACGCTGAAGGAGAACTTCTCAGTGTTGTTCGACCAGTTCGCCGAACGGATTGGCCGCAACTGTTACGCCCAGCTCGTGCATGCCCGGCTGCCGACCCGCCTGTCCGAGGCGCGGCGAGCGCTGGAGGAACTCGGTCAGGCGGGCCCGCTGACCATCATGCAGACCGAGGTCATGCGGCGGGAGACCACGCTCGCCCCGGAGGCGGCGATGGCGCGCGTGCGGTTGCGTCTCGACGACCTGTCGCAGTTGCTGGAGCAGGTGGAACCGTTGGCCGATGCGATCGACCGGCGGACGGCGGAGTTTACGCGACGCTCCCATGCGCGATCCCGGTACCTTCAGGAAACCACCAGCGAGAATCGGGGAACGGTTCAGGGTTTTTTCGAAGCGCTCAACCGCCGCTTTGCCGGGCGGCGCATGACCGAACTGGAGGATTTGGCGACGGAGGTGCCGTCCCTGCGCCTGGTGGACATCCGGCTCGCGGGCGGGCTGGAATCGCTGTTCACCCCGAGGCTTCGTCGGGCCGCAGGGGAACTCGAGGCGTTGGACGATCCGGACGTCACCCGGCAGGACCGCGCCTTGGCGCAACTCGAGGGCACGATGCGGGAATCCCTTACCGTGGGCCGCGCGAACCAGTTTGTGGCCCGCCTGCCCGCCGGACCGGGCGAAGGGGTGAGTTCCGAGGAGGTCCTTCGGGATCACGTTCACAATGACGAGGACATGGCCAGCCTGATTGCCTGCTTGTTGCACGCGCGATCGGCGGACGCCCGGTTCCGGGTCGTGGTGCCCCGGGCGGATTCGGATTCCGGGGACCCCGTTTTTGACTCCAAGCTGGGCTACCGCGTCGAGCGGTTCTCCCTGGTAAAACCTTCATGACCGACTTCCCGACTCCTGCGGGCGGATTGTTGTCCCGCCTGTCCGACAACGACCGGCAGCGCTTGGGCGAGGCGATGCGGCGCCTGCTGGCGCAGGGTTCCCTGCTCGGACTCGAACCCGCGCAGGCCGACCTGTACCATTGGAGCCACCAGAACCGCGAATGGCTGGAGGACCTGTGCGGACTGCTCGACCTGAAACTGCATTGGGATCCGCAGGATCGCGTGGTGCAGGCGATTCCGCAGTCGCCGGCCTTCCTGCTGCGGGTCAATCTGCGCACGACTCTGGTGCTGCTGACGCTCTGGTATGAGTTCGACACGGCGGTGCGCGACCGCGGGGAGACGCCGCCGGTGCGCCTGACCGTCCAGCAGTTGAACGACGCGTTGACCGCGAAGTTTGAGCCCCTCCGGCGCCACCTTCCGGGGCCCGCCCAGTTGCGGGAAATCCTGGCGCTCGCCCAGCGCAAGAACCTCCTCCGATATTCCCCGGATCCCGCGTTTGAGCAGACGCGGATTGAGATCCTCCCGACCCTCAAGCGGGTCATTCCCTTTCAGGACATCGCGGAATGGAACCGCCACGCGGACCGCTACCTGGCGGGAGGTGAGTCCGGAGAGCCTGTCGAGGGCGACGAGGTGCCGGCGGAAACTGTCCTACCGGAGGAGCCGACCCGTTAAGGCTATGACCCGCACCATCCGACTTTCCCGCATCCACGCGCTGAACTGGTACGGATACCAGGATTCGCTAACGGTGGAGGGCAACCTGCTGCTGGCCGGTGTCACGGGATCAGGCAAGTCCATCCTGATGGACCTGATCCAGTTCGTCCTCGTCGGTGACCAGCGTGCGGTGCGCTTCAATCAATCCGCAACCGGCGACCGTTCCGACCGAACGCTGAAGGGCTACTGCCTGGGGGACACCAAGCAGGAAGAGGGCGGCGTCACCCAATACATGCGGCAGAGCGCGGTCACGTATGTGGCGCTGGAGTTCACCTGGCCGGGTGGGCGGAAGCCGCGGGTGGAGACGTGGGGCATTCGGGTCGAGTTTGCGAGCGCCGCGGAAACCCAGGGGCGGGTGACACCGTTTCTCATCCCGAGCCGGCTCGAACGGTCTGACTTCGTGGATCTGACCCGCGTGCCCTTGGACTACGCCGCATTCAAGGCCCTCGCCGAGGCGCGGGATGGACGGCTGTACACCGAGGGGTTGGAGGCGTACCTGCGCGACATGGCGCAGCCGACGCATCTCAATTTCGACCGCGGCATCCTGCGCGCGCTGCTGCCGTCGGCGATGTCGTTCACCTTCCTGCGCAGCTTCAATGAGTTCGCGCGCCAGTTCATCCTCCCGTCGGACCGGCTGGATGTTCGCGATGTCACGGCGAGTTACCGGTCGTTCCTGGCCTACGAGCGGGACCTGACGGATCTTAACGACCAGTTCGCGCGGCTCGAGGCCATTCGGACCGTGGCACTGCGCCTGTCGGAGCGGCGACGGGACGCCCTGCTGGCAAATTTCCTCGAGGCTTCATTGCGCCATGAGCACGCGGTGGAGGTCCTGGCCTCCGAGGAACGTGGACTGGCGGTCCTGCGTGAGGCGTATGCTGCGGAGGAACTGCGCCTGCGGAAACTCGGGGAGGAGTTGCCGGCGTTGCAATCGCGCATGGAAGGTCTCCGGTCGGTGCTCCACGAGAGTCCCGAAGGACGCCTCTATGCAGAACTTCGTTCGCAGAATTCCCGACTGGCGCGCCAGATCGCGGAATTGAAGGAGATCGGTTCTTCCCTGAGTGAGGCCCTGGCGCTGCGCGTGCGCACGGCGCGACGTTGGCTGGCGGCGTTGCGGGCGATGCCCCTCGACCTGGATCCCGCTCCGGCGGCGGCGCTCGAACGCGCGGTCTCCGGCGTCGAATCCGCAGGAGTCGCCGGAGCCGACACGTCGCTGGCGGCGCTGGCGTCCGCCGCCCAGGTCGCCGCGACGGAGGCCAGTCGCGCGGCGCGACCGACGCTGGAACGCCTGGCCCAAATCCGCCAAGAATTGGGTCAGCTCCGGGAACAGATTTCCGCCCTGCGCCTTGGAAAGCTGCCCTTCCCGACGCGGCTGCTGGACACCCTCAACGCCCGCCTGCCCGCGGTCGGCACGGGAGTTCCCGCCCAGCCGTTGTGCAAATTGTGCGAAGTCACGGATGAGCGGTGGCGTCCGGCGGTGGAGATCGCCTTCACCCGGAAGTTTGCCGTCGTGGTTCCCGAATCCCTCTACGACCTGGCGGAGCGGATCTACCATGAGATGAAGCCCTCCGACCTCGGGGCCGAGGCGGGACGCGAGTCGCTGATCCATCCCGGGCGGGCGTTGAAGCTCCGGCGCGAGATTCATCCCGAGTCGCTGGCGGCAAAGATCCGTTGCCGGCATCCCGTTGCCGAGGCCCTGGTTTCCCGGATGTTCGGCGACGTGCGTTGCGTCGAATCGCGGGAAGAGCTTCGGGAGCATGACGACGCCATCCTGCCCGACGGCTTCCGGTCCCGCGGCGCGTTCGTGGAGCGGTCGCGCTTCTACGACGGCAATCCCTTTGTCGGTGAGGACGGCCTTCGCCAGCAGTTGGCCTGGAAGGAAAAGCGGTTGGGGGAACTGGAGGCGGAGGAGCGGCGGCTGCGTCCGGTGTCGGACGCGGTCCAGTCGCTCAACGACGACTGGCGCGCGCAGTTCGAGGTGCCGTCCAGCCTCTACCAGGACCTCGCGCGGGCGCGGGCGCTGCCGGGATTGCAGGCGGATCTGGAGGCCAATCTCGCCCGGTTGAGAACCATCGACGATTCCCGGTTCGCCGAAGCGGCTCGGGAACTCTCCGCGCTGGAGGAAACCGGACGCCGGCTTCAGGAGGAGCGGGACACGTTGCTCCGAAGCGAGAAGCGGGTGGCGCTGCGGAACCTGGAGACGGCGCTGGGGCATCTTCGCGGACGCGAGGAATCCGCCCGGGCCCGGTTTGAGGAGGTGCGTAACGGCGCCGACGTTTCGCCGTTTTTGAAGCGCCTGGAGGAGTTGCGGGCGGAAATGCTGTCCGAGTTTCCCGCGAGGGAGATTGCTGCCGATCGCTTCCGGGATCGCTTCCACACCTGCGACCGCGAGGCCGCCGCCGCGTGGGTGGAGTTGAAGGCTCTGCGTCGCGAACTCGCGGTGGCTCATCCGAAATTCGAGGATCTGCCGTTGGATGCGGAGTCGAATGAGAGCCATGACCGCCAGTGGGCGAAGCTCCGGGAAAGCGACATCCCGGAATACCAGACCAAGGCGGCACGGGAGCGAAAGCATTGGGAGGGACTGTTTCGTTCCCAGGTGCTCGACAAATTGCACGGTACCCTGCAGGCCGTGAAGGATCTGCTCCTGATCCTCAACCAGGAGCTGCGGAAGCGTCCGATCGGTCAGAACACCTATCAAATCCGGCACTGGCAGAATCCGGACTACCAGCTCTACCACGAACTGCTGGAGGCCGGGGCGCTGGCCCGCACCGACGAACTGTTCTTCGCCTCGGCGGAGCCGCGGTTTCGGGATGCGATTGCCCACTTTCTCCGCGTGCTCACGGAGCAGCCGGACAGCGTGGAATCGGCGCGCCTGCTCGATTACCGGCACTATTTCGAGTACGACATGGAGGTGTTGGAGCCGGACGGCCGCAAGACCAGCGTGGACCGGCATTCGGGCAAGTTCAGCGGTGGCGAGAATCAGTCCCCGTATTTTATCGCCATTCTGGCCAGCTACCTCCGGGCCTATCGGCGCTACCGGTCACGGTCCGCGGAGCCATCGATCGGACTGGTGCCCATTGACGAGGCGTTCTCGAAACTGAGCGGGGAACGCATCAAGGACTGCATCACCGCCCTCAAGGCCTTCGATCTTCAGGGAGTGTTCTCGATGAGCACCGGCAACATTCCCTATGCCTTCGAGCACTGCGACTGGCTCATCGTGGTGTCCAAGGAGGAGCGACCGCAGGGGCGGCGGACGATCACCCGCAATGTTGCCGTCAGCCTCGCGCGGGAGTCCGAGGATGCGCGCCGCATGATGGGGGAATGACGCATGAAGCCCGTGTCCCCGGTCCTGTCCGAGCTGGCCCGTCGCTATCGTGCGCGGCACGCGGGCCGGACCGGACGTGGGCGCCGGGCGGTCCTCGAGGACCTGGAGGATCTGCTGAGCGCGACCGGGTGTGCGGAGGGCGATGCCCGGGCCGCGGCGGAGGGGGCGCTCCGCGAGGCCGAGCGGGCGGGCGTTTTGGAACGCGTCCCGCATCATCCCCGGGATCCGGATCACATTTCCGGCATCCGGGTGCGACCTGAGGACGAGGAGGCGTTCTTCCGCCATGTCGGCGAGACGACCCCCTCGGAAATCCGGGCTGCGGTTGCGGGACAATTTGCCGAGGCCTTGGAGTTCCCGGTTCCGGATCCCTGGAAGTCCGGTTGGCGCGCGTGGCTGGACGCCCTGCAACGTGCGGCCTTGGAGGGCGGCCCGGTGGAGCCATTCGAGCGCGAGGCGGGGCCGGGGAACGCGGAACTGCTGGCGCTCCTTCCGCGGGTGCTGTCCTGGCGCGGGGAGTCGTTGATCCGGTTTTCCAGTTGCGTGCTGTGCGGGGACTCCAAGCGTCTGGAGGCCTTGTCCGGCCGGTTGGGCCGGGCACTGGAGGCGATCACCGGCGGCACCATGACATCCCTGGACGATGTGGGCATTGTCCGCAACCCGCGCTCCGTCCTGGTGCACGGCCCATTGCGGCTCCGGTTGGACGATGCCTGGCTGGATCTCGGCTGCTTGCACGGCGCGGTTCGGTTGTCCGAGACGGACATTGTCCGGGCAACCGCTGTGGAGACGACCGCCCGCCGTTGCCTGACCGTGGAGAACGAGACCAGTTTCCATGAACTCGCGAAGCTCCGATCCGGGGAACTCCTGATCCAGACCAGCCATCCGGGCTCGGGAACCCTGGCCCTGGTACGTCGGTTGCCTGAGGCCCTTGAGTTCCATCACTTTGGGGACAGCGATTCGGCGGGATTCCAGATTCTCGAGGATCTCCGGAAGCGGTCGGGGCGGGACTTTCGTCCTCTGCACATGGTCCGGGGGCGCGTTCCGGCCGAGCAGGAGGCCTTGGGTCGCCCCCAACGGGTCTCCTGGCCGTATTACGAGTGGGTGGAAGGCGGGAACACGGATTGATCGAGGCCGAAGGGTGCCCAAGCGGACCTCTTTGAGGGACCACGAAATCTTGCGCCTTGCGCGGATTTGAGCTCAGTATTCTCTCGTGAGCCCCTTGAATCGTTACACGACCGCCATGGTCTTGTTGCTGTTGGGGGTGTTTGCTCGAGCTGATGAGCCGGCGTGGAAGTTGGTGTGGTCCGACGAGTTTTCAACGGGAACGCGTCCCGACACCAAGAAATGGGCCTATGATGTCGGCGGAAACGGTTGGGGCAACCTGGAGCTTGAGACGTACACGACCCGGTCCGAGAATGCCCGTATTGAAGACGGAAATCTGGTGATTGAGGCCCGGGCTGAGCCTTGGACCGGGACCGACGGAATTCAGCGCGACTATACCTCGGCCCGATTGAAAACAGCCGGCAAGGCCTTGTGGACCTACGGGCGCATTGAGGCCCGGATCAAGATCCCGAAGGGACAGGGTATTTGGCCTGCGTTCTGGGCGTTGGGGGGCAACTTCAACTCGGTGGGCTGGCCGACGTGCGGTGAGCTGGACATCATGGAGAACATCGGCCGCGAGCCTTCCATTGTTCACGGCGTGATGCACGGTCCCGGGTATTCCGGGGACATTGGAAAGCAGATTGACCGGACCTACACGCTGTCAGGCGGGAAATCCTTCGCGGATGACTTCCATGTGTTCGCCATCGAATGGGAACAGGATCGCATCCAGTGGTTCGTGGACGGCATTCGATTTTCCTCGATCACCCCTAGCACGATCCCGGCCGGGAAGCAGTGGGTGTTTAACAAGTCGTTCTTCGTCATCCTGAATGTGGCGGTGGGGGGACGCTGGCCCGGTTCTCCCAACACCTCGACGAAGTTCCCGCAGCGCATGCTGGTGGATTATGTCCGGGTGTACCAACGGACGACGGCGCCTGCGCCGCGGGTCCGCCTGGAGGTGTTTCCGGACCGCGTTGAAGCGCGATGGCCTCTCGCCTATCCGCAGGCGTTGCTCGATCGGTCCAGCGGCCCGGATTCGCCTTGGGTGCACTGGAAGACGGATGGTCGCCGCAACGACGAGGAGTTCATTGCCGTGGTGACCCCAGGATTGTACCGGCTCCGCTGGACTCCCTGATTCCTGACCCATTGGCGGTCGGATGGAAGGCAACCTCCGGGGAGATGCCGGGCGGGATTCATGCCTTCAGAGCAGTCCCCGCTCCTCCAGGTCGGATTCGTCCAACCCGAGGTAGTGCCCAAACTCGTGGATGTAAGTGATGTGGACCTCTTCCCGGAACACGCCCTCGTTCCCTTCGGCGAAGTCCCAAAGGTTTTCGAGAAACAGGAGGATCTGTCGGGGAATGGGGCTGGACTCGGAAGCGGCGATACCGACGGGGTCCCCGATGAACATTCCCAAAAGGTCTGGATCCCAGCCGTCTTCCAACAGGGCCTCGCCGGGGGCGGACTCGTAAGACACCGGCACTGCTTCCGCGTGTGACTTCAGGTCCGCGGGGAGCGATTCCCGGGTCCGTCGAACCTCTTCCTCCGCCCAATGCAGGAGTTGGCTCCAGAGTTCTGGCATTCAGGACTTGGGAGTTCCGGGTTTTCGTTGCGAAGGGAACCGCCTCCGCAGAGGTCAGTGGGAGAATTCCACCCGGGTGGAGGCGTCCGAAGTTTGGAGGACAATTCCGTGTGGGGTGACGTCCGCCCTTGTGGTGGATTCCAACGCCTTCAGGAATTGGTCCTCCAGCTGCATGCGCTCCGGAGGTCCGGCCATGCGCGTCGAGCCGAACGGGGTCCAGTGAATCGCGCCGGCCGGTCCGAGGGTGTAACCCCCAAAGTACCGATTAACGGCTGAACTTCCGGCGACCTTGCCCGGACCGGTGATGCGGAGCGTGATCCCGGCGTCGACGGGCAGGGACACCGGTGTTCCCTGGACCACGAGGTTCACGCACTTGAGGTCCTTGTTCTCCCAGCGGGCAAGGGACTCCGCGGTTGCCGGGGAACCCGGGTTGGAGCCGGTGGCACATCCGGATAGGAGGATTAGGGCTGCCGGGACCAGGGCGGTCAGTGGGAGGAGCTTGAGGTTCATGTGCGAATTCTTGCGAAGGGTAAGCCGGGATTGCAATCCGTCTCGGGTCCCGGCGATCCGGTCATCCGCGTGCGCGGACGATTCGACGGCGGCTGGCGAAAGCGTCCTCGATCAGCGCGGCGGCGCGGGAGAGTCCATCGGCGCGGCGGATCTGGTCCGCGCAGGCACGGGCGCGTTCCCGGTACGACGGATTTGCGGAAACCGTTTCCACCCTGCGTCGAAGCCGTTCGGGAGTCAGGGTCCGGATGGAAAGAAACTCCCCGACGCCCGCGTGGCGGATGCGTGAGGCGATGCCCGGTTGTTCGTTGGCGATGGGCAGGGCGACCATGGGGAGTCCCCGGGACAGGGCCTCCAACGTGGTGTTCATCCCGGCGTGTGTGATGACCATGGACGCCCGGTCGAGCAGGGCGAGTTGAGGTCCATAGCCCAGAACCTGGGCGTTGGAAGGGATCCGTTCGGGACGGGGGCCGGTATCGCGTCCGAGGGTGAGCACCACCTGGACGGGAAGGGGTGCGCAGGCATCGAGAATGGTTTGGTACAGATGGTGAAGTCCGTTTTGGAGGGTGCCCAGGGAGGCGTAGATCAGCGGGCGACCGTCGAGCCAGGACCCGTCGAATCCTTCCCGGCGCGGATCGGCCGGTTCGTGCCAGGGGCCGGTGTGATGGAAATGGTCCGGGGAATGTCGGCGCGGGAAATCGAGGCAGGCCGGGAGTTGGGCAACCTGCACCAGGGTGGGCGGAACCTCATTGAGATGGTGCCGGACATTCCAGCGGATGCCGGCGGCTTCCTGGTGACGCCGGATCGGACGGAAGAGGGGTTGGGCCGTCGCGAGCAGGAGGGCCTGCATCACGCGATTGCGGATTTGTGAGAAGGGGTCGAGGCGCCAGGGCCAGGTTTCGGTGTGCAGGGGGACGTCCACTTGGAAGTGGACGGGGAGTGCGTTGCACGCCAGGGCGAGCGGGACTCCGGTGTCGGAGGCGGCACATTCGGCGCCGTAGCAGACCTGATCCATGACCAGTCCGTTATACGCCCCGTCGCGGAGAATCGCCGGAAGTTCCGTCATCATCACTTCCGTGATGCGGGCGATCCAGGTGATCGTATAGCGCGCCGCCCGAATTCCGGAGAGTCGCGACAGGACCTTGGAACGCCGAATCCAGTCGCCCGGCGGGAACGCGTGCGCCCCAACCACCCGGTGCGCAATGCCGGCCTGGGCAAGCCGGACCGCGGAATCCGGAAAGGAAAGTGCGGTCACCTCGTGTCCCCGGCGCTGCAATTCGCGGCCGAGCGTGGACATGGGATTCAGGTGTCCGGTCCAGGACGGAACCATGAGGGCGATGTGGGCCATGGGTCGGGAGTCCTGCGAAACGCTTCCCGGGTGCCTTGGTTTCGCGAGGACGGAGGCATCGCCGCTCCACCCGGGAACAAATCACTTTCCGGGCGTGGCGGCTGCGAGGATTTTCTGGAGGGCGGCGTCCTTCTCCGGGCCGGAGAGAAAATCGAAGGCGCGCAGGTATCGTCCTGCATCGGACGGCGGATTGGATCCGTCGGTCACGATCTTCACGAGGAGATCCGGTGTCTGCTTCGCACGGCTTCGCCAGACGATGTCGCGACCGGCCGGCGTATTCCATTGGGCTCCGGCGGCCTGAAGCCAGGCGGCGAGGAAGGCATCCCACTGGCCGTCGGCGGCGATTCCCAGGGCCTCCAGATACCAGCGGTCCCGTCCGTCATGCTGGCGGGCGAATTCCGCCCACAAAGACGCCGCTTCTGGGGCGCGTTGGTGGCGCAGGGCGAGGACGGCCTCCCTTCGGACGCCCGCGTCGGGATCCGCCGCCAAGGATTTCACCAAGGGAATTACGTCCTGCTTTTGTTCGCGGGCGAGCCGGAGGGCGGCGATGCGAAGATTGGGATCGGGATCCTTCAGCGCCGCGGCGAGGTAATTCGGGCCTCTTCCGGGGATTCGTGCGAGGAGCGCCAAAGCCCGAGCCCGTTGCCGCGAATCGTTCCGATTCCAGAGGGTCACCAGACCCCGCTCGGCGTCGGGGTTCTTCCCCAGCATTGAGCTCAATGCCTGCCATCCGAGATACCGGGTGGCATTATTGGGAGAGGAAAGGGCGGCGATGGCCCCCGGGACCGTGGAGACGTCGGGAGCCTTCGTCACCAAAGGTGCGCCGGCGGGCGCCACCCGATAGATGCGGCCTGTCATGGTCTCGAGTTTCTGATCTGCCATGTAGTGACCCCCGACGCCGGCATCGTTCCAGTCGGCGACGTAGAGCGCCCCGTCGGGTCCGACCGCCACATCGCTCGGACGGAACCAATCGTCGCTGCTGGTCAGGATGTTGGTGACTGTGGCGGTATATCCGGCTCCATGAGGCGTGACCGGATACGCCCGCACCACGCGGGGTCCCGCGTCACAGTGGATCATCTGGTCCTGAAACACGGCGGGAAGGAGGGCTCCTTCATAAATCGTCATGCCCGTCGGCGAGCCGGCTCCGGTTTGGAGCAGGTTGGGAACCACGCCCGGGTCGTTGAGGTGCCAGTGACGCAGCGGAATCTCCTTCTCCCAGTTGGTGCGCTTTTTCCCCCAACCCGCGCCGGTGAATTCGTCGGTGTATCCGAAGTTGCCGCCCTCCATTACGTAGTTGATGCGGACCCCCTGATTGCCGTCGTCGTCGTTGTCCGGCTGCCAGACCGTCCCGAAGGAATCCACGGCCACCTCGTAGTTGTTTCGGAAGTTGTGTCCGAGCACTTCGACATCGCTGCCATCGAGATTGCAGCGGAAGGCCATTCCCTGGCGGAACGGCTTTCCCTGATCGGTGATCTCGCGTCCCTCGACGTCCTGCACCAGCGGGCCCTGGGCGAGGAGGGCTGGATCCAGGGGGCCATGGAGCGGGATTTCCTTGAGTGCCGCGGGGGGGCGGCGGAGGTATCCGCCGGCATTGCCGAAGTTGAAGTACAACTTCCCGTCGGGGCCAAAGACGAAGGCGTGGGCCGCGTGGTCATGGTCGGCGGTGCGAGGATTCGTGCTGAAAAGTAATTCACGTCGGTCCGCCACGTCATCCCCGTCGGTATCCGTCAGCACGAAGACGTACGGGGCGGCGGAGACGATGGCCCTGTTTCCCAGGACGCAGATGCCGAGTGCCGTGTTGATCGAAGGATCCTGATAGAAGGTTTTGGCGACATCCGCAGAGCCGTCCCCGTTGGTGTCCTCGAGGATCTGGATTCGGTCGCCGCCCGGGCGGAGGATTCCCCACTTTTGAAAGGTGGAGCGGTAGTTGGCGCCCTCGGTCACCCAGACGCGTCCGCGGGCGTCGACATCCAGGTCCGCGGGATTCACGACCATGGGTTCGGCCGCGAAAAGTCCCACGGTGAGGCCGTCGGCGACGGTCATTTTCTTCAACTGTTCCTGGGCATGGTCCTTTCCGGAGCGGGATTCGTCCGCCACAGCGGGAACCGTGCAGGCGAGGACGGCGGAGACCAGAAGGAGTCGCGGACGGGAATTCATGGTGAGGTGGCAATTCAACGGGCCGGTGGGAACGCGGTCAAATGACGAATCGGTACGGATAGCTCTGAAAAGTCCGTTGGAACGCGGGAAGGTTCGCCCGGTTGAATGTCAATGGACGCCTCCATTTCCGGCAGGCAGCGTGTCTCCCGATGAATGGGGATTCTGCTCCTGGTTCTGAAGCGCCCCCGGTGATCGGGAATGCCCGTTCGGGGCTCCCGGAGCCCACTGCGCGACGTCCGGACGCGTTCATTGGACGATCCATCGCGTTGGTGGTGGTTTATCTGGTGGTACTGACGGTGGTCCAGACGTTCGTCACCCTGGTGGGATTGGCGACTGGGAGAAGGTTTCAAATCGGTCCGTGGACGTCGTCGGCGATGATCGCGCTTTCGTTTGTGGCGACGCTTCCACTCCTGCCGGTGTTGGTACGGCGACGTTGGCGGGAATTTATTCCTCCGCGATTGAAACCGGTTGCGGCAATTCCGGGAATTCTCCTGCTGACACTCGGAGGCTGGATCTGGGCATTGGAAATCGGGGTGATGACGGAACGCGTGTTTCCGATGCCTGCATTCATCGCCAGGTTTTTTGAGGAGTTCCTCTCCACCGACGACCCTGTCGGCTCGTTCCTTCTCATCGTGATCCTGCCTCCGATCGTCGAGGAGACGCTGTGTCGCGGGTTGGTCCTGGAAGCCATGCTCGTGCGATGGCGTCCGTGGATCGCGCTGTCCGCGTCGGCGGTCCTCTTCGGTCTGATCCACCTCAATCCCTGGCAGTTTTTCTATGCGACGTGGATTGGTCTGGTGATCGGGGGCGTGTACCTGCGGTTCCGCTCCCTGGGCCTGTGCATGCTGATGCATGGCACCAATAACGCCCTGTCCTGGCTGATGCTGCGGTGGCGTCCGGAGTGGTCCGGCCTGAATGCCTCCCCCGGCGGGGAACCGCCCGCGCACGTTCCGGGTCTGATTCTGCTCGCGGGATTGGGTTTGCTCGTGGCCGGTGCCGGGTTGATTCGGCGAACGGGCGTCCCCGGTTCGGCCGCGTCTATTTCGGATCCTGGTTCCTCGCCAACTGCTCCGCGGTGACGCTGGAGTCGATGCCTCCGGGCGGGACCTCTCCCCCGGCGATCCAGACCAGGGCGTTGAGCACGGCCTTCCGGAAGCTCGGTTCGGCCCAGTTCCTGTGATAGTGCCCGCCGGTGAATCCGAATCCGCGGCCTCCGCCGGGACGTTCATAGGTCCACATCAACACCTGGGGTTCGCCCTTCCGGACTGATTCGCGGACGGCGGGGTTTCCGGAGTGGGGACCATCGCCGCGATTCATGGTCTCGGTGGGGGCTACGGCGCTCAGGATCGGAGTGACCCCTTTCAGGTCCGGAACGAATCGCATGTGGAAGTACCATTCGTCCTCGATCGAGAACGGTTTGAGACCCCGGGAGACCGGGTGTGTGGGGAAGGTGGTGAATTGGGCGGTCCAGGTCGGGTTGACGCTCCAGAACGTTTCGAAGTACCCGCCCGTCCAACGCAGCATGGCGGCGCCCGGGTCGCCCTTGGGAACCTCCACGCCATAGTGGGCGGCGCCGATGCCGACCCCGCGGGCGGCCAGGGCGTCGAGAATCCGGATGCGATCGGGTTTAATGGCGGGATGTCCGTCCCCGCCGTCGGCGAACAGCAGGACGGCATCGACGGAGTTGAAGAGGGCCGGATCCGTGGGCCATCCGTTGCTGGCTACCAGGGCGTGGTAGCCCGGGACCCGGTTCAGGGCGTCCGCGAGGAGCAGGGCTCCGGCCCGGAATTCATGTTCGCCCTTGCCGTGGCTGGGAACGCCGGCAATTAGGAGGATTTGCTTGTCGGCCCGGGTGTGGAACGCGGACAGCAGGCCGAGCAGGAGGACCAGGAGAGGCTTCATGGCGGAGGATTCTCGCCGAGCCCGACGCTGTGGGGAACCCGTTTCTTCACTGGCCATGGGATTCGGCGGAGGGTTCCCACAGGCAAAGGACCCTGCGGATTTCCCGTGACGGGCTGCATAAGTCTGATAGCAATTCCCCGATGCCCTTGAATGTGGACACCGCGGATCCAGTCGCCGTGCAGCGACGGGTGGCGCAGGATTACTGGTGTCTTTTCCCAGCAGGAGACCAGGGCTTTGTGTCCCGGCTGTTTCCGCAGGTGGTGGAATGTTTCCTGGGAGGGCACCCGGATTATCAGCCGATTGACGCCCGATACCACGATTTGGAACACACGATGCAGGGGACGTTGTGTTTCTCCACGCTCCTGCGGCGGCGGGGGCAGGCGGAGGTCCGGCCGGTGCTACGCGAGGAAACCTTCCAGTTGGGGCTCCTGGCGATTCTCCTGCACGACACCGGCTATTTGAAGCGGCGGGACGACCTGATCGGAACGGGGGCCAAGTACACGGCGACGCATGTGAATCGTTCCTGTGATTTTGCCGAGCGTTTCCTGGTCGCCCGGGGATTCTCCCTGAGGCAGATCCACTCCGTGCAGAGCATGATCCGGTGCACCGGACTCGGCGTGAAGGTGGCCGCACTCACTTTTCACAGTGAGGAGGAGCGGGTCGCCGGGTATGCACTGGGTACCGCCGATCTGATCGGGCAGATGGCAGCGTCCGACTACCTGGAGAAACTGCCCATCCTCTTCACCGAGTTTGCGGAATCGGCCGCCTACAATGCGGGACGCGGCGGCAGCGACGGGTCCATGTTCAAGTCGGCGGAGGATCTCATCCGAAAGACTCCGGGGTTCTGGAAAAACTACGTACTTCCGAAGATCGAGCAGGACTTTCTTGGGCTGTACCGGCACCTGGTCGATCCGCTCAACGGTCGCAACGAATACGTGGATCTGATCGAGGCCAACCTCGAGCGGCTCCAGCGGCAGTTGGCGGCGGCGGCCTGAGTGACGTTGGGTTCGGGGCCCTCTGCGCGGATCACGGGGTCCGGACCGCGGAATCCGGGCGGATGCCCGTGGGTTTTTCGGCGGCGGCCAGGAGGGTTTCGAAGTGGGGTTCCTGTTCCTCGCGGGCCACCACGCTGATCTCGATGTTGCGGAATCCGGCGGCCTCGAGCCAGCGATGAAGGTCCGATTCGGGAAACCCCAGCCAACGGTCCCCATAAAGGTCCCGAGCCTTGTCGAAGGAATGCTTCACGAGGTCCAGCAGCAGCAGTTGCCCTCCGGGTTTGAGAATGGTGAACACGGCACGCAACGCCTGGGCAGGATCCTCGGCGTGGTGCAGAGCCTGGCTGAGCACCGCGACATCCACGCTGTCGGGATCGATGGGGGGGCTTTGAAGATCTCCCTGCCGAAATTCGAGGTTCTTCAGTCCGTTCTTCCGCGCCTTCCGCGCCCCGAACTCGACCATCTTCTCCGAATTGTCCACCGCAATCACCTTGCGGCAGCGACGGGCCAGCAGTTCCGCCAGCAGACCCTCGCCGGATCCCAGATCGGCCACCGTGAGGGGGGGCAGCATCCGGAGCAGAAGATGGCCGAACGCCTGCCAGGATCGACCCGGTCCGTAACTCCGGTCGAAGCGGCCCGCCACCTGGTTGAAGTACACCTGCGCCTGCTCTTCGCGCCGGGTTAGAACTCTCCGGAGATTGACGGCGTCCCCCTCGTGCTCCGGGAGTTCAGCCGCGCCGCGGATCGCGAGCCGGGTGAATTCCGTGGCGGTGGCCCCTGCGGCGCGATTGAGACGATAAAAGGTGCGTTTGCCGTCCCGGCGGGACAGCAGAAGGCCCGTGTCGCTGAGCAATCCGAGATGGGTCGAAATGCGGGACTGTCCGAGGCGGGTGATCTCCTGGAGTTCGTTCACGGACAACTCCGCCCGCTCGAGAAGGGCGACGATGCGCAACCGCGTCGGATCCGCGAGCGCCCGCAGGGATTTCAGGATCGGGGAGACCACGTTCCGGCAAGCGTTACCCGGATTCCCCGGGGAGGGCGAGCGCGGACGTATTCGGGTTACTCCGGAGGTACGGAGAATGCACCCCAGGTGCGGCAAAACCGTTGCTTGCGGCCGTCCTTGGGCCTATCCACACGCCGCATTCATGGCGGTACAGTACAAAATGATCGGAGGCGACGGACGGGAATACGGTCCCGCGAGCCTGGAGGAATTGCGGACCTGGTGTGAGGAGGGCCGCCTTTCCCATGCGACGCCGGTGTGGCGGAGCGATGAAGGCCGGTGGCAGCCGGCCTACGACTGGCATGAACTGCGGTGGGATTTGCCTCCGGTGCCGGAAGTGCCGCCTCTGGAGTCCATTGAATTACCGGAGATTCCGCCGGAGTTGACGGCGCCCGCCGGATTCTGGATCCGGGGGGCCGCCTATTTTGTGGACCTGCTGGTGCTTTCGAGCCTGATCGCCCTTCTCACCCTCCCCTGGGCGGAACCGCTCTCCAAGCTTCAGGATGAGTTCAAGGCCCAGTGGAATTCTCCGACTCCGGACGTCGTGGTGACGACCCGATATCTCCTGGTGTCCCTGGCCATCAATGTGCCGCTGGGATTTATCTACTTCACCCTTTTCAACGGACTGCGCGGGGCCACCCCGGGAAAGATGTTTCTCGGACTGCGCGTTGTTCGCGAGGATGGCTCCAACCTGGGCCTGGGCCGTGCCGCACTCAGGCACGCGGCGGAATTGCTCAACGCCTTCACGTTTCTCGCTGGCTATCTCCTGATTGCGTTCCACCCCGAAAAGCGGGGATTGCATGACCTGATTGCCCGGACCCGGGTGATCCGGATCCGATGAACCGCAGGTCGCGGTCCCGATGTCTTTGAAGAAGCCGGTCAATAGGTGACGGGCGGCATCGGCGTGCCGTGGAGCACATGGGACCACACTGCACGATTCAGTTCCCAGGCGAGGATTTGATTCACGTCCTCAGTCGGGGACCACAGCCACGCTCTGCTTTCCCAGATCTGGGGTTGAAGCAGGCTCCACCCGAAGCCGCCGATCGCACCGGCCAGCGTGAACAGCCCGATGACCTGGCGCCGTCGATGGATCGCGGTGGTCACCGCGAAACGCGGGAGTCTCGCGCGGGACGGGGTCCGACTCACTTCACCTCCGGGATGTTGAGCTTCTGGCCCACTCGGATGCGCTTGGGATCCTTCAGTCCGGGATTGGCGGCCATGACGTGCGCCGTGGTGATCTTGAGACCCTTCTCTTGGTTGTAGGCGGTGATGATCGCCCCCAGGGTTTCCCCGGGTTTCACCACGTGCTCGTACATGTAATCCGGCAGCTTCACCTCCGGGGTGGAGGGTGCGGTGGATTCCTGGGTCGGTTTGGACTCCTGGGTGCGGGTGGAACCCCGGGATTTGGGCGATTCCTTCACCGGTTCCTTGACGGCTGCCGCGAGGGACTTGTTGACGTCCCGCGCGATGTCCGCCAGTTGGGCTTTCACATATTCCGCGTCCGCGGCGCGTTTGCGATCGACCTCGCGCAACTGCTCCACCACCTGGTTCAACTGCTCCCGGGTCACCATGTCGCGGTTGCCGGCCAGTTCCTGTCGAAGCTGCGCATTTTCCGAGCGGACCTTCTCCAGTTGATCCTTCAGGGATTGGATCTGCTTTCGCAGGCTCTCCTGGCCTTCGCCGAGTGCCTCCACGGTTCCGTTGAGCCGGCGGACGTCCTCGGCGTCAGCCTGTTCCGCGTGCGCCCGCGGGGCGGAAAAGATCGTGGCGGAGAGGAGGAGGGCGGCGGCGAAACGGTTCATGCGCCGCAAACTAGAAATCCCTCCCGATCCCAGCAAGCGTTTGTCGGATCCTTGCGGAGAAAGCGGATTCCCGACAGTCGTCGTCGGTGATCAGCAATCCAGGGACAGACTGTCCGCAGCGGCCGCCCGTTCCATTCGCGAGACCGATTCCAGCGAAATGTCACCCTGCCAGTCCGGCATTTTAATGCGCGCAAATCGGTCCAGAAGCCGGGTCAGAGTCCCGTTCAGTCGCGTCCATTCCCGTCGCCGAAACAGCCGGAACGTCTCCGCCTCGGGAAACTCCCGGGCGCAAAGGTAACGGAGGTCCGCATCCGTTCGGACACGGTCCTGGAGATCTTCGGAACTGTACACGCCGCGGGCGTAGGCGTAGCTCATCAGAGTGAGCAGCATTCGGTGCTGATAGCCCTGGCTGCCCGGCCCGGCACGGAATTCCCCGCTGGCTTCGGCCTCGTCCTGAACGGCCTCCAGTGCTAATTGGGTCAGACGCACTGCTCCCAACTCTTCCGCGAGATCACTCGGAATTGTTGCGCTTGTAGCTCCTACGAGTTTGGCATTTCCGTCCATGGGAATAGAAGGCCCCCTCTTTGTTACGGATTGATGTCAGTGGGGTAACGTCTGCCGTTTATTTTTGGGAGCTTTGAATTTAAATATCACCGCATCCAGATGCGTTGATTTGAAACTTGAGGATGGGGGTGTCGATGCCTAACATTCGGGCATGTTGTCATCGGAATCCGCTCAGGCTGAATACACCCGCGGGGGGGACCTCGTTCGGTTGATGGGCGAACGCATCGTGGTCCTGGATGGGGCGATGGGGACGGTCATCCAGCGCTATCGTCTGGGTGAGGCCCAATTTCGCGGGGAGCGCTTTGCGGATTGGAAGGGCAAGGATCTGAAGGGCAACAATGAGTTGCTCCAGTTGACCCAGCCCCAGGTCATTCAGGAAATTCACCGGCATTATCTCGAGGCGGGTGCGGACATCATCGAGACCAACACCTTCGGGGCCACCACGATCGGTCAGCATGACTTCTTCTTTCGTCACGCCGAAGGGCGCAAGGACCAGTCGTATTTCGCGGAGGTGATTGCGGATCCGTTCCTCCGGGACCTGGTTCGGGACATGAATCTCGCCGCGGCGAAGCTCGCCCGGGCGGCGGCGGACGCCCACGCGGCGGCGACCGGACAGCCGCGATTCGTCGCCGGGGCCGTCGGGCCGATGCCCGTGACCACGTCGATTTCTCCCGACGTCAACGACGCGGGATTCCGCTCCGTGAATTTCGCCCAGCTTTGCGTGGCCTACCGGGAGCAGATCGAGGCGCTGCTGGATGGAGGGGTGGATGTGCTGCTGGTGGAGACCATTTTCGACACCCTCAACGCGAAGGCGGCGCTGTTCACGATCGAGGAGGTCTTTGCTGACCGTGGCGTCCGGTTGCCGCTGATGATTTCCGGCACCATCACCGACCTGTCGGGACGCACCCTAACGGGACAGACGGTCGAGGCCTTCTGGAACTCGGTCCGGCATGCGCGTCCGGTGACCATCGGATTCAACTGCGCGCTCGGTCCGAAGGAAATGCGGGCGCACGTGGAGGAATTGAACCGGATCGCGGACACACGCATCTGCGTGTACCCGAATGCGGGATTGCCGGATCCGCTGTCCCCGACCGGATTTCCCGAAACGCCGGAGACTCTGGCGCCGCAGATCCGTCCCTGGGCGGAGGCCGGGTGGCTCAATGTGGTGGGCGGCTGCTGTGGCACGACGCCCCCGCACATCCAGGCGATCGCCGATGCGGTTCGCGGACTCGCGCCGCGCGTGACTCCGACCGTGCCGCCGTACCTGCGGTTGTCCGGAATGGAGGCGTTCACCCAGACGCCCGACACGAACTTCATCAACATTGGCGAACGGGCCAACGTGACCGGCTCGCCGAAATTCGCGAAGCTCATCCTCGCGGGCAACTACGACGAGGCACTTGCCATCTGCAAACAGCAGGTCGAGACCGGCGCGCAGGTCATCGACGTCAACATGGACGAGGGAATGCTGGACGGCGCGGCCGCCATGACCCGGTTCCTCAATCTCATCGCGGCGGAACCGGACATCGCGAAGGTGCCGATCATGGTGGATTCGTCGAAGTGGACGGTCATCGAGGCCGGTCTCCGATGCCTACAGGGAAAAGGCATCGTGAACTCCATTTCGCTCAAGGAAGGTGAGGCGAAGTTCCTGGAGCAGGCCCGGCTGGTCCGCCGCTACGGTGCGGCCGTGGTGGTGATGGCCTTTGATGAACGGGGCCAGGCTGACACCCTGGAACGGAAAATCGAGATCTGCCGCCGGAGTTACGACCTGTTGACCGGAAAGGTCGGGTTCCCGCCCGAGGACATCATCTTCGATCCCAACATTCTCACCGTCGCGACGGGCATCGAGGAGCACAACAATTACGCGGTCAACTTCATCGAGGCCACCCGCTGGATCAAACAGAACCTGCCGCGGGCGAAGGTTAGCGGCGGTGTTTCCAACATCAGCTTCAGCTTCCGGGGCAACAATCACGTCCGCGAAGCGATGCACAGCGCGTTCCTGTATCACGCCGTCCGGGCCGGACTGGACATGGGCATCGTCAATGCCGGGATGCTGGAGGTGTACGAGCAGATTCCCGCGGACCTGCTCGCCCTGGTGGAGGATGTGTTGCTGAACCGGCGTCCGGACGCTACGGAGCGTCTGGTAGCCTATGGCGAGGAGCTCAAGAAGAAGGCCACCGGGGTCACCACGGAGACGAAGGCGGATGAGGCTTGGCGGAGCGGTCCGGTCGAGGAACGCCTCAAGCACGCGCTGGTGAAGGGCATCGACGCGCATGTGAACGAAGACGTCGAGGAGGCCCGCGTGAAGCTGGGCAAGCCGCTGCTGGTGATCGAGGGGCCGCTCATGGACGGCATGAATGTCGTCGGCGACCTGTTTGGCGCGGGCAAGATGTTCCTGCCTCAGGTGGTGAAGTCGGCGCGGGTGATGAAGAAGGCGGTGGCCTACCTGACGCCCTTCATGGAGGCGGAAAAAGCAGAACAGGTGGCCTCGGGTAAGACCGTCCAGGCCCAGGGCCGCGTCCTGATGGCTACCGTGAAGGGCGACGTGCACGACATCGGCAAGAACATCGTGGGCGTCGTCCTCGGCTGTAATAATTACGAGGTGATCGACCTCGGGGTCATGGTGCCCTGCGACAAGATCCTCGCGGCTGCGCGGGAACACCAGGTGGACGTCATCGGGCTGAGCGGACTCATCACGCCGTCCCTGGACGAGATGCAGCATGTTGCGCGCGAGATGGAGCGCACCGGATTCAAGGTGCCGCTGCTCATTGGGGGCGCGACCACGAGCCGGGCGCATACCGCGGTCAAGATTGCGCCGGGCTACAGTGAGCCCGTCGTCCATGTGCTGGACGCCTCCCGCGCCGTGCCCGTGGTCAGCAGCCTGATCTCCGCCGAGCAAAAGCCGGCGTTCGTCGAGCAGTTGCGGTCCGATTATGAAAAGGTCCGCGCGGCCCATGCCGGGCAGCTTCAGAAGCTCAAGACCTTCACCCAGGCGCGTGCCAATGCCGCCCGGTTGAAGTACGACGACCTGCCGCAGCCTGCATTCACCGGCGTTCGCGTGTTGGAGGATTTCCCACTCGAGACCCTCCGCGAATTCATCGACTGGTCCCCGTTCTTCCACACCTGGGAATTGCGCGGTCGCTATCCGTCCATTCTTTCCCACGAGAAGTACGGGGTGGAGGCGACCAAGCTCTTCGCGTCCGCGCAGGCCTTGCTCGACGAACTGATCGCCGGGAGGCGCATCCGGGCGCGCGGTGTTTACGGATTCTTCCCCGCCAACCGCGTGGGCGAGGACGTGGAAGTGTATGCCGATGGCTCCCGTTCGTCCGTGCTCACGAAGTTCCATTTCCTGCGCCAGCAGATGGAGAAGCCCGACAACTCCCCGAACTGGTCGCTGGCGGATTACATCGCGCCGAAGCCCGCAGCGGATTTCATCGGGGGCTTTGCGGTGACGACCGGGATCGGGTTGGAGGAGGTCGTGAAGCAGTACAAGGCCAAGCATGACGACTACAACGCCATCATGGCCGAGGCGCTCGCCGATCGGCTGGCGGAAGCGTTTGCCGAGTACCTGCACAAGCGGGCCCGCGAAGAGTGGGGCTTTGGGCGGGATGAGAGACTGACTCCCGAGGACCTGATTGAGGAGAAGTACCGGGGGATTCGGCCCGCGGCGGGTTACCCGGCGTGTCCGGACCACACGGAGAAGGGGACCCTTTGGAAGTTGCTGGAGGTGGAGTCGAAGACCGGCATCCGGCTCACCGAAAGCTACGCGATGTGGCCGGGCAGCAGTGTCAGCGGACTCTACTTTGCCCATCCGGAGGCGAAGTACTTTGCCGTCGGGAAGCTCGACCGCGACCAGGTTTCGGACTTCGCGGAGCGCAAGGGCAAGCCGCTCTCGGAAATGGAACGGTGGCTGGGTCCCTGGCTGAACTATGAGGTGAAGTGAGGGGGCAGTGATCAGTTTTCAGTAGTCAGTTTCCAGTCTTCAGTGATCTGCCGGCCGCGGCCGCCGCCGGCGGACCAAGGACTCCCTCACTGAAAACTGTTTACTGGAAACTGATCACTGTTTCGAGTGGTTCCGGGGTGGCATTTCGGGGCAGGAGGGCGATAGGATTCGCGCGTCGCCACCATGCAGGACTCCATTGCCATCGTCGGACTCGGGTACGTGGGACTGCCGCTGGCGTTGCAGTTCCTGAGATCCGGGGTGCGGGTGCTCGGATTGGACATCGATCCTGCCAAGGTGGAGTCCCTGAACGCGGGGCGCAGCTACATCCACCATTTGCCGGCATCGGCCTTTGCCGAGTTTCTCGCGGACGGGCGCTTTGCGGCATCCACGGAGTTTTCAAAGGTGCGGGACGTTCAGGCGGTGTTGATTTGTGTCCCGACGCCCCTGACCCGCAATCGGGAGCCGGATTTGTCCCATGTGCTGAACACCGGACGCAGCCTCGCGCCCCACCTGTCCCGGGGCACGCTCGTGGTGCTGGAGTCCACGACGTATCCGGGAACCACGGAAGGCGTGTTGCGCGCGGTGTTGGAGGAAGGATCCGGACTGCGGGCAGGCACGGAATTCCATCTCGCGTTCTCACCGGAGCGGGAGGATCCGGGCAATCCGCAGAGTCGCGTCTCGGAAATTCCCAAGGTCGTGGGCGGCCTCACCCCGGCCTGTCTCGCGCGGGCGCAAGCGTTGTATTCCGTGGCGGTGAGAACCCTGGTCCCGGTGTCCTCCTGCCGCGTGGCCGAGGCCGCTAAGCTGACCGAAAACATTTTTCGCGGCGTGAACATTGCCCTCGTCAACGAGTTGAAGGTGGTGTTTGCAGCGATGGGGATTGACGTCTGGGAAGTCATCGGCGCGGCAAAGACGAAACCGTTCGGGTTCATGCCGTTTTATCCGGGGCCCGGTCTCGGAGGCCATTGTGTCCCGATCGATCCGTTCTACCTGAGTTGGAAGGCGCGGGAATTTGGACAGACCACCCGCTTCATCGAACTGGCCGGTGAGATCAATACTGCCATGCCCGGCTACGTGGTTTCCCGCGTGGCCGAAGCCCTGAACGACCGTGGACGGGCGGTGAAGGGGTCGCGGGTGCTGGTGCTGGGGTTGGCCTACAAGGCTGGCGTGGATGACGACCGCGAATCCCCGAGCTACCACCTCATGGATCTGTTGAAGGAACGGGGTGCCGAGGTGTCCTATCACGATCCCTTCGTCCCCGTGATCCGTCCGACCCGGGAACACGCCCACTGGGCGGGAACTCGGTCCGTCCCGTGGACGGAATCCGCGATCCGGGCGGTGGACTTGGTCCTGATCAGCACCGCGCATCCGGGTGTGGACTATCGCCAACTGACAGAGTGGGCCCCGCTCATCGTGGACACCCGCAACGCCCTGGCGGGGATCCCCAGTCGCCCCGGCCAGGTGTGGAAGGCCTGAGCCCCAGGAGCGGGAGCGGAGCTCCCGTTTTTTTCGCGGTCGACATGGAGTGGCGATATCGTCGTGGGTTCCGCGGGTGGGGCGGCGCGCATTCTGCGGATGAAGATTATTTGAAAATCGGTACTCCTCGGAACGTGTAGGGATCCTGAGACGCTGTTGCATGAGCGATTCCCCCGTCATTCCGCCGGAGGGCCCCGAGGACCCCGTCCGTGAGGCCACCCGCGGCAGCCTGCTCAGCCGGCTCAAGGATTGGGAGGATGACCGCAGTTGGCGGGACTTTTTTGAGACCTATTGGCGTCTGATCCATGTGACGGCCCTAAAGGCCGGCCTGACCCAAGATGAGGCGCAAGAGGTGGTCCAGGAGACGGTGATCTGCGTGGCGAAGAATCTTCCCCAGTACAAGGCCGACCCGAAGCGGGGCCCGTTCCGCGCCTGGCTGCTGCACACGGTGCGGTGGCGCATCGGCGATCAGTTCCGAAAGCGCAAGCGCCATGGCGTTCACGAGCCCCATCGCCGGGAGGACGGCACGGGCGGGACGGACACCCTGGAGCGGATCCCCGATCCCGGTGCCGCCGCCAGCGAGGAGGATTGGAATCGGGAGTGGGAGGAGACCCTCCTTGAGACCGCGCTGGGCCGCGTGAAATCGAGGGTGAAGCCTGATCTGCTCCAGATCTTCCAGTTGCTCGCCTTCCGCCGCATACCGGCGCGCCAGGTGGCGCGGCGGCTCCGCGTGACCCTCGCACGGGTTTATTACGCGCGATACACCGTCGGAGCCCAGGTGCGTCGCGAATTGAAACGCCTTCGCGAACAAGATCCCTGAATGGGTACTTCCTTCCCAACGAACCCGCACTTTTCCGCTCATGAACCTCGCCGCTGAACCCTCCCCGTCCGAAATGCCGTCTCCAGCGCTGCCGCCCCAGGATCTGGTGTGGTTGGAATTCCCCGATGGTTCGCGCCAACCCGTGGGATACACACTGGCCCTGGGTCGCTCCGCCGGAAACGACCTGCAGCTGCGGGACGATCGGGTTTCCCGGCATCATGCGGTGATCCAACTCCAGGGGCGCCAGGAATATTATGTGAACGATTTGGGCAGCGCGAACGGGACGTTCATCAACGATCGCCGCCTAACCCAGCGCACCCGTCTTTACCACGGCGATACGCTGACGGTCGGGGACACCCGGTTTCACTTTCACCAGCCGTACGGCCCGCCGCGTCCGCGACCGGACCGGTCCCTCACGGCGGCGACGTTGGGGGACGTGCAGACGCGCTCCTGCTGGCTGCTGGTGGCGGATGTGGAGGGATCCACCGACCAGGCGCGGCGCCTGGAGCCCTCGCGAATTCCCGCACTAATGCAGCAGTGGTTCGACGGGTGCCGGCAGATCATCGAGGAGGCAGGGGGCAGCCTGAACAAGTACACGGGCGACGGCTTTCTTGCGTTCTGGATGGATCGTCCGGGCGTGGCGGCACAAGTGGCGGGGGCCCTCCGGGAGCTTCAATCCCGCCAGCCGAAGCGCGAGCCTGCCTTTCGGCTGGTATTGCATTTTGGCGAGGTGGCCTTCGGCGGTGTGGGATTGCCCGGCGGGGAGGAACTCTCCGGCGCGGCGGTGAACTTCACCTTCCGAATGGAGAAGCTTGCAGGGTCCCTGCATCGGCCGACGCTGCTCAGCGCCCCCGCCCGCGCCATGCTGGGCAATCACCTTCCGGTGACCGACGCCGGTGTCCACGAGGTCGCCAGCTTTCCCGGTCCGTTTCCCTTCTACGGGCTGGAATGATATTCGCGACGGGCGAGACTTGAATGGGGGCGTTCAACATGCGGGCCCTCCCGTGGGAAACAGTTTCCTCACTTCGAAAGAATTTCGAAAAGCGCTCTGCGGCCTCCGTCTGGTCTCTGGAGAGCTGGACCATGAACCCACAATCCCGGATCGGACAGTTGCGCGCCTTCACCTTGATCGAACTGCTGGTGGTCATTGCCATCATCGCGATCCTGGCGGGCATGCTCCTGCCGGCGCTGGGGCGGGCGAAACAGAAGGCCCAAGGCATTGCCTGCCTGAGCAATCACCGACAAGTGCTGCTGGCCTGGCGGATGTACAGCGACGAGTCCCTGGAACGGCTTCCCTTCGCGGAAGGCTCCACTGGGGACCGCTCAGGGGTTTGGACGACA
Organism: Verrucomicrobiota bacterium; assembly: GCA_046346705.1. Classification (GTDB taxonomy): domain Bacteria; phylum Verrucomicrobiota; class Verrucomicrobiia; order Limisphaerales; family UBA9464; genus UBA9464. Next base: position 386,796 of record JAXMHR010000001.1, on the reverse strand, counting down.
GGGTTCATGGATTTCGAACTGGCCAACCGGTCGAATTGGGACCCGGAACTGGACCTCAAGCGCAGTCCCCGCCGGCCCATTTGCGGCGGATCCACCGGCATCTTCAAATGCCCGTCCGACCGGTCGTTGATCAAACCCTCCTCCGGGCCGTTGAAGGGACAGGTGGTCCTGAGTGTGCGCAGCATCTCGATGAAAAACTGGGTGGGTGGAAGTTCGCCCAATGGCGAGATTCCCTACCAGGATGCCTCGGGCTGGCGAGTCCACCGGCGTCAGAGTGACTTCCTGAACCCGGGTCCGTCCGGACTCTGGGTGCTCCTGGACATGCGGGAGGATTCTACGTCAATACGGGAGGATTCTACGTCAATAGGAGCGGGTATCCGGACGAACCGGGTGCCCTCAAATGGAGCACCGACTACCCGGCCAGCTATCACGGGAATGCGGGTGGATTCTCATTTGCGGACGGTCATGCCGAAGTCAAACGATGGGTTGACCCTCGACGATGCCGCAGCTTCGAAAGAGTTCCAACGGACTCTGGCAGAACGGGGCGGGTCCCAGTCCGAACAATCGGGATATAATGTGGCTGCAAGAGCGCACCACCCGGCGTAAATAACCCCATCCCATCGGCCATGCCTGAATCCACAGAAAGCACGCGGGAACAGGATCCGGAGACGCTGCTGCGTCGGAACTCCGAGGGCGCCACGCTTCGGGGAGTGACGGGATCGGAATCGGGGATTCGGGACGACGCCCCGGTGGTGGCGGTCCCGGATCACGAGCTACTCTGCTGTGTGGGGCGGGGTTCCTACGGACAGGTGTGGCTGGCGCGCAATGTCATGGGAACGTACCGGGCGGTGAAGATCGTGGAGCGAGCCTCGTTTCAGAATGCGCGTCCGTTTGATCGGGAGTTCAACGGGATTCTCAAGTTTGAGCCCCTTTCCCGCGCGCATCCGGGGATGGTGGACATCCTGCAGGTGGGCCGCACGCCGAATTGTTTCTACTACGTCATGGAACTGGCCGATGACGTGGCGACCGGACAGCAGATTGATCCGCTTCATTACACGCCCAAGACGCTGCGCACGGAGCTGGACGCCCACGGACGCCTGCCCTTCGAGCGGTGCCTCCAGTTGGCATTGGCGCTGACGGACGCGCTGGGGCATCTGCACGCGCACGGGCTGATCCACCGGGACATCAAGCCGTCCAACATCATCTTCGTCCATGAGCAGCCGAAGCTGGCGGACATTGGACTGGTGGCCGAGCAGTCGGATGCCAAGTCCTTTGTGGGAACGGAGGGGTTCATCCCGCCCGAAGGGCCGGGAACCGCGCAGGCGGATCTCTATTCGCTGGGCAAGGTTTTGTACGAGCTGGCGACCGGGAAGGACCGTCATGATTTTCCGGAGCTGCCGACGTTCACCGACGACGGATCGACGAGTGATGCCGGACTCATAGAACTGAATGCGGTGATCCTGAAGGCGTGCCAGCCGGATCCCAAGCAACGGTATGCTTCGGTGGCGGCGATGCGGGACGACCTGCTGCTGCTGCAGGGGGGCAAGTCGGTGAAACGTTCGCAGGCGCTGGAGCGGCGTCTCGCGTGGGCCCGGCGGATCACCGCGCTGTCGGCGCTTATAATTCTTGGGACCATCGTGGCCCTCTTGTTCTTCCAACGTCAGGCTCAACAAGAGGCGGCCCAAGCACGCCGGGAAAGTGCGCTGCGCTCCCGTGCGGAAGCGAGCGAACTCGCCGCCCGGCGAAACCTCTACTCGGCGGATATGAATCTGGCCTTTCGGGCCTTGGACGAAGGCAACCGAGGTCAGGTCGTTCAAAAGCTCGAAGACTGGCGGCCTCTGTCTGGCGAGCCGGACTTGCGCGGCTGGGAGTGGAGATACCTATTCGAACAATGCCGCGGCGACGAACTGGCGACGCTGGGCGGCCATAGTAATACCGTGGACGTAGTGCAGTTTCTTCCCGACGGGCAGACCCTCGCCGCGATCACTTGGGATGGCGTCGTGGAACTTTGGGATACAGCTACTAGAACGCTGAAAGCGTCGACCGCCTTTGGGACCCGGCTCGACGGACTGTCTGTTTCCCCGGATGGCTTGCGCATAGCCGTCAGTCAGCATGAAGGCGGCATCCGCCTCCTCGATGCGGGGACTCTTGAAGTCAGATTTCAGATTGAGACGGGTCAAACCGCAGACATGGTACGCTTTTCGCCCGACGGTCGCCTCCTCGCTTGGGCTGGCACCGAGGGCACGGTCGTTGTGTATGACCCCGAGGGGAAAAGGGAGATCCGTCGGTTCGAAACGTACCGTATGCAACATCGAGGCTGGAAATGGCCCTTGTCGTTTTCTCCCGACGGCAGGCTACTTGTTTTTGGCAGGGTGCCCCCTGAAATGAGTACATCTTGGGCCACCGAGCTGGCGGTTTGGGATCTTCGCGACGACAAGGAAATTGTACACTGGGGTAGTCCCAAAGGCGGAATTCTCGAAGCTGAGTTCTCTCCGGATGGCAAACGAGTCGCCGCAGGCTTTATTGACGAGCCCGGAAGGGGCGGCCGACTGGTCGTCTGGGATTTGAGTCAAGCAGCACCGATTTTCGATCAGATTCTCGACTCCTTCTGGGTGGGTTGCGTTTCCTTTTCGCCTGATGGCACACTGCTCGCCGCGGCATGCCGCGGTCAGAATCTGCAGCTATTTGATACTTCGACGTGGCAACGCATCGCCACCTTCGAGGGTCACGATTCGGAAGTTTACTGGGTCGCCTTCTCGCCCGACAACCGAGTGCTGGCCAGTGGGAGCAAGGACAGGAAGATTAAGTTGTGGGACTCGAGGCTCCATCCGTCGCATGGGATCGTATGGGACATCGCCTCCCACGACGTTGGGTCCCTCCTTCTGGGGGGGGACGGCGTTCGCCTTCTTAATCTCGAACCACGACAAAACTTCGGTCGAATATTGAATTCCCTCACATTTGAATTCATCGGTCCAGCGTTCGACCTCAGAGAGGACTTCAACTCCCTTAGGCTCTCACCGGACGGTCGATTTGTGGCATTGGGGCGAACCAACGGTATGGTCGACCTGTGGGACGTGACGACCGGCCGGCTGGGAACCGTCATTTCTCAGGCCAACCGTGGACTGGGTGTATTGTGCTTTTCTCCCGGTAGTGATCGGTTGGCGGTTTTTGGTCCGACGAATCAGATTTTAGTCTGGGAAGTAAACTCCCGAACCCTGTTGTCCACGTTTAGCCGAAGACCGGGTGTTATTATGACAGCAGCGTTTTCTCCGAATGCCAACATCCTTGCCATCGGCTTTGATGAAGGGTCCGTCCAAGTTTGCGAGCTCTCGCGACTGGAATTCGCAGAATTCAGGACGGGCCACCCGGACCATATTGCCGGCATCAAGTTCTCCCACGATGGCCGTTCAATGGCGACCACCGGTCTTGATGGAACGATTCGATTGTGGTCCTCGACCGATTGGCGATTGATGGCAACTCTCTCCGGTCAGCTCACCGGTTTCAAGTCTATGGCATTCACGCCAGATGATCGTCGGCTTGCCGCGGGCGGCGAGGGCGGTATTCGACTTTGGGATATGAGCCAGATACAACCACGTGAAGTCGGTATGCTCCGCACGCCCGGTGTCGTCGTCATGCAGCTCGCCTTTCTGAAGGACGGAAACACACTGGTCTCCGTGGACAACCAAGCGGTTCGCGTCTGGCGCGCCCCGACGCTGTCGGAAATGGACCATTACTCGATTTCGAAATGAGTGGAACGATGTTGCGGCCCGCCCTCCAAGAAGTGGACCCCCATTACCCATAGTGGACTCCGATCGTGGTTTGTCCCAGACAGTTTCCGCATGCGATACGATAAGGGTGCGGCAGCGCGATGTGACGGCGGCCGAGTGTCCGGCGGAGCCAGTGGAACGATTTCCGATTGTCGTGGTGTGGAACCTCGAAGCTAAGGCTCGGCGAGGTGGTTTCAGACGCGTAGACCGAGCCCACTTGTCCCCTGGGCGCGGCGCCTTTGGCTGAGATTGAGCTTTGGTTGTTGCCCGGGGGTGTCAGGCTCCAGCGGAAACGCGAAGATGAAAACCCAGGAGCGTAGTCGGAGGATTTTGGTTCACGGTCTTCTCTTGGTCATGGCCGGGCTGATTTGCGGTTTTTTTGTACCGCAGACTCCGTATCCAAGACTGGCCCTTGGGGCGCACATTCAACTGGTGAGCAACGGTCTGCTGCTTGTCGTCATGGCGGTGTTGTTGCTGGCGCTTCCACACCGGGTCGGCCCGAAGTCCGCTGGGGTGATGCTGCTGGCGGCGTGGTTGACTTGGGGGATGGGTGCGTCCGAGGTCGCCAATGCCTGGTGGGGAACGACGCAGATGTTGCCGATTGCCGCCGGTCTGGCCGGGGCGAAAGGCGGAGTGGCATGGCATGAACTCGTCGTGAAGCTCACACATGTTGCGGCCGGACTGAGCCTCGTCGCCGCATGGGCGCTCCTGATCGTCGGCTTTCTGAAACGACCCCGGGCGACAGGAGAAGCTGTGCGATAGGGGCGGGCTGATTCGTTGGGGACGGGACTTTTTTCCTGAGAAGCGGGACTATTGTCCCGTCCCTACGCACACTGAACGGAAACTTTGAAACGTTGGGGAAAACGAGGCGCGGCCGTGGAGCGCTCCGCACCAGAACTGGTGCTTGATTTGCAAATTGAATATATATATTCAATTGGAAAGTGATTGAGAGAGTCCTTGCCCATCAACTCGTTAAACGGCTGAAACTGGAGCCGGCGGCCGTCCTGCTGGGGCCGAGGCAATGTGGAAAGACCACCTTGGCCCGCTCGCTTACCCACCGTTATTTCGATCTCGAACAGGCGTCCGAGCAAGCCCGTCTGGATGCCCAATGGCCATCGGTTATGGCTTCGCAGGATTTGGTGGTATTTGATGAAGCCCAGGCTTGGCCGGGGTTGTTTCCGCGGCTGCGGGGAGGGATTGACGCCGACCGCCATCGAGTGGGGCGCTTTCTATTGCTCGGATCAGTCTCGCCGCAGCTTTTGAGGGAAATCTCGGAATCGCTGACGGGACGGACTGCATTGTTGGAGCTGACTCCACTTCTGGCGGTCGAGCTTCCCGGAACGCCGCTATCCGAACGGTGGCTGCGGGGCGGACTTCCCCCCGTGACGTTGGAGCCGGCGCGCTTTCCGGTGTGGACGCAGGATTACCTCCGCAATTTCTCCCAGCGGGACCTGCCGCTTTGGGGTTGGCCCGCGACACCCCAGGTTACGGACCGCTTTCTGCGGATGCTGGCGGCGGTTCACGGCCAGATCTGGAACGCCTCGCAACTCGGAGCCAGCCTTGGCCTCAGCCATCCGACGATCAATCGGTACCTCGACTTCCTGGAGGGGACCTTCCTGGTTCGCCGACTGCCGCCCTGGTCGGGCAATCTTCGCAAACGTCTCCTTAAATCTCCGAGGATCTTCTGGCGCGATTCAGGGCTGCTCCATGGAATTTTGGGTGCCGCTACGTTCGATCAGCTCCTGGTGCAACCCTGGGTGGGAGCGAGCTGGGAAGGGTTCGTGATTGAGCAAATCCTGGGCATGCTGGCCGCGGAAGGTCATCCCGTCGAACCCAGCTATCTCCGGACTTCGGACGGTTATGAAATCGACTTGGTCTTCACGCTGGGAGCCAAGACCTGGGCGATCGAGGTCAAACTCACCACGGACCCTTCACCCCACGATATGAGCCGTCTACACCGTGCTGCGGACTTGATCCAAGCGGACTACCGATTCTTAGTTTCCCAGGTGCCGAATTCTGCCATGGGGGATGGCCAAGGTTCTTGCAACCTCATGGATTTTCTCACCTTGCTGCGGACGCAGGCGGTTTAACGGTTCGGAGGCTCGACTCAATTCTGACCCGGGGGTGTCCCGAATCGTCCATCGCCTCTCAGAGGGCGCGGACGCCGAAGTCAGAGCGGACGCACCCGGATGGCCCGGTACCAGACGTCATTTCCGTGGTCCTGAAGGCAGATGTATCCGGCGGGTTCCTGGGCGAATCGCGGCAGGTCCTTAAACTTGGACTTGGCGATCAAAGCCTTGGCCTCGGGGGAAGAGAGGTCCAGGCCGACGACGCGCTTGCCGTTAAGCCAGTGTTCGAGCTTCGAGCCCTTCAGGACGATGCGGGAGGCGTTCCACTCGCCCACCGGCTTGAGGGCCTTGGCCGCATCCGGTGCCACCAGGGCGTACAGGGCGGCAGCGCTGGTCTTCGGATTCTTGCCGTCGGGATGCAACGCGTCGTCCAGGATTTGATACTCGGGTCCCGTGTTCCAGGGTTCGGAACCCACTTCGGTGACCCGGTACATCACGCCGCTGTTGGCTCCGGGGGACACCTTCCATTCCCACTCGAGTTCGAAGTCGCCAAACTTCTGTCGGGTCACCAAGTCCCCGGCTCCGCCCCCACCTTTGACGTGCAGGGTGCCGTCCACGACTTCCCACCCCTTCTTTGGGAATCCCTCCTGCCGGTAGGCGCGCCAGGCATCGGTGGATTTTCCGTCGAAGAGGACCACCCAGCCGGCGTCCGCTGCGGTGAGGGTTCCGGCGGTGAGGACGATCAGGGAAAGCAGGGATACGAATTGAGAGCGACGCATGGGAATTCACCGGTCAGTCAACCGGGATTCACGGGGGACCGTCAAGGGCGCTCATCCCGCACCTCGGTCAGGAAATCCGGTGGCCGTCACCCATGCACCTTACCGGATTGCCCGGAACGATTCTCATTTTCGAGGATTCCTCGCGGAGCGGTATTAGTCCTGCATTAGTTGGGTATTAGACCTTGGGATGGATGGGTGGGAATGAGCTTCGGCAAGGATAGGTTGGAAATGGGTGCCCTATCGGGCAGCAGATGGTTGCGCGGAACCCCTGAAGACGGTCGCGGAGATTTCCGCCTTGGGCTGGATGCCACCGAAGGTGGTTCACCTACAACTCGGTGGCCGCGGCGGTTCCGACGACCACTGCCAGAATGGTGAACAACACGGCAAAGCCGGTTAGAAATAGGATGCTCATGCTCCAACAGTTGTTGTTGCGCCGTCAGGCGACGCAGATTTGGGGACTGCTGGAACGGAGCATGTCGCATACCACCCTGCAAGGGGTTCCCAAGGGCTCTCGAGGGAATTTTTTGCTTGAGCCAACGCAGATCGGAAGCCCGCTGTGGCGTAGGATCCCGCTGAAAGGCAGAGGCCTGCCACGAGGGATTCTGTTGATGTTCAGGTTCCGAGGCCTGCGCATGGCCAGGGTGGGCTGTCACGGCCCAGCCTCGCTTATTCCATCGCCAAAGGTTCCAACTTCCGGAGGATTTTCGAGAAAACAGGAACCCACTCAGTTTTCCGACAGGGTCCGAGTAAAGACGACAGCTCTCCCTTGCGGACGGCGGCTGAATCGCCATCCGGCACCCGATTACCTCGGGTCACAATTCGCTGGCGACCGTCGTGCCGACCACCAGCACCAACAGCGCGAACAACGCTACGAATCCAGTCAGGAACCAAAGACTCATGGCAACAATCCGTTTGACGGTTGAGAGAAAGGGGAACGCGGATAGAGGAACACGTCCCGACCGTGTACGCAACCGGCAGTATGAGGTGTGAGTAACTTTTTTTTAATCAGAATTCCGCCGTGGAACGGACTCTTTCGCGGCAAACGATAACGAACGTAAACTGAGAATTGAAATTGGGTGTAAGTTCCCACTTTCGTCCATGGATGGTTCACGGCAGCTTGTTTCTGGATATGAGACACTACGGGTTCGGTTGGCTTCTCTGGCTTTTGATGATCGCCTTTTCCGCGCAACTCCGGGTGGCAGGGGCTCCAGTTGAGGAGTTCAAGAAGCAGACATCGTTGGGGGTGAAGGCGGCGGAATCCCTGACCCAGGTGACCGGCGTGGCGATCTCGCCTCTGCTGGGGATGGGAGCCCTGGGTGCCTATAAGTATTATCGCGCCACGCCGTCTGAACGGGAGTCGCTGCCCTGGTTCGCGCAGCCCTGGTTCTTCGGGGCGGCACTGCTCCTGGTGGCGGTGTGCATGGCCAAGGATGCGGCGGGACCGGTCGTTCCCACCTCGCTGAAGAAGCCGTTGGACTTGGTTGAACTCTTTGAGAACAAGGCGAGTGCGCTGTTGGCGACGGGGGTCGTGATTCCCATCGCCCTGGAAATCTTCGAACAGACCAAGCCTCACCTTTCAGGGGCCCTGGACCTTGCCGGACTGCATTTTGCCGCGGTCGGCCTGGCCTGGATGGGAGACCTGATTGCGGTTCCCGTGGCGCTGGTTGCGTTTGCGGTGGTCTGGCTGGTTTCCCATACCATCCATGTGCTGATCCTGATCAGTCCCTTCACCACGGTGGATGCCGCCCTGAAGTCGTTTCGGGCTGCCATCCTGGGAACCGTCGCCGGCGGCGGAGTCCTCGACACCCGCCTGGGGGCCGCATGGTCCCTGATACTCGTCCTGATCTGTGTCCTCCTGGCTCCTTGGGCGTTTCGGACGGTGACGTTTGGGACCCTCTTTGCCTGGGATCTGGTCACGTTTCGGCGGAAGCGCTTTGTTCCTGACGAGGGTGGGATCTGGATGTTTTCCGCCCGCCCCGTGGGCTCAGCCCCGACCCGTGCCTATGGACGCCTGATCAGGGATGATGAGGGGCGCCTCACCTTCGTCTGGCGCCCCTGGCTGGTGTTCCCGGCCCGGACGGAAGTCGTGCCGCCCGGAAGGTACGTGGTGGGAAAAGGCATCGTGCATTCGGAAATCCTTCGCGTGGAGGAAGGGAGGGCCCCCGATGTCTTTAACCTTCCGCCGCGTTGCAATTCCCATGAGGAAGCAATTGCCCGAATCTATGGGTTCAGCGAGGTCCGTCCCGTGGGGCTGCGCGCTGCGTGGACCTGGATCAAGGGCCTGTTCTCCCCAGGGACCGCGGGGACCGCTGCCAGAGCGTGAGTTTCTCCGGCGTACCTTTCTCAGGGACGGATGAGGGGTGAAAAGAATGCCGGCACTTTCGGTTGGGGGGGCACCGGCGTCCAAATGCGGATGTTGTCCACTTTGCCGGTGTCGTCGAAGGACCCAAATCCCACCCAGCCGGGTCCGAAAGTGGTGTCCTCGGCCGTCATGATCGGCTGCTTCAGGTCGTCAAAATAGACGCGGATGGTCCCGGCCTGGCGTTCCAGCCGGACCCGATGCCAGATGCCGAGGCCCCAGTTCACACCGGAGGTGGTGGTTTTGGAGATTTTTACCCGGGGTGCGTCCCGGACGATGAAGATGTTGTGGGCGTGGTCGTCCGTCTGCGTCGCGATATGGGCGTAGTAGAAGTGCGACGGATCCTGGACACCGAAGAAGAGGCACATGTCGCGGTGGCCGTATTCCTTGCCCGTCTGGATCAGGTCCGCTTCGAGGACGAAATCCCCGAATATACGGTCCCCGATCAGTGCAATATTGAATGGGGAGCGGACGGACGGCGTGTATTGGCTTTGCCGGGCGAGTTCCAGGGCGAAGGAGGAACCGTCAGCGGCAAATTGCCATGCCTTGGGATCGCTCGCCACGAAGCCGGACAGGGAGGCCGGCGCGTCAAAGTGTTGCTCGTAAACGAGGGAGTATCCGGTGGGAACCGGACCCGCGGGCGGAAGAATGGAGGACTCTGCTGCCCACAGGACGGGGGACAGGAAGGCCAGGCCGGCCAGAACCGCGAGCGCACGGGGAGACATGGCCCCTTGGTTACCGCGACGGACGGAAAAGAAGAACCCCAAAGTTGGAGTGGCCCGTGGCGCGAGGATGGGACCCCTCTGAGGCCCCAGTCAGGTTCAGGCGAAGTCGTAAACCACCACCCGCTTCCAGAGCCGGCTGCATTCGGCCACGAATTTCAGGTGCTCCGGGTGGACCTGATAATCGTCCTGCGCTTTTTTGTCCTGAAACACCAGGTTCAGGGCGACCTGGTAGGACTGTTCCACGACCGGACGGTGACTTCCGACCATCTTGCCCACGTGGAAGAAGACCGAGCCGGGAATTGGTTTCAGGTACTTCTGGGCACCCGCGACCAACTCGTCCGGAGCGGCGGGGTTTTGGGGATCGGTCCAGAAGATGACGACGTGCGAAAACATGGGGATCAGCGTAGCGGTCCACCGAGAACGTTGCCAAGGGTTTGCCCGTGGTTCCCGGGACTTGAAGCCACGGAGTTCCCGCGGCCCGGGGGCGGCAAGATCCGCGGGGACTCGAAATTCCTGCGGAATTCCTGTCGGATTTTCCCGGGTGCGGGAGTTCACGATTAAATCCGCCATGAAGGAGATTTCCGACACGGGATTGCTGGAGCTGTTTGTCCAGACGGGGGACGACGACGCTTTCTGTGAGATCGTCCGCCGCCATTGCAACCTGGTGTGGGCCACCGCCTGGCGGGTCACCGGGAATCCGGAAGCCTCCCGGGACGTGACCCAGACGGTGTTTGCTCTTCTCGCGCGGAAGGCTTCCCGGCTTCCGTCCCGGGTGGTGGTGGCCGGGTGGCTTCACCGGACGGCCCGTCTGGAGGCCACGCAATACCTCCGCCGGGAGTCCAGGCGGAGCCGCCGGGAGAGCGTCGCCATGAATGCCTTTGAATCCGATTCCGCTTCCATTGACGTCCAGCGCGCTTCGGACGCCTTGCAGCCTTTGCTGGACGAAGCTTTGGCGGAACTTCCCGACGTGGACCGTGAAGCCATCGTGATGCGCTATTTCTCTGGGCGGAGCCTGGCGGAGGTCGGCGGCGTTCTGGGCGTCAACGAGGACACAGCACAAAAGCGGGTCGGACGGGCTGTGGAACGACTGCGCGGATGGTTCCGGGAACGGGGCGTAACCGTCGGGGAAGGAGTGGTCGCGGCCGCCTTGGGGCATGCTGGAGCACAGGCGGCGCCGACGGGGCTCGCAGCGACGGTCGCGGCGGCGGTGGTGGGGGATGCGGTTGGAGTGGGATCCGGTGCCGTGATGAGTCTTGGCTTTATGAAGGCAAAAGTGGGATTGGGAACCTTGGCCGTCCTCGCCACCGTGGGATTGGTCTGGCAACAGAAGCGTGTGGGGCGCCTGGAAATTGAAAACCAGGATCTCCGGGCCAGAAGTGTGGTCGCGAGGGCAGCGCCGTCCGCGTTGGTGGCGTCCCCACCGGCGTCGTCTCTGGCGGAGGAGGAACATGCCGAGTTGCTGCGGCTCCGCGGCGAGGTCGCCCGGCTGCGCTCGCAGGCGGCAGCGGGACTGGGTACGGACCCCGACGTTCGCGTGCGACAGGCCCAGGCCCGAACCGCGGCGTTGCGCGAGGAGGTTCTGTTCCGCAACCGGCGCACGCAGTTGATTGAATCGGGAAAGGCGCTGGCCTTGGCGGTCCGCGTGTATGCCAATCAGCATTCCGACCGGCCGCCTCCCACGTGGAAGGAGTTGCGGGAGGCCTTTCGCGAAATAGGGCTGTCCGAGGACGAACAGGGTTCGCCAGATCTGTCTCCGGAGACGTTTGAATACCTGTCCGTTTCACAGTTCACCGACGCGGCGGAGGTGGTCGTCCTGTTCCGGGAACGGGAACCTCGGCGGATTCCGGAGGCGGTCCTCCGGGACGAGGATTTGAAGCCCGGGACCCCGTTTGCCATGCCGTTGCGCCGGGGGTGGGAGCGCAATTACGTGATGTCGAACGGCGCCGTGCAGACGCTGGCCAGTGCCGACGGGGTTTTTACCGAAGTGGAGAAACGACTCTCGAGCCCGAAACCTGCATCGGGATCTACGGACGGGGGGAAGCCCTGATTCCGGCGAGGTTCACGATTTAACGGACCGGAGCAGCTCCTGGGCTTCCGCCATGCCCGGGGCCGGCCGGCCGTATTCGCTGGCGGTGACCCGGGCCAGGGCGATGAGTTGACGCCATCGGAAGGCGTCGCGGGTGGTGGCGAACTCCTCGGAGACGGTGCGGTAATACTTCTCCGCATGCAGGGAACCGTCCTCCGAAACCGCGTAACGGAGCATCAGATCAAACACCGGACGCGGCGCATGCCCCAGCTCTCCATACCGGTACACCAGGGCCGCCGCATGGGCCTGAAGGTTGCCCCGGATGGCCTCCTCGGTTTCCTGAAGGAGTTCCGCCGGGTCATTGGAGCGGATTCGATCCAGTTGCCATTTCACCGGAAGCGGGTCCCAGTGGAGGAAATCGCCGCCCCGTTGCGTCCGGTCGATCGCCACCTGCCGGGCTCCGAGGATTAAACAGGCGATGGAATTCCGGTCGCCGCCGATTCGGGAGAGGTTGCGCCAGGCGTTCGCGCTGTCGCAGGCGTGAACGCCAATGCTGTCGCCGTGGACGCTGCCCATCGGCTTTCCCGCCACCTCGTCGCGGGGGGTGCGCCCGTGATCGCGAAGAATGAGCTGATTGGCCGCCAGCGAGATGGCTTCCCCGACTGCGCTGGGTGGGAATCCCTGGGACAGTGCGTCGGCTGCCGCCTCGGCGGCCTGATCCCCGGTGGATGAAAAAATGGTTTGGCTGAGGGCACCCACCCAGGCGTCGTCCGCGGTGCGGGCGACCGGCGTGTGGTCCATCAGGCGGTACTGATCGAGCAACCGGGTGAGCAGGATGCCAGCGTCGTCCCAGCCGGGTTGCCGCGATGCCTCGGCCGCGATGCAATACCGGACCGATTGTCGCAGCAGCGTCAGCGCGTGTTCGGTTCCGATCAGTTCCATGAGGTCCCAGGCGCGGTAGGGCATGACCACCCGGTGGACCTCCGAGTTTTCCTCCACGGTGGGCAGGATTTGATCGAGCAGTGCCCCGGGGCCAGCGCCAGCCCGGGAGGCCAGAATCTGTTCGGCGCGGTCGGTGTTCCGGTCGCGGACGGCCTTCCGAAGATCCGTCCGTGCGGAGCCCGGGGAAACGGGATCCCCGGGCGCGACCCCATGGAGGACTTCTCCGGACCGGCCGCCGTGCTCCTGAATTCGTCGCGTGTTCCGATAGAGAACCTTGAGGACGGGAAGTGCCTGCTGGTGCCCTGGAAGTTCTCGGGACATGTGGTACGCCGGCGCGAGTGCCATCATGGTGTGGAACCCAACATAATCCTCGCCTCCAAACGTACGGGCGTTGGCGAGGGCTGCGGCGGCGGTGAGTTGGCGCAGGTCGGTGCCGGATTGAATCCGGGCAGTCAGCAGGGGAAGCAGGCGTTCGGGTGGCGTCTCCTGCATGAGGCAGACGAGAGGTTCGAGCGGGCCGAAGTGGAGCGGAACCGGGGTCTCCCCGGCGAAGGCGGGGGAAATTCCCAAATCGGAGGCCAGGCGTGAGCCGACGGCTGCCAGCACCGTGGCCCGGGAGACACCGGAGAGGAAATCGCGGCGGGTGGTGGCGGATTGCCGTGGGATCTTCATGGGATTCTTCGGGAAGTCCTCTTGCGGCTACGCCCGTCGGTCGGTTCCGTCAAGTCGTCGTTCGACGTGTTCCTCTGGCCGGCGTGATGAAGCGAATGCATGAACGGGGTCCGCTTGCGGCTCGACCGGGAGAGGCCCCGGAACTATGCAGGTCCAGGCCGGAACCCGCCGGAAGACCAGACCCTTTTCCCATGACCCCTCGACGTCTCTCGGAAGTTGATTTCGCCCCGTTGACCCGGCGTCGGTTCCACCCCTCTCCGGTCGCCTGGGAGGACCAGGTGCTTTATTTCCTGATGCTGGACCGGTTTTCCGACGGCCGGGAGGATCGCTACTTCGACAACGACGGAGCTCTGGTCTCCAACGGGACCACGCCGTTGTTCGACTTTGGGATGGATGCGGGCAATGCGCCGTCGCCAGCCTGGGAAGGCGCGGGATCGGGTTGGTGCGGCGGAACCCTCGCGGGATTGAAGACCAAGCTGGGATATCTGAAGCGGTTGGGGGTGACCGCGGTTTGGATCAGTCCGCTCTTCAAGCAGGTCGCGTTTCAACCCACCTATCACGGCTACGGTGTCCAGAATTTCCTCGAAGTGGATCCGCATTTTGGCACGCGGGAGGATCTGCGGGACCTGGTGGCGGCCGCGCATGCGCTCGGCATTTATGTGATCCTCGACATCATTCTCAACCACACCGGAAATGTTTTCGGCTATGAGCCCGACCGGTACTGGGATCCGGGCGCGACGGAGGCGGATGCCCGATGGGATGGCCGTCCTTATGCGGTAAAAGGCTTCCGCGATTCGCATGGGCAGCCGGTGATTCCCTTCGCGTCGGTGGATCCGGCAGTGTCCGCGTCCGCCTGGCCGGATGGCGCCGTGTGGCCGGCGGAACTCCAGGATCCGGGCGTGTTCACCTGTGGCGGCCGGATCCGGAACTGGGACCATGACCCCGAGTTTCTCGATGGAGATTTCTGTGACCTGAAGGACGTGAATCTCGGATCGGGCGGGGTGGATGATTTCAGGCCGTCCGCGGCGCTGGAGGTCCTGGCCGGGATTTACAAGTACTGGATCGCGTATGCCGACCTCGACGGATATCGCGTGGACACCGTCAAGCATATGGATCCGGGAGCGACCCGCTACTTCGCATCCGTCATCCACGAATTCGCCCAGAGCCTCGGCAAGGAAAACTTCTACCTGATCGGAGAGATCACCGGGGGACGCCAGCGGGCGTTCACGACCCTGGAGGAAACCGGACTCGATGCCGCGCTGGGTATCGATGACATCCCGGACAAGCTGGAATACCTCGTGAAGGGCTATCGGAACCCGTCGGACTACTTCGGTCTTTTCCGCAATTCGATGCTGGTGGGAAAGGAGTCCCACGTGTGGTTTCGCAACAAGGTGGTGACCATGTTCGACGACCACGACCAGGTGCGGAAGGGGCAGGCCAAGGCGCGCTTCTGTGCCGGGGAACAGGGCTGGCGTGTGGTTCTCAACGCGCTCGCCCTCAATGTCACATCCCTCGGGATCCCGTGCATCTACTACGGCACGGAGCAGGCCTTCAACGGGGCGGGGGACGGTGACCGGTACCTGCGTGAATGTCTGTTCGGCGGTGAGTTCGGTCCCTTCCGGAGCCGCGGCCGGCACTGTTTCCATGAGCAGTTGTTCGTGTACGCCGAACTCGCCAGGATCCTGAATCTCCGTCGCGAAAAGATCGCCCTCCGGCGGGGACGACAGTATCTGCGCGAGATCTCCGGGAACGGGATGGACTTTGGCCTGCCGGAAATGGTGGGAGGTGAGATTCGCTCGATTGTCCCCTGGTCCCGGATTCTCGACCGCTCCGAAATCGTCTGCGCCCTCAACACCCATTATGAACAGCCGTCCTCGGCCTGGGTCACGGTCGAGGCCGGACTTCACCGCGAGGGCGGGGTGCTCACCTGTCTTTATTCGACCGACCCGGCTCAAATCGGCACGTCGGTTCCCGTGGAGAACCGGAACGGCCGCTCCGTGAAATTGACCGTTCCGGCGGCGGGGTTCGCGATTTTTGAGTAGCTCCTCAGGAATCGAGGGGCGGGTCACCAGCGGAACGGTTGTCGCACCAGGCCGACGAGCGTCTGTTGTTCGGGGGCGTCCAGACCGTCCTGACCGATCCGAACGGTTTCCGGATGCGCCTGGAATTTCAGGCTTCGAAACAACCGGTCCCAGATGGGGAGCACGGAGGCGTAGTTGGAATCGGTCTGCGGCCGCTCCCGGGAATGATGGACTTGATGAAGTCCGGGTGTGACCACCCACCGACGGAGCCGGCGTTCCCAGGTCTCCGAAAGCCGGATGTTGGCGTGATGCCATTGAACGCCGACCTGCAGGACCGTCTCGTACACGACCAGGTCCTGGAATCGGATTCCCAATACGGGAATCAGGAGCAACCGCAAAAGTCCCGAGAGTAGGATTTCCCCGGCGTGAAACCGGTTCGCGGTGGTGACGTCCATGGCGGCATCGGAGTGGTGGACGCGATGAAGGCGCCACAACAAGGGAATCCAGTGACAGGCTCGGTGCCAGCCATAGGTCCATAGATCCAGGAGGAAGAGGCTGAAGACCGTGCGCACCCCTCCGGCCATCGGGATGACGTTGAGTAAGCCGAGATTCCGGGTTGCGGTGAGTTCTGCGACCCAGTGCCAGAGACCGGTGAAGAGCACCGAAACCAGCAGCACATTTCCGAGAGCGAGGCCCAGGTTGATGGCGCCGTGGCGTCCGCGATCACGCCAGGAACGGAACCAGTCATGGCAGGGACGGGACGATTCCCAAGCCAGCAGGGCCGCCATCCACGCGACGGTGGCGGCGCCACGCCAGCGCAGGATGGCATCCATGGACGGCTCTGCGCTCATGGCGTCCGGGGAGTCGCCGGCGCCCGCAACTCCGGCTTGAGCAGTTTTCCGAACTGGGCGCTGTACGGATGCACCTGAGTCGCCGGATGTCCGTTGGACTCGAGGGCCCGTCCTTCGTTGGCCCATTGGAACAGGGAGCCCTCGAGGTTGAAGAAATTGGTGAAGCCGGCCTTGAGAAGGCGTGTCCCGCAGTCCGCGGAGCGGTATCCGACGGAGCAATACAGGACGACCGGAGTTTCCCGGGGAAGGGTGGGGAGCGCCTTCGCGGCGGTGGTTTCAGGGTCCACGTGGTGCGCCCCGGGAATGTGGCTGACATCGAACTCGGCGCGGGTCCGCACGTCCAACAGCACGGGTTTCGGACGCTGGGGATCCGCCAGCCAGGCGGCCAATTCCACGGTGCTCAGGTGCCGAACACCGGGGAATCGCTCACGGACCAGCGCCTTCATCCGCTCCAGTCCGTCCTCAGCCGCCTGACCCGCGGGGGACATCCAGATGCTCAGGAGCCCGAGGCTTCCCTTCACAAACACCCCGACGGCCTGGCGCATCGTCATGCGTACGAGAATAGGCCGGGACGGCGCCTTGTCATCGCCCGAAGCGGACGCCGCCATCGTGCGTGCCGCCGGGTATGGAATGGAATTCCGCCATTCCCGGCGGCGGGGTTTGGCGGCAGACTTCCGCGACCAGTATCCAGATCTCGCACCGCGGATGCCCTGTTCATCGACCATGTCCTCCCTTCGTCTTGGCCTCATCGGACTCGGCAACATTGGCCGTCATCACGCCGGCTACCTGCTGGAGAATCGGGTGCCGCGCTGCCAACTGACCGCTGTTTGTGCCCCGACGGCTTCCAAGCTGGAACCCTACGTGGCGAAGGGACTGCGGGGGTTCACCGACGCCCGGGCGCTTCTGGACTCGGGATGCGTGGATGCCGTCCTGATCGCCACTCCGCATTACCAGCACACGTCGCTCGGGATCGCCGCGCTGGAGGCGGGTCTCCATGTGATGGTCGAGAAGCCGATCTCGGCGCACAAGGCGGACGCGGAGCGGTTGCTGGCCTGCGCGGCGCGGCACCCGGATCGCGTCCTGGCCGGGATGTTTCAACAGCGGGTGGAGCCCCGGTACGCACGAATCCGGGACCTGCTGGAGCGGGGTGAGCTGGGGACCCTCCAGCGGGTGACGTGGATCAACACCGACTGGTTTCGCACCGACACCTACTATTCCAGCGGCGGATGGCGTGCGACGTGGAAGGGCGAGGGGGGCGGAGTGCTGTTGAACCAGTGCCTGCACAATCTCGATGTCCTGACCTGGCTGCTGGGGATGCCGGCGCGGGTGCGGGGATTCTGTCAGTTCGGACGCTGGCACGCGATCGAGGTGGAGGACGAGGTTAGTGCACACCTTGTGTATCCGGGGGGCGCCACAGGCACCTTCCTGAGCAGCACCGGAGAGGCGCCGGGGACCAATCGCCTCGAGATTGCCGGATCCCGCGGTCGTCTGGTGCTGGAGAACAACCGGTTGATCCTGACGCGGAATGCGTCCGACGCCCTGGAATGGAGCCGGACCGCGACGGTGGGTTTCAGCAAGCCGGAGACCACCGAGGAGGAGATTCCCTTTGAGAACGCAGCGGCTCCCCATGCCACGTTGATGGAGAACTTCACCGCTGCGATTCTGGACGGCGTGCCCCTGATCGCCCCCGGATCCGACGGGCTCCGATCCGTTGAGCTGGCGAACGCCATCGTGCATTCGTCCCTGCTGGATGCCACGGTGGATCTCCCGCTGGATGGCGCCGCGTGGGAGGCGCGCCTGCAACGTCTCATTGCGGAATCCCGGTTTCACAAGGAGGTTCGCGCCGTCGCCACCGACGATTTCGCCGCATCCTTCCGACGCTAGATCCCATGAACCGCCGCCGTTTCCTTGCCAATGCCGCCACCCTGGGCGCGGCTCCCGTGCTGACTTCCCATCTCGCCCTTGCAGCGGACAAGCCTGTCGTGGCCCCGAAACTCACGCCACCCCTCGTCGGGTCCCAATTGTACGGCTGGGGTCAGTACTATGGTCGCGAGGGCAGGGATCTTGACCGGAATCTTGACGAGGTGCTGTCCGCGTTGCGGGATGCCGGATACGACTACGCGGAGGGCACGCTGGATGTTGTCAAACCTGAGAACACTGCCGCGTTTGCAGAGAAGCTGAAGAAGAAGGGACTGAAACCGGTGAGCCTTTACTCCGGTGGAGCCTTTCACGTGCTGGGCAAGGCCAATGAAACGGCGGAGAAGATTGCCGTGGCTGCGAAGACGGCGGCGAAGTCGGGGTTTGCCATCATCAACGTCAATCCCGATCCCATCGGGCGAGACAAGACCGATGCCGAACTGGTCATCCAGGCGGAGGCGCTCACCGAGTTGGGCGAAGAACTCCGGAAGCTCGGCATGAAGCTGGGAATCCATCACCACACGCCCGAGCTGCGCAACGGGGCGAAGGAGTTTCATTCCAACTTCGCCCGCTGCCCCCAGGAAACCGTCGGATTCTGTTACGACGTGCACTGGGTCTATCGCGGCGGCATTCCGCCGTCCGAATGCCTGCCTCGTTACGGAAATCGGGTGGTGTCCTGGCATCTCCGCCAGAGTCGGGACCAGATCTGGTGGGAGGACCTGGATACCGGGGACGTCGACTACGTCGCCGTGGCGCGGGTGGCCCGGGACCAGAGGATTCCCGCGTTTTACACCGTGGAGCTGGCGTTGGAGTCCGGCACCCGGATCACGCGCTCCGTTGTGGAAAACCACGCGCGCAGTCGCGCGTTCGTGAAGCAGGTGATGTCGGCGTGAGTTTCCCCGCGTTGACCGGGGCGTGGATCAGTTGATCTGAATCTTGTAAAACGCCTGCCATTCACCGGCACTTGAGCCGAGGCTGACCCGCTTTCCGTTGAGCCACTCCACGTGGCCGTCCTCAAAGAGGAAATTGCCCCCGGTGGGAGCACCGCCGGCGCCAGCGTGGTTGGGGGTCTTCCACGACTTCCCTTCATCGGTCGTCGTCCAGCGCAGACGATTGTCATACACGTTGGTGGTGCGGGGGCCGAGTCCTTGAAGGCGGTCGATGAGGATGGGTGCGGAGGCGAATTCGCCTCCCAACTTCAGGCGCCAGTGCCAGTCCCCGATTTTCTCCGAGTCGTAGGGCCAGCCGCCGGTCCCTTTCGGGTGGCCCGGAAGATAGAAGTACCCGGTGAGAATGGGCTTCTTCTCCGAATTGGCGTCCCCGAGGCGCCAGGTGTCGGCCTGGCGATGCCATTCGTCGGTGGGACAAAACACCACGTGGTTGGCAGCCTTCTTCTCTCCCTTGCGCGTCGGTTTCCCCGACGGAAGCAGGTACTTCTCCCAGAAGGTGGCCATGTTGGTTCCCATCCAGCTCAGATCAAAGCCGTCGCGATTGTCGGGAAAGGAATCCCGGAAATCCGCCGCGTACATCCCGAGCGCGATGCCCCATTGCTTCTCATTGCTGGTGCAGAGCGCCTTTTGCGCGGTGGCCTTGGCCTTGGCGAGTGCCGGCAGGAGCATCCCGGCGAGGATGGCAATGATGGCAATGACCACCAGCAGTTCGATCAGTGTGAATGCGGCTCCAGTCAGGAGGGGCCGACGAGGGTGTTGCCGGGGGATCATGGGGAGTTTTTTGGAGCGTTGGGTCTTGGTACTCCCCGCCTCGACGTCCGTCAACGTTCCGGAGGTTGGCAGCGTGGCGGAGCCCCGGTAGCCTCTAGCCATGCTGGCTTTGCCCCGAATCTGTCTCCTGGTCGGACTCTCCCTCGCGTCCGCCGCTTTCCGAGTGCGCGCCGCGGATTCCGACTGGCCGGAATTTCGGGGGCCGACCGGACAGGGCCACGCCGGAAATCGCCGTCTGCCGCTGAACTGGAGTTCGACCAGCAACGTGGTCTGGAAGGCCTCCATTCCCGGACAGGGCTGGTCTTCTCCCGTCGTGGTGGGAAACCGAGTTTATCTGACCACCGCGGTTCCGGATGAGGACGGTTCCGGGCGCTCGCTCCGGGCGCTGTGCCTCGACGCCACCACGGGCACCGTGGTGTGGAACCAGGAGGTGTTTCATCCCGAGGGTGCCGGGCCCGGCATCCATGGCAAAAACAGTCACGCCAGTCCGACCCCTCTGTTTCGGGACGGAAAGATCTTTGTGCATTTTGGCCATCAGGGGACGGCCGCTCTGGATCCCGATGGAAAGGTCCTGTGGCGCCAGACTTCGCTTTCCTACACTCCGGTTCACGGGAATGGATGCTCCCCAATCTGGGCCGAGGGTTCCCTGGTTTTCACCTGTGACGGGGGCAGTGATCCGTTTGTGGTGGCACTGGATCCCGCGTCGGGCGCCGTCCGGTGGAAGACTGCCCGGGTGACGCCCGCCCAGAAGAAATTCTCCTTTTGCACGCCCCTCGTGATCACCAATGGATCACGCGTTGAACTCATCAGTCCGGGCAGCGGCGCTGTTTGCGCCTACGATCCGCACGATGGAAAGGAACTCTGGCGCGTTCGATACGGCGAAGGTTACTCCGTGGTCCCGCGTCCAGTGACGGGCCATGGGCTGGTCTTCTTTGGGACCGGATACGATCGCCCGTTGGTCTATGCGGTCCGGCCTGAAGGGGCCTCCGGGGACGCGACGGACTCCGCGGTCGCCTGGACTTCGACCCGCGGCGCCCCGAATACGCCGTCCATGTTGTTGGTGGGCGATGAGCTCTATTTTGTGTCTGACGGTGGCATGGCGTCCTGTGTGGATGCCCGGACGGGCACCGTGCATTGGAACGAGCGTCTGGGAGGCGGATTCTCGGCGTCCCCGATCGATGCCGGGGACCGGATCTACTTCATCAACGAGGAGGGCATGGCGTTTGTCGTGGCAGTGGGTAAGCAGTTCCGGGTGCTCGCGAAGAACGATCTGGGCGAGCGGACCCTCGCCAGTCCCGCGGCCATCGACGGGGCGTTGTTCATCCGGACCGACGGGCATCTTTACCGCATTGCCGAGTCCACTTCGGGTGGCAAGCCGTAATGCGTCGGCGGAGCCCGATCAGGATTTTGCAGGGTCCACCCGCTTCCGGAGGACGTAGTCGTCCATGACGAATCCGTTGCCGATGTCCGTGACCATCGTGTCGGCCCGCTCGAATCCGGCCCGTGCGTAGGCCCGCAACGCCCGGGTGTTCCCTTGGTTGACCCGAAGTTCCACGGCGGTGAGGCCGCCCGTCCGTGCGGCATGGAAGACACGTTCCAGCATCGCCTGGCCGATGCCCCGGCCCTGCCATCGTGCGAGGAGGTAGAGTTTGTGCAGGTGCAGTGTGGACTCACCGGGCAGGGGCTCCCACGCCAGGTATCCGCACGGCTCGCCGTCGATCTCGACGATGAGATAGGTAACGCCCCGGCGGATCTCCCCGTCCAACTTCTGGTGGGCATACATCCAGTCGAGCATGTAGTTCCGCTGCGCCTCGGACAGCATCTCCCGATAGGACTCGTGCCAGATGCGGATCGCGAGGGATCGAATCAACGGGACGTCCTCGATCCGGGCGGGGCGAAACTGCGGCGTCATCCGCCGGACGGTGCGTCGGAAGCGCCGGCTCCGGCAAGTGGGGAGCCGTTGGTAGTGCAGCCTTCAGCCTGTAATGGGTTCGGGCGCGCCGCGTCGCTTGGGGGGAAGCAGGCTGAAGCCTGGACTACGAACGGAGGTGGGATTCCCCCGGCTTGCCGGGCCGGCGCGCCCTTTCTACTGTGCGCCCATGCAGTTGACCGCAGAACAGCAGGATCGGGTACGTCAGTGGATTGCGGACGGCCTCAAGCTGTCCGATGTGCAAAAGCGACTGGAAACGGAGTTTGGACTCCGGCCCACCTATATGGAGGTTCGCTTCCTGGTGGATGATCTTCGGGTAATGCCCAAGGATCCGGATCCCCCCAAGGCTCCTGAGCCGTCCGCCACGTCGCCCGTGGCGGCCCCGGCGGCGGGTCCCGCCGGAGCGCTGGGAGGTGTCCGCGTGACCGTGGACGCCGTGACGCGTCCCAACGCGCTGGTCAGCGGGCGCGTGGTGTTCAGCGATGGCGAGGGGGCGGCATGGCTGGTGGACCAGTATGGGCGTCCGGGGCTGGTCGCGGACACCAAGGGATATCGCCCGAGTCCGCAGGACATGCAGGACTTCCAGGTGGCTTTGGAGAAGGAGTTGGTCCGTTTGGGACTTTGAACGTTCCGGAGGCGAGGGCTCCGGTCCCGAATTCCTGCATCTGAGGCGGACTTCCATCCGTTTCTTGGGCGATGCAAGGAACGGTCATGGCTTCGGATGCCGCGGGAGACTGGGTCATCCCGGACTTTCGTTTTCCGGGTCCGGGGCCCAATCTCCGCGGGTCAACCGTGGCGGCGTTCCCCCATCCGGAGAGTGCGAGTGTTCCCGAGGATTCGGAGTTGTTCGCCCGCCTTCGGGACGGCGACGCCGCTGCCTTTGCCGAGTTTTACGATCGTCACGCTCCGTTGTTGTACGGGATTGCCCTCAAGATTCTCGGCCAGCAGCAGGATGCGGAGGACGTGCTTCAGGACGCCGCCGTGTTGATCTGGGAGCGGGCGCCCCAGTATCGGCCGGAACTCGGGCAACCCTTGAGCTGGGCGGTGGCGCTGACACGCAACAAGGCCATCGACCGACTTCGGTCCGTCCGAAGGCGAACTGAGGTGCACGAATCCGCCGCAGCCGAGCCGGTGGTGGCTCCGTCGCCCGCAACGCCTTCTCCCCTTCGCGCCGTGGCGTCCGAGACTGGGGATTTGCTTCGGAGGGGATTGCAGATGCTTTCGATGGAACAGCGGGAGGCGATTGAGCTCGCCTTTTTGGGAGGATTGACCCAGCAGGAGATCGCCGCCCGGCTGGGGCAGCCGCTTGGGACCATCAAGGCCCGGATTCGCCGGGGAATGCTGGCGTTGAAGGACATGTTGGAGGGCCAGCTATGAATTGCACCCAATTGCAGGAACTCGCCGCCGCGTATGCGTTGGGCGCCCTCGAGGCGCCGGAAGCCGCACAACTGGAGGCCATGGCCGCCAGCGACCCGGAGATCCGCATGGAGGTGGATGCCTTCCTGGCCGTGACTTCGTCGCTGCTGCGCAGCGTTCCGGCCGTTGCCCCGCCTCCGCGCGTCCGGGATCGGATTCTGGCCCGCATCGGTGAACTGCCCCGACAACGGTCTTCCGGGGCAACCCAGTCCGAAGCACTGCCCCACTCGGAGGGGTTCCGCTTCCTCAGACCGGCGTCGGGGGAATGGACGCAGGGATTGCATCCCGGCACCCGATTTCAGGTCCTGGCCTCCAATGTCCGGCGCAATTACATGATGCTCTACATCGAGCTGGATCCCGGCGCCGGCTACCCCGCGCATGAGCACAGCGGGGCGGAGGAATTGTTTGTGGTTCGCGGAGATCTGGTCACGGAGGGACGGCATCTCCAGGCGGGTGACTTTGTCCATGCCGATCCGGGCACGCATCACCATGACCTGGTTTCCCCTTCGGGTTGCCAGGCCATCCTGATCACTCCCCTGACATCCGCTCTTGCAGAGATCGCCAAAGCCAAGGTTCGAAAGACGGCGGATCGGGTCCGGGAAACGCTCGGTTTGGGCGGGAAGTAGGGAGCGCGCCTCGACCCTGCCCAAGTTTGTAGTCCAGCCTTCAGGCTGCTCCCCCCGCCCAACCGCCACCGTCGCGTCGTTGAAGAACAGGCTGAAGCCTGCACTACAAACTTCGCTCGCGCGGGGTCCCGCCTTCGTGCGGTTCGGGCATGAACGCAGGCCCAGGTGCGCGGGCGGCAGTGTCCCGATGCGCCCGAAACCAGGGTTCGGGAAAAAAGCCGGTTTGCGACCGGGGTGCGGACCCGGATAGGCTGTCCGGCCCCGGGGTGGCATGGTGCCGCCGCCGGGATTACGAACTCCATTCCTCATGAGCCAGACCCGCCTTGAGTCCGACACGATGGGCTCGATTGAAGTCCCCGACCACCGCTATTGGGGCGCCCAGACCGCCCGCAGCGTCCACTTCTTCAACATCGGCGACGACGTCAAGCCGCGGGCCGTGATCCGCGCCATGGGCCTGCTGAAGAAGGCCTGCGCCCAGGTGAACCAGGAGCTTGGAAAATTGTCCGCGGAAAAGGCGCGGTTGATCGTCGCGGCCGCGGACGAGGTGATCGAGGGCAAGCTGGACGAACACTTTCCCGTTCGAATCTGGCAGACCGGTTCCGGCACGCAGTCCAACATGAACGCCAACGAGGTCATCGCGAATCGCGCAATCGAGATGGCGGGCGGCAAGATGGGGTCGAAGTCCCCGGTTCACCCCAATGACGACGTGAACATGTCACAGTCGTCCAACGATACCTTTCCCACCGCGATGCACATCGCCGCCGCGGAGGAGGTCGTCCAGCGGTTGCTACCCGCCTGCCGGACGTTCCGGGAAGCGCTGGAAGCGAAGCGCGTGGAATTTGCCGACATCGTGAAGGTGGGCAGGACCCATCTTCAGGACGCCACGCCGATCACCTTCGGACAGGAATTCTCCGGGTATGTGTCCCTGATGGACCGCAACATCACCCGTCTCGAGACCACGCTGCCGGGCCTTTACGACCTGGCCATTGGAGGTACGGCGGTGGGCACCGGACTGAATTCGCATCCGGAGTTTGCGGAACGCGCCTCTCGTCGCATCGCCGAATTAACCGGGCTTCCGTTTACCAGTCATCCCAACAAGTTTGCGGCGCTCAGTGCGCACGACGAGTTCGTCTTCGCCTCGGGCGCCCTCAAGACGCTCGCGGGAACGCTCATGAAGATCGCGAACGACATTCGCTGGCTGGGCTCGGGCCCCCGCTGCGGCCTGCGGGAGCTTCAGCTTCCGGAGAACGAGCCCGGGTCCTCGATCATGCCGGGCAAGGTGAATCCCACCCAGAGCGAGGCCATGACCATGGTGGCCGTGCAGGTCATGGGGAACGATGTCACCATCGGCATCGCCGGAAGCCAGGGCGCCTTCGAGCTCAACGTCTTCAATCCGGTGATGGTGTACAATTTCCTGAACTCCGTCCGGCTGCTGTCCGACACCATGGTGAGCTTCGCGCGGAACTGTCTCGACGGATTGAAGGTCAACCGCGAGGTCGTGTCCCACTATCTCGACATCAGCCTGATGAACGTCACCGCCTTGAATCCGCACATCGGATACGAGAAGGCGGCGGCGATCGCCAAGAAGGCCCAGAAGGAAGGCACCAGCCTCCGTGAGGCCGCGCTGGCCCTTGGTCACCTGACCGCCGAGCAGTTTGACGCCTGGGTCCGCCCGGAGCGAATGACCCGGCCCTGATGGGCTCTCTCGGAGTGCGGGAGCGGAGCTCCCGCTTTTTCTTCGCGGCCGATGCCGGTCGTGGGATTCGGGTGGGTCAGCGGAAGGGGGCGGGGATCCAGAGCGGTAGCGGAGCTGCGCGCACTCCCAAGGTTGGTGTGGGAGCTTCTCCTGACGTCGTCCTCCCCAGGGACAAATTGATTTCCTCAATTTGATGATCCGTTTTGGGACTGGCTTGCGCATGGGACTTCGGTATGGCCAATCCGAATCCCGTGAACCCTTCTCCCGAGTCCGAGGAAACAATCTTCGCCGCCGCGGTGCTGTTGACCTCGCCTGCGGCGCGGGCCGCGTACCTTGACCAGGCCTGCGCCGGAAGGCCGGAGCTGCGGCGCGAGGTTGAGGAACTGCTGCGCGCCAGTGATGCCGCCGGTACAGTGCTGGATCACTCGCCGGTGGCGTCGGTTCCGGCCGCATTTCTCCGGACTCCTGCGGGAGCTCCGGCTATTCCGCCGTTGTCTCTTCCCGCGGACGAGGGACCGGGCACGCAGATCGGTCGGTACAAGCTGTTGGAGAAGATCGGCGAGGGCGGTTTTGGCGAGGTGTACGTCGCCGAGCAGCGCGAGCCGGTGAAGCGCAAGGTGGCGCTCAAGATCATCAAGCTGGGCATGGACACCCGGCAGGTCATCGCCCGATTCGAGGCGGAACGTCAGGCCCTGGCCATGATGGACCATCCCAACATCGCCAAGGTTTTGGATGCCGGCGCCACCGACACCGGGCGTCCGTACTTCGTCATGGAGCTGGTGCGCGGACACGCCATCACC
Organism: Verrucomicrobiota bacterium; assembly: GCA_046346705.1. GTDB lineage: Bacteria > Verrucomicrobiota > Verrucomicrobiia > Limisphaerales > UBA9464 > UBA9464. The sequence goes on along the minus strand of JAXMHR010000001.1, from coordinate 360,479 downwards.
CGCTACTGCGATGAAAACCACCTAACGGCCGAGGAGCGCCTCAAACTCTTCGTCCTCGTTTGTCACGCCATCCAGCACGCGCACCAGAAGGGGATCATTCACCGGGACATCAAGCCGTCGAACATCCTGGTGACGCTGCACGATGGTGTGCCCGTACCCAAGGTCATCGACTTCGGCATCGCCAAGGCCACGCAGGGCGAACTGACGGACAAGACAATCCATACGCAGTTTCAGTCCTTCATCGGCACTCCCGCGTATGTGAGTCCCGAGCAGGTCGAAATGAGCGGACTCGACATTGACACCCGCAGCGACATCTACGCTCTCGGGGTGCTGCTCTACGAACTGCTCGTCGGCCGCACGCCCTTCGACGGGCGCGAGCTGCTGCAGGCCGGACTGGATTCCATGCGCCGGACCATCCGGGAAACGGAACCGGTGCGTCCGAGCACGCGTCTGGTCACCTTGGAGGGCGCCGAACGCACCTCGGTCTCCCAGCGGCGCGGGGGCACCGACGTGGCGAAGCTGGCGGGCGCGTTGCGCGGGGACGTGGACTGGATCGTGATGAAGTGTCTGGAGAAGGACCGCAGGCGGCGCTACGAGACGGCGAATGGCCTCGCTGCGGATATCACCCGGCATCTGACCAATGAACCGGTCACGGCGCGTCCGCCAAGCTCGGCCTACAAGCTTCACAAGGCGTGGCGCCGAAACAAGGCCCTCGTCTCCGCGGGGGCCATCGTTGCGCTGGCGCTCATCGTGGGAGTGATTGGCATCACGGCTGGACTGGTCCGCGCGGAACGACAACGCCGGGCGGCACAAGCGGCTCAGCAGGAGGAAAGCCGGCAGCGGGAGATCGCGGTCAGGGCGTTGGACGGCGAGAGGCAACAGGCGTCGCGGGCCGACGCCGCGCGCGCAAACTTGGAGTCAGCAGCCTATGCCAGCGCCATCAACCTCGCCCAGAAGGCCGTGGCCGATCAGAACTTTGGCATGGCTTGGGACCTTCTGAATGGGCAGCGCCCTGGACCTGGTCGCCCGGACCGGCGCGGCTGGGAATGGCGCTACCTGTGGCAGCAATGCCAGAGTGACGCGCTGGCGAGTCCCCTGGTTCTGTCCAATCGGTACTCGGACTTGAAAGTGTCCCCCGACGGAACGTTGCTGGTTGCGAATGGTGGGCAGGCGCTCCTGGACATTTCGGACCCGAGAAGGGCTCGCCTGATTGGCGCGCTTGTGTTCACCAACTCGTCCGTTGAACCGCAAGTGTCCTCCTTTTCTCCGGACGGTGGTTTGATCGCCATACACATACTCATCCGCGTCCCTGGCCCGGCAAACGACCGGAATCGCCTCCAGCTCCTGGATGCAAGGAGCCGAAAACTGGTAGCCGAGACCGAGTTCGATAGTTCCGTGTCCGTTCTCGAATTCTCTCCGGATGGGAAGGCGCTATTGGCTATTTTGCCGGATACCCACAGCGGCAGCCAAATTGTGGGGCTGAGGGTGCCTTCCCTGGAACGGATCACCAATTCAAATTGGGTTCTCCCCCGGGAACCATTTCTGATTTCTCTGGGAATTCGGGAAGCTGCTGTGACGCGCGATCTGTCCACTCTCGCTGCTGCCAGCCGTGACCTGAACGGTTCTGGAGACTCGCTTCACCTCCGAGTGCGGGTTTTCGACCTTGGGACCAGGAACGAACGTTGGAGTGTCGATGCGGTCGCAGTGTTGGGAATGAAGTTCTCTCCTGATGGAAGGCTCCTGCTCGTTTCGGAAGGCATGGCGGTCCAGCCCCGGGTCCGAGTTTTCGATGCCCACTCCGGTCAGGAATTGGGACCGGGACTGACCGAACACCACGAGTGGATCAGTTCGCTCGTGTTCTGGCCGGACGGCAAGACGCTGGCGACCGCCAGCGCCGACCAGACCATCCGGCTCTGGGACCTGACGGAACCCTCTCGCCCGACACCCATTGGCCGCCCGCTGCAAGGCCATCGGGCGGAAGTCTGGGGGTTGGCCCTGTTACCGGATCTTCGGACCCTGGTCAGCGTGGACAAGAACGGAACTTTCCTGAGCTGGGACACCCAGCAGGCGCGAACCGACCGGACTCGACTGGCTTTGGCGAGCACGAACGGCTGGGACACCTACCGCTTCAGTCCGGACGGAAAGACGATTTTCGCGGTGGATAATCAGGGCAACGTCGTGCGCCTGAGCGGGCGCGACTTTGAGGTCCGCGACGAATTGGTGATCCTCGGCGAACAGCGCTACAACCCCGTTTTCTCGCCGGACTGCCATTTTCTCGCGTGCGGTTCCACCAACGGGCTCATCCAAATTTGGGACCTGAGGCGGCGATTGCGGCTGAAGGAGTTTCCCGTCGGCACAGGCCGTGTGTGGCCCTTCCAGTTCCGCGGCGGCGGCAGGAGCCTGATCGTCTGGTCCGACGACCATCGGCCTGTCCGCGAGTGGGACCTGACCAACTTCAAGGAACTGGTTTCATGGCAGGATCTCCCGGGTCAGTCGTGCCTTTCCCCGGATGACCATTGGTACATGACCCTTGGCGAGGTTGATGGGAGAAACCAGTTCCTTTCCCGGGACATGGTCACCGGCGTGCGGACGGTGCAGACCAATACGCCCTTCGAGGTAGAGCATGTGGCACATTTCACTTCCTCGCCTGACGGTAGCCTACTCGTCGCCAGCAGTGAGAAAGGATATGCGTTGATCTTGGACCGCGCCACCCTGCGCCCGCTGGGAACGCTGAACGGTTTCCTGGTCCAGGCCGTCTTCAGTTCCTGCTTCTCTCCCGATGGGAAGCGTTTGGCCACATCCAGCGGCGGCCGTGAGGCGCTTCGGGTCTGGGACGTGGACCGCCGCCAAATGCTGGTGGGCCTTCAAGCCAGCCAGCGATCGCTTTTCCTCAACAGCCAGTTCTCCGCGGACGGAAATATTCTTGGTGCCATGTCTGCGGGCGACCGCGCCATTCACCTTTGGCGGGCTCCGTCTTGGGAGGAAATCGCTGCCGCCGAAGCCAAGGAGCCGCCGGCTTCGGACTTCCCGGGTCGGTCAACATTGGAGGTCAATCCGCCATGAACTTTACCCTCGCGGCTGGCCCGACGACGCCGTCGGACAGAGTACCATGAGTGACGCCACTCAACTCCTCGACGCCCTGCGCGCCGGCGATGCCCGGGCGGCGACGCAGCTGTTTGAGCTGGTGTACGCCGAGTTGCGGCAGATCGCGGCGCAGAAGATGGCGCACGAGGCGGCCGGGCATACGCTTCAGCCCACGGCGCTGGTTCATGAGGCATGGCTGCGGCTGGGAGCGGACGCCCAGCCGCACTGGGAAAACCGGGGGCATTTCTTTGCCGCCGCGGCGGAGGCCATGCGTCGGATCCTGGTGGATCGCGCGCGGCGAAAGCTCGCGCACCGGAGGGGAGCCGGGGCGGCTCACGAGAACATCGAGGACTTCGACGTCGTCGCGCCGGTGGATGAGGATCATCTCCTCGCCTTGAACGAAGTGCTGGAGCGTTTTGCCGCGCTCGATCCCGCCAAGGCGGAACTGGTCAAGCTCCGGTACTTTGTCGGACTGACCCTCGAACAGGCGGCGCCCATTCTTGGGATATCCGAGCCGACCGCGAAACGTTGGTGGGCCTATTCGAAGGCCTGGCTGTACCGGGAGATGCAGCGGGATGCGGGTGGATGATCGTTTGGCAGGAGGGATGGCGTGTCGGCGTCCGTGATCAATTCCGGGGTTGGGTCGAGGAATAGAACGTGGGGTGGGATTTGCGCGAAGGGCATGACTTGAATGGGGCTCGCAGCATGCAAGCCCTCCCGTGGGAAGGTGGAGGGATGGCGTGTCGCTGGCCTACGACGGGTCCGGGGTTGCGCGAAAGGAATCCAGAGCGGCAGCTCCGCTTCCGCAGTCCCAGGATTACTTCACCCGCTTCCAGATGGGGACGACCTGCTTCATCCGGTCGATCAGCCACTGGCAGGCGGCGAAGGCCTCACCCCGATGGGGAGCGGCAACTTCCACCCACAGACTCGCCTCGCCGGCCGCGACGAATCCGAGCCGGTGCACCAGTCGTACGGAACCCACCTGAGGCCAGAGCTTCTCCATCTCGTCAAAGAGTAGTCCAAACTGGCGATCCACCATCGGCACGAAAGCCTCGTAGTCGATGCCCGCGATCGGAGCGCCGTCCTCCTCGCCTCGGACTACGCCGCTGAAGCGGATCACTGCCCCCAGGCGCGTGGACGGCACCGCCGAGGCAATCAAATCCGTCTCCCGGATGGGATCGGGGCTCAGGGTCAGGGTTCGTTCCATGGGAAGGATGGGGACTTGTGGGGGAGTCCTCAACCGCCCTGGACCGGCGGAAACAGCGAGACTTCGTCGCCCGCGCCGAGTCGGTAGGACGGCCCCTGATAGTCCACGCCGACCGCGATCAGGGTAGAATTGCGCATCGCCCCCAGTTTCGGGTGGAGCGCATACACGGCGGTCAGGACGTCTGACACGGTGCCTCCTTCCGGGATGTCCACTGCAACTGAGTTCGTCCCGGCGAGATCCTTAAAGTAGCTCCAGAGCTGAACGGAAACTCTCATGATCCAGGTGAAGTGCGTTGGGTCGCCTCCTGGGATGGATTCGGGCGATTGCGGCGGGCGAAATACAGGAGAAGCCCGACCCCGGAAACCACCAACGGGAGATAGAAACACCATCCGCTGCGCACCATGATTTGCGAGGCACCTTCCGTTCGGACGTACACGACTTCCGGAAAGGAGCCCCAAGGGGTTCTTCCCCAAACTCCGGCCGCCGAGATCAAGAGGGTGAGGAGTGCCAGTGCGGGCCATCGCCAGTCCCGACGACCGCGACGGATTCCCCTCAACGCGAGCAGACTGGCCCCAATGAGGATCAGGAATGCGAGTCCGGCGAGGGCGGCCGCGATGCGGATGGGCATGGGAAAAGGCGAACGAGGTCGCCGGCTCAGACGGTGCCTGCCGTCGGATGAACCCACGGCGCCCGGTAGGGGCGCGCCAGAAGTCGGTTTGCCTCGGCGTCGCCGACCACCTGATGCGTCGCCGGATCCCACACCAGAGTGCGTCCCAGCTTCATCGCCATGTTCCCCAGGATGCACGAGGCGGAGGAGATGTGTCCCTGCTCAATGTCCGCCACGGGCTTCGCCCGCGTCTCGCGGCAGGCGAGCAGGTTCTTCATGTGGCCCCGGATGGCGGGGGCGCAATGCTGTTCGAGATCCTTCTCCGTGCGGTCCTCGGGATACTGGTCGAGTTCCATCGTCACGTCGCGATGCACGGGCGATCCGCCGTCCAGCGGGATGTAGTCATAGCTGAACACGCTGGCCTTCAAGGTGCCCTTGTCGCCGTAGAAGGTGGCACTCCACGGATATTTGGAATCGGGATCCGACCCCCAGGTCCGGTGCGTCCAGACCACCTGGAGATTGCCGTAATCGAATGTGACCTCCTGCGTGTCGGTGATGTTGGCCCGGGCGGCCTTGTCCACGAGGATGCCGCCCGCGGAACTGATGCGTTGAGGCCAGCCGAGGTCCATCATCCAGCGGGTCATGTCGAGCATGTGCACGCACATGTCGCCGACGATGCCGTTACAGTACTCCATGAAGGCACGCCAGCCGCGGGGGTGGACGATCTTGTTGTAGGGCCGCATCGGCGCGGGACCGGTCCACATCTCGTAATCGAGGAAGTCCGGCGGGGCGGTGTCCGGCGCCTGTGCCAGGGTGTCCCGATTCCGCATGTGCCAGTAGCAGCAGATGTTGACGCGTCCGATGGTCCCGAGCTTGCCCGACTGGATGTAGCGCTCGCGCGCCTCGATGAGGTGCGGCGTGCTGCGCCGCTGGGTGCCGATCTGCACCACGCGTCCGTATTTGCGGGCGGCGGCAAGCATGGCCTGGCTTTCCACGACGTCCACGCCCGTCGGCTTCTGGCAATAAATGTCCATGCCCGCCTTGCAGGCTTCGATCATGGGAAGCGCATGCCAGTGGTCCGGCGTACCGATGAGCACGATGTCCAGGTCCTTCTCCGCCAGCAACGCGCGGTAGTCGGAGTAGGTGCGCGGTTTTTTGCCGGACTTCTGGCGTTGCGAAACGAGGTCCGCGGCTTCGGCCAGCATGCGTTTGTCCACGTCGCACAGGGAAACAACATCGACGGGCGCCACCTGGATGAGCCGGAGCAGATCGGCCTTGCCGTACCAGCCGGTACCGATGAGTCCCACCCGGAGTGCCTTTTCAGCAGCGAACGTGGTGGGGAGGTAGGTGGCGGCGGCGGAGAGGGCGAGCGCGGAGGAGCCCTTTTGGAGAAAGGAACGGCGGTTCATGGGGAAGGGCTAATCGGACTTGGCCGGCGAAACAAGTCTGGCGTCAGGGAAAGGGGGGCGGAAGTCAGTCGTCAGTCGTCGGCCCAGGGCCCAGTCAATACATCGGTAACACTTTTGGTTCAGAACATAGGTAACACTTTTGGTTCAGAACATGGTAACACTTTTGGGGTGGGGGGGTACAGGTTGGGGTTGGTTTAAAGGGGGGATGAGACTGGCGGGGTAGAGGCCCCGGGGTCGGCTGGGCGAAGCGGAAGCCACCCCGGGGCCGGAACTCCCGCCAGCCCGCAACGGCTCAAAGCTCATCGTTTCCGCGTTCAGGTGGCCCAGCAGCAGGTGGGCGAACCACAACTCGATCCGTTCCCCGTGCTGATCGCCCAGCCCCACGTCCCATCCCGCCAGTGCTCCGCTGATGTAGATCCCGTGACCATGAAAGCTGATCTTCCCGTGCGCCAGCACGCCGGATCTCTCGTCCCTCGTAGTCCAGAGCCTCCGGAGTCCTTCGAAGCTCCGGGGTGAGGGCCTGTAAACCTCCGCTGGCGTCTTCATCCCCAACGCTTCGTGGGGACGCTCTGTGTTGAACTCCTGCCGCCATTGCTCGAAGGCCGCCTCGCTGTCCCCAATCCGGCCCGCCTGCAGTTCCCGTCTCACGTCCAGGTGCATCCGCTCGTGCGCCCCGTTGTCCTGCGGACACCCCGGTCGGCTCCGCTCCAGCTGGATCCCCAGGGCCAGCCACCACACCGAGAGCCGGCTCAGTCCCAACAGCCCCTGGGCGCTGGCAAAAGGCGGCCCGTTGTCGCTCCGGATCGCCCCGGGCAGCCCGTGCCGTCGGAACAACTCCTCGAAGCGGGCCCGCACCGTCTCCGTCCGCGCGTCCGGAACCGCTCTTAGCTCCAAAATCATCCGGCTGTGCTCGTCCCGCACGCTCAGCGGCTCGACCCGCGCCCCGCTCCGGTCCCGCCACCACCCCTTGAAATCCACGCTCCAGACCTCGTTCGGCGCCTCCGCCCGGAGCCCCTGGGCCAGCCGGCCCCCGGCCCGCCACCCGGGTTCGGCGAGGCTCTGTGAGCCCGGCCTTCTCCAGCACTCGCTTGAAGCTGCTCTCGCTCGGAACCTCCGCCCCGCGGTGCAGCCCGCTGGTACAGCTCCCGGATCTTGCGCGGCCCCCAGTGTGGATGCCCCCGCTTCAGCCGTACCAACTCGCATACCACGTCCTCGCACAGCTGGTGCGCATGCCCATGCGGTCGCCAGCTCTGCTCCCCAAGCCCACCCAGTCCGTGCTCCACAAACCGTTCACGCCACTTGTACCCGGTCTTCCGGCTAATCCCGTACTCCCGGCACAGCTCTCCAAAGTTCGGGTGGTTCAGCGCCTTCATCACAAACTCGATCCGTTGGTCCATCGCTCGGGTCTCCTGCCAAGGCATGCGGGCAGCTTCGCTGCCCTCTCTTCCATGGTCACTGTGTCACCCATGTTCTGAACCTCCACTGTCACCCATGTATTGAACCTGGACCGTCAGTCGTCGGGCCGACCACGGACCACCGACTACCGACCACGGACTACCTTCTAATACCACCTCAGCCGGAACCACGGAAACACCACTTCCACGGCGACGACGACGAGGAAGATGAGGCTGATGGCGGCGTTGAGTTTGAAAAAGGCGACGTTGATGGATGCCGGATCGCGGCGTCGGGCGAGGAGGTGCTCCATCAGGAGCAGGCCGAGAATCAGGAGCAGGCCGATCCAGTAGGCGAACCGGAACGCGCTGAGGATCCCGAACAACAGGAGGAACGCCCACATGAAGATGTGGCACACAAAGGCGACTCCAAGGGCGTTGCCCGGACCCCATCGAACGACCAGCGAGTGCAGCCCGTGGCGGCGGTCAAACTCGTAGTCCTGGGTTGCGTAAATGATGTCGAATCCAATGAGCCACAGCACCACGGCGGCCGCGAGGGCTGCGGGCACGAGCGCGCCGTAACGCAGCGCGGCGAGTCCGGACAAATCGGCGTCCTGGGGGAAAAGGGTGATCTTTCCTTCCACCGCCACCCAGGCGCCCAAGGGGGCGAGTGCGAGTGCGATCCCGAGCCAGACGTGGGTGAAGTCGGTGAACCGTTTGGTGAGCGAGTAGAACAGGATGAAGAACAGGACCACCGGGGAGAGCGCGAGGCAAAGCAGGTTAAGCCCCGCGGCGCAGCCGACGAAGGCCGCTCCGCTCAGGACACACAAAGCGATGGCTTCGGTGAGTCCCATGGCGCCAGCGGGAAGGTGTCGTTGGGCGGTGCGCGGATTCAGGGCGTCGAATCGGCGATCCACGATCCGGTTGAAGGCCATGGCGCAGGTCCGGGCCGTCACCAACGCGGCCAGGACGAGCAGGAACACGCGCCATCCGGGCCAGCCGCGGGTTTCGCGGGCGGCAACCATCATGGACGCCACCGCGAAGGGCAGCGCGAAGACGGTGTGGCTGAGTTTGACAAAGCCGGCCCAGCGGCGGAGCAGCGCAATCATTCGGCGACCGCAGCTTTCGGGGTGCGACCTCGCAGTTCAAGCCGGCGATTTCCTGGATTCACCCCGGCGTCCGCCCTCGCGGGTTCGGTTCCTGACACCCACGTCCCTGCCGCTGCACCCACAATTGTTTTGCGGCGCCCCGGTCACCGTGGCTTCACTGGGTGGGTCCGATGAACCGCCGCAACCAGTATCTCCTCGGGGTGCTCCTGTTCCTGCTCCCGTTCGGGTTGCGGGCCCAGTTGCTGGGAATCGATTTCTCCGCGCGGCCCGCCCCGGCGCGCGTTTCGGAGCGCGTGGCGTACACGCTCGTGTTGTCCAATGATTCCGGGCTCACGCTGACCAATTTGTCCGTGCAGTCGGAACTGACGGGGAACGTGGGACTGACCGCGGCGTCCACCACCCAGGGCACGGCGACCAATGGCGCGCAAGTGGCGTCCTATTTCATCCCGTTCTTCACCAACCTGACCAAGGTGACGCTCACGTATTCCGGATTCCCCACGGACCACGGCATTGTCACCCATTCCGTCACGGCCAGCCTCCTGGGCGTTGCCGTCCAGGTGGCCTCCTTCACCTCGACGAACATCGGGGGCAATGCGCAGCTCGAGATTGTTTCCACGCCGCTTCCCCGGGGTGTCGTGGCCGGGGATCTCGTGGATTTCATGCTGGCGGTGACCAATCGCGGACCGGACCGCGCGGTGGATGTCGAAGTGCTCGAGACCCTTCCTTCCGGGGTGAGTTATGTGGGGGTGGCGCCTCCCGGGCTATTCCGGACCCAAAAGGACGGGATCCTCCAACTCAAGCTTGGCGATGTCGAAGTCGGTGGCGGCATGCTGATCGGACTGTCCATCCGACCCACCAGCATCGGACTATTCCCCCTCCAGGCGACGGTGAAGGCTCCGGGGTATGACAATCCCAAGCCCGCGCTCAGCACCAACCTCACCTCGGTTACGGCGGCTGGAACCACTGTGGCCGACCTCCGGGTCCGGGTGCTATCCCCGCAGGAGTACAATCCGCAGACGGGCCTGTTGGAGCAGCGGATTGGTCTCACCAACGAGGACTCGAATTCCGTCCCCGCCGCCCGGGTGCTGGTGGGTGGGCTCACCAACTGGCTGTACAACGCCACGGGTACCAACCAGTCCAACCCCTTCGTCAGCTATCCGGCGCGGATGGATCCGGGGCAGTCCGTTGAATTCGTCCTGCAGTACTTCAGTTCCTCCCGCGAACCGGGTCCGGAGCCGACCTTCACTGCGGTTTCCGTGCCGGTGCCGACGTATCCGGCGCCGGGCGGGGCCGGGGTTTCCGGGGTGAGGATTCGTCGCTGGGTGGATGGCTCGGCGATGGTGGAGTTCCCGGCGGTCGAGGGGCAGCGCTATGCGATCCGCTATGCCAGCACTCCCGGATTTTCCGACGCGGTGACGATCCAGCCGAGCTTCGTCGCCCCGGGTTCCTGGGTCCAGTGGCTCGACCAGGGTCCGCCGGCAACGCTCACGCTTCCGGCGGATTCGCGGTCCCGGTTCTACCGGGTGTATCACGTGCCGACTCCCTGAGCAGGAATCCGGGAAACGGGGTCTCGCAGCGAGGGCGACTGGTAATATTCGGCAGGGTCTGCTTTCAGGATTTCTCCGCGGTTCCCTCCCGGCTAGGATCGCCCCATGAAGTTTCCCCGCTGCGTCGCCGCCGGACTACGGCCATGCTTCGTACTTCTGGCCTGGGCGCTGTCCGCCCACGCGGCCGAGGAGGTGGCCTGGCCCCAGTTTCGGGGACCTCGCGGGGACGGCGTTTCCACGTCCCGCGGACTGCCCCTCCACTGGAGCGAATCCAGCGGCGTGAAATGGAAAACGCCGATCCATGGACGTGCCTGGTCATCGCCCGTCATTTGGGATCGTGAGGTGTGGCTGACCACGGCGTCCGAGGACGGTCGGGAACTCTTCGTGGTGACCGTGGACCGGGAGTCCGGGAAAGTGGTGCGGGACGTGAAACTCTTCGACGTCGAGAAACCGCAGTTCGCCCACAAGTTCAATTCCTATGCGTCGCCGACGCCGGTGATCGGACCCGACCGCATTGTGGTCACCTTTGGTTCCCCCGGCACAGCCTGCCTGGACACCCGCACCGGGGCGAAGCTTTGGGAGCGACGGGATTTTGTCTGCAACCACTATCGCGGTGCCGGCTCGTCTCCAATTCTGCACGACGGTCGCGTGTATCTGAATTTCGACGGCAGCGACCATCAGTTCGTGGTCGCCCTGGATGCGGCCACTGGCAAAACCCTTTGGGAGACGAAGCGGGGCATCGACTACAAGGACCTCGGTCCGGACGGAAAGCCCGAAAGCGAAGGGGACTGGCGCAAGGCGTTTGCGACCTGCCACGTGGCAACGATTGACGGACGCGAGCAGTTGCTCAGCCAGGGTGCCAAGGCGATGTACGGATACGATCCGCGCACCGGTGTCGAACTCTGGCGGGTTGAGGAGCGGACTAGCCATTCGGCGGGGACGCGTCCGGCGGTGGGACACGGACTCGTGTTTGTTCCATCCGGATGGTCGCAGGGACAGGTCCTCGCCATCCGTCCGGGAAAAAATGACGAAGTGTTGGATGCCAACGGTGCGGCGACGTCCAACGGCCAGTTGGCGATCGTCTGGAAGTCGAAGCGCAATGTGCCTAAGAAGCCTGCGCTGACCCTGGTGGGCGACCTCCTCTACGGACTCGACGACAACGGCGTGGCGACCTGCTGGGAGGCGGCGACCGGCAACGTGGTCTGGAACGAGCGCGTGGGTGGAAACTATTCGGCCTCTCCCATCGCCGCGGATGGACGCCTCTACTTCTGCAGCGAGGAAGGGAAGACGGTGGTCGTCGCGGTCGGACGCGAGTTCCGAAAGTTGGCGGAGAATACCCTGGAGGATGGATTCATGGGGTCCCCGGCGGTGTCCGGACAATCGCTTCTGCTGCGTACCCGCACGGCCCTGTATCGGATTCAAGAATGAAAGGAACCCCAACCCTTCGCTTCACCCGGCCGTCCGGATTTCCCTGGCTCCGACTCGTGGTGACCCTGGCCTGTGCCGCGGTCCTCGATGGACTCCTGATCTCCGCGGCGAAGGCGGCCGGGGGAAAGGTGCATGATCCGGACCGCGGTACGTTGACCTTTAGCGCGGAGTCGGCGGTGGTGTCCGGTCCCGGCGTGAAGCGGGAGACGGCCGGAGCAGGGGACGTCCTGAGCGGTTGGACGGATCCCGCGGATCGGGCGCGTTGGGACGTGAAGCCCACTCGTTGGGGACGCTACGACGTGGAATTGGTGGGTGCGGCCTCCGGATTGGAGGGCGCCTCGGTGACGGTCACGCTTCCGGGCACGAACCTGGTCGTTCGGATTTCCGGCGGCGGAAATGCGGACGCCACGGGCCGCATTCCCGTGGGCCGCTTTTACCTGGCGAAGTCGGATCCGTTTTCTGTGGAGGTTCGGCGCTCGGATGCCGGGGCTTCCGGCGGATTCCGGCTGCGCTCCGTGACGCTGAGGCCCGCGCCGGAGGGCGAACCGATCGTGCAGGGCGCGGATGGAGTCATCCTGCTGCCCTCATCGCAGGCGACCACACGGAGCGTCACGATGCGCTACGAGCCGGCGACCAACAAAAACTGCTGTGGCTATTGGGTGGATCCTGCCGACTGGGCGGAGTGGACCTATGAAGTCCTCCGGCCCGGCACCTATGACATTGAAGTGTGGCAGGGGTGCGGGGGCGGTCAGGGAGGCAGTGATGCCGTCGTCGAAGCTGCGGGGACTGCATATCCATTCGTGGTCGAGGAGACCGGTCACTTTCAGAATTTTGTCCACCGACGGGTAGGTCGGGTGAATTATGCGACGCCCGGTCCCTACACGCTATCGGTGAAACCGCAGCGGAAGCAGGCAGCGGCGGTCATGGACATCCGGAGAATTCGCCTGGTGCCGGCGAACACGGCGGCCCTGCCGGCACCCGCGGCCCGGGACTGGGTCGCCGCGCGTCGCATCGTGGTGCTCGGAGACAGCATCACCTACGGCGGCGAATGGGTGGAGTGGGTCGAGACGTGGCTGCACCTCGCCTTTCCCGATGCGCAAATCGAAGTGCTCAATCTCGGACTGCCGAGTGAGACGGTTTCCGGACTCTCCGAAGCGGGTCACGCAGGGGGTTCATTTCCGCGGCCGGATCTCCATGAGCGCATGGGGCGGGTGCTGGAGAAACTGCATCCGGATCTCATCGTTGCGTGTTACGGCATGAACGATGGCATCTACTTTCCGTTGGGGGAGGAACGCTTCCGGAAGTTCCAGGAGGGCATGACGCGGCTGCATGACCGGGCGGAGCATGAGGGCGTCCGCGTGGTTCATGTGACACCGCCGGTGTTTGATCCGGTCCCGCTCGCGGGAAAGACGCTGCCGGCCGGACTCGACGCGTATCCGTCGCCCTATACCGGTTACAACGAGGTGTTGGACCGCTACTCGGAGTGGCTGCTGTCGCGTCGGGCGGCGGGTTGGGAAGTCGTGGATGTCCATGGCCCGATGAACCGGTTTTTGTCCGAACATCGCGCCCAGGATCCCCGGTTCCTGCTGGCGGGCGATGGCGTGCATGCCAACGCGCAAGGGCACTGGCTCATGGCGCGCGAGGTTCTGCGGCACCTTGGAGCGCCGGACGCCATCGTTTCCGCGGAGACCTCGGAGGCGTTGGTGAAATCGGACCCGCGGGCGCCCGCCGTCGTGGCCGCCGTGCAGCGGCGTCAGCGGGCGCTCAAGGATCCGTGGCTGACGGCCGTGGGGCATCAGCGTCCGGGCATGGCGACGGGGCGACCCCTCCCTGAAGCGCAGCGCGAAGCAGACGAGGCGGCGCAGCAGCTTCAGGCGAAGCCGTAGTGGCGGGGGACGGGCTAAAGCCTGCACGGCGAGCCGATCCGTTCGTAGTCCAGCCTTCAGGCTGTCCGGTTGCCCCGGCGTCGGTGGATTCCCCTACGAACCGCCTTCCCCTTCGCGCCCGGCTGGGGTTCGATTCCCGGCCTGTGAACCGCATCCGACTGCTCCCGGAACAGGTCGCGAATCAAATCGCGGCCGGCGAAGTGGTCGAGCGCCCCGCCAGCGTGGTGAAGGAACTGGTGGAGAATGCGCTCGATGCCGGGGCCGGTCGGATCGTCGTCGAAATCGGGGCCGGGGGACGCAGCCTCATCCGCGTGACGGATGACGGATGCGGCATGAGCCGGGACGACGCACTGCTGTGTCTGGAGCGCCACGCGACGTCGAAGATTCGTCGCGCCGAGGATCTGTCCGCGATCCAGACGATGGGGTTTCGCGGTGAGGCCATTCCCAGCATCGCGAGCGTCAGTCGATTCAGCCTCCGGACCCGTGAGCGCGGGGACACCAGCGGTGAGGGGAGCGAGATCCTCATCCACGGCGGGAAAATTCTGCAGGTCCGTGCGGCGGCCTCTCCGGAGGGAACGTCGGTCGAAGTCCGGCAGCTGTTCTTCAACCTGCCCGCGCGCCGGAAATTCCTTCGCAGCGAGGACACGGAGCGCGCCCACATCACGCACTACCTGACCCTCGCGGCCCTGGCGTATCCCCAGGTGGGATTCACGCTGACCCATGACGGGCGCCCCCAATGGCAGCTCCCCGCCGTCCGATGGACCACGCCGGCCGAACGTCATGAGGCTCTGCGGGAGCGGATGCGGCAGCTGATGGGCGGGGAGGTGCCGCTGCTGGCGGTCGAGTTTCAGCAGGAAGTCGAGGAGAAGCCGGAATCGAAGTCGGGTGTGGACGCCGATGTCGCCGGCGATTTGTTGGAGGAGACTTCCGTCACTCCGGCAGCGCCTCCGGCGCCGGAGCGAAGCCGGTTTCGCGTCTGGGGATTCATCGGGGCACCGGGGGTTTCGCGATCCACCCGCGACGAGCAGCATCTGTTCGTCAATCAACGCCCGGTGGAGAACCGCGGACTGAACTTCGCGCTGCTTGAAGGCTACCACACCTCGCTCATGAAGGGGCGGTTCCCGGTGTGCTGTCTTTTTGTGGAGATCGATCCGGCCGCGGTGGATGTGAATGTGCACCCGCAGAAGCGCGAGGTTCGGTTCCGCGAGGAGGCGATGGTTCGCAGGCTTGTGGCCCAGGCGGTGCGGGAGACCCTGCTTCAGTTTCATCGAGCGTCCGCTCCGGTGGGGACAGCGACGCCCGCGCCGTCGCCGTCGGCTCGGGAGTTTGCGTTGGAGGCCGCGGCCCCGCCCCGTCCCGCACCCTCCCAGGCCTCGCTCCCATTGTCCCTGAAGTCCGATCTTCGAGGGCCGGTTCCCGTGGCACCCGGGTCCTCGGCGGTGACGCCTGCCTCAGTGCCGCGTCCGAACGCCGCCCCTTCTGCTTCGCCGCCCGCACTTCGCCCGGTCGTCCCTTCCGAATCCTCGTCACCGGTTTCCACGACGTCCGCGTTGCCGGCTCCGGCCACCCCTCCCGCGGCGGCGCCCTTGCCCATGTTGCATGTCCCGCTGCGTTTGGTGGGAGTGGTCGGACGGCTCTACGTGGTTTTGGAATCCGACCGCGGCCTCGTCCTGCTGGATCAGCATGCGGCGCACGAGCGGGTGTTGTTTGAGCAAATGCTGGCGCGCATTGAGGCGGATCACCAGGCGCCGTCGCAACGGCTGCTCCTCCCGGAAACCGTGGAACTGCCGCCGCGGGATGCGGATTTTGTCCGGCAAAACCTGGAGACCCTGACCCGGCTCGGCGTCGGACTGCGGGAGTTTGGGGACCGCACCTTTCTCCTCGATGCCCTGCCGCCGTTCGTGCGGGCGGGCAATTCCAAGCAGTTTGCCGGGGAATTGATCGACGCCCTCAAGGCTGCCGGGACCGGGGTCAACAGCGCCCGCCTCGGGGAGGACGTGGTCGCCAAGACCGTTTGTCGCCACGCCGTGAAGGCCAATGATCCGCTGGGTCCGCGCGAGTTGGAGAACCTGGTGAACGACCTCCGGCATTGCGAGATGCCCTACACGTGCCCCCATGGGCGTCCGACCCTGATCGAAATGAACTGGCGCGAGCTCGAACGAAAGTTTGGGCGCACCGGGTAGCGGCTGACCTCCTGCCGCCTGGGGGCCGGAATTTGGTGGCGCGCGGAACCTTTACCTCAATTCCCGCGCTGGATAACGTCGACGAAATGATGTCGCCTACCGCCTATTCCCCGTGCGTCCGTGTCGGGCGCTTTCTTGTCGTGGGATGGCGTGCCGCGTGATGTTTCCCGCCGATGGCCCGCACCCCACTCCAGTATGTCACCGGCGGACTCGCGCGGGTGGAACGTACGCTCCGTCGGGTGCGACGCGGATTGTCGGCGCCCCGCGGACGGGGGCAGACCGAGCGCCCCAACGACGCCGGCGAATGGGCTTCGTTGTATGCAGAGGAACTCCGCCCCGTGCGCGGGTTGGAATCGGTGATAGCGCGGGCGCTGCTGGAGGTGACCTTTCCAGGGGAGACGCTGCTCGAAACCGGGTGTGGTGCCGCGAGAATCTCGGCGGAGCTCGCGACGTCCGGACGCCGCATTGAACTCGCCGATTTCAGCGAACCGATCCTAACAAGGGCACGTGAACTATTCTCCGTCTCCGGGCTTCCGGCTCCGGGGATCACCCTGTGTGACCTTACACGGCCGCTGCCCTGGAAGAATCGGGCCGTGGACGTCCTCTGGAGCAGTGGCGTCCTGGAGCATTGGACCGACGAGGAACTGGTGCCCATTGTGCGCGAATTGGCGCGGGTCACCCGCCGCCTGGTGGTCTCCCTGGTGCCGCACGCCGGCTGCTTTCCCTACCGTTGGGGGAAGTCGGTGGCCGAAGCTTCCGGGACGTGGCCCTTCGGACGCGAACTTCCTCGCTCGTCACTGCGGGAGGTGTTTGAGAAGGCCGGGCTTCGGCGGGTTACCGAGCGGACCTTGTGGGCCGAGGCGGGGATCGATTTTCTCAACTTCGTGGATCCCGAGGTGAAGCGCGACGCCGAGGAGTGGCTTCGGCATTTGCCCCCCGACGATCCCATTCGATGCCAACAGGGCTACCTTCTCATGACCCTCGGCGAGGTTGAGGGCGCCTGAACACGGATGCAAACGGTTGTCAGCATCGTGGGGACGCGACCGGAGGGCATCAAGATGGCTCCGGTGCTGCAGGAATTGGGACGCCATCCGGATCGTCTGCGGAGTGTGCTGGTGTCCACGGGCCAACATCGGGAGATGCTGGACCAGGTGCTGCGTCTCTTTGGACTGCGTCCGGACTTGGAGCTGAACCTCATGCGGCCGGACCAGACCCTGTCGCGGTTGACCGGCGACTTGTTCCACGCCCTCGATGCCGTGGTGCGGGAGCAGCGGCCGGATTGGATTCTGGCGCAGGGCGACACGACCACCGTAATGGTGGCCTCGGTGGTGGCGTTCTATCACCGCATCCGGTTTGGCCACGTGGAGGCGGGATTGCGGACGGGGGATTACCTGCGGCCGTTTCCGGAGGAGTTGAACCGCCGGATCGCCGATCTGACCGCGACGGCTTATTTCGCGCCGACGGCGCGGGCGGCGGCGGCGTTGCGGGACGAGGGCATTCCGGATGGGCGCATTCACCAGACAGGGAACACGGTGGTGGATGCCTTGCTCCAGGTTGCAGCGCGGTCCTTTGACTGGGCGGCGAGCCCCCTTGCGGTGGTTCCGGAGGGAGCGCCGTTCGTCCTGGTCACAGCGCATCGGCGTGAGAGTTTTGGGGAACCGTTCCGCGAACTGTGCCGGGCCATTCTTGAAGTGGCGGAAACCGGGCGCGACGCAGGGATTCAGGTGATCTTTCCAGTTCATCTGAACCCGAACGTGCGGGCGCCGGTTCGGGAAATCCTGGGGGGACACCCCCGCGTCCACCTGCTGGAGCCGCTGGACTACGTGGACATGGTCCACGCCATGCGCCGGGCGCGATTGATCCTCACGGACTCCGGCGGTGTGCAGGAGGAGGCGCCCAGTTTTGGCGTACCTGTTTTGGTGATGCGGGACACCACGGAGCGACCGGAAGGAGTCGAGGCCGGCGTCGTGGAATTGGTGGGAACGGAGCGGTCCCGGATTGTTGCGTCGTCGCGGGCTCACCTGGCGGGACCTGCGCCGGGCGGCAGCGGGCGAAATCCTTACGGCGATGGACGTGCCGCGGAGCGGATCGTGTCGGTGCTCCTGCGGGAGGCCATGGCATGAGTGCCGGGGACCTCGTGTCCATCGTCCTGCCGACCTACAACGGCAGCCGGTATTTGGCGCGCGCCATCGAAAGCGTCCAGCGGCAGACCCATCGGAACTGGGAATTGCTGCTGCAGGATGATTGCTCCACGGATTCAACGCCGGAGATTATCGCGCGGTTCGCGGCGTCCGATCCCCGGATCAAATCCCAGCGCAACGCCGTCAATCTCCGGCTTCCCCGGTCGTTGAACGCGGGGTTCACCCGGGCGACCGGCGCGTTTCTTACCTGGACCTCGGACGACAACGAGTTTCGTCCGGAGGCGCTGGAGGCGATGGTGGATGCCCTGCGGCACAATCCGAAAGCGGGCCTGGTGTACGCCGACATGACCATCGTCGATGACGACGACCACGTGCTGGAGCGCTGGAGTGCACCCGGTCCGGGCCATATCGGATCGGACAATGTCGTGGGTGCCTGTTTCCTTTACCGTCGGGAGGTCCGGGATGTCGTGGGGGATTACGACGACCGATGGCGGTTGGTGGAGGACTGGGACTACTGGTTGCGGGTGGAGAACCGGTTCCCGCTGATCGTCCTGAACCGCGACTTATACCTTTATCGCCGACATGCCGGATCGCTGACTGCGACCCGGGCGGCGGAAATCCAGCGGATCCGTATGGAACTAATGGCGGTCCGACTTCCGGACGTCGCAGGCCTCACCGCCCGGCAGCGGGCGCGGGCGTATTTGACGCTGTCCCGCCGGGCTGCCGAACTCGGAGAGGCAGTCCGGGCGGACCGGTTTGCCCGTTGCGCGGTGGCGCTCGACCCTGTTCGATCCTCGGCAGTGGTGGCGGCGCGGCGGCTTCTGGGCCCGCGACTGCTCGGATCGGTCCGAAGGTGGTGCCTGCAGATCACTGGTCGCCGTCCCGCTTGAAGATTGCGGGAGGGGGTTGGATTGCGCTAGGGTGAGGGCGCGTGACTGGCGTCGAACTGCAGTATCAGCTCCAAAAATCGGTCGTCGTGGCCGTCTGCCTTGCAGCGGCCTTGATCGTCGGGCTCTTTCTGGTCAGCGCCCCGTTTGCCCTGATTCTCGCGGTTTTCGGTGTGGTTTGGCTCTTCACCCTTCCCTACCACTCGACGCTGGCCATCTACATCGCGATGGCAACGCTGAACTCGGCCTTGATCATTCCCGGGGTGGCCGGGCGTCCCTTTGTTTGGGAGTTTGCCTCCGCTCTGGGATGGAGCGGAGCCATTGTCACCCTCGCCCTGCGTCGACAGGCGGAGGGAGCAGGGGAGCGGTATCACCGCAACCAGATGGTATTTGTCGGCATCTTTGGATACTGCGCGGTGCTCCTGTTCCTCATGTACTACCGGGGCGTCGGCATTCGGGCCTTGGGCGGAGGAGCCTCCGCGGGGCAGATGGGCGGCCGGATTTATCTTCAACAGATTGTCTCCGCGGTGCTGCCGGTGTTGCTGGTCATCAATCCGTTGTCGGAGCGGATCCTAGTGCGGCTGTTTGCCGTCCAATGCCTGATGTCCGTCACCTACCTGGTCTCGGATTTCATTTTCTCGTTCGGTGGCGGACCGCTTTTTGACCTGCTGCTGTTCCTGGAGTTGCCGGGAGATGGGATGAACTTCGAGTTGCAGAGCCTTCGTTTTGGCATCCGCCGCTTTCAGTCCCTGTTCCTGTTCACGCAGGGCATGCTGCTGCTGCTATGGGTGAAGCGACCGTTTCGGGATTACACGAACAAAAATGCCTTTTGGATGTGGCCGCTCACCATTGCCCTCGTGTCCGTCGGGATTCTTAGCGGCCATCGCGCCCTGGTGTATACAGCCGGTGTGACCGCGCTGGTGGTCGCATGGTCCCAAAGGTTCTTTACCGGACAACGCGTGATCGTTGCAACCGTGTTCCTGTCGGTGTCGTACTTCGTGGCCTTTTCCTACGTTCGGGATCTGCCTTTGTCGGCCCAGCGCGCGCTGTCCATCATCCCCGGCATCAACGTGGATCGCATGGCCGACGAGGATGGCCGCGCGACCTTCGACGGCCGGATTACTATCCGGAAGATCGGCTGGCAGCTGTCCAAGCAGTATCGATGGATCGGACGCGGCTTCGGGAAAATGACCGACCTCGACCCGGCCCAGTACCGATTCGACATGGCGTACATGCACGTGGACAACGGCATCTTCTACAACGGAACCATCGGACTGTTGGTGAACACGGGTCTGCCGGGTACGGTGTGCCTGTTTATGCTGATCATCGGCGGCAGCATCCTGGCGTACCGGATCCTCATTCGGATCCGTCGCCATGGTGCCGACGACGAATTCCTGCGTCTGGCGGGGCTGACGGCCGCGTTTTGGACCGCCAACGTGGTCTCGTTTGTCTTTCTCCATGGCGACGCCGAAACCGCGCTGCGCGCGTTCGCCTTGCCGGTGGGGCTCCTGATCGCCTGTGACTGGCACATGCGCCGCCGGAGTTGGGCACCCACGGATTCGCCGGCCCCGGTGGTCGAGCGCCCGAAAATCCGAGAGCGCCTGCCCGCGTTGGAACCCAGCGCGGCCGGATAGCCCGGGGCCCCGGGTGCCCCAGTTCCAAAGACTCCCGCCATCACGCCGAACCAAGATCCTCAGGCGATCCAGATTTTGAACGCCGGTCCGATGGATTTCGAGGGTGCTTCCCGGACGAATGTCATTGCATGAATTCTCGATCCGTAACCCGAAGGGTAAGGGAATTGAACTACAACCACCGAGGACGGTCCGGATGCCGGGTGGTCTCCCTGTTGCTGTGGAGCCTGCTCCTGGATCCTTTGGCTGGAGACGGCGATCCGTCGGGTGCGGCTGCGGAACTGCAGACCCTCCAAGGGGTCTGGAAAGGAGTGGCGATGTCCCGGAAGTCGACGGACGGACCCTGGGTGCCCTCGGCGGACTCCATCACCATCACGATCACCGGCAATTCATTCCACTTTCACCGGGACACGAATTTTTGGTTCAAGACGACGATTGCTCTGCTCCCGGACACGTTTCCAAAACAGTTGCGCGCCGCCATCCAGGAGAATGCACCCGCCCAAGGCACCAACGCGGTCGGCAAAGCCGTAACCGCGATCTTTAAGATTGAAGGCGGCACGCTGACGCTGGCTGCAAGGGGGGACGGTTCCGAAGAAACGCCGGCCGGTTTCGAGGACGAAAACGTCACCCGCTATGAACTTCGGAAATCTTCCTCCGCGGAGAAGACCGCCCCATTGCCTCCGCAAATCCAGATTGGAGACACCTTGAGCGGAAATTGACACGCTTAACCCCGAGATCGCCCCGTTTGCTTTTGAAAGAGGTCCCCTGCTTATGCTGAGTCGTCTTCTGCTCTTCGTGGTGCTTCTCGCCGGTATTCCCACGCCGGCCGGCGCTGCGCCCACCAATTTCTGGTTCTCGCCCGACGGCAAGGGCGACGGCACTTCCCGCGAGCGGCCGCGCAGCTACACCGCCGACTTTGTCCAGTGGCGCATTCTCCACGGGGTCAATGGACAGAGCCATGACGTGTCGCTGCATTTCCTCCCCGGGGAATACCTGGTGGAATCGATCAATACCGTCACGACGGAGCCCAGCGACTGGCGGATCCGCATCGAAGGGCATGGGAAGAACCCCGAGGATGTCGTGCTGAAGCTGAAGCCGAACTATCCCTTTGGCGCGAGCGCAGGGGGGGGCAACTGGGTCAACGTGATCGACCTGGCCCGAAACAACGAATACCTGGAGCGGTTCGAGTTGGAGAACCTGACGGTGGACGGCAATTGGACCGGTCAGATGGAGTTCAACAATGCGGCCTATCTCCGAGGATATAAGAATTGTCCCATCGGGGTTTCGTCCCGCACTGGACGGATTCGCCGGGTCATCGTCCGGGATTTTGGCGCCCACGGGCTCATGCCGCAGAAATCCACGGATCTGAGCGCGGGCGTGGAGGTGTTTCCGATCAGCATCAACACGCGGGACGAGGGACAGGCCCCTGAGGATGGCGACCCACGCCCCTGGATCATCGAGGACTGCGAAGTTACCGGATTTCACCAGTACTACAACGGTTACACGACCTCGCTGATCTGCGTGGCTCGGCTCAATGTTCCCAACACTCCCCGGTGGGCCTGGGACGACACGTCGCGGCGTCTGGTCTGGTTTCGCCGCAATCAGGTCCGCGGAGTTCCCGGCGGTCCCGGGGTCATTGCCTTTGGTGCCGCCGGCCTGGGAACCAACTACACCGGCAAGATCACCTGGAGCGACAGTGTGGTGCTGAATGCGACCGTGTTTAATACCGACACCGGCGCGATCCGGCATGTGGACGTCACCAACTGCCTCGGTCTTGACATCTATTCCGTTGGATACGTGGGAACCCATTCCGTCCGAAGCCCGTTCATGGAGGATTATGCGGTGAATGGGAACGGATTCCGGTTTGGGGGAACGCTGAGCGTACCGACCTATCGCGACTTCGTGGTCACCAATGCGCCCGGTGGCGCACTGACCCTCGCACCCGATCCCTCGCCGGTCCTCGGCAGCATGCTTCCTGCCCCCTCTGCCGGATTGAAGTTCCAGGGCATCGCCAAGGACATCCGCTATTCCGGAAATTGGTTCACCAGCCGATCCAAGGAGGAGTTCGGAAGCCTGCATCCGCTGTTTCCCAGGGATTCGGCCTTCCGGATCGTTTACCGGATGCCCGCGCGCGATCCGGAGTCGTCGAATGCGCCGATGTATTTCCGGGCCGACCCGGTGAATGTGGAGCTGACCGGCAACCGCATCTCATCGGTGCCCTTTGACTTCGAGGGCATGAAGCTCCTCGACGGCGGAAAATATGCGACCCTCACCGGACCCGTGTCGCCGCTGCTCGAGAAGCGCGAGGCCCTGCCGGCATCGGGGACCTTCCGACCGGGCGGGCGCATCCAGCGGGTGGACATGGTGTTCACCAATGTTGATCGCCGGATCACTTGGAAGGGCGTTCCCCCGCGTACCACCAACGCGGCTCCGAAGGAGGATGGCGTGGACGGGACCGATCGAGTCCTCATCGGAGCCGTCGAGATTGTCGTCGGGCGTCGTACCGCCCGGGACTCCGAGGGGAATTTCCAGCTTCCCGTGCGCGTGGCGTTTCAGCCGACGCCCCGAGCCGGCGTGGCCGGCACCGTGCCCCTGGCCGGACGCCGCGTGGGCCTGGAGGTTCTTCCGGGCAGCCTGAATCCCCGCAGGCTGTCGGCGGAAACCGGTTCCGATGGCATTGCCAGCTTCTCGTTCCGGGAATCACCTGAGGACAATGGCGTCGATTATGTCCGTGTGTGGACCGATGGTGGCACCGGGCGCGCGGGGGAATGGGATGAGTATCAGGATGCGTGGGCGACGGCTCCGCTGGATCACGGATGCACGGTGTCAGTGGCCGTGGAAACCTCCGTTGCGGATGCCGACCGGGGAAATTCCGCCCGCCTGCGTTTGCGCAGGTCCGGTCCCGATGATCGCGCCCTTTCCGTGAGAGTGGAGCTGGTGCCCGGTCCGCACGCCGCCACGGTCGGGAAGGAGTTTCGCTTCACCACACGGGTCCGGGGGTACCCGGGCGGGCGTGTGGACGGCGACGCCGACGTTGGGACGACGGTGGAGATTCCGAAGGGGCAGCGGGAGGTCCTCCTGTTGGTGAATCCAATCCGGGAAAACGTCCGGTCCGGAACCCTGGTCAAGGTCCGCGTGCTTCCCGGCGCCGGATACGGTCCCGGGGAGCAGTCGGAGGGTGAAGTGGTGTTGTATCGCGAGAAGAAGTAGCCCGCGGTCAGTGGAGCAGAAACTCCGAGAGAAACTGGATTGTGGCGAGGAACTGGAAGTCCGCATTGCGTTTCTTGGCGAAGCCATGGCCCTCGTCGCGGGCCATCAGGTACCAGCAGGTTCCCCCGTTGGCCCGGAGCGCCTTCACCATCTGCTCGGCTTCGCTGAGCGGCACCCGCGGATCATTGGCCCCCTGAACGACCAGCAGCGGCACCTTCATCCGGGCGACGTTGTTGAGCGGGGCCGTCCGTTCCATGAAGGCACGCATCTCCGGGTCCCGTTCGTCCCCGTACTCCACCCGCCGGAGGTCACGCCGGTAATCCTGGGTGTTCTTCAGGAAGGTGAGAAAGCTGGAGATGCCGACGACGTCCACACCGCACCGGAGCCGGTCGCTGAAGTGGACGACGGACGCCAGGGTCATGTACCCGCCGTAACTGCCGCCCATCACTGCCACCCGCCCGGCATCGAGCGACGGTTGCGTTGCGATCCAGTCCAGGAACGCGCCGATGTCCTTCACCGAATCCTCGCGCTTCATCCCGTTGTCGAGGGTGAGAAACGTCTTCCCATATCCGCTGGAACCCCGGACGTTGGGAACCACCAGTGCGACCCCGAGTTCGTCGAGGTAGTAGTTCATCCGTCCCTGGAAGGTGGGAAGCGACTGGCTCTCCGGACCGCCGTGAATGTAGATCAGCACAGGACGTCGCCCGGGGAATTTCATCGGATCCGGCCGGTAGGCGAATCCGCTCACCGGGAGTCCGTCGAACGACTTGACCCGGATCCATTCCGGGGACCGGAACTGTGTCGCGTCCAGACCGCCGGTCTCGCTGAAGGTCCAGCGCGTGAGTTCCCCGGTCTCCACGTCCAGCGAATGCGCATCCGCCGGGGACTGCGCATAGGACAGGGTGAACCCCAGATCGCGGTTGTTCTCGTGCCAGGAGAGTCCGGAGATCACCCCGACCGGAAGACGTGGTACCGGGCGTTCCTTCGCGGACTGCGCTTCCATCAGGTGCAGCACGGAAGCGCCGTCCTCGTTGGCCACGAAGGCCAGGATGCGTCCGTCGGGCGAAAGGTCAAAGGAGGCCACGTCCCACTTCAGATCCGGGGTCAGGACGGTGACCTCCCCCGAGTCGCGGTCCAGGCGGACCAGCCGGTGGAACTCACTGTCCCGGTCCGTCGTGGCATACACGGATTTGCCGTCGCGGCTGAACTGGGCATCCGCCCAAGAGACGCCTTTTTCCCCGGCCGGGGTCAGGGGAGTCATGCGTCCCGACGCCAGATCCAGAAGATGAAGGTGGCTCTCGTTGATCGACACGTATTCCTGCACGATCACCGTCTTCTCGTCGGGCGACCAACTGGAGGCCGTCCAGCCGCCGCCGGAAAGTTCCTTCACGAGCCGGTCGGTTCCCTTCGGATCGGCCGGGTTCATGAGATACAGATCGGTATCCTTGCCGTTCCGGCGTGTGCTGGAATAGATCAGCCACGTGCCGGAATCCGACCATCGCGCTCCGGTGTTGCGCGAGGTGCCGTCCGTCAGCAACACCGGCGCCGGATGTCCGGGCTCAACGCGGTAGTACTGGAAAAACTCCCCGCCCCCGGTGTCTTGTCCGAAGACGATGTACCGCCCCTGCTTGGGCTGGTATCCGCCTCCGGCCACGGGTTCCGGAAGAAACGTCAACTGCTCCCGGGCCCCGCCCGGCATCCGGACCCGATGGAGCTGCATGGTCTCCGCAAACCGCGTGGCGATGAGCATCTCCCGCCGCTGCGGATGCCAGGACTGGAAGGAGGCGGTGCGAAACTCCAGGTAGGGCGAAACCTGGCGCCGCAGCGTCGCGGGAATGGCCGGAATGCCGTCTGCCACCAAGTTGTCGGGAACCGTCTGTGCCGGCACGGCGGTTCCGAGGGTGGCGGCCAGAAGGGCGGTGGCGGAGAATCGGCTCATGCGCCGTGGATCGTTGCGCAGACGAACGCTGGGGGCAACCGTGCCGAGGGATCGTCCTGCGCATGCGTGCTGGGGTGATTACCGGGTGATGCCGCGCCAGTTGCTGGGGGAGAGGTTTTGCCAAAGGGCCTTGAAACTGCCTTGGTCCTTGCGGAAGTCATACTGCACCACGATGCCAATGTTGTTGGCGCCGCGGTCCCCGTTTCGGATGGCATTGAATCCATAGCCATAGCCCGCCAGGAAGTGCCAGGCGCCCGAGGGGGAATGATAGGCAATGCCGCCGCCGAGTCCGCTGTTCCACGGTTGTCCCAGACTGAATCCCTCCAGGTAGTTCACGCGCGCGGCGGCGCCGAGCACACCCGCCTCCCACCGGCCATCGCGCGTCAGCGGCCAGAGCAGCTGCCCGGAGATCAGGGCAAAACTTTGGGCGCTGATCTCCTGGTAGTAATACCCGGGAATCACCAGCGGAAACTCCGCGCCCATGGGCAGCGCTCCGCCGAGACGGAATGCCGTGAAGCGGTCCGGGTCGATGCTGCCGCCGCCCGTCACGCTCAGCTCGAAATGCGATCGGTTCGGAAACATGCGGGCGAACAACAAACGCCCCCAATACAGCTGCGACACGCCCACCAGCGTCAGGTCATTGTTGAATCCGTAAGTTTCCTCGCGGGAACGCACGACCAGATCGTACCAACCCGAGATCTCAAAGGCGTCCTTGAACAGTTCGGGTTCGCGACCGCCCCAGCGCAGTCCCGTCCGCATGTTGTAGGTGGGAAGGGTTCCCGGCACTTCAAAGTCCGGGGACGTCCCGTCATTCGGGGAGTAGAACGAGCCACGGATTGAATTCCTCAGGACGAACTGAACCGGAACTTCCTGGAGCGTATCCGGGCGTTCGCCGGGCGGCATCGGATTAAAAATATGGTAGAGGGAAACGCTGCCCTCTGCTCCTGCGCCGAAGAAGGATTCGGCGTCGATCAGCCGGCCGTCCTGCATGTCCGCATAACTGTCGGCAAAGCCACCGCCCGCGAGCCCGACGCCGAGCGAAGTGCCCTCGCCCAGCAGGTCCTTGAACCCCAATTCAGCGTCCAGATAGGCCGGGGAAATCGCGGTCCGGAGGGTGGCGTTGGTCCAGGGAAAATTGGGCTGGTTCCAGTACAGGTAGGCGTACGCCGCGATGGGGCCGCGTCCCTCCAAGGGCTGGTTGTAGCCGGCCTGGATGAGCATCCGCGAATCGGGGTCAATCTGGGCGCGCAGGGACCCCGGGACCCCTAGGACCAGGAAACCGACCAACGCGAGGATGGCATGCCGTCCCGCAAGCACGGGCTTCACTAATGGCATGACTCCGTTACCCGCAAGCCATTTGTCCACGCTTCTGGAGCGGGAGCGAGGCGCAGTGTGGGAGAGACGCGGGGAAAGTGCGAATCCAGAGCGATAACGGTGCTGTTGCACCTCGGATTTTGAGTGCGAGAGCGGAGCTCTCGCTCTTTCGCGAAGGACACTGAGTTTTGGGCTGACGCGGGGGGCGCGGAGGAAGCCCAATCCAGAGCGGCAGCGATGCTGCAGCACTCCCAAAGTTGGCGAGCGGTGCTCCCGCTCTTTCGTGGAGGACGCGGAGGGCAGGAATGCGAATCAGATCCGATGCCGGGGGGGGAATCCAAAACGGCTGTGCGGCTGGCCCGAGAGTTCGGCGCCCGGTCAGCGCTTGAACCGATCCAGGTTGAACAGGGAAAGGTCGTGGTTCGATTTTCCCGTGAGGGCCAGGTCGGAGAGGATCTCGCCCATCACGCTGCAAAACTTGAAGCCGTGCCCAGAAAAGCCCGCCGCCAGCGCGACGCGGTCCCCATGATGCGGATGAAGCCCGACCACGAAATGATGGTCAGGCGTATTCGTGTAGAGACAGGTCGCGGCGTGCAACAGGGGGCCGTCCAGATCCGGCAGCAACTCCCGCAGGCACTCCCGCATCGGCTCCACGTCGGAGGGGCGGATCCCGCGCTCGACGGTTTCCGGCGTGCACTGGTCGGAGTCCGGAGTTCGGAACAACGCGATCTTCACCCCGCCGTCCGGTCCGTCGAGCCCCGGGAATCCATAGGGTTGGCGCTCGCCGGTCCGATCCCAGATGTAGATCGGGAAACGCCCGGGCAGAAAATCGCGGATGCCCGTCCGCGGCTGGAACCAGAAGAGCACCTGGCGTTCGACTTCGAGGGGAATCTCCAGGTCGGCCAGCAGCGAGGGGGCCCAGGGGCCAGCGGTGACGACAAGCCGTTGGGCGTGATAGGTGGAGTGAATCGTTCGAACGCGAACCCCACTGCCGTCGACTTCCCATCCCAGGACCGGTTCCTCGAATCTCAGGGTCGCCCCGTGGGCGCGCGCGAGGTCGAGGTGGGTCTGGACGGCGCGTTCGGTGTGCACCACGCCCGCGCGGGTTTCGAAGAGGGCGATGTGGGAATCCGGAAGCCGGATCGGCGGATGCCTCCTCCTCACCTCCGCGGCATCGAGGATTTCGTGCGGGAGTCCGTGCTCCCGGGCGCTTCGGATGCTGCCCCGGACGACCTCGGATTCGGGGGCTCCCATCATCAAGCCGCCGCAAAGGGTGAGCAGGGAATGGCCGGATTCCCGCTCCGCCTCATGCCAGAGTTCGTAGGCGCGTTGCAGCAACGGGACGTACGACGGGTGCTCAAAATAGGCCTGCCGGATGACCCGGGTACGACCGTGACTGGAGCCCCGGTCATGGGCGGGACCATGGCGGTCGAATCCGAGCACCCGCACCCCCCGGCGGGCCAATTGCCACGCGGTGGCGCTGCCCATGCCGCCGAGGCCGAGAACCAGGACGTCATGGGGAGGATTCATGCGGTGGTGCCGCGACTATTCGGGCGCAGGCTCCGGACCACAATTCGGATCTGCGGCGGAGGCCGGCGGAACGTTCAGGAAACTGAGGAGGTGCTGTTTTCGGAATTCGAGCCAGTCCGCAAACTGGAGCGGGAATTCCTCTTGTGGGATGCTATCGTAGGCGCCAAAGCCACACCGGGTCGGATCCGGATCAGGCAGACCCGCCAGAGGTGTTTCGAGCGGAAAGACCACGTTGCCGTGCCAGTGCGCATCGGGACAATGGTCGGGAAACGCGAGCCGGAACTGAGCCATCGGGTAATGCTTTCCGCCCAAAACGAGGCACCGGACCGGAACCACGAAGCCTCCAGGAAGCAACTGCACCTGGGGATGCAGGAGTCGGCGCAGATCCGGAAGCACCACCGACTGTTGGGCCGCCAAGAACACCGCGTTTTGGTATAGCCGGTAGTTGAGTGACATTCCCCCGAACGTGCCCGCTGTGGCCAGCAGGGCCGACGTCTGCGGGTTCATGGTCATCAGCACCAGCAGGGACGCTGCGGCACCGATGGGGGTGTCGAGACGAAACTCCGTCCCCGGGAGGTAGCGATCATTCCATCCCGGGTAAATGGTTCGGCGGACCCCGACCGGCACCGAGTAGTAATCGGTCTCGGTCCGGACGTTGGGACTCTTTTCCAGGATCTTCCAGAAATAGGTCGACGGGCTGGGCTCGGGCAGGCAGTCCGAAAACAGGCCCGTGCCGAATGGCGACGTTTCCTGGGTCTCCAATTCCGCGAGGGTTCCCAGGGTCTCGCCACCCCACAACGCGACCTCCCGGTCCGGTGTCGCCGAATAGTCAAGGCGCAGGCGTTCGCCCGCGCGGACGCGAAGGTGTTCCACTTCGGGGACGGTACGGTCGCGGGTGATCGGGAACGAGGGTGAGGCCTCCGAGTTGTCGAAGGAAGAGATGCGAAAGTACGCACCCAGTTTCAAAGCCGTTCCGACACCAGTCAGGTCAAAGATCCCCCGTCCCAGCGGATCCGTGGTGGCCGAACCGCGGTCGGTCCATCCGGCCGGCTCCTGCGTTTGAAGGTGGTATTCCGTGTCGGCGGCGCCGGTGAATTTCAATCCTTGCGTGGTGGGGGTCACCACACCGGCCGGGGCCGGTGACGGCCGGAATTCGCCGAACGAATCCGCCAGTCGCAGGGGTTCGTACCGCTTCAGCATGTCGTCGAAGTAGGACTCCACGTGCTGCGAGTACCGGGTGATGGATCCGGCAAAGTCGGAACAGCCGAGGACCCACCGGGCATCGTGGGAGAAAAGGAAGCGCCACGCGTCCGTTCGTTCATTTCCAAGGGACCCGACGAGGTGCAAACCGGTGGGAAACCCCGCGGCATCGCTTCCATCGAATTCGTAGAGGTCCCGGGTGCCGCGATCCAGGACCGTTCCTGCACCCGAGACGGGGTTCCATTGCAGGGACGCACCGCCGAGGAATTTGTCCGTGGAAAACAATTCCCGGCGACTTTCCGGTTCGATCCGTCCGTCCCGGTTGGCATCGAGGAGCCCATAGAAGTGAAACCGTTGAAAGGTTGCATCGGGTCCGCCGACAATCAGGCGGTTGTCGTCCACACCCGCCATCGAGATCGCCCCCAGTTCCGGAATGGCGAAGGTCTCGGTTTCCCGGGTGCCGTCCGCCCGTCCGGTGAAGCGAAAGATCCGGTTGTCGTAGGCCACCTTGGGCGTGGTGTTGGGCGTGAGTAGTGTCGCAACGCCCCCGACGTAGGTGTTGAAAGGACGATCGGTGCCCGGTCCCGGAAGCGACACCGCAAAAAAGCCCGCCTTCTTGAAGGGTTCGTTATAGCCATTCCCCGAGGAAAGGCGGTTGGCGAGGTAGGCGGAAAGCGTGTCGCGATAAAAGCCGCGCGCCTGCAGGTCGAGGGTCTCCTTCGGAATCCAGTCCCCATAAAGATTCGCGAGCAGCTCCCGGATGCGATCCTGCCGTCCGCCCGGGGTCAGGGAGGTGTCGTTTAGTAGGGAACGTCCGATGCCTCGGGCAAATCCCCTGCTGTCCTCGGGCAGTTCCGGACGGTTCAACAGGGCGGCGAGGGTGGTGGCCGTGCGTTCCAGGCGGTCCAGTGCATTGGAGCGCGCCGTCCATCCCCGGAGTTGGAGCGAGAGCGCCCATTGCGCGTGGTCCGAAGGTTGGGAGGGCGGGATACCCTGATACCCGGGGAGGGTGATCAGGGAACCCACCGTTCCGAGTGTGTGGGCGAGGCGGAAGCCGTCGGGATCGTAGAGAAAGATCTCCTTCGAGCCGGGCCTGGGGGAGGGAATCCGGTACAGCCAGGCGCCGGAGGTTCCAGGACGCCCGGAGCCGTCGTCGCGGATCTCGTAGTCCTGTCCTGGAACCCCTCCGAAGGCGAGGCCGAGGCGTCCGGTGTTGAGCAGTTGAGTGACGATGGACGCGGCGGCCCCGTCTTCGTTCCTTAGGACTTCCAGCGAACGGAGGGACCCCCTCATTAGGATATCAAGTCGCTCCCCTACGGCGTCATCGCTTCCGAGGCCGCTGAATGGAGGGAATTGGCGTGCGGCGGCGAGATCCTCACGGGATCTGGGCGTTGGAATTTTGGAAAGGACGTCCCGGACGTCGCGATCAGAAAGATCCAGGGCCGCAGCCGAGACGGGGACAATGGGCACGGTGATGGTCCGGTTTGCGGCCCCCTGGCCCGAAACCACGATGGCGCGCATGGGAAGCGGACATGCCAGCGCGAATGCCAACAAAGCAGAGGGAGATTTCATGGAGTCCGGGGATGAGCAATGGAACCTTTAACCCATCCAGAACGCTCCAAACAAGCCCGATTGTCGGTTCCTCCGGCTTCGGGCGAATCGTTCCCAGGAACTGTCACTTCACCGTCGGAACGCCCGGGCATTTCGCCGGGTTTCCGGGGCCCCTCGGCAAAAAGGGACCCGCCGTAACCAACCGCTCCAGGGCAGCCCCCGGCATGAAGAAAGGCGGAGATTCCGGCTTACCGGGGCTCCCAGTCGACGAGATCTCCCGAGCGGCGTGGAAGGACGATGACACCGCGGAGGTTCTTCAAGACCCGGGGATACCCCGTTTGAAATTGAATCCTCCCAGGTCGTGGCCGCCGGCCTCATTCTGGCCGCTGGCTCAGAATCCGACCACGCGGATGCGATAGAACCGCGCGACACCGGAGGACAATGGTCGAAGGTCCAGATAGACCTGCCGAGAGGGTTCTCCATACGCGCCGGAATCGAGTTCCTGATCCATGGGACGGAGTAAGTCCGCAAAGTTTCCCCCGGATTCCGAAACCTGAATCCGGTAGCGAACGCCGCCGACCGTAGGCCACTCGAAACGCAGGTAGCCTTCAGCAGTCGCCTCGACGCGGTCGATGTGAAGATACGAAGTGGGGTCTCTCGGAGAGGTCAGGGACACGTATTCGTCCCGGTTGCTGACACCGTCCCCATCCGGATCCGCGAGCGGATTGTTCAGGTCCCACAATTCCTCCCATGCGTCGGCCATCCCGTCCGTATCCCGATCGATGGGTTTGCGCACGTCCACCACGAGCGACACCGGTTCGCTGTAGCTCCTGCCGTCACTGACGCGGACCGCGACGACATCTCTCCCGGAGAATCCGTGGGCCGGCCGGTAGCCCAACGCCAGGGCGCCGTCCAAAACCCTCGCGCGCCCGTATGCACCTTGGGCAACAACCTCGGCGGTCAGAGGGTCACCCTCCAGGTCCACGGCCTGCAGTGCGAGTACGGCTTCGGATCCATCGGGTGTGATCGAAAACTGCCTTGGGTAGGCGACGGGAGCATCGTTCACCGGCTTCACCACCACGGTGACCAGTCCCGTGGAGACGCCGTGGAAGACGTCCTCGAGTCGGTAGCGGATCGTGTTCGTCCCGTACCAATTGGGGTGCGGGCTTAGGTGCAGGATGCCCGAGGATTCCAGGCCGACTTCAATGTCGGGCGGACTGTCGAGGAGGGTCCAGGTGAACTCGTCTGCTTCGGGGTCGCGATCATTGGCGAGAAGATCGGTTCGGACTGGGGTGTCTTCGTCGGTTTCCACCGCATCCGGCCCGGCGACGGGGGCGCGATTTGCAGCGCGCATGGCGACGGGAGAGGTGCCGGATCCGATGCCCCAGCGATTGGTCCCGGCAACCGAATACCAGTAAACCGTGCCGACCGTCACACTTCGATCCTCGTAGCGTGTGCCATCGACGGACCCGATCACGAGAAATGGTCCCGAGGGTTGGGTTGATCGGGTGACGACGTAGCCCTTGGCGGCGTCAAAGGCATTCCACGCCAGCAGCGCGCCGTCCGCCAGGGAGGACGCCATCACGGGATCCGGCGGCCTGGGCGGCTGCGGTACGTATTCAAGGGCCCCGGGATCGGGAGATCCAGCCTGGGAGGTATTCGCATCGATGCCTCGGAGATTCCCCTCGAGGTCGGTTTCGAACCCCTCGTAGCGGGTTCCCCGATCGATGCCCGGGGAGTCCGCCTGCAAATGGTAATCGCCCGTGCTGAGAAACCGGGGCGCTCCGCCAACATTGCCGTCCTTTCCTGTCATGTCCGGACAGGTTCCGCCATAGGGTGTGCCGAGGGGGCTGAAGACGTGGTTGAACCGAATGGACGGTGAATTGATGTCATTGAAGTTTCCGCAGTAGAGGGCGACGGGGCCCACGATGATGTTGTCGATGATTTCCGATGCGCCGTCATATCCATCGGCGAAGATCCCGTTGCCTCCATTGTCGGCAATGGTGTTGAAGACCACCCGGGGACCTCGGTTGCCAAACGGGACCAGCCAGACGATTCCATGGCCTTTGTTGCCGGAAATGATGTTCTGGAAAATGTCGGAGTCCGACGAATTCACGTGGCTGATGCCATCACCGAGGTTGTCCTGAATCCAGTTTCCCTGGATCCGGGGCGTGCCGGCGGCCCAGCAGGTGATACCAGCCATATTCTCTAAGATTTCGTTTTCGAGGATCTGGGCGGACCCGCTGCCTTGAAGGTGCACGCCGCTTCCGTTGCCCAGGCCGAATACAGGACTTCCGTAGGACCCAATGATCCGATTGCTCACGATGACGGGGCTGGCTCCCGACACCATGACTCCGTAGCTGCAGTTGGAAATGATGTTGCCGGCGAGGGTGGGGGACGAACCCGAGAGGTTCACTCCGCCGCCGGAGCCGTCCCGTAGAGTGAAACCCTCAAGGCGGGTTTCCGGTCCTTGGCCGCCGGTCACGGTGAGGATTGGTGCGGCCGGGGAGCCGACGATCTCGGTCAGAGCGGGACCCTGACTGGCCAGGACCCGGAGGCGCTTGCCTCGGAAATTGAGGGCTTCCTGGTAGATGCCCGGGGCCACGAGGATCGTGTCTCCGGTCAAGGCTGCGGCATCAATGGCGGCCGCGAATGTCGGGTATTCGCCGGGGACATGCAGGGTGCGAGGTTCGGGGAATTCCGGCGCTGTGGCCGAGTTGATGCGGATTTCGCCGGTGCCGGCCGGCATGAACCCCTCGCAGGAATGGCGATATTTCAGCCACAGCCGGGTAATGGTTCCGTCCGTGACCTCCATCTCGAGGATCTCGAAACTTCCGGAAACCGTGTTGCAGCCCCGTCCGTTGCCGGAGATGGAAATGCCGGGCTGGCCTCCATTGAACGGTGTACGGAGCGCATTCGGATGCCTCCCGACCCCCAGCGCCGATTCGCCCGGTCCGTCGAACGCGAACCAGTACCCAAATGCAGTTACCGTAAAAGCCTCCGGGGTGCCCGTGATGTTGAATTGGGATGTATCGGTGGTGACATAGGTTTGGCCAGCGCCGATGTAGTCCCCGGGCGGGCTGTCAAAAACAACGAGGTTCCGCTGGGCGACGGCTGCTGGGGAAATCCATGCCAGGAGGATCATCAGGTGCGAAAGGACCCAACGGCTGTGGCAAACCGGGAAGCGAGGTCGTTTGGGGTGCGACATAGTTATGGACACTTAGTGGGATGCGGTTGGAAGTCGAAGTAAATTTCCGATGGGGCTACTTCGCCGGAGGAGGGGGGATCCAAGGGCTGCAACCGGATCTTTAACGGGAGATTCGAGGATCGGTCGGGTCGCCTTGGGGGCTGAACTTAGCTTGGGTTTGCCCCGATTACCTACGGAGCCCGCGTCGAGTCCAAATTGCGCACGAGCCCCTGCGCTGTCCCCGAATTGCCCGTGGCTCCAGGAGTTCCCGGCGCAGTCCCGAATTTGTCCCGAGAGAATCCTTGGAGAGGCTCTGGGCGATCGGGGAACCGAACGTCCCCTCGTGATTTCGCGGGGAAAAAGAAATGGTGCACGGGGCGGGGGTCGAACCCACAACCTTCGGCTTCGGAGACCGACGCTCTATCCAATTGAGCTACCCGTGCACGGTGCGGACCGGGGCGGAAGCTAGTCAGCACCGATTCCGCGGGCAATCAGAATGAATGCACCCCGGGGGCCTTCCAGAAGGATTGCGATGAGCCGGGCTCCCGTTCACGAGTGGAAGGTGTCGGAACGACCTCCAGCAGGTATGTCTGGCCGTCTGGCGGGCGACTGGGATGGAGCGGATTCCTGCGTGCCGCGATCCGGACTACTTGGTCAGCATTCCCTGTAATTCGTCGAGATTCACCGTGCCTTCTCGAGAGACCTTGTAGCTATGGGATCCACCTCCGTTTCGGGAGGCATAGATCGTGCCCTGAAGGCGGTACGACACCTGGTGAGATTTGAAGATGCTGTAGAGGGATCCCATCAGCCGAAAGGTGCTGACGTGGACCGTGGCGGTAATGGTCTGGCTGCCGAGTCGGGGCAGGGTGACCGGAGTGTTGGAGAGGCCCTGTCCGATGTAGGTATCGTTCAGGTAAATCTTGTAGGATCCCCCGTCCACGGTGAGGGGTTCCGGCGAGGTGTTCTCGATCCGGATGATGAAGTCCAACGGGGCCTCGCCGAGGCCACCTCCGGTGCCGGGCCGGAGGTTGGACAGGAGGATCTCCAGGGGAGGTTCGCCTCCGAGTCCGGCGCAGCCGGCGGGGAAGAGGCACAGGAGACCGAGACTGTGGCGGCGGGAAATGAGCTTCACCGGGAGGAAGACTATCGGGGCCGGCGGTCCTGACAACCCCGGGAACCCGGCGGGCAAGATCGGTAGAGGATATTCCAATCTTCGTGTGGCCGCCTTCGTCCCGGGGCGCGAGTGTTTCGGCGTCGGGCTGTGGTTCATTCTCTTCCGAGGATCCTTATGAAGACTTTTCAGTTGGCACTTCTGATGACGACTCTGGCCGGAGTTCGCACGTGGGCAGCGGATGCCGACACGGCCGCGGTGATGCGCCAGAAACTGGCGACGTCCCAGCGCATCCTGGGAGGTCTCGCCGTCGCGGATTTCGGGCTCATCCAAACCAACGCCGCCAGTTTGATCACGCTCAGCGGGCAGCGCGGCTGGATGGCAATGCAGACGCCCGATTACGAACTCTTTTCAACCCAGTTCCGGGTGTCCGCTGAAGCCCTCGTCAAGGCGGCCAAGGTCCGGGATATTGATGCCGCGGTGGAGGCCTATTCGGACCTCACGGTCAGTTGTGTCGCGTGTCACAAGTATCTGCGCGCAACCCCGAAAAAGGCGCCTGCGCTCAAACCGTAGGGACCGGGAGAGTCGTGCCGGGCGTCCTCGGCTGGATGATTTCTGGGGCAGGGGGAATGTAGGTGCCCACATCGTCGGCCGCGGGGTCGGCCCGTCCGCGGGCCCGGTGCACTTGCCCCGAGGGGCGATGTCCCGCAACGTTGGCCGACATGAGCCTGCTGCCCTTCGGAGAATTGCCCGTCCACACCCCCCGGCGGTTTGTTCCCGCCCCCATTGACCTGGGAGACTGGAGTCAGGTGGCACCGCTGTTTGACCAACTCGATGCCCGCGCCCAGCAATGCGCCTCGGTGGAACAGTTCGAGCAGTGGATCCTGGACACGGGCGAACTTGCCGCGGCGTTGGATGAGGAGAGCAGCCGCCGGTACATCGCGATGACGTGTCACACCGACAGTCCGGAAGCCGAGAAGTCCTACCTCGAATTCGTGGAGCACGTGGAACCGGCGCTGAAACCTCGCCGCTTTGCCGTGGCGAAGGCCTATCTGGCGCATCCGCTCCGCAAGTCGCTGCCCGCCTCGCGGTACGAGGTCTTTGACCGGGACACCGCGCTGCTGGTGGAGTTGTACCGGGATGAGAATGTCCCGCTGGAAACCGAGGAGTCCAAGTTGGGCAACGAGTACAACAAGTTGTCCGGGTCCCTGACCGTGCAGTTCCGCGGTGAGGAGCGGACCCTGGTGGCGATGGGGCGGTTCCAGGAGGATCCGGACCGTCCGTTGCGCGAGGAGGCCTGGCGGGCAGTTGCGGATCGGCGCTTGAAGGAGGCTGATCGCTTTGAGGAGCTGTATGACGGTCTCGTCGATTTGCGCGGGCGGATGGCGTCAAACGCCGGTTTCGCCAACTACCGCGACTATGCCTTCCGCCTCCGGGGCCGTTTCGATTACGGGCCGTCCGACTGTGAGCGTTTTCATGACGCCATTGAGGCGGAGGTGATGCCCGTGATCCGGGAATTGCAGGCGCGTCGTCGTCAGCAACTCGGAGTGGCCGCCCTGCGTCCGTGGGACCTTTCGGTCGATCCGCTGAACCGCCCGGCGCTGCGTCCGTTTGCGGATACCGACGCGATGGAGCGGGGGTCGCAGGTCATCTTTGATCGGCTGGATCCGGAGCTCGCGCGCGGCTTCCAGACCATGCGCGACCTGCGGTTGCTGGACCTGGCCAACCGGAAGGGAAAGGCACCGGGCGGCTACCAAAGCACGCTCGCCGAGTCGCGACTGCCCTTCATCTTCATGAACGCCGTGGGACTGCAGCGCGACGTCGAAACCATCCTGCACGAGGCGGGGCACGCGTTTCATGCCCTCGCGACCCGCGACGAACCGCTCTATGCCTATCGCGGCGCACCCATTGAGTTTTGTGAAGTGGCGTCCATGGCCATGGAGCTGCTCGGGGCTCCCCACCTCGACGTCTTCTATGCGGAGCCCGACGCAAAGCGGGCACGCCGGGTGCATCTGGAGGGCATCGTCGGTGTGTTTCCGTGGATTGCCACGGTGGATGCCTTCCAACACTGGGTGTACACGCATCCGGGGCATACCCGCGCGGAACGATCGGCGGCTTGGCAGGCGCTGATGGATCGGTTTGGCGGGGATGTGGACTGGAGTGGCTTCGAGGCGGCCCGCGCCCATCTTTGGCACAAGCAGCTCCACATCTTCCTCTATCCGTTCTACTACGTGGAATACGGGATTGCCCAGTTGGGAGCCCTGCAGGTGTGGGCCAATTCCATGCGGGATCCCGTCCGCGCCCTGTCCGACTACAAGGCGGGGCTGGCCCTGGGGGGCGCCCGGCCGCTTCCGGAACTCTTTCAGCGGGCGGGCTGCCGGTTTGACTTCACCCGGGAGACGCTGCGTCCGCTCACCGCACTCGTTCGGGAAGAACTCGCAAAGCTGGATTGAACCGGACGCGGGTCCGGCTACGTTGTCGTCACACGATGCTTGCCGACCGCGAATACATGAGGGAGCCGGAGTCGCATGGGCGCGGCTCCGTGACGGTCGCGCTGGTGATCGCCAACGTGCTGGTTTTTCTCCTTCAGCTGGCCGTGCGGAACTGGTCGCCCGCTTATCCGTTTGACCGATACTTTGCGTTGAGTTTGTCCGGCATCCGCCATGGCGAAATTTGGCAGCTCATCACGTTTCAGTTTTTGCACGGAGGTTTGCTGCACCTGCTGCTGAACTGCTGGGCGCTGTATCTGTTTGGGCGGGAGTTGGAGGAGTTCCTGGGGCGGGTCACGTTTTTGAAGCTTTATCTGTTCAGTGGGATCCTGGGCGGCGCGGTGCAACTCCTGTGCGCGCTGCTTGCCCCGCGGTACTTTGGAGGGATGCTGGTCGGCGCCTCGGCCGGGGTCTTCGGGTTGGTGGCGGCGTATGCGGCGCTGTTTCCCGAACGCGAGTTCACGGTGCTGATCTTCTTTGTCATCCCGGTGACGCTGCGGGCGAAGATGTTGTTGTTCTGGGGCGCGGTGATCGCCCTCGTGGGCGCGGTGACCCCCGGAGGCAATGTGGCCCATGCGGCGCACCTCGGCGGGATGCTGGGAGGATTGCTGTTTCTCAACCTTGCCCGACCCGCCGCCACGGCGCTGGGGGGCGCTGGCGCGCTTTGGGATCGGTTTCGATTCCGTTGGCGCCGCCCGCTTCCGCCCCCCTCCGGCTCGGCCCATTGGCAACAGTTGGAGTGGGATGCGCCGAAACCGGGGAAGCGCGCCGCGGACCCCAAGCGTCCCGATCAGTTTATGACCACGGAAGTGGATCCGATCCTCGACAAGATCGCGGCTCACGGCATTCAGAGCCTGACTGCGGAGGAGCGCCAGATTCTGGAGCAGGCGCGGGCCCGCATGGCCAAGCGGTAGGGACAGCCTAAAGGCTGCACAACCAACTACCGTTCGTAGTTCAGGCTTCAGCCTGTCCGCAGTTCGCCGGGCACCGAATTCCGGCTGTGCAGCGATTCGCATTTCTGTCATCAACAAGCGACCCCATGGGAACGATCAATAACAGCTTCACGTCCGTCGAAATGTGGAACCTCAACCCCGGGGGCGCGGATCGCGGCCCATTCCTGGTGGTCCAGGCTGGCATTGCTCCCGGTGACGAATTGGTGAGGGAGTCCCTGTTCATTCTTCGTCCGGACGGCAAGTGGGTGGACTCCATGTATCTCGGGGCTGCTGGAAAACCGGAGTTGCTCGATGAAGCGCTGTTCCCCTCCTCCCAGGCGGTGATGGAACTCCTGGGTCGTCTGGGGCCGAAGGCGGAGGTGGAGCCAACCACGGTCAGTGACGCGGAGTTACAGGCGTGGATTGGCCGGACCTCCGGGACCGACCCCATGCAGCGGGTTCGAAATTTTCTGGAGGGCTACCGCCAGCGCCATCCGCAGACATGAACCGATCCTCTGCATGAACCTCAAGGAAATGGGCCGGAAGGCCAGGAAGTTTGCGAAACCATTTCGCTTCAAGAGTGGTGACGGATTCCGTCTCTCGAAGGTGGATCCCGGCGACACGCTCCACCTGGATTCGGAAGACAAGCCACGGGCCAAGGAGGCGCTGGCAAACGGAGTCGAGGCGTTGGCGGAGTTGCAGGACCGCCTTTATGCCCAGGACCGTTGGGCGGTGCTGCTCATCTTCCAAGCCATGGATGCCGCGGGCAAGGACGGCGCCATCAAGCACGTCATGTCGGGCGTCAATCCGCAGGGGTGTCAGGTGTTCTCGTTCAAGGCGCCGACCAGCGAGGAGTTGGACCACGACTACCTTTGGCGGAGCATGAAGTCGCTGCCGGAACGCGGCCGCATCGGCATCTTCAACCGCAGCTACTACGAGGAGACGCTCGTCGTGCGGGTGCATCCGGAAATGCTCCAGAAACAGCGACTCCCGGCGGAACGAATCACCAAGCGCATTTGGGACGAGCGTTTTCAGGATATCCGGGCCTTCGAGCGCTACCTCAACCGCAATGGGGTGGTCGTGTGCAAATTCTTTCTCCACGTTTCCAAGAAGGAGCAGAAACGGCGCTTTCTGGAGCGGGTGGAGAATCCGGAGAAGAACTGGAAGTTTTCCTCGGCGGACATCTACGAGCGCGGGTTCTGGAAGGAGTACCAGCACGCGTACGAGGACATGATCCGCCACACCGCGACTCCCGAGGCGCCTTGGTATGTTGTGCCAGCGGACAACAAGTGGTTCACCCGACTCGTCGTCGCCGCGGCGGTGATCGACACGCTGTCCAGGCTCGACTTGCACTATCCGAAGGTGGGTCCGGAAAAGCTCAAGGATCTGGCCGCCGCCCGGAAGAAGCTGCTCGCGGAATAGTCCACCGCAAGAGTTGGGCGCGGACCGGGGTCCTTGCCACCGGGGATTTTCGCAGCGACAGATTTGGTGGCCGGAGGTTAAGTCCCGACAACCCCGGAGGTTCCCGCCATGTCCCACAGCCTGCATCCCCCACTTCTTCAGGCCAACACCCGTGTGTGGCTGACCCGCCTCTCCCGCACCTTGGGAAAACCGGCGACTCTGGATGACATTCCGGATGCCGAACTCGACCGACTCTCAGCGGACGGCTTTGAGTGGGTGTGGATGCTCGGGGTTTGGAAGACCGGCGCCACCGGGCGGGCCATTTCACGGGCGAATCCGGAATGGCGGCGGGAGTTTGAACTGACGCTTCCAGACCTCACCGAGGAGGACATCGGAGGTTCCTGCTTTGCGATCCAGGACTATTCCGTGGCGAAATCCCTCGGCGGCCCTTCGGCTCTGAAGCGGTTCCGCCAGCGCCTCGCGAAGCGCGGTCTTCAGTTGATGCTGGATTTCGTCCCGAATCACATGGCGCTGGACCATCCCTGGGTGATGGCGCATCCCGACTACTTCGTTGCAGGAGGCGATCGGGAGCTTGCGCTGG
This sequence comes from Verrucomicrobiota bacterium, assembly GCA_046346705.1. Taxonomy (GTDB): domain Bacteria; phylum Verrucomicrobiota; class Verrucomicrobiia; order Limisphaerales; family UBA9464; genus UBA9464. Next base: position 319,504 of record JAXMHR010000001.1, on the reverse strand, counting down.
CCCCCCGGAATTACTTCAGGGCGGGTGGAGGACAGATCCTTGCGCACGGCCGGGATCCGTATTTCCCCGGTTGGCCGGACACGGTCCAGCTCGACTACGGCAACCCCGCGGTTCAGGAGGCGATGACGGGTGAACTGCTCGCGATCGCGAAGCAGTGCGATGGGGTGCGCTGTGACATGGCGATGCTGCTGTTGCCCGAGGTGTTTCACCGGACTTGGGGGCGCGAGGCTCGCGATTTCTGGCCGGAGGCGATCACGCGGGTCCGCAATGCGGTCTCCGGATTCACCTTCCTCGCCGAGGTGTATTGGGACCTGGAATGGACGCTTCAGCAGAAGGGATTCGATTACTGCTATGACAAGCGTCTCTATGATCGATTGAGGGACGGTCCGGCGACCCCGGTCCGGGATCATTTGCGGGCGGGGCTCGACTATCAGGAGCATCTTGCGCGCTTTCTCGAAAACCATGACGAACCCCGGGCGGCGTCCGTCTTTTCGCATGAGCGTCACGGAGCTGCGGCGGTCCTCACCTATTTCACGCCGGGCCTGCGGTTTTTCCACCAAGGACAGTCCACGGGTGCACGGGTTCGAATTTCGCCCCATCTGGTGCGGGGTCCGGAGGAGCTTGTCGATGAAGCCCTCCAGTCCTTTTATTCCCGCCTTCTGCAAGTCCTGAAGAAGCCGGTGTTCCGGGAGGGTTCGTGGCGGCTTTTGGAAACCGCAACGGCGTGGGAGGGGAATCCGACCGCATCCGATTTCATTGCCTTTGCGTGGACGGGTCCGGAGGGCGAGCGAGCCCTGGTGGCAGTGAATTTTTCGGATCACCCCGCCCAGTGTTATGTCCGACTTCCCTGGCCGGACCTTGCCGGGAAGCAACACCGACTTCAGGACCTGCTCAGCGCGGCCGTCTATGATCGCGACGGACACGATCTCGAGTCGCGAGGGCTCTACCTCGACGTGCCGGAGTGGCATGCCCATGTCTTTGAAGTTTCGGACACGGGGACGGTGAATGACGTTCCGGTGGCGTGAAGGAAGCGCAGCGATTGCCGGGGGCGCTGACGGGGCGGATTCTGGAACATCGTTGAATCCAGGAGTCCGTCCGCCTTACCTGGTGATGGACTCGCCGCTACTTTTCCATCGCGTACAGGAGGAGATTCTCGACGCCTGCTTCCATTGCGGCGTCCTGGATCCTACGGGTCCATTCCTTCGAAACGCCGGGTTCATTCCGGATGAGGAGCCGCAGTTCAGGATGTGCGAGGGCCAGGGACCGGATCACTCCGGAGAGCTCGAATTCCCGCACCTCCCGTTTTCCGATGTGGCAGAGGTCGCCTTCCTTGGGAATTCGGACCACCTGCAAATACGGAGGTTTCCCGGGCGCTTCGATTCCGGCGGTCCCCGGTGCGGTGGTCTCGGCCTGGATGAAGACGTAAAGTCGTTTGTGGAGAACGTTGGTTGCCCCGCGGCGGAAGAGTCCCCCTTTCTCGACGTTTTGGGACTCCGCCATGGGGCCACGGAGGGCGACCACATCGCCATTTCCCACGTTTGCCCAGGCTGAAGCCTCACGGATGCGCAGTCGAGGCAGTGGAGCCACGGCCTTCAGGGGCTTGGCGTTGGGCGTGCGAATCGTGGCTTGAACCGGTCCTGGATCGTCGTAGCCGAGGAACTCCGTCATCCGTGCGGTGAGTTGGAGGTTCCAGCGGTCGTTCTCGGCTTCGGGGCGGACGAGGATTTCCGGTCCAAAGGCCATCTGTTCCGTACCGTACTCAACGCTCGCCGGTGCATTGGTTGGTGCGACCACGACTCCGTCGAAACCCACGGCCTCCGCCTTGGGATCGACCCGGGCGGTGACTCCGGTCACTATGGTGCGGATATCCTGGACCTGGACCCGTGCTTCCATGCCGGAGCGGGTAGTGACCGCAGGGCCGTGGAGCCAATCGACTCCGCTTCGTTCGGACAGACGCTTCTGCAAGGCGTCGAACTGGGTTCCGGTCAGGGTGGTGACCTGACCTGGATTGCGCAGGGCCTCAATTCTCCCGCGGCCCGTGGCGAGGGGGAGGTTCTCTGTGGCGGGGTTATTCGTTGGGGAGACCCCGAAAATCCAGTCCAGTCCAAGGTCGTCGGCACCTCCCGCCACGATTTCGGCGAACCAGGTGTTCAGGGTAATTCGGGGGGTGGATCCTGTGGATGGAGATTCGCTCGCCTGGGTTCCTTGCAGGACGCGCTCGACTGCATCGAGGTCAGCGGCGCTTGCTCGGACAAATAGGAGACCTCGGGTCGTGTTGAAGTAGAGGGCGCGTTCGGACGCTGCTGGATTGCCAATCGGTGTGACGCCGAAATCAATCCCGCACGTTTTGAATAATTCCCAGACCACCCGTGCGGATGGCGTTTCGGCTGGCGGCACTTCCAGAATGGACTGTGTTGCCGCATGAAGCTTGTCGGCGTCCAAGTGGAAGACGCGGGTTAAAAGCTCCACTGACGATGGTTCGGACGGTTTGGGCGGCAGGAAATCCGCCGGTGTTGGCTCCCTGAGGGCGACGTAGGTGGATTTCACCTCTCCCGAACCAGGGATCTCCAATTGCAAACCGGGCCTGGCAGCGGTCGCTGCGGGTGGGGCGGCCGCGGGCGGGACGCCTGAGTTGGGGGCCTCCGCTGAGCGCACCGTTGCCACGCGGCCGGAATCTCGTGTGGACTGGGGATCGATCGCGGGCGACGGGGTCGCCGCGCGGGCAACGCTCAGAAGCGATCGATCCGGCCTTCCGGGAAGCGGCAGCAGAGAACCCAGGGCGGCAGCCAGAAGGACAACTCCAAACATTTTGATGCGATCACTCCGTCGTGCGGGTTGCCAGACGGGAGTGCCGTGGATCAGTCCATCCACCCGCCGGCCCAATTCGGATCGGAAGCCACCGCCAGCGACGCCGAGTCCGCGAATCGGACTGGGCGGGACCCAGTCGCGTCCCAATTGGATCAGGGACTCCGCCAAAGAGGCGGGACCTTGGGGAACCAGCGAACTGGCCGTGTCTGCCATGGCTTCTGCAGCACTCTGGAAACGGCGGCGCATCCACCCGATTGCAGGATGCCACCACATCAGAGCAACGAGCAGATCCGCCACGGCCAACCAGGCGGGATCCCGTCCGGCGAGGTGCGCCAGTTCGTGCGCCATCATCGCCTCTTGTTGTGCGGGACTAAACCGCCGGTCGAGGTCTGCAGGCAAGGCGATGGTGGGGCGGAACAATCCGAAGGCGACGGGACCGCGGAGGCCCTGCCAGACGCAGAGATGGACGCATTGAAGTCCGAGCCTGGGAGCCAGCGTCTCCAGCATCGTTTGGAATTCCGGAGTTCCGGGTCTGGCGTGCTTCCGGGCTCTCAACAACCACAGGCGAATGGCCGTCGTTCGTGCCACCACGAGTCCGGCACCCCCAATCCAGATCCAGAGCGGCCACCAAACGGCGATGCGCTTTGGCTGCGCCGCGGGCTGACTCGCTGATTCCTGCCAGGGCACTTCGGCCGATGGAACTTCCGCTGCCGGGGAAGGCGCGGCAACAGTCGCCACGATTCGTCGGGCAGCAGGGGTTCCGGTATCGAACGGGACCGGAAGGAGTCGCCACGTGTGGCGGAGTCCGGTCACTTCACCCAGTACCAGAAGGATTCCCGTCAGCAGGGCTCCCTGCCAGATGCGCTTCCGAGTCGCGGGAAATTTCGTCGTCCGGGCGAATGCTCCCGCGACGCCGGCCACCGCAGCGAATTCGACTGCCAGCACTCCGAAGGTGCGACCCCAGAATTCCAGGTCCGGCGGATTCACGTCGTCCTCCTCTTCCGCTTGGCGTCCTTGATCAACTTCTCCAGTTGGTCGAGTTCGCGGACGCTGACCTCGCGGCTTGTGAGGAGGTGGCTGACGGCGTCCGCAAGACTTCCTTCAAAGAGCCGCTCGACCAGGTGCGCCCCGACGCTTCGATGGACGTCCTCCGCAGCCACGCGGGCCTCGTACAGGAATGTCCGCCCCTCCTCGCGGTGCGAGACGAGCCCGCGCGCCTCCATCTTTCGCAGCATGGTGGCGACGGTGGTGTAGGCGAGGTCGCGTTCCGGCTTCAGCACCTCGTGGACGTTGCCGACGGAAACGCCCGGGCGTTCCCAGAGGACCTGCAGGATGCGCAACTGCAGGTCGCCGAGCCGGTGATGGGTGGCTGATTTCATGGGTGCAACGACCAAGGTAATACTACCATGGTAGTTTTTAAGTCAACGGCAAAGACTCTGAGGAACCTGAGCGCGTCGGTGGGCTTGCGTCCGTGGAACGCGGGATCAGGATCCTGAACGTGAATTTTTCCAGGGTTTCCAGACCGTCGCGGCGGCGGGGATTCCGGGGATTTTCCATGGTCGAACTGCTGGTGGTGGTCGCGGTTTTGATGGTGCTGGCGGCGCTGGTGCTGGCAGCGCTTCCCGGGGCCCGGGAGCGGGGAATGCGGAGTGCCTGCCGCGGAAACCTGCGACAGGTTTCTCTCGGACTTCACCTGTATGGCGCCGACAACCGGGATCTGCTGCCGGAGGGGCGTCATCCAGGACGCACGGCCATCTACCTTCCGCTGGTTCACACCAACGTGGCCCGTGCCCTCGCGTCCTATGCCGGATCCTCCAACGTGCTCGATTGTCCCAACGTGCGCCCGATGTTGTTGGCTTCGAATGAATGGCGCTGGCCGTATGAGCGGGATTCGCTTCAGATCGGATACCTGTACCTGGGAGGTCGCGGTCCCAATCGCTGGGAACCGACCGGGGGACCGGTGATGACCCCCTGGGTCTCCCCCACGCGCCTGACGGAGGATCCGCAGGCCACGGTTGCCGCGGACCTGACGTATGCAGCCCCGTGTGTCAGCCGACTTGTCGTCGCCCACGGGCGCGCGGGCTTCGTGGTTCGTACGTCCCGATTGTCCCTGACGGATTCGACCGGCTATGTCGCGGAGGTCGGGGCAATCGCCGGGGGCTCCAATGCAGCGCGGTTGGATGGTTCTGTGGAGTGGCGGGGAAGGCGCCAGTTGCGCTGGTTCCGCGGTGCCTACGAGGGGCCGACGGACAACACCGTTTGCATGGCGGCGTGGTAAGAGTGTTTTCGGTGTCCGGGAGCCATCGGACAACGCCTCCGGGTTTCAAGCCGGAGGGGCCCATCTCAAGCAGGGTGCGAATCCGAAGGCGCCCGCGGATCCCGTCGTCCTGGCGAACGACCTGCGCTGGTTCAGCGACCGGGGGAATTGGTCATTGCCACGCCGCGATTCCGGGCCCGTTCGGGTGGGATCGGCAGGGGAAGCGGGTGTGTCGCGCGATCCACGACCCGGCGCCAGGCGTCACGTTCCGCGGGAGTCATGGCCTGCCATTTGGCGGCGCTTTGGAGGAATTCCTCGCGCTCGGACGGCGACATCTCCATGAACTGGCGGAAACCTCGGACAGCCCGGTCCCGCTGGTCGGCGGGCAGTTGGTGAAACTGCTGCAGCGTTCGTTCCATCTGCACCCGTTCCACGGCCGAGATCATTTTCAGGACCTTCTGCTGCTCAGCCGGACGGAGTTCAAAAAAGCGCTGAAATTCCGCGGTCTTGCGGGATCGTTCCTCGGAGGTCAGTTCCCGCCAGCGAATGAACTGCGCCTCAACTTCGGCGCGACGTTCCTGCGGCACCGCCTGGAGGGCATTGGTCAGGGCTGCGGGATCGGCAACCTGCAGCCTCACAAACCGAGGCAACATCGTTTCGTTGTCCAAGAGATCCCGCTGGCGGTCGGCGGGAAGTGCTTCCCACGCGCGGAGACGCTCCTCCAGCAGTGGGCGAACCTCCACGGGTGCCGCACCCAGCAGGCGGGCGCGTCCTTCGGGTGCCGAACGCAGGAGAGGGGACAGGTAAAACTGGAGTTCGGCGACCCGGAGGCGGAGTTCCCGCTGGTCCGGCGGCAGCACTTCAAACTCGCGAAGTTTCGACTCGATCAGGCTTCGCGCTGCCGGGGTGCGGTTGGTGAGCATCGCCTCGCGTCCCGCGGGGGACGCCGCGAGCAGTTCTCGGAACAGATCGGTCGGTGCCTTGCGCGCCGGGGGAACCGGCGGCGGCGGGTTCGGGACCCGGGTGCCATTCGTTGGACGGACGGGTTCCTGTCCGGAGACCTCGGCACCCGTGAGCAGGCCGGCGGCAAGGGCGAGAACCAGTCCGGCCTTCATGGGGTCGTGGCGGACGGATTGGAGTCGAGCGCGGCCAGCAGTTCGACATCGCCGGGGAGGGCGGTGGTGCGCAGGAGTTGCACCGCCTCGAAATCCTGTAACGAATCCACGCCTGGCATTCCCGCCACCCGGGACACGGCTGCGAGGTTTCCCGCCAGGGAACTGCGCTCGTGAACGCGGATCTGCCACCAGCCCGCGACCGCGACGAGGGCGACGGCGACCGTCGCCCAAGGGCGGATCCAATGGAACGCGCCGAACCACTGCCAGGGTCCGGAACGTTCCCGGGATTTGCCGGCCTCGGACCGGACAATCTGCGCTTCGACTTGGGCGAGGAAGTTGGTGGAAACCTCAGGGCAGGGCAGGGAATCCAGGACGCGGTTGAGGGCCAGCTCCTCCTCCAATCGCTGGCGTTCGCGAGGGCGGGAGGCCAGCTCCCGTCGAAGACGTTCGGCAGCCTCCGGGGACAGGCGCCGACCCTGGACGTTATCCAACCAGTCTTCGGAATCGGGGGACGGATTCATCGCGTATGAGGGTGGATCACCGGGCTCCGGAAAAAGTTGCTTCAGGAATTGCTCCATTCCCCGGTGCGCAGATAGGGCTTGAGGCGGGACTTCAGGACTTCCCGGGCGCGATGGATGAGGGACTTGGTCGCGGGCACCGAGGTCTCCAGAATGGCGGCGATCTCCTCGTAGCTGAGTTCGCCCTCACGGCAGAGCATCAGGGCCGTACGTTGCTTTTCGGGAAGATCCGCCAGCGCCTCGGAAACCTTGTCGTGGAGTTCGGAATTCTCCATCGCCATATCCGCTCCGGTCACGCTGCGATCCGCTGCCTGCCGGGCCGGATGCGACTCGTCGTCGGGCGAAGCTTCATCGAGGGAATCCGCGGGATGCCGCTTTCGGCGACGTACCTCGTTGAGGCAAAGGTTGCGCGCGATGGTGAACAGGAAGGTGCTGAACTTTGCGGTCGGCTGATACCGTCCGGCGGTTCGCCAAAGTTGGACGAAGACGCCTTGGGCGAGGTCCTCCGCCTCATCGGGATCGGGAAGGGTCCGAAACACGAAGGCCATCACTGGTTGTTTCCAGCGGGACACCAGTTGGGCAAAGGCCTCGGACGCCTCTGGCCCGCCCCGCTTGACGCAAAGCATCAGATCAGCGTCTGCATCGGGAGACGGGTCGGCCATGGGTCCGGAATGTCGGGTGGATCACCGGGTTCGGAAGATCGTTTCGGAAAATCTCACCCTTGTGGCTCGAATCCCCGTTCCTGCCACCACGTTTCCAGTTCATCGGCGCCGAAGTCGGCCAGGATCTCGCCGTCCACGTCGAGGCTTGGTGCGCGGGTTTGTCCGGTCAGTTCCCACATCTCGGCGCGGGCGGCGGCATTGCGGGTGACGTCGAGCGTTTCGTAGGGAATGCCCCGCTCGGCAAACCATTCCATGACCTCATCACACCAGCCGCAATACGGCTTGATGAAAAGCCGGATGGATTTGGGTTTCATCCGGTCACTCGGTGATGAAGGTGTCGCTGTGCTCGTAAGCCGGGGCGCAGCAGCACAGCAGTCGGAGGGACTCTGTGCCGGTGTTCCACAGTTTGTGGCGTTGTCCGGGCGGAATGGCGATGGCGTCCCCGGCCCGGACCTCCCGGATTTCCTCGCCCACCCGGAGTCGTCCGGTGCCCTGCGTGATGTAGTAGATCTCTTCCGTTTTGGCGTGGTAATGCTCCTCCGTGGCCTGGCCGGGTTGGAGGCGCGCCTCCGCAAGGCTTTGGTTGCGGATGATGGAGTTGCGGTGGGCAAGCAGTTCGCGGATTTCCGATCCATCCTTGGTGACGAAGGGTGGTGCGGCGTCAAGATTCACGACATCCATGTCGGAGTGTGGGATTGGCAGGCGTCCCGGGGCAAGTCAGGCTGTCGCCATGAAGCATGCACCCGGTTTCCTGAAGTTGGTGGAGGCGGCGCGGAAGAACGTCCGGGAAGTGACGGTGGCGGAAGCGCGCGAGCGGATTGCGGCACGTCCGGGCATTGTTCTGGTGGACGTTCGCGAGGAGAGCGAATGGGCGGCCGGACATGCCCAAGAGGCCGTTTCCCTGGGGAAGGGGATTTTGGAGCGGGATGTCGAGGCCCGTATTCCCGATCCGGGAACCGAGGTCATCCTGTATTGCGGCGGTGGCTACCGGAGTGCGCTCTCCGCGGAAGCGATGCAGAAAATGGGCTACACCAACGTCTGGTCGCTGGCCGGCGGTTATCGTGCCATGACCGAGGCCGGGTGGCCGATGATTCGTTGATCGATGGGATCGACGCGCAAGGGGATGAATTTCGGTGATCCTTGGGCGGTTCGTTCGGTGGATTTGCTCAAGCCTTCGGGAGGGCGCGTTTCTGTCAGAATTGAATTGGGCCCGGTGTGGCCCGACGGCCAGGACTGGTGTTGCCGGGTGCGATTCCACGGCTGGGTTGAACCGCCTCCCGATCAGCGAGGGCGCGATTCGCTGGAGGCAACCCTGATGGCCTTGGGTTTGGTCCACGGGATTCTGAGTGAGTTCGTCCGACGAGGCGGGCGCATCCTTTGGGCGGGGACTTCCAATGACTGCGATCTGGTCGAGTTTGTCTCGTCCCCGGAATGGCATGCCGCTGAAAGGTGGAATCGTCCCGGGGTTGGTGGTTCTTGTGCCGGAGGACCTGACCCGCGGGTGTAAGCGCATCGGGAACCCGCCGGTCTCCTTCAGTGGTTCACAGCGTCCACGAATGTTGCCGGAACGGCTTCTGTAAATCCGTTGGAAGAAGCGGAGGCACGGTCGCCGGCGGAACGTTGGAATCCAGTTCCGGCCTCCCGATTCTATTCGGGGAGGAGTCGATCCCCTTGGAGTGGGAATTCTCGCCGAGCGCTGAGGGCGCAAAGGCCGTAGGTGGCCCCGGCATTGGCGGCTCCCACACCGGCGAGGACAAGAAACCAGATGATTCGATCCGTGAACTTCGGATGAATCCCGGGTTCGCCGCTCCCGGGCAACATTAACGCGAGGGTGGCAAAGATCAGGCCCACTCCCGCCCCGTCCCGGAAGGCCCGAAGCACCCGGAACGGTGTTCGTGTGCGGGCCCAAGCGACATAAACAGGGGCGCGAACATAAACCAGGGCCGCAGCCAGCAGGTCGAGCAGGATGACCCAAAGGAATCCCATCGGCGGCGGATGGTCTGCTCCGGCATAAAGTACCCCTAGCCAAAGGAGGAAGAACCCGGCGGACAGGCTGATTCGGTACAGGGGACTCTTCATTCGAAATCAATGCGGCACCCGGGGTGCATTCCCTTTCAGGTCATGGTCGATGCCGCGGGGGATGTGGGGACGGGGATCTTGTGTGGGTTGGGAAACGTCCTCGTCAAGGTTCATCAAATTCGCCTGGGAGTTGAGACCTTGGATCGATGCATGGAAGATCCGAACGTGTGGAGGGCGGACCGTTCATTCCGGGTTCGAGATTTTTCGGAACGTGGCAAGGCAGGGAAGATTGGCAGAAAGGCCGTCATTGCCTGTCCCCATGGGGACGGCACGCGTTGGTGGTTACCGTGCATTTGGGACCCGTGTTGCGGGGAATGGAGCCGCGCGGGCGATTTGAACTGAGGGTGGAATCCTCAAAATCCCTTTGACAGGGGGCGGGTGGGTCCCGCATTTGTCTTTCCGTTCCGGGCAACCGGGACACTCATCCAGAGTGGCGGAGGGAAACGGCCCGATGATGCCACGGCAACCGGTCGAACCGGCAGTTCGATGTCCAGGTGCCAAATCCGGCGGAATACCGGCAACGGCGATTTCGCGAAGATGAGAGGAGCCGGTCCGCGTTGTCGCCCTCTTCTCATCGGATGTCAGTCTGGGAAGGGGGTTTTGTTTTCCCCGCCCCGGAAACCGGCGGAACGCGGAACGATTGGCATGAGCAACAGCGAAGGTTTCATGAAGGCGCTCAAGTGTCGCGAATGCGGCCATGAGTATCCCCTGGGTGCCACCCACGTCTGCGAATTTGATTTCGGTCCCCTGGAGGTCGCCTACGATTACGACCGCATCCGGAAGACCCTCAACCGGGACGTCATCTGCAGCCGGCCCAAGACCATGTGGCGGTACCGGGAGTTGCTGCCGATTGCCGGTGAGCCGACGGTGGGTCGTGAAGTGGGCTATACTCCGCTGATCCGCGCCGACCGCCTCGCGAAACGCCTGGGGATCCGCGAGCTGTGGATCAAGAACGACGCCGTCAATTATCCGACCCTTTCGTTCAAGGACCGTGTCGTCAGCGTTGCGCTGAGCCGGTCGGTGGAGCTTGGCTTCAAGACGGTCGCCTGCGCGTCCACGGGAAACCTCGCCAATTCCGTCGCCGCCAATGCCGCCGCGGCGGGCCTGAATTGCTTCGTCTTCATCCCCCACGACCTCGAGCAGGGCAAGGTGGTGAACTCGCTCGTCTACGGAGCCTCGGTGATCGGCATCCGGGGTCACTACGACGAGGTCAACCGGCTCTGCGCGGAGATCGCGGGGAAGTATCCTTGGGCCTTCGTGAACGTGAACATGAGGCCGTACTACGCCGAGGGTTCCAAGAGCATGGGATTTGAGATCCAGGAACAGCTCGGCTGGCGAATCCCGGAACACACGGTGGTCTGCATGGCCTCGGGCTCCCTGCTGACCAAGATCCACAAGAGCTACCAGGAGTTTTCCAAGCTCGGGATCGTGCCGCAGACCCCCTGGAAGATCCACGGCGCGCAGGCCACGGGATGCAACCCCATCACCCAGGCGCAGAAGGCGGGCCTCGATTTCTTCAAGCCACAGAAGCCGAACACCATCGCCAAATCCCTGGCCATCGGGACACCGGCGGACGGGTTCTATGCGCTTCGCGTCATGAAGGAGACGGGCGGATCCGGCGATGACGTGACCGATGACGAGATTCGCGAAGGCATCCGCCTGCTGGCCGAATGTGAAGGCATTTTCGCGGAGACCGCCGGCGGAGTGACCGTCGGGGTTGCCAAGAAGCTGATCGCGTCCGGGAAGATTGCCTCGGATTCCAGCGCAGTGCTGTGCATCACCGGCAATGGACTCAAGACGCTTGACGCGGTTGTGGGCCACGTCGGACAACCCCGCGACATCAAGCCCAGCCTCCGCGAGTTCGAGGCGTTGCTGTCCCGCGAGAATCCCGAACTCGTCACCGCCTAACCCCGTTCCCCGTTTACCGGTCATGGTTCGCATTTTGATTCCCCCGACGCTTCGGAAGCTCTGTGGCGGCGAAGACACCGTGCAGGTGCGCGCCCGCACCGTGGGTGAGGTGATTGGACAGCTTCACGGGCGCTTCAACGGTGTCCGGGACCGCCTTTGCGATGATCAGGGGCGTATCCGCGGTTCCGTGCTCGTGTATGTGAATGACGAGGACATTCGTTTCCTGCAGTCGCAGGGCACGCCGCTCAAGCCGGGCGACGAGGTCAGCATCATTCCCGCCTTTGCCGGAGGCTGAGCCTGCCGGCTTGCATTGACACCACACCCGCCGGAAGCTTTCGCCACTTCAATCGCCATGCCCGTCAAAATTCGCATTCCCACTCCGCTTCGGAAACTGACCCACGATCAGGACGTCGTCGAAGTCGCCGCCGGCACGATCGGGAGCGCCATTGCCGAATTGCAGTCGCAATTTCCCGGGATCCGGGAGCGGCTTGTGGACGACGCGGGACAGGTCCGCCGCTTCGTCAATGTTTACGTGAACGAGGAGGACATTCGATTCCTGCAGAATAACGACACCCCGCTGAAGGATGGGGATGACGTCAGCATCATTCCGGCGATTGCCGGCGGTTGATTTTCGAAGTCTGTCCCATTTCTCCGACCGCATTCATGGCCACTCCCAAGCGCAAGACCCCGTCCCGTTTCGTTCCACCGCAGGCATCCCGCCTGTGGCTGATGTTTCCGGCACGTCTCATCAAGAAGCCGGTGATTTGGGAGTTGGGACACAAGTTTGATGTGATCACCAACGTGCGTCAGGTGAGTGTGGCGGATGACATCGGGATCGCTTGTCTGGAGTTGGAGGGGGCGCCCGCGGAGGTTGCGGCTGGCGTCCGCTGGTTGCGCAAACAAGGGGTCAACGTCGAACCCGTTGAACTGGCCACGATGGAATCCTGAGACAGCGGAACGATCCGGACGAAGGTTGCCCGCGGTCTTTTGTAGACAATTGGAAACGATCCAAGGGCTGTGCACGCCCCTATGGAAGCGTTCGGAAAGCGAGTGAGTCCCGGCTTGACCGGCGGAAAAAGCGGTCGTATTCCGCCATCAAGTGCTTGATTCCCAAGCGCGCCAACCTGATTCGATCCTATGACAAAACGCGACCTGGTGGTGAGAATCGCCTCCGAGACCGGTCTGATCCAAGAGAAGGTCCAGGAAGTGGTTCAAAAGACCCTCGACTACATTTCGGAAGCGGTGACGCAGGGCAAAACTGTGGAGCTTCGGAATTTCGGTGTCTTCGAGGTGAAGGTCCGGCGCGCCAGGATCGGACGGAACCCCAATCTCCCGGAGAAGGATGTCCCCATCCCGCCCCGGGCGGTGGTGAAGTTCAAGCCGGGTAAGGAAATGAGGGAGTCGGTGCTCCGGTTGACTCCCAAGGACGGGAGTCCGGCCGGCGCTCAGTCCTGAATCTGAAGGTCTTCCCGTTCCCTGCGGTGTTCCGGTGGCACCGCGTCCCCTCGATTCCCCTTACTTCTCTGCGAGGAGTTTCTCCACCTTCCCTGCAAGTCCGTCCCGGGCGTTCATGTCCCGCAGGATCCCCTTCTGATCCACCAGCCACATGGCGGGGATCGAGTTGATGCCGAATTCCTGCCCGAACTTGTTCTGCCAGCCTTCCCCATCGAAGTATTGGGGCCAGGTCATGCCCTTCTTCTTCACGAAGGTTTCGAGAGCGTCCTTTTCCTGATCGAAGCTGATCCCGAGGATCTCGAATCCCTTCGGATGCAGCTTCTCGTAAGCGGCCTTCACATTCGGGATTTCCCCGACGCACGGGCCGCACCAGGTCGCCCAGAAGTCCACGAGGACGACGCTGCCCTTGAGCGAGGCGATGCTGACCTCGCGGCCATCAATGGCGGTGAACTTGAGGTCGAGCGGCTTCCCGACCAGGTCAAATTTCTTGAGCAGGGCCGCGGCCGCCTGACGGACGTTTTCCGGCGCCTTGCTGTCGCGAATTTCCCGGGCGAGCTCGGCGGCGTGTTCCGGTGAGGTTCCGTTCACCACCTCCATCAGGGCTCCGTAAACCTCCATGCGGTCGGGAAATTCCTTCATCACCTCCCGGATGCCCTTTTCGAACTCGGCGAGCACGACTTCCATTCCCTTGTCTTGAAGCGCCATGGCCTTCTCTGCCGCGGCGTTCATTTTCTTTTCAAACGGATCTTCGGCGGAACGACTTCGGGGCTCGCGGGACGGCGTCCCGCCACCGAGGCCGGCCAGTTCCTCTGAACGGCTTTCGACTCCGAGACCCACGGCGGCCCGAAGCATTTTGACCCGGATCTCCTTCGCCTCCCGGACGTGGGTGCTGTCGGGGAACCGGGTGGCAAACTCCTTCGCGAGATCCGCTGCCTTTGCGGCGGATTCCCCCATTTTCAATCGAAAGGCCGCGTACTCCTCGTTGGTCGGCTTTTTCTGGTTCCATTCACCGGGCGGCAGCGGGGGGTTGGTCGATTCCAGTACCTGCTTCCACGCCGAGTCCTCCTGGGCTGGCAGTTGTTGGGCTGCCGGGTTCGCCGGAGCCGCGGGCGAAGGAGTTACAGGGACGACCGGGGGCTGAGACTCGGCACCCAGGCCACAATCACGAATCGCTAGTGCCAGGAGCAGGGCCAACAGGGGGCGAAAGCAAGACTTCATGGATTTGAGCAGGAATGCCGATCGATGCGGAAGGCATGACTCTGGCGGGGTGGCCAACGGGATCAACTTTCTTTGGGGGGATTTTCGTCAACTCCAAAGGATTCCGCCAGGCGGTTGCGGAGCAACCGGAGTCGGCGGGGATTCAACGGCGATGCGGTGTCTCCTTCCCGCGTCGCAGGGTCGGGTTGATTCAGGGCGTGCTCAAGGCTGGCGCGCAGGGTGGCCATCTCCGCTGCGCGCAACGGAACGGACACTTCCGGTTCCTTCTCCATCTGCTGCGCGCGACGGGCGAATTCCAGCAGCAGGGCGCAGGGTTCGAGACAGGGGATGACCGATTTTTCACCGGGCCCGTCGGGGGGAAGGTCGGACACGGTCCAAAGCCGCTGCCGGAGGCAGCTCCCCGTTTCGCAGGCCGCCTGAACGATCCGGACGGCCTGGGGGTCTTCGAGTTCCGAGACTCTCCGGTACATTCCAGTCTGGCGTTCCACAAACTCCCGAAAGGAAGTGACCGTGGCTGTCCCCGATTGGACGGCATACCAGTCTGCGACTGCCCCGGGATAGAGCCCTTCCAGGGCTGTCTCCAATTCCCCCTCGGTCGTGGGTTCGGATTTCCATCCTCGACGAAGGCCAGGTGAGGTCCGGTTTGGCCGGAACGCTCCCACCCGATTTGTCTGCGACCACTCCCGCAATGCCTCGGGTGCGAGGACCACCAGATGCTCTTCTGAAGTGCCGACATCCTCATGGTGGCAGAGGAGAAACCCAGGCGACCGCCTGCGAATGACGACCTCGGCCAACCGGGGTTGATTCCCCATCTGGGAAATCCATCGGGAGAGGGCTGGAGAGACGGACCGTGTCATGCTGGCGCTCCAATCTGATGCCTCCCGCGGCAAAAGCGAATCCGAAGACCTCGGGTTTTCCGGATTCGGGATTCACGAATCCCGGATCAAGCTTACCGGGGTGTTGAAGCAGGCGGGCGGGACAGCGACCGATCCTGGAGGAATCGGATGACCAGCGCCGTCCAGCCTGTCTGATGCGACGCGCCACAGCCGCGTCCGGTGTCGGCGTGGAAATATTCGTGAAACAGCAAAAGGTCGCGCCAATGGGGATCTCCGGAGAAGCGTGAATCATTTCCATGGCAGGGGCGGCGCCCGGCGGCGTCCGGTAGAAACAGGGATACGAGGCGCCGTTCCAGGTCCGCGGCGATTCC
This sequence comes from Verrucomicrobiota bacterium, assembly GCA_046346705.1. GTDB lineage: Bacteria > Verrucomicrobiota > Verrucomicrobiia > Limisphaerales > UBA9464 > UBA9464. The sequence goes on along the minus strand of JAXMHR010000001.1, from coordinate 304,277 downwards.
CGCCAGGGTCTCGAGGCGTCCGCTGCCGGTCGGATACTCGACTGTGAATTCGGGCCCGTAGAAGTGGTGGTAGCGTTCCAGGGCTTCGATCAACAGATAGTTTACCGGAAACCAAATCGGTCCGCGCCAGTTGGAATTGCCGCCGAACAGGGCGCTGTCACTTTCGCCCGGGGCGTAATCCACGCGGTGTTCCATGCCGTCCAGCGTCAGCCGGTACGGATTCTTTTCGTGGAAGCGGGACAGGGACCGGATGCCGTAGGGCGAGAGGAATTCCTCCTCGTGTCCGAGGTAGCCCAGCACCTTTCGGAGCCGCTCCCGGGTGGGAATGGAGAGGAGCAGTTTCTGTCGGCTGCGCGAATACCCGAGAGCGACGCCGCGTTCGGAATCCAGCCGGTGTTGCGCAAACCACCGGAGCCGCCGGGTAAATCCAGGCAGTCTCTCGATCTGCTCGTGGTCAAACACCTCCACGGCGATGAGCGGCATGAGTCCGACCAGCGACCGCGTCTTGAGCAGATGAGTGGAGCCGTCCAGCCGGATCTCGTCGTAATAAAAGCCGTCCGTTTCATCCCAAAGTCCAGTGCCTCCGAGCGTGTTCATGGCCTCGGCGATCTGGACGAAATGTTCGAGGAACTTGCTGGCCATGTCCTCGTAGGCCGTGTGGACCCGGTGCCCGTCCCACGCCAGTTCGAGGGCGATGGCGAGCATCGTCGAGCAGTAGAAGGCCATCCATGCAGTGGCGTCGGCCTGCTGCAGGCTGCCCCCGTGAGGGAGCGGATGCGACCGGTCAAAGACGCCGATGTTGTCGAGTCCGAGGAATCCGCCGGAAAACAGGTTCTGACCCTGCGCATCCTTCCGATTGACCCACCAGGTGAAGTTGAGCAGCAGCTTCTGGAAGACCCCTTCGAGGAAGTCCCGGTCGCGTCCACCGCGCGGGGCGGACACCTTGTAAACCCGCCACGCCGCCCAGGGGTGTACCGGTGGATTCACGTCGCCCAGTGCGAACTCATACGCGGGGATCTGTCCGTTGGGGTGCAGGTACCATTCCCGGAGCAGGGTCTGGATCTGGTACTTCGCGTGGTCGGGATCCACATGCGAAAGCGGCAGCATGTGAAACGCGAGATCCCACGCGGCGAACCAGGGGTATTCCCACTTGTCGGGCATGGACAGGACATCCCGGGCGTACAGATGACGCCAGTCGTGATTGCGCCCGGTAAGACGTGACTCGGGAGGCTTTGGCTGTCCCGGGTCGCCGTCGAGCCACTGCTCCACCACATAGTGATAAAACTGACGGGACCAAAGGAGTCCCGAATACGCCTGCCGAAGAACGCGGCGTCCTTCGGCATCCAGGGAAGCCGGATGGAGCGTCTCGTAATAGGCGTCCGCCTCCCGTCGCCGGAGCGTCACCAACGCGTCGAACGCCGTGGTGTCCGAGGGAGTCGGGCCCGGAGGTGGGATGCTTCCCGCGGAAAGGCGCAGCCGGAGAATGCGGGATTCCCCGGGGCGCAATTGCATCCGGTATAGCGGCGCCGTCTTGGTTCCTTCGCCGTGAGGGTTCACCGCCCGTTCGTCGCCGTCGATCAGGAAAGTGTGGAAGGCGTCCTTGACCCAGGGGCGCTCGTTGGGCACGCCGTACAACCGTTCCCGGTTGGTCTCGTTCTCCGTGAACAACACCCGTGTCGGTCCAAACTCCCCGGACGCGAAGGTTAGACACGTCGGGCCGAGCGATTCCTGGAGCAGTTCGAGTCGGTCCGGTGCGGCCGTCCGGATCGATGGGCGTTCGGCGACTCCTTCCCGCGGGCAGTTCCAGCTCCAATTGTTTCGGAACCATACGGTGGGCAGTACGTCGATGGGCGCCGTCTCGGGGCCGCGATTGGTCACCTCGATCCGGATCAACGTGTCTTCGGGCGCCCCCTTGGCATACTCGATCCGGACATCGAAGTACTGGCTCTCTGAAAACACTCCGGTATCGACGAGTTCGAATTCGGGGTCGCGGCGGTTTCGCCTTCGGTTTTCCTCAACCAGTCGGGCGTAGGGAAACGGGGCCTGCGGATATTTGTAGAGGGCCGCGGCGTAGGACGACGTGGGAGTGGCATCCAGGTAGAAGTACTCCTCCTTGACGTCCTCGCCGTGGTTTCCCTCCGTGCTGGTCAGGCCGAAAAGTCGTTCCTTCAGGATTGGGTCGCGTCCATTCCAGAGTGCCGGGGCAAAACACACCCTGCATTGGCGGTCACACCAGCCCAGCAGTCCGTCCTCGCCCCAACGGTAGGCCCGGCTTCGGGCGTGGTCGTGGGGGAAGTAATTCCACGCGTCGCCCTCCGGGGAATAGTCCTCGCGCACGGTCGCCCATTGGCGTTCAGGGAGGAAGGTCCCCCAGCGCGTCCAGTCCGCCTCACGGCGACGGGCGGCCTGCAACCGCAGGTGTTCGGGAGTATCCGGACCTCGGGTTGCTGCGTATCCCTCGGAGCTGATGCCGGGCGTGCTCACGGACGGAGTTAACCCGTTCCGGGGCTCCGGGTCACCCCTTGTACACGATCAGGACGCCGAAATCGTTGAGGAGCTTCTGCGTGCCCATTTCGACGTAGCTGTAGTTAATCGTGTTGATGCTGACGATATTGTCCTCGCCGATCTTGCTCAGCGCCTCCGTGACCATGGCGTCAAAGTTGTCGTGGCCGACCTCCTTGCAGTCGATGTGGCGAATCGTGCGAACCCGGAGTTTGCGGGGGCCGTCCTTCGCTGCTTCCAGAGGTGGGTGGGCCTTCTTGATCAGGGCCTCGACAGGACCCTCGGTTACCGGGACCGCGAAGTGCTTTTCCTCCTTGGCCGCGGCCGAGGAGTGGGCCGCGATGCCCACCTTCATGTTGCTCGCGTCGGGCGGCGGAATGGTGATCGCCTTGCTGCAGGCCGGACACGCGATCTGTTGGCCGGACGCCGCCGCGTCCACTTCGAGTTGCTGGTGACAGGCGGGACACTTGAAGATGATGTCCATCGTCAAAGAGGGGTGAACACGTCCGGTGTATCTGAAGAATCGTCGGATGGGAAGCGTTCCAGACGGATGGGAACCGAAAAAGAATTCACCCCCTCCGGCCCCGATGATCCCTTCCAGGATTTCCGAATCCCATCCATGCCCCTCAATTCCATCCGGCCGGGAGCCAGTTCCAGGGTGATGGTTCCGTGTTCCCGCGTGCAGATCACGGAGATGCCGGCGTCCTCCATCGCGCGCCGATACCCGGGCGCGATGGGGGGCGCGGTCGTCCCGGGCGCGGAGGGGAGAATCAGACAACGCGGCTGGATGGCCTCCATCAGTTCCGGCAGGACGGGCTCCGGACTTCGGGAGGCGCCGGCGATGACGAGGTCCGCCTGAAGTCGTGAGCTGCCGGCATGGGTTTCCAAAAGCGCCCGTTGCGTTTTCCGGTCCGAAGAGGGGAGCAGCAGGATTTGAAAACCGTCCAAGGATCCCGAGAGGACGGGGGCCGCCTCTTCGGACGATCGGGCGTTATCGGACAATCGGGGCCAGAGGACCGACCACCCGCTCACGGTGGTCCCCTCGTGGAGACGGCGGAAGGGGATTCCGAGTTTCTCTGCCTCCCGCAATGCCTCCCGAAAGGCCGGGGATCGAAGGCGCGGACTTCCTCCCACCAGCTTGCCCGGGCAAAACCTCCGCACCATCCCGGGGGCATACCCGTTTCTCGATGCGTCGGCTTGGGCGAGCATCAGGGTGGGAATACGATTCCAGCCGTGAGTGTGGAGCAGCGGGACCACCGTGCCGGGACCGCTCGTTTCACTGCCGGAGTTCACGAGGAGGTCCTGGCGTCGTCCTGGTGCATCCACCAGGATCGACTCCCCTCCGGACAATACCGTAATCGACGTCCTTCGGAATGCGCGGCTCACTCCGAATCCGGCCAGAAGCGCGAGCGATACTGCGACGGCGAGCGTTATGCGCGGATGACGCCGAAACGGTTGGCCGCCTTTGGCGAGCGCCAGGAGGGTCGCCAGATAGACGCTCCACCAGGGCCAGGGGGGCGAGGGAACATACCAGGTCCCACCGGGAATGCCCGCGAACCATCGGCTGAGGGCCACCATACCGTGCATCCAGACCCAGGCGCTGGCGTTGAAGATCGAGGCGAGGTCCTTCGAAACGGGGCTCACGGCCAACGAAAGGGCATTGGCCGATAAGGCCAGACTGGAAAGGGGCACCACCACCAGGTTCGCCACCACCGACACCGGACTGAACAGGTGGAAGGTCTGGACCGTGAACGGCAGGGAACTGAAGAAGGCGGCAATTCCGGTGGCGAGTCCGGAGGTCAGCCACCGGATGGGACGATCCAGGCGTCGGCTCCAGCGGGGTCGCAACGCGTCAGGGAGCATGGGGTCGGAACGGAGTTGGAGTGCCCGGAACAACAGGGGTTCGACGACGGGAACCAGCAGAACCAGGCCCGCGACGACGGCGAAGGAAAGCTGGAATCCGGCCTGCAGGAGTTGACCTGGCTGCCACAGCAGGATGATGAGGGCGGACATTGCCAGGGAATTCAGGAGATCTGCCGGTCGGTTCAGGATCCAGGTGCCGGTGATGACCGTCATCATGATCGCAGACCGGATGGCGGAGGACTGCCAGCCGGTGGCGGCCACGTAGAACCAAAGGATCGGGATGACCATCAGTCCCGTCGCCGCCCGGGGAATCCTCGCGGCACGCAGCGCGGCGCAAACCAGCGTGGCAATTAGCGCGATGTGGAGTCCGCTAATCGCGAACACGTGCATGGTACCGGACTCCATGAATGCCGTGCTGGTCTCTCCGGAGAGTCCTGTCTGCCATCCGAGCGTCATGGCCCACATGAGATGCGTCGCCTCGTCCTCCGGGATCCCGCGAGCAAGCGCTTCACGGCCCCACGGAAGAAACTGTTCACTCAACGGAGCCCGAGCGTTCGGCTCTCCCTCCACAATCCAGTCCTCGGGGCCGGAGACGTCCAGGGTTCGGTAGATGTCCTGTTGCCGAAGGTGCCGGCCGTAGTCGAACAGCCCGGGTGCGGCGGGACCCGGGGGAAGCTGCAGGACGCCGGTGACCCGGGCGTATCGGCCCCGGAAGTATTCAGGTGGCAGTGTTCCCCGGGTCGACGTCATGACGGTGCCGGTTGCCGGGCTCCAGACTCCCCCGGGCTCCCGCCACGAGGCCACGTCCAGGGATGCCAGCGTGCGGCTCGTCCAACGCCTGCGTCGCTCCTTCAACCGTAGCGAGGGTGTCTCGGCGATGCGGCCCTGCAGTTCCACGAGACGGGCCTCTGTGTCGGTCGCCCGGCGAAGATCCTGGGGGGAGAGAGGCGTGTTGTGGATCGCGTGGTTCAGGGCACCCGCGAGGATCCATCCGGTCCACAAGGCGGCAATTGCCATGCGCCCGGGTATCAAGGCCAATCCGAAAATGATGGCCAGGAATGCCAGCCAGAAGCCGGGGGGGTGCCGCAGGAATTCGTTGGCGAGGATGCCTGCGCCAAAGGCCAGGGCGGGCGGAAGGAGCGGGCGATTCATGCCGACGGATTCGTCGTCCGGAGTTTCCAACGACGCGTCCGTGTCCCGAGTGTCCCGCTTCGCGGCTTCGAGGTCTGTTCCCCAAACTTGGGGAGACCGAATCAAGAGGTCTTCTGCAGGGGTGAAGGATCGGTGCGGGTGCGGCGGCGGATCCACCAGAGGATTCCCGCGATGGCCAACGCGGCGCCGAGGGCATCCACGGCAACGTCCCGCGCCTGTCCTTCGCGACTCGGAACGAACGACTGATGCCATTCATCCGTGACAGCAAACGCGACCGCGATTCCCCAGGCCGTCATGGCCCGCCGCCGCAATTCCCCGCGTGCCTCCGTCCTCCACTCCGGGATCGCCAGGGCTCTCCAGCAGAGCGCGCAGAGGACGGCGTATTCGGAGACATGGCCGGCTTTTCGGATTAAAACCTGGAGCCCGTGGACGGTGTTCGCATCGAGTCCTGGCGCCAGCCAAAGGATCAGCGGGCCGAGGAAACGTGAAGTGTGGGAGGCGGCGAGCAGGTCTGTGGACCCAAAATAGATGAGGACCATCCAGACCGCGACGGGGAGCCACGCGGCCACGGTCCTTGGGGCGCGGTGCCCGCGGGGCATTACGGATCGATCTTGTTGGCCGCCGTCTTGTCCACCGTCCATTTTCCTTCGACGATGTTCTTGTTGCTCCAGCGCTTGTGCCACATCTCGTTATTGGGATCGATCACGTTGTTCCGGACCGCGGATTCCGAATGGCCGTCGCAGAACATCAGAACTGTCTTCCGATCGTGACGGTTGGAGGGCCACTCCTCCTTGGTGGTGGGATCAATGTTGCCATCGAAGGAGCGGTCCGGCTTGGAGTCCGCAAGCATGATCATTTCGGTTGGGGCGACCACGGCCGACTCGCGAACTTCGAAGGACACGGTGTCCACGTCCCCTCCCAGTCCACTGTTACCACCGGCAGGAAACGGGCCCCAGTCGTTGTATCCAATGGAGAAACGGGCGGTCTCGCTGATGCCCCAGGGATCCCGGGGGCCGGGAACCATCGCAACAGCGCCGAGGGTCTTGTTGACGTTCGTGTCCCACTTGCAATCCGGCTTCGTAGCCGGACACCAAAACACGGAACGATTGGTCCCCATCTGCGTGAAGAGCCGGGCGGGCCAGACGTAACGAAAGCCGCCCTGGGCGAACAGGGTTCCCGGGTACCTCTGAAACTCGTTCACGTACATCACGGTGGCGATGCCCAGTTGCCGCATGTTGTTCATGCAGGCCGTCTGCTTGGCCTTGCCCTTCGCCTTGGCGAGAGCGGGCAGCAGCATGCTGGCGAGAATCGCGATGATGGCGATCACCACGAGCAATTCGATGAGGGTGAAGCCGCGAAGGAGAATCCGCCGGGAACTGGAGGTGTGCATAAACGGAGCCGTATGGTGTTTGCCAAACATCCACGACCCCGCCGCAACCTTCCATGCCGGCGGGGCACGGCGCCCTATCCGGGATGCACCCTGACGATCCACGGGGTTGGAGGTCAGTGCATCTCCACGGCACACCGGCCGAGGCCTCCGCGATAGTAGTTGAACTGCACGTCCGGGTGATCCGCGAGCAGGGACATCGGGACGGCGCTGTCCGCAATCCGCTTCGAAATCATGAGCGCCGTGAGACGCTGTCCGAGGGGATTGTCATGGGTGCCGGCGTGCCAGATGGAGACGCGGTCCGCCTTCCATGTCTCGACCGGCCCGACGGTGATGGCCTGGGAGGGCACCATCGTGATGTTGCCGCCACCGCTCGTGCGCGCGTTCTGGGCGAGCGTGAGCGGATGCAGCGACACCACCCGGGTGGCGAGCTTCCGATACTCCTCCGGTGGCGGCGGTTCATGCTTCCAGCGTCCGCGCCGGGGAAGGGGATCGTTGAAGGCCCAGTGCTTGATATCACCCTGACCTCCCTGCATCACCGCGCATCGAACCCCGGCATTCCAACTCGATCGGTAGCTCTTAGTGTCACCCTTGGGAAAATGGAGGTTCGCCTCCGGAATGCGGAGACGACGGTCAATCCGGTTGAAGCACAATTCGCGATCGGCCCGCTCGAAGCTGAGGGGATGGGTGACCGGGACCTCGCGTCCGGTGGTCGAATCAAACCACTCGTCCATGCCCCAAAAATGGGCCGAGCCGAGGTTGAGCTCCAGCGCATTGACCAATCGGGCGACGAGGGGGAGTTGCTCGGTGGGGCCGATTGGACCGCAGATGCCGACCGGATTGTCAGGGGTGCTTTGGCGCCAGGCGTCGATATATTCCAGGGCTTCGGCCAGGTAGAAGTCCTCCAGCGTGTCGTAAAACACCACACGGAAGCCCGGACGCGACAGTCCGGCGAGCTTCGCCGGAGTCAGCGCGGCGGCATCGGCGATCAGTTCGGAGTCGAGCGTGGTGTAATCCCACCAGTCGGGGGCGATGGCGCTGAGTTTACGGGGCATGTTTTTAGAGAGTGGTCATTTGTCACTGGTCATTGGTGATTGGTCGCGCGACTGACAAGTGACCAAAGACAAAGGACGAATGACTAAATCCCCCCCTTCACAATGCGGGTTGCGAGGGCTTCGGAGAGGGGATCCGAGTCGGTTGCACTGAAGCCGAGGTGGAGACGCCGGCGCCAGCCTTCGGCATGTTCGAAGCGTCCGGAGAGTTTGCCCACGCGGCGGGAAAGGTCATCCAGGGTGGCCAGGTAGCTGTCCATGCCTTGGGAGACATCAAGCCATTCCTTCTGGCTGCGATGACAGGCGAGGGCGGCGCGTTTGACGTCATGGACGTCGGTGGTGTCCACAAACAGATCGGGAGTCACGGGTTCCCGCAGCGGGGTGACGAGGCCATGGGGCATCGCATGGTACACCGTCACCTCGTGCTCCACATGGGCATGACCGGGCTCGGTCCAGAAGTTGGGCATGCCGCGGGCGAACGCCCCGGTCACCGCCAACCGGCAGGCCTGTTCGTGGTCCTCCATGTAGTCCACGGGGGAATGAGTGAGCAGGATCCGCGGCTGGACGGCCCGGATGACTGCCGCGGCGCGTCGGACATTGGGCACGGTGTACAGGATTTCCAGGTCGTCACAGAAGGGCGCGTGCCAGGTCGCGCCGAGGTGGGCGGCGGCCTCCCGGGCCTCGGATTCGCGGGTTCGCCGTGTATCGGCGGCGGACATCGTCAGGCTGCCTAGGTTGCCTGAGGACACATTGCAGTAGTGGAGGTCCCAGCCGGACGCCTTCAGATGGAGCAGCGTTCCCGCGAAATAGAATTCAATGTCGTCAGGATGCGCGGCGAGGGCGAGGACGGAGGGCATGCGCGGCTTGATTGTCGTTGGTTCAACCCAGTTTGACCGGCTTGCCGGTGGCGGCGGATTTGTCGGCGGCAAACAGGACCTCGTGGGTCCTGAGGGCGTCCTTGAAGCTGGTCAGCGGCATGTCCTCACCCCGTTCAATGGCGGCAAAGAAGGCGGTGAACTGCGTCTGGTACGGATGGTCGCTCACATCCCCGGAATCCAGCATCTTCATCGACAGTTCGCTCCACTGGTGGCGGTTCGTCGCCAGCTTGTTGGAGTGAAACTTCCGGTCGAGCAGGCTGCCTTCGCTGCCGACCAGGTGAGTGTGAAAATAATAGGGCTGAAGGCAGTCCACGACCGCAGCACATTTCCCGACCTGCCCGCCCTTGAACTTGAGGATAGTGACGCTGGTGGTGGTGTATTCGTAGGACTCGAAGATTTTGCTTCGGGAACGGGTGTCGTAACTGGACACCTCCGCGACGTCATTGCCCAGGCACAGGAGCAGGGCGTCGAGGGCGTGGCATCCCGCCGTCAGCAGGGCGCTGCCCCCGGCGTCCTTGCGGGTGTTCCAGCGGAATTGTCCGTACCAGGGACCGATGCCGTGGTAGTAGTCCACCTCGCCATAGTGGAGTGATCCGAGCAGGCCTTGGTCGAGCACGGCCTTGGTCACCAGGAACTGGCTGGACCAGCGGCATTCGAAGCAGACGCAGGTCTTCACCCCGGCTTCGCGAATGGCCTTGTCCATGGCGAGGCAGTCCTTCCAGGACATGGCCAGCGGCTTCTCAATGATGATGTCCTTCCCGGCCCGGGCGGCGGCGATGACGTGCTTGGCGTGGTCCTGCGGGTAACTGCAGATGGTGACGACATCAATGGATGGATCGGACAGCATCCGGCCCAGATCGTTGTATCCCTTCACCGGTCCTCCGTACTTGGCCGAGAGGGCCGCTTCGTCGAGGGGGCGTGAGGAGTAGATCGCGGTGACCCGGGCCTTGCCGGTCGCGTTGATGGCGGGGATGTGCGCGGTGGCGACCCAGCCGTGGCCGATGACGCCGACATTGAGCAGTTTCATGAAATAGGGGGCGAGTACGGGGTGATGCGAATGGAATGTGGTGGCGCGTCAGCGGATAAATCCGCAATCGCGTACGAACCAGGACGCGCCATACGCCGCCAGCGGAACCCGGAGTTGATCGAGTTCGGCGGCGGGACCGTGGAGCTCGAGTCTCGCGAGGTCGGAGACGGCCAGCATTTTTTGTAGGAGGTCTCCCACATTGGCCAGGTGGGACAGGGTGTCCGCGGCACTGTCGTAGCCTTCCCGGCAGAAGACCAAGTCGCCATTGACCGTGAATTCATAGAAACGGCACCCGGCTTCGGTCCGGGTTCGTTCGACAAACTGCGGCAGGAGGGCGACGGCGGCCTCCCGCTTGCCGGGGTGGATTTGGAAGTACGGGTGGATCGTGACGAGAGACGGCGGGTTCATGACGGAAACTTCGTAGGGTGGTACCTTGTGGTGCGAAGAGATTCCACAAACGGGGAAGTCTTCGCAATCCCGGCTCCCGCAATGAATCCCGTGGAGGTCTCTGGGGGGGCGGATGTCAACTTCTTGGAAAGCCGAACGGAACCGGCACAGCGTCTGCTTAGGATGGCGCACACTTTAAACGCATGAACCCCCAGGTGATTCTGCTGTTAGCCAAGATTTTCTTTGAGAATTTGGTGACATTCTCGTGTCATCCGCCTGACAGACGGATGTTTCCCGGAGAAATCATGGGCTCGGTGTATGGCAGATGACAAAATGCAGCTCCAACGATGGGAGCTGAAATATGTGGTTCCGGAGGAGCTTGCCCTCGCTGTCCGCGAATTTGTCCGGCCTTACCTGGAGCTCGACGAATACGGCGCGAAACGGGCTGATCTGAGCTATACGATTCACAACCTCTACCTCGACTCCGAAAACCTCGACATTTACTGGGGCACGATCAATGGCGACAAGAACCGGTACAAGCTGCGCCTGAGGTTCTATGAGGACAACCCGCAGGCGCCCGTGTTTTTCGAGATCAAGCGGAGGATGAACGAGGCCATTCTGAAGCAGAGGTCCGGGATCAAGCGGGGTTCCGTCGAGTCGGTGCTTGCCGGGCAGCTGCCGGCGCCCTCGGAACTGGTATCCAATGACCCCCGGCAGCTCGTCGCCATCCAGCGTTTTGTCGAACTCATGATGCGCGACTGCGCGGTGCCCGTCGCCCATGTACGCTACGACCGGGAAGCCTGGATCAGCGTGGTGGACAACTCCGTGCGGGTCACCATGGACCGCAATGTGCTCATTGCGCCGGAGTTTGTGGCCCGGTTTTCGGAGCAGATGGACGATCCCACCTGCGTTTTCGGGAAACTGGTCATTCTCGAGCTGAAGTTCACCGGTCGTTTTCCGGATTGGTTCAAGGAACTGGTCCGGATTTTTGGGCTCCGTCAGGGCTCCGCCTCCAAATATGCCGACGGGATTGCCCGCAAAGGGGAGAATTTCTTCCGGTGTCGAGCTGCGTTGGCGCAGCCCGAAGTGCTGTCTGCGGACCTGGAACGGCGGAAGGAAGCCCGCCTGAGCAGGCTCGACAACCTTCTATCACGGGCGGCATAACCAAGGAAACTCATGGGCAACCTCCTCCTGCGTGGAGATTACGGCACGGGGCCGGACGATTTCATGGGCATGGCCCTGGGGATGATGATCGCATTCCTGGGCGGCCACGTCATCGCCTGGGTCTACATGGCCTGCCACAACGGCCTCAGTTATTCCCGGTCCTTCGTCAATGCGTTGATCGTTCTCTGCCTCATCGTCGCTTTGGTCATGATGGTGATGGCGAATAATCTCCTGATTGCGTTTGGACTGATGGCGGTGTTTGCGATTGTCCGATTCCGCAATGTGCTTCGGGATACCCTGGACACCACCTACATTCTGGCCTCGATCACCGTGGGCATGGCGAGTGGCACCCGGAAGTTCACCACGGCGATTGTCGGAACCCTCGTGTTCTCGGTGCTGATGCTGTACCTCCATTGGACCCATTTTGGCGCCCGTCACCGGTACGATCTCATTCTCAATCTGCATTGGGGGCGCCCGGTCGGGGACCTGCCGGCCCTGATGGGATTGCTGGAGCGGCATTCGAGGAAGACCTCCGTGGCCAGCCAGCGATCGAATGTGGGTTACGAAGGCATGGATCTCAGTTACCGACTCCTGATGCGGGACACATCGCGATTGGAGGAGCTGCTGGGTGAACTGAAGGCGTTGCCGGGAGTGTCCCGGGTGACAAGCCTCCGGGCGGAGGATGAGTCCGAGGTCTGAACCATGGAGAAGCTTCCCCAAATTCCTTCGCCCCCGGGCGCCACGTTCCGAGAGTTCCGCATCACGGTGCTCCCGGCGCTGGTCTTCCTTTGCGTGTTGGGCGCCACCCTGGTGACGTGGCGTCGGTACGCCGGACCTTCGCAGCTGGTGGGCGAGGTTGAGGCGATTCACGCTGCAGTTTCGGTCCCTCAGGCGGGTTTGATCCGGGAGTTGCACGTGGACTTGCTGCAACGGGTGTCGGCGGGACAAACCCTTGCCGTCCTGGTCCTCACCGATCCACGAGTCCTTGCTGCACGCCTGGACGTCAGCCGATCCCGCCTGAGTCTGCTCCGGGACAACCTGGACGTAAGACTCCGACAGGAGAACCATCAGCTCTCAGTCCTTCAATTGCGCCTCAACTGGTTCAGCCAGCGGGCAGAACTGGCATCCCTGAAGGCTCGGAGGGTTTACGAATCGAACTCTCCCGCCAGGCTCAGCTGATGGCCTGGCTGCGGGACCGCGCCGCCCTGACGGAATCCAGGATCGGCGCAGTTCCCCGGCCTTCCAAGGACGACGCGGAGCCTGGAGGGAATCCCCGGAGTTGGGTTCTGGAAGGCGCAGGATTGGAGCGCGTGGCCGACTACCAGATCGCAAAGCGCGACCTGGAAAGTTTGGATGCTGAGGTGGCGGAGAAGACGAGATTGGTGGAGGAGATCGGCGCGACCTTGGAGGTCATCGCTGCGCGGGTTTCCGCTCCTGCCGACGATCTGCCCGCGCCCATCAAGGAGGCCGTTGCCTTGGAGGAGACGGAACTCAAGCATCTCGAGGAACAGGTCAAGCCCGTCGCGCTGGTCGCATCCATGGATGGGGTTGTTTCGGCCGTCAGTCGGCGCGCCGGGGAGAATGTCATGGCGGGGGAGACAATCCTGACGCTCAGTGCAGTCCGCTCGGATCGCGTCGTCGCGTATCTTCGGCAGCCATTGAACCTGGCGGTCCGGACGAATATGAGCGTGGAGGTCCGTTCCCGTTCTCTGCGCCGGGAATCGGGCTTCGGTCGCGTGCTGGCCATCGGAACCCAGATTGAGCCGATCCTGCCGCAATTGCTGCCGAAGACCTCGGCGACCCGGGATTCGGAATTTGGGCTCCCCATTTTGGTCAGTCTTCCCCCAGGGCTCCCCGTGGTCGGGGGCGAGGTGGTGGACCTGTATCCCCAGGAGGATTGAACCGCGTTACCCGGGAGGAATTCGGCAGCCGCCCAAAAAACCCGCTTGCCCCGCGACGGCCACCGTCCCATATATCGCTCGCTGATTTTTTAAAAACCGAGTTTCACCATGGCCGACATCGCCAACAAATACCCTGAAAACGTCGCTGGACGTTTCTTCGTGGACAACCAGTGCATTGATTGCGACCTCTGTCGCGAGACCGCGCCGAACAACTTCACCCGCTGGGAGGATGGAGGCTACAGCTACGTGAAGAAGCAGCCGGAATCTCCCGAGGAGGAAGCCGCCTGCAAGGAAGCCATGGAAGGCTGCCCGGTTGAGGCAATCGGAAACTTCGGCGACAAGGCCTGAAGGCTTTTCCAAATTTCTTTCCCACCACCCAAGCCCGCCCCATGGCGGGCTTTTTTTTGCCCAATGGCCTTCCGTTTCTCGTCCGTTGACGGAGGGATCCGGCCCGGAGCACGGTCGCGCGTGCTCCGTTCCCTTCCACTCCTGCTGGCCTCCTGCCTCCTGATCGCGGTTCGGACACCCGTACAGGCGCAAGGCTCGCCAGACGCTGCCGGCGTGCAGCGGACGCTGCCGCCGGTTCCCGCGCCCCTGGGTGTTCCCAGGCCCGGAGAAACCAATGGGTCACCGTACAGTCCGCAGCCGATTCTCCAGGGAGGCATTATCCTGCCATTGTATCCTCCCGATTCCCCCTATCTGAACCGGGATCGGATTCGGGAGGCCGAAGTGTATTCGATGAGCAAGGCGGTGCCCGGACGGATTCAGAGCATCGTCAACATTCACAATCCCTCGATCGAGGTGCATCCCGTCGAGGGCTCCCTCAACACGGGTGCCACGGTCATCCTGGCCGCCGGCGGGGGGCACAATTCGCTCAATGTCGGATCTGAGAGCGCCGACCTGGTTCCCTGGTTTTACAATTACGGCGTCAATACCGTCATCCTCCGCAATCGTCTGCGGCGGGATGGCTATGAACCCACGCGCGATGCGGTTCGGGACGCCCTCCAGGCCATCCGCCTTGTGCGGGCTCACGCGCGGGATTGGGCCCTGGATCCGGCGAAGATTGGCATCATGGGTTTCTCGGCAGGGGCGGAGTTGGCGGCGCCCGCCGCCTTGTACTTTGGGGAGTTTGACCGCACCAACGCCGCCCCCTCGGATCCGCTGGCCGGGGTGTCGTCCCGCCCCGACTTTGTGGGAATCATTTATCCGGGCCCGACGCCGTTCGCCCGCGGCGGAACTCCGTCCATCCCGAGAACCACGCCCCCCGCCTTCATCGCGAGCCCCGGGGCCGGGGATCGCGTCCACGCCCTCTGGGCCCAGGAATACCTTGCGGCGATGTTGCAGGCGGGAATCCCCAACGTGGAATGCCACATCTATGGCAACGGACGGCACCCGGGAGACCCACTGCCGGATGGTTCCCGGATGACCGCTGGACTGGCGGATCGCAATGGCATTCCCTTTGGCACCTGGCAGGAACGTTACATCGACTGGTTTCGGGACCTCGGATTCCTGCAAAAGCCGGGGGTGATCACGAAGGCGGCCCGGGAATCGGCCGAGTTTGCCGCGCAAGCCTCGCCGCCCCAGGTCAGGCCCTGAGCATGCTTCCGTGCCGGGGCGCATCGCGGCACCCTTCCGGTCGTCGGTCGCGTCGGCGGCGGTGAACAATCCACCCTCGACAGGCCGGGGTGCGGACCGAATCGTTGGCGTCCATGTCCGCGGCCGAGTTTGTCCATCTGCACCTGCATACCGAGTACTCCCTGCTCGACGCGGCGTGCCGACTGGACCGCCTCATGGCGCGGGCCGCCGCCCTCAAATTTCCCGCCCTCGCCCAGACCGACCATGGCAACATGTTCGGGGCGATCGAATTTTATCAGGCGGCGAAAAAGCACGGGATCAAACCCATTCTCGGGTGTGAGGTGTACGTTGCCCCGGGGAGCCGTCTGGATCGCAAGCCGGGTTCGGGCATGCGCGACGTGTATCACCACCTCGTGCTGCTGGCGAAGGACCAGGAGGGCTACCACAACCTCGTTCGGCTCGTCACCGCGGCGAACCTGGAGGGCTATTACTACAAGCCCCGGATCGACAAGGAACTGCTCGCCCAGCATTCCCGGGGTTTGATCGCACTGTCCGGATGCCTCGCCAGCGAGTTGTCGGAGTCCATCCTCAAGGGGGACGAGCAGAAGGCCCGCGACACCATCGACTGGTTCAAGCAGACGATGGGGCCGGAGAACTACTTTCTGGAACTGCAGAACCACGGCATCCCGGAGCAGGCCCGTGTCAATCGGTCGCTCATCCCCTGGGCGAAGGAGTTCGGCCTGAAATGCGTGGCCTCGAATGACGTTCACTACGTCGAGCAGGAGCACTGGAAGGCGCACGACTGCCTGATCTGCATCGGAACGCAGTCCCAGCTCTCGGATCCGAAGCGCATGCGCTATCAGGAGTCGCAGTTCTACCTGCGCACCGCAGAGGAGATGGCCGCTCGGTTCGCCGAGGTGCCGGAGGCCGCGCGCAACACGCTGGAGGTCGCCGACCGGTGCAATCTGGAGATCAAGTTCGGCAAGGGCGCGGAACACTATCCGGTGTTCCAGCCGCCCGAGACCTGGACGCGGGAGGGCTACCTGCGGTTGCTGCTGTGCGAAGGACTGAAGAAGCGCTACGGGATCACAGCCCGAGTCGACGGACGCGACATCATCGTCGAGTCGGTGGAGGACCCGAAGCGGCTGGATTTCCTGGTGCCCTCCACAGGGGACTCTGTCAGTGGTTCGTCGTCCGTGGTCCGTGGTGACGCCGAAGCGGGCACCGCCGGCGAGAAACCTCCTTCCACTGACCACGAACCACCGACCACGGACCCTGCCGGTACTTCCCACCCCGGCATATCGGTTCTGCTCAAGCGGCTGGAGCTGGAACTCGGGGTCATTGAGAAGACCGGTTATATTTCCTACTTCCTGATCGTGGGTGATTTTGTCCGGCACGGACGCAGCCAGGGCATTGCCTGCGTGGCGCGCGGATCGGCGGCCGGTTCGCTGGTGACCTATCTGCTCGAAATCGCCAACGTGGATCCGCTGCGTTACGGGCTGCTCTTCGAGCGCTTCCTGAATCCGGAACGCGTAAGTCCGCCGGACATCGACATCGACTTCGCGGACGACCGGAGGGCCGAGGTGATCGAATACGTGCGGAACCGGTACGGACGCGACGCCGTGGCCCAGATCATCACCTTCGGCACCATGGGCGCAAAGTCCGTCCTGCGGGACGTGGCCCGGGTGATGGGGTTGAGTTTCGGGGAGTCCGACCGGCTGGCGAAGATGATCTCCGACGCGAAGTGGGGGTTGAAGGATGCGCTGGAGAAGAATCCCGAGTTCCGGCAGGCCTACGAGTCCGAGCCCGTCACCGAGGAGTTGGTGAACCATGCGCTGATCCTGGAGGACCAGGTGCGAAGTGCTGGCGTGCACGCGGCCGGCGTGGTCATTGGCGCCCAGCCGCTGGTCAATCTGCTGCCCCTGAAACAGGACGACGACGGCGGGATCGTCACCCAGTACGCAATGAATCCGGTGGGCGAGCTCGGCCTGCTGAAGATGGACTTCCTCGGGCTCAAGACCCTGACGGTCCTGCGCAACACCGTGGAGTTGGTGAAGCGCGCCACCGGGTCCGCTCCGGATCTCGACGCGCTTCCGCTGGACGATGCGAAGACGTACACGCTGCTCAACAACGCGCAGACGCTTGGGGTGTTCCAGTTGGAATCCGGTGGCATGCGCGACCTCTGCAAGAAGTTCCAGATCGCCAGTGTGGAGCACATCACGGCGTTGATCTCCCTGTACCGGCCGGGTCCCATGGATCTGATCCCGGACTTCATCCGACGCCGCCATGGCGAACAGCCCGTGGAGTATCCGCATCCGCTTCTGGAGCCGATCGCGCGCGAGACCTACGGCATCCTGATCTACCAGGAGCAGGTCATGCAGGCGGCGCAGATCCTGGCCGGCTACACCCTTGGTGGCGCGGATCTCCTGCGTCGGGCGATGGGCAAGAAGAAGATCGAGGAGATGGTGAAGCAGCGGGAGACGTTCGTGGCGGGATGCGCCTCGCAGAACCAAATCCCGGCGGCCAAGGCCAACGAGGTTTTCGACCTGCTGGAGAAATTCGCCGGGTACGGATTCAACAAATCCCATGCCGCCGCCTACGCGGTGGTCGCGTACCAGACCGCGTATCTGAAGGCCAACCATCCCGTGGAGTTTCTCTGCGCGATGATGACCAACGACCAGGCGGACCTCGCCAAGCTCGCCCAGTACATCGCGGAGGCGAAGGGTTTTGGCATCGAGGTGCTGGGGCCGGACGTCAATGAGAGCGACGTGAGCTTTGCGCCCGCGGCCGGGGACCGTGCTGCGACGTCCGGGGAGGCTGCGGGATCCCGGATTCGCTTCGGGTTGGCCGCCATCAAGGGGGTCGGCGAGGTGGCGGTGCAGTCGATCCTGGAAGCCCGGAACAAGGGGGGGCGCTTCTCAACGCTCGAAGAATTGTGCGAGCGCGTGGACATGCGCGCGGTGAACAAGAAGGTGCTCGAGTGCCTGATCAAGGCGGGCGCCTGCGACTCCCTGGGCGCCAATCGGGCCACGATGATGGCGCTTTTGGATGGAGCGGTGAGTCGGGCCAGTTCGCTGGCTTCCGACCGGGCGCGCGGACAAGTTTCGCTGTTTGATGCCTTCGATGCCGCCCCGGCTGCGGCGTCCGCCAAGAAGGCGCCGGTGCTGGAGGAATGGCCTGTTTCCGAGAAGCTCGCCGCGGAAAAGGAACTGTTGGGAATGTACGTGAGCGGACATCCGCTCCAACCCTTCGAAGCGCTGCTCTCGCGGTACGCCCTCCATACGGTTGCCGAACTGGGGGGCCTGGAGAACCGCGCCATGGCCCGCATTGGTGGCCTGGTTTCCGCAATCCAGGAAGGGGTCAGCAAGAAGTCCGGGAAGAAGTACGCCCTCGTCACTGTCGAGGATCTCACGGGCAGTGTTCAGATCCTGCTGATGAACGAGAACTACGACCGCTATCGCGGCGTCCTCTCGGCCAACGCGGCCCTGCTGGTTACCGCCGAAGTGAACACGGGAGAAGACCGCCCGAAGCTGTTCCCTCAGGAGGTGATCCGACTTGTGGATGCCCCCAGGAAATTCACCCGCCAGGTGCACCTCCGGCTCAAGGGGGTGGAGTTAAACCGGAAACGCCTGGAGGACATCCGATCCCTCGTCGAAGCGCACCGCGGCTCTGTTCCCTTGTTTCTCAGCATCCGGATGGCTCCCGGTCCGGTGGCCTTCCTGGAATGCAACGAGCACTTTTCCGTGCTGCCCTCCGTGGAATTGGAGGATGCCGTCAATGCGACCCTGGGTGCAGGGGCCTACTACGCCAAGGCGGACACCTCCCTCCCCGAGCGGGCGCCGCGGAAATGGGAGCGCCGCAATGGCAACGGGGGCGGTGGGGACGAGTGAGGGATCAGGGCTTGGTGTTGCTCGTGGCGAGATAGGCGAGCACCGCGGCCAGTCCGTCCTCACCCAGGGCCTCAAAGCCGACGGGCATGATGGACTGATTGGAGGATTCCAGGGAGGCGATGTCCTTCCGCGCCACGCTGTGCTTTTGTCCGACCAAATCCGTCAGGTCGATGCTGGTCTGTGTTTCGGCGTCGAGGCGACCCGCGAGGGTGTCTCCGGATTTCGTGGTGACCGTCCACAGCCGATAATTCGCCTCTACGGAGCGATTGGGGTCCAGGACCTCGATCAGCAGGTCCGCTTTGGGACGCGCACCAATGCCCGTCAGTTCGGGTCCGATGCTTTGCCCAACGCCCTCGAGCCGATGACAGACCGCGCAGTTGGCGGTGAACAGTTCCTTGCCGCGGGCCGCGTCCCCGTTGGTGCGCGCGGCACCCGAGAGTTTCTGGATGACCGCCTGGCGATCGGGCGAGACCGACCCTGCGCCGTCCGCGAGTTCCTTCGCGCGGGCGGCCACCGACTTGTCGGGGGAATTGCGCAACTGCTGCCAATGCTCCTGGCCTAGGTCGTTGCGCAGGATGCCGCCGTTGGAAACGGCCTCGAGCACCGCCGCCGACCATTCCGGCCGCCGCAGCAGCACGCCAAGCGCGGCACGTTTTTGTCCCGGGGATAGACGGGACCAGGCCTGAAGCAATCCTGCGGATGTGGCGGCCTGCCGGCTGTCCGAGAGGCTCCCGATCAGCGGTGCGGTGAAGGCGGGGGACGCCTGGGGGGAAACCTGCGCGAGGATGACGTCCACGCTGCCGGCCTCGTCGGCGAGTCGGACGAGGCTGCGGGCAGCGCTGAGGCGTTCCGCATCCGGTCGGCTGGCGTCCGCAAGCTGGGAGCGCAGACCCTGCACCGCGGAAGCGCGCAGATCCGCAAAGGCGTCGAGGCGGCCCCACTTCTGGGCCAGCACCAGGAACCGGGCGCGGGCAGCGGGCGACAGGGGTTCAGCGGCGTCGTGAAGTCCGGCAATTTGTTCGCCGCTCAGCGAAGGACGCCGGTCCTCCGGCCACCCGGCGGCAATGCCGTCGAGCACGGCCTCGGCGGTGGACGGGGTGGCCTGCGACAACGCGGGGAGGACTTCGAAGATGTTGTCCGGACCCTCCGCCGCATAGTGGCGGGCCACGATTCGCACGGCCTCGTTTGCATCCTTCGGCAGGGCTTCCTTCCGGGTCAGGAGGGCGCGCCCGAATCCGGAAAGGTGCCGGGCACCCGCGGCCGCCGCGGCCTCTCGGAGCCAACGGTCGCCCGCGTTGGAGGGATCGGCGAGAAACGCGACGAGCGCCACGCCGAGGTCATCTTCGGACGGTGTTTCCGCCAGCGCGAGCAGCGTGGCGAGGCGCACCTGCGCGTCCGGATCCTGAAGCGCCCCGGCCGAAATCATCGCCGAAGCGGATTCCGGCGTGCGCGGCAGCACGGACACGGCGGCGCGCCGGACTCCGGCGGAAGGATGCATCAGTGCGGTGATGGCCTCCGGTCCAACGGAGTTCAGCCCACGGAGGGTCCACAGGGCGTGGATGGCCCCGACGTTCAGTCCGATCGCGTCCACAGCGGTGTCGGCCACCAGATTCCGGAGCGCCGGGGCAACGTCCGCCTGTCCGCGGTCCACGAGCATGCGCTGGGCGAGCATGCGCCAGAGTTGGTTGTCGGTGCGCAGAGCGGCGACCCAGTCCGCCGGGGTGCCCCCCTGGAGTTTTGGGGCGCGGGTGGGAGTCCCGGCGTTGCTGGTGACGCGGTAGATGCGCCCGTGCCGCTTGTCCCGAAGGGTCGTTTCGTACGCGTTGCCGCGGCCGTTCTTGAAGCCGTTGGGAACCGGGTTGTGCTGGACGATGTAATTGTACCAGTCGAGGACCCACAGGGCGCCGTCGGGTCCGACCTCGGCTCCGATGGGCGCGGTCCACTCGTCGTCACTGGCCAGGAAGCTGCCCAGATTCACCGCGCGGAAGTCCGCACCCTGAGCTTCGTATCGAAACCAGCCCACGAGGTGTCCGGTGGGCTCTGCGACAAAGGAGATCCGGTTCCAGAACTCCTGCGGGAACGCCCGCGCTGTGTACAGCGCACTGCCGGCGCCCGCGGTGTATTTGTGGTGCCAGTCCACCTGACGGACTTTCTCGGTCACCGGGTAAAATTCCTGACTGTCGGCGACGGATTCCATCCGGCTCGCGGACCAGCCCCGGACGAACTCGTAGAACCGGTTGGGCATCGCCATGTACCAGGCCGCATTTCCGTTGGCGGTGGATCCGAGGATCGTGCCGTCCTCCGTAATGCCGAGTCCCCAGGTGTTGTTGTTGCTGGACCGGATGAACTCCAGTTCGGAGCCGTCCGCCTTGAAGCGGAAGACGCCCATGCCGAACTTGTGCTGCTTGCCGCCCACGACGCCGTCGAATCCGGAATAACCCACCGTGCCCCAGATCCAGTTGTCGAGACCGAGGCGGAGATTGCTGGCGGTGGCATGGGTGTCGGACATTCCCCAGCCGGTGAAGAGCACGCGCCGTTCATCCGCGCGACCGTCGCCGTCCGTATCCTTCAGGAAGAGCGTCTGGCCGCGCTCAAGGACGATCACGCCCCCGTTGGCGAAGCAGATCGAGGTCGGGATGCTGAGGTCGGTGGCGAATACGGTGAACTGGTCCGCCCGGCCATCCCCGTCGGTGTCGGTGCAAATCTTGATGCGGTCGCGTCCCTTGCCCGGCTCCTGGAGCTCGTTCGGATAGTCGAGGGTTTCAGTGATCCAGAGACGCCCGCGATCATCCCAGGCCATGGCCAGCGGCTTGGTGATCTCGGGTTCGGCGGCGAAGAGGGATGCGGAAAAGCCGGGTTGCAGGACGAGGCGCGCTGCGGAATCCGCTGGCGACATCGGGACCTGCATGGTCCGGATCGGATCCGTCTGGGTGCCCCACTTCGCGCCGGCGACATAGTTGGGAAGCGCGTCGGGGGCGTTGGTGTACGAAAAGGGAACCGGCCCTCCCTTTGCGGCAAGCGGTCGCACATCGGCGGGACCGGCGAGGCCGGAGGGAACCAGGGCGAGTGCCAGGAGGGGAACGGCGGCAGCGGTGCGGACGATCGTCATGATTCAGGGAGGAGGTCGGGGGGAATCCTTGCCGGTCCGTTGGCGGCTGGCCATGAGTCTTTGCGCGGAACAATTGAGATTCCCGGCGGTTGTCATCGGACGCTTCCCCCGGCACCGTAGGAGGAGCCCGCTGTTTTCTCATGACCCATCCGCCGCTTGTGGAAACGCATCAGTCCGGCCCGCATACGCGGGAGCGGATCGTCCGCGCTTCCGACTGCCCTGCGATGGCGGTTCACGGAATCGCGCATGTGGGCGTCGCGGATGCTGCGGCCCCGTACGCGATGGTGCGCACTGACCTTCCTGGCGCCTACTTTCTCGCCTGTTTCTCCGGGGAAGGGCGCATCCTTCTCGATGGTCGCTGGCAACGGTGCGGTGCCGGGACAGCCTGCCTGGCGCCCCCCCACGTGCTCCATGCCTTCCACGCGATTCCGGGCAAGCGATGGGGCTTTGCCTGGGTCCGGTACCAGCCCTCGGCCGGACACGGTCCGCTGATTAATTCGGCCGCTCCGGTTCTCGCACGATTTCCCGGGGAGGCACTCCGTGCGGCGATTGAGGGACTCCATTGTGAACTGGCGGCGGCACCGCAACCGTCCACGGTCCATCACTGGGTGGAACTCGTGCATGGCTATGTCACTCGGTTTGCCCAGCCGTGGCACCTGGAGGATCGCCTCGCCAAGCTCTGGGAAGCGGTGGCCGCGGCACCGGGAGAACCCTGGAACCTCACCGAAATGGCCCGGCGCGCGCATTGTTCCGGGGAGCATCTGAGGCGGCTGTGCCGGCGCCAGTTGGGCCGCACCCCCATGCAGCAGGTGACCTATCTCCGCCTGCGCCATGCAGCGTCGCTCCTGACAAGCGGGGACGACAAACTCGAGGTGATCGCGGACGCCGTCGGCTACGCCAACCCGTTTGTGTTCTCCAACACCTTCAAGAAGTGGACCGGATGGCGTCCGAGCGAATACCGGGCCCGAAAGTTCTCCGCTGCGACCCCGGGCGAGAAGGCGCTGGATCCCAGGATTTCGGGGAATCGGGGCGGATCGCGTTGAAGCCCGCCGTACGTCGGCTTGGGAGTCCTAGGGCTGATCGGCAGCGGGTTCCCGCAGGGTCAGCAGTCCATTCTGGGGAATGCCGGAGGTCACCACCTGCTTGCGTCCGGACGGCCAGAGCACTTCGACCCGGTCCGCCAGTGCGGAGTCGCCGAGCCCGTAGTACAACGGGAGGCTGCTTTGCCCGAGGTAACCCGATTTTCCATGCAGGAAACGACTCATCGTTCGGGAACCCGCATGCACCCGGACGGTGGCGCCGAGTCCCTCACGGTTGGAAGCGGTGCCGACGAGCTGCACCTTGAGGAAGTGCAGGGCTCGGCGCGCGGAGAGATCGTTGATCAATACTTGCGGGACGTCATCGAATTCGTTGGTGACGAGGTCCAGGTCACCGTCGCCATCGAGGTCCAGAAAAGCCGCCGAGCGCGTACTGAGCGAACTTCGGACCGAGAGCTTTCCCTTCCGGCCCTGGGCGAGCGGGTGATTGCGGTCGGCGCCATCGAGGTCGAGCACGAAGCTCTCCTTGGAGACCCGCCCATCCCGTCGTGGTTCCACACCCACCAGGAACTCCGCGTCGCGGAAGATCTGTCCTCCTTCATTGAGCAGCAGCGAATTCACCGAGTACACGAAGGGATACCCCATGCCGGCAGTCACAAACACGTCCTCATAGCCGTCGGCATTCACGTCGCCGATGCTCACTCCCCACGGCCAATAGGTTTCCAGGTGAAGCCGGTCGGAGACCTCGGCGAACTTTCCTCCGCCGAGGTTTTCATACAGGGCGTTTCCAAAGAGGTTGTTGGCCGCCCCCTGGAGAAAGGCGTCGGTCCACGTCGCGGAACACCACGCTTCCGACTTCTGCCGCTCGACCCCGGCGTTCAGGGCGCGGCGGAGCTTGGATTGTCCCGACGTCATGTCGGAATGCATGTCGGTGATCAGGTAGTCAAAGCGGCCGTCGAGGTTGTAGTCGAACACCGCGATGCCCATTGCTCCCCAGGGAGTCTTGGGAAAATACCGTGCCGTCTGCTCCTCAAACCGCTGACCGCCGACGTTTACGAAGACGTGATCGTCGCCCTGCATGTTGAGGAGATAGAGATCCGGCCATCCGTCATCATTGATGTCACACTGGGAGGCGTCGCCGCACCAGCCGGTTCCGGTCAGGTTCATGGACGCCGCGACCTCGGTGAACTTCAGGTTCCCGTCATTGCGATAAAGGACGCAGGGCTCGCTGCGCTCCGGAAACAGATGCCCGCTGAAGGCATTGGTCATCCCGATCCAATATCCGGCCCGTCCGCGGACGTCGGTGGTGTAACGGCCGATGCTGGTGATGAGCACGTCCGGACGCCCGTCCCGGTTGTAGTCGAACACCACGATCCCGGAGGAATGCCAACGGGTGTTCCAGCCGGCACTGGCGCTGACATCGCGGAACTTTCCACCGCCGAGGTTCTCGAAAAGCACGTTGCCCTCGCGAACGGTGGAAACGATCAAGTCGGGGTCGCCGTCATTGTCGAGATCGGCAAAGGCCACGCCGGCTGTTACGCGGCCGGCCACAGCAACGCCGGCCCGCTCGGTGATGTTTTCAAACTTTCCACCCCCCTTGTTCCGCCACAGTTGGTTTCCCCCAATTTGGTTCCCGAAATACAGATCCACGAGGCCATCCCCGTCCACGTCGGCCGCCGCGACTCCGGAACCGTGGTCGTAGTGGATCGCCTTTTCGTCGCGGCCCGAATCGTCGGTCATGTGGTGGGTGAACGTGATGCCGCTCCCGGGCTGGCGATCCACGAGATGAAATCCTTGGAACACGACATTTGTTTTTGCTGCCGCGGATTGGGCTTCCGCCGCCTCGCGCAGCAACGTCCGGGTCTGGGCGTCGTCCTGGATGGAGTAGGTCTCCTGCGCGCTCAGGGACCCGAAGGCAAACGTTCCGATCAGGATGTTCAGCGCGAGGGCCATCCCGGCCGCCGTCTGTTTCATGGGAACAGTGTTCATGGGCATTCCCCGCGGGGAACGCCGCACTACACCACGATTCCCCCGGGGCGCAATCCCGTTCACGGGGACGGGTTGGGGTCGGACTTTCGCTTGGTTTGAAATCGGGATGCCGGCAGGGTCCCGAAACACGATTATTGCTCATGAAGCCGGGATCGTTTCATTGCTGGGGCCCTCGGTCGTCTGGTCGCGTCGTCCTGAGTTCATGGGTGGGACTTGCGATGTTCTGCCTCGGGTGCCCGCGGACGGGGGCCTATGAACTCCGCGAGGATGGCTACCATGTTTTCCCTTCGGATGATTTGCAGCAGGTGCTGAATGTCGCCGCGACCAATACGGCATTGAAGACGGTGTTGATCCACGAGGGCACGTATGCGCCCCGGAATCCCGGCCAGGCGTTGATATACCTCAATCGCGCCCACGACGGCATTCGCCTGCTGGGCGTTGGGCGTCCGGTTCTGACTGCCGCCAACCCGGACCTCGCGGATCGGTCGGCCCGATCCTTTCCGGCTGTGGTGAACCATGTGGTCTATTGCGGGGATGGTTTGTCCACCAACACCATCCTCGCGCACTTCCGGCTCACCGGCGCGAATCACTTCGTCACCAACTCCCTCCAGGACGTAATGGAGCCGGATCGCTCGATCCCAAAGGGCCGCTTCTACTATGGGGATGGCGGGGCGGTGAAGATCTACCATCGGTCGTATCCGGTGCTTCGCGATCTGGAGATCGTGGACAATTACTGTAGTCCGTGCGCGGGCGGGGTTTCCATCCAGCACGAGGGGGCGACCAATGGGGCGGTCCTGATCGAGAACTGCGTGTTTCGCGGCAATCGGGCCGAGGTGACGGGGGCCGCGCTGGACCTGCTCTGGGGCAGCGAGGCCCGCGTCGTGAATTGCCTGTTTGTGGGCAACATTTCCAATACCGGTCCCGGCGAAGGAGAGAATCCATTCAGCAACAATGGCGCGGTTACCGTGTTTCCCCGGTCGCGGGTCCAAATGGAACGCTGCACGCTCACGGGGAATCGGAATGGAGTGGATGAACTCGGAGGTCGGAGTTCGTTTGTGGATTCCCTGTTCTTTCGGAACACAGTGAAGGCGGGCGTGGCCGGATTACCCCGCTTCGAACTCGACCTTCAGAAGGGGGGCGATGTTCGCGGTTGCGTCATTGCGGGGCGAATCCTGGACCCGTCGAAATCCGTGTCGCCGAGAGCCAACCGGATCGATCCGCCCGGACTCGAGTTGAGTGGGGATTTTGTCCCAAAAGGGGAGGGGTTGGAGAAGGTGGGGTATCGGAAGGGGAAGTGAGGGGTGGTCAGGAGTGGTCATTCGTCAGTCGTTGGGCCCAGGCCGTCAGTCGTCGGCCCTCTGAACACTGAACACTGAACACTTCCCCTCTCCCCCTTCCCCAAAAACAAAAAGACCCCATCCGGGGCTCGGATGAGGCCTTAATTGGTAAAACAAAAGGCTTACTTGGCCGCGGCGTAGAGCGCGGCGACGGCGGACCAGTCCACCACGTTCCAGAAGGCCTTCAGGTAATCGGCCCGCTTGTTCTGGTACTTCAGGTAGTAGGCGTGTTCCCAGACGTCGACGGCCAGGATCGGCTTGCCCTCGATGCCGGAGATGGCCTTGCCCATGACCGGGGAATCCTGGTTGGGAGTGGACGCGATCTCGAGCTTGCCGCCGTTGATCACGAGCCAGGCCCAGCCCGATCCGAAACGTCCGATACCGGCCGCCTCGAACTTGGCCTTG
This sequence comes from Verrucomicrobiota bacterium, assembly GCA_046346705.1. Taxonomy (GTDB): domain Bacteria; phylum Verrucomicrobiota; class Verrucomicrobiia; order Limisphaerales; family UBA9464; genus UBA9464. The sequence continues at coordinate 277,622 of JAXMHR010000001.1, read as the reverse complement.
AAGTCGTCGAAGGAGCCGAAGGCCGCGTTGATTGCCGCGGCGAGATCGCCGGACGGCGTGCCGCCCTTGCCCGGACCCATGAGCTTCCAGAAGAAGCTGTGGTTCCAGTGACCGCCGCCGTTGTTGCGCACGGGGCCCCGGATGTTGTCCGGCACTGAGGGGAGATCGCCGATCAGGGCCTCAAGGGACTTCGATTCCAGCGGGGTACCGGCGATGGCCTTGTTCAGGTTATCCACGTAGGCCTTGTGGTGGCGTCCGTGGTGGATCTCCATCGTGAGCGCGTCGATATGGGGTTCGAGGGCTGCTTGGGGATAGGGAAGGGGGGGCAGTTCGTGAGCCATGGCAGGGAGATGTCTTTTGGTAACGGATACTTCCGAGCCGGTAGGCTGCGGAATGCGTACAGATTAACTCCGCTTCGATTCCGGGCAACGCCATTTCCGCGAGCGCGGCGCGGAAAACGCGTCAGGATTCTGAATGGCATCGTCATTTTCGAAGGTGAGGCTCCTGCCCCTGCCCCGGCGCCGAGGAAGCCTTCCCGGAAGTGGACCTCCAGTGTCGTTGCGCGTCGGTCACAGCCTCCTGCGGGCATGCTCCTTCCCCGTGCTCCGACATCGGGCCACTTTCCCTAAAACAGGACTCAGCCGAGTTTTCGGAGCGTCCTTCAGTCACTCGTCGGGTCCAGGACCACTTCGTAATAACGGGCGTTGTCGCTCCGAACATCATCGACCACTTCGCTGGTGCTGGCGATGGCCGTGACGTTTGCGAGCGGACGCCAGGGAGCGTTGATGGCGTCCCGGACCACAAGGCGGTATTTCACTCCAGGCAGGGAGCTCCACCGAACGTGCGCCCGTCCGTCCGTGGAATCCACGCGAGCTTCAAGGTGGAGGCGGAAGTTGGTGGCTCCCGGCGTAGGTTCGTTGAAGCGCAGGAGCCGCCCCCCAACACCATCCGGAACTCGACCCTCGCTGATGTCCTCGGCCTGGGGACCGAATGTCTGGTCATCTACGAGGGAGCCGTCCGGGGCATATAAACCGAGCGATTCACCTTCCTTTTTGAGGTGGAAATCAACATGGAGGGAATCTCCGGGCTTGTTCGCCGCCGGATTGTTGTCGGCCCAGACGATCAGGAATCCTCGGGCCGGGATTACCGTTCCCACCGGGATTTGGAAACGGACGACGTTTGTAGAGGGGTTGCACAGGAAAAAGCCGGACAGGTTTTGAGGTTCGTCGCCGGCGTTGTAGAGCTCGAACCAATCGTCGGCCCGCCCAGTGGCGTTGTTGGTCAACGTGTGAGCGTTGTCGGCCATCCACTCGTTGAAGAATACCGGAGTGGGGCCGAGCGCGATGCTGTTGGAGGTGCCCGGTGTCGCGACGGCGAACCGCTGTCGCTGTCCGGCTTTGCCGTCAGGGTGGAGCCCCCAGCTTCTTCCGGGACCCGGATTTGCGTAATCGAGCTGGTCGAGGGTCGGCGGCGGAGTTGAGGGTTCCGCAGGACCAACAAGGGCGAGGGATCCAAGTCCCGGTGCGAGACGAAAACTGGTGTGGGGAATGCCCGGCGCCGACTGTTCCGGCTGTCCGTCCGCCCAGATCACGAGAAAACCGCCTCCGGGTACGGTGGTCCCCTGAGGAAACGCCCAGCGGAGCGGATCTGTGGGATCGTCCGTGAGATGAAACGTGGAGAGGTCCACGGGGCTGACGCCGGAATTATATACTTCGACGAAGGGGTCGGCTTCACCGTGGTTATCCGTCCGGGAAGTGGTATTATCAGGCAGCACTTCATTGATCCACAGCGGTGGGAATGTTGGAAGCGTCCGCTGGAAGGTGTTGGCGCGTCCGGGAGTGGATGTCTCCGGCGCCCCGGGTGTGGTCGCCGTCCAGTTTGCTGGACGTGAATTGTCCTGCGCCGGGTCGATCAGTTGCAACGACGGCCCCAGGCCGTCTGCGGCGGCGGGCCATGGAGCGGTGGATCGGAAACGCACCGAGTTGACCAAAAGATCCTCGGCAGGATCCGGGCCAGGGCAGAAGAGTCGCAGTTCCCCGGGATCTCCGGCGGGGAAGGCCGGGCATTCGCCGAGAATCGGCACGGATCCGTAGGCGGCGGTGAAGGCAGCGCGGTCCCGGGCGAGTACCAAATAGGCTCCTGGCAGGAGCACCGTACCATCGGGAAAGGTGTATCCCGCGCCTTCGAGCCGCCATCGCGAAAGGTCGTATGGGGTGTTGGTGGCGCTGTTGTAGAGTTCGATAAATTCCGCTCCGGGCGCCGCCGCATGATACTGGATTTCGTTGATTGTAACCCGTCCGATCACCGGCTCCGGCCTTCCGGTGTAGTTCACGGTGACCCGCGCTTCTCCGCCGGCGACCGGGTTGCCTCGTCGGTCGATTCCGCGAACCACCAGCGCGTTGGTCGTTGCGTTTAATGGCAGGGCGTATTGCCAGTGACGTACGTCTGTCCATGTCACCGGCCGGACGACGCCATTGATTTCAATGTTCTGAACGGAAACCGGGGCTGAGCCCGACAGCAGAATTGGGTTGTCCGCGGTTTCGAAGTCCAAGCCACCGGCCGTGGTGACGGCGAAGGGCGCGTTGGCTGATCGGACCTGCGATACGAGGTAATTGTGGCGGGACCGAATCCACGATTTCAGCGCCGTGGGAGCACTGGCTGTGATCCCTTCGGCCTGAAATGCCGCATACCGGGCGTTGATGACCGGATCGGCATTCGTGTTGTTCATGATGCCATTTGCCAGTTCCTCATATGCGCGCCACAGGACGCGCCGGTATCCTGGGGACGCAACAAACTTGGACATTACTCCGTTGTCGCCGCTGGTGGTTTTGAACAAATCGTCACCGGACGGGCCGTCCGAATAACCACCGAGTCCCAGCACGATGTTGTAGTCCCAAATCATCAGAGTCCACCTTCCGTGCTCGGGCTTGTAGGCGTACATGTTTTGCCCGTTGCTGTTGAGGAAGCTGTCCCAGTTTCCGACGGCGTGTTCGACGGCCATGATACGTAGCCATTCGTCGGTGTTAACCGTGGCATTCATGGCCGCCTCATAGGCGCTGCGCAGCGGCGGGGTGCTTGCGGGAAGGTTGGCGGTGTCGATCAGGTTAAAGACGTTTGTGTAGTTGTTCGCCGTCCCGTGCACGGCACGGGCGAGGTAGTTTGGACGGTACCGGGCAAGCTTTTTTGCGCCGCCGGACAAGTAGTTGTTGAGGGTGCACCAGCTCTTGTTGTCGAAGGTCTGGCCGTCATCCGCGAACTCGAACCACGGTTGGAGCTTGTAGAGGAACCCACCCGTATCGTCGGGGAACTGCTCATCGATGACATCCGAGTCAGGCGTCTGCGCGTCCTCCATCAGGCCCGCGGGTTGGCGCCGATTCCCGTTGACGAGCACGTTCACATAGCGGCGGTAGTTCCATGGCAGGCCGAGGCGGCGTACCATCCAGTAGGCGGTCTGCTCGCGCTGCAGGGTGTCGTCCTCCCAGGGGCCATTGCCGGGCGCGTGGATCTTGTTGAAACTCGTGGCGCCGAGCAGCGCGTCGTCCCCGGGCATTTCCAGCGAGTAGTGGCAGTTGTTGTCGATGGGTGAACCGAAACCTTGGTGATATGGACTGCCCGCGAATTTGCCGCGGACGTTATAAATGACGCGGGAGTTGCCATACACAAAGGTGAGTTCGTGGCGTTCGTTGCTCAGCGCACGCAGGGACGTCCATTGGTCGGCCTGGCCCTTTGTGATCCAGAGATGGTAGGTGGCGAATCCCCCACCGGTCGCCGGTTCTCCGAAGCGGACCAGGTATTCGTGTGCCGGAGCATCCTCCGGCGATTCCGAGGTGGCCGCTTCAGAGGAGGCATCCGTTGCGCGGATATGAAAGGCCACCAGCGTGCCGGCCGGTTGGCCTGGGATGATCGCGCTGTAGATCCCGTCATTGGCCACTGCGTCGCCGCCCGTGCCGTCGTCGGTCAGAACTCCTTCGGTGAAAGTGGCGGCAGGATCGATTCGATACCGGAGCACTGCGTGCCTGAGGCCGTCTGGATCATCGAGTCGGGCCGTTACGACCACGGGTTGTCCCGCAGCGGGCAGCAGGGGGGCGTGAACCACGTCGGAGATGGCTGGGCCGGCATTGGCGGTGAAACGACTGTTGACAGCCCCGGGCGTGCCGAGGTTCGCGGGCGGGTTAAAGGAGCCACTGGCCTCGGCATAGTTGCCCTTCACCCGGAGGACCATCTCTGGAAAGCCCCGTAGCCAGCGCACGTGTGCTCGCAGCGTAACCATTTGGGAGGGCTTCAGGGGCTTGCTGAGCGGCACGCGAATGTGATTGGCGATGGTGTCGCCGCGATCAGAGGACTGAAGGTGAAGGCACTTGCCGCCGCCCAGTCCACCGTTGTCGTCGAGCTTTGTGCCGGAATGGTCCCCGGTCGCAAACCATCCTCCGATTCCGTCCTCAAAGGTGGAGTTGGCGGCGGTGAGCAGGTTCGTGCCGGCGACCGATTCGATGACCTCTACGTTGTCCAGTAGGCATTCCCCTTCGCCGTTCAGGAAGACCTCCAATCGGTCGATTGCCGTGCCACCCTGCGTGGAGCCGAGATCGAGCCGGCTGGTGGCCTCAATGGTGGTCCAAGCTGCTTTCGCAGTTTCATCACTGTCAGCCCAGTTGGCAGCCCGACGGCGGTTTGCGCGTGGATCCCGAAGTTCCAGGCTGCTGCCGCCGCCATCGGCCCAATGCCCCCACCGTCCGCCGCTGCGATATCGCACCTCCTCCACCACGACGGGGACCAGGTTGGTCACGGTCGCACCCTTCTTGCCCGGGGAGAGGAAGGGCTTCGGCGCGGCCAACGTGACCCGTTCCCCGCTGCCGGAGAGCGAACCGGAGTAGTCCCCGAGGGTGTTCGCCTCCGTCAGTTCCGGATAATGGGTGCGAAGCCGGTCGGCGTTGCGCGCCACCACGAGATAGCCGCGGGGCGCCAGTTGCGTGCCGCTGGGAAATGTGAATTTGATGCCGTGGTTCAGCTGCCAGCCTCCCAGGTCCACCGGACTGGAACCACGATTGTACAACTCAATGAATTGGTCGTCCTTGATTTCGCTCAACGGTTTATAGAGCAGCTCATTGATGACCACATCGCCGGACCAAACGCTTCCGTTGGGGGCGCCGGGGGTCTGGGACTGCAATCGGTACCATTCTTCACCCCCTTCTGGAACGCGTCCGAGGGCGATACCTTGTTCCTGCGCCTCATAGGTCACCAGATCCAGGATCTGCTCGCCGTCGGGAGTGAGCAGGTAGAGCGAACCACCTGCGCGATTCGGCGTGAAACCAAGTTGGTTTTGGTTGAACGAGACAAATCCACGCGCCGGGAGGTGAGTCGGTGACGGCAGCACCACCTCGTGAGTGCCCGGGTAATCGCTCAGACGGCAGCCACCGAGATCGAGGTCTTCATTGCCGTGATTGTAGAACTCGACGAATCCAACCTGCCCAGCGCCGGGGTGGGCGAGCAGTTCGTTGATCACGACATTGTGCAACGCACCGGGGCGGTATGGATTGAGAGAGCCGGGCGAACCGCCGCGGCGGTCGCTCACACTCCAAGCCTCCACGGCACCTTCGCCATAACTCGGACGCGACAACACCAGTGAGTGTCCGGTGCCGGCCGCCGCAGTGCTCCAGGGTTGAAGATCCAGATATGGAATCTCGAGATAGACTGCGGGTGCATCGCCGCCATTTAGAAGCCGCAGGACGCCTTTGGGTGTGGGCGAACGGAGAAATGGGCCGACAGTGCCGGTGATTCCGTAGGTGGATTCGAGATCTGCTGGGGATGCAGCCACGACAAGAAAGCCGCCTCCGGCGATGGAGGTGCCGGCGGGAAACGAGCAAAGGAAGTCGCCGTCCAATCGGTAACCGCTGACGTCTTCGGGCCATGGATTCGAATTAAACAGCTCGACAAAGGCGAGATCCTTACCGTCTTGGCGTGCCGCGGGTTGGAACATGATTTCGGTGATGGCCAATCCGGTCTTTCGGCTGGACGGACCGGGTGGCTCGACCGGCAGGTTGATTCCCGATGTGACGGGATCTGCGGAGGCGTCGCCCAATTCGCGGAAGCGGGCGGTGGCCGAATGATCGGCGGCGTGGGCCGCTGTGGCCAAACCGACCTGTACGGCGGCCGGCAGTGCCAGGGTTGTGGACCCGAGCGAAGTCCAGTCGTGGCCGTTAAAGCTGGCGTATCCGGTGAACGTATTGCCCACCCGGCGCAACCGGAGCCAGGTGTTGGGATAGTTTACCGGAAAGGCTCCATTGCGACTGGTGGCGGCGTCCACGGCGGAACGGAACTCGAAGTACGCACCGCCGAGGCTCGGAGTGGCAACGGCTGCCGCGAATCGAGCACCCGGACCGCCGGGTTCGCGAACCATCAGACAGGCCTGCGCCCAAACATCTGACAGGTCCAATCCTTCCACACGGACCTTTTGGTCGAAATTGCCGACACGCTGTTGCCATGCGAATTGAAACTGGTCGGACACACCCGCGATTCCATGTCCCCCGGAGGTGACCGCGTAGCCGCCGCCCTCCAGCGGCACCACCGCGTCCGAAGCGGTCGAGCCTCCGACTCCACCCGAAACGAGTTCCGCGGCAATGAAGTTTGCCCGGGTGTCCGGCGGCAGGGGATTTGCCGCCCGCGCCCGGTCGGTGAGATGATTCAAGGTGACGGTGTATCGGGTACCGAAGGTCAGCGGCGTCGTCGTCAGGAGGATCTGGCGCGGATCACTCCCGAGGGTTGCCGCCGTAATCTGGGCGCCTCCGCTCAGGACGTAATTCGTGGGTTGGAGCGCCCCCACGAGGGCGAGTGGTTCGCTGAACGACAGTTGGATTGTAGTCGGGTCTAGGTTCCGCAGGCCCGACAACTCTGGGGGAGTCCGGTCGGGGACAACGGTAAGGATGGCCGGATCCGAGTTTGCGCGCCCGAGTCGGTTGGTGACGACGAGTCGGAACTGCGCCCCGTCGTCGTCCATCGTTGCTGGACCGTAGGTCAGGGCGAGTGCGGTGGCACCGGGAACAGGATCGCCGTTTCGAGTCCACTGTGCCGACCCTACGTTCTTCGCATCGGCGCTGAAGCTTGCCAGTTCGCCTTCCGCCACGGTCATGCCTTGGGGTTGGCGGGTGACCTCCGGCGCGGCGTGGGCGCTGACTTGTTCAAAGGTGGTGCCGACCGAAAGGTCATCCAGTCGAAGGATCCCTGGCGCGCCGCTGCTGCTGTTGGAAAGGCCCTGGCGAAGACTGATGGCACCGATATCCTGCTGGGTGCCCGCCGGAGGATCGGTGGCGGTGACGCTGGGGCTTGCCTCCGACTCGGGATCCAGCCAGAGCGTCGTAGTGCCGGACGTCAGGTCATATTTGACGACGATCCGGTAGGATACGTTGAGGGAAAGATCGCGAGGGAACTCAATGCTGTTGGCTTGGGACCAGTTCGCGTTGGCTACCGCCACCCGGAAGTTTCCCTCCGTCGCCCCATCGGTATTGGCGCCGAGTCGGGCATAGTACGTCGTCCCGTTGGTGGCGGTGCTGAGATGGACAAAATAGGACCCGGTGGCGGTGACCGGTAGCGCTGTCCACACGGCGGTGAATGAGAAATAGGCCTTGGCATTGCCTGTGGCAGAGAATTGTGGGCTGAGGTTACGGCTCACCCGCTCGCGTCCGGCCGTAAGATCGCCCTGGTTGATGACGGCGGCTCCCTGCGCGACGTCGAGTTCTGAGCCCGCGGTCTGGATCGCCCATACTCCGGCTGAGCTGATGCCGAGTTCGCCGTCTGGATAGTCGAAGTTTTCTGTGAAGATCTGGGCCTGCAAGGCGGTGACGGCCCAGAGAACGGCGAAGGCGTGGCACGCCGAGGATGAGAGAGATTTCAAGATGGGGGAGGAAGTTGACGTGGAATCCCGCTGAGCAGTTCCATTGCCAAGGGATCGTGAAGTTCTGCGCGAGGAATGGGAATGATGCGGTTTGCTGTTTCTCCGAGAACTGTTGGGGGGCGCCTGGGCTGGGGAACCATGGTCAGAGGGAAACAAACCGCGACAAAAGGCGGGTCAGGACCTATTGAATTTCTCCCCGACCCCCCGGATGCGGATCCTGCGGTCCAATGCCCGAAAACTCTGCGGCGTCCAGGAATCTGCTGAGCAGTTTGGGGGCGGGAACGAGACACTGCTTATGCCGCCCGAACCATCGATATCGTCGGGCGGCGACCCAGTCGTAAATGTGGTTCCGAAGCCTCCTTGGCAGGACGCGTCCACACCGTGTTAGAGACCAGGGGAATCCGAGTCGGGCGGCGACGGCGAGGACGGCGTCCGATTTCACTTGTGGCGACTGCCCGGGAAGGACGAGGACCACGCTGTCCAGCAGGCTTTCCGGCGCAACACTGACCGATTCCAATACGCGCCGCGCCGCGTGCGATTGCAGCGCGGCAAATCGAAATTCCGCCCGGCGGTCGCGGGCCACGACCCAACGGACGAATCCGTGGCACAGGTTGCAGCCGCCGTCGAACAGAAGAACCGGGGACGGGTCGCGTGGGGATGCATCGCTCATGAGGCATCTCCTGCGGTCGCCGGGACTGTGGATTTTTCCGAATTGGGAACGATGGGACGCATGGAGCAGGCGGCGAAACGACCGAGTGCCCGACCGTGCGACCGCGGGTGAATCGCATCAAGTGGGATCCCGAAGGAAAGCCGCTCCCGGAATCACTCGGCTACGGGGCCTCACGCCAGACCCAGTCTCCCGTTTCCCGATCGAACGCGGTGGGGCCCGGAACACCGCGGTCGTCCCGTTCGTTCCAGCCTACCGAGTACAACTGATAGCCGCCGGCGAATCGCCGATACCGATACAGTTCTCCGGTAATCGGATCCGTGGGCAATGCGGCGACGACGGAGGGCACGAGGGCGGCGAGCGATTCCGGAAAACTTCCGTGGACGAGACGGAATCGCTCCAGGGCGCAGGCGATCCAGGCCTGGTCCACCGAGGTCTGGACGGCGGTTGCCTTGGTGGGGATTTCCTTCAGCTCCGGCAGCAGCATGGCTGCGAGCGACCGATGCTGCAGGAGGCCTCCGAAGCCCGGGGTGGATTCCGAGGTTGAGACCGGCCCCCCGAAGCGGCCGGCTCCGCTGATTCCCAGGATGGATTCGATCTCCCGGGAATTGGAGGCATTGCGGGATGGAAACACCCGGTTGCGGCCGCTGTCGAAGGCGCCGTCCAATTGGCGGTCCAATAGTCGGGAATAGTTGAGTTTCTCCCGGTCGAACCAACCCCGGGGCGCGAGGCGCTCCAGAAAATCCCGAATCGATTCGTCCCCGGGGGACAGCCCGGGAACGTTCCCAAGATCACCCAGCTTCGCCTTGTGCGCGGCCAGGAGATCGGCGGTGAGCAGGGCTGCCGCGCGCTCGCTGGCCATGGCGCGGTCGAGTTCGGGGAGGAAGTGCAAGTTTTCCAACTCCTGTTGCAGCTGGGCCAGTTGTTCTCCAGTCCAGCGATGATCCTCCAATCCTTCCCAGACCGGCTGCAGGGTTTCCTGGATGATGGCGATCCGGACGAGAAAGGAGATCAGGAACGGTTCGGTCTGGATGGAGTTGCCGAGTCGGAGGGCCAGAAGAACGTCCTGGAGTGCCGCCGAAGAATTCCCGAGAGCCAGTTCGGCGCAGGCGCGGACCTGGAGTCGGCGGGTGGTGGTGCGAAGTCCCGACAGGTGTGGCAAGAGAATTCCCCAGGGGTTCTCCAGGTTGTAGTCGACGGGGAAACGCGCTTGGGGTCGTCGGGCGGCCTCGCGCAGTTCGTCGAAGCGGGATTCATCCTCCTTCTGGATTTCGAGGATCGCCCGGGCTGCGTCCGCCCTTGAAGGGAAACGGGATTGAAGCACTGCCGGATCCGGCAGCCTGGTGGGGCGACGCGGATTCAAGGGGTTGGCCAGCCGGTTGGAAGCGGCGGCCTCTAGGACCCAGGCCCACGCGGCGAGGTCGAGGGGACGCCGGAGGTTCCCGGGTTTGGGGTCCTGAACCTTGGAAAGATCGGCGGCGTCCCAGGCGTCGTCCCAATGCGGACCTCCGTGGGGTCCCCGCACAAACCAGGATCGGATCAGCGGGGTCGCGGCGAGGTTCTGGTCATCCGGAATCGGGGGTGGAACATAGGCGCTGAGCTCAGGTTGGAGTCCGCGTGTGGCGAAGGTTTGCTGGTATTGATTCCAGGCGCGACGGGCGCGCCAGTTTTCGAGCGCGTACAGGAGGGCGATCGCGGTGGCCACCCACGCCAGGGTGAGCCCGATTCTTCGAAGCGTGGTCATGGGTCAGGCGGGCAGGGACGGTTCGATGGGGAAGCGGCGACGGGACGGGAGGATCGCATGGGGTACGGCCGCGGGTGGGCTCGAGGGTGCCATCAACTCCGAGATTTGCCGGCGGTATTCGCGGATGCTGGAAACGATGCGATGGGCGGTGACGGGAGAGACGGCCGCCGTCGCGGCGGGGAGTTGCGGCGCCGACTGACGATTGAGCAGGGACACCAGCAACCACAGGCATCCCAAGGCGGCGAGTTGGCGGGGCCACGGTCGCATCCAGCGAATCCCCTCGAGGATGGCGTGGATGCGACCTGGAGTCTCATTTCTCGCAGGTACGCCCGCGGTGGCCAGGGTTGCAAGCGCCCGAGAGCGGATGGCGTCCAGATCCGGGGTGGCGGCCTGGTGGCGATCCAGGATGAGTTCACGGGGGGATTTCATGGCGTGGGGGCGGCGGGATGGGATTCGGTGCTTCGGGTGAGCACGGCGCGAAGGGAGCGTCGGGCGTGGTGGAGACGAGATTTCACGGTGCCGAGGGGCGTCCCGGTGATGGTGGCGATCTCCTCCATGGGAAAGTTTTCGAGATAGTGCAGGAGCAGGACGGACCGCTGTGCCGGGGGGAGTTGCTGGAGGCAGTCCATGAATTCCGCTTCCTGTTCCCTTCGGATGAGGGCCTCGCCGGGGATTTCCCCGGGATCGGTGGTCGTGTCCGAGATTCCGGGCTCCAGGGGATCCTCATGGGATCGACGACGCCAATGCTGGAGGCATTTCTGGTGGGCGATGCCGAACAGCCAACTGCCGAACTTTCGATCCTCGCGTAGGGAGCCCAGGTGACGGGCCGCTGCGATGAACGTCTCCTGGACGAGGTCCAGACTGAGTTGCTCTTGTCCGACCAGTTCCTGGACATAGGCATACAAGGGCAGTTGGTAACGTCGGAACAGGATGTCCCAAGCCTCCGAAGAACCGGCCCGTGCGGCCGGCACCGGCAGGGGTTCGCAGTTCGCGACGGCTGACATGGTTGTGAAGAGGAATGCGCGGCCGCACAAAAGGTTCAATCCGATGCGAACAAAATCGCGCCCTCACCAAGATAGACCCATTGGGAGGGATGGCGTGTCGCCGTCCGTGAACAAGTCCGGGGCTGGGTGCGTGGAGGGATGGCGGGTAGGTCCTGACACGGCGGGCGTGACTTGAATGGTGCTCGCAGCATGCAAGCCCTCCCGTGTGGAAGGGGAGGGATGGCGTGTCGACGTGGAGTAAGTCTTGGGGCATGTTTCGCCAACTGTGCGGATCTTTACTTTGGTTCCTTGGTTGTTGCTGGCCGGGATCCCGTTACTGGCCCGGGCAGCGGACGCTCCGAAGCCGGTCCAGGTCTTTGTCCTGGCGGGCCAGTCCAACATGGAGGGACAGGCAGTGGTGGACCTGGATGGACCCGACTACAACGGCGGCCGGGGAACGCTGGTTCGCTTGATGGAGGACCCGGTGTTGGGTCCGAAACTTCGCCATCTGCGGGCGACCAACGGGGCCTGGACCGTGCGCGACGACGTCTGGGTGCGTTATCAGCGCGAGGACGAACCCCTGCTGCACGGGCCGCTGACGGTCGGGTTCACGGTGTATGGCGACACCCACCATTTTGGACCCGAGCTGCAGTTTGGACACGTCCTGGGCAACCACCTGGATGCCCCGGTGCTTCTGGTGAAGACCGCGTGGGGTGGCAAGACTCTCTTCCGGGATTTCCGTCCTCCGTCCTCCGGCGGAGAGGTCGGGCCGTATTACCGCCTCATGATTTCCCAGATTCGGGAGGCGATGGCCCGGGCTTCCCAGGAGTTTCCCGAATTCCGTGGGGCGCCCTGCGAGTTGGCGGGCTTTGTCTGGTATCACGGTTGGAACGACGGTGTTGAACCGAAGACCGCAGTGCCCGCCTACGAGACCAATCTGGTGAATCTCATCCGCGATGTGCGGCGCGAGTTCGCGGCGCCGCGGTTGCCCGTGGTGATCGGGGAATTGACTGGGCCGTGGGTGGAGGCGCCGCCGGAATGGACGCAGCTCCGCCGCGCGCAGGCCGCAGGCGCGGCGCGTCCGGAATTCGCCGGGACGGTCGCCTTTGCGGAGACGCATGCCTTCGTTCGCAAGCCGGAGGATTCCCCGAACCCGGGCCACGGCCATCATGAGTTCGGAAATGCAGAGACATACTTTCTCGTCGGGGACGCCTTGGGACGAGCGATGACGGGTCTCCTGGCGAACGCCGCCCCGTCGGAAACGCCGACGTCAACGTCGACCGTGCGATTTGATCCGGTGGTGCAGACGATCGAGGGGTGGACGGTGTTTGTGGATCCGGCGCTGCTGGGCGGGGCGCCGGACTCGGTGGAGTCCCGGTCGCTCCAGATGCTGGCCAATCATCTTCAGCGGATTCGCATCCTGGTGCCGCCGGAGCCGCTGGCGAAGCTTCAGGGCATTGGGATCTGGATCGAACGGGATCATCCGGCACTCAAGTCCATGCAGTACCATCCGTCGGCGGATTGGTTGATCGAACACGGCCATGACCCGCGACTGGCCCGCAAGGTGCACATCACCCAGGCTCGGGATCTTGTCTCACGGGAGCAGATGCTCAAGCACCCGGCCGTGGTCCTTCACGAATTGGCCCACGGCTACCACGACCAGGTGCTGGGATTCGACAATCCGGAGATCGTGGCCGCCTACCGGGCCGCCAAGGCGTCCGGAGCCTACGATTCCGTGCTGCTCTACACGGGCGAGCGCGTCCGGCACTACGGGATGACGGACCCGATGGAGTATTTCGCCGAGGGCACGGAGGCTTTCCTGTATCGGAATGATTTCTACCCGTTTGTCCGGGCCGAGCTGAAACTTCATGACCCCACACTGCACGATGTCCTCGCCCGCGTGTGGGCGGGGGGCCAGTAGCGGATCAAGGGTTCGGACGTAGTTCGATGCACCGCAGATTTCCGGGGCCGCTGAGGCCATCTTGGACGTACAGGCGGCCATCGGCGTAGGCGGGGTGCGACCAGGTGCGGCCGCAGACCTGCGTGCGACCCAATTCGCGATAGGCGGTAGGGTCGTCGGCAAGGAGCAGAGCCTCCCCGCTGTCGGTCACGACCAGCAACGTGTCGCCGATGCGGAGAATGGCGGCGAAGGAGTTTCCGGCCGATCCGGAGAACGGTCCGGGCTGTGACCACGCCGTGCGCCCGCTGGCGGCGTTGACGCACACGAGGTTTTCTCGGGCCCGACGCCGTAAAGGAATTCCCCGGCGGCGACCGGACTGGCAAAATTCATGGTCGCCGCCGTGTTGGTCCAGACGCGGGTCGCGGTCCAGGTCGCCTCTCGGCGGCTGATCTGCACGCCCAGGAGACCCGATTGGTAGGATCCGGTGATGACCCGGTCCCCCATCGCAACCGGGGTCAGGCAGTTCCGTCCGTAGTTTGTTTTCAGGGGGATGCGCCACAGGACGCGTCCATCGGACGGCCGGACGCTGACCAGTCCCGACACGGTAAAGCAGATCACCTGCGATTCACCGTCCAGGTGCGCGGCGATGGGGGATGCGTAAGCCGCGAGGTCGTCCTGGGATTTCCAATGAACGGCGCCCGAGGCCGGATCAAATGCGACGATCCCCGCCCCGTTGGTGCTGCCAACACAGGCGATCAGATGACCGCCGGCCAGGAGAGGGGACGCAGTGTAGCCGTGTTCTGCGGCGCCGGGAATGACGCTGTCCTCGCCCAGCCAGGGGGAGCCGAAGTCCTTCCGAAAGTTCGTCCGCCAGAGGAGGGTTCCGTCGGTGACCCGGCGGCATTGCAATTCACCGAGACAGGATTGGTAGAACACCTGATCGCGGTGGACCAAGGGCGCGCCCCGCGGTCCGTCGGGTCCCTGCTCATCGTGCATCACGGCATCGATGTCCGCGCGCCATTGCTCCTTGCCGTTGGTGGCGTCGAGCGCGTGAAGGATCTCCCGTCCCCCTTGGGCGTCCGCGAAGAAGACCCGTCCTGCGTCCACCACCGGGGACGCCCACCCGGGACCCGTGCGCTGGCGCCAGATGATTCGTGGATCGGCCGGCAGGGAGCGAAGGGGTGGTTCCGTGTCGAGGGAACTTCCACTGCGATCCGGTCCGCGCCATTGCGGCCAGTTCGCGGCGGACGCCAGAAAGGCTGCGGCCGGGAGGAACAACAGAAGTCGATGGACGATCATGAAATGGGCAGGACGGAGGGATCGGGGCTCCCCGGTCGCCGGGGAATGATATCGGAGTGGAGCGGGTGTGGCGACTGCTCCGCAGCCGGCCTGATTCGGATGATTTCCGCGGCTTCTGAATGGGTCGGGTTGGCCTTCCTCATTTCCCGGAAAAAACCTCTTGTGAAAAATTTCACGTGTAGCCAGCGTGTCCGCTCTTTCGGGCCTTACCCGGGACGGCTATATCCGCTCCGGACCTCCCGTTTTCGTCATGCGCTGGCTGATTTCAATCCTGTCGTTGCTGCTGTGGGTCGGTTTGCCCTCGGCAGCGCTGGCTATCGATTCCGACAGAGCCGAGCTTGCCCATAGGAATGCTGATGCCGCCCATGGGGGCGGCGGGGAGCATCACAGTTCCGGTTTGCCGGCCGACGCGCCCAAGATTTTCAAGCTTGGCCCTGTGGAGTTCACGAACTCCACCATCATGATGTTTGGGGTGGCCCTGGTGCTTATCGCGGCTGCCCAGTTGGCGACGCGGAATATGCGGCCGGTGCCGCAGGGAGCTCAAAATTTTGCCGAGTGGTTGGTCGAATCCCTATACGAGTTCCTGGAAGGCATCATTGGCGCCGACCTGGTGAAGAAGACCTTTTGGTTTTTCGCCACGGTCTTCATTCTGATCCTTGCCACCAACTGGTTTGGCCTGATTCCGGGAGTGGGAACGGTGGGTTGGGGTGTTCAGAACGGCGACGAGTTCCACATTGTGCGTCCGCTGCTCCGTGGCGCCAATGCGGACCTGAACACCACGCTGGCCATGTCCATGGTCTTCTTCGCCTGCTGGGTCTACTGGGCCATTGAGGCCAACGGGGTGGGTGGATTCATCAGCCATCTGTTTGGGGCCAAGGGCGATTCGTCCGGGTTCATGAAGATCGTGATGGTCCTCGTGTTTTTCGCGGTGGGCCTCCTGGAGGTCGTCTCGATCCTCTTCCGGCCGGTGTCGCTGAGCTTCCGTCTCTACGGCAACATTTTTGCCGGTGAGAACATGCTCGAGACCATGGCCCACCTGGGTGGACCCTATTTTGGCTGGCTGCTGCCCCTTCCGTTCTACGGCATGGAACTGCTCGTTGGCATCGTCCAGGCGCTCGTCTTCATGCTGCTGACCGCGGTGTTCACCCTGCTCATCTGCACCCATGATGAGGAGGGGCATGGCCACGGTCATGAGAAGGGGGACGAGGCCCACTGAGGGTCGAAGCTCCCGATCCATTTTTGAATTTGGCCGTCAGACGGTGGCAAGACTGCCGGGGCGGCCAGCAACAACAGAGAAAGAGAAAGAAAAACTATGCTGCCCATGTTCGCTGAAATGACCGGCAATCTCCACGTCGCGGCTGCCGCGGCCGGTGCCGCCATTGGCGTGGGAATGATCGGCATGAAGGCATCCGAAGCGGTGGGCCGGAATCCCGGTGCCGCCACCAAGATCCTCGTGCAGGCGATTTTGAGCACCGCCTTCGCTGAAGGCATTGTGTTCTTCGCCATCTTCCTCGCGAAGTAATATTCCGGGTGCCGGGCTTCGGTCCGGCACCCACACCCTTTTTCAGTCCCAGTCCCATGATCGCATCTCCCATCCTGGCAGCGGCCGAGGGCGGCCTTCTGCAGATCGCCAAGACGACGGGCGAGCAGTTCGGGTTCAACACCCCGCTGTTCATCTCCCAGGCGGTCAGCTTCGTCATCGTGGCCGTCCTGCTTCACAAGTTCGCCTACAAGCCCATCCTGGCGCAGCTCGAACTGCGGCGTCAGAAGATCGCCGAGGGGCTGGCCAACGCCGAGAAGGCGGGCCGGGAGCTGGCGAACGCGCAGGCGAAGGCCCAGGAAGTGATCGGACAGGCGGGCCAGCAGGCCGCCAAGATCATTGAGGAGGCCCGCGCCGCCGCCGGCGTTGTGGCCGAGCAGGAGCGCCAGCGCGCCATTGCGGACGCCCAGAACATCCTGACCAAGGCCCGCGAGGCCGGCGATGCCGAGGTGGCCCGCCTGAAGGGCGAGCTGCGCAAGGAATTCGGACGCCTCGTCGTGCAGGCCGCTGCGCGGTCCACCGGGGAAGTGCTGTCCGCCGACCAGAAGGGTCGTCTGGCCGAGGATGCCGTCCGGCAGCTGGCCGCCTGAGCTCCGAAGCCTCGAATCCAGTCCGCACCATGAAAATTTCCAAGCAGGCCCGCCGCGACGGACGCGACCTCTTCAATGCCTGCCGTGTCAACGGCGTGCTCGATGAGTCGCGCGTTCGGGACGCGGTGACCCGCGTGATTGCCGCCAAGCCGCGCGGCTATCTGGGAGCGCTTTCCCACTTCCAGCGCCTGGTGAAGCTTGATCTCGATCGACGCACGGCCCGGGTGGAGAACGCCGTCGAGACTTCTCCGGAGCTCATGAAGTCCATCGAGTCCCGGCTGGCGGCGCAGTACGGTCCCGGACTCAACATCAGCTACTGGGTCAACCCCGCCCTGATCGGCGGGCTCAAGATCCGCGTGGGCAGTGACATTTTCGACGGCAGTGTGGCCGGCCGGCTCGCCTCCCTGGAGGCGTCCCTTTAACCGGAGTTCCCCTTTACCAGTTCCCGATTCCCAAACTCAGTTTCCGCGATGAGCAACATTCTTCAGGAGATCGAAGCCCAGATCGCCGGCGTGAAGACGTCGGTGGCGAAGCAAAACGTCGGTGTCGTCCGTGAAATCTCGGACGGCGTGGCCAAGATCGAGGGCCTCACCGATGCCATGCTCAACGAGATGCTCGACTTCGGCAACGGCGTGGTCGGGCTGGCGCTCAACCTCGAGGAGACCGAGGTCGGCGCCATCATCCTGGGCGACTACCTCGGGGTGAAGGAAGGCACCGAGGTGCGCACCACCGGCAAGCTGCTGTCCGTGCCCGTGGGCAAGGCGCTGCTGGGCCGCGTGGTGGATACCCTGGGCCGCCCCTTGGACGGCAAGGGCCCGATCACGAGCGACGTGTTTTATCCGGTGGAAAAGATCGCCCCCGGCATCGTGAAGCGGAAATCCGTCAGCCAGCCGTTGCAGACGGGCATCATGGCCATCGACGCCATGATCCCGATCGGACGCGGCCAGCGCGAGCTGATCATTGGCGACCGTTCGACGGGCAAGACCACCATCGGGGTGGACACGATGATCAACCAGGCGCGCATCAACAAGGTGGGGCGCGCCTCCGGCGACAAGTCCTTCCGTCCGGTCTACAACATCTACGTCGCGGTCGGACAAAAGCAGTCGAACATTGCCCGCGTGATCGCCGAGTTGGAAAAGGCCGGCGCGCTGGAGGACACGATTGTCGTGGCCGCCGCCGCCTCCGATTCCGCCGCCAACCAGTACCTGGCCCCGTTCGCTGGCGCAGCGATGGGCGAATGGTTCATGGATAACGGCATGGACGCCCTGATCATTTACGACGACCTGTCCAAGCAGGCCGTCGCCTACCGCCAGGTCTCGCTGGTGCTGAAGCGTCCCTCCGGCCGCGAGGCGTATCCGGGTGACGTCTTCTACCTGCACAGCCGCCTGCTGGAGCGTTCGGCGCGCGTGAACGAGAAGAACGGCAATGGATCGCTGACGGCACTCCCGATCATCGAGACCCAGGCGGGCGATGTTTCGGCGTACATCCCGACCAACGTCATCTCGATCACCGACGGCCAGATCTATCTCGAAACCGACCTCTTCTACCAGGGCGTACGGCCCGCCATCTCGGTCGGTCTCTCGGTCTCCCGAGTCGGTTCCGCCGCGCAGACCAAGGCGATGAAGCAGGTCGCCGGCAAGATCAAGCTGGACCTCGCCCAGTATCGCGAGTTGGCGGCCTTTGCGCAGTTCGGATCCGACCTCGACGCCAAGACGCAGGCCACGCTGGAGCGCGGCAAGCGCATCGTCGAGCTGTTCAAGCAGAACCAGTACAACCCGATTCCGGTCGAGGTGCAGGCGGCGGTGCTCTGGACGATGCAGAACGCGCTGCTCGATGACGTGCCGGTCGAGAAGGTGAAGGACTTCCAGGCCAAGCTCACCGACTTCCTCGGCACCCGGAAGTCGGCGTTGCTCGACAAGATTCGCACCGAGAAGGCGGTCAGCGACGCGCTGGCCGCGGAGTTGAAGTCGGCCGTGACCGAGTTCAAGCAGAGCTACCGCTAACGAATTCCGGCGCCGCGGCCCGTCCGCGCGCCGACCTGAACCATGCCCAGCACCCGCGACATCCGGCGCCGCATCAAGTCGGTCAAGAGCACGGCGCAGATCACGAAGGCGATGCAGATGGTCGCCTCGGCCAAGATGCGCAAGGCGCAGCTGGCGGCCCTGGCGGGCCGTCCGTACGCCGCCCTCATGAACGAGGTGCTCGCCGCTGCGACGGCCGGGGCCGGGGAGTTCTCGCATCCGCTGATGGAGGTGCGTCCGGTCAAGAAGCGCGCGCGGATCCTGATCACCACCGACAAGGGCCTCTGCGGGGCCCTGAACACCAACCTCCTTCGCGAGGTGGCCCGGGTGGACAAGGGTTCGGTGGCCTATGTGTGCGCCGGCAAGAAGGGCGCTCAGTTCATCGCGCGCACCAAGCGGGAGCTGGCGGCGGAGTTCACCTATCGCGATACGCCGCAGTTTGCGGAGGCCCGGGCGATTTCCCGGTTCGCCCAGGAATTGTTCCTCAAGGGCGACGTGGACGCCGTGGATGTCGCGTTCACCAACTTCATTTCCACCCTGGCCCAGAAGCCGGAGATCCGGCAGTTGCTGCCGCTGGGGGAGATCAAGGCCGTGTCGGCGGATGTCACCGGGGATTCCGCCGCGGCCGACCTCGAGGCCGCGAAGCAGGAGTATTTGTTCGAACCCGCCCCGGGCGAGGTGCTGGGCAACCTGCTCCCGCACTACCTCAACTACCAGGTGTACCAGTTCCTCCAGGAGGCCAAGGCCTCGGAGCACTCGGCGCGCATGGTCGCGATGAAGAACGCGACGGACAACGCCAAGCAGATCATCAAGGACCTCACCCTGGAGTACAACAAGCTCCGGCAGGCCAACATCACCAAGGAACTGCTCGAAATTACCACCGCCCAGATGGCGATGGGCTGATCATCGCTCCTGGAATCCCGATGAACATCCAAAGCATCTACGCCCGGATTTCGCCCTACTTCCGCCGCCGGCGGATGAAGGCGTTTCTGGACGCGATGCAGCCTCCGGGGTCGAGCCCGCTGCTCGATCTGGGAGGTCATCCGTGGGGGTGGGCGCTCGCCGGGGTTTCGTTCCCGGTGGTGATGGTGAACATCGACATTCCGGCCGGGGCGGAACAGTACGCTCCGAAATTCACCATGATCCAGGGTGACGCCACCCGGCTTCCGTTTGCTGATGGCAGCTATGAGATCGTGTATTCGAACAGTGTGATCGAGCACCTCGGCACCTGGGAAAACCAGCAGGCGTTTGCCCGCGAGGCCCGCCGGGTCGGACGCCGGCTCTGGATCCAGACTCCCGCTCGGTGGTTTCCGATCGAGCCGCATCTCATCGCACCGTTCGTTCATTACTTTTCCAAGGGCATCCAGCGCCGGCTGCTGCGCTGGTTCACCGTGTGGGGCTGGCTCACGAAGCCGACCCTGCAGCAGGTGGATGCCTTCCTCGCGGAGGTCCGTTTGCTGACCGCCCGTGAAATGCAGACCCTGTTTCCCGATTGTCAGATTCTCCGCGAACGCCTCTTCGGTCTGACCAAGAGCTACATCGCGGTCCGTCATTGAGTTTCAAACGCTGAGTCCCATGAACAAAGGCAAGATCGTCCAGATCATCGGTCCCGTGGTGGACATCGAGTTCCCCGGCCAACTCCCCGCCATTTACAACGCGCTGACCGTCGAGTTCACGCCGCCCGGTGGGAGCCTCACCAAGCTGACGCTCGAGGTGCAGCAGCACCTCGGTGACAACTGGCTCCGCGCTGTCGCCATGAGCACCACCGAGGGCCTCCGCCGCGGCATGGAAGTGGTGGACGCCGGAGTTCCCATCTCGATGCCCGTCGGTGAGGGCGTCATGGGCCGCGTGTTCAACGTCACCGGCGAGGCCGTGGACGAACAGGGACCGGTGAAGGCGGACCGGTACAATCCGATCCACCGCGCCGCTCCCCCGCTGGTCGACCAGTCCACCAGCCCGCAGATCCTCACCACCGGCATCAAGGTCATCGACCTGATCTGCCCGTTCCTCAAGGGCGGCAAGGTCGGCGCCTTCGGTGGCGCCGGCGTCGGCAAGACGGTCGTCATCATGGAGCTCATCAACAACATCGCGAAGCTGCACGGCGGCATCTCGATGTTCGCGGGCGTCGGTGAGCGCACCCGCGAGGGCAACGATCTCTACAACGAAATGATCGAGGCCGGCGTCATCAAGGTGAAGAAGGACGCCAAGGGACACCCCGCCGTCGGCGACAACGGCCTGCCCATCATCGAGCCCGGCTCCCGCATCGGTCTCGTGTACGGCCAGATGAACGAGCCCCCGGGCGCCCGTCTCCGCGTGGCGCTGTCCGCGCTCGCCGTCACCGAGTACTTCCGCGACGAGAAGAACCAGGACGTGCTGCTCTTCGTCGACAACATCTTCCGGTTCTCGCAGGCCGGTTCCGAGGTGTCCGCGCTGCTCGGCCGCACGCCGTCCGCGGTCGGTTACCAGCCGACGCTGGCCGCCGAGATGGGCAACCTGCAGGAGCGCATCACCTCCACCAAGAAGGGGTCCATCACCTCCTTCCAGGCGGTGTACGTGCCTGCGGACGACCTCACTGACCCCGCGCCGGCGACCACTTTCGCGCACCTCGATGCGACCATCGTGCTGGAGCGTTCCATCGCCGAGCTGGGAATCTATCCCGCTGTCGATCCGCTCGCCTCCAACTCGCGTGCGCTGTCCCCGGACATCGTCGGCGAAGAGCACTACAATGTGGCGCGCGGCGTGCAGAAGGTGCTGCAGCGGTACAAGGACCTTCAGGACATCATCGCGATCCTGGGCATGGACGAGCTTTCCCCCGAGGACAAGCTCACCGTGTTCCGCGCCCGCAAGATCCAGAAGTTCCTCAGCCAGCCGTTCTCGGTGGCCGAGGTGTTCACCGGCCGCTCCGGCAAGCAGGTTCCCGTTGCGGAGACCGTGCGCGGCTTCAAGGAGATCCTAGAGGGCAAGCACGACGAGGTCGGCGAAAACGATTTCTACATGAAGGGCGGGATCGACGAGATCAAGGAGTGAGGCTGAGGGGTTCCGGTGTTGGACTCCTGAAACGGAGTCCGAACTTGAATCCCCCAGTTTTGGTTCTAGGAACGGATCCGGAGACAATTAGCCATGGCCACACTGAAGCTCGAAATCGTCACGCCCGAGGCGAAGATTTACTCGGAGGACGTGGACAGCGTCACGCTGCCCGGGGTCGAGGGCGAACTGGGCATCTACCCGATGCACATCCCGCTCATGACCCAGCTCGCCGCCGGTGAGGTGTGTGCCCGCAAGTCGGGCGAGGATCATTTCCTCGCGGTTGGCGAAGGGTTTGTCGAAGTCACGGGGGAACGCGTGGCGATCCTTACCGACATGGCCATCAAGGCGGACGATATCGACGAGGCCAAGGCCGAGGAGGCGCGGCGACGCGCCGAGGCCCGGCTCCAGGACAAGCTGGGTGCCGATGAGCACGCTACAGTCCAGGCGGCACTGCTGCACTCGCTCACACAGCTCAACGTGAAGCGCCGCCGCCGCGGCTGAGGATCCCTGCCTCCCGGCATTCTCCGGGAGCGGCCTCAACGTTGCTTCAAGCGTTCCAGCACGGCGCCCCGGTGGGTCCGGGAAAGGGTAATCTGTGATCCACCCCGGAGCTGGAGACTCTGGTCTCCGTGGGATTTCGGGGAAACGGAGCGGACTGCGCCGAGATGCACCGCCGCGAACCGGCTGACGCGGGCGAACCGCTCCGCCGGCAGGCGCGTCATCAACTCTCCGAGGGATTCCTGGATCTTCAACTGGGACCCGTCCCGAAGGGTGGCGTCGCATCGGGTGTTGGCGGCGGTGATGAACTCGAGGTCGTCGAAATCCAGGATCACCCAACGCCCGCCCGACCGGAGAGCAATCCTCCCCACAGAAACGGATGGCGCGGAGGACGGTAACTCAACCGCCTGGGCTGTCACCGGCCGACGCTGGCGCGCGCGATCCAGTGCGGATCGAAGGCGGACGGAGTCGAACGGTTTCAGAAGGTAATCCACGGCTCCGGCGTGGAAGGCCTCCAGGGCGCGATCCGAGAATCCGGTCACGAAAATCACAGCGGGAGGCGGCTCGTCGGAGATCGACTTGAGCACGTCAAAGGCGTCGAGTCCGGGGAGCCGGATGTCGAGGATGGCGATCTGGGGTCTGTGTTCGCGGAGCAACCGCACGGCTCCTGGGCCGTCTGCGGCTTCACCCACCAGCCGGTAATCGGTTTCGACCCGCAGGAGCCGCCGCAACCGCTCCCGCGCGAGAGGTTCGTCGTCGGCGATGATGACGGAGGCACCCATGGAGGATCCCTACAGCCCAGCCTGCTCGCGGTGCATATGGGACCGCTTCTGTTTGGGATCGATCAGGATGGGGGTCATCCGGATGGCCACGGAATCCGGGGTTCCCTCCTTCATCTGGTAGGCGTGATCCCGTTCGATTCCCGTGAAGACCTGGCGGGTTCCGGACCCGGGCCAGGTGATTTCGACCGAGGTCACAGCCGTGGCATCACCGAGGCCGAGTTCCTGCCGAAGGGGGTTGGATCCGAAACTGGCGCCGCTGTTGACGGTCTTGAAGATGCGGCGCGGTCCGGAGGGAGTCTCCAAATCAACGCGAATCTGAGCACCAATAGCCGCCCGGTTCGCCTTGACCCCTTCCAGTTTGAGCTTCAGCCAGTGGTTGGTGGTCCCCGGGTTCAGGAACAGCGCATTGCGGTAGTTGTCCCCGGGGAATGCCCCCCCCATCACCGTGTACACGTCCTGATCCCCGTCGTTATCGAGGTCTGCAAAGGCCACCGCGTGTCCTTTTTGGAGATGTCCGAAGCCGCCGGCGGTGGTGACTTCCTGGAAGCGTTTGCCACCGGCGTTACGAAACATCCGGTTCGGAATCAGGGTGGTCAGGTTGGGGTCACCAGTTGCCATGTACATGTCGAGCCATCCGTCATTGTCGAGGTCCCCAAAATTGCAGCCCATCGTCTGGCAGAGGCGGTTCATGTGCATCGGCACCGTCACGTCGGAAAATGTCCCGTTGCCGTTGTTGTGGTAGAGCTTGGTCAGCGCTCCCTCGTGAGGCAGGCCCAGGTAGTCGGCAGCCACGTCGCTGACATTCCGGATCCGGTAGCCGCAGGCGATGAGGTCCTCGTAGCCGTCGTTGTCGTAGTCGAAGAACCAAGTGGCGAAGCTCAGCACTGTGTCGGAGACCCCCGCGGCTTGGGAGGAGTCGCTGAACTTCCAGGGGCTGCGGGTTCCGAGGGCTGGATTGACGGGGCCGTCGTTGTGCAACAGGACGTTTTTCCCATCCAGACAGGACAGATAGAGGTCGGGGCGCCCGTCGCGATCATAGTCCGCGCACGCCACCCCCTTGACGAAACGACGCAGATCCACGCCGGTGACGGCGGCACATTCTGTGAAGGTTCCGTTGCCGTTGTTGTGATACAGCTCGCAGGGATCCGGATTGTTGCGGTCCGTCGTCTCATTGCCGATGAAGAGATCCAGCCAGCCATCGCCGTCGTAATCGAACCAGGCGGAGGTTTGGGTGGGATGCTCGCTGTAGAGTCCCACTTCCTCGGTTACGTCGGTGAAGGTTCCGTCCCCGTTGTTTCGCAGAAGCGAGTTGGGCATGCGTCCCGCCTTGCCCAGCCAGCCGCCGCGTAAGATCCAGACGTCGATCCATCCGTCATTGTTGTAGTCGGTCTGCTGGATGTTCAGTCCGCTCACGAGTCCGATGAGTCCGGCCTGCTCGGTGACCTCGTTGAAGAATCCCTTGCCGTCATTGAGGAAGAGGCGCAGCTGTCCGGTGAGGCCCCAGGCGCTGGCCATGACATCGAGGAATCCGTCGTTGTTGAAATCGTCCACGATGCATCCGCCCGCCAGGTCATCGACATCCAGGCCGACGGAACCCGCAACGTCCGTGAATCGGGGAAGCTCGTACTCGGAGGCGAACACCTTCGGGGGGATGACCCAGGCCTCCGGAACCTTGTCGGGCCATTCCCCGAGGGTCATATAGGCGATGTTCAGCAGCCAACGGGCCCCGAGATCCTCCGGGAACTGCATCAGTTGCTCGTTGAGGATCGGAATGGCTCCCCGCGATCCACGGGGGAGGATGTGCCGGCCCGAGGATTCGATCGGAAAGAGGCAGGAGGAGGCGGTATGGTTTGCGAGACAGTTTTCCTGTTCCCCGAGGCGGAGGTACGCGGTGGCTTTGCGAACGCGCAGTTCGACAGCGGCATCTGGCGGAAGCTTCGCCCCGAGGTCCTTCAATTGCCGTTCCAGCGCCTCCATGGTGTCCAGGGAGTCCTGGGTCTTTCCGGAAAGAAGTTGTTGATTGGATAGATTGAACCGGATGTTGATTTGTTGCTGGGCGTTGGTGGCGAGGGACAGGGCGGTGAGAAGCCGGGGAATCTGGCGATCCGCGAGATAGGACATGCTGCGGGGATCCGCCCTCTCGCGGATTTGAACCAGCCGTTCCGCCATGCGCCGAGTACTCTCCGGTTGAGGCCTTGATTCTGCAGCGACCGCACCCCCTTCCAGCATCAGCAGCAGGAGGGCCGCGCAGAGCATCCTGGGAACCATCAAGGGCGCGTTGAGCGTCACCCTGTCTCCTTAGCAGCAGCCTGGCCGCGGTGCGGACACAATGGGGACGGGACTCCGGTTCCGTTGTGTGAACTGGTTCCGGCAGGTGGCCAACCGCAGACTGACCTCCGGCCTTGAGTGAGTGACCCGCCGGGGTGGTGGACGCCCGAGCCGTCTCAGTCGGGGATTTGGAAACGCTTAAGAACTTCCGCGCGACGGGTCCGGCTGACGACGTGTTGGGAGCCGTCACGGAGTCGAACGATCCAGTCTCCATGGGATTTGGGCTCAAGTGCGGCGACGGCGTCGCCATTCACCACGGCGAACCGATTCACGCGCACAAACCGTTGGGCGGGCAACCGCATGGAGAGGGCGGCCAGAGGTTCCCGGACGGGAATTGACCGCAACGGGGTCACGATCCGGCAACAGTTGTTGTCGGAGGCCACGTAGACAATGGAATCCAGATCCACCAGCAGGACACGGGAGCCGGACTTCACCGTCAGTCGGTCCTCGGGTGTCGTGGGCCCGCGAGAGGGCCTGGACAGTCGATTGGAGAGATGCGATCTCGCCTGGAGTATCGCGACGCGCAGTCGCTCCCGGTTCACCGGCTTTGGAATCCAGCCCACCGTGCATCCCGGAACTGGGGCGGCGCCTCCGTCGGTGGGGTGCGCGAGGAAGAGAATGAGCGGCAGCGTCCGGGTTCCCAGTTCGGCGAGCACCTGGAGCGCGCTCAGCCGCGGCAGGCGGGAATCGAGGATGGCGACGTCCGGCCGCTGCTCCCGGATCAGCGCGATGGCGCGCGGCCCATCCGAGGCCTCCCCGACCAGTTCAACGCCGTCCTCCTCCATGAGGAGACCGCGCACCTGTTTCCGGACCGCCGGTTCATCATCTGCCAGCACTACGGTGAACGGTGCGTTTCCCATGCTTCAGGTTGACCCAACGAGCGGGCGAATTTTTCCCGGCGCGGATTTGTCGCGCGACGAAATGACCCTCGGGGTGAGGGCGGGTTACGGACGACGGAGGGTTTGATGAATTCAATCGAGGATGGGCTTCGTTCGTCTCGGGATCCGGGCTTGCCGATGCGGAAGCTGCATCCGAACGTCCGGCATGATCGCCACCGTTGGAGTTCCCCGGGAGATCAAGGAGCAGGAATACCGCGTCGCGCTGCTCCCATCGGCCGCGTACCAGCTGGTCCGTCGCGGCCACCGGGTCATCGTTGAATGCGGGGCGGGAGTGGGTTCGGGCTATCCCGACAGTGAATATGCGGCCGCCGGCGCGGAGCTGACTCCGGATCACGCGGCGGTGTTTGCCGCCGCCGACCTGGTGGTGAAGGTGAAGGAACCGCTGCCCGCCGAGTACGGATTGCTGCGTTCCGGACAGATCCTTTTCACCTATCTTCACTTGGCGGCACAACGCTCCCTTACCGAGGCCCTCGTGCGTTCCGGGGCCACCGGCATTGCCTACGAGACGGTCGAGGTGAATCGGCGGCTGCCGTTGTTGGAACCCATGAGCGAAATTGCGGGGCGGATGTCCGTGCTCGTGGGTGGCTACTATCTGGCGAAGCATTCCGGTGGCAGCGGGACCCTCCTCGGTGGAGTGCCTGGCGTGCTTCCGGGAAAGGTGGTCGTTCTGGGCGGCGGTGTCGCCGGAGTCAACGCGGCTCGCATGGCGCAAGGGCTCGGGGCCGATGTCACCATTCTCGAAGTGGATATTGAACGGATGCGGTTCCTCGACATCACGCTCCACACGGCGCACACGCTGTATTCGAGTGAGGCGCACTTGATGGACCTTTTGCCGGATGTGGATCTGCTGATTGGTGCCGTGTTGGTGCCGGGAGCGCGAGCGCCCCGGTTGATCCGCCGCGAGATGCTTCGGACCATGAGGCCGGGGAGCGTTCTTGTGGATATCGCCATCGACCAGGGAGGATGCGCGGAGACGTCGCGTCCGACGACCCACCGGGACCCGGTGTATGTGGAGGAGGGAGTCACCCATTACTGCGTGGCGAACATGCCGGGAGCGTATGCCCGCACGGCAACGCAGGCGCTCGCCAATGCCACGGCGCGGTTTATCGAACTGTTGGCCGACCTTGGTCTCGCGGAGGCCTGTCGCCGCATGCCCGCGTTGCTGGGGGGCATCAATGTCATGAACGGCCACGTGACGCTCCATCCCGTTGCGGAAGCGCATGGCATGCCGTTCCGGGACCCGAAGGAGCTGCTGGAATAGCCCGGAAATTTGGGAGTGCGGACAGCGGAGCTCCCGCTTTTCGTCTCGGCGGGACGCGTGGGGGAGGATTCCGCACCTGGGTCGCGGATCGCGCGTGAATCCAGAGCGGGAGCTCCGCTCCCGCACTCAGGTTTCCTACTCCAGTCGCGTGAGGGGATGACCTGCGACAAAGGCGCCTGCAGGCATGCGCCGGCCGCCTTCCGGTTGGACTTCGGCCAAGTTCAGCGCGCCGGACCCGCAGGCGACGGTGATTCCATCCACTCCGGATGCGATCACGGTACCGGGAGTGACCGAAGTCTGAAGCGGGACCGTTGCGGGTGTTGCCACGTGGACCTTCAAGAGTTTGTGCTTCGGATTTCCTGGAACGAAGCAGTACGCGCCCGGCCACGGCGTGAAGGCCCGCAAGCGATGCCACAAAACCTCCGCGGGTTGCGTCCAATCGAGTCTCCCGTCGTCGCGGGTGATCTTGCGGGCATACGTGACGCCTTCGACCGGCTGTGGCTGGGGCGCGAGCCGACCTTCGGAGTAGGCCGGAATGGATTCCACCAGCAATCGGGCGCCGAGTTCCGCGAGGCGGTCGTGAAGGGTTTTTCCCGTATCCGTGTCGGTGATCGGGGTGCGGACGGACGCCACCATAGGGCCCGTGTCGAGACCCGCCTCCATGCGCATAAGAGTCACGCCGGTTTCACGATCCCCGGAAGCCAGTGCCCACTGAATGGGCGCCGCGCCGCGCCACCGGGGTAAAAGGGACGTGTGAATGTTCAGGCAACCGAGTCGGGGTACATCGAGCAACGTCTGGGGAAGGATCTGTCCATAGGCGGCGACCACGATGAGGTCGGGGGCGAGTTCGCGCAGGGCGGCGAGGAACTGGGGATCTCTCGCCGACACCGGTTGCAGGACCGGAATTCCGAGAAGTTCCGCCTCCTGCCGGACCGGCGTGGCGGTGACCTGAAGCCCGCGTCCGACGGGACGATCCGGCTGTGTGGCGACGGCAGCGACTGTCACGTCGGGAGATGCCGCCAGGTGGCTGAGGACGGTTCGCGCCAGATCCGGCGTTCCGAGAAAAACGGTGCGGAGGCGACGGTCGGGCACGGAGGGGCAGGGTGGCAGTAAGGGCCACCGATGGGCCTGAAAATCCTATGCGCCCGGAGCCACGACCGCGGTGTTCCGGGGCACGTCCGCCTTGCGGATGAAAGTCGTGTTGCCGTCGCTGACCGCCGGCTTGGGGATTCGAGCCAGGATTTGGAGAATGTCCAAAAGCACGTACATGGGTTCCTGGGTGGAGTCGATCTGGTGGATGATCGTGTCCGGATAACAGCTCAGCACGGCCCGTGTGTCCCGCTTGTAGGTTTCGAGACGGGCGCGGATGACCTCGACATTGGCGTCGTCGAGGCGGTTTTCCTTCAGGGCGCGCCGTTGCAGGCGGGCCACGAGGCGTTCCACGACCGGGCAAAACAGATTGAAGATGGCTTTGACCTCGATGAGGTCCTCGAGGATCTGGGCCTGCCTCGGGTTCCGGGGAATGCCGTCCAGCAACAAGGTGTCCGCCTCGGGATTGAAGCGATTGGTGGCGATGAGTCCGTCGATGGACTTCTTCCACAACTCGATGGTCGGCTCATCCGGGACCAGTTGTCCCTTGGAGGCGTAATCCATGAACACGCCGCCCAGCGGGGAATCCACCCGGAGGTTGCGGAAGGCCTCGCCGCAGGAGAAGTGAACAAAGTTGGGGATCTGTCCGAGGATCTTGCCCTGAGTGCCCTTGCCGGCTCCCGGGGCGCCGAACAGCAGAATGGCGCGGAATTTCATGCAGTGGGGAATCCGGTCGAGGGGGAGTGGAGTGGACTCAATCCCTCAGGCGGCATCCTTGTGGCGCAGTGTGACCTGGGTGATGTCGGCGAAGTTGACGCCAACCTCCTGGTTGTTGGTGGTCTTGAAATGGATTTCCGAGGCTGAGATGCGGCTGACGCGGCTTCCGGCGACACTGCTCTTGCCGGCGGCAACGTCGATGACCAGGTCCCGGTCGGCTTCGGTGGCGACCACGCGGAAGAAGGTCGGGAACTGGGTTTCGAAAAAGCGGCGGTTAAACGTGGTCTCGCCGCGTTTGAACACCTTCGGCGTTCCGTCCGCACCACCGCCTCCGGCATGTCCACCCGCTTTGGAAAGTCCCAAGGCGGCAGCGGCTCCCCCGCGGGGGGCCTCGGTGGCTGCTGGTGCCGCAGTTCCCACGGACACGCTGGTGCCGGTGACGGCCGCCTCCGTGGCGTTTTCCTGCTCGGCCACCGCGGTCCGAGGCAGGATCAGGAAGATGACCCACCCGAGGACGGGAAGGACTGCCGACAATCCGCAAACCAAACCAACCGGGCGCCATTTGAATCGGGCCACTTCAAAGGCGGCGTAAAGATTCGCGAAGAAGAGCGCGATCATCAGGATCAGCCCATTGGGCGTCATCAGGGCGTTCAGGAGACCCTTCTTGACCCCTTCCGGCATGGGGACGCGTCCCGTGACTCCCCGGACGGCAATCTCCTTGGCCTTCACCTTGACCGGCACGACTTCGACCGGTTCGACCAAGGGTTCGGCGAAGGGCTTCGCACGCGGGTTGTCGAGGAGCGTCCGAAGGGTTTCGTCGCTCAGCTTCGCCCAGTCGATTCGCGGTGAAAATTCGCCGGTCTCGAGACGGACGATAATGCCGTCGTTGTCTGCGGCGGAGAGTGTTCCCCGGTACACGTCGCCGGTGATCAACTTGAACTCAGCGCCGTTCAGGGCGACCAGCGCCAAGGGGAGGCTTAAGAGGGCGAGAAGTCGGCAGAACCAACGCATGATGGTGGAGGGTGGCAAATCGGGTTTACGGCGGGAAACGAAAAATCGCCGGTTCGGATGGAACTCGTCGGCTTGACCCCGGGAGCGGGTGGGGCCGAAGTGTCTTCGTGACCTCGGCATCGCGCCCCCGACCCTCCGCCGCTTCGGCCGCCCGCCGCGCCCGGCGACGGGTCCTGGCGGAATGGCGGCGCGTGGACTTGTCCGAGGCGGAACGGGCCCGGATTTCCGCCGGTCGCTCCGCCGCCGACCTCCTTCCGGCGGTGCTTCAGGGGATGCGCATCGACCGCCGGCAGGCGGAATCCCAGATTGTCTCCCTGTGGCGGCAAATTGTGGACCCCCGGGTGGCTGAACATTCCCATCCGGTGGGTCTGGTGCGCGGAACGCTGCTGGTTGCCGTGGACAGCAGCGTGTGGCTCACGGAAATCGTCCGCTACGGCAACCGGGAAATCCTGGAGCGGGTCCAGCACGCCATGGGCAAGGACATGGTGAAAAAGATTTCGTTCCGGGTTGGGTGATTCCGGCCCGGGTTGCCGGGAGGGTTCAACGCTTCAGTTCCGGGGCGTATCCTTCCCGGAAGGTGGGGTAGGAGGGCGACCATCCGGTTTCCGATCGAAGCTTTTGGTTGCGGACGCGTTTGTGGGTGAGCCCCCGTTTGCGGGTCGCCAGTTCCACCTCCGTGGCCACCGGCGGCAGGGGACGTTGGAGGCGTCCGGACAGCCAGGTGAGGAATTCCAACTGCGACACGGGTTCGCCATCGACGGCGTTGTAGATTTCGCCCGGCCGGCCCCGCTCGAGGGCGGCGATCAGCGCGCCGGCCGCGTCGTCCCGATGGATCATGTTGATCCAACGGGCACCCGTCCCCTGGATGCGGGCCTCCCCCCGGAGGAATTGCTGGAGCAGATGACCCCGGCCGGGACCGTAGATGCCGGCGACGCGAAGGACCCGCCCAGGCACCCCACCGGCGGCGGCTTCGAGGACCAAACGTTCGGTTTCGATCAGGATTCTGCCCGTCTCGGTGGAAGGAGTCGCCGGGGACGATTCATCGACCCATTCCCCCGAGGTCTGACCGTAGACGCTGGTGCTGCTGGTGTAGGCAAAGGCCACCGGCGGACGGGTTCGCATCCAGTCGAGAAGATGGCGCATGCCCTCCCGATAAACGGCGCGGTATTCGGCGGGTCCTCCCCGGGATGAGGACACGGTGTTGATCACCCAGTCGAACGGGCCGGGCAGGGAGTTCAGGGAATCGCGTTGGGTGAGATCCCCGGTCCAGGGCTGGATCCCCGAATCATCAACCACCGCGGGATCAGGTGGGGACCGTCGCAGCCCGACCACCGTGTGGCCCTCCGCGGCCAGACGACGTCCCAGCGCGGTGCCGACATAGCCGCATCCGACGATCAACACCCGTTTCAGAGCCCTGGCCATGCGCGGCGAACCATGCGGTCCCTGAAGTTCGATGCAAGTGGCGTTGGAGGGGGCTGCGATGTCCCGGAGCCCTACCCCTTACGTCGTCACCAGCCCAGCGCATGTCCCGATTGGTAGAGCACGAAGGCGAGCGTCCAGGCCAATCCCGTCATGTAGGCAAACTGAAACGCCGGCCATTTCCATCCGTTGGTTTCGCGGCGGACGATGGCCACGGTGCTGACGCATTGCAGGGCGAAGACGTAAAAGACCATGAGGGTGAGTCCGGTCAGCGGCGTGTACACCGGGGAGCCGTCCGCGCGTTTTTCCGATTTCATCACCTCCGCCAGTGTGGACGTCTCGGCCTGGTCCCCGGCGTCGATTTCGCCGATGTTGTACACGACCGACATCGTGCTGACGAACACCTCGCGGGCGGCGAACGAGGCCACGATGCCGATGCCGATTTTCCAATCGAAGCCCAGCGGACGGAGGACCGGTTCAATCGCCTGGCCGAGGCGTCCGGCAAAACTGTGGCGGAGGTGTTCCCCGGATTGGACCTTGTTCAGCGTATCCCAGCGTTCCACCAGGTCGCGGGCGCCGGCTTCGTTGCGGTCGCGCGCGATTCGGGTCGTGGCGTCGGCGAGGGTCCGGACCTCTGGGTGTGCGGCCTGGACCAGTCTTAGTTTTCCGGCGTCCGCCGCGGCGTCGAGTTCGGCATGGCGGGGATAGGTAGCCAGGAACCACAGGAGGATGTTGATGCCCAGAATCACCGTGCCCGCGCGGCGCAGGAAAAGTTTGGAGCGGTCCCACATGTGGCGCAGGACCACCTTCAGCACCGGACGTTTGTACGGCGGCAGCTCCAGGATGAGCGGCGGCGGTTCGCCTTGGAGCAGTGTCTTCTTGAACAGCCACGCCATCGAGAGCGCGCCCACGATCCCGAGCAGATACATGCCCAGCAGCGTCAGTCCCGGAAGGCCGATGAACCCGAGGATTCGTGTCTGCGGGATGCACGCGGCGATCAGCACGGTGTACACGGGCAAACGTGCCGAGCAGCTCATCAGGGGGGCGACGAGAATGGTGACCAGACGATCCTTGGGCGATTCGATGGTGCGGGTGGCCATGACTCCCGGGATGGCGCAGGCGAACGACGAGAGCATGGGGATGAAGCTCTTTCCATGCAGGCCCACCTTCGACATCAGACGGTCCATCAGGAACGCCGCCCGGGCCATGTAACCGGTGTCTTCGAGCAGCGCGATGAAGAGGAAGAGAAGACAGATTTGCGGCAGGAAGACCACCACGGCGCCGACGCCCTTGATGATGCCGTTGGCCAGGAGATCCTGGAAATCACCGGGCCCGATGGAGGCTCCCACCTGTCCGGCGATCCACTGGACCCCGGCGTCGATGGCGTCCATGGGCAGTTTCGCGAATGAAAAAATCCCCTGGAAGAGAAGCGCCATCAGGCCCACGAAAATCAGCAGTCCCCAGACGCGATGGGTCAGGATCCGGTCCAGCCGGTCGGAGAAGTTTTCCCCTTCGGGCGTGGACTCAGTGGTGACGTGTTGTGCGATGGCGAACACCCGGGCGTATCGCGCCTCGATGGCGGCGCTGCGCCAGTCCACTCCCGCGGCTTCGAGCCGGTTCCGCGAGGCGGTGACCGATTCCACCACGGTGGCGGGGTAGAGGTCGCGGTGGGCCTGCAGCACCTTGTCGTCTCCCAGCAGCAGGAGCGCCTCGGCCGAGGCCATCCTCTCGCGGTGGGGAAAGAGCGAACGCAGTTGGGCCTCCAGCGCCTGGGCTTCGCGTCCGAACCCCTCGGGTAGTTCATTGAACTCGCGCGGAATCACCCGGTGGTGTCCGGGTTGGGCGGCGAATTGATGGATGGCGTCCCGCAAGGCCTTCACCCCGTCGTCTTCGCTGGCCACCATGGGAAACACCGGGACCCCCAGGGCCTTGGATAGGGCTCCGACGTCGATCTCGTGTCCGTTTTCCCGAGCGACATCCACCATGTTCAACGCGAGGAAGGTGGGGTAGCCGAGTTCGATGACCTGCGTCGCGTAGTAGAGATTGCGCTGGAGGTTGGATGCGTCGGCGACGATCAGGATGAGGGAGGGCTCCGGGACATCCGGAAGACGTCGGAACAACACGTCCCGGGCAACCTGTTCATCCAGTGATTGCGGGCTCAGCGAGTAGGTGCCCGGCAGGTCAAGGATCGTCACCGGACGTTCCGGGCGTCCTCCCAGCAGGCCGCCCTCTTTTCTTTCCACGGTGACGCCGGCGTAGTTACCCACCTTGGCCCGCAGCCCGGTCAGCGCGTTGAAGAGCGTGGTCTTCCCGCAATTCGGGTTGCCGGTCAGGACGGCGGTGAAGGGGGGCGCGGACATTCGAGGATCCCAGCTCAGGCCGGCGACTTCGTTGTGACCAGAATCAGCTCCGCCTCGTGTCGACGAAGCGAAAGATTGTAGCCCCGGACCCGGATTTCGATGGGGTCGCCCATGGGCGCGAACCGGATCAGTTCCACCGGCGTCCCGGTCAGCAGGCCCATTTCCAGCAGTCGTGCCCGGTGTTCGGGCGGGATGCGGATCTCGGCCACCGTGGCCTTGGATCCGGGAGCGAGGGAGGATAGGGGGACCGGCATGAGAAACTCAGGATTGAAAGCAGCGTCCGGAGAGCGTGTTCCGTTTCAAGTTTTCAATGTTCCGAATCCCGGATCCAGGAGTCTGTGGACGGCAACCCGTAACCACGGACCAATGACCAACTTCTCACGCCACCTTCCTCGTGTCGACTTGCTCCACCAGGATGGTCTCCGCCAGCTTCGCGCTGAGCCCAAGACGGGCATTACACACCTGGCAGAGGACGTTGTTTTGCAGGGTGATCACCTTGACCCGTTGTTCTTCGCCGAAACCCATCTCGCGCAATCGTTGGTTGACCTCGGCATTGGCCGTCAGCCGCTTGATGATCACCACGCAGCCCGCCCGCATCCGGTTGAGCGGAAATAACGGCGGCAAAGGCTCATCATGCGTCGCGCTGGAACTGGACTTTCCGTCGGTCAATGAGGCCACGGTAGGAATGCGCCGGGATTCCGGCAAGGAACCCTCTTGGTGGTGAATTGCGGTCCACTGTCGCTGTTTTGCTCCGCGCTCTGTCTCCCGGAGCTTGTCCCCGGCGGCGCGATGTGGTGACTTGCCGGGATACGCTGCATGGTTGAATCGCAAATCCAGCTGGGCCGCCTGCCGTGCGTGGCCGGTGCTCGCCGGAAGGTACCGTCGCAATGGGTGCGAGTCCTGCTGGGGGGCGTCTTCCTGACGGCAATTCACGGCATGCTGCTGGGGGCCGAACCGATCGTGCCGGCGCCGGGGGACGCGGCTGCCATCCTTCGTGGAGGACAATTGGCGCGAACCTACTGCGTCACCTGTCACCTGTTTCCCGAGCCTGAGGCCCTCGATCGGACCACATGGTACCAGCAAATCCTCCCCCGGATGAAGTACCGTCTCGGGTTCTCGACACCCGAGCTGGAGCAAAGCCCCAACATCCGGATTTTGCGGGAGAACAAACGCATCCCCTTGCAACCGGTGATCAACGAAGATCAGTGGTTGGACGTGGTCGCCTACTATTTGGCGAAGTCTCCCGAGAAGCCGCTGCCCCAGGAGACGCCTCCTCCCATCGCCGTCGGGCTGCCCGGATTTCGGGTGGTGGTTCCGGACCTCACGCTGCACCCGCCTTCCATCACCGCGGTGAAAATCCTGCCGGGCGCGGGCGCCCTGGCTGCCGACGCCGGCACACGAAGCATTCGAAGGGTTGGGGTCGATGGCCGAGCCGGGGCCAGGTTCGCCGTCAGCAATGCCGTGGCCTCCTTTCGCAGTCTGCCTGGAGGGATCCTGACGGCGGGATTAGGCAGTTTCCTGCCGTCTGATGCTCTGGGAGGTGCCGTGTTCTGGCTGACCAACGCCCCGGATTGGCGGCGGGGACCCGACCTCATTTCCGGTCTGCCGAGGACCACCGACGCCAATGCCGCGGACCTCAACGGGGACGGGCGCCTCGATTACGTGGTGAGCTGCTTCGGCAACAACGTGGGCCGGCTTTCGTGGTGGGAGGCCCGCGCGGACGGCACGATGCAGGAGCACGAACTGTTTCCGTTGCCTGGGACGCTCCGCACGGAGATTCGCGATTTCAATGGCGACGGGCATCTCGACATTGCGGCCCTCGTAGCCCAGGAAACGGAGGCGATGTTCGTGTTCCTGGGGGACGGGCGCGGCGGTTTTGAGCGGACGACGGCCTTTCAACGGCCGCCTTATTGGGGGCACAGTTCCTTCCAGGTCGCCGATTTCAACGGGGACGGTCACCCGGACTTTCTCGTCACCAACGGGGATAACGGGGAGTTTTCCTCTCCCTCCAAGCGATACCACGGGGTCCGGATCTATCTGGCGCAGGCGGGAGGCGGCTGGAAGGAGGCGTATTTCTTCCCGCTGTTTGGAGCCTATCAAGCGGTCGTCCGGGATTTTGATGGGGACGGTGATCCCGACATTGGGGCCATTTCCTTTTTCCCCGATTACCAACGAGCCCCGCGCGGCAGCTTTGTCTTCCTGTCCAACGAAGGCGCGGGGCGGTTCCAAGCCAGCACTTTCGCGGAAAGTGCGACTGGACGCTGGCTGGCCCTCGACGCCGGAGATTTTGACGGGGATGGGGACGAGGACCTTTTGTTGGGTTCGTACATCAAGGGCCCGACCCCGGTGCCCTCGGTGTTGATGGAGGCTTGGGATGAAGCGGATCGCCCGCTGATCCTATTGGAGAATATGCGGAAGTCGGGTAGGCCGTAGGTTGGGCATGAATCGTGGAGGGATGGCGTGTCGCTGTCCCTGATCAGGTCCGGGGCCGGGTGTGTGGGCGGGATGACGGGGGATTCGCGTGCGATGGGCGGAACTGCCGGGAGTTCAGAAGGGATCGCGCAGGGAACCGGGAGGTCGCGCCGGCAACCAAAACGACTCGGCGTCGGGAGAATTGTGTTCCAGGAACGATTTTCTGCGGAGCCTAAGCAGCAGGCCAAACGGGACGACAATCAACAGGAAGATGAGGGCGAGAAGTTGGCGGATGATGCGGCGTCCGAGCCACAATTGGAGGGACTGAAGCCAGCGTCGCCATCCTTGGAACGGGTGCGGCACCAACATACCCACGGCGAGCGCAATTCCCATCGCGACGAGGCCCCATCGCGGTTCCGCCGGCATCCATCCTTTTCGTGCCGCCAGCCACAGAATCGCAAACGGGGGCACCAGCGATGCGCCGGTTTCGAAGCGTTCGGTCAGTGAGGGGCGGGAGGTGGCCACAGAAGGAGTCTCGGACTCGGACGGATGCTACACTGCTCCGGGGCGAGATTCCAGCCTCGCGGCCTCGCGACTGCGATGGCGGATCGAAACGGCCGCGCTCACCATGGTCCGACGTCGGGTGCGGATTGACTTGGGCAGGTGCCTCAATACGGTCGTCCCATGGCGCGCCTGCATTGGAATTTCCCCCGCGGGGGGTGCGTCCTGATGTTGGCTGGGGCGCTGTTCGCGGGCCTTCCGGGGAAGGTCGGGGCGCGACCTTCGGAAAGCGCGGCCGAACCGGTGGGTGACGTGACCTCCTGCAAAGGAGTCACCGACCTTGAGGGAAGGGCGCAGTGTCCCTTTTCCGAGAAGGGCCTCCGCGCGTTGGTGCTGATCTTCGTCAGCATTGAGTGTCCGATCTGCAACCGGTATGCGCCGGAAATTCAGAGGTTGGAGAACCAGTTCTCCAAACAGGGGGTGAAATTTTGGATGGTTCAGCCCTCCATGGATGAGTCCGTCGATCAGACTCGGCGATATCTGTCAGAGTATGGGTACGCGTTCGGATGGCTCCGCGATCCCCTGCAAAGCCTGGTTCGGCGCGCCGAAGTCCGTGTGACCCCCGAGGCCGTGGTGTTCACTCCGGATGGGAAAGTTGTCTATCGGGGACGAATCGATGATCGCCACGCCGCCCTGGGGAAGGCGCGGCCGGCTCCGACCCGGAGGGAGTTGAACGACGCCCTGGAAGCGGTGCTCGCCGGACGACCCGTGTCGGTCACCAATGCCCCGGCCGTCGGCTGCACTATCCCGAGGCAGTGACCCGTCTTTGGGGTGGCGGTTCAGGGCGACGTGGGAAGGATTTCCGCTCAGTCGGGCCGCGCTTCAAAGGTTCGTGGTAGGGATCGATGCGGTTGGCGGGAGCGCACGAGGAAGCAGTTTCCCAAGGCGAGGGCGTCCATCTCCGAATTGATGAAGCAGCGATAGGCGTCGTCCGGGGAGCATACTACCGGTTCACCGCGAACATTGAAGGAGGTGTTGATCAGGACCGGGCACCCCGTCCGTGCCTCAAAACGTGAGAGGAGTGCGTCGAAGACCGGGTTTTCCTCCGGGGAAACTGTTTGGATCCGGGCCGAGTCATCCACATGCGTGACCGCTGGAAGTTGGGACCGGATCTGACGCAGGCGGTCCAGTCCCGTGACCGCAGGGTCCACCGGAATTCGCTGGGAGGGATGAACCGGAGCGACGATCAGCATGTACGGCGACGGCGACGAGAGGTCGAAGAATTCCGCGGCGCGCCCGGCCCTCACTGCAGGAGCGAAGGGGCGGAAGGATTCCCGGAACTTCACCTTCAAGTTCATCACCGACTGCATGCGGGGCGAGCGGGGATCGCCAAGAATGGACCGGTGTCCAAGCGCCCGGGGACCAAACTCCATGCGGCCCTGAACCCAGCCCACCACCTGTTCCGAGGCGAGGGCTTCCGCGGTGCGATCCAGCAATGCCTCCCGCTCCAAGCGCTCATACACGGCCCCGTGTTCCTTCAACACGGCCTCGATGGCGTCGTCCGTGAAGGCGGGACCGAGGAACGAACCGGACATCCCGTCGGGGCTCTGCGGTGTCCGCAAACCGCCAAAGCCACCGCGCTCGGTGGACCCATGCCACGCGGCCAACGCCGCCCCCAGCGCGCCGCCGGCGTCGCCCGCGGCGGGTTGGATCCAGAGGGACTCGAACGGGCCTTCCCGAAGTAGTCTTCCGTTGGCAACACAGTTCAGCGCCACGCCTCCGGCCAGGCAGAGATTTCTTTCCCCGGTGATCGCATGCGCGCGTCGGGCCAGCCGAAGCATGGCCTCCTCCGTGACGACCTGGATGGAACGGGCGAGATCCAGATGGCGTCGCTCCAAGGGGGCCTCCGGGTTTCGCGGAAGTCCTCCAAACAGGCCGTGAAAGCGGTCGTTGGTCAGGTGGTCCTCGGCGAGCAGGTTGAAGCAGTCCATCCGCAGTCGCAATGAACCGTCCTCCCGCAGGTCCACAAGTTCACTGCGGATCAGGTCGGCGTAGGCGGGTTCCCCGTAGGGCGCGAGCCCCATGAGCTTGTACTCCCCCGAATTGACCCGGAAGCCGCAGTAGGCTGTGAATGCGGAATACAGAAGACCCAGCGAATGCGGAAAGCGGAGTTCCTCCAGCAGTTCCACGTCCGCCCCCCGGCCGCGTCCGATCGTGGTCGTGGCCCATTCCCCCACGCCGTCCACGGTCAGGATCGCGGCGGAGTCATACGGGGAGGGCAGGAAGGCGCTGGCGGCATGGGATTCGTGGTGCGCCGGAAACAGGATCGGGCACTCCCTCCGCAGTGTGGGAAGGAACTTGCGGACGGTCTTCCGAAGGTTCAGGCGTTCGCCCATCCAGGGCGGCAGCGTCCGGGTGAAGGTCCGCATCCCCCGGGGAGCTAGGCTGAGAAACGTCTCCAGCGTCCGGCTGAATTTCAGGATCGGTTTCTCGTAGAAGGCGACGACGTCCAGGGCCGCCGCATCAATCCCTGCGTGCTGGAGACAGAATTCCACGGCGTGTCGGGGAAACCGCGCATCGTTTTTCCGGCGGGAGAAACGCTCCTCCTGGGCGGCGGCGACGATGCGACCTTCCGTCACCAACGTGGCGGCGGAGTCGTGGAAAAACGCGGAGATGCCCAGCACATGGCGCATGGATGCCGGGGAGGATCAGAGGAAGGGGTAAAGAAACGAGGAGACCGCTGCGCTGGACGAGACGACGACGATCGCGCCGAGCAGGAGCAGCACCACGACGAGGGGAAGGAGCCACCACTTTTTCTCCTTCCGAAGAAAGCGCGCGAATTCCTGGACGAGATCCCACATTATTTGCCGCCGCCTTCCTGAAGTTTTTTTCGTGCCAGGTCGAGATATTGACGCGGCAGCGAGTTGGTGGGTTGGAGGCGCTGGGCGGCCTCAAATTCGGGAATCGCCTCAGAAAAACGGGATTGCTGGGCCAGGGCGACTCCAAGATCCAAATGTCCGAGAAAGAAATCCGGGGACAGTTGGAGGGCTTCCTTCAGCGCTGCTTCCGCGGCGGCGGGTTGGCCTGCCTTTGAGCGCTCGATGCCCATTCGGTGCCGCAGGGACGCGTTGGCGGGTTCCCGTGCCGCAGCCTCCGCATAGGCGGCCGCGGCTTCCGCGTGGAATTTTCGGGCCGACTGCGCCTCCGCGAGGCGGATCAGAGGCAGCGTGGATGTCGGGTTGTCGCGCGCCGCCTTTCGAAGTTCTTCAAATCCTTCGTCGGTCCGCTTCAGGCCAATCAGGATCACGCCGCGATTGACCCGCGCGTAGAGGTCGGTGGGGGAGTCCTTCAAAATGGAATCCAGGGCCGCCAGCGCCTCCCCGGGGCGACCAGCGTCGGAATAGACCTTGGCCAGACCGAGCCGCGCTTCGTTGAAGTCCGGGCGAATCGCCAGCGCACGTTGGTAGGCGTCGACGGCGGCGTCCCGCTCGCCGGATTGAGCGAGGGCCTCCCCGAGTTGGTACCAGCCGACCACATAACCCGGGGCGCGCCGGAGCACTTCGCGTTCCTCGGCGACGGCATTGGTCCATTGACGTCCCATCTCAAGCAGGCGGACCAGCTGCTCCCGCAGTTCCCAATCGTCGGGATGTTCACCCACCGCCGACTTCAACCGGGTGATCGCCGCGGTCAGCCCCAGGGTCCTGGCGTCGCGGGTTGCGTCGGCAATCCGGTCATCCAAATATTGATCCCGGATCGCCGCATGGCTCTGGCGGGAGAACGGGGGGCGCTGGGAGAGCGTGCGGACCTGGCTCCACAGTTTGGTCGCGGCAAACGGATTCCACCCCAGCCGGTCCAGGCAGTCCTCGAAGGAAAGCCATGCGGTGGGGCCGGGAGGATTGCCCAGCGCGCCGACGATGGATTCGGCGAACAGCTTGGCCAGTTCGTAGTTTCCTTCCGGACGCAGGTGAACGTGTTCGAAGAAGAGGTCGGCTCCTGGCGGACGGCCCGGATCGGTTCCCTGGAGTTGCCGTTCGACATCCACCAGTCGGACCTGATTTGACGGAAAGGACGCGGCGACGTCCCGAGTGGCCTGGAGGATGCCCGAATCGGCGCGGAACCGAAGGGTGTCGAGGTCTCGCGCAAGTTCCAAATCTCGACGTCCCCCGGCAGGATCGCCGACGTTGAGGCGGGCCATTCCCAAACGATATTGGGTTTCTGCATCCCCGGGAGCGAGAGCCACGGCGTTAGTCCATGCAGCGACCGCAGCCGAAAAATCACCCCGGGCATCCGCGGATTTCGCAGAATCCACGGCCATGAGCCACGATCGGGTGGACGGCGCATTGGTGTCCCGTGGGGACTCACTGCCCAGCGGCGGGCAATCGGGCAGATTGACGGCCATGGTCCCGACCAACACCCGGGCTCCGGATTCCAGTCCGTAACGGATGATGTCCTTGAGGTTGGTCGCAAAGGTCTCCCGGACTTTGGGAAGCGCCGGGTGGGTGGCCGGAATCGGTCGTTCCAGGAACTGCTCCAGTCCTGCCCAACGCTGGGTGAGCGACAATCCGGACGCGGAAACTGCCTGCTGACGGTCGATCCACTGTCCGAGGGCCGAGCGCCGGGCCGCGAGACCGAGGCGGATGGCACCGAGGCCCGGCGGTTCGCCCGATGGAACGGACGCCGGGCCAAATGGACCGATGACTTCGTTGTTTCCGGAATAGAGAACCCAGAAATCTGCCTTCAGATCCCGGGAATCCCGGGCAGCCTCCCGGATGGCGTGGGAGTTCAGGGCGGTGACC
Organism: Verrucomicrobiota bacterium; assembly: GCA_046346705.1. Lineage (GTDB taxonomy): Bacteria > Verrucomicrobiota > Verrucomicrobiia > Limisphaerales > UBA9464 > UBA9464. The sequence continues at coordinate 235,893 of JAXMHR010000001.1, read as the reverse complement.
GCCGTATTAAGGACCTCAACCCGGCGGTCAGGAAGTCTCGCTTCCAGAAGGGCTTGGAGGAAGCGGGGCATCCCAAAGGCGGGTTCCGGATCTCCCAAGGCGGCGGACTCGCCAAAAACCAGCACGCGGAGCGGGGCGTTGGTGGAGGCGCGGGGGTTCCTTTGGATTAGGGTGGATCGGGGCATCCTGGCCATGGAGGGGCCCACGAACCGGACGGCAAAGCCAGGATTCGGCATCCAGTCGCCCGAATCCCCCCAGGGAATCCAGAACGACGTGGGTTGATGATGTCCCGTCAGTCGGAGTCCGCATTCCAGGGCGACCACCGCTGCAAACGGCAGGAGGAAGGCCACCAGCCGAAACCAGATCCGGCGGGTCCGTCCTGACGCGGACGGACTGGCAGGCATTTCATGGGACGTACCGGGCACCGGCTGCATTTACGTGGGTGGGTGCGGACCCGCAAGGTTCATCGTTTGCGCTGCCGGGGTTCCGTGGCGTGACCTTGGCCTGTTGGGTCGTTGGTCATGCCGAACCCGACTCCGATGGGGTGCAATACCCCCCCCCAGCTGCATTTGGAAGGTAGGAAGCGCCGCCCGATGCAGACGCTGGAGGGGTGACTTTTGGAAGTCTTCCTGCCCCGGAAATCATCGCTTAGACCCGCATGACCCGGTTGGGTTTCAAGATTCCGCCACCTTTTTCTTGAATTTTGATGTCGGCTTTCCCAGTTTTGGCACATCGCCTCGTGACTTTTCCCCGTAACGACCCGTGGGATTTTGCGTGGCCAACTAAAAAAACACTCGAATGAAACACACATTCCAACAGCAGCTGCGCCGTCCCACCGGCGGCGCCTTTGCGGCGGGAAGTCGTTCGCGGAAGCGGAGTGCAGGAATCCTGCCCATCTTCGCTGCTACCTCCGCGTTGACGGCCCTGGTGGGTCTTTCCACGGCGCAGGCCGCGGACGTGACCTATAACTTCGACTCCGGCAAGCCAGCCGGGGTGACCACTGGCGGCACTCATGAAGACACCATGTTTGTCGACAAGGGTGGAAATCCTGCTTCAGGCGGGTTTCTCGCGCTGACCTACCCGGAGAACAGCTCCACGGCGTTTCTGATCTTCGATGACACGGATCCCCAGAAGGTTGTCACGGGCTTTTCCTTCTCCTGCGACCTGCGTATCGGAAACAGCGTCGGTGATCGTGCGGCGGACGGCTTCAGCATCAGCTTCGCTCGTGCGGGCGACCCGTTCCTGACGAGTCTGTCCGACGCTGATTTCGGTGGAAACTGCTGCTTTGAAACTGGAACGAAGACGGGTGTGGCAGTTTCATTCGATACGTGGTCCGGGAATAGCTTCCCGAGCGATCCGAATGATACGACGGACATCGAGGGTATCATTGTCCGCGTGGACAACGTGACCGTGAAGAAGGTTGGACTGCCGACCCGGCATGGTGCCGCGGACGATATCACCAGTCTCCAGACCGGACCTCGTGATGCCGCCTACTGGGCCAACAATGGTGATCCCCATGATCCGGCTGCCTGGGCTGGGTTGGCGTGGCGTCCGTTCTCCATCGACATGACCTCCCAGGGCAAGCTGACGGTGACCTGGAAGGGTAACAAGGTGTTGGATGGTGAGCAGACGACCTACTTCCCGTCTGCGGGGCAGTTGGTGTTTGCAGGCCGCACCGGTGGCGCGAACGAGAACACCCATGTGGACAACATCCACTTGGTGACCACCGCGCAGGCGGTGACCGCGGTTCCGGGCGTTCCGCCGAACTTCAAGGCTGCTGAGGTGGGTTCCCATCGTGTCAAGTTGACGTGGGATGCCGCGGTTGTGGCGGGTGATCCGAATGCTCGCGTTGCCTATGAAATCGAGCGCGATGGAGTCGTGCTGAACTCCCTGCTGACCACGACCTCCTTTGAGGATCGCACTGTGTCGGCCTCGAAGTCCTACACCTACAAGGTTCGCGGCAAGAACATTGCCGGCCTTGCTGGACCCGACGCCACGGTGACGGCAACGACGGGCACGGATGTGCCGGGCGTCGCCTTCCTCCGTGCGGATGTCTGGTACAACATCTCCGGTGTGGATCCCTCCAGCGGAATCAGTGACCCGCACTTCGCAGATCCCCCGGATCGTTCCTTCTACGTGAACGGTTACGGCTTCGGTGAGACGAGCGGCTACGGCAACACCTTTGGTGAGAACTTCGTGGCGGTCATGTCGGGCGTGCTCACGGCTCCCGAAACGGCCAGCTACCGCTTCTTCGCCCGCGCGGATGACGGCATGATGACCTTCATCAACACCGCAGGTGCTGCCATTCCCAACCCTGCTACGGATACCCCGATCCAAGCCACGGACGGTTCCGCCTGCTGTCAGGGCTTCCTGGACGTCGCCGAAGACGGCACGGTCCCGCCCCAAACCAGCGAACCGGTCGCTCTCGTTGCGGGTCGCCAGTACGGCTTGACCTTCCTCGTCAAGGAAGGCGGCGGCGGCGACTGGGGTGAACTTGCCATGCGCAAGGAAGGCGAAGTGGTCAAGACTCCTGCCGGCTCCCTGAAGCGTATCCAGGGCGCCATCGTCGCCGGACCGGTGGACCCCGTGGGTGCATCGATCGCGATCTCTCAGGATCCTGCCGACACGACGACGGTCGCCAATTCCCCGGTGACCTTCACCGCGGCCGCCAGCGGTTCCTCGCCCTACGGCGCGGACTACGGCAATGCGATCTCCTATCAGTGGTATGTGAACAACCTGCCGATCCTCGGGGCCAACAGTGCTACGTTCACGGTGGATGTGACCCCGGCATCCTACAATGGTGCCAAGGTCAAGGTTGTGGCGGCCGTTGCCGGTGCCAGCGCCACCAGCAAGGAAGCGACCCTGACGGTCAATGCCGACACCGTTCCTCCGACGGTTGTCGAGGCTTCCGGGTCCGACACGTTTGACAGCGTGACGGTGACCTTCAGCGAGCCCGTTGCCGATCCTTCGGCCACCACGGCGAGCAACTACAAGATCACCGGCCTCACGGTGAATTCGGCGACCCGCACCGGCCTCAAGACGGTGGTCCTCAGCACCTCCAAGCAGGCTGTTGAGACGACCTATCCGATCACCGTCAATGGTGTGAAGGACAACGCCGGCCTTCCCTCGGCCTACACTGGTACATTCGCGTCCTATAAGTTCCAAAAGGGCATCGTGGTGTTCAACATCTGGAATGACGAGGGCGGCGGTTTCGACACCTTCCCCGGTGGAACCCCGGATCAGACTCGTGTGCTGACGTCGGCGTACACTGGTTCGGGTCTTTATGACAACTACTTCGGCCAGCTGAAGATGATCTTCCGCCCGACCGTCACCGGCGACTACGTGTTCTTCATGTCCACGGACGACCATGGCGAACTCTACCTGAGCACCAACTCGGATCCGGCGAACAAGAAGAAGATCGCTGAGGAACCCAGCTGGAGCGATCCGCGTCTCTGGGTTGGAGATGGATCCGCGTCCAACACGGGAACCCGCGGTGACGTGGGCCAGCGTGCGAATCGTTCGGATGAATATCCGACCACGGAGTGGGGAAGTGGAAACAAGATCACCCTGCAGGCCGACACCGACTACTACCTTGAGCTCCTGTACAAGGAAGGCGGCGGCGGCGACCACGGTGCCATCGCGGTCAAGCTCGCCTCTGAGGCTGATCCCGCCAACGGCGGCAACGAACTCGGCGGAGACCGCGTCGGATGGTACATCGATCCGAACAAGATCTCCCCGATCATCACCCAGCGTCCTACCGGAGCCAATGTGGCTGCGGGTGAGGCGGTCAATCTGACCGTGGTGGCCCAGTCCGCCCCGGCGATGACCTATCAGTGGTACCACAACAAGAAGAAGATCCAGGGTGCCACGTCCGCGACCTACTCCATCGCGAAGGCTGGTGTGGCGGACATCGGTGACTACTACGTCGAAGTCTCCAACAAGAATGGCACGGTGTCGTCCTTCCCGGATGATGATGTCCGCGTGACCCTCAAGGGCGCGTTTGTCATCGAAATGGAAGACTACAACTACGACAGCGGTAAGACCGTTGCCGCAGCCAGCACCATGCCGCTCGCCTCGGGCCTGTATGAAGGCAAGGACGGCATTCCTGATGTTGACTACCACAGCGGTTCCGTCTCCGGCGGCGCCGACAATGAGAACGGAAACAGCTATCGCAACGGTTGGGTGGATGGAAGCCAAGTGGTTCATCCCGCTCCGGCTGGCACGGGTGGCAACCTCGACGTCATCATCGATGACGGCGGTGGCAACACCACGCGCCCTGACTTCACCCTCGGCCACAACTACAAGATCGGTTGGGGTGGCACGGGCAACTGGTTCAACTACACCCGCACCTTCGACGCCGGCACTTATGCCGCCGTGTTCGTGGGTTCGCGTGACGGCCGCGACGCCGCGGCGATGGGTCGTACCCTCGCCTTGGTCACCGGCGATATCACCAAGCCTGAACAGGCCACCACGGTGCTCGGTGAGTTGACTACCGGCGGCACGGGTGCCTGGAGCTCGAATGACAACATTCCGTTCCTCAAGCCCGGTTCCTCGGATCTGGCCACCTTCGACCTCTCGGGGACGAAGACCCTCCGTGTGACCATCAGCTCGGGTGACGGCGATAACGACGCGATCCTGCTCTACAAGGTGAACACGGTGGTGACCCCGCCGGTGATCACTGGCGTGTCGGTGGACGGCACCAAGGTGACCATCACTTGGACCGGCGGCGGACAGCTGTACGCCACGGATGTCCTGGGAACTGCCTTCAACCCGGTTCCGGGTGCGACGGGTGGATCCTTCACCTACGACACCGCGCTGCTCGGTGCTCCGAATATCGTGTACGCCCGCGTTCAGAACTAATCTGACCGGCTGACACTTCACGCGGGGCTGGAGGAAACTCCAGCCCCGCTTTTCTTTTGGGATGCACCGTTTCCGCGCAGGGGAATCCCCCCAATTGTTCCGAATACTCCCTGTGTTGCGCATTTCCTTTGGTGACGAAGTTCGCTTGGGGGGCTGAGTTTCCATCCCGGGGACTATCGATGGTCCGTGGAGTCTTGGGCCCCTCTCCCTACTTTGCATCGAGGATTGCGTTAGTTGTCGGATGACGCTTCATTGCGCTCCCGCCCGCTGCCCTTTGTGCGAATTCCTCACCGAATCCTCCGGGGTGCCTCCGGATTGATTTCAGTCCTTCTTCTCGGAGGGCTTTCCGGAACCATGATCGCCGGATCTGTCCCTCTTCCCGCTCCCGAGCCCCGATCCGCAAACCCTGGGTTCCTGCGTGTCCAGCCGGGTGAATCGGGAATCACGTTCCAGCATGTCATTCCGTCCGCCCGTCATCTGACCAATCAGATGTTGCTCGACGGTTCCGGCGTCGCGCTGGGTGACGTGGATGGGGATGGGAAACTCGATATCTTTCTCGCGGCGACCACCGGTGGCAGCCAATTGTGGAGGAACGACGGAGCCTGGCATTTCCACGACATCACCGCGACGTCGTTTCCATCGCGGACGGCGTTGCTCTCAGGGGACGTGACCGGCGCGGCATTTGCAGATCTCAACGGAGACGGTCATCCCGATTTGGTCCTCAATACCCATGCGGACGGTGTCCGGGTGCTGCTCAACGATGGGCGAGGCGTGTTTCAGGTGCTCCCATTTCAGCAGTCATCTGCCCGCGGCGGCCACTCCCTCGCCCTTGCGGATGTGGATGGCGACGGATGGGTGGACCTGTATGTCTGCAACTACCGGGAGCGCGCCCTCATGGACATGCCCAGTGCCCGGGCAACCTTTTCTGGAGTCGGATTGAATCGCAGGGTCGCAACCTTGGATGGACGTCCCACCACGGCCCCGGATCTGACCAACCGTTTCGTCGTCAACGCCGCGGGTGGACTCGATGAAATGGGGGAGGTGGATGTTCTCTACCGGAACGTCCGGGGAACCAATTTTGTCGAGATCCCGTGGGTGGGCGGCGCGTTTCTGGACGAGGACGGAACTCCGCTTTCGGAACCCCCGCGGGACTGGGGCCTGGCGGCCCAATTCTGTGATGTCAATGGGGACGGGCGCCCGGACCTCTATGTGTGCAATGATTTTCAGACTCCAGACCGGTTCTGGATCAACGAAGGCACGCCCGGATCCGTTCGGTTCCGATTGGTCGGACGATCCGTTGTTCGTCACACCAGTCTGTTTTCCATGGGCGTGGATTTTGGGGACATCAATCGGGATGGCCGGCCGGACTTCGTGGTGGTGGACATGCTCAGTCCGGATCCGGTCCGCCGATTGACGATGCTCGACGGGACTCCCACGGTCCCGGTCAACGCCCAGGACCCCTTGTCCCGTCCACAATCCGACGCGAACACGATGTTTCTCCAGCGTGCGGATGGTTCCTTCTCCGAGGTTGCGGCGTTTGCGGGGGTTACCGCGACCGACTGGTCGTGGACTCCGGCCTTTGTGGATGTGGACCTGGATGGGTGGCTCGACCTGCTGGTCTCGGCGGGACAGGAGCGCGGGTCCCGGGACCTCGACGTGGCGGAGCACATGAAGGTTTTTCGGAAGGCTGGACTGAGAACCGATGCCCAGATTTTCCGGGAGCGCCAGAAATTCCCCCGTCTGCCCGCCCGACTTCAGGCCTATCGAAACCTGGGTCCCCGCGGGAATGGCGCGGTTCCAGTCTTTGACGATGTCGGCAATTCCTGGGGACTCGACACCCTGGGCGTCAGCCATGGGATGGCCCTGGGTGATCTCGACGGCGATGGGGACGCTGATCTTGTGGTTAACTTTTTGAATGACCCGGTTGGCCTGTATCGCAACACGGCGCCCGGTCCCCGACTGGAAGTTTCATTGACGGGACGCCCCCCCAACACCGGAGCCGTCGGCGCCTGTCTGCGGTTCGGATGGGGCGCCGATCCGGTGGTCGCTTTCCGCGAGTATCCGCAGTCGGCCCAGATCACGGCGGGCGGACGTTATCTCTCTTCGGATGGACCCACCCGGACCTTTGCCTGTCCCGGCGAAGGTACGGGGCTCCTTGAGATTCGTTGGCCTTCAGGAACCGTTTCCACATTGCGAGGCCTGGCGGCGAACCAGCGGGTCGAAGTTGCGGAGCCGGCGGGACCCAGCGAGGGAGTTGCAGTCGAGATTCCGAAAACGCCCCCGCGCCTTCGGTTCGATTCCCGCCCCACGGAGGTCCTGAGTGCTCCTTCCCTTGAGGATGACTTTGCGGTCCAGCCGCTCCTGCCGCGGCGGCAAATCACCCGCACTCCGGTCCTGGCTTGGGCGGAAGAAGGGAAGGTTGGCGGGAAACTGTGGATCGGGGGCGCCTCGGGACAGTCCGTTCGGGAAATTGCCCTTGTTTCGGGACAGGTGTCTGGCGTTCGGGACGTAGGCCCGGCAGGTCCCACGGACGCTCTGTTGACGGTGAACGGGACGCTACTGCTGGCGGCCCCGCCAGCGCAGGGCCCTGCCACGGTTGTCCTTGACCTCCGATGGATCCGGGGCGACGGCTCGCCAGCCGGCAACCTCTCCATGGCCAGCAATCTGGTTCCCGCCTCCATGGCCGCTATTCACTCCGCTTCTGGAACGAATTCCTGGGTGTTTCTGGGGGGAGGACCGTTGCCCGGCCGGTATCCCGGTTCGTCTCCCAGTGGGTTCTTCCGGATCGCTTCCGGTCGTTTCGTTTCAGGTTCGACGACCAATCTGGGAATTGTAGGGGCGGCAGCCTCGGGGGATTTGGACGGAGACGGGATGGATGAGTTGGTCACGGCGGGGGAATGGACTTCGCCTCGGGTTTGGAAGGCGTCCGGAGAAGGGTGGGCCTCCACCGAGGTTCCCCTCGAATTTCCAGGAGGACGAACAGGCAGGCTCAGTGACTTGTCGGGCTGGTGGCAAAGCGTCGCCTTGGACGATGTCGATGGGGACGGCAGACCGGACGTCATTCTGGGAAACTGGGGACTCAATTCGGCGTACGGGCTCTTTTCCGGGCGTCCCCGGGACATCGGTGGACCGACCCGACCTTTGAGCATTTTCTATGAAGGGGAGGCGGACTCCAGCTCCGGGGTTTGCCTGCTGGCGTATGAGTCTGCGGATGGTCGGATTCTACCCGTGCAGGGTCGGGCCGAACTGGCCCCTCGAATTCCCTGGTTGGCGGAGCGCTTTCCGACGTATCGCTCGTTTGCCATGGCCTCGGTTCCTGAGATTCTCGGTGACCGGATGGGGACCTTTCAGAAGCGTGAATGCCGGTGGATGAGTTCGCTGCTTCTCCTCAATCGGGGAGACCGTTTTGTGGTGCGGGAGTTGCCCGCCGAGGCTCAGCTGGGTCCGATCTTCTCCCTGGCGGCCGGGGATTTTGACGGGGATGGACGTCGCGACCTGTATGCGGCGCAGGGATTCTTCGGAAACAATTTTGGCATTCCACGGGACGACGCAGGGGAAGGGGTGTTCCTGATGGGGAACGGGGACGGCACCTTTGAAGCCATTCCCGTCGCCGCGACCGGTGTCCGGATCCTGGGCGAGCAGCGGTCGGTTCTCGCTGGGGACGTGGACGGGGATGGTCGCACGGATTTGGTCTTGGGAATTCATGGAGGACCAATGACCCTGCTCCTCAATCGCGATCCGAAATCGGGGGCCAATTAATTGATCATGCGACACAACCAGAGGCCGGTAGCTTTGACGATCGCCGGGTCCGATTCCGGAGGTGGGGCGGGCATCCAGGCGGATCTGCGGACGTGGAACGCCTTGGGAGTCCACGGCACCACCGCCATCACCTGCCTTACTGCCCAGAACCCCAAGGGAGTGCTCGCGGTCCACGCGACGCCGGCGCCATTGGTTGAGCGTCAGTTGGAGGCAGTCTTCGATGAACTTCCCCCGGCCGCCGTGAAGACGGGGATGTTGTTCAACGCCCCCATCATCCGTGCGGTCGTGCGTTGGTTTTCCAAATCCCGTCGGCCTCCGCTCGTGGTGGATCCCGTGATGGTGGCGACGAGCGGGGCGAAATTGCTGCAACCGTCAGCCATGCGCGCCCTGATCGACGAGTTGTTGCCGCTGGCCGCTCTCGTCACCCCGAATCTCGATGAAACGGCGCTGCTCATCGGGAGGAAACCAAGAAACCTGGAGGATCTGAGGGATGCGGCCCGCACCCTTTGTCTGCGTCACGGCTGTGCCGCGCTGATCAAGGGGGGGCACCTCCGTTCGCTTCCCCAGGCGACGGACGTGTTCTTTGACGGATCAACGGAGTTGGTTTTGTCCGCTCCTTTTGTTCGGGGAGTTGCCACCCACGGAACCGGATGCACCTATTCCGCGGCGATAACAGGTTATCTGGCGCTGGGCCTGGAGTTGCCGACCGCCGTGGAGTTGGCGAAAAACCACATCACTCAATCCATCGCCCAGAGTGTTCGGATCGGTCGACACCTGACCCTGAATCCATTTTGGGACGAAGCCTGAAGACGGGGCGCAGGTCCCCGGACGGCGGGCTTAGGAAGGGATCTCCTCGGGGCGAAAGAAACGCTTCACCTCAAGTCCGGCGTTTTCCACGGAATCCGAGGCGTGGGCGATGTTGAGCATGTTGCTGGTTCCCAGGTCGCCGCGGATGGTGCCCGGTGCCGCCTTGCGGGAATCCGTGGGACCCAGCAGGTCGCGGACGCGGGACACCGCCTGGTCGCCTTGGAGAATGAGGGCCAAGACCGGGCGGGAGGACATGAACGCCACGATTTCAGGGAAGAAAGGCCGATCCTTGATGTGGGAGTAGTGTTCGTCCAGCAGGGCGGGCGTCAGCCGCAGCATCTTGGCGGCGACAATGCTGAGTCCGGCCTTTTCAAATCGGGCGATCACCTGACCCGCGAGGTTTTTCTCCATGCAGTCCGGCTTGCAGAGGATGAGCGTGCGTTCCATTTGTGGCCGGTCGTTGTGACGCATCGGGACCTCCGCGTAAAGCCGCGAAGCGAGGGCGACACGGTGAGGCTGGCAAAGCTATTCGCGGGTTCCAGAGTCTGGCGCGGCCACACCCAGGGACCGCAGCTTTTCGCGCAGGGTCACGCGGGAGACTCCGAGCCATCGGGCGGCGCGCGATTGATTGCCTCCGGCGAGGGACATGGCCTGGACCAGGAGTTCCCGTTCCACGACTTCCATGACCCGACTGTAGGCCGGAAGGGATTCGTCCCGGCGCGAGTTGGACAGTTCCTGCGCCACCAGTTGGGCGACGCTCTGCGGTGGGACACCGGTGGCTGCCGGAGTTCCGGTGATCACCTCACGGGCCAGCGCCTCGTCGATCGGATAGCCCCGGGATCGAAGGATCGCGAGCCGGACGCTGTTCTCAAGTTCCCGCACGTTTCCAGGCCAGGAATGGGACGTGAACAGGTTCACCGCGCCCGGAAGGATTGAGGGAACGCGAAACCCCATTTGAGCCGATTGGCGGGTCGCGAAATATCGCAGCAACTCGGGAATATCGTCGGGGCGCTCCCGCAGTGGAGGAATGACCAGCGTTGCCTGGTTCAACCGGTAGAACAGGTCCTCCCGAAAGCGTCGTTGGGCAATGGCCTCCTCCAGCGGCACGTGAGTCGCCGCCAGGATCCGGACATCCACCGGCACCGTTTCCCGACCTCCCAGCCGTTGGATCACCCGTTCCTGGAGCACTCGAAGGAGTTTGGCCTGGGTGCTGGCTCCCATTTCTCCAATTTCATCCAGAAACAGCGTGCCTCCGTTGGCTTGTTCAAAGCGTCCGATCCGGCGTTCCACGGCTCCGGTGAAGGCTCCGCGCTCGTGTCCGAACAGTTCGGATTCCAGCAGGGTTTCCGGAATGGCGGCGCAGTTTACCGCGATGAAGGGCGCCCGGGAACGCTCGCTGTGCTGGTACAGGGCCCGGGCGACCAGTTCCTTTCCGGTGCCGGTTTCCCCGCGAATGAGAACCGTGATCGGTTTCGTTGCGAGGCGTCCAATCTCCTTGTAGATGCCCTGCATGGAGCGGCTGGAGCCCACCAGGGCATCCCGACCTGGAGCGTCTTCGCCGATAGACACTGCTTCCCCGGCGATCCGGCCGCTGGACACCGCGCGCGCAATCAGGTCCAGCAGTTCCTCCATCTCGAAGGGTTTAAGGAGATAGTCAAAGGCACCGAACTTGATCGCTTCGATGGCCGTTTCGGTGGTCCCGTGGGCGGTCATCAATAGGATCGGAAGGGTTGGTCGAACGGCGTGGATTCGCCGGACCAATTCCATGCCACCGATTCCCGGGAGACGAAGATCCGTCAGCACGGTGTCGAATTCCTCCTTCTCGGCTGTGGCCAGCCCCTCGTCGCCCCGGGCACGGTGGGTCACGCGGTATTCCTCCGCCTCCAGGACGGTCTGGAGCGCAGTGGCCAGTCCGGCGTCGTCTTCGATCAACAGGAGTTTTGGGCGGTACATTTCGGGAGGTCAGGACTGGAAGATGGCCGCGGGCAGGGCCGGACCTGATTCCGGAGGATGACGGTGATCGCTGGCCAGGAGCAGGCGGAACGTGGTTCCCGCCCCCGGAACCGTCTGATAGTCGAGCCGTCCCCCGTGCTGGGCGATGATTCGGGCGGCGATGCTCAGGCCCAGTCCGGTCCCGCCCGCCTTGGTGGTGAAGAAGGGATCGAACAGTCGTTCCTGCACTTCTGGCGCGATGCCTCCGCCCGTGTCGCTGACCTCGATCAGGACGAACGGGAATCCGCCGCGCCTCCGTCGTGCGGGTTCCGGTCTCGCCCGGAGTGAGATCACGCCCCCTTCTTGGATCGCATCGGCGGAATTCTGGATCAAATTGACGAGCACCTGGCGGAGTTGCTCGGGATCGGCATCCACCGACAGATCGTCCCCGGGGTCGCAATCGAGGGTGATGTGTCGCTGGGCGAGGACCTCTCCCAGCAGGCGTTCGATGCCGAGAAAAAGATCGGTCACTCGAAGGCGCTGGAACTCCGGTTCCGCCGGCCGTGCGAATTCCAGGAATCCCCGGACAATCCGTTCCAGACGGTTGATCTCCGCGCCCAGGATTTCCGAATCCTCGTAGGCTGAGGTTCCCGGTGTGAGACTTCGCCGCTGGGTGAACAGCCGCGCCTTGAGGGCCGTCAGCGGATTGCGGATCTCGTGGGCGACACCGGCGGCGAGCACACCGAGGGAGGCAAGTTTCTCCTGTCGCTCCAGCTGGTTCCGACTTTCGACCAATTGGGTTCGCAGCGGTCGGATCAGCTCGTGCCATACCAGTACCGCGAGCGCAGCCCCCAGCAGCAGGAGCGCTCCCAGGGCTCCCAGAAGCAACCACCGGAGCCGGGCGACCTCGTGGCGTTGTTCGGTCACGTAGCGGTGTTGGGCCTCCGCATGGGCGGCAAGCAGGGCGGCGTCCAGACGGCTCACTGCATCAAAGCGCGCCGCGGCCGCCTCGACCGACGCCGCCAGCGAAGCCCGATCCAGGCCCCGGGTGATCGCGTCGCCCACCGCTGCCGCCAGTTGCCGGTACTCGTCGTAGGTGTCATCCAGCTCCCGCAGGAGGTGTTGCTCCGCGGGGGTTCGGACGAGGTCATGTTGCCGCGCGAGCCATTCGTCCAGTTCCCGCTGCCGTTCCTGGAATTGTTGCCAAGCGTTGGTGTCCGCCCGGAGTTCATAGCGGAGCAGCAGGGCTCCGAGCCGTTGGAGTCCCGCCTGGAACTGGTCCGCCACGCGGAAGCTCTCGAGTTGTTCGTTCCGGATCTCCTCGTTGAGCTGCTCGCCCCGCCGCCAGCCTGTCTGGGCGGCCCAGCCCACCAGCAGCGCGGCCATCACGATGGCGGCCGTGAATCCGGCCAGACGATTCTGGATTGGGGTTACCATGACCTCGGGCCCCCCAGAGGTCCACGGAACGCGTCCCACGTCAATCCCGGTGCCCGAGGAGAGCCTTGGCGTCTCCGTCCCTGTGTCCTGAGGGCTCGGTGGCCTGGATGGAATCCGATCAGCCGTTGGATAGATTTTATCCAGCGGGACGACGGCGTACCCGTGTTCTGAAGGGGGTTTTCCAAGGGTTTGCTCATGCTGGCATTGCGACACGCATTTGGCACGCCAGCAGCAACCCCCTCGATGCGTGACGGCAACGTACCAAGAGGTTTCCTCTGAGAAATCCGGCCCGGCCGGGGACTTTGTCCCTCGGCGACCCGTGGGGCGCGGGGCAGAGGTCCTCTTGGTGGGGGCCGACGAGCGGACCCGGCGGGCCTTGGCTGATGTGTTGCGACTTCGGGGCTTCGAAGTTTGTGAGCTGCCGCCGGGTCGCGATACCTGGCTTCGCCACGATGCCAGCTGCTTCTCCGCCGTGCTCATGGAAGGCGCGGCCCTCGAGGACCGGGGAACCCGTGGAGCAGAATTGGGGCTTCAAGGACCTGAGGTCACCCGGCTCATTCTCCCCGCGGGAAACGGGGATCGCGGTGCGAGGACGGGATGGGAGGGAGAGACCGTTCTCATGGGCAGGCCCGAAGTTGTGGACGAACTCTGGGGGGTACTCCGCGAATGGTTCTCTGGTGACGTTCCCCAACGGATGGGCGTCCCGTCCCGATTTCCCGAGTTTCGATGAGGGTGGCCATGGAGGATGTGAATCAGCGACAATCAACGGCGAGATTGAGGAGTTGCTGCCCGTGGCGCTGGCTCTGCGTCGCCGGGATGCTCGTCGTGGCGACGCTGCGTGCGGAAACGGTTTCCGGGGGCACACCCGCGGGGCCGGAAACCAATGGTCCGGTCTCGCTCGCGGATGCCGTCCGATTGGCCACGATTCGGAACTGGGATCTGCTGGCGGCGCAGGCGGATGTCGACCGGGCGACTGCGGAGCAGATCATTGCACAGCAGTTTCCCAATCCGACCCTGTCCATCTCGGTGACGAAGGCACCGATCAATTCGCAGTCGGGGGCCACCATCCTGGGCAACGGGTATTTTGAACGCAGTTACGACCAGATCGCGGCAGTGAATCAATTGTTTGAGATCGGAGGGAAGCGATCCGCGCGCAAGGCCGTGGCGAAGGCGGGAGCCGAAGCCGCCCGAGCCCGCTTTGCCGACGCGCGGCGTCAACTGCAACTCGGGGTGGCGCGGGCCTATGTTGCGGCGGTTCTCGCCGCCGAAAATGCGCGGATTCTTCGGGCCTCCGCCGACTCATTGCGGCGGGAGGCCGGTGTCGCCGAGACGCGGTTGTCCGCGGGTGACATTTCGCGGGCGGATCGGGATCAGATCCAGATTTCGGCAGACCGGTTTGAATTGGACGCCGTGCAGGCGGAGGCTGCGGCGCAAGCGGCCCGGATCCAGTTGGAACTGCTCTTGGGTGTCCGGGATCCGCGCGGCACCATCGTGCTGTCGTCCACCGTGGATTCCCTGGCCGGGACGACCCCGCCCCCGGAATCGAACCGTCCTTCGCTGGATCGTCCGGACGTCGAGGCGGCGCGGCTGGCGGTTCGTCAAGCCGAGGAAAACATCCGACTTCAAAAGGCCCTTCGGGTGCCCGATCCCACGGTCCTGGCGCAATACGAGCGGGAGCCGCCCGACCAGACCAGCACGGTGGGATTCGGGGTCAGCTTTCCGCTGCCATTGTGGAACCGAAATCGCGGCGGGATTTCGGCGGCCGAAGCGGATTATCGCCAGGCGGAAACCCAGGCGCGGCGAACGGAAGCGGAAGCCCTCGCGGAGATTTCCCGTGCCCGGCGTGAGTTCGAGGCCGCGCGGATCCGCGCGGATCGATACTCCACCCAGATCGTACCGCAGTCCGCGGAGGTCGCCCGGTCGGTGCGATTCGCCTATGGCCGGGGCGGCGCCAGCCTCGTGGATCTACTGACTGCGGAACGCAATGACAATGAAGTCCGCCTGGCAGCGGCGGTGGCTACGGCGGATCTCGCCAACGCCCGGGCCGCGCTCCGTGCGGCGCTTAACCTTCCTCCTGATCATGAACCTTCCTCCTAGTTTTTCCCGGCGGTATGCGGTGGTTTGTCTGACGGTTGCCGGTGCTTTCTGTTTCGGCGCCTGCTCTCGTCATTCTTCGCCCGAATCCTCGGCCCCCTCGGTCTCGAAGGCTCCGTCGGTCACCGGGGAGAAGGTGCAGTTTGCCCCGGATTCCCCGCAGCTCCATATGATCGAGGTGGAGGCCGCCCGCGCCGCTGCCGGACCGGTGCTTCGACTGAATGGGCGGCTGGCCTGGGACGAGGACGTCACGGTCCGGGTCTTTTCCCCGTTTGCGGGGCGGGTCCAGAGAGTGGAGGCGAAGCCGGGTGGAGTGGTGGAAGCAGGAGCGCCGCTGGCGGTGATTGCCTCGCCCGATTTCGGACAGGCGCAGGCGGATGCCCGGCGTTCAGCGACGGATCTGGCCTTGGCGGAGCGCAATGCGACCCGGTTGCGCGAACTGGCCGAACACGATGCTGCTGCGGCGAAGGAGGTTCAGGCGGCGGAGGCGGATTTGGCCAGGGCGCAGGCGGAGGCCTCCCGCGCCCGCGCCCGGCTGGCCTTGTTCGGGCCCGAGGATGGTTCGATCAACAGTGCCTTTACGCTGCGGTCCCCCGTTGCAGGGACTGTCGTGGAACGCGGCGTGAGTCCGGGGCAGGAAGTTCGACCGGACCAGATGCTCGCCGGAGTGGAACGTCTCGCGGCCCCTCTCTTTGTCGTCACCGATCCGTCCCGTTTGTGGCTTCTCCTCGATATCACTGAAAACGAAGCCGCCGGAATTGCCGTCGGACAGCGTCTTCAGCTTCGGGTACCCTCGCATCCGGACCGCACTTTCGAGGCGGTGCTGGAGTTTGAATCCGATGCCCTGGATCCGGTCACCCGTACCGTCAAGGCGCGGGCGCGGGTGGACAATCGCGACCGGCAACTAAAGGCCGAGCAGTTGGTTTCCGTTGAAGTGCAGGCTCCGGAATCAAAGCCGGGATCGGTGGAGGTCCCGGCCCGCGCGGTGTTCCTGAAAGGGGACCAGCGATTTGTGTTCGCCGAGGTTTCGCCCGGCTGCTTTGAACGCAGGGTTGTGCGGGTGGATGGAGGTCACGACCGGATCATCCGGGTCATTGACGGTCTGAAAGCCGGAGAGCGGGTGGTGAGCAACGGAGCCACCCTGTTGGACCAGGTGGTTTCAGAAGGCGGGTCCTGAGTGTCCGCGCAATGACATAGGCTGAACCCGAACCCGACGTCCGCATGATTCGAAGACTGGTCCATTTTGCGCTCCACCAACCCCTTTTCCTGGCCCTGCTGTTGGCCACTTTTATCGGAGGCGGTGTCGCGGCGTTCCGCGGACTGCCCATCGAGGCATTCCCCGATGTCAGCGACGTCCAGGTGAACGTCATTGCGCTGTTTCCAGGGCGCGCCCCGGAGGAGGTGGAGAAGCAGGTGACGATTCCCCTGGAGGTTGCCCTCTCCGGTCTCCCCCACTCCGTCCGGCTCTTTTCGCACACCCAGTTTGGCCTGTCGTTCATCATGCTGACCTTTGACGACAAGGCCACGGACTACTTTGCACGCCAGCAGGTCGCGGAACGATTGACGGGGGCCGACCTTCCCCCCGGTGTGCGCGCGGACATTGCGCCGCTCAGCACGCCAATCGGAGAACTGTTCCGATACCGGCTTCGGTCGGATGGAACGTCGACACGGGATCTTCGGACGCTCCAGGACTGGGTGGTGGAGCGTCAGCTCAAAACCGTTCCCGGGGTGGCGGACGTCGTCAGCATCGGCGGGCTGGTCAAACAATACGAAGTCCAGCCGGATCTGGCCCGCCTGAAGGGGTACGGCCTGACGCTCCAGCAGCTCGCGGCCGCCCTCGGCCGCGGGAATGCAAACGTGGGTGGAGGGTTTACGGAGCAGGGTTCGCAGCAATACCTCATCCGCGGGCTCGGCCTGCTGCGTTCGCCGGAGGATATTGGCGGCATCGTCGTGACCGCCGCCCACGGAACGCCGGTACACGTCAGCGATGTTGCCCGGGTCACGGTCGGATCGGTCCCGCAGCAGGGCATCGTCGGACAGGACGCGACGGATGATATCGTCTCCGGAATCGTCCTCATGCGGAAAGGGGAGAACCCCAGCGACGTCCTGACGCGCGTGAAGGAGCGGGTCACGCAGCTCAACACACGGGTCCTGCCGGAGGGCGTGAAGATCGTACCCTACTACGACCGGCAGTGGCTCATCGATACAACGTTGCGGACCGTGTTCCACAACCTGGCGGAGGGGGCGATGCTCGTCACGCTGGTGCTTCTGCTCTTCCTGGGGAACCTGCGGGCCGCGCTCATTGTGGCGGTGATGATTCCGCTCTCATTGCTGGCAACCTTCATCGGACTCAGCTGGCGCGGCATTCCGGCCAACCTGCTGTCCCTGGGCGCCATCGACTTCGGCATCATTGTCGATGGCGCCGTCATCGTGGTTGAAAATATCTTCCGGCACCTGTCCGAACATCCGGTGGATGCCCGGAAGGACCCGGGACATTTCCGGGACGTGATCCAGCGGGGGGCCTCCGAGGTGGGGCGGCCGACGTTCTTTTCGATGTTGATCATCATCGCGGCCCACCTGCCGATCTTCGCCCTGCAGCGGCATGAGGGCCGAATCTTCGCGCCCATGGCCTGGACCGTGACCAGCGCCTTGATCGGATCCCTCCTGCTGTCCCTGACCGTGGTGCCACTGCTGTGCTATTACCTGCTGCGACGGCCAATTCCGCATGAGGACAACTGGGTGGTCCGCACTGCAAAGCGGCTCTATGAACCGGTGCTTCGCGGTGCGCTGGCCCGGTGGCGGCTGGTGCTGGGAATTGCCGTGGCCTCCCTGGCGGTCACGGGAGTGGTGTTCTCCCGTTTGGGCAGTGAGTTTCTCCCCGAACTCAACGAAGGCACCATTTGGGTCAATACCACCCTGCCCCCGGGGGTGTCCTTGGAGGAGGCCCGCCAGCGGGCCCACCAGATGCGGGAACTCATCCGGACCGTCCCCGAAGTCAACACGGTGGTTTCGAAATGCGGACGCCCTGAGGATGGAACGGATCCCAAGGCCCTGAACATGCTCGAGTGCTTTGTGGACCTGAAACCTGCCTCACAGTGGAAGCCGGGGGTGACCAAGGAGCAGGTTTTGTCGGCGATGGATCGGGCGCTGGATTCCCTACCCGGACTGGAAACGAGTTTTTCCCAGCCCATCCGGGACAATGTCCTGGAGTCCATCAGCCAGATCGACGGTCAGGTGGTCATCAAGGTCTTTGGCGAGGATGCCGACACGCTTCAACATCAGGTGGACGCCATCCTGCGCCAGGTGCGGGGGGTGCCCGGCGTTGCCCGGGCGTTTATTGATCGTGCCGGCGCGGTGCCTCAGGAATTGATCGAGGTGGACCGGGGCCAGGCCGCTCGTTTTGGACTCAACGTTCAGGATATCCAGGATGTGATTGAGACTGCCGTTGGCGGAAGGGTGGCCACGGAACTTTGGGAGGGCGAACGACACTTTGGTGTGGTGGTCCGTCTGCCGGAGGAGGCCCGGCAGACGGACCGACTTCCCGCACTGCTGATTGATACGGCGGACGGATCCAAGGTTCCGCTGTCCCAGGTGGCGCGCTTTCACGTCACCAGTGGAGCGCTGAATCTGAGCCGGGAGAACGGTACCCGGGTCAAGGCGATCGGTGTGTTCATTCGGGGACGCGACATGGGCAGC
Source organism: Verrucomicrobiota bacterium (assembly GCA_046346705.1). Taxonomy (GTDB): domain Bacteria; phylum Verrucomicrobiota; class Verrucomicrobiia; order Limisphaerales; family UBA9464; genus UBA9464. Next base: position 217,308 of record JAXMHR010000001.1, on the reverse strand, counting down.
GTCGTGCGGGACATGCAGGCCCGCGTGTCGGGACTGGACATTCCCAAGGGGTACTTTGTGACGTGGAGCGGCGAGTTCGAAAACCAGCAGCGGGCCATGAAGCGCCTTGCCCTGGTGGTGCCGGTCAGCGTGTTCCTGATCTTTGTTCTCCTGTTCAACACGTTTCGTTCGGTGCGCAGCGCCATCCTCATTCTGCTCAATGTCCCTTTCGCGGTCATTGGAGGGGTGTTTGCCCTGTGGATTCCCGGGGTCCCGTTGAGCGTGAGTGCGGCCATCGGTTTCATCGCCCTCTTCGGACAGGCGGTTCTCAACGGGGTGGTCATGGTGAGCTATTTCAACCAGCTCATTGAGGAGGGGAGACGTCCGCTGGATGCCGTGGTCTTCGGGGCGGTGGTGCGGTTACGGACGGTGTTGATGACCGCGTTGCTGGCGATGCTGGGATTGCTCCCCATGGCGCTCAGCCACGGGATTGGTTCGGAGACGCAGCGTCCATTGGCGCTGGTGATCATCGGAGGGTTGCTGAGTGCCACCCCCCTGACCCTGATCGTGCTGCCCGTGCTCTACCTGATTCTTGCCGGGGAACGAATGCCCCGGCCTACGTCGCGGGAAGTCCCCGCAGGGCTTCCGGCAACGGCCTGAACCGGGTGTCGCCGGAAATGGGTGCGGGGCGCCGGGTGGGGCGTCACCCCTTTGGCTTCCGCGTTGACCTCGAATGCGGGCGCGGTAGCCTGCGTCTGTCCTCCACGTTTCCTCACACGCAACAGACTGTTCCCATGTCCACAGATTCCTTTCCTTCTCCTTCCCGGCGCGAATTTTTGCGCCGGACCACAGGTGCCCTGGCCGTTGCCGGGGCGGTCCGCTCCTTCAAGACGCCGGTTTACGGCCAGAATCAGGCGCCCTCAGCCAATGTCACCGGTGCCAACAATCGGATTGTGTGCGGGTACATTGGCGTCGGAGGCCAGGGTGCCGGGGCCCACGTCGGCACGGATGTCGCGGGCTTCAAGGAGAACAATACGGCGCTGGCAGCCGTGTGCGACGTGTCCAAGCACCGGGTTGAAGCGGCGAAGAAGCAGATCGCGGACGGCGGCGCCGGCGCTGCGGATGGGTATGACGACTATCGGAAGCTTCTCGCCCGAAAGGATATTGACGCCATTTTTTGCGCCACGGTGGATCACTGGCACACCAATGTCTCCTGTGACGCCATGGAGGCGGGCAAGCACGTGTATGTCGAGAAGCCGATGACCCGCTATCTCGCCGAGGCCTTCCGGATCTACGACACGGTGAAGAAGACCGGAAAAGTCCTGCAAGTCGGGTCCCAGGGTTGCTCCGACGACAAGTGGCACCAGGCGGCAAAGTGGATTCGGGCCGGAAAAATCGGGGAGTTGGTCATGCTCCAGGGGAGCTACATGCGAAACAATCCTTGGGGTGAGTGGAACTACACGATCCAGCCCTGGTGTACGGATGCCGACCTCGACTGGAATGCCTGGCAGGGAACCCAGGTGAAAAAGAAAGTCGCGTTCAATCCCGACCACTATTTTCGCTGGCGGAAATACTATCCCTATTGCTCGGGACTCCTCGGGGATCTGTTCCCGCACAAGTTGCATCCCTACATGCTCGCCACGGGCAATCCGGAATTCCCGAAACGGGTGTCCGCGATTGGCAGCAAGGCGTTCAAGACCGACCTTTACAAGGAGGGACGGAAGCCGGAGCAGGATACGAAGTATGTCCGCGATGTTCCCGAAATCATCGAGCTGATTGCGGAATTCCCCAGCGGCTACGTCATGCACATCACCTCCAGTACCGTCAACGAACTGGGCACCCAGGAGGCGATCCGCGGCCACAAGGCCAACCTCACCATGGCCGGCAACAAGGTGGAGTTGAAGCCCGAGCGTCCCTTCGCCGAGGAGATCGAGCCCGAAACCAGTCCCGCCTTCTCGGGGGAAAGCGTGGCGGCGCACCATCGGAACTACTTCGACAGCATCCGGGCCAACAAGGAGCCCAATGCAAACATCAACCTCGCCGTCCGGGTTCAGACGGTCATCTCCCTGGCCGAAGCCTCGGACCGCATGGGCACCATGTGCTACTTCGACGAGAAGACCCGCAAGGTGAAGGACGGGCTCGGACGGGAAATTACGATGCCCTACTACGGTTGGGACGCCGAATCCTGAACGGTGAACGCCCGTCGGCCGCCAGTCCGGCCGATCTGGGATGGAGTTTACGCCGGCTCCCGGAAGGGGGTCGGCGTTTCCATTTGTGTTTCGATTCTGTAGGGATTGAAGAAAGGCGAACGCGATCATGCTCGCTCCTCCGGTACGTGTTGCGCGCCACGCCATGGCGACTCGATTCGAGGTGCTCCTTCACGGGAAGCGACCGGAGGCCCTCCGGGCGGCTGCGGAGGAGGCCCTGGATGAAGTCGAGCGCATTGAAAACCTGATCAGCCTGTACCGTGCCCAGACGGACATTGGACGGATCAATGCCCAGGCGGGAGGAAGCGCCGTACGGGTGTCCCCGGAAACCCTCTGTCTTTTGGAGCGGGCCCGGTCCCTGGCCGAACGGACCGACGGCGCATTTGATGTCACGGCGGGCCCCTTGGTCCGCGCGTGGGGTTTTCACGGGGGAACGGGGCGGTCTCCCGCACCGGAGGCGGTGGAGGATGCGATGGGTCGAACGGGATGGTCCCGCGTTACTTTGGATGCCGCCGCGTGTTCGGTCCGATTGGGGGTTCCCGGGGCGATGTTGGACCTGGGGGCGATGGGGAAGGGATATGCCTTGGATCGCGCAGCTGAACGGCTTCGTGAGGCTGGGGTCGAGTCTGCGATCCTTCACGGGGGGACCAGCAGCATGGTCGCAATCGGAGCCCCGCCCGGGGGCCTGGAATGGCCGGTCGCCCTGGCGGGAGGTGCCCACGGCGATCCGGGAATGACGGTGGGGCTGCGGGACACTTCCCTTTCGGTTTCGGCGGGATGGGGTCGCTCCTTCGTTGATCGAGAGGGGAAGTCGTTGGGACACGTCCTGGATCCGCGAACGGGTTTCCCCGTATCCGGAAGTCGCATGGCGGCGGTGGCCCTGTCATCAGCGGCGGAGTCTGATGCATTGTCCACGGCGCTGTTGGTCTTGGGGGAACCGGGGCGGGACCTGCTTGCCTCGCGGTTCCCGGGGATCAGGATTTGGATCTCCGGTTCTTGAAGTTAAGCTTCCGGCGGGTGGCGCTTCCCCCCTAGGTTCTCAGAATTCAACGATGTGGGACCGAGAGAAGCTGGATGAAATTTGTGAGCAGGCCCTGGTGGGCATTGTGCTCGCGCTGGTTACCGTGGCGGTGGTGGGATTTGGAGGTGTTCGCGCCAGCGAATTCGCGCTGGTGGCGGGATTGGCCGGGGTCGCGCTGGGGGTATGGGTCTTTCGCCTTTGGTTGAATCCGTCCAGCCGGCTCCTGCTGCATCCAATATTGATGCCTGGCCTCGGATTCGTCGCCTATGCGGCGTGGCGAATGACTGGTGTGGACGTTGTTTATCCGGCACGTCGTGAGTTCCTGCTGGTCGTGGTGGCGGCCATCGTCTTCGTCATCGCCCTGAATAATTTCTACCGTCAGGAGGCGACCCAGTGGGTGATCCATGCCCTCGTGGTTCTGGGATGCGTGGTCGCGGCCTACGCCATCATCCAGTGGATCAGTGGTTCCAATCGGATCCTCTGGCTCGCCCAGCCGCCGACTTATGTAAAGCGCGCCGGGGGGCCGTTTGTGAATCCCAATCACCTGGCGGGATTCCTCGTGCTCCTGTTGCCAATGGCGATGGCCCAGGTGTTCGTCGGGCGCGGGAAGGCGGTGTCCAAGGTGTTATACGGCTATGCGGCTCTAATGATGGCCGGAGGGATTGCGGTGTCGATGTCGCGGGGTGGATGGGCCTCCGCCACGGTCGCGCTGATGGTTCTGTTCGGTTGGCTGGGATGGCGTCGGCGGGAACTCCGGTTGCCGGTGATGCTGGCGGTTGCCGTTTTCGCCGCGGGAGGGATCTTGTTTCTGATGCGGTCCGACAAGGCGCGGTCGCGGATTGAGAACGTATCCACGGACGGAACGATGGATTCCGCCGGTCGCCGAGAGCTTTGGAAACCCGCCCTGTCCATGTGGAGGGATCACCGCTGGTGGGGTGTGGGTCCCGCGCAGTTCGATGTAAACTTTCCGGCCTACCGCGTCCCGAGGTTTCAGTCCTCCCCAGTCCGGGTTCACAACGAATATCTCAACCTGTTGGTGGATTACGGCGTCGCGGGCGCGCTCGCCGCCGGCCTCGTTTTGGCCGCTTTGGTCTGGAGCGTCGTAGCCTCCAGCCGCTACGTGGAACGGTCCTCGGGTGACCTGGCCGTCCGGGGCAGCAATCGCACGGCGGTGTTTCTCGGCGCCTGGGTGGGACTCCTGGGATTGGGGGTGCACTGCATCGTTGACTTCGATCTGCACGTTCCGGGAATTGCGGTCACCGCGTCCTTGGTGACCGCTCTCCTGGCAGCCTGTGTGCGTTATTCAACGGAGCGGTTCTGGTTCAAGCCGGGCTGGGTGGGCTGTCTGCTGATCACCGCGGGCGCGGGTGCCCTCCTGTGGTGGATGCTGCCCGTTGCTGTCCGACTGGGCCGGGAGGGTCTGGTGTTGAACCGCGTTCGCGAGACCTGGGAATTGACCCCGGCGCTCGTTGCCGACCTGGAGCGCGCCTTGGAGGAGGCTCCGGAGAACTCGAAGACGGCATATGAACTGGGGGAGGCCCGGCGGCGTTTGAGCCTCCAGGGCGAGAGTTCGTGGCAGGAACACGCAAATCGCGCTCTCGCCGCATTTTCCAAGGCCATCCAGCTGAATCCGCACGATGCCCGGGCCCGGTTGTCCCTGGGGCAGACCTACCACTGGTTGAATCAGCCCGAGGCGGCGGCCGGAGCCTTTGCCCAGGCATTGAAGCTGGGGCCCAATGATGTGGAGATCCAGAACGCCGTCGCCTGGTACCTCCTCCAGCAGGGACGTGCCGCGGAGGCGAAGCGGATGGCGCAGCAGTCGCTCGCGTGGCAGTGGTGGAGCAATCCGCTGGCTCAGGAAATTCTACAGCAATCGGAGCAGCGGCTGAAGGTGCCGCCAGCGCCGTAACCGGGGATTCAGGGGCGTGCCCGGGAACGTCCGGAGCCCGTCGTCGCCCGTTTCGCCTTGGATTTGGGCGGGATGACGAGGATGGGCACCCGCGCCCGATGCCGCACGCGTTCGATGGTGCTCCCGTGAATCAAGTCACCGACCAATCGATGTCCGTGGGAGGCGAAGGCAATCAAGTCGCAGGCTTCATCCTCCGCGATGGTGAGGATCTGGTCGGGCGGATTGCCGAGGGCGAGGCGGGTCGCCACGGAAAGGCCGGTTTCCATTCGGAGCCGTGCGGCGGTCTCCTCCAGATACCTCCAGTCGGATCGCATCTCCTCGGATTCCGCGAGATTGAGTTGGTTGAAGTTGCGGGCGACCCATCCGTCGGCGACGTGGACCAGGAGGAGGTCCGCCTTGATGATTCCGGCCAGGCGGGAGACCTGCGGGAGGAGCGCGTGGTCCGAGGCGGTGGTGTCGAGAGCGACAAGAATCTTTCGATACATGGGGATGGGATCAAAGGCCAAGAGGGGCCATCCAGGATGCGGGAAGGAAGAAGTCCGCGAGCAGCTTGAAGTTCAGTGCCACGATAAGGGTGGCGGTGGCGCCCGCGAGGATCCGGATCCAGAGGGGATTGACGAACGGCCCCATCTTTTTGGGGTCATTGGTGAACCAGAGGAGTGGGATCACCGCGAAGCCGAGTTGCATGCTGAGCACCACCTGGCTCCAGATCAGCAGGTCCGTCGTCTTGCCCTCCCCGAACAGCCCGATCACCGCCACCGCCGGCACGATGGCGATGGCCCGCGTCAGCAGCCTTCGCAGCCAGGGGGACAGGCGGATGTTGAGAAATCCTTCCATGACGATCTGTCCGGCCAGGGTTCCGGTCAGCGTGGAATTCTGTCCGCTGGCCAGCAGGGCGAGCGCAAACAGGGTGCTGGCGATCCCGACGCCGAGCGTGGGACTCAGGAGTTGGTAGGCATCCTGGATTTCCTGCACGTTGCGATGTCCGTTCACATGGAACGCGGCTGCGGCCAGGATGAGGATGCCGCCATTGATGAAGAGCGCGAACATCAGGGCGACGGTCGAGTCGAGCGTGGCGTACGTGATCGCCTCCCGCTTGCCCGCCAGGGTGCGTTCGAAATTGCGCGTCTGCACGATGGAGCTGTGCAGGTAAAGGTTGTGGGGCATCACCGTCGCTCCCAGGATGCCGATGGCGATGAACAGCATTTCGCGGTCCTTCAGGATGACGGTGGACGGAAGGAATCCATGGGCGATACCCGACAAGGAGGGACGGGCGAAAATCAGTTCCGCCAGGAAGCATCCGCCGATGGTCAGGATGAGCGCGATGACGAGCGCCTCGACATAGCGGAAACCCCGGTTCTGTAGGAACAGGACGATCATGACGTCCAGCGCGGTGATGAGACATCCCCAGACCAGGGGGATGCCAAAGAGCAGTTGGAGCCCGATCGCGGACCCGACCACTTCGGCCAGGTCACAGGCGGCAATGGCGGCTTCGCAAAGCAGCCAGAGGATTGCTACGACCGGTTTGGGAGAGTGGTCCCGGCAGGCCTGTGCGAGATCGCGACCGGTGACGACCCCCAGCTTGACGCAAAGGTGCTGCAGCAGGATGGCCATCAGGTTGGAAATCAGGATCACCGACAACAGCGTGTAGCCGTAGCGGGACCCTCCCGCGAGATCGGTGGCCCAATTGCCGGGGTCCATGTAGCCCACGGAGACCAGAAATCCGGGCCCGGCAAACGCAGCGATCTTTTTCCAGACCGAGGCATCCCGGGGTACTGGGATGGATCGAAAAACTTCCGGCAATGAGTCTCCGCCCTGGCTGCGCCATCCTTCCCCTGCAGTGCCATGCAGCCGGGGTTCATTGGGAGTGGGAAAGGTTGCCATCGTGCTGGTAAAAAAGGGGGCCCGTCAGAAGCGGTGGGAAACTCCCAGGAACGGATTGAAATCCGGTGCCTCCGGGGTGACGCCGAAATTGAAGCCGACGTCGACGATCCAGTTGTCATGGACCGCCCAGGTGAATCCGGCGTCCACTGTTCCCACCCATCCCAAACCGGAACTGTCGGCCACCTCGCTGAAGAATTCCAGATAGCCGGAAACGGGACCCGCGATGGGGTGTCCGATCGTCGCGGTGTGAATGAAGGATGCGCCCAAGCCGCCTTCCTCCGGGGATTCTCCCAGGTCCAATTCGGTCATCAGGCCCAGGGTCCACGCGGAAGGGAGTTCGACGGCAAAGGGCACGATGATGCCGCCGGACGGACGTCGGGGAGATTCATTGCCAGCACCACTGGGTGCCGTCACGAAGGGCATAACGGCGAGGGCCGTTGCGCCTCCGTCGTTGCCCCAGACGTTGACCTTGAGTCGGCCGGTGAGGTCGCCGGTTCCTGAAACAGGGTCTCCGGGATCCGTTCCCCGGACCCGAAAGTAGGGGCGGAGGATGCATTGCAGGTCGATGTGATTTACGAGGCCGACCTTCCAATTCATTGGCGCGAGTGCGAGTTCGGTGGGGCGGGAGCCACCGCTGGACCCGGACCTCCGATCCCACGCGTAGGTGACGAGGTCCATCTCCACCTGAACGTGGCCGGCATCCACGGTGTAGGGACTCTCCGTCTTGTCCGGACGATCCAGAACCATGGGACGCATCTGGTCCGGCGGCACCGGGTTGAAGACCGAGTATACCGGGGACGCACCCTCCGAAAGGGTGCCCGCCGGCATCCCAGGACCTTCCGCCGCCTGCAACGCCATCAAGGTGGGCAGGAGCCCTAAGGCAGAACGGGAACATTGGGTGACGGCGGTGGGAAGCAAAGACATGGCTGGCCTCGACGGGAGGACTTCTAAAAATCCCCACAGTGTCTGTCAAAACAATTTGTTTTATGCCTAAAACAATCGGTGTTGCTTGGCGACTGTGGCTGCTGGTGGTAGGGGAAGCGCGTGCCACCGCATTCCAGAGATCGGTCGATGACGTCGCGTCGATCGGAGTCCACGGAGGACCATTTGGAGCGGATCCAGGAGTTGGTGGAGGCCAAGGGATACGCCCGGGTTTCCGATATCGCGGAGGCGCTGGAGTTGAGCCGTTCCACGGTGTCCAACATGGTTCGGCGGCTCGCCAAGCGGGGATTCGTGAATTACGAGCGCTACCGCGGATTCACGCTGACCGCCGAGGGGCAGGCGGTGGCGCGGCATATCACGCGGCGGCACCGGACCCTGAGTGAACTTCTGGGGCTTTTGGGGGTGGAACCGGAGGCGATTACGGACGATGTGGAGGACATTGAACATCATCTCCGTCCCCAGACACTCCGGGTCTTCGAATCCCTGGTGGAATACTGGCGGACGCATCCGGCGGCCCATCGTCAGTTTCTGGAGTTTCACGGGCGGCGGGGCGAGTGACCTGGCGGGAGGTGAACAAAATCTCTCCGTACGACTGAACAGGATTGAGACCGTTGCCGTCCATCACCGGGGTTTGCACGGAAATCCGGAAAGATTTTGACCGGCGAAAGCGTCGGCATTAAACGGAGTCCGCGTTTCCTCTCAAGAACCCGGGAACACGCAATCCGATGAATTTTTCCGCCGGCCTGTTGGCCGCCAGTGACGGCTTCACCCTGACTTACATCTGGGACCGGGCGACCTCCGAGGCCAAGGTCATCATCATCCTGTTGCTGGTCTTCTCCATTTTCGCCTGGTCTGTGATGGCCTCGAAGTCGGTACAGATCCGCCGAGCGCGACGTCTGAACCATTATTTCGAGGCGGAATTCCGGGGGCAGCAGTCCGTATTGTCCATTTTCGACCGGCGACTCCAGGTGGCGGGTTGCCCCCTGTTTGCGGTCTATCTCGAAGGATGCACCGATTTGGAGGCGCACCTCCGTACCCCGGAAGGAGGTCGAAAACAGTATTCAACCCTGAAGGCGCTTGAGCATGTAAAGCGGACGATGGAGGGCGCCGTGGCCCGGGAGGCGCTCCGTCTGGAGTCGGGCCTGGTACTGCTCGCGGTCGCGGTGAGCGGCGCCCCGTTCCTTGGACTGCTGGGAACCGTGTGGGGGGTCATGGACGCCTTCGGTGCAGTGGCCATGGCGGCCCAGGCGGGGTCGCGTCCGGATATCGGCATCATGGCTCCCGGAGTATCGGCAGCTCTGTCCACCACGGTGGCGGGGCTTCTGGTCGCGATTCCCTCCATGTTCGGATACAACTGGTTGGTCCATTCCCTCCGGGTCAACACGGTGGAGCTCGACAACTTCGCCCAGACCCTGGCTTCCCGAATGGAGACTGAGTTCCTGAAGGACGAGTAGGCAGACTCGAGCCCCACCGATCTGGATCCCTTCCCATGCGCCGGTTCTCACAACGTAACTCGCTGGTGACGCTGAATGAAATCAACGTCACCCCGTTGCTCGATCTGGCGTTTGTGCTGCTCATCATCTTCATCATCACCACCCCGGTGCTGGAGCAGAGCATCAATTTGAAGCTGCCCATCGGGGGGGGGAACAAGCAGAGTGCCAAGCCCCAGGATGTCGTCCTTGCGGAGGTCGGGCCGGATGGGGTGTACCACTTCAAGGGGAACAAGGTGGGAGACCTCCGCAAGCTGGAGGCGGCGTTGCTGGCGGAGTATCGGAAAAATCCGAACATGGTGGTGGCTCTGCGCGCCGATCGTGAGGGGCCGTACAAATACCCGGTTAGCATCATTGAGGCCTGTCAGCGCAATGGCATCACCCGGTTCAATTTGATGACAGAACCGGGGGCACACCGGTGACCACCATGGATCGCACGCTGCAACGCTGTTTGGTGGGGTCCACGGCGGCCCACGCCGCCTTGTTGCTGCTCATTCTGCTGCTCGGCGGTCTTGCGGCCCGAAAGGTCATCGAGCCCGATGTGCCGGTGTTGCAGATCATCCCCACGGACCTGCGGCTGACCATGGGTGATCAGGTTGGCGGGGGAACTCCGAATCCGCTTCCCCAGGCGATTAAGGAAGTCCAAGGCAAGCCTCCGGTCGCGCAGCCCCAGGCGACGCCAACTCCGGCGCCTCCGCCGGTTGCTCCCACGCCGACTCCCAAGGTCCGGGAGGAGCTCCCACCCGTGGAGCAGCCTGTCTCGAAGCCGACGCCAGCGCCGACTGTGACGAAGCCTGCGCCTCCGAAGATTGAAGTGGCCAAGGAGCCTCGGTTGATGGCCAAGGCCCAGGATGTGGACGCCAACCGGCTTCCGGAAAAGCCGATCAAGATGGCGACCGCGCCCACGGTTCAGACCAGTTCGGCGCGCCGTCGCCGGACGGATGACGACAAGAAGGCCGTCGAGGAAGCTGCCGAGGCTGCGGCGGCCGCAAATCGTGCGCGTGCCGAACGGATTGCTTCCGCCCGAACCCTCGCGGAACGACTTTCGGGCGCGGCCACCGGAGTGTCGAAAAACGTTGGGGCCACCACCCAAATCGAAATGCCCGGGCCGGGGGGAGCTGCCTATGCGCCTTATTACTCGTACCTCCAGGCCTTCCTGAAACAACAGTGGCGCAAGCCCACGACCTCCTCCGAACAGGAGGCGGCGGCGTCCGTCGAGCTTACCATCGGACGTGACGGAACCCTGTTGTCCGCCGAGATCACCCGTCGTTCGGGGGTTAAGTCCCTGGACTCCTCAGTGGAGGAGCTGTTTCGGCGTGTCCGAAAGTTGAATCCGCTTCCCGCTGAGTTTGGTGACGCCAAAATGGTTGTCCCGGTCAAATTTGTACTCGATAGCAGTGCTACCCCATGAATCTCCGATCCTTGCTTCCCGTGGCCCTTGCGTTGGCGACGCTGACGGTCCGCCTCCAACCCCTGTCCGCAGCGGACTCAGGAGTGGTCATCCGTGAATCCGCGAACCGCACCATTCCCATTGCTCTTTCCGGATTTTCGGACGAGGTGCGTCGGATTTTGGAGTTCGACCTTTACGTGGTGGGGTTCGACGTCAATCCGGGCAAACCGCAGTACCAGTTGACGGCCACGCCCGGGGGGGCGGTTCGCGCAACACTCGCGGATGTGAATAATTCCCAGGCGCTTTTTGCTCGGGCATACCCTGGGGGATCGACCCGGTCGCAGGCCCACGCTCTCGCAAATGATGTCGTCAAGACGCTGCTCCAACTCCCGGGCATTGCCAGTACCCGGATCGCTTTCCGGGACTCCACCGGGGGGAGGAATGCCCAGGGGGAGACGATTTCGGAGATTTGGGCTTCGGATTACGACGGGGCCAATGCGGTCGCTCTCACGGGGGATAATACCATTGCGGCGGGTCCCTGCTGGGTTCCCGGCAAACTGGAGTTGTTTTACACCTCCTATCGTGCGGTTCGACCGGAGATTTATCTGCAGGATCTCCGGACGGGGGAACGGAAGAAGGTGTTCGCGTTTCCGGGGATGAGTGCCAGTCCCGCGGTGTCGCCGGATGGCAGTCGGGTGGCGATGATCCTGAGCAAGAGCGGCAGTCCGGATTTGTGGGTGGGGAATGTGGATGGCTCCGGGATGCGGCAGTTGACCCGGACCAAGGAGTTGGAGGCGTCCCCTTGCTGGTCCCCCGATGGAACGCGGATCTGCTTTACCTCCACGGAAGGCGGTCGTGCCGCCCTTTACACGGTTTCTGCCAATGGAGGGGAAATGACCCGGCTGGCCACTGGTGGAGTGACTCAGTGCACCGAACCGGACTGGTCACCGGATGGAAAATGGATCGCCTTCACCCGGGCCACTGGGGAATTCACCCTCTATGTGGTGCCTGCGACGGGCGGTGATGCCCGTGCCTTGGCTCCCGGGGAAGACCCTTCCTGGTCACCCAATTCCCGTACTTTGGTGTTCACCCGGCGTTCCGGTAGCGATCGCCGCTTGTCGCTGCTTGACGTGCCCACCGGTCACGTAAAGGATTTGGCCCGTATTTCGGGCAGTTGCTCCCAACCCAGTTGGGCGAGGTAATCGCCCGTGCTCCCAAGCTCGTTATGAAGTCTCTCCTGACCCGCGCTGGTCTGTTTGTTATTACCGCCGTCCTCCTGTCGGGCGCGGTTGGCTGTTCCAAAAAGCCCAAGAATCTCACTCCGTTGCCCACCGGCCGGTCGGCCGCCCCGGCCCCAACTGATCAGGTGCCCTTGGACCGGCCGTCCAAAGGGACAGGGGTCATTGGCGGGCCGAACTCCGGAGTCAGCCCCACCGACATCTCGGGGACGAAACCGGGGGATACCAACTTTGACCCGACCCTCAGTTCCCTGAATCCTGCCGACAAGAAACAGGACCGCACCCGGTTCGCGAGCGATACGATTTACTTCGATTTCGACAAATCGAATGTGAAGGCCCAGTACGCCTCGAACCTCAGCACGGTCGCCGACTACCTCAAGGGACATCCCACCGAAAGCCTCCTGATCGAGGGGAACTGCGACGAGCGGGGAACGCCGGAATACAATCGGGCTCTCGGGGAGCGGCGCGCTCTGGCGGTCCGGGAGAAGCTCCTGGCCCTGGGGGTCAACACGGATCAGATCGCCACGGTGAGTTACGGGGAGGAGAAACCCGCGGAACTGGGACATACAGAGGCGGCATTTGCCAAGAACCGACGCGCAGAGTTTGTCCTCCTGCTGGCGCCTGAAGGCAGCCGCTGAACGGTGGCTGGCTCTTGCCGTCCGCAGGGACGGCGTCAGAACGGTTGTTTTGAATAACGGGCGCCTGAGGGCGCCCGTTTTGTTCCTTTACCGCCCCAGAAGCGAGCCCTAGCCTCGTTTCGTGAACTTCGTGAATCCGGATCCGGTGCTTGCCATGCTTGGGACCACTGAGATCCTCGTCATCGCGGTCGTCGTGGTTGTGCTTTTCGGTGCCCGGAAGATTCCGGATTTGATGAAAGGGGTGGGTACCGGCATCAAGGAGTTCAAAAAGGCGGCCAAGGATGACGAGACGCCCCTGAAGCCCTCCTGAATTCCCATTTTCATGAATTTGTTTCCCGTCGCGATGTTGGGTTCCACGGAGATCCTGGTGATCGCCGTGGTGGTTTTGGTCTTGTTCGGTGCGAAAAAGGTTCCCGAGCTCATGAAGGGGGTGGGCACCGGCATCAAGGAGTTCAAGAAAGCCTCCCGCGATGTTCAGGATGAACTGCATCGCGCGATGGATGAAGTGGACCGGACACCGCCTTCGCCCCCACAGCCGCCTGCCGCTCCGTCCGCGACGGTGCCGAAACCGGATCCGGATGCCCACGCCCACGGTTCCGAGCGGCCACCCGAGCAGAAGGGTTGACCCACTCCTGATCTTCTTTCCCTGTGGGGCATGGCTGAGGATTTGGAGGTATTGCCTCCCGAACACGAAGACGAGGAGGGGGGCGGCCCGGTCAAGTCGTTCCTGGAGCACCTTGAGGACCTGCGCTGGACGCTCCTGAAGTGTGCCCTGGCTCTGGCGTTGGGCATGATCGTGGCTCTCAGCGCTAGCCCCTACATTGTCTGGTTCCTCAAGTGGCCGCTGGTTTTGGCGCAGCGCGTTCGGACCAGTCCCGACGCCCGGGTGGCGTTGATTGTCGGTACCAATATACTCGCGAAGCTTCCGGCATCCCAGTTCCCGGTTCCTGGTCTGGCCTCAAATCGCGACGTTGTTCTCAGGATGGTCCCCATTTCTGGAGCGTCCCTCGGGATTCCGGGCGCCAGCAATTTAGTGCTGTCCTCCTGGGTGCTGGATCCAAATCCGCCCGAGGCGGCGACCTACGGCATGAATGTGGACCTGAAGACCATGGGTCCCATTGAGTCCTTTTCCGTTGCCATCAAGATTGGCCTCTACGGTGGAGTCGCCATCGCCGCGCCCTTCGTGCTCTTCTTTCTCGCCCAGTTCATCATGCCCGCGCTTCATGTCCATGAGCGCCGGTTTGTGTACAAGGCGGCCGGCTTTGGAACGCTCCTGTTCTTCATCGGTGTCGCCTTCTGTTACCTGATCCTGCTCGTGGTTTCCCTGAGCGCCACGGTGAGCTTTTCCAACTGGCTGGGTTTTGCCGCCGACCAGTGGCGCGCCGAGGAGTACGTGAGCTTCGTATGCTGGTTTCTGGTGGGCATGGGGCTCGCCTTTGAGCTGCCGCTGGTATTGCTCACCTTGGTGAAGGTGGGAATTCTGGACGCCAAGAAGCTCAGCCAATTGCGCATGTACTGGGTGGTGGCGGGGCTGACGCTTGCTGGTTTCATCACGCCCGACGGGAACCCGATGACCATGTTGTTGATGTTCCTTCCGCTGCATGCGCTTTATGAAATCAGCGTGGTGATCGCGTGGTTCTGGGAGCGGAAGGAGTCCCGGAAGGCGAGCCTGGAATCGGGCGGCGGGTGACGGGTTTGACAGCGTCCTCGGAAATCGGTGCTTGCCACTGTAAACGACAACCCTACGCTGTCTCCGAAATCATCCGTTATGCGATCCCTGAAACTCTACGCGGTCCTCGCGATTGTTGGCGTGACGCCCCTCCTGACCGGCTGCAATAGCATGGAGAAAAAGCTTGGCCGCGGCCTTACCAACCTGGCGGAGCCGCTTCGCATGGGTGAACTGGTGCGTTCCGCCGAGCAGAATTCACTCTCGATGGATATAGATGGATCGCCGGGTTACGGCGTGATCCATGGCTTTACCCGCACGATCGAGCGTACAGCGGTCGGTGCCTTTGAAGTGGTGACCTTCCCGATCCCCACCCAGCCGATCATCTATCCGGTGAACCCGGTGTTCCCCGACAGTCAGGAACGTTCCCAGATCGGTTATTTCGGCATCGGATCTGACCAATTCATCGGGTTGCAGGATTCATCAGTGGCTCCCTTTATCCCGGGCTCAGAGTTCAATCCGCTCCAGAACTGATCGTTCGCCCCCGGAGCATCACGCGCCAACTCCGGTTGGCGCGTTTTTTTTATGCCCTTGATCCGCCGGTCACCCTGCAAGGTCAATTTCGTCCTGAACATTCTGGGACGCCGATCCGATGGCTTTCACGACCTGGAGACGCTGTTCTTTCCGGTGCCGGCGTTCGATGAGATTTCCTTTGAGGCGGCGGCGGCTGGGATCGCTTTGACTTGCAGCCATCCGGATCTTCCGGTGGATTCGTCCAACCTGGTTTACCGGGCCGCCGAAGGATTTCTTCGCGAGGCCCGGATTTCCTCCGGGGTTCGCATCCATCTCGACAAACTCCTGCCGTTGTCCGCGGGAATCGGAGCGGGCAGCGCCAACGCGGCGGTGACGCTCCTGGCCCTGAATGAATTGTTTGGCGGGCCGCTCACCCCCTCCTCCCTGGATTCATTGGCTGCCGGATTGGGGTCTGACGTGAATTTCTTCCTTCAGGAAGGACCTGCGCTGGCAACGGGGCGGGGTGAACGGATTCAACCGCTGCCCCTGTTCACCTGCCTTACGGGCCACGCGTTGCTGATGTTTCATCCGGGATTCGGCGTTCCCACCCCGTGGGCTTTCAAGGCCTTGTCCGCTTTTCCGACCCTGCGCGACGGGAAACCCGGGCGGGCGTCCGCAGTCGCTGAACGGTTTGGGCGGGGCGACGTCCGCGGCGCGGTCGCACTGTGGTTTAATGCACTGGAGGGGCCGGTGCTGGAGAAATACCCGATCCTGGCCCTCCATCAGGAGTTCCTCCTTCGCGCAGGAGCGATCGGTGCCCGGATGTCGGGGAGTGGTTCCACCACTTTTGCGCTTTTTCCCTCCGTTGCGATGGCGGAGGCGGTGGTGGACGGGTTCCGGGCGGAGTTTGGAGAGGCGGGTTGGCTGCGGGTCGTCCCATTGTAGGCTCCGACGAGCCTTGCCTCGGAATCCGTGGTTCCCCCAGGATTTCCCCATGTCTGTACCCACCGAGTTCAAGAACGTCACCGCGGTGACCAAGGCCAACATCTATTTCGAAGGCCGGGTGGTCAGCCACACGCTGCATTTTCCCGACGGATCCAAAAAGACGCTCGGCCTGATCTATCCGGGGCGTTTTCATTTCGGCACCGGTCAGGCCGAACGCATGGAGATTGTGGCCGGATCCTGTGAGGTCTTGATTGCGGGAGAGTCCGCCGTCCGGACCGTCTCCTCGGGTAGCTTCTTTGACGTGGGTGCCAACTCCGGCTTTGACATCGAGGTTCGGGACGGGATTTGCGAGTACATCTGCAGTTTCCTGTCTTAAGGGGTCCTGGCGATGGCCCTCCGGCATGCGATCGCGACGCTGTTGTACGGCTTCAATTCCCGGGATGAGGTCCTTCTGCTCCACCGGCGACGGTCCCCCAATGCGGGACTTTGGTCTCCTCCGGGTGGAAAACTGAAAACGGAGGTCGGGGAATCTCCCCACGCCTGCGCCTGCCGTGAGGCCCTTGAGGAAACGGGACTCGAGCTTCGCCCCAGCGATCTCCATCTCACGGGACTTGTCAGTGAATCTGGCTACCAGGGAAACTCCCACTGGCTGATGTTCCTGTTCGAAGTGCGTCCACGTCTCCGGACGCTTCCGCCTCCCCACGAGGAAGGGGAGTTTGCGTTTGTTGCCCGGGCTGATTTGGACACCCTGCCTCTTCCCGAAACGGACCGGGAGCGCATTTGGCCTCTTTTTTGGCGGCACCGGGGCGGGTTCTTTTCGGCTCATTGCCGGTGCGATCCGGATGGCGGTTATCACTGGGTGATCGAGGAATCCCGCCCCGTCCAAGGATAACCCTATGGGGACCAATCTGGACTCCGATCACTTGTTCATGGGGGAAGCGCTGCGTCAGGCGGTACGGGCCTATGCGGCGGGTGAGGTACCCGTAGGGGCGGTGATTGTTCGCGGCAGGCGGATCCTGTCCCGGGCCTACAATCAGGTGGAGCTTTTGAAGGACGCCACGGCCCATGCCGAGATGCTGGCCTTGACCATGGCGGAGCAGGCTGTGGGCGACTGGAGATTGTCGGATTGCACGCTGTACGTGACCAAGGAACCCTGTCCCATGTGCGCGGGCGCTCTCGTGCATTGTCGATTGGCGCGCGTTGTCTTTGGAGCGCCGGACGGCAAGGCGGGTGCCGCCGGGGGCGCGATGAACCTCCTGCAGTTTCCCTCGCTCAATCACCGCTGCGAAATCACCGCGGGCGTCCGCTCCGAGGAGTCGGCCGGGCTGCTGCGAACCTTTTTCTCCGAGCGCAGAGCGGAATCGGTGGCAAATCGTCGCCGTTCCGAGGATCCCGCAAGGGAGGGGCCACCGGACGCGCCGGAGCCATCCTAGCTGACCTGAAGGAGCGAAACCCGGTCACCGCGGGAATTTCGGGAGATTCCGTGGGCCCTCGCGTCATTCAAGGCGTGACCGTCCACAAGGAATTGGTAGTGGTGGCTGCCGTGTCCCAGGGGGATTGTGATCCTCCAGGAACCGTCGGCACCGCGCTCCATCGGCAGACTAGACGGATGCCAGTGATTGAAATCGCCGGTGAGGCAGACCTGGGAGGCTCCGGGCGCCTGGCAAAGAAAGTGGATCGGCTTTTGAGTTGGCCGCGCCTGAAGACGCGTCGGCGGATAGGGGATGGAACGAACGGCATTCATGACGGCTCCTGGAATTGCCGATGGGGACGGCATTTTGAGAAAAGTTTAGCCAATCCCGTGCCGTTCTCGTCTGAGCGGATTGAAAAGGGGCAGAAAATTCACGTTTGAGAACAATGCGCAGCGCGGAACCTCCCCATGCCTGTCGGGGAGTGTCCGAATTCCCGCCTCGTTTGGGGGCGCTCTCCGATTTAGGTTCAGCCCATGCGTTTCGCGATCTGCAACGAGATCTTCAAAGGCTGGACTTGGGACCAAACCTGCCGGTTTGCGAAGAAGGCCGGTTACGACGCCGTCGAAATCGCCCCCTTCACATTTGCCCCGCTGGTGACCGGGATTTCCCAGGCCGCACGCACGGAAATCCGGGGGGGCGCCGAAGCGGCGGGAATCGCGGTAGCGGGCATCCACTGGGTGCTCGCGTACACGGAGGGATTTCACGTGAACCATCCGGACCCGGCTATCCGGGACCGAACCTCCGAGTACCTGTCCGAGGCGGTGGACTTCTGCGCGGATGTCGGGGGGCGAACCTTGGTGTTCGGGTCGCCGAAGCGCCGGGACTTGCTTCCAGGAGTGGGATTTGAACAGGCGGTCCGATGGACCCGCGAAACGTTTGCGGCGGCGGTTCGGAGGGGGGAATCCCGCGGAGTGACCCTTTGCCTTGAGCCACTTTCCCCGGCGGAAACAAATTTCCTCAATACTGCGGAGGAGGCGATTGCCGTGGTGGAGCTGGTGGCGTCGCCGGCGTTCCAAATCATGTTGGACGTGAAGGCGATGTGCTCCGAAGCCGTGTCGATCCCCGAAATCATCCAAAAGTCCCGGGGGCGGTTTGCGTATTTCCACGCCAACGACGTGAACCTGAAGGGGCCCGGATTTGGAACGGTCGATTACCGTCCGATCGCCGCGGCGTTGCGCGCGTCCGGCTACGACGGCACGGTTTCTGTTGAAGTGTTTGATTTCGCGGAAGGTCCGGAGGAGATCGCGATCCGGAGTCGGCAATACCTGCGGGAGGTCCTTGGATGCTGAGGCACCTCTGCAATTGACCCGGCACGGGCTTCGCGGTCCAGTGTTCGCCCAACGGCGGTGCTGTCCAATCCCAGAATCAACCGGACTCGCCCCATACCTTTTCTGACCATGAAGTCTCCCATTGCCGTAGCCCTCGCATTCTCCCTGATCGCCATCGCCCCCGCAGGGTGCGGCAAGAAGGATTCCGCCGATGTGCAGAATCCGACCGTTGCCGCCATTACCGTGGACACTTCCAAACTCCGAAGCGCGTTCGCCTCGGCCAAAGGGGAGTTGAAGGCCAATTTGGATCGTGCGGTGAATGCGATTTCAGACCGGGATTTTTCAGGTGCCGGGACGTTTCTCCAAAAGATGGCGGCGGAGGCGAATCTGTCCGCCGACCAGAAGACGGCACTGAATGACCTGCTTGCCCAGGTGAAGGAGCGTGGGGCCGAATTGATGCAATCCGCGGGCAAGGCTGCGGGCGGGGCGCTGGATCAGGCCAAGGGTGCCGCCGAGAAGGCCGCGGTTCAGGTGAAGGACGCCACAGGCAAGGCCGTGGATGCGGCGGGCAAGGCCGCCACGGACGCTTCGAAGAAGGCCCAGGACCTCCTTCCCAAATAGTCCGGTTCGTTCCCCAGATTCCGCTACCCGGGTTTCTCCCCATTGGAGGTTGTTTGTGGGTCGCCGCGTCCGGCGGCGCATGACATCCTTGCGCCGTGGAAGGCCGGATTCCCATCGCGCCGAAAGATTCCCCGCCCTTGGCCCGGCCGCCGGCGGATGTCGTCGCGCCGGTGGGGCCGGATACTCCGGTGACCCGCCTTCGTGGCGTAGGCCAGGACCGCATGGCGTTGTTGGGGCGTCTGGGAATTCAGAAGGTTGGCGACCTGTTGTTCCATGCCCCGCGCCGCTACGAAGACCGTCGGCGCTTCGAATCCATTCGAAACCTGGAACAGGGTGCGTCCGTCAGCGTTCGGGGAAGGATCGTGGCCCAGGGAGTCAATCGATTCCGCAGTGGAAAGTCCGTGTTCCAGCTCGTGCTGGACGACGGATCGGCGCGACTCCATTGCCGTTGGTGGAATTTGCCGTTTCTGGAACGGCATTTTGCGGTCGGTGAGGAGCTCTTGGTCTTTGGGCGGGTGCAATCGATCCGGCCGCGTACCATGGATCATCCGGAGACCGAAAAGGTGGAGAACGGGGACGAGGAGTTTCTGCACATCAACCGTTGGGTCCCGATGTATCCCCTGACCGAAGGCCTGACTCAGCGCGTGATCCGTTCCCTGACCTGGCAGGCGGTGGAGGCGTGCGCGGATGCGTTTCCCGAACCCCATCCGGAGCTCCACTTGGCGGCGATGGATCTTCCCGTGGAGGACAGCGCGGGGGAATTGAAGCTGGGAATGGCGCTGGGGCGATGCCCTCTGCGACGCGAGGCGCTCCGGGCCCTGCATTATCCAGCGGATCTCGCGGATGCGGAGCGTGCGCGGCGGAGGTTGGCGCTGGACGAATTCATCGACCTCCAGCTGTCGATCCAGGGTCGCCGGCGAAATTTGGAGCTTCGAGCCCGTGCACTTCCCTGCGCCGGGGACAACCGATGGATCCGCCCCTTTCTTGGAGGGCTCGGGTTTTCCCTGACCGGAGCGCAAACCCGGGTGCTCCGTGAGATTCGCAGCGGACTGGGTGGATCCGTCCCGATGCGCCGCCTTCTTCAGGGGGACGTCGGATCCGGCAAGACGTTGGTCGCGGTTTGCGCCGCACTGATGACCTTGGAGTCCGGGTACAACGTGGCGGTGATGGCCCCGACCGAAATCCTTGCCGGGCAGTTGGAGCGGGTTTTTCGACAGTCCCTGGAGCCGTTCGGGATTGCCGTTCGCATCCATACGGGTAGTCGGAAGTCATCCCGTGAACCCGAATTGATTCCACCGGGAGGGCGCGGTGGGATGGGGACGCGTCCCGAGGTGGTCGTGGGTACCCATGCATTGATTGAACCGGGTTTCGAAACTTCCCGACTGGGATTGGTGATCATCGACGAGCAGCACAAGTTTGGAGTGGTGCAGCGGGATCGACTGTTGCGAAAGGGGCGCTATCCACACCTTCTGGTCATGACGGCCACGCCGATTCCCCGCACCTTGGGTTTGACGCTTTACGGGGATCTCGACGTAAGCGTCCTGGATGAACTGCCTTCGGGACGGACCCCAATCCGCACCCATGTGCGTCGAACGGATGCACTGCCTCGGGTTTGGGAGTTTATTCGGGGTCAGATCCGCTCTGGCCGGCAGGCGTACGTGGTGTACCCAAGGGTGGGTGACTCGGAGACGGAGGATGTCGGGGCCGTAACACGCGAGCGGGAGCGGGTCGCCCGCGAGCTGGCACCCAGTGCGGTCGGGATGCTCCACGGGAGGATGCCCGCAGCCGAGAAGGAGGCAGTGATGGCCGCGTTTCGGGAAGGCAAACTGGGGGCCTTGGTGGCGACGAGCGTGGTGGAAGTGGGTGTGGACGTTCCGAATGCGACCGTGATGCTGATCGGAAACGCGGAACAATTTGGGTTGGCACAGCTCCACCAACTCCGGGGACGGATCGGCCGCGGGCCCCATCCATCGCATTGCATCCTGGTCCCGGCTTCCAATGCCTCGGACGAGGCGATGGAGCGGCTGCGGGTGCTGGTGTCGGCGAAGGACGGGTTTGCCTTGGCGGAGGCCGATTTTTCCCTGCGGGGTCCTGGGGATTTGGCGGGGCGCGAGCAAAGCGGTCTTCCGGATTTTCGCTTTGCCGATCTGCGCCGGGATCGGCGTCTGGTCGAACTGGCCCGATCCCGGGTCCGGGAGCATTTGATGAATTCGGGTGCTTCCTCCGATTCCCGAACGATCCCCATTGGCCGGAACACGACTCTGATTCAAGCTGGGGCTGGTGAAAACCGAACTGGTGCTGTTTGATATCGATGGAACCCTCATTCGGACCGGCGGGGCCGGAGTGAAGGCGTTCGGTCGTGCGGCGCAATTGTTGTACGGGGTGGAGGATCCAACCCGGGGGATTCGGTTTCACGGACGGACGGACCGTTCGATCGTTCGGGAATTCTTATCCGAGCACGGGCTTTCAAACACTGATCTCGACTGTGAACGATTTCTGGATGCCTATGCCTTTCTTCTCGACGAAGAGATGAGCCGTCATGCCGGCGAAACGTGTCCCGGAGTGGGGGAACTCATTGAGGGATTGCGCGGATGGGACGAACCGCCGGTTATCGGATTACTGACCGGGAATATTCGGTTGGGGGCGGGTCTCAAACTGCATCCCCACGGTCTTGCCGAGGCCTTCGTTCTGGGGGCCTTCGGCGACGACCATCATGATCGGAATGAACTGGCGCGGATTGCATTGGAGCGTGGCTCCGCGTTTCTTGGGCGTTCGATCAAAGGGGGATCCGTGGTGGTCATCGGAGACACCCGCGCCGACATCGAGTGCGCTCGCGCCATTGGGGCGCGGTGCGTTGCCGTCGCGACCGGAGGCGAGACGCTTTCGGAATTGCTGGAACATTCGCCGGCATTGGCGTTGGAGTCCCTCGATGGAGTGTCGGTGGAACAGGTGCTGGATGCGGGGCGCCACCGGGAGCGGCCGGTGGATTGGGAGGCGCTTTACCAGGAAGGCGACACCCGCTGGGATCGCGGAATGCCGGCGCCGGGTTTGGTGGATTTTTTGGCCGACTGGCCGACGGAGTTTCCCCGGGGTCGGAGGGTGGCGGTCCCGGGGTGTGGACGAGGACACGATGCCCGGGCCTGGGCCTCGGCGGGATTTCACGTGGAGGCGGAGGATCTTTCCCCCTCCGCAGTGCGGGAGGCTCGAGCTCGAACACCGGCAGGAATGACGGTCGAGTTTCTCGAGGGTGATTTCCTCGCAGAAGGGCCCGGGAAGCCCGTGGATTGGCTGTTTGAGCACACACTCTTCTGCGCCATTCCTCCGTCCCGTCGCGCGGAATACGTTCGGGCGGTGGAGCGGCGTGTGCGTCCGGGAGGGCACTACCTGGCCATCAATTATCTGCAGCCTGCGGATGCCTTCGGCCCGCCGTTCGGAGTCACGATATCCGAGCTTCGGCGTTGGTGGGAGCCGGGGTTTGAGTTGGTTCGTCACTGGGTTCCCCGTTCGTTTGAATCGAGGCGTGGTCGCGAGCGAATGTTCGTGTGGCGACGGCGATTTTGATGATAATCGACTTGCGCGTCCGATGTGAACAGTTGTAAATTTTTGCCGTCCCAGGGGGTTTTCTGTTTGACCCGCATGCACGCTTTTCTTACCTACCCGGTCGCTTTAGCCAGTTTTGGTTGCCGCCTGGTCGTTTCCAGCCTGGTTCGTGATTGGCGGCGAGCGGTGGGAGATCTGTCCCCATGTTGAAAACATCTAAGACATTTCTGGCGGTCGACTTTGGTGCCGGGTGCCTCAAGGTCGCCGAATTTGAGGCCGTTGAGGGCAGCGGGCTGAAGCTGCTGCGCTTTGGCCTGAAGCCGCTGGGGCTTGCGGGCTCCCAGGACGCGGCGCGGGAAGCGGTCGTCAAGAAGGCGTTGGGGGAACTTCTGGCTGAGGGAGGATTTGGGGCCAAGGGGGTGAACCTTTGCGCACCGGGGTTTCAGGTGTTTTCGAAGTTCGTCAAGCTTCCTCCGGTCGATACCTCCAAGGTCACCCAGATTATTCAGTACGAAGCCCAGCAGAACGTTCCCTTTCCCCTCGCTGAAACGGCGTGGGACTATCAGATTCTCGGGACGAGTTCGGGCGGAGAACTCGAGGTGCTGCTCGTCGCGGTTAAGACCGATATCGTCGAGAAGCAGTTGTTTGGCGCCGGAGAGACCGCAGGCCTGAAGATGCAGGTCGTCGACGCGTCGATTGGCGCACTGGCCAACACGTTCCGCTACAACTATGGGGATCAGGAGGGGTGCAGTCTCCTGATCGACATTGGGGCCAAGACCAGCAACGTCCTCCTGTTTGAACCCGCCCGCTATTACGCCCGCAGCGTGAATGTGGGGGCAAACGCGATCACTCAGGAGTTTGCTGCGGAGAGCAAACTGCGCTTTGACGAGGCGGAAAAATTCAAGCTTTCGGATGGTTTTGTCAGCTTGGGGGGCGCCTACGAAGAGCCTGACAATCCGCGGGTTGCCGCGGTCTCCAAGGTCGCCCGCAATGTATTGACCCGGTTGCATCTTCAGGTCAACCAGACCATCCAGTTTTACCGGACGCAGCAGGGGGGCGCGGCGCCGGTGCGGGTTTACCTTTGCGGCGGTGGCTCCCTCATGCCGTATGCAGCTCAGTTCTTTGAAGAAAAGCTCAGCCTGCCCGTTGAATTCCTCAATCCGTTCCGGAACGTCCAAATCGACCCTTCCGTCAACGTGGCTCAACTGGAGCCGGTGGCTCCGCAGTTTGGAGAAGTGGTGGGTCTGGGACTCCGAAACGTGGCCCAGTGCCCGGTCGAGTTGAACCTGATGCCCAAGGCGTCGCTGACCCGGCAACAGTTCAACGCCAAGAAGCCTTTTCTCCTGGTGGCGGCGTACGCGGCCGTGGTGGGTGTCTTCGCGGTCGGGTGGTTCTTTTCCAAGGTTGCGGCCGTGGAGCGGGATGGCATTTCCAAGGTTGAGGAGAAGGTGCAACCACTGGATGCGAAGAAGAACCAGTTGGAGGCGGCCGAGGGCAAGCTCAAGAAGGCCACGGAAGATGCCAATCAGTACAGTCTCTGGCTCAAGGACCGGCTCTACTGGGCGGAGATTGTCTCCAACATCGGCGGTGTCCTCAACGGAACCGAAGGCGTGGTGCGTTCCAAGATGGGTGTTCCCGTGAGCATCTGGGTGGATACCCTGCTCTCAACGGAGCCATCCACTCCCGTCGCGCAGGAAGAGGACACTTCCCAAAACGCAGCCCAAAATTTTTACAGGATGGATCCGGTGCTCGCAAGGCGGTACGGACTGCTTCCCAAGAAGGCGGAAGGTGAGGGAGATGGAGCGGCCGAGGGGGCGGACGCAGGGAAGTCGAAGGCCAAGGGCGCTGCCGGCAACACCAACGAGATTTCCGTGGTCAATCTCACGTTTCGCGCGGTGAACGTGAATCCAAAGGCCAACGGGGAAATTGCCTACGAAGTGGAGAAAGCCATGAAGGCCTGTCCGCTCTTCGACGAAAAGGAGACCCAGTTGTCGGGGAACCTGGATAACGGGGCCGAGAATTCCGTTTCTTTCTCGTTCCCGCTCAAGGCAAAACTCAAACGTCCGATCAAGCTTTGATATGGGGTGGGTCAAGAAAAACCTCGGATTCGTCATCGGCCTCGCTGTCGCGGTCGTTTTGCTGGGCGCCGGTGTCTGGTATTCGCTGGGCACCATGGGAGACTCCAACGCCGCGGATGGGGATCTGCAGGCCAAGAAGGGGCAGTTGGACGAACTGGTGAAGCGGGAGGTCTATCCCGATCAGGCCAACATCCAACTGGCCCGGGATGAGGAACAGCGGGTCAATGCCTTCATCTTGGATGCCCGCAAGAAATTCGCCCTGAGGCAGCTTCCCGAGAATCTCGACAATGCCGCGTTCAAGTCCCTCCTGGAATCCAAGATTGCCGAGCTCTCCCGCGAAGCGGAACGCGCCGGAGTGAAGCTTCCGGACAAGTACAACTTCACTTTTGAGGAGCAACGCAAGCAGCTCCAGCTCCCGGAGCGGACGCTTGTTCCTCTAACCTCCCATCTTGAGAATCTCGCCGCCATCTGCCGCGTACTGTTTGATGCGAAGGTTCATTCGGTGGTTGCGCTGAAGCGGTCCGCGGTCGGTACCAACGAAATGGGGGGAACGGGTGATCTTTTGACAAAGAAAGTTTCCACGAATTCGACGCTCGGAGCGGTCGTGTATCCCTACGAGGTCGTCTTTCAGGGGTTCAGTCAAGAGCTGGCCAAGGTATTCACGGGCTTGATCAATTCACCGGAATCCTTCGTGGTGAAGACCCTGAATGTGGAACGGGGAACCCTCGATAACGCGACGCCGGCGGCTCCGGCGGTCGTTGCGCCAGCGCCGGGCTTTCCTCCGGGAATGGATCCAATGCTGGCGCGTCGATATGGATTGTATGGTCGCGGTACTCCCCAAGCGCCGGTGGCTGCTCCTCCTCCCACCACCAGCCGCCCGGGCGAGGTCGTGCTCGATGAAAAACCCCTGCGCGTCACCATCGGACTCGAGGTAGTCAGTCTTCTCCCGCCCAAGGAAAAGGAGAAGGATGCTAAAGAAAAGGGTCGGGGCAAGGAAGCTCCCGCCAGCGGTGGTTCCACCCAGTAACGATTTCCTTCGGCCGACATGGATTTCCTTAAGAAGCATTACGAGAAACTCATCCTGAGCGTGGTCCTGCTGGTCGTGGCGGGCACAGCCTTCTGGCTGACGCAAAAGGTTGATTCGGTTCGCACTCAGCTCGCGGAGCAATTGAAGCAGTCCGTCGGCGGGAAGAAAAAGTCCCTAAAGCCGGTGGATTTGACCAACGACCTCACCACGCTGAAGCAATTGAATGAGCACTATCAGATGACTTTGGTCGGCGATCACGCGGTGTTTAATCCCATCCGTTGGATCCGGGGGGCCGATGGCGCGCCGAAGCCCGATCCTCGGCGCGATCTCGCCAATTCGCTCAAGCTGATCAAGACGGATCCGTTGAATCTGACCGTGACTTATCTTGGGCCCACGGGCACGGGGGATCCGTATCGCTACCAATTCAGCGTGACCCGCGAGTACGACAAGAAGGTCGCCAATCGGCGTCCGGTAACCGTTTCGCTGACGGATGGGACAAAGAACGATTGGTTCTACCTCCGGGAGATTCATGGTCCGAAAGACGCCGCCGGCGAGGTTGTGATCGAATTGATTGAAGGGGGAGAGAGGGTCACGCTCACGAAGGACAAGCCCTACTCACGTCCTCGCGGCTACCAGGCTGATCTCCGATTTGATGGCAAGGACTTTCTGGCTCGACGCGCTGACGATTCTCTCACTCTGAGCGGTACTTCGTACAAGGTTGTTGCCATCGGCAAAGATGAACTTGTAGTTTCGGCACCCAACGGCACGCGCACGACAGTCAAACTGTCCAATCCCTGATCATTTCCCTCCCGCTCAACGCAATTTTTCTGGATTTTCAACCGCATTCACCATGTTGAAACTGTCACGTCTCCTCTGCTTGCTGCTTTTTTGCGCCGTCATGCCCGCCGCGTTTGCCCAGTCCGCTGGACAGGCGGCGGAGGAAGAGGCCGTGCGACGGCAGGAAAAACTCATTCTGCTGCGCAAGACGATCGAGGCCGCCCAAGCGGCGGCTGGCGTCAAGGATTACACGGCGGCCGCCAAGCTCTACGAGGATGGATGGGCCCTCTCCGATCAGTTGGGTGCCGCCGCTGAAAAAGAGCGCTCGGAAGTGCGGACGGGTCTTTCCAACGCCCGCCTCAAATTGGCGGAGGTTGCGGCAAGTCGTGGTGATTATCGAGAGGCGAATCTCCAGATCACCCGGGCCGTCAAGGTGGACCCCTCAAACGTCGCCGCGGCCAATTTCAAGAAGGAGAACGATCAGCAGATGGCTGACCTGGTCGGTAAGACGCCGAGCGATGCCGCCTTGGCTACTATTCCGGAAACGAAGGCCCAGAATCTGAAAGCGGCAACTCTCGCCCAAGATGGAAAGCTCATGTTTGAAATGGGCCGTTTGGATGAGGCTCAAAAGCTTCTTGAACAGGCGAGGGCGCTCCAACCGGAGAACAAGACGGCCCGTTATTACCTAGAACTTCTCCAGCAGGCTCGGTTCAGCCGGGCGTCCGAGGAAAAGAAGCTTACGACACGTGAGATGATGCTGGAGGTCGAACAGGCGTGGGAGATGCCCAAGAATCGGCTGCCGGATCACAATCCGTTCGCCCGTACCAACCAGATTTATACGAGCCGCAATCGGCAGGCGATTCAGGCGAAGTTGGATCGCATCGTTCTCAATGAGATCAAGTTCGATGGCGTTCCCCTCAGCGAAGTCGTCAAGTATCTCGATGAGCAGGCTCGGGCACGGGATCCGGAGAAACGGGGTCTCAATTTCATCATCAACTCGACCATGGATGCCGCTGCTCCGCAGACGGCCAACCAAATCGATCCGAACACGGGACAAGTGGTACCGGCAGCTCCGGCGGAACCCGTCGATTTAAACAATGTTATCATCCGAATCAATCCGGCCTTGAGGAATATCCGCCTCGTAGACGCGATTGATGCCATTTCCCGGGTGGCCGAACGGCCGCTGAAATACTCCGTCGAGGACTACGCGATCGTCTTCACGCAGAAATTAGCCGAGACTCCGCAGCTCTACACCAGGACCTTCCGGGTTGATCCGAATACGTTCCTCCAGGGCCTTGAATCCGTCATCGGCTTCCCATTCGGTGACATCAACACTGGTGGTTCCGGTGGCGGGGGTGGCGGTGGTGGCGGTGGTGGCGGCGGCGGTGGTGGTGCCAATGGGCAACAGGGCATTTTCCAAGTTCCCCAAGTCCAGGCGGCCGGTGGAACGGCCGGTGGTGGCGCTGGCGGCGGTGGTGGTGGCGGCGGTGGCCTTAATGGTCAGGGTCAGGGCATCTCCAATGTGACCCGGACCAATCTCCAAGCGAATGTTCAGGTGATGGTGCGCCAATTCTTTACGGCATGCGGCGTCAACTTCCCGGCAACGCTGATTCCGGGACAACAACAAGCTGGCGGCGGTGTGGGTGGCTTCGGTGGCGGGTTCGGAGGGGCCTTGGGTGCCAACGGTCAAGCGGATCCAAATGCGGATCAGAAGGCGCTCTTTTTCAATGATCGCGTCGGGATCCTTTTCGTTCGGGCTACCCTTTCCGACCTCGATATTATTGAACGCGCGATTCAAGCCCTGAACGTTGCGCCTCCCCAGATTGAAATCGAATCGAAGTTTGCTGAGGTAACTCAAGCGGATGCCAAGGCACTTGGATTCCAGTACTACATTGGTAACTGGTTGAGCGGCGGTGGCAAGGTGGGCTGGCAGGGGGGGACGGCGCCCTCATACGGAAATCCGAATACCTCGGGATCCGTAGCCAATCCATACGGCACATTCCCCGGAGTTCCGTTCTCGGATGGTTCCTCTGGGACTCCAGTCAATATTTACGACACAACACGTCCTCCCCAGTCCTCTGACGGCAACTTGACCTCGGGGGTGCGAACCTCCTACACCGATGTGAATCGGAACCAGGTGCCCATCCCGACATTGGCAACGGTTACAGGGATCCTGACCGATCCTCAGTTCCGCGTGGTGATTCAAGCGCTGGAACAACGTGAAGGTGTTGACGTCCTTGCGACTCCGAAAGTGACGACTCTCAGTGGTCGGCAAGCCCAGATTGTTGTTGCTGATGTTCGCACAATCGTCACGGGAGTTAACCTGAACCAGAATTCCAGCGGTGGCACCACCGGTGGCAATGGTCTCCAAAATGGCGGTGGTGGCGTCGGATCCACAATTCAGTACACCGTCCAGACCATTCCATTCGGCCCCGAGTTGAACGTGATTCCGTACGTGTCCGCAGACGACGTCTCCATCCAGTTGACAATCATCCCGACCCTCACGGAGTTCGTTGGATATGATGACCCTGGTGTGTTCAATCCACAGGCGCAGTCCGTCGCCGGAAACAGCCTCGGTATTCCTCTGACCGCGACGTTGCCTCTACCGCGTCTCCGGACGCGCCAAGTGGTGACCTCGGCCATCGTTTGGGATGGCCAAACCGTGATGATCGGCGGATTGATCGCAGAAGAATCCCGTAAGCAACGAGATAAGGTCCCGATCTTGGGTGATCTTCCGCTCGTGGGCCGTTTGTTTACCAGTGAGGCTTCGGTGACGGCCAAGAAGAACCTGATCATTTTCGTGACGCCGACGATTATCGATCCTTCTGGAAAGCGGGTGAATGACCCGAATAACCAATTGTACGATCCCAACACGATCCCCCCTCAAACCGGGTTCAAGGCGAATTGAACGTTATTGGGTGGTGGGACGGGGCTAAACATTCGTTGAGCCCTAGGCCCTAAATCCAAATCCAGCCACCAACTGTTTGCGATAGTGAACGGGAGTCGTACTTTCACCGTCGCCATCCATTGATCCAGTCGAACGCTATGTTCAACGTGAACCACCAAGGAGTCGGCCTCGGGAATGCGGATTTACCGCCCGTCCGAACACTCTTGCTCGGGATTTTGGCGGCCACCTTACCGCTTTCAGTCGCCGCCTCCGACCCGGCGCCGTTGGTGCCGGAGGGCGCCCAGTATGCGCTCGCGGGAACTCCGAGAGGGGATCAATTGGCCCCCTCACTAGCCTTCCGTGCCAATGGCGGTTGTGTGGTTTGGCATGACAACCTTACCGACGGGGATGGTTTCGGAATCAGTGCGCGTCGGTTGAGCGGTCAGTTGTCCGGACTCAGTTCGCTTAGGGTAAATCAAGATGGCGCCGGTGATCAGGAGAATCCCCAGGTGGCCATCCTTACCGATGGCGGGAATTTGATTATCTGGCAAAGCGGCGTGCGGGGATCCCAAAAGATTCAAGCCCGCGTCCTGAAATCTGATGGGCAATTTGCCGGTCCGGAGTTTTCGATCTCCGCTGGGACACCCGATAACCGAAATCCCAACCTTGCAGTGGCTGGGGACGGCAGTGTTCTTGTCGTATGGACTGCGGAGGGGGCGGACGGAGATATGTCCGGTGTTCTGGGACGTCGGCTTTCCAACAGTGGTGAAATCCTTGGACAGCCATTCCTAATCAACCAGACCACTCGTTTCAATCAACGGGATCCCGTCGTGACAACCACGGGCAATGGTGACCTGGTTGTTGCTTGGATATCGGAGCAGCAGCGCTTTGAAAACAGTGTGGATGTCGTCGCCAGGCGGTTGAACTCCGATGGATCGTTCCGTAACGAAGAGTTCTTCCTCAACACTTCCAGGCGTCCTTGTACTACTCCGGCCCTCACGGGATTGAGAGGTGGAGGTTTTTTTGCCGCTTGGGCTGAACATCAACCGGCGGACTCAGGGTTCACTTGGGATGTATTTGGTAGGATCTGGGGTGATTCTGAAGCCGCTGGTTCCGATTTTCTCATTAACACCCGGAGAAATGGATTTCAATTCATGCCGCGACTTGCGGCCGTCGGTGACTCCATTCTAACGGTCTATCGGAGTGAAAACGGAGATGGATATGCAGGGGGAGTGGTTGGCCAGTGGATCAAGACCGACGGTTCCCTGTTGGGTTCCGAATTTGTGGTCAATACCAAGACTGCAGGCGATCAACTTAATCCGACGGTGGCCGCAGATTCAACAGGGCGCCTGATCGTCGCTTGGTCGACCTTCGCTGGATTAACCTCAGGGATGGATCTTGCCGCTCAGCGCTTTGCGGCCCCCTCGGCACCCCTCGCGGCTCCGGGTATTCCGTACTTATTCGCCGCATCTTCATCAAAGCTTTTAGTGACGTGGCCGGTTGTCAGCGGGCTGCCGGTCGCGGGATATGATGTTTATGTCGACGGAAGCCAGTCAGCGTTCCGCACCGTGGAGAGTGCCTTTACGTTTAGCGGTCTCGCCCCTGGCTCCACTCACTCCGTTCGTATCGGATACGTCCTTACAGATGGACGTAAATCCCCGCTTTCACCTGCCGCCTCAGCAACCACATGGGGCGAGGATGACAATGCGGATGGCTTGCCGGATGATTGGGAGCGCCGTTATTTCGGAGAGAATTCCGATGCTTGGCCCGCTCCCGGAATTGACTCTGACGGGGATGGCGCAACGAATCGTGCGGAATTTCTGGCAGGAACAGATCCGACGGATCCCGCCAGTGTTCTTCAGGTAACGTTGGTGGGAACACCCCAAGGTGCTCTCATCACTTGGAATACCCGTCCCGGTGCAATCTATCAGCCGCAATGGTCTGTGGATCTCAAGGATTGGAATAACTTGGGTTCCCCGCGTCTGGCGGCTGGTTCCACTGATTCCATGGCGGCAGCTGAATCTCCGGCTCGTTCCTATTTCCGCGTCAACCTTCTCCGCTGAATCATGCGCTCGATTCTTAAAACATCCCTGAGGACCGTACTCCTCCTCGGCAGCGGTCTCGCGGCCCACGCCTTCTCTCTCCTCGGACCATTCGATACCAGCTATCAGACCTCGGATCTGAACTATAGTTCCACGTTTACAAGCATCGCCCAGGTAGGAGATTTGGGCGGGCCCATGAACGTAGGGGAGGAGTATCGAATTGGTGGTCCGGTGTTGGTGTACGGATTCGACTCCACGTTTGTGGAATTCTTTGGTCCGGCGGGCGTTGCCGCGGTGGAATCTGCCGTTGCCATTCTCAACAACCTCCCAATGGTGTCGGACATGAGTCCTTCTCTTTCGGAGTACCCGCTTGCCACAACACGATTTAATAATGTCGCGCAGCAATTGCGCTTGCTGGATGTCAAGTCGGTCGCGCTTTCGACCCTTGTTCAACAAATGGGGTTGGCTTCCCCGGAACGATGGACATGGACTTTGCATGATCGGCGTCCAATTCCCAATACCACTCCTCAGGAATACGATTATTTCGTGATCCAGCGAAATTTCGATCCCGTGAGTTGGAGGTATTCCAGTTACGTCAACAATACCCTTTATTCTTATCAGATTGTTCACTGGCTGTTGCCCCAAGACATTTCTGATTGCCAGGAAATTGGAGTCAATGTCGCCAATCCGAATGTCACGGTGGCCGCCTTGGCCGGAGTCCAGGCGGGTGCCGTTGATCCGCGAGTTTCGGCTCAAATTTATGGTCCTCAGCGGGCTGTGGAAGGCTCCTTCGGCATGTTTTACAGTGGTCTTACCCGGGATGACGTTGGTGGACTCAGGTACTTGTACCGAACGGGGAATACAAATTGGCAGGCGGCTCCCCTAGGCTCTACCGGGGGCGGCGGGAGCGGCGGGACATCGCCTTGGGATATTGTCGGCTTCCAAATCGTCAACCCGCTTCCTGGTTCCCCTTGGACGGTGGTGGGAGGCGGTCTCTTTGGCTTTACCAACACAACCGGGGTGATCACCGGCACTGCTCCTGCAGATGGGGGACGAGGTGGGCCCGGGAAGGTTGCCTTTGTGCGGGTCGATACAGATCCCCTGCTGGGGCAGTATGTGGTTCCAGTCACCATTCGCTACCCGGAGACGGTGATCAATGCGCAGGGAACTCCGATTCGAACTGTGACAACCCGGACGATTACGCGACCGGACATTCTGTTCACGGCCGCGGATTTGGGTAGTTATCCCAATCTCCCCCAGCCCTATGTATTCGGTGTTACCGGGATGACCTACCTGCAGGTTATCAATCCGGGCGGTAGTCTTCAAATCGCAGCTGGCCCAGGAATCATTGAGCCCGGGGTGGAAATTGCTCTAAATAAAGTCGGGCCTTGGCTCTACAACGTGTTTGATACAGGGCAAGGCGCTGGAATTCAGGGATTCACGTGGGGCTCTTTTGACGGATCCACGAACGCACCCATCACCTACCCCCAAGGCGCCACTTTGGAGCAGCTTGAATCGAAACTCTTTGGCCAACAGTAACGGTAATCCGGCGATATCATGAAAAACTTCCTCAGCCTCGCAGGAGGTATAGCCCTGACTGTTTCGTCGGCCTTGGCGACACCTGCCCCGTTGTTTCTTAACGAAGGCCTCCTGAACGAGCCGATCGTCATTGACGCGACAACATTCGTAAACACGGGAACGATCCAAATCGGTCAGGAATCCAACTTCTCGGGATTCACCTTTGGGACACTGATTCCTGGGTTCATCTTCTTTGGAGACATCGGCAACAATCCCGTGGTTGCCTATGAAACCCAAAACACGCTGGTGTTTACCAACCGGGGATCGATCGCAGCGGTGCCCGGCATAAGCTTCCAGTTCGTGGACGATGCCGGGAATCGTGGAATGGCAAAATCCTTCTACAACGGCCCGGGTGCGGTTATTAATGGTCAATTTGGAAACTTCACTGCGAATATGGGGGTCTGGCCAAATGACCTCCAACCCCTTTACGGTGGTTTCGTCAGCATCTACGCGACGAACATCATCAATCGGGGGACAATTCAGGGTTTCTATGCGGGCGACATTCAAATCCACGGAGTCAATGTGGATCTGTCGAACAGCCGGATTGGCACGACGGCGCTTAATTTTAGTTCCTTCCGCACGGACAGATATGTCCCGAATACTCCTGAATTCTCCGACTCGCCCTTCGTGGGGTTGACTGCCACCGACTTCTATCCGGAGACCGATCTCCGCGACCGTTGGTGGCGGTATAGTGAAGTGGGAATCAATCTGTCGAGCCTTGCCGCTTATGACGACCTCGGCAATCTGCTCGTCCAGACGCCTCTTTTTCGAATTTATACTCGGGTGATTACCTCGCCGGATGATACGGGAGGGCCTTATGTCAGTCTGAATCTTTTGAATCCGCTGGCCTTCATTTCCAAGGAGCAACCGTCCGAGACCAATCAACAATTTGAAATTGTCTTCGTTGATAATTATGACCCCAACGTTCAGGTTGATGTCAGTTGGGAGTCCGGTCCTGATCCCGTAAACCTTCCCGCCAAGACTGCCTATGTCCGGTTTACGACCATTCAGCCTGATTTGATCAGTCGCACCCCCGGAACCGGGGCGACACAATTTGTCATTGTTGACAATTATGGCTCGGAATTGAACGAAGCGCTCCTTTTGAACAATGCGACGTTGAATACGCAGAAACCAACGAACCTATTTGCATTTCGTGCTTTTGCGCCTCGATTCGTTCCCGGTACGCCGATCGGTTCGACGGTCACGAATGCTGATTTCTACGACGGAATATTTACGACGTGGGTCGATGATGTGTTTCCGGACGGTGTGACCATGACCAACCAGGTGACGACCAACCGGTATGTTACTTGGTCGGGGCAATTGATGCGATATCCCTCCACCATTCCTCCGGGAACCGGGGATAGCGTGACGAACCTCGCCGGCCGGGTCATGATCAGTGGGGAGAACCTGAAGCTCCAAAATGCACGTATTCAGGGGCAAAGCTTGGTCAGTCTCAAGACGGATAATCTAGTCAGTTCCCGAGGGGCGGTCATTGATGCTCCCATCCTGAATCTTGATTTGGGCGCCACGAACGGAAATCTGGTTGTTCAGGACCTCGCGAAGGGTTCGCCGTCTCGGTTTGGCGGGCAATTCGCAATATGGGCAACAACGTTTACGAATTTCTGGTCCGCTACGGGAACGAACACCACGGGCGGGGGAACTCCCATCGATCTGGACGGGGACGGAGTTCCCGAAGGCTGTGATACCAACGGAGATGGTGTCATGGACACTCCTGGAGATTGTGCCGCACCGACGGATACGGCGACGACAACCAATTACAACGCGATTTATCATGTCACGGTGATCCAAAATCTCCTCGACAGTGGTGTTGGGATATTTCTGAACGATCTTCGGGTCCGTGCCACGAATGTGGACCTCCGGGACTCGATTTTCGTGGATGGTCAATTCTCCGGGGAGGTGACCAATCTGTTGGTGAGTGGATCGCTCAATCTCTACGGCACGACGAATTTGACGGACGCAGAGCTGCCAGGTCTGCAGAATTTAAACAATGCAGGTTCAATTTCAGCGCCGAGCTTGATCTCTTTGGGACTCTCGTCTTCAAGCGGGCTGAATTCGATCACCAACCTAGGGGCGATTACCGCAACGGGGATCAACATTCGTGCGAACACGATTGAGAACTCTGGAGTCATGACCGCGTCGGGGGGGAATGTTCAGATCAATGCCAATACCTACGTTAGTGATGGGGGTACTCTCAACGCTGCCTATGACGTCGTCATCAATGCTGGTGATGCGAACCTTTCGGGCATTCGGGCGCAGGCTGGTGGATTTTTAAACATAAATGTGACCGGTAACTTGACTGACGGCGGTGCGGGTTTCCCGGGCTCGGTTCAGGCGACGTATGGTATGCTGTTGCCGGTGAAGCCTGCCTCTGGAGATCTCTTGGGAACAGCCGTAAGCATCCACGCGCCGCAGTTCGCCTTCAGCGACTCGTTCTGGGCTGCAGAAGACCGGGGACCGACCGTTGCAGGCTTCCGGAATAACGCCGCCCTCGGAGTGCTTTCTTTGGACGCTGATGCCGGGGGGGTTGTGACCATCAGCCCTGTGGATGCTGCGAACGGTCTCTACGTTGAGCGACTGGAGTTGGGCGATGCCTTCTATGCGACTCTCGAAGAGTCCTTGATCCTCAATGAGGGAATGACCCTCTATTTCCAAACCACGAGTGACAATGTGAATCCGGCAGACCTCGACGGGTTTGTGACATCGGGTGGTGGTGTTCTCCGGTGGGTGAAGGGAGACAATGCTGCTCCTTCGATCACGTTGGTCACTGTCAGTCTTGGGGATGGGCGTGTCGTTCGGGTTCCCAAGGCGCTTAGAGAGAGTTTGGTACTCGATTCCGATGGCGACGGGGTGGCCAATGGGCAGGATAGCTCTCCGTTTGATCTGGTGGTCGTCAGTCACGTGTCGCTGATCAGGACCACTCCCGCGTTCTTCCGAATCGAATGGATGGCTTCTCCGGGTCAGACCTATCAAGTGCAGTCGACCGAGGACCTAAAGTCCGGTCAATGGTCGGTTGTGAAAACCACCAAGAACGTCTCCAGTGGCGTTCAACGAATGGAAGTCGAAGACATCGTCGAGCCCGAATCTACGGGCCGCACCTATCGGGTGGTGGTATCCCCCTAGACTGGAGCACGCCGTTTCATCGGCGGCTTTCTTTCAGATTCTCATGTTCCTGCTGGGTATCACCGGGGGGATTGGGACCGGAAAATCGACCACCTTCCGGGTGTTTTCGGAATGGCAGCTTCCGTGTCTGGATACCGATCAGATCGCCCGCGAACAATCGGCTGTGGGTAGTGAAGGACTTCGGGAGATTGTTGAGGCGTTCGGAAATGAGATTCTGAACCCGCAGGGTGAACTACGACGGGATGCATTGTCCCGGATTGTGTTTGGAGATCCTGGGGCGCTGAGGGTTCTTGAGGGAATCCTTCACCCTAGGATTTCAAAGGTGTGGCGATCTCGAATTGCGGAATGGGATTGCTCAGGTGTCCGGACCGCGGCGGTCATCATTCCACTGCTCTTCGAAAAGGGGTACGACGTGGATTTTGACCGGGTGGTATGTCTGGCCTGCACGCGTCGGACGCAATATCGCCGATTGCGAGATCGGTCGTGGTCAGACCAAGAGATTCAGGCCCGTGAGCGGGCGCAGATGCCGGTGGAGGAGAAGATGGCCCGGGCGAATTATGTGATTTGGACCGAAGGGGCACTCCATCTTCATCGGGCCCAGTGGTCGAGTGTTCTGAGGGAGAATGCCCCCGCTACTTGCTGCCCGGCTTGATCGCCGGGATTTTCTCCAAATCCGGGGGAAGATGATTGGCGGGGAACGTTTCGACGTTGAGCCGGATCAAACTGCAGGTGGGAACTCCCAAGTTTAGGGTCCCATCGGACCGATCCACCAGCATCGCCACGCCGACCACGATTGCACCGTGTTGTCGGACAATTTCCATGGTTTCCTGGACTCGACCGCCCTTGGTGACGACGTCCTCCACCACGAGGCAGCGCTCCCCAGGTTGGAATTTGAAACCTCTTCGGAGCACGAGTTGGCCTTCCTCCTTTTCGGCGAAGATGAATCGAAGTCCCAATTGGCGAGCCACCTCCTGCCCGATTACGAGTCCGCCCATCGCGGGTGAGATGACCGTGACCGCTTGCAGTGCCCTGGATCGTTCCGCAAGTGAGGCTCCGAACCGCTCCACGATCGGCATCCGCTGAAGTGCCTGAGCGCACTGGAAGAACTGGCGGCTGTGGAGTCCGCTCCTGAGGATAAAGTGCCCCTCGAGAAGTGCGCCTGTGGAACGAAAGAGATCCAGAGCTTCTGCGGATGTCATGGCTCAAAATGCTGCGTCGGACCTTTGATGGGGACAAGCGGGATATTAACCCGGGGGCTGGGACCGACCGTTATGGTTTCTCCCGGCTGGCGGACGGGCAGAGCATCTTGAGTTCGCACCGCAGGCAGTCCGGCTTTCGGGCGGCACATCTTCGTCGACCGTGCCAGATCAACCAATGGCTGAACTGAGTCCATTCCCCCTTCGGAACAAGGGTAACCAGTGACCGTTCAACCTTTACTGGATCAGTTTCAGCGGTGATCCCGAGTCGGCGCGAAAGACGGAGGACATGGGTGTCGACGACAATCCCATCCTCCAATCCAAAGGCGTTTCCCAGAACCACGTTTGCGGTCTTTCTTCCCACACCAGGAAGTTCGATCAAGGCCTCCATGGACCTTGGGACTTCGCCTCCATACCGTTCCTCGATTCTTTGGCAGGCGGCCTTCAGATTCTTCGCCTTATTCCGAAAGAGTCCGAGGCTTCGAAGGTCACGGGCGAGTTCCTCCTCCGGAGCCTTGGCGTAGTCTGTAGCAGTGAGGTATTTCTTGAACAGCGTGGCGGTTACGCGGTTTACGTTGAGGTCGGTGCACTGAGCGGAGAGGATGGTGGCGACCAACAATTCGAGCGGATTCCGGAATGTCAGTTCGCAATGGGCGTCTGGATAGACGGATTTCAACACGGCCCGAATTTGGTCCAGTCGTTCCCGGCGATGATCTTTGGTTTCCCGACGCATCGTTGGGGAGATATCCTTTGGGGAGTGTTCTCGCAAATAGGAATGCGTGGGCGCATTGCCTGCTTGCAAATGTTACGAGCGTAAACGAATCTCCGCCAGCAATACCTTCATGGAAGCCGTCCCCCCAGGAACCCGCCTTTCGAGACTCCTTACTTGGTGCGAGGCGCAGGGGGCGTCTGACCTTCACGTGAGGACGGGGATGCCGCATGTAATTCGGATTCATGGACGGCTCTCCGGGGTTTCGGAGACGGAGTTTGCTCCGCTGGATGCCCTCACGCTGAACTCCTGGCTGCTGGACTGTTTCTCCCAGGAGTTGGTGGCGCGCGTGATTGCCGGGCGTGAGGTGGATGCGAGCTTCTATCATGGCGCGGTCCGATATCGCGCCAATTTCAGCAAGCAACGTGGTAGCCAGTCGTGTTCCTTCCGTCACGTGCCGCAGCATCGATTGAAGCTGGAGGACCTTCAGCTCCCCGATTCGCTGCTGGAATTGTTGGGTGAACCCCGTGGGTTGATACTGGTCACCGGGCCCACCGGACAGGGCAAGAGTACGACGCTTCGTGCACTTCTGCAGCAGATCAACGAGCAGTTTTCCCAGCGGATCGTGACCGTGGAGGATCCGATCGAATATGTCTTTACGGATGCCCTTTCTCATTTTGAACAGCGGGAGGTAGGCATCGACACCGGGTGCTTCGCGGATGGTATCCGGAATGCAATGCGGCAGGACCCAAACGTGATTTTCGTGGGAGAGATTCGTGACCGGGACAGCATTTGGGCGGCGATGCAGGCTGCGGAGACGGGGCACCTGGTCATGACGACTCTTCATGCAGATTCGGTGGCCCAGGCGATCGGTCGCATCCGTGAATTTTATCCGGCGGATGAAAAGGACAATATCAGTTCGCTGCTGGCCCGGAACCTGAATGCCATTGTTTGCCAGCGGCTGATTCCAAACGTCGAGGGGTCCCGAACACCCTGCCTGGAACTCTTGAGGCGGGATGCAGGTGTTCAGGATGCGATTCGGGAAAACAATCTCCATTTGTTGACGGGAATCATCGAGTCCGCGAATCACGTGGGCATGCATTCCTTTGACCAGTATCTGCAGGAGTTGCTTGCGGCCGGCGTAATTTTAGAGGATGTGGCCCGAACCTATTCCATCAACCGACAACGCCTGGATTTGGCGCTTCGGGGGATTGTTATGTCGCAGGCGATTCTTGAACCGGACCCCAACCGCTGAAGGCTATGATACTCGTCCTTCTTCGAGTGGTTCTTACAGGTGCATTCCTCTGGTTGTTGCACCGAGCTTCCGAGGAATCATCGGCCAATCTCAACAACGACATTGCGAACGCGGGATGGTTTGCGCTTGCGGTGGTGGCCGGATTCGTCGCCTCGCTAACATGGGCGCCATTGCTCGGGGAAATGGTCGCGGGTCCCATCACCGGGTTAATGAAAGATGGTGCTCCGTCCGAGGATAATTCGTGGTTCATTTCTGTGATTCGTCGGTGTGAGGCGCGGGGATGGAGCCGAGTTACGGTGATCCTTGCCTTCATTGAGGGTGTCCTTCGTCCAAATCTTCCCGCGGCTTTTGTGATTGGTATGAACAACGCCCGTCCGTGCTCCTGGACGGAGAGGGTCTTTGCAGGCGCGGTTTGGAGTTTCAACCACGTGGGCAATTGCGTCCGGGCTCATGATGTCCTTGCGCTCCGGCATGACCGCCGTCCAAGTGCCCATCCGGTTCCTGAAGTGAACCTGGCCCTCCTGGCACATCTTAGGGGTCCCCAGCCAGAAGCCGAGATCGTCTTTCTCCCGCCGGCACCCCCTCCGCCACCCCTGAGACGTCGTCGCAGCATTCGCTTGTTCTCAAGGGCGGAGGAGGGTGACACATCTGGGGAGGCATGAACCTGTTTCTCCTCCTGAACCGCGTACTGAGGGTCACAGTCCTTGGGTTGGGCCTTTTGGCTCTCTGGGCGCTTTGGGAACGACGTGAACGGGCGCGCCCGCTGGTGGATCTTTATGTTGTCTGGGAAGGCGCGGGCTACCGCCTCCCGCCTCCTTTGGACCGGGCGCCCGTGGTGGTGACCCGCGCTGTCACCGAAAACGTAATTCAGGTCAAGGATACCAACGGTCTTGCCTGGAACGTGGGGTTGGCAGGATTGGGAGGGGTCTACACGGATGAGCAGGATCCGCGTTGGAGATCCTTTGCCCTGCAGACACGCAGTAATCTGACCCTGAGTCTGGTCGGTCGCTCCGCTTCGTTGGCGATCGTCTCAACCCAGAGTAACCGAACCGCATTGGGTTTTTTATACGTCGGGACAAATTCCCAGAATCTCGCGATGGATCTGGTGACGGAGGGGCGACTTCGCTGGCTTGAAGACTCCACGAGGATGCTGCCCCTTCGGGAACAGGCGCTCTTGCGGGCGGCGGATCGGCGGGCGCGCAGGGAGCGGGTGGGCCTCTGGAGGACGGTGGACACTCGGTCGGATCACTGAGCGGATGCGGGGTTCGGGGGGTGGAGTAGTCACCGGGCAACGTCCGTCGGGATGAACTTCCGAGGCTTGCCTTCGCGATTTCGCTTTGCCGCAGGGGACTCTCCAATGGTTTGATCCCTTCACCGTCATGAAAAAAGTGATCGCGCTGCTGGCTTTTCTCGTTTCCTCACCATCCTGGGTGTTTGCGGCGGACGTGAGTTCGCTCAATGGCGTGTGGGTGGTTGCCGAGGCGGAGTTTGACGGAAACACCGTTTCCTCGACGGACCTGCCCGCCATCGAGTTGAAGGTTCAGGACGGGAAGTACGCCTTCGACATGGGGGATACTCACGCGAAGGGACTCGTCACCGTTGATTTTTCGAAAGCTCCGGCGGCGATGACCTCCACGGAAACCGAGGGCCCTAATGCGGGAAAAACGATCCAGGCGGTGGCGGAATTGACTCCCGACGGATGGCGGGCGTGTTATCCGATGGGGGAAGGGGCCGTGGCAAAGTCGTTGAAGACGGAATCCGGTAGCGGGCTTCTCCTCGTGCGCTATGTCCGGAAGCCTGGGACGTCTGCCGGCGCGAAGCCGTTGAAGGTTCTCCTCATTCTCGGTGGATGCTGCCACGACTACGCCGCGCAGAAGGATATCCTGAAGAAGGGCTTGGAAGCCCGAGCCAATGTACAAGTGGATACGATCTATTCGCCGGATACGAGCACCCACCCGCCGTTGCCCATTTTCGGCAAGCCGGACTACGCCCGCGGGTATGACGTGGTCCTGCATGATGAATGTGCGGCGGACATCAGCGATCCGGAAATTGTTCGGGGCGTACTGGCCCCGCACCGGCAGGGAATTCCAGGGGTCAACCTCCATTGCGCCATGCACAGCTATCGGACGGGGAACCCGGGGCAACCTGCGGCACCCGGGACTCCGCATGCACTCTGGTTTGAGTACCTGGGACTACAATCCAGCGGTCATGGACCCCAGAAACCGATTGAACTCTCCTTCCTGGATGCGGCCAGCCCGATAACCCGGAATATGACGAATTGGACGACCATCAATGAGGAGTTGTACAACAACATCAAGGTGGGTGAGACCGCCCATGCGTTGGTTCGGGGCCGGCAGGGTGCCGGAGACAAACCCGGTCAGAATGACACGGTTGTGGGATGGACCAACGAATATGGTCCGGGCAAGACCCGGGTCTTCTCGACCACGATCGGTCACAATAACGAGACCGTCGCGGATCCCCGATATCTGGATTTCGTCACCCGGGGGCTCCTGTGGACCTGCGGAAAACTGACCCCTGAGGGCCAGCCTGTGGCCGGGTACGGTGCGGGAGGGCACTGATTTCGCAGCGAACTTAATGCGGGATCAGCTTCAGGGTGGAAAGGTCGAACCAAGCTTCGCCCTTGTCGGCCCGGAGTTCGACCACGAACTCGATCTCCCGGTCCTCATTGATTTCAAACTTGAACCGGACGGGAGCCCAATCCTGACTTCCCGTGATGTGGTTTTGACGGTCGGCTCCACTGATCCGTAGGCCCGCGCCGCGACCCGGCGCTCCAGCCTGGGCAACGATCCCCTTGGTTTTCACGCTGGC
The DNA here is from genome assembly GCA_046346705.1 of Verrucomicrobiota bacterium. Lineage (GTDB taxonomy): Bacteria > Verrucomicrobiota > Verrucomicrobiia > Limisphaerales > UBA9464 > UBA9464. Next base: position 175,066 of record JAXMHR010000001.1, on the reverse strand, counting down.
CTCAAGGGTGTATTCGCCTGGGGATAGCATCCTGGATGTTCGAAAGGACGCAACCGTCCCACTGCGAGCGGCACAGAGATGGAGTGCATCCTTCTTGTCTTCGGATACGGTCTCGAGCTGGGGCACTCCCTGTTGGGGGCGGGCCTGCCAACCCGTCAGCAATTGCGGTTTCCGTGAGCCCTCCGCCAGTTGAGTCAGCGTTGGATCCGGCGGCAGGCCCAGTTGTTTTCGCACGAATCGGATCCGGGCAATGGCACGGCTGGATGCACGCCGAAGGCCGTTGGCCCAGCGGGCCCGTTCCTCGGGCTGCCGGGTGGCAAGGGCGGATTGCATCCGGGCGTCCACTGCTCCGAGGTGATTCGTTACCCAGGCGACCGTGAAATTCCGATTGGCGAGCTCTTTCAGACGGGAGTGGTATCGGGCCTGCAGATCGGGAAGTTCCATGGCCCGCCGGGCCACAAAGCCTTCCCAGTCGGGGTCCACGGTGGAATTGATCTCGCGAAAAAGCTGATCCATCCCGTGGGGGATGAATTCCGCCTTACCGGAAACGGAATCGAAGTAGAGACGGTAGTTGTTTCGGTTCCGACCGTAGCCGTCCCAATCATCGGTCAGTGCCTGGATGGCGAGAAAGGTCAGGAACCGGTCCACGTCGAGCACCTTGTCCAGCTCCGCCCCCCGACGCGAAACGGGCATTCCTGCCGCCCTCCGCAGCCGGCGGAGGTCCGAGCCGTCCGTTGGACCTTTGCCGGCGTCCAGTTCCAGATTTTGGTCCACGTCCTGGAGAAATCCACCATCGTAAAGATTGCCTGGGGCATTGGTTCCGAAAGGGAAGTTCCGGCGAATGAACAGGCTGTCATAACCCTCCTTAAGGACGTAGAGCCCCAAGTCTCGTCCGTTGAGTCGGACAAATGCATGCCCCGATCTGGCTGTGGGCACTCCCGCTTCCCGGTACAGCCGGCTGGCGATGCTTTCGGAGAGAAATGTGCCGTCCTGAACCGAGTTGTTCAGGTGGAACTTATCCAATCCTGAGAACGTCTGGTCCTTGACGAACTTGTCGAAGTTCAGCGTCAACGCCGGCCGGTCGTCGAAGCTGCGGGAACTGCCTGCGGCTCCTTTGAGGTGGATACCAACGTTGGTGAATCCCCGGTTGCCCACCTGAATTGTGGCGGGCACGTAGTTGCGGGGCTCCTCCCGAAGTTGATTCGCAAACTTGGGGGCGATTGTGATGACAAAGGTCTGCGGCGGGCCTGCGAATAGCTCCTCGGCCTCGCGGTCCCGGACCTCCCGCGGGGTCGCGGCACCCAAGGCAACTTCGATTCCAAGCCATGCCGTCAGGAGACATCGTCGAAGAAGCGGAAATCGATGCACGCCTCAGATGGACGGCTGGTTTGCCGGAGTGTTCAAGCAACGAACCGGCAAATTCGATTTCGGGGCCGCTTGGGCGCCAGAAGCGGATCGTCAGGCCGCCTTCGCCGGCATCATGCCCGTCTTGCGGGCATACTCAAAAATGCCGCCGGCGTCCACGACCGGACGCACTTCCCCGAGCGGCTTCAGGGAGAAGACACGGCTGGTCCCGTGGTGCCGGATGGTGTTCGCATCGATGTCCACGGTTGCGAGGTCCCCCGTCTTGAAGATATCGCAAAGACGATCTCCGCACTCGATCGGGTACAGCTCGCCCGTGGCCACACAATTCCGGAAGAAGATTCGGGCAAAGCTTTCCGCCACGACGCATTGGCATTCCGCGGCTCCCATGGCGATCGGGGCGTGCTCCCGAGAACTGCCGCAACCGAAATTCCTTCCGGCAATAACAATCGGGTATTCCGTGTCCATCTGCCCGTCCTTCACGAAGCGGACAGGGTGGGCGTCGTCCGGAAGACCGCACAGAGCAAAGCTTCCGAGCTTCTCGTATTCCTCGGTAATGGTGGGCACGAGGTTGAGGTATTGCGCCGGAATAATCTGGTCGGTGTCGACGTTGTCCCGGACGACATAGACGGGACCGCTGAACGTGCTCTGCATGGCGGCGGCAATATGGGACTCGTGGCCGCGGCGGACAATCCGTTTTCTGGACGAACCCCTTGACCGGCCCGTTCAACGCAAGCCTTTATCCGCAGACTTCCTGAGGTAGGGTCTGTCCGTGATGCGAATGGGTCGTCGGGCGAATCTGGTTCTGCTGCTCCTCGGATTCCTTTGTTGGATGCCCACCCGCGCGCTGCCCCCTGTGATCCGACTGACTCGGCTGACCCCGGGCGCATCGGGGGCCGAGCTGGATTGGACGGTCAGTAGTCCGGCGCTTTGGACCGTTTTGGAGAGTCGCGACGGAATGGATTCCGGATCCTGGGCGCCGGTTCCGGGGTGGGAACAACCGTCGCCTCTTCTTACTTTTCTCGATACACGTCCGTCATCCACGGCTCGTTTCTACCGCGTGCGGGGTGTTCCAGGTCCGGTGGATCGTGGCCATTTGATCAGAGCCACGGAGGTGGCGAGGATGACCCGGGCCGAGATCCAGTTTTTTATCAATTTGGCGGGATACCCGTTGGTGGCGGAGAGGGATGTCCTGTTCCTACGGTTGGTCTACGAAACTGTGGATGCCCAGGGCTTGAAGACGGTGGCTTCGGGGGCGCTGGCGCTTCCGCAGGGTCCGGGAGGACCGTTTCCTGTCGTCAGCTATCAGCATGGTACCAGCCTTGAGCGAGAGGATGTCCCTTCGCGGCTCAATACCGAGGGGTTTTTAGGAGTGGCCTTCGCGACGTCCGGTTATGTTGCCGTACTCCCCGATTATCTTGGCCTTGGCGATTCCCCGGGTTTTCCCCCGTTCCATCATGCGGACAGCGAGGCTACATCCGTTGTGGATATGCTTCGCGCTGCCCGAAGTTGGTGCGCGGACAATGGCGTGGCCTTGAAGGATCGGCTGTTTCTCACCGGGTATTCCCAAGGTGGGCACGCCACGCTGGCGGCGCTCCGGGAGATGGAATCCCGTCATCCGGACGAGTTCAAAATCACCGCCTGCGCTGCGGGTGCCGGGGCGTATGATCTGTCCGGGACAACCGCTTCGGATGTTCTTTCGGGCCGCGCCCTGCCGAATCCGTATTACTTCGTCTACCTTCTCGCGGCGTATCGGGATGTGTACGACCTGCCGCAATATCTGGGGTCTCCTTATGACCAAACGATTCCTCCTTTGCTCGATGGTACGCACAGTGGAGAGGCGTTGAATGCGATCCTCCCCGCGGACCCTACCCTGACCCTCGCTCCCGGAGTCCGAGACGAATTCGCCACCAATCCTGACCACCCATTCCGGGTTGCCTTGCGGAAGAACGACCTTCTCGACTGGACTCCCAGGTCTCCTCTCCGTCTGTATCAATGCCACGCCGACCGGGATGTCCTTCCCGCCAATGCCTCGGTAGCGCAGGCGTCGTTTGTCTCCCGGGGCGCCGCCGTGGAGTTAATTGATCCGTCGCCAAATTCGGACCATATCGGGTGCGTCGAGCCGACGCTGCTGCAGATTAAGCGCCTGGTTCGATGTGCTGCGAAATTAAGCACTTCCCCCAATCGTGAACCGACGTTCGCCACTCCTCGTTCCTGCAGTTCTCACGGTCCTGGCCGCCGGCGTCGCGCTGGTTTTCGGATTGATCGTCGGGCGCTTTCTCCCGGGCGCGGCCGGACGTTCCATCCTGAACACCGCCACGGTCATCACCCAGATTCAATCCCTCGCTCAACTCGTCACGGTGAAGTACGTTTTTGAGAAGGTTGTGGTGGTGGAGGATGCCAAATGGTATGGGCAGAATCGGCTCTTGATGGTGGCCCACGGCGTGGCGAAGGCGGGAGTGGATCTCCAGAAATTGCGTCCTTCAGACGTCAAGATTCATGGGCATCAGCTGACCCTGTCGCTCCCGCGACCCCAGCTGGTGGACGTGTACTTGGATGAGGGGAAAACGGAGGTGCTTGAGCGATCCACCGGGATTCTTCGGCTGTTCGACCAGAAGATGGAGCAGGAGGCGAGGCGGGAAGCCGTGGAATCGATTCGGAAGGCGGCTCGCGCCGCGGGCATTCTGCGGGACGCCGAGGAACGGACGCGACTCCAGTTGACGGCCCTGGCCCGGTCCGCCGGTTTCGAGGAAGTGACCGTCGAGTTCCACTGATTCCGATGGACGTCGATTCCTCTTGTGCGCACTGGGCGCGGGTGGATCAAGGCCGGGGGGAGGCGATTTGACTCAGCACTCGGTCGATCTCGGCCGCGTCGAGCTGTCCGTCCTGATTGGTGTCCGCCGCTTTGAAGTCAGCGCGTGGTCCGAGCCAGAGTCGGAATTCAACGGCATTGAGCCGCCCGTCCTTCCCGAGGTCGCGTTTCGCCAGAACCGCGGCCGCCGCTGGAGAGGCAAACACTGGGGAAGCATGGATCTTGGGATTGGCGGGAGAAGACTCCGCGGGCAGTGCCGCCTCCGGTTTGGGGCTTGGATCTGGAGCGGTCGAAGGGGCGGGTGAATGCGGCGCCTCAGGAAGTGTGGCTGCGGGGCGGGCACTCCGGACGGACGCGGCAAGCTCCGCGTAGGCCGATTCCGGGTGCTCCTGGCGCAGGCGGGAAACGTAAAGTTCCAGGGCATCGGGATTGTTGAGTCCCACCGCGTCGTTGGCGAACGCGAGGAGAAACAGGGTCTCGGCATCCGCGTCGGCGGCTGCGGTGCCGGTCGGAGCCAGGAGCTCCACGACGCGGGCCGGATCCCCACCAAAAAACGCGAGGACCGCACGTTCCCGAACCGGCAGGGCGGCGAGCCGTTCGGCGAGTTCCTCCGTCGGGATGGTGTCCTTGACCCAGCGCGCCTGAGGCGTCGATGTCATGGGGAACTTCTCCACGGCGAACAACGCTGGAGCGCCCGGAGACCGGGTCACGTCGCATCCCACCCACAGCCGCTGGGGGTCTGTGCCGAGGCAGTTCACCGGCGCGGCGACGGAGAACCACCCGATCCAGCGACGGGTCGGTTGGTGCATCAGGAGCACCCGGCTACGGAGGGAGGTTGCTCCTTCCCGCGTTGCCACCCAGAGGAACCGCTCGTCGCGGTGAAGGGCTGTGACGGGTCCTGGCAGGCGGCTGGTGGGCCAGTATGGAGAGACTGGATGCGTCAGCCGGCTGTTCGCCCGGGCGTATCGGGCCCGGTCGCGCATGCGCTCCCGGATGCCTTGCATGACCCGCTCCTGGGCCATGGCGTAGGCCGCGGACGTTGGTTTGAACCCGGGGGCAACGGTCATTCCCAATCCTCCGGGAACGGTAACCTGGGGGGTCCAGAATCGGTTCTCGCAGACGTTGCTTTCCGGATTCAGCCAATGGAGCCCTGCGTCGCTGCCAATCCAGAATCCGCCCTCCCCGTCGCCGCAAATACTGGAGAATTTCGGGGCCGAAAGCTGGGGGGATCCATTGGCCAGTTCGTCGCGGACTGGGATCCATTGGGGCGATCGTGAGTGCCGGGCTGCGAGGGATCCCGAGCCGAGGGCCGCCATCCATTCACCCGAGATTGCAAAGTGGTTCCAAAGTTCGGGAGAACGGGGGTCGACGGAGGGGGCTCCCGCTGTAGCACGGGTGAAATTGGTGGTGCCGGGTACCAAGCCCCACAGCAGTCCCATCCGTCCCAGGGCCACGATCGTGTCGTCCAAGGCGGCGATACCCGCGATGTTCGTGCTGATCATTCCCTGGGCCGGACCGTACGGATGAATGACATTTCGCGGGATGTCCAGCGATGCCATGCCGCCGTGGAGCCCCATCCAGAGGGTGTTTCCGTTTCCGAACAGCGTGGTCACCACGTGCTGCTCCAAGGGGCCGGCAACCGGTTCCATCATGAGCGCTTGATCGTGGAACTCCCACAGCCGGCCGCTTCCGTCCGGAGGATTGGTTTGTGCCGGAGTTCGGACCGAGAGCCAGAGTCGTTCCCCAGCGATGGTCAGGTCCTGCACGGACGTAATGGGAGACAAACGGGGCACCAGCGGAGCAAACGTCCTCGGGGCTTTGAATCCCGGAATCCATTCGAAGCGACGCAGCACGAACGCGTCCGTTGGCGGAGAATTTGTTTTCGTTTCCCCGGAGGCAGCCGCGGTCCACCCGATTCCCGCCATCAGGATGGCGATGTGCAAGAGATGCAGGCGATTCAAGCGAGATCAGGATGCTCCGCCCAGCTCCGGGCCGTCAAATCCGCATGCGCTACGTCGAGCCTGCCGAGGCTGCTAGAGATTGGATCGGGGCGGACCAAAGACCGTAGCGGCCACGAACGCCCGTCGGGCCGAGGATATGCTGCGAAGGCGCCGGATACCGGAACGTGAACTCCGGTCGTTGGGGAATTCCATTGTCGGCGTCGATTGTGGGTGGGCCTGCTCGACGGAGGTGTCCACCAGATTCAAGTGGGCCCGCACCCGTTCCTGGAGCGTGGCCGCCCGCTCCACCCGCGCATCGGCGGCGACCAGGTTTGGGACGGGAAGGGACGGGACTTCTGCGGTTTCGAGCGTTGCGGGGTCTGAGGTGGACACTCCTGCCAGGAGGGGAGGCAGGAGACGTGGAAAAACGACTTCGGTCTCGGGTTCTTCGCTGAGAATGGGAGGAGCGGCGGACGTTGAAGGAGCGAGCATTCGTTCCAATTCCCGTTCCCAGGGGCTGGGGGGCAGAGACGTTGTGCGAACGGTCCCGGAGAGGGAAGGGGTTGCGGCGGGACGACGCTGCCATCGAGGAATTGCTGGCGACGGGTGGGTGTCCTCCCATCGTTCGGGGGCGGCCGGCTGTCTGAACTCCTCGTGTGTCTCCGAGGAAGTGCGTTGCCGGCTCCTCTTCCAGGCGGCCTGGAGCGAGGTCAAAATCAGGGTCCCGACCACCACGGCCACCGGGATCAGGGGCTCCCACCACGCGGCAAGAAGGAATGGACTCATGGCCGAAACGACTTCGGAGAGGCGATCAGGCGGACGGCGGTTCGCTGGCGATGTTCTCCCTCATGGAGGTGTCCGCCTGGAGATTCTTCATCCGATAGTAGTCCATGGCACCGAGGTTGCCCTTCCGAAAGGCGTCGGCCAGGGCCAGGGGGACCTGGGCTTCGGCTTCCACAACCCGGGAGCGCATCTCGGCGACCCGGGCGATGTTTTCCTGTTCCAACGCCACCGCGTTGGCTCGCCGGGCCTCCGCCTCGGCCTGGGCCTTGAGTTTGTTGGCCTCCGCCTGCTCCGCCTGGAGTTTGGCGCCGACATTCTCGCCAACGTCCACGTCGGCGATGTCGATGGACAGGATCTCGAACGCCGTGTTGGCGTCGAGGCCCTTGTCGAGGACGGTTTTGGAAATGCGGTCCGGATTCTCGAGGACCAGCTTGTAGGTCTCCACGGAGCCGATCGTGGAAACGATGCCCTCGCCGACGCGGGCGATGATGGTTTCCTCCGTGGCACCGCCCACAAATCGGTCAAGATTGGTCCGGACGGTGACCCGCGCCCGTGCCTTGATCACAATGCCGTCCTTGGCCACGGCATCGATGGTTCCCTTGCCAATGCTGGGATTCGGGCAGTCGATGACCCTGGGATTGACGGACGTCTTGACCGCATCGAGGACGTTTTTTCCGGTTCCCTTGGTAGCAAGATCAATGGCGCACGCCCGGTTGAAATCGAGGTGGATGCCGGCGCGCTGCGCGGCGATCAAGGCTTGCACCACCATGTCCACGTTGCCGCCGGCGAGAAAGTGTGTGGAGAGATCGTCGATGGTCAGGGGAAGACCAGATTTCACGGCGGTGATGCGGTTGTCCACGATGAACCCCACTGGGATTCCACGGAGCCGGAGGGCCAGGAGTTCGACTAGTCCCACCGGGGCTCCGGATGCCATGGCGCGGAGCCAGACTGCACCGAAACTGGCGAGGAGAAAGAGGACGGCGAGTCCGAAGACCCCGAGGATGGCAATGATGACAACGGATCCGGTTTCAACCGGAGCGGCGAGAATTGGGGTCATGCGATTGGGTGATTTGGGAAATCTTCAGGAGGCGCGAACCAGAATTCGGGAGCCTTCGACGGAAACGACGGAAACCGCCTGTCCCTTCTCGACCGGTTCACCCGAGGTGACGACGTCCACGCGTTCGCCACCGAACTCGGCCATTCCGCCGGGACGTAAAGGCGTCAGCGCCCTTCCAGTCGCGTGGATGAGATGGCTCTTGGCCGCGGTTTCAGTGGGAGTCACCTGCTCAGAGCGCACCAGACGTCCGATTCCCGACGTGGGCATGCGCAGCAAATACCACCAGGTTCCTGCAAGCGCTGCGGCGAGGACCGCCACGAGAGTCCAATGTCCAGCCTGTGCCCCGAAACGGGCGTAGGTCAGGACAACGGCTATGGACCAGCACACGAGGCCCGCCGCGGCGGCGACGAAGTGGGGGAAGATGGGTTCCAGGAGCAGCAACAGCGCTCCGGCAACCAGGAGGAAGAGGATGGCCGCCATGGGCCGGCACGTTAGGGAGCCGGGCGAACGCGCCAAGTCGAAAGTCCCGTCCCTGTTTCCGATGGGTCGGGATCCTTAGGCGATCAGGCCGGTCACCACTTCGCCGTGCACGTCGGTCAGCCGGAAATCGCGGCCCTGAAACCGGTACGTCAGCTTTTCGTGGTTGAAGCCCAACTGGTGCAGCAGCGTGGCGTGAAAGTCATGGACGTGAACCTTGTCCTTGGCGGCATTGAAGCCGAGCTCGTCGGTCTCTCCCCACGAAATGCCCGGCTTGAAGCCGCCGCCCGCCACCCAGTAGGAGAATCCGTTGGGGTGGTGGTCGCGCCCGTCATTCCCGCCTTGGACCATGGGGGTCCTTCCGAACTCTCCGCCCCAGATGATGATGGTGTCGTCGAGAAGTCCCCGCTGCTTGAGGTCCCGGACGAGGGCCGCGCTGGGGCGATCCGTGGCCTGGCAGTTTCGGGTGAGTCCGCCCTTGAGGTCGCCGTGCTGGTCCCAGGACTCGTGGAAGATTTGAACGAATCGGACCCCGCGCTCGATGAGGCGCCGGGAGAGCAGGCAGGCGTTGGCGAAGGAACTCTTGCCGGGCTCCGCGCCATATTGCTCCAACACCTCGCGGGGTTCCCGGCTGATATCCATGACCTCCGGTGCGACCTTTTGCATCCGATAGGCCATTTCGAATGCGCTGATCCGGGCGGCAATCTCCGGGTCTCCCATCACGCCCAGTCGCTTTGCGTTGAGCCGGTTCAGGGTTTCGAGCGAATCCTTCTGGAGCGCATCATCAACCCCCTTGGGGTTCCCCAGATAAAGTACAGGTTCCGCTCCGCCGCGGAACAATGTGCCTCCGTGCTGGGTGGGAAGGAACCCAGGGCCCCAATTGGAGGCTCCGCCGCTGGTCCCCTTGCTCCCGGTGCTGAAGACGACATACGCCGGAAGATCCTGCGATTCCGAGCCCAGTCCGTAGGTGGTCCAGGCGCCAAAGCTGGGGCGTCCAAACTGCTGGGAGCCGGTGTTCATCATGATCTGGGCCGGCGCGTGGTTGAAGGCGTCCGTCTGCATCGACTTGATTAACGTGATGTCGTCCACGACGCCCGCGAGGTGTGGCAGCAATTCCGACAGCTCGATCCCGTTCTTCCCGTGCCGGGAATAGTTGAACTTCGTGCCCAGCAGGGTGGCGTCGGGATTGATGAACGCCGCCCGATAACCCTTCAGCAGTTCCGGGGGAGGCAGCGTGCCGTTGAACTTGGTCAGCTGGGGCTTGTTGTCGAAGAGGTCGAGATGGCTCGGCGCTCCGGCCATGAAGAGATAGACGACGCGCTTGGCCTTGCCTTCGAAGTGGCCTTTTTTCGGGGCCATCGGATTTGGCAGCGCGGGTGAGGCGGTCGCCGCGGTCGCCCGGTCCGAGAGAAGGGAATGCAGCGCGATGGTGCCGAGGCCGACGCCGCAGTCCCGGAAGAACCAGCGTCGGGATGTGGCGCGGCGCTGTTCCTCGACGGCCTGCTGAAAGTGGGTGAGTCGCTTCATGGGGGCTATTCCTTGGTGATGGTTTCGTCGAGGTTGAGCAGGACGCGGGAGACAACCGTGTAGGCCGCCAGTTGCGTGGGTGTGATGCCGGGCGGAAGCGGGGGGAGTTCGTTCCTACCCGTGGCGAGTTCGTACGGGTTGACCCAGCCGTCCGCGATGCGCTGGCGCTGCCGGTCCAACAGGCCTTTCAATTCGGAATGTTCGTCGTCGGTCGGAGGACGCGACAAAACCCTCCGAAACGCGTACCGGATCCGGGATTCATCAGAGGATCCGCCCTCGGCGAGCGTCTTGGCGGCGAGCCCCTGAGCGCATTCCATCGACAACGTTTCGTTGAGGGTCATAAGCGCCTGCAGCGGGGTGTTGGAACGGGTCCGACGCACGCAGGAAAAGTCCCCGTTGGGCGCATCGAACGCGGCAAGAAACGGGTACGGGACTGATCGGTAGCGGAAGGTGTAGATGCCGCGACGATACCGGTCTGCGCCCTTTGCTTCGATCCATGTTTTCGGGCCGTAGGCCGCCGGCGGTTGGAACAGGAACGCAGGAGCGGGCGGTTGGACGCTGGGTCCCCCCATTTCCGGATTCAGAAGCCCGCTGGCGGAAAGGGCGATGTCCCGGACGACCTCGCCTTCAACGCGGAATCGCGGTCCGCGGGACAGCAGACGGTTGTACCGGTCGCGCTCATAAGAATCCGGAGTAACCTGGCTGCTTTGGCGATAGGTGTCGGAATTGACGATGAGGCGGTGCAACGCCTTCTGGCTCCAGCCGGAGTCCATGAACTCGCAGGCGAGCCAGTCGAGGAGTTCCGGATGCGAGGGCGCGGGTGCCTGCAGTCCGAAGTCCTCGGGGGTTTCGAGCAATCCGGTGCCGAAGTAGGCCTGCCAGATTCGGTTCACGGCCACGCGGGCGGTGGTGGGGGCCTTTCGGTCCACAAGCCACCGCGCAAACGTGAGCCGGGTGTCGTCCGCGTTTTCGGGCAGCGGATTTAGGAAGGCCGGAACTCCCGGACGGACCTCCTTGGACGGCTTGAGCCAGTCGCCGCGTTTCAGGGTGAAGGTCGTCCGCATTTCGTCCCCGGGTCCCTGATTGCGCCGTGCGACGAGCGTTGAGGTCGGGGACCCCTCGGGCCACTGGCGCCAGAGGGACTCGATCTTGTCGTTGGTTTCCTTGAAATCGGGAACTGTGGTCCGCCAATAGCTGAACACGGTCGCGATCTGCGCTGGTGTGCGCTGTTCCCGAGGCACGCGGGTCAGGATGTCCCGAACCTGGGCGGGCAGGGGGTCTGCGACGGCGTTTGTGGAGGTGCTGACGCTCAGACGGAAGCGCCCGAGGTTGTGGGTCTGGTTGTCGTCGGAATTGTCTCCGCCGTGGTTCTGGACCAGGGAGAACTTCAACACCGCACCGTGGGTGAAGGGCAAGGGTTGCTCGGCAACGAAGACCGCCTTCCGCGGGACGTTGCGACGGCCGGGACCGGCGTCGATGCCCCAGGCGGTGTCGTCCTTCCCGTCAATCGCCATGGCCACCGGACCGTACACGCGCTTGTCACCACCCTGCGCCTTTCGGTTGTCGGATTGAAATTCGGGTTCGAGGGGGCGCTCCGGATTGGAGAAATCGGCGGTCGCCTTTACGAACTTCACCTGAACCTTGTTTGTCGGATTGGTTGCGTCCGCGGCCTCCACCTTGAATTCGCTCAGTGCGGCCATGCCGAAGATGGAGCGGCCGGGGCCGGAACACGGGAGGTTGGGATCAGTAAGTTGCTCGAAACGGAAGGAGGCAATGCCCGCGACCTGGTTGGTGGCGACAAAATGGGCCGTCCATTGGGTGGGTGCGTAACTCGATGCCCGGATGGATCCGTCGGGATAGTAGTAGAATCGCTCCCCCCGTTCCCCTTCGTGCACGGCGGGTACCACCTGCCAGTCCGGTTGGTCAGACGCTACCGAGTCCTCCCACTGCTGGAGGCGCCGTTCCCATCCGGGCGTTGTGTGGCGCAATCCCTCCTCCAGATCCCGGATCTGCCGCAAATGATCCGCCCGCTTCATGTCCTGTGCGGGGGTGTAGGACACCATGGATGCCTCGTGGTCGTTGTTCAGGAAGGCAAACATCCGGTAGTATTCCTCCTGGCTGACCGGATCGAACTTGTGGTTGTGGCACTGGCCGCACTGGATGGTCAGTCCCAGGATGCTCTTTCCGATGGCGTCCATGCGGTCGAACATCGCGTCCATCCGGAACTGTTCCGGATCCGCACCGCCTTCCTCGTTCAGCATCGAGTTGCGAAGAAAACCGGTGGCGACCCGCTGATCCTGAGTGGGGTTCTCCAGCAGATCCCCGGCGAGTTGCTCGATGATGAATTGGTCGTAGGGAAGATCGCGGTTGAACGCCTGGACGACCCAGTCGCGGTAGGCCCAGATGAACCGGGCCTTGTCCTTTTCGAAGCCGTCCGAATCCGCGTACCGGGCGGCATCCAGCCAGTGGCGTCCCCACCGTTCCCCGTAATGCGGGGATTTCAGGAGGGATTCCACCACGTTCTTGTAGGAATCCGGGGAGGTATCCCGAAGGAAGGCGTCGACCTGCTCCGGGGTCGGCGGAAGCCCGATGAGGTCCAGGTACACGCGCCGGAGCAGCGTGATGCGATCCGAGGGCGGCGCGGGCTTGAGTCCCTCCTGCGCCAGGCGGGCTCGGATGAAGGCATCGATGGGATTGGTTCCCACGGGAATTCCGCCCGTGACTGCTGGAACCGGGGGGCGTATAGGCGGCTTCCACGCCCAGTGATCCTTGCGAACCTGGGTGGAGGCGGTGGTGGAGGCGGGCCAGGACGCCCCCTGATCCACCCAGGCCCGGATCCTGCCGAGCTCCTCCGGGGAAAGTTTTTCGCCCTTCTTGGGCATTTGCGCCAGGTCGCTGTGCGCCCCGGCCAGCACGGCGACCAGAATCGATTCCGCGGAATTGCCGGGCACGACAAGTGGACCGTGTTCCCCGCCGACTTTGGCGGTGGCCGGATCGTCGAGGCGCAACCCCGACTCCTGCTTCTTGGGTCCATGGCATCCGTAGCATCGGTCCGCAAACAGCGGCGCGATGTCGCGGGCAAAGTCCACCGGGGTTCCCGCAGGCGGCGGAAGCTTCGAGGCATCAATGGCCGCGCGCAGCGGTTCGGTTGCCGTGGTGGACACGACAAGGCCAAGGAGGACCAAGGTGGAGATCCTGCGGGCGTTCATGCGCAAAAACTAGTGCCTGAATCCGGGACTCAATCAAAGCGAATCTCTCCGGAATTGCGTTGAAAGTGGGACTCGCCCGGGGATCCGGACATTCACTGACGGCTTCCCCGACTTGTCCGCCCGGGGAATGGGGAACGGGTTCCCGTTACCGACCGATCTGCAGGCCTGCGGCGCCACCCACAATCCGGCGCAGATGCGTTCCGATGTCGTGCGCCCGGGCGATCATCCAGGCGGCGGGCGCCGGATCCAGATGCTGGCGGCAGTTCCGTTCCCAGAGTCCAAGCCAACGGACGAAATGCTCCTCCTGCAACCCGAGGGGGAGGTGGACTGCGGCGAATCCTCCGGCGTAGTTGGATGCCGCTCCAGTCTGGCGGGCCCAAAAGCTCCCGATCTTTTCCAGGTGTGCGGGCCAATCGTGGATTCGTGCGTTGAAGATGGGACCTAGAACGTGGTCCTGCCGGACGTCGGCGTAGAAGTGCTGCAGCAACCGTTTCAATCCGGGGGCACCCCCCAGTTGATCGAAGACCGTACGAAGATCTGCAGTGTCGCCAGCGTCCATGTCGACGCTCATGGGATCATGGATGGATGGCGGACGCCATGCTGACGAGGGGGAGCGTTTCCCGTTCGTAGTCCCACCTTCAGGTGGATCGGGCGTGATGGTGAGCGACGGGGTGAAGACGGGATAAATCCCGGACTACGAACCTTCGCTTCCGATCTCGCAATTGTAGGCTCCCCCTGAGCTCCCGTATGGGGTTAGGCTGTCTCCATGCTTCCCCGATCGTTTGCCGCATTCTGCTTCGCCTGGATGGTGTTGATCCCGCGCTTGGACGCGGCGTCCGCGGATCTCGTGCGGGTCCTGGTTTGGGATGAACGTCAGCCTCGCCAGAAGGAGACCTACACCAACTGGCTGGGGAATCAGATTGCCGCGCATCTGCAAACGATCCCCGGTCTGTCGGTGCGATCCGCCGCCTTGGACGACCCGCAACAGGGATTGGCGGATCTCGATCACACGGACGTGTTGGTCTGGTGGGGACACGTCCGGCAGATGGAAATCGAACCTCCCGTCGCCCGGGATATTGTCCGCCGCATTCTGGAGGGGCGACTCTCGCTGATCGCCCTGCATTCGGCCCACTGGTCTCGCCCCTTTGTCGAGGCCATGAACGAACGCGCACGGCGCGATGCCATCGACGCCCTTCCGCCCGGGGAGCGGGCAACTGCAATCCTCGTGGAAACCAATCTCATGCCGCGCCCGTTCATGGCGCCGAAGTATGCCGATCGGCTGACGCCGTCGGTGTTGTACCGCAAGCCGGTCGGCGGACCCGTCCAGATTGAGCTCACCCTGCCCAATTGCTGTTTTCCGGCGTATCGTGGCGATGGAAGGCCGTCCGAGATTCGGGTGCTTCTTCCGGCGCACCCCATGGCCCGCGGGCTTCCTGCGGTCTTTCCGATACCGCAGACGGAGATGTACGATGAACCCTTCCACGTCCCGCCTCCGGACGAGGTGGTCCTGGAGGAACGGTGGGCGAGTGGTGAATGGTTCCGGAGCGGCATGGTGTGGAATCTGGGCAAGGGGAAGGTGGTTTACTTCCGACCCGGTCACGAGACGTATCCAGTCTATTTCAACCCCAACGCCCTTGCTGTAGTAGCCAACGCCTGCCAGTGGCTGGGACAGCGCTGAACTGCCTGCAGCGTGGTGCCCTTAGGTCTGAAGTTTCCGACTCGCCCTGAGGCGGGAGGGCGATAGCCTTCAGCCAATCCCCCGTACCCTGGCTTGGGCGCAGGGCCACCATCGATTTTTACATGAAGCACCGCCTCATTCCACCCGCGTGGATCCTTCTTGTCCTCCTCTTCCGAACTTCTGGTGGTCACGCGGAGGAACCTGCAAACGCCGGACCGCCCTCCCCCCATCGCCAACTTCCTCGGGCCATGCACGGGACCATGGCCGACCTGCCGCGGATTACTGTAGGCCTCAAGGACGCGGACATAGTAGGCAACGACAACCGGGCACTGCAGTCCGCCGTGGACTATATGGCCTCACTGGGGGGCGGCACAGTGGAGATTGGTCCCGGTGAATTCCGCATGCGCGATTCGTTGCATCTGCGTTCGCGGGTGGTGTTGAGGGGCCAGGGAACGAACACGGTGCTCCGCAAGGAACGCGCTGCGGATTCGGCCCTGGCGTTGGACGGGGATTACGGTGAGGAACAAATCACGCTGGCGAATCCGGCTGGATTCCAGGTGGGTGACGGCGTCGCGATTTGGGACAAGAATGCGAGCGGATTTCATACGACCGTGGCCCGAATTACCGGCCGCAACGGCAACACCTTCTCCATCGATCGGCCGCTCAATTCGGACTGCATGGTGTCCTCCGGCGCCCGCGCCGCGACGGTGTTTCCCGTCATCAGTGGATCCCATTTGGAGGGTGTGCGGGTGGAAAACCTGACGGTGGAGGGAAACCGGGACGAAAACATCCCCCTCGACGGATGCCGAGGCGGCGGCATCTACCTGTACCGGTGTCCCGAGGCCGTCCTCGATCATTGCGTGGTGCGGCATTATAACGGCGACGGCATCAGCTTTCAGCAGTCCAACGACGTTCTCCTGGTGGCCTGCCTCAGTGAGGAGAACGCCGCCCTCGGACTTCACCCGGGCAGCGGATCGCAGCGACCCGTGGTTCGGAACTGCGTCGCTCGTGGAAACGGTCAGGACGGCCTGTTCCTCTGTTGGCGGGTGAAGAACGGTTTGTTTGAGGGGAACACGCTGTCCGGGAATGGGCGCTATGGAATCTCCATCGGACACAAGGACACCGACAATCTGCTCCGGGGGAACAAGGTCCTGGAGAATGGCGAGGATGGTGTCTTTTTCCGCAATGAATCCCAGGGCATGGCCGGGCACCGAAATCGGCTTGAGGACAATCTCATTGCCGACAACGGGGTGAAGGTGCCTTCCGCGGGCATCCGGGTCCGGGGAGAGACGGGTGACCTGGTGTTTCGCGGCAACGTGATCCGCGATGATCGCCCGGCCGGCGCGCAGCGACAAACGGTGGGGATACGGTTGGACGAAACTGTGGGAGTGGTGGTGAACGAGGGGAATCGGATCGAGGCGGCGAGTCCCGTGGACGACCGCCGGGCGTCGCGGTGATCTACAGGGCGGGCCGCTCCGGGCCGTTTTGCCGACGGATTTTTTGGATCCGATCCCGAAGCGCGGGATGTTCGCAGGCAGGTCCCAGTTCTTGTGCAAGGACCTCGAGCTGTTGGTGGGAAACCTGCTGATCTTCCCGGTTGAGCAGGGGGAGGGTGTCGGCGAGCAGGCAGAACCGGTGAACTCGGGATGCCAGGCGATCCGCCTCCGGCCACTCCGGACCCGCCAATTCGTCCTCCTGTTCCAAGAGTCCCACCAGGACGAGCGACTTCAGGGGTCGCAGGAATCCGGAGCGGTCCAACAACGTCGCGACAGCTTCGGGAGACAGCCGTCGCACAGCTTCCGGGGTCAATCCGACGGTCTCCTGGGTCAGCCGTCGGATCTCGTCCCCGGCCTCGGACACCTGCCCGCTCCGTCTCCGCGCCAACACCGTCGCCAGCATGGCGGCGACCTGTTCGATGAGTCGGAGGATGTAGTCTTGAGCCATCGGAGTTCGGTAAGGCGCAGAGACCTTATGGCGCCTACTTCGGGAAGCGCTTGTCCGGATATTTGGGTGCCGGCGGAACGGGCCGCGGATCTGCGGCGATGCGGGCTTGGAGTTCCATGATGGCGGCTTCGAGCTGGGCGTCGCGTCCGTCGAATGTCTCGTGGGGAAGGTTGTCCACGACGACGTCGGGATCCACGCCGTGTCCCTCGATGAGCCAGGCGCCCTCCGGTCCGTAAACTCCAATTTCGGCCGCGGAGGCCATGCCGCTGTCCACGAGCCAACGTTGTGCGCTCAACCAGATCTCGCCGCCCCAGGTCCGCGTGCCAATGACTTTGCCAAGGCCGAGCCGCTTGAACCCCTCGGTGAACGCCTCCCCATCGCTGGCGGTGCGTTCGTTGCAGATCACCACCACGTGACCTCGGAACGCGTACTGCATGTTCCAGGTCGAGTGCCCGGCGCGGGGTTGCCAGTAGAACCACGCCTTGCGCAGGAGACGCCCGAGGATCCAGGAATCGATGTTGCCACCCCGGTTGTTGCGCATGTCGATGATCAGGCCGGGGCGGTTGAACACCGGATAGAACTCCCGGGCCCATTCCGAGATGTTCTCCGAGCCCATGGCGCGGAGATGAAGGTATCCAATGGCTCCCTTCCCCTGAGCCTCGACCCTCTGCCGTCGCGTCACTTCCCAGTCCCCGTACCGGAGATCCGCTTCGCGCGAGTTGGAAATGGGCTTCACCACAACCCGCCGAAGTTCATTCGTGGCGGCGGGTTTCACTTCGAGCAGGACTTGTTTTCCCGCCTGATTGCGCAGCAATTGTTCAAACTGGGATACGGACAACGACGCACGTCCATTCACCGAGGTGATGATGTCGCCGGTGGCTAGGTTCACGTCCGGTCGGCGCAGTGGGGAGACGTTGGAGGGGTAGTCCGGGTCGGATTCATAAATCCGATCAATCCTCCAGCCGCCGGCTCCTTCATCCCGCGCCAGTCGGGCTCCCAGTGAAGCGGGATTGATTTCGTCCGGACCGTCGCGCAGGTCGCCGAAGCGGATGTTGATGTGCAATGCCGACAACTCGCCCATCAGTTCCGCGATGACCTCGCTGAGCTCTGCGCGGTCACTGACGCGATCCACCAGGGGGAGGTAGCGATCCCGTAGGGCGACCCAGTCCAGTTGGTGCAGATTTCGGTCGTAGAAGTAGTCTCGCATCATGCGCCACGATTCCTTGAAGATCTGCCGCCATTCCTCGCGGGGGATGACGGGGAAGGTCCAGTCCTCGAGGTGGAACCGGTCCTCGAGCTTTGCGGGGGCCGACGTGTCGCTGGCCACCGCGTAAAACGCATCGCCTTTGCGGACGAGAAGCTTTTTGCGGTCCAGGGAGAGCTCGTAATCTCCCACGTCCTCGACCAGCGTCTTGGCCTTCGGATCCTTTCGCGTCAATTCCAGTTGGCGCAGGTGGGACCTGGACTCGAATCCCGTGTCCCGCGACAACCAGAACAGGTGCTTTTTTGTGACCGAAAGCTGCTGGTAGTTGCCCGGCGGAACGGGCACTTCAAATAGGCGCGAGGCGATGCCGTTCAGGTCCACGGTCACGGTGGGTTCGGACGATTTCGCCTTGGATTCGTTCAAATCCTTCGGGGGAGATGCGTCGCCTTGCGGTGCCTCCTTCGCCTTGTCCTTTGGTTTCTCCTTTTCCTTTTCCTTGTCGTCCCCGTCGGTTCGTGCCGCCAGTTCCGTGGGTTCCTGGAAGGGCCATTCGGCACCGGGCTTCAATGCGAGGGCAAAGATCTGGGTGGTCTCGGTGAAGAACGGCTCAGGCTGCCGCGGGCCCCAGGGACTGCCCACGAGGGACCGGAGCGAACGATCGCTGAGGAAGTAGAGCCAGTTGCCATCCGGCGACCAGACCGGGTTGTAGCTGTCCACGCGGTCGCTCGTCACGACTGACTGGGTTTGGTCCGCGACCTGGTACAGGTGAATCCGAGGATATCCATTGGATCCGGAATCCGTATAGGCCAGCCATCGGCTGTCCGGGGACCAGGAAAAATCTGTAATCGTATCCGAAATGGATTCCGCGACCACCCGCGGAGCCGCATTGGTCGCGTCGAGTTCGGTGATCCACAACTTGAGGTCCTTGTCACCCCAGGCGAGCCGTTTTCCATCCGGAGAGGGCACCCCGGGGAAGCGGAAGACGCTGCCGATGGTGGTGACTTGGGCGGCGGAGCCCAGGCCGTTGGCGGGGAATTTCCAAAACTCCAACTCCCCGGAGGCGTCGGATAGCGCGAGGAGTTGGCGTCCGTCGGGGAGAAAGGAGGCCGCCCGCTGGCGAACCCCAGCCGGGCGCGGGATCTCCACCAACCGGCCAGGCTCCGTGGTGGTGACGAACACCTGGCCGCGGGCTGTCAGGGCAAGCCGGTCTCCATTGGGGGAAATGTGGGCCGAGGTCAGATAGTCGAGGGGGCGCTTGATCCATCGCTCCCGCTGTTGGTCGAGGTCCGATGCGAGGGTGATATTCAGGACGGTGTCCGATCCCGAACTCAAATCGAGCAGGTGCAGGTCGCCGGCCCGGGAATAAACCACGCGGCCCCGATTCAAGGACGCCGTATGGATATCGAACCCGGTGTGGTGGGAGTGCTGGCGCAGATCCGTGCCGTCCGGTGCCATCGACCACAGATTCATCGTCCCGTCCCGGTCGCTGAGAAAATAGAGGCGTCCCTCCCACCACATCGGATTGCGGCTCGTTCCCTTGTAGTCCGCGCTGAGGGGTTTGGCTTCCGGCTCGCCGGCGGTGTAGCGCCAGAGGTTTTCGATCCAGCCACCCTCATATCGTTTGGTGCTGCTGCCCTGCCGGGGGAAGCGGGTGAAGTAAAGAGTCTGGCCCTTGGGTTCGTAGGTTCCTTCGGAACCCTGCGCGAGCGGGACTGCTTCTCGGACGCCGGACTTCGGGTCGAGGCGCATCAACTGGGAGGCGGGCAGGGTGGAATATCGGGTCGTCCGGTACAGGATCCGACCGTCGGGTGTCCATCCGCTCACGCGGGGTTCTGTGCCGTCAAACGTATGCCGGGTGGGCAACCCGCCCGTGACGGGCATCGTGTACAGCTCCACGGGCCCTTCGTACTCCGCGGCAAAGGCGATGGTGGATCCATCCGGCGACAGGGCGGGATACTGCTCCATTCCCGGGTGCGAGGTCAGGCGCTCGGCCGTGCCTCCGCCGGTGCCCACCTTCCAAAGGTCTCCCTCGGCGGTGAAGACAATGGTGTCCTGGTTCAGGGTGGGGAACCGGTAGTAACCCCGCGGTGTCTGGGCGAGGGCTGCGAAGGCAGCCAGGATAAATCCGGGGATGAGCAACCGATGGATCACGGGAGAACGCTATCGGCGCGATTCCCCCAGGGAAAGAATCTGATGAGAATTGGATCCGGTGGGAATGACGACGCCGTTAAAGGAGGGTGAATCCGCGCCTACCCAATTCGGCAAGGGCCCATCCGTATTCGCTGACCAGCATGTCCTCGACCCGGGGTTGCTTCAATTCGCGGGGAAGCACCTCCCAGGTGTAGGTCTCCATTTCGAGATGGTGACAGAGCGCGGGCTGCTGACGCAGGACGTCCAGCGTGCCGCGCAGGTGGTCCACCGTGGTGGCGAACAGAGGGGTTTCCGGGGCGTGCAATGGCACGTGGAAGTGGATTCGCCATTCCCGATCAAACTGCGGTCCGTCGGATTCAGGAGTGGCCAGCGCCTCATCCAGATCCAGATAGCGGATGAGTTCTCCGTCAGCACGGCGTTCAATGACCTGATGGAAGTACACGTTGTCCACGAAGGACTGCAGCGCGGCACGCACTTCCGAGGTGGGATGCACGCGGAGCGCATTGCTGAGGTGCAGCTTGCTCACCTTGACCCCGCGCCGTTTCAGTCGACCGATGGCTTCGGCGGGCGTCTCGTACTGCAGGGCGAAGTGGCAGGTGTCGTAATTGATCCCGAGATGTTCTCGGAGCCGGAGGTCCCCCGGACGGTCCTCTTCCAGTTGCTCGAACAGGGTCAGGAATTCGGTGGAGTTCTCCACGGTGCCGAACGGCTCGGGTTCGAGACCCAGGTGGAATCGTTTTCCCGTTCGTCGTGCCAATTGCTCCTGGTGGTCCACACAGCGCCACAGGTTCTCCCGGGCGACGCGCAGCCCCCGGTCCCCCAGTTTAAATTGCTTGAAGCTGACCGGCACGGTGCTGACCGAACCGTCCACGCCCTCCGGAGTGAGTTCCGCCAGCAGGTCGAACAGGCGGTTCGTGTAGGCCAGGCGTTCAGGGGAGGTCCAATCCGGCTGGGAGACCTGTTCCTTCACCCGCGTGCCGTGGAAGGCGCCGAAGGGGAATCCGTTAATCGTGAAAACGTAACAGTCGTGGTGACGCAGCCAGTCCTGGAAGCGTCGCAGGGTGGCCGGTTGCGCCAATTCCCGGGACGCCTGGTCGCTGAGCCGAAGTCCGATCGCGTACGGTCGATCGGGGGCAACCCGACGCCGGACCGCCAGCGTGTGCTGTTCCAGACTGGCCAGGGTTTCCGGCCAATCCCTCCCGCGATGGACGTTGGTGCAGTAGGCGAGATGGACCCCGTGGGTGAGTTTCACGGCGGCCAGCCTAGTGCCGAAGGGCTTCGGGCGGAAGAATCGATGCCGGATCCCCTCCCGCGAAAGTGGCTTCGATCAAATCACCCCGGCGGCGTCAAAGTCGCGCCCCTCGGCCACGATCTGTCGCATTTGGCAGAACCACCATTGGGCGCGGGCGCGGCTCCCCGGAGGAGGACCGGTCCTTCTCCGGACCGGCCCTGGAGACACCGCAATCCCCAGGTCCAATTGGGAGGTGTTTCGAAGGGCGGATCCTCGACGACGGGGGCAGGGAGTCGTCGAGGTCACATCGGCAGGAGCGTCGTTCATGGGACGATCCTCGGGGATGGGGTCGGACAAGGGCGGTCCAACCGGGGAGAATTCGTTGAGGTTGGGGGATCCGGCGAATCCGCGCCGGAGGCAGGACCGATTCGCTTTCATGGCATGGAAAACGTTCCTGCGGGAAGGGGTTTCGTCAATGTGTCGGTTGCGAAGTATTGGTCCGGGGCTAGCATCGCCCGCGATGGCGAAGGAACCGGAATTGAGTCTCAAGGCGGGGGATGCGGCCCCGGAGTTTGCCGTCCCCGCCACGGACGGAAGTGTCATCCGTCTGAAGGATTTTCGAGGGAAGTTTGTGGTCCTGTACTTTTACCCTAAGGATGACACGCCGGGATGCACCCGCGAGGCCTGCGGATTCCGGGATGTTTACCAGCAGATCCGGGACAAGGGGGCGGTGGTCCTTGGGGTGAGCGTGGACCCGGTCAAGTCCCACAAGAAGTTTACCGACAAGTACCAGCTTCCCTTCCCGCTGCTCGCCGACGAGGACAAGGCATTGGTGACGGCCTATGGCGTCTGGGGGGAGAAGGTCTTCATGGGGCGGAAGTACCTCGGGGTGCACCGGGTCACCTTCCTCATCGGACCTGACGGTTGCATTCGCCGAGTGTGGCCCAAGGTGAAGCCCGAGGAGCATCCGGCTGAAGTCCTGGCGGCCCTCGGATGAAAACAGCCCGGGCAACGTGTTTTGACACTGAGCCTCCCTCGTTCCTATCCTGATCCTTTCGTTCGTTTCGAATACAACACCATCAACAACTCCCATGCCTATTGCCGTTGGAACCAAAGCCCCGGACTTCACCCTCAAGCGCAAAACCGCCGCTGGGCTCGAAGATGTGAAGCTCTCCGAGAATTTCGGTAAGAAGAACACCGTTCTGCTCTTCTTTCCCCTCGCTTATACCAGTGTTTGCACCCAGGAGCTCTGCGATATCAGCGCCGGGCTCGGGGCTTATAGCGCACTGAATGCCGACGTGATCGCCGTGAGCGTGGACAGCCCGTTCACCCAGGAGGAGTGGGCCAAACAGAACAAGATCACCATTCGGATCGCCAGCGATCTGAACAAGACGGTGACCCAGGCCTACGGCGTGGTTTTCCCTAACCTGGCCGGCATCGGCGACACGTCCGCCCGGGCGGCCTTCGTCATCGACAAGACCGGAGTGGTTCGCTACGCGGAACAAACTCCGACCCCCAAAGACCTTCCGAATTTCGAAGCCGTGAAGAAGGCCCTTTCCGGCCTTGCCTGATTCAGCGGTACTCTTTTAGCGGAGAGCGGCATGGGGTGGTCCCGTGCCGCTTTTTCCTTTCTGGCCTCAGTTGCGGGACTACGGGGTGAGTTTCACCCCGTTTGGCAACAGTCGGAGGCCGGGGTTCGGAGAGGATCGGACGATGGCGGTCGGAGTCGAAGCGGGGAAGGGTTCCCCGGGGAGGTTTCCCCGGATTTGGAGTTCCAGGTCCTGGGTAGAGGGCAGGTTTCGGAGGCGATCCGGAAGCAACCGACAGGCTTCGAGCGCCTCCTTCCAAAAGCGCCGTGCCTCCTCTGGACGCCCGGCCCGGGTCAGGAGCTCCGCCTTTCGCACTAGCCAGCGTTCGTGACGGGAAGACTGTCGATTCAGCGTGTCGAGACGCATCAGCGCCTCGTCGACTCGGCCACTCGCTTCCTCCATGGAGATGGCCTCCAACTGCAGGGCGACCAACACTCCGAGGCGCGCCATGCCTTCATCCAGACCCCGGAGGGCCTCGCGGATTTGTCCGGGTCCGAGCTGGCGCTGGACCCGGGCCCGAGCCAGATAGAGATCCGACGAGGGTTGGGCCGTGACTTCAATCGCACGGTTGTAATCGAGGACAGCGGAGGACAGATCCCCTGTGAGTTCGTGCACCTGGGCTCGAAGGGTCAGGGCCGGCTCGTGCCGGGGATGTCGGGCCAGCCATCGGTCGAGATCGGCCCGCGCCTCTGAAGGCTTGCCCTGGTCCACGAAAACCCGGCTGCGGATCCACTCCAGGCCATCCGGTTTGGGCGAGGACTGATCGGCGATGGCAAGATCGGAAAGAGCTGCCTGCAGGTTTCCATCCAGACGGTACAAGTCCGCCCTCTTGACGAGGAATTCCGGATCCCTTGGATTCCGCGAGATTTCCTGACTGACCTGCTCGATCTCACCATGCAACGGTCCATGTGCCTGCGCGGTTCCGAACAGCAGGCCATACGCAGTGGCGAGGAGGGCTGCCCGAAGGACCGATAGCCGCTTCATGGAGGGGTGATGTTAACGGTGTTCGAATACGGCGAATTCCCGAGTGCGTTGTAGGCTCGAACCCGGTAGCGAATCTGTGTCCCGGAGACGACGCCGGCCGAGTTGGAGTAGAAGGTGACGTTGACGCCGGTGGTGTTGATCTGCGTCCAGTCCACCCCGTTAAAGGATCGCTCCACCTTGAAGCCGTCTTCGTTGGACGCCATGTCGGTCCAGTTGAGGTTCACGGTCGCAGTTCGCGGTGACGAGGCTATGAGATTGATGGGGGCCGCGGGGAGGGAGGTGGGGATTGTTGCCGAGGCGACACCCGAGTAGGCAGAGTTTCCCGCGGTATTATAGGATCGGATCCTGTAGGAATACATGATCCCGGCGGTCACCCCGGCTGAATTGAAGTAATTCGTCGTGTCGGCACTGAGCGTTCGGATTTGCACCCAGTCCACGGCATTGGTGGAGCGCTCCACTAGAAATCCCGACTCGTTGTTCGCGGTGTCGATCCAGGTCAGATAGATGGAATTGGAGGCGTACGCCCGTGCGGTTAGGCTGGAGGGCGCGGCAGGAAGCGTGACCGGAAGGGTGACGGAGACCGGAGTTGCATCGGAGGAGTCTCCCGCCGAATTGAAGGCGCGAACCTTGTACCAGTAGGTGGATCCGGGCTTCAGTCCGGCTGAGTCCGTATAGCTGGTGGAATCGGTCCCTGGGGAGGCGACTCCGGTCCAATCCACTCCATTGGGCGACCGCTCTACCCGGAAACCGGTTTCATTGGTGGCGTTGTCCATCCATCGCAGGTTGACCGCGGTGGAACCCGAAGGAAGGGCCGTCAAATTGCTTGGGGCAAGGGGAGGAACCGGGGGTGTCGTCGTGGACGCGGTGGGGGAGTAGGTGGAGTACCCGCCGGGACCCAACGCCCGGACACGATAGAAATAAAGGTTGGCTGGGAGGACGGTTGTGTCTGCAAAGGCGGTCCCGTCCTGGGGGGCTGTTCCAATTTCAGCGAAGTCCGCTCCATCCAGCGAACGCTCCACTTGGAATTGCGTTTCGTCCGACGAACGGTCGATCCAACCGAGATCGACGCGATTCGCGAGTACGGCGGCTATCTGCAGGTCGGTCGGGGCCGCGGGAGGTGGGCGGGGTATTACTGTAATGGACACGGATGCCGATACCGTTTGTCCACCTGAGTTATCGGTCGCGACTGCGCTCAGGAGATGCTGTCCGACGCCTGTTGCGGTCCAGAGTGTCGAGAAAGGGACGTCCAGATCAGTGGTCAGCGGGATCCCGTCCACTTGAAAAGCCACGGAGGTCACCGTGCCATCGCTGTCCAGGGTGGCAGCGCTCAGGGTTAATGGGGACCCCTCGGTGACGCTGGCACCCTCCGTGGGCGAGTTGAGGAGCACCGAGGGCGGCAGGTTGGCTGGCGGGTCCTTGACCAGGGTGAAGGAGTCGTTCGTCGTACCCGCGCTGGTCAGAAAACGGGCGTCGAGGCGTGGGCCATGAACGTCCACGATGAAGGATCCGAGTTCGTCGAGGGAAATAAACATGGCCGGGTGATTCAGGGTGCCTCCGGCGATCTGACCGGCGCTTCCGGTGACCACGTAGACCGCGCCTTGGTTGGGAACGGGTCCGCCTCCTGCCTTGGAATAGGCACCGGTCTCCGATTCGCGGCCGCTTCCGGAGTCCAGAATCATCGAGGACGTGAGGGTTGTCGAGATGCCGTAGTGTTGGTCGAGCAGGAACGAGCGTTCGTAGCTGTGGCTATGGCCGCTCAGCACAAGATCCACACCGTTGGCCTCCAGAATGGGGAGCGCGTTGGCGCGCATCTCGGTCATCCGGCCACCGTCCGCCAGAGGATTGTCGGAATCGTGCGAACCCTTGGAATAGGGGGGATGATGGAACAGCGCGATCAGCCAGTCGGCGGAGTTTTGTTCCAGGTCCTGCTGCAGCCAGGTGAGCATGGGTCCCGACGGGGTCCGGTCGGAGGTCATGGAATCCAGGCAGACGAAATGTACGTTTCCGTAGTTGAACGAATAGTATTTGGGACTTCCGGACGCCACGCCGCCTCCCTCGCCTGCCATGGGCGGGTTGAAGATTTGGAAGTAGGGCGTGGTCGCCAGGTCGGGATTGGCCAGTTGCGCGGTATCGTGGTTTCCAACGACCGAGAAGCTGGCGGTGGAACGGAAAATGGAACCATAGACGTCGAAGACCTTGGATTGGTATTCGGCGTCGGTCCCGGTGTTGTAGGCGTTGTCCCCGAGGAGGAGGATGAGATCCGTGTAGCGTCCGCCGGTTTGCTGGTAGAATGCGTTGCGAACAGCCAATTGCCCGGAACTTCCGGTTCCAGCGTCGCCGAGGACCCAGAACCGCATGGGTTGAATCGTTCCCGTCGGCGGCGCGGTGTAGAACAGGTAGTCGCTCCCGGAGGCGAGAATGCCAGCGGAGTCCCCCACCGCGTAGTAGTACAGGGCGTTGGGAATGAGTCCGGTCAGGGTAACCGCATGTTCGGTCGTGGAGTCCGGAACCGTGAGCACCTGTCCGGGAGGCGTATTCGTCCCATAGGTCAACCGGGTGTCTGTGGGTTGACTCGTCCTCCAACGGACTGTCATGGAATCCGACGTGGCCTTCTGGAGATAGGGACCCCGGGTGATGGACGGACGGGCCGGTGTGATGCCCACCAATTCCAGGTCGAAACTGATGTCGGAACTGGTCCCGCTGCTCTGGTGGATCTCCACCGCCAAGACGTTGTTCCCAGAAACGAGCGTGCCCGTTCCCAAAGTTGCTGAGAGAAACGCCGTGGATTCCTCCAAGCCGCTGATGCCCGTGGAGGCAAGCGTGGCGCCGGTCACCGTGCCCGCGGGCATGTTGTTGCGGTAAATCTCCGTCCCGTTCAGATGGATAATGACGCCGTCATCCCGGAGTACCCGGAGCGCGAGGTTGGAAAACAGGGACGCATCCGCCACGGAGAAAGTCTTTCGAAAGTAGGTGGTGATGAATTTGGCCGAAGCATTCGGACCATAGCTTACAAGGGTCGCTTCGTCCCCGTCCCCGTAGCCCAGTTGCGCGGGGCCCCATTTCCATCCCGAGTCGTCAAAGGTAAGGTTCCGCCACGTCGTCCCTAGGCTCGCTCCGGTGTCGAGATATTTCCAAATTGCCCCCGAGGGAACCAAGGTTTGATCGGCCGCGATCCGCGGAACCCCCTGGAGCAGGGAGAATAGCAGGATCCAGCATGCGGGAATTCTGATCGGAGTGTGGTGGGCCGATGGGGATGCGAAGTTCATGGGATTCCGGGTTGAAACCAACTTCGACGCTTCGTCGAAAAGAGCAGGAGCCTTTGCTGACGGGGCTGTGTTGTATCTGTGATAATAGGTAAGCATTAACGCCGATTCAATCTGGAAGCTTACCTATTTTTCAAAAAATCCCCGCTGACTCTTGTCGTCGTGACGAGTCGGGGTGCCGGACGGTTGGAGGTCCCTGCCTGCGTCAAGGCGAACGCACCCGGAAAAAGGGGTTACGCCGGATCGGTCTGGAGGTGGACGCCCAACGGAAGCCCGATGGGTTGCGTACGCCGACTGCAACGCGACGAGGTCCCCTGGGATTCCAGCGCGGATTTATCCGGGGAGACCGTATGGCCGGGCTCCGAACGGACCTATCACGGTGCGGCGGGCGTTGCCAGCGGCGTGATTCCCCGGTAGATACCGGCACGTGAGGGTCAGCAAGCCATCGAATTTCGTCGGCTTGTGGCCTGCATTGACGATTGCGGTTCCCGCCGGGGGGCGGAGGGGGTGGAGACCCGGACGCGCCTTCACGCTCATCGAGTTGCTCGTTGTTGTCGCGATCATCGCCATTCTGGCGGGCATGCTCCTCCCTGCCCTTGGGAAATCCAAAACGAAGGCCCAGGGTATCCAGTGTCTGAGTAACCAGCGCCAGTTGACCCTGGCCTGGACGCTGTACGCTGGAGATCACCAGGATGACCTCGTCTGGAATGATCTCACCCCCACCGGATCGGGCTGGGTCCGGGGGATTCTGGACTACAACGGCGCCAATCCTCACAACACCAATTTGGCCAACCTGCTCGATCCCAATTACGCCAAGCTGGCCCCCTACACGCAGTCGGTCGGCATCTACAAGTGCCCGGGAGACCGGAGCTATGTGGTCTCCGGCGGCCGTCGCTTTCCGAGGGTGCGCAGCCTGTCACTCAGCCAGGCGATGAATTCCCGGAATGACTGGCTCAGCTACCTCACCCACAAGCCGTACATCGTCTTTCGGAAGCTGACGGATCTTTCCAGAATGGGGGCCTCCCAGGCGTTCGTGTTCATCGACGAACATCCGGACAGCCTGAATTTCGGGGACTTTGCGGTGGCCATGAACGACGGGGTTTCCCCGGATGCGATTTACATCATCGATTATCCCGCGAGCAACCACAACCGGGCCGGGGGCATGAGCTTCGGCGACGGGCACGCGGAGGTTCACAAATGGGTGGATGACCGGACGGTGAAGCCGGTCCTGATGAAGTCCATGACGCTGGTGGTTCCGTCCAAGGGCAACCGGGACATGATCTTCATGTCGGATCACACGTCGGTGCGCTCGGAACCCTGACCGTTCGGGCGTGCGGTCACGGGGTGCTCCTGATAGGAACCCGTCATGGATTCCAGGATCGCCTTCTGTGTTCTCGCCATCCTGTCCGTGGCGGGTGTGGGAGCGGATTCCCTGCGCCCCGTCCCAGGTCCATTCACCACCCGTTCGGAGGTGCTGGCTCCGCAAGGGATGGTCTGCACGAGTCATCCCCTGGCGACCCAGGCCGGACTCGACGTGCTCAAGGCGGGTGGGACCGCCGTGGACGCCGCCATTGCTGCGAACGCGTGTCTGGGATTGATGGAGCCTGTGAGTTGCGGAATCGGGGGCGATTTGTTCGCGCTCGTCTGGGATCCCGAAACGCGGAGACTCCACGGACTGAACGCCAGTGGTCGTTCCCCGCAGCGTCTGACCTTGGAGGAACTCCAGCGTCAGGGACTGGCCTTCATGCCTTCCTTCGGTCCGCTGCCGGTCACCGTGCCGGGTTGTGTGGATGGATGGTTTGCGCTCCACGCGAAGTTCGGGCGCCGACCGATGGCGTCCAACCTGGCGCCCGCCATTGCCTACGCCCGGTTGGGGTTTCCCGTTTCCGAGATCATCGCCGATGCCTGGGAACGGAACCTGCGGTTGATCGGGAAGTATCCGAACGTGCTCGAGGTTTACGGCGTGGAAGGCCGCGCACCGAGGTTTGGTGAACGGTTTCGAAATCCTCAACTGGCCGCGACCTACGAGCGGATTGCCGCCGGGGGACGGGACGCCTTTTATCGCGGTCCGGTGGCGGCAACCATCGCGTCCTTTGTGCGATCTCAGGGCGGCTTTCTGGGTGAGGACGACCTGGCGGATCACGCGTCGTCGTGGGTGGAGCCGATCGCCACGCGGTATCGGGGAGCCGACGTCTGGGAGCTTCCTCCCAACGGGCAGGGCCTGGCCGTGTTGGAAATGCTGAACCTGCTTGAAGGCTTTGACGTGAGGGGCGCCGGATTTGGAAGTGCCGACGCCATGCACTGGCTCATCGAATCCAAGAAGCTCGCCTATGGGGATCGCGCGCGCCTGTACGCGGATCCGGATTTCTTCCGGACGCCGGTGGCCGAATTGGCCTCGACGGCCTATGCGGAACGACAGCGGAAGCGGATCGATTCGTCGAAGGCCGCGGTTCTCGATGAGCCGGGGATTCCGGCTCTCAAGACGAGTGACACCATCTATCTCTGTGCTGCGGACAGCCGGGGAATGATGGTGTCCTGGATCCAAAGCAACTATCGGGGAATGGGCAGTGGGATGGTCCCACCCGGTCTGGGGTTTGCGCTTCAGGATCGCGGGGAGGCCTTTGACCTGACGCCCGGACGCCCGAATTCATACGCGCCGCGGAAGCGTCCCTTTCACACCATCATCCCCGGATTTGTGACGCGGGCGGGGGAACCGGAAATGGCCTTCGGGCTGATGGGCGGCGACATGCAGCCGCAGGGACACGTCCAGGTGCTCGTCAATCTGCTCGACCACGGGATGAGCCTCCAGGCGGCGGGCGATGCGCCCCGGATCTATCACACCGGTTCGAGTGATGCCGACGGGCATGTGATGAGCGATGGGGGAACGGTTTACGTGGAACCTGGGTTTCCCCAGGCGAGCCTTGAGGAACTCGAACGGCGGGGGCACCGGGTGGTGGTTCGTCGCGGGGAGATGTATGGCGGCTTCCAGGCCGTGCGGTGGAATTCCACGAACCGCGTTTGGATCGGTGCCAGTGAATCCCGGAAGGACGGTCAGGCTTCAGGTTATTGAGGGAATCCTGTCGGCGCCGGCGGGGACAAGGCTGTGCATGGACATCCGGCGGCTGTTTCGTAATCTCGGGGCATGCTTGGGTTCACGGATCGCCAGTGGT
Organism: Verrucomicrobiota bacterium; assembly: GCA_046346705.1. Taxonomy (GTDB): domain Bacteria; phylum Verrucomicrobiota; class Verrucomicrobiia; order Limisphaerales; family UBA9464; genus UBA9464. The sequence goes on along the minus strand of JAXMHR010000001.1, from coordinate 144,685 downwards.
TCGCCCTCGCCGTGATCTGTTACGGCGTCGGGGCGGCCTATTCGGTGCTTCTGTGGCGCCGCGGATTTCGTCGGGACGACTGGACGCTGTATGCCCTCCTGGCCACCGGGGCCATCCTGCATACGGTGGCCATGTTGCAGCGCGGGTTCTCGATCGACCGCTGTCCGATCAACAATTTGTTCGAGGCCACGATGTTCATTGCGTGGACCATCGTCGCCGCCTTCCTGTTGCTGGGGATTTGGCGGCGATTGCGGTTTCTGGGGGTGATGGTGTCCCCGCTGCTGTTCGCCTTCGGAGTCTTTGGATTGTTCCCGCTGCTCGACGAACGGGGGCCGCGTCCCGCCTTTGTCCACGGTTGGGAAAGCCTGCACGCCGCCCTGGTCCTGCTGGCCTACGGGGCCTTTGGCCTGAGCGCGGTGGCCGCGCTGATGTATCTCTCCCAGGAGCACAACCTCAAATTCAACAAGACCCGCGCCGTACTGGCCCTCCTGCCTCCGATCCAGAGATTGGAGCGGGTCACCACGGGACTGGTCATCGCAGGATTTACGCTGCTTACGTTGGGGCTCGCGGTGGGTACCTGGTATTTGCATCAGGAACGCGGAACCTTCTTTGTTTCGGATCCGAAACTGATCTGGTCCCTCGTGGTTTGGGTCGCCTATGGGGCATTGCTGGGCCTGCACGACCGGCTGCGGGCGGTGGGACGGCGCTTTGCGTGGAGCGTGATCGGCGCCTTTGTCTTCGTGCTGCTCACGTTTTGGGGAACCAATCTTCCGTCCACCATCCATAATCCGTGAACAAAGCGAACCTCATCGTCCTTGGGGTGAGCCATCACTCCGCCCCGGTGGAGCTCCGGGAGCGGTTTGCGTGCAGCGCGCCGGAGGTGCCCGCGATGCTGGAGCGCGTCCGGAAGACCGGTCTCGCAGAGGAGGCAGTCCTCGTTTCCACGTGCAACCGGGTGGAACTTTACGTTGCTTCGGGTCGCCCGGCCGCCGAGGTCGCCCCGATCCTCCGGGAGTTCTTTCTCCAGGACCGCGGAGTGCTCGAGCCGTGCGGCCGACAATTGTACGGCCTTGGGGGCGTGGCGGCCGCAGAACACCTGTTCCGGGTGGCCAGCGGACTTGATTCCCTCGTGCTCGGAGAAACAGAAATCCTGGGGCAGTTGAAGCAGGCGTATGCGGTCGCGCTGGAGGCGGGATCCACCGGACGCATTCTCAACAAGGTGTTCCAGACGGCGTTCGCGGCGGCCAAGAAGGTCCGGAGCGAGACCCAGATTCAGCGCGGAAACACCAGCGTGGCGTCCGTGGCGGTGGACCTTGCGGAAAAGATCTTCGACCGACTGTCCGACCGCCAGGTCATGGTCATCGGGGCCGGCGACACCTCCGAGAAGACCGCGCGCGCCCTACTGTCCCGCGGTGCCCATTCGGTCATTGTCAGCAACCGGTCCTGGGATCGCGCGGCGGCTCTGGCGGAGGAACTGGGCGGACGCGCCATTCATTTCGACGAGTGGGAGCAGGAGTTTGGCCGGCTCGACATCATCATCAGCAGCACCAGCGCCCCCCACTTCATCCTGGATTTTCCCCGACTCCAGCGCCTGCTGGCACGTCGGCCCGCCCGCCCGCTGTTGCTGGTGGATCTGGCGGTGCCGCGGGACATTGATCCCGAGGTGAAGCGTCTTGATGGCGTATTCCTCGCCAATGTGGATGACCTCCAGGCCATCGCCGACGAACACGTGCGCAACCGGAAGGAGGAGCTGGCCCGCTGCGAGGAGATCATCCGTGAGCGCGTCCAAGCCCTGATCCACGGCCTCGGCCCGGCGGCCATCGTTCCGAGTCGCTGGGTGTTTGAGTAAGCCGGACTTTTTTCCCGCATGGCTTCATCCCATTCCGATCCCGATTCCCGACCCGTCGTACTCGCCACCCGGGGTTCGGCGCTCGCTCTGGCCCAGACCGAGGGAATTCGCTCGAACCTTCAGGCATTGTTCCCGCACCGCCGGTTTGAAACCCGGGTGATCCGGACCACCGGGGACCAACTGCAGAGTGCGAATCCCTCGGATTCCGCCGCGTCCACGCCTCGCGGCTTGTTCACCAAGGAACTGGAAGTGGCCTTGCTGGAGCGGACCGCGGACATCGCCGTTCACAGCCTCAAGGATCTGCCGACGGAACTCCCCGAAGGCCTGGTGCTGGCGGCGACGCCGCCTCGTGCGGATCCGCGGGAGGTCCTGCTGTACCGCGACTCGGAGTATCCTGAGTTCCTGGAAACCGTCCGTCCCCCCGAGGACTGGAGTCCGGGTCGTCGTCAGCCGTATTTCGGGCGTCCGCGCGCCGGAGTTTCAGCGCTTCCCAAGGGCGCCGTGGTCGCGACGAGCAGTCCCCGTCGCGCCGCCCAGATCCGGTCGATGCGTCCGGACGTCGAAGTGGTTCCCATCCGGGGCAATCTCGGCACCCGGTTGCAGAAGGTGCGGGACCAATGGGAGTTGGACGCCACTTTGCTGGCGGCCGCGGGACTGCTTCGCCTCCATTTTGACCTCGGACCCCGCGGCGTGCTGCGGCTGGATCCCCGTCTGCCGGCGACCCGGCGCGCGGAACTCACTCCGCCTCCGACGGGATTGCTCGGGTACATCCTGGAGCCTGAGGAAATGCTTCCGGCGGTGGGGCAGGGGGCGATCGCGCTGGAAATCCGGAACGCCGATCCCGAAATCGCCTCGCTCTGCGCCGCTCTGAATCACCTGAACACCTTCCAGGCGGTGACCGCGGAACGCGCCTTCCTGTCGGCCATGGGCGGTGGATGCCAGGCCCCGGTGGCCGCGTACGCCCGGGTCGTTGGCCACCAGCTGGAACTCCGCGCCGCTTCCTATCATCAGGATCCATTGCGCCAGGCTGTCTCCAGGCTTCCCGTGCGCGAGGCGGTCCGCCTTGGAGAGGCGGTGGCCTCGCAACTTCGTTGATCCGGATTCGACCTGGCGAAACAAAAACGCAGCCGGCTCCCGAAGGAACCGGCTGCGTTGAAACCTCTGCTCCGATTACGGCTGGAGAAGTCGGTAGTACAGGGTGCCGGACACCGGCGCTGAGTAGTGGTTCTCACCATTGGACTCGGTGATGCCGTTCGTGATGTCCGACCACTGCGGGCTCGTCAGGCTCGGACTCGACTGCAGCGTGGACGGCACCACCGGCCACGACAGATTGGCGTTGGATCCGTCCAGTTGGATGGACAGTTGCGCGGGTGGGAGGCGGACCAGGAAGTTGTCCCAGGTGGCGTCGGCGCCCGTTTCGCAGACCCCGTTGCTGGCGACGATCAGGCCTACGAGTCCCGAGGTGTAGGTGTTGTCGGGATCGGTGCCCGGAAGGACGATAAGCGGCGCATCCAGGTTCGCGAGGTCATAGACCCGGAATTCGAAGTTGTTGCCGACGCCCCGGAACACGAAGCGATAGCTCTTGCCCTTCTGGAGGTGCAATCCGCTGGGAGCCGTCTCGATCTGTTTCACCGCCTCCTCGTTCACGAGGATGGAGATGTCGAGATCGCCATTGCTCTCGCCCGGAAGCGAGCCACCACCGGGTTCCCAGGAGGCGAGGTAGCCGCCCGTGGTTCCCAGTCCCGGAGTGACGATGCGGGCGCCGATGCCGATCGCCTGCCGGAGGGTGTCGTCAAAGTTCACGAGGTCGACCGACACTTCGAAGTCGGAATAGGGCCGGTCCTTTAGGAAGCTGCCGGCCCGGGCGGGTCCGGCCTGGCAGTTGGGATCCTGCTGGGCGGGGGCGATGATCTGATAATGTCCATCGGGGAAGAGGAATTGGGCCGGGGGCGCCGTGAGGCCGCCGATCGGATCGTAATGCTGCCAGGCCGGGTCGGCGGTGTCGGTTCCGTCGTTGAAGTCGTCGAAGACCGTCGTGGTGTCGGTTTTGGCCACCGGCACCAGCAGCAAATAGTCCAGCGAGACCGTCCGCTCATCCTTGCCAGTGACTCCCGCCAGGGTCAGACGCAGCGTGGTTTCACCGGAAAGATTGAGAACGGCCGGCTTCCCATCGGCCATCAGTGGCTCATAGGCGTAGTTCAGCCGCATGAAGTGATTGGGGACCGAGAATGTGCCGAGGCGCTTGGTGGTCTGGTTTTGCACCTTGGGATCGCTGGTCACCTGATCGAGATTCACCTCCGTGGAACCGAAGCTGCCGCAGCGCAGGTAGACATTGTAGTTCCCGGAGGCGAATTCGCGGGTGTAGTTCATCCAATCCCCGGGCGAGGTTGCCCGGACTTGGTATTCCCAAACCTTTGCCGTCCGGTATTGCGACCGCTGGGTGTCATGGATGCGATAGGGGTCGGTCGAAGTGGTGACGGCATCAGCGATGTCGCCCGCCTCGTCACGACCTGCTGTGATGGTCGAACCCTGGGTGATCTGCACTCGGTCGTCGGGGCGGTACTCGGACAATTGGGAGTGATAGCTCCCGCCCGGCTTGGAGAAATCCACCTCGGGCGTGCCGAGGGTGTTGTAGTAGCCATTACCCGGGCTGCCGATCACCGCACCGTTTTCGTCGATTCCAGAAACCGGAATCACCCCCGACTGGAAGAGACCGTCGGAATAGTTGTAGTCCTCAACCTCGATGGTTCGGACGGGCAGAGCGCCGACATAGGCGTCGGTGAACGTGTCGAACCAGAAGGTGTGAATGGAGTGGAATGCGCCCGTGGTATCCTGCAGTTCAATCCGCGCCGCATATACCGTATTGGGGGCCAGAGTCCCCGCCTTGGTGGCGAACGTGGCGGATGTGCCGTTGGGAGGCAGAGGCGCCAGTGCGGCCGAGGAATCGATGCCGTTCAAGTAGAGCCGCGTCGCCGCCGCATCGATCTGCGTGGTACCGAACGTCTGGGCCTGAAACCGGATCCCGTCGGCCGCCGGATGGAAGTTCGCGAACCGCTTCGCGGGCGTCCGGCTCACCACGGTCGGTGTTCCGGGGAGCGAGGGAGGAATGACTGGGGCGAGGGAGGCATTCGGATCCGCAGCCGCCGCGAAGTAATTGTCGATCGTGACGTCGGTGACCCCGGAGGTGCCGGCGCGGCTGAAGGAAAGGAATCCGCACTGGCCCTCGTTGTAGGTGGAGTCTTCGACGTGGATGGTGACCAGCAGGTCGTCAGATCCTGGGCTTGACCATAGACCCGCCCGGTGTAGGTTGGTGCCCACCCCCTGAAAGATCGGTGTTCGAATGCCCCGGTTCGAGGGTGATGTCGGCCACGGCTTGGTCGAGGCATCGAAACCGGGAGCGATGGTGTTGATCTGGATTTGTCCGCCCTTCCGGTCATTGGCTCCTTCCCCGTCCTGGGCCACATCATAGTTCATGATGATTCAGTGCCTCCCCGGAGGCCGTCGTCGCCGCCGGGATTCCAATGTGCGAGCAGGACCACCTGGTCGCTGACCTGCCAATTCTTCGGGTCGATAGCGACATAGAAGTCGGCCGGATCCCGGAGGATTGCCGCCGCTGCGGGCGCGGCTCCGGGCACGGGTGCCGCCTGAATGCGCAGGGCCTGGCCTGGGTTGGAAAGCGGAAACGTGTAGCTTTGAGGGAAGAACTCGTACTTCTTCCATCCCGCGCCAAGGGTTCCGGAATCGAAATTGTCGGATTGAGCCAAAGCGACGGACGACACGGCCATCAGGGCCAGCGCCGCGCCCGCTGCACAGACTGCGCGGGAGGAAGTACGCCGAAACCTGGGTGCGGACGAGGGAGGTTGGGCTTTTGGGGGATTGGTAGTCTTCGTGGGATCAGCGGCACTTCGCCGCGGTTGGAATCCAGATCGAAGGAAATCGTTGCGGATGAATGCGGAAATCGAGGCGGGAAGGGTCATGTTGAGGACGTTGAGGACGCTACCGACGCGACGCCGGGAGTCCAGTCGGATTCCGGACCCAGGTCTGCGAAGACGCATCAGGAGCCGGCGGTTCGGGGCGTTTGTAGTGCAGGCTTCAGCCTGTGGCTCGGCGGCGCGAGGGCGGCGGTTGGGCGGGGGAACAGCCTGAAGGCCGGACTACGAACGGGCGGGGTAGTGTTGGGGGGCGTCCCTGGCGCATTTCTCTCTTTCGACTTCAGGACCCACTCCTCCGCCTAGGATGCCCCATGTTCAACGCACCCGAGGTGCAGTCCCCTGGAGTCCGCCGGCCGCTTCCCGCCGGTCCTCCGGACGTCCTGTCCCGGGAGATCCTCGAACTGAAGCGCCGGCACAACGCTGTAATCCTGGCGCACAATTACCAGATCGCGGAAATCCAGGATGTGGCGGACTACGTTGGGGATTCCCTCGGCCTGGCCCAGCACGCGGCCCGCACGTCGGCGGACGTCATCGTCTTCTGCGGCGTCCATTTCATGGCGGAGACGGCCAAGATCCTGAATCCGGACAAAATCGTCGTTTTGCCCGACAAGGATGCCGGTTGCTCGCTGGAGGAGAGTTGTCCGGCGGAAAAACTCGCGGCGCTCCAGGCCACGAATCCGAACTTCTACACCATCGCCTACATCAACTGCTCCGCCGCGGTGAAGGCCCTCAGCGACTGCATCTGCACCAGCGGCAATGCCCGGAAGATCGTCGAACATGCGCCGAAGGATCGCGACCTTCTGTTCGTCCCCGACGAGAATCTGGGCGGCTGGGTGATGGAGCAGACCGGACGTCCGATGACGCTTTGGAAGGGCAACTGCTACGTGCACGTGGAGTGGACCCACGCCGCGATTTCGCGCATCCGTGGGAGCGTCCGAACGCCCCGATCGTCGCGCACCCCGAATGCACGCGGGCGGTCCGCATGCTGGCCGACAGTGCTCGGAAGATGGTGACCTACTGCCGCCAGTCGCCCTCGAAAAGCATCATCATTGCGACTGGGGCGGGGATGCTGCACCGGTTGCGGCGCAGTGTCCGGACAAGGAGTTCATTCCCGCACCACGAACGGTGTGCATGCAACGAGTGCCGGTTCATGAAGATGAACACGCTGGAAAAGCTGCACGACTGCATGACCCGACTGGAACCGAGGTGGAGCTTCCCGACGACATCGCGCGCCGGGCGCGCCGTTCCGTTGAGCGCATGCTTGAGATTTCGGCCCTTCCGTGAGGCGCTAGCACAGTGGATGAGCACGCGGGTCAAAATATGCGGGTTGACGAATCTGGACGACGCCCGGATGGCTCTCGACGCCGGGGCCGATGCCCTCGGGTTCGTGTTCGTTCCCGGCACGCCGCGCTTTGTGGACTGGGAGAAAGCCGCCGACTGGATCCAGAGCCTCCCGCCCTTGGTGAGCCGCGTTGCGTTGTTTGTGGATGCGCCGTCGAGTGTGGCTGCGGAGGTTCTCGCCCGGACCGGAATTGAGGTTGCCCAGTTTCATGGCGACGAATCCCCGGACTACTGCCGTTCCTTCCGGGGGACGGTCCGCGTCCTCAAGGCCTTCCGGGTCCGTGGACCCGAAACATTGGAAGGGCTGGAACGTTATCGCGATTCCGTGGATGCCTACCTGCTCGATGCGTGGTCTGCGGGTGCCCATGGCGGCACGGGTGCTCGGTTTGACTGGGAGTTGGCGGTTTCGGCCCGCGAGCGCGTGGGACCGCTGGTGTTGGCCGGGGGATTGAAACCCGACAATGTGGAGGAGGCGGTGCGGCGGGTGCGTCCCTACGCCGTCGATGTGTCCAGCGGCGTCGAATTGTCCCCGGGACGGAAGGACCCTGAAAAGGTGGCGTCCTTCATCCAGGCGGCGAAATCGGCCTAGGAGTTCCCCGACGCCGCCAGTGCGGTCTTCGAACCGGGAGGCGGCGGCGTGGGAATGTCGGCGGGCAGGGAGGCGACCAACTCCTCCCGGATGCCGATCACTTCGATCAGGATTCGGTTGCGTTCCGCAAGGTCCACCGGTTCCCGGAGTACGGATCCGTCGGGCCTCAGCGTGACCGAGTGTCCGAAGGCAACCCCGGTGACGGTGTCTCCCCGGTTGCGCCGGGCTGAAACCTCGTAATTGAACGGACTCCACCCCCGGGTTTGCTCGTAGCGTTCGCGATATTCCTCCGGCGTGGCGTCGAAGTGTTCGAGCCGGCATTCAAATCCATCCACCTGGTGGAGCGGACGCCACCGCACGTGCCAGCGTCCCTCCCGGTGGGTGCAGCGGACACCCCAGGCGGGATGCGGGATTTCCGTTGCCGCGCCATCCTCCAGCCGCAGGGGTTCGCCATGGAGCATGGAGCCGTCCACGAGGAACCGTTGGGAGCCCAGCGTGACGAGGACGGTGCCGTGGTTGGGAGGCAGGTCCGGGACCACCAGCATGGTGGCCACACCCAGCTGGCATTCGAACCCGAGGGAGGTCAGCAAGGCGTGCATGGCCGCCGCGTTGGTCCAGCAGGTGCCACCGGTTCCGTATTGAATCCACGATTTGAAGAAGTCCGCTGGAGTTGCACCGGGAAGGGACCCTTCCGTTCCGCTGCGCAGGTGCAGCAACTTTCGGAGGTTGTCGAAGGGGATGTTGCGGCACCAGGCGTCGTAGAGGTGCCGCAAGGTCTCCGGGTTGGGGTCCGGGGTCGTTGAAAAACCCAGGCGCTCCAGCAGCTGTTCGCGCAGATCGGTCGGGAGACTTGAATCGGCAGGGGAGTTCATTTCAAAGCGTTTGGTCGTAGTGGGCGCGGACGCGCCGGATTTTTCCCGAGGAATCCCATTCCATCATCTCCGCAGCGCGAAGGTTTTGGACACTCGTATACTCCAGGATGCAGCTGCCCGATCCCGGATAAACCCGACGGAATTCAAAATGGAGCCCGGGGTAACTCTTGAGTCCTCGGGCAAAGTAATCGCGAAGAGCCCCGATTCCCTTCAGGCAGCCTTCGTCGTTTCCCAACAATCGAGCGACGAACGGTGAGTGGAACTCCACCTCGTCCGCATAGTGGCTGAGGATCCGCTCGAGATCGTGGGAGTTCCACGCGGCGATCCAATCCTGAGCCCAGGCCTTGAGGTCTGTCGTCGGTGCGCTGGCTCGTGGTTCCGGCGGAACGTTCATCGGACTCTGGAACTTCATCGGCGGGTGGCGGGATTGGAATCGACGTCCATCCCGCGTCGGTCCTCATCACTCGGTCCACCTCCGAACTGGCGCCAGTAAAGTTCCTTGAAGGGATTGATCGCCGGACCCCGGACGTGTTCGTTGACGAGGCTGCCTTGGACGGACGCCCACCAGGCGTCGTAGCGGGCGGCGAGATCCCGGACAACGTCCTGCTGAGCCGGGGAAACGTCGACGAGTTCGCCGGGATCCGACCGCACATCAAACAGCATCCAGTGCGGCGTCCGGCCGCCATCCGGCGATACGAGATGCCAACGGGGTGTCCGCACCGCACAGGCCCGGTAGGTGGCGTCGGCGGGTTCCTCCCAGCGCGTCCAGCGCCCGACATGGGTGAACAGGGTGCGATCCGGCCAGGGTGCCTTGGGATTTTCCAGCAGGGGAACGAGACTCCGTCCCTCCACCTGGTTTCGAAGCGTCTCGGAACCAGGAACCCCCGCGAGATCGACCACGGTGGGGAATACGTCTGCCGCGCCGGTGAGGGCGGTGCAATCCGCGGGGGACAAAGTGCCCGGCCAGCGCCAGAAGGAGGCGGCGCGAGTCCCGCCCAAGAATGCCGTGCCCTTCTTGCCCCGCATGCCGGCGTTGTAACCCGCCAGGATGCCTCCGTCGGCGCCGTTGTCCGTGAGCAACACAATCAGAGTGTTCCGGTCCAATCCGCGATCGTGCATCCAGTTCAGCAGGCGGCCGACGTTGTCGTCGATGTTGGCGACCATGCCCAGAAAGCGGGCGGCGTTGGTGTTCGCTACTTTGCCGGCATAGCGCGCTTCGTCCTCGGGACGCACCTGGAGGGGGACGTGCGGGGCATTGCAGGCAATCCACGCGAGGAATGGGCCCCGGGACTTCACGGTGTCCATCCAGCGCATGGACTGCGCAAAGAAGACATCGGTGCAATACCCTTGGGTTCGCTCGAACGCCCCGTTGTGCAGGATGACGGGATCGAAATATGTGTTGCCCGGGGCGTCTCCGCAGGAGCCCGGGTAGGTTTGTCCGATACCGCCGCCCCCGTGGATGAACGTCTCCTCGAACCCCCTCCGGTCCGGCCGGTAAGCCGCTTCGTCGCCCAGGTGCCATTTGCCAAAGATGCCGGTAGCGTACCCGGCCGACTTCAGGGCGTCCGCCAGGGTGACGGCTCCCGGGGCCAGGCGCTCGCGCTCCAGGATGGTGTGGGTGACGCCATTCCGGAACTCGTGGCGCCCGTCAGGAGGGCGCTCCGGGTTGGGGCGCAGGTGGGATCGACGTGGAAGTCGGCATCTGGACTCTTCGTTGCGGAGGCGGTCCAGGTTCGGGGTGCGCAGGACCGGATGCCCATGACACGAAAAATCCCCGTAGTCCTGGTCGTCGGTGAGCACATTATCCATGCTCACGCGATCCCGGGAGCAGGGCGCGGCGACGAGAAGCCCCGGTACGCCCAACACGAGGCAGAGAATGAATCCGCGAGGCGCACGCCAAACTCCCGTTCGGTCCGGAGGGCGGGTCAAGCATCCCCTGATCGCCCGCCGTCTGGGGAATGAAAGTGGACGCCCCCTTCCTACGTCCATCCCGTCGCCACTGAAACACCACGGCGATGGACATCCAACGAAACCAAGACGCATCGCTGTACATGAATTTTTCTTCCCCGCTGCGTTCCTGTTCGCCCCGTCGCTGCCGGTCGTGGTGGCGTTCTACCTGTTGGCTGAAAGCGGGTGGTCCGGTTGGTGCCCAGCACCTCGCCGCAGCAGCTTCGCGGAGACCCAGGCCAGTGCCCTTCCAGTGTCATGCGCGGCACAACTGGTTGCTGTTTCTTCCAGCTTCCTGCTGTTGCTGGCCGTTCTGGCCCTCGCGCGTCCCTATTTTTCCGGACGCACCCTGGACGCTTCGTTGCAGGTGAGATTCTGGACGCGAGTGCGTCCATGCAGGCGGCGGGATGGCGATCCCACCCGATTTGATTCTGCGCGGGCTCGAGCCTTGAAATTGGTGGATGCATTGAGGACGGGTTTCGGACCCAAGAGCAGCCAGATGCTCATCATGCTGGCCGGCGCGAATGCCGAGGTGAAGCAGTCGGCGACGTCGGCGTCGGCTCTGCGCCGCGCCCTGGATTCCGCCCAGCCGACGGGATTCCTGACACGCCTCGCGGAAGCGCTCCGGTGGCAGCTACCCCGACCCAGGACAAACCGAATGCGGAGATCCACCTGTTCAGCGACGGCGCGGGTGTGGATCTCTCCGAGTTTGAGAAGAAGGACCTCCGACTGACCTTCCACCGCGTGGGTCGAGAGACGAACAACCTCGGCATCGTCACGCTGGACGTGAAGTCGAACTGGAAAATCCCGGCCTGCGCCGCAGCCACGCCGCCAACTGGTCCGGCGGCCGGTGGCCAGCCTGAACTTCGGTTCGACGGCCAACTGATCGACACTGCCGAAGGTGTTGTTTGCGGCGACGAACACCACGCCGGTGGTGTTTTTGGCCAATCAGGAGAAGGACGGCGTGTTTTCGGTCAAGTTGACCCGGGAGGACGTCCTCGCGGCCGACAACGAGGCCCGCATCGTCAGCCGACTACCCGGACCGGTCCGGGTGCTGCTGGTCTCCCGGGGAAACCGGTTTCTGGAGAAGGCGCTGGCGGCGGCCGGACCCACCGTCCAGCTCTCGGTGGCCAAGGAGTATTCCGAGGGGCCGGAGCGTTTCGATCTGGTGGTGCTCGATGACGTGGTGCCGGCGACCTGGCCGGCGGCCAATGTATTGGCGTTTCACGTTGCGGACACCAATTGGTTCCCGGGCCCGATCGGCTCGCTCGAAGCCCCGCCCATCGTGGACTGGCGCAATACGCATCCGGTCCTGCGCTTCGTCAATTTCGACAACGTGCTCGTCGCCCAGGCCATGGCGGTGAAGGCGCCCTCGTGGGCGGTTCCCCTGGTGGATTCCCCGGAATCGCCGCTGGTCGTGGCGGGGGAGCTCGGGCGCCAGCGTATCGTGTGGGTGGCCTTCGACGCGCTGCAAAGCACCTGGCCGCTGCGCATCAGTTTCCCAATCTTCGTCGCCAACGCGGTGGATTGGCTGAATCCCGGATCCGCCGCAGCCGCCCGGCTTTCGGTCAAGGCCGGGGAAGCCTTCCGGCTGCCACTTTCGGGCGAGGGCACTTCGCCAACCAACGGCCTCGCCCGCGTGGTGTTGCCCGGGGGCGCTGAGCGCAGCATTCCGCTGGAAGCCTCCACGCGGGAACTCACCTTTGGGGATACTGCGCACCAGGGCCTTTACCGCGTCCTGATGGGGACCAACGAGGTGAACTTCGCGGTCAACCTGCTCGACCCGGCGGAAACCGCCATCGCTCCGAGCGACCAGTTGAGCGTAGGACGCCGCGGTGATGTGGTGGCGACGGAACTGAAGCGCGCCAATCTGGAATACTGGCGCTGGTTCGCGCTCGCGGCATTCGCCGTCATGATGGTGGAGTGGTGGTGGTTTCACCGGAGGACGGCGTGACGGGTCCTGATTCACACGGGGCCGCGAACTCCCCGGACCCGGTGAGTCCGGCGCCGGCGCCGCGACGGGGTTGGAGCCCGGTGTGGCTCTACGCCTTCATCGGTGTGGGATTCCTGGGGCTCCTCCTATCGACCCGGTCGTCGAAGGGAGTGGTCCTGTATTGCGCCCAGGATCAGGTCTTCGCCGAGCCGCTGCTGGCGGAGTTCACGGCGAGGACGGGCATCCGCGTGAAACCGGTCTTCGACAGCGAGGCGGTGAAGACCGTCGGACTGGCCAACCGCCTGCTCGCGGAACGGGAGCACCCCGTGTGCGACGTGTTCTGGGGCAACGAGGAGTTTCGCGCCCGACAGTTGGCCGCTGCCGGGATTTTTGTGCCGACGAACGGATGGGCTGCCTTTGGCCACCGCAGTCGCTGCCTGGTGGTGCGCACCAACGCTTCCGGGAAACCGGACCAGGCGTTTGTCCCGCCGCGAACTCTCGTCGAATTGACCAACGCGGCCTACCGGGGACGCGTGTCGATGGCGTTTCCCTTGTTTGGAACCACGGCCACCCACCTGCTCGCCCTGCGTCAGCTTTGGGGGGAATCGATCTGGCTCGCCTGGTGCCGGGCGTTCGCGTCCAACAAACCGTTTCTGGAGGAAGGAAATTCCCAGGTTGTCCGACGGGTCGCCCGGGGCGAGGCCTGGGTGGGTCTCACGGATTCCGATGACATCGATGCGGGACAACGGGAAGGGCTCCCGGTGGCCGCGCTCCCGCCGATCGCGGAGACGCTGCTCATTCCCAATACGGTGGCCCTGGTCGCCAAGCCCGGAGGGGCCTCGCCTGAGGCAGTCCAGTTGTTTGCCTTCCTGCAGTCGCCGACGGTGACGTCCGCGCTGCAGCAGGCGGGAGCGTTGGAGACCCTGTCGACTCCGGAGACCGGGTTGCATCCGGATTGGAATCGGATGGTTTCCGAACTCGACGCAGCCAGCGGGCAACTCACCGAGGTCTTCCGGCGATGAGTGGCGTCCTGTTTCTCGACTCGCTGGCGGTGGCCGCCGGGGCGACCGCGCTCAGCCTCGGAGCCGGGTTGGTGGCGGCGATCGCCCTCGCTGGGGCCACCGGACGTTTCCGCGCGCTCCTGATGGCAGTCACGCTCGTGAATTTCGCCCTGCCGCCGTTTCTCGTGGCCAATCACTGGCTGGACCTCACCGCGTCCTGGCGGGCGACGGCGGCCCCGGGATCCCTCGCGGATGGTTCGTGGCTGCTGACCGCCCTCACCCTGGGAGCCCTGCTCTGGCCGGTCCCCTGTTTGTTGGTGATGGGGGCGTGGTCCCGGCTGCAGTCCGATTTGCTGGAATCCGATCCCGCCGTGCGCGGTGTTCCCCTGCTGGCGCAGTTTCTCATTCCCGTGGCGCGCCCGGAATTGGTCCTGTCCGCGGTCGTCGTGGCGACCTTGTCGCTGGCGAATTTCACGGTGCCGGTCCTGTTCCAGGTGCGCGTTTTCACCGAGGAATTCTGGATCCGTTTCAACACGCGCCTCGACGCCACGGGCGCCCTGCGGGCCACGTGGCCGCTGTTGTTGGTGCCGGTCGTGGTGCTGGCCGTGTTCCGGGGGCGGAGCATTGCGTGGCCCCGGTGGCAGAGTTCCGCGGGGGCTGGGATTCTTCGTTCGCAACTGGGGGTGTTGTGGCCGGTTGCGAGTGGGGTGACCCTGCTGTGGATGGGATTTACCGTGATGTTCCCCCTCGGTCGCCTCGTGGCGACGGGACGCACATGGCTCGAACTGCCCGGCGCTGCTTCGGCGGGTATGGGGGCGCTCCTGAATTCCGTGGGGACGTCGGCCGCGACCGCGACGTTGGTCGTGGCGGCCGGACTCGCGGTCGCGGCGTCCGGACGCAGGATCCCCCTGCGCTGGCTCTCCTGGATTCCGTTCCTGATCCCCGGCGTGATGACGGGCGTGGTGTTGATCGCCCTCTTCAATCGACCGGGACTCAGCGTCGTGTACCAGAGTCTCGCGGTGGTGATGATCGCGCTGGTCGTTCGCTATCTGGCGGTGGGCGGATCCCTGGTCGAGAGCGCGGTGGCGACCGCGGATCCGGCAATGTCTGACGCGGCGCGCACGCTCGGGGCGGGTCCCTGGAGGGTGTTTCGGGACACGGTCTGGCCCCAGGTGGCACCCGCCTGCGCCGCGGCCTGGTACCTGGTGTACCTGCTCTGCCTTTGGGATGTGGAGAGCGTGGTGCTCATCCAGCCACCCGGGGGCGAGACGCTGGCCCTGAGGATTTTCAACCTGCTGCACTACGGCCACGCGGCCCAGGTGAATTCACTCTGCATCCTTCTGCTGGGGTTGGCGCTGGTTCCGTGGCTGGCATGGACTCTCGTGAGGTGTGGGACGTCCCGCGGATCGCGGGTGGCCTTGGCCTTGTTCGCTATTCTGGGTGCAGCCGGGTGTGGCCGGAATCCAGAGTCCGGCGGGGAAATGACCCCGCTTCAATCGAAGTTGTTTTCCGGCGTCACGGTCCTGGGTTCCCGCGGCGTATCGCCCGGCCAGTTCAACAAGCCGCGATCCCTGGTGTGTGATCGGGACGATAATCTTTACGTAGTCGATCTCACGGGGCGCGTTCAGAAGTTTAGTCCCGACGGGCGCTACCTGCTCCAGTGGCAGATGCCGGAAACCGATCTCGGCAAACCCAAAGGGATGACCCTCGACCACGACGGCAACGTGGTGGTCGTGGAACCGCATTACATGCGGGTGAATCACTTTACCCCGGGCGGCCATTTGGTGGCCCAGTGGGGGGTGAAGGGGACCAACGTGGGCGAGTTCATCCTGCCCCGTGGCATTGCCGAGGATTCACACGGGGATTTCCACGTGAGCGAGTACACGGTCGTGGACCGCGTGCAGCGCTTCACCCTCGGTCCCGGCACGGCGGTGCCCGGACTCGGGCACTGTGTGGACGTGCTGCCGGCCGGCACGAATCATTTCCGGGCGTGTCCGACGGCGGTGTGGGGATCCCCGGGGACGGAGAACGGCCAGTTCAACCGGGCCGAGAACGTGGCGGTGGGGCCGCGGGATGAGGTTTTTGTGGCCGACTCCTGCAATCATCGGATCCAGGTGTTTGATCGCGACGGCAAGTTCTTGCGTTGCCATGGAAGGGCGGGCTCCCATCCCGGGGAATTCAGCTACCCCTACGACATCCGCGTGGACGCCTCCGGCAACCAGTACATCTGTGAATTCGGCAACAGCCGGATCACCATCCTCGACGCCCGCGACCAGGTGATTGAGGTGGTGGGCGGTGCTGGCGCCGCTCCCGGCCAGTTCGCCAACCCCTGGTCCATCGCCCTGGATTCGAAAGGCAACCTCTACATCGCCGACTCCCAGAATCACCGCGTGCAGAAGCTGCACCGGCGGTAGTTTCAAGTTTTCAGTGTTCAGTTTTCAGTCACCAGAGCCGCCAAGAGTGAACCAATGACGAATCACCAATGACTCTCCCCCACTAACCCCCGACCACTGACGACTCTCTCCTGTGCCCTTCCAATTCACCCATCCCTTCTGGCTGCTGCTGCTGATTCCGGCAGTGGCCTGGACCGTGTGGCTGGCTTGGCGGTCGGATGCTTCCCTCACGCTGTGGCGGCGCTGGGCGTCGGCGGGGCTTCGATTGGTGCTGGTGTTCTTCCTCGTGGGGGCGATTGCCGGGATCCAGTGGCGGCGTCCGCAGGAGGGGATGAATGTCTTTTTCCTCCTGGATCGGTCGGATTCCGTGCCGTCCGGACAACAGGAGTCCGCGCGCGCCCTGGCCAATCGCTGGGCCAAGGCCAAGAGCGAGGTGGACAAGGCGGGCTTCCTCATCTTCGGTTCCGATGCCGCCCTGGAGACCACCGCCACCTCCTCAGCGGATGCGGAAAAGATCCAGGCCATTGTGGGTGGCGAACGCACCGACATTGCCGGGGCGATCCGGCTCGGGACGGCCGCATTTCCGGAGACCGGACAGAAGCGCATGGTGCTGCTCACTGACGGCAATGAGAACGTCGGGGATGCGATGGCGGCCCTCGCCGCGGCCAAACCGCTCGGGGTGACGCTGGATGTAGTGCCGCTGGGCGTTCGTCGCGGAGGCGATGTGTCGGTTCAGAAGCTGGGCCTCCCGGCCAATCTCAAAAAGGGTCAGACCTTCGAGGCCCGGGTGTTTGCGACCTCCGATACGAAACGGCCCGCGACGATCCGCTTCTTCCGCAATGATCGTCTGCTGGGCGAAGAGAAGACCGTGCTGGAAGCCGGCAAGAACCTGATCGCGCTGCCCCAGACGCTCGATGAACCGGGGTTTTATGGCTACCAGGTGCAGATCGAGGTGGAGGGCGACACGGTCGCGCAGAACAACAAGGCCAGCAGTTTTGTGAACGTTCGGGGGGATCCGCGTGTGTTGCTGGTGAGCAGCAATCCGGAGCAGGACCGGGCGCTGGTGGCGGCGTTGCGGGAATCTAAGCTCGAGGTGCGCGTGGTGGATGAACGCAGCCTCCCGGGCACGCTGGCGGAGTTGCAAAGTTATGACGCCATCATTTTGGGCAATGTCGCCGCGGGGGATTTGGGACGCGAGGGCATGAGCCTGTTGGAGAGTGCGGTCCGGGACTTTGGGGTGGGACTGGTGGCCATCGGCGGCGACCAGGCCTTTGCGGCGGGTGGCTACCGCAACACTCCGCTGGAGGCCACGCTGCCGCTCGACATGGAGCTCAGCTCCAAGAAGGTGCTGCCCAAGGGCGCCCTGGGTCTGGTCATGCACGGCATGGAGTTCGCCAACGGCAACGAGGTGGCGCGCGACATCGCCCTCGCCGCCCTCGATTCCCTCGGACCGCAGGATGAGTTGGGGGTGTACCTCTGGGACGGCACGGAGCATCCGCTGTTTGAACTGCAACCGGTGGGCAGCAAGAACAAGCTCGCCGGTTTGATTGCCGGCATGAACCAGGGGGACCTCCCGAGTTTCCAGGGCCTCATGTCGCTGGCCTATGCGGATCTCAAGAAATCCACGGCGAATCTGAAGCACCTCATTGTCTTCAGCGACGGGGATCCCAATGCGCCCAGCGACCAGTTGATGAAGGACCTCGTGGCGTCCCGGGTGACCATCAGCACGGTGATGATCGGCGGACACGTCCAGCCCACGACCATGGAGCGGATGGCCGCGCAGGGCGGGGGACGCTTCTACGACGTGAAGTCGGCTGCGATGTTGCCGCAGATCTTCATCAAGGAGGCGGCGGTGATCCTGAAGTCGGCGATTTTTGAGGATCCCTTCCAACCTCAGGTGGCGGGCGGCAGTGAATTGACCCGCGGAATCGGGGCCGGCGAATTTCCCACGCTGCGCGGTTATGTGGCGAGTTCTCCCAAACCGCGTGCGGAAACCCCTCTGGTCACCGACAAGGGGGATCCGCTGTTGGCGCACTGGCAGTACGGACTCGGGCGCGCGGTGGCCTTTACCAGCGATGCGCGTCCGAAGTGGGCGCAGGACTGGATCAGTTGGGCGAAGTATCGGCAATTCTGGTCCCAGACCGTGAACTGGGCGTTGCGGCGGGTGGAGAATGCGGACTTCAACACCGAGGTCACGGTGGACAACGGCGAAGGCGTCATCTCCGTCGAAGCCCTCGATGCGCAGGGGAATTTTCGGAACTTCCTCAACCTGCAGGCCGCGGTGGCGAGTCCCAAGGGCGAGCGCGTCATGGTCAATCTGGAGCAAAAGGGGCCCGGCCACTACGAGGCGCGGTTCCCGACGAAGGAGGTGGGCGCCTACCTGTTGAATCTGCTGGAAATGAAGGATGGCCAAGTCGTCGGGGCGCAGGTACTCGGCGCCAGTGTCAACTATTCGCCGGAATTCAACGCGGCGGAGCCGAACCTGAACCTGTTGCGCCGACTCGTGGAATCCGGCGGCGGCAAGCTGCTGAATCCGGACGTGGACAATCCGTATCTCATCAACCGGATCAAGACGTTCCAACCGCGCGACCTCTGGGATGTCCTGCTCAAGCTTCTGGTGATCCTGTTCGTCCTGGATGTGGCGGTTCGACGCGTGGACATCGATCGCGAGGAATGGTCGAAGGGCCTGCGTCGCTTGATGGAGCGCCTGGGCTTCGCCAAGCCCGCGCGGGCGACCGCTGCCCAGGAGTCCCTGGGGTCCCTGCTCGCCGCCCGCGAGCGCACCCGGGAATCACGCACCGCGGCAGGAACTGTCGATGTTCCGGTCGCGCGGGCTTCGGAGGATTTGTTTCGTCCGAAGCAAGCCCCGCCGTCCCCGACAACTTCGTCGGCAGCGGAACCTCCGTCCGCCTCGCCGCCACCTCCCAGCGCGCCACCAGCGCCGAAGGCCGACCCCACCAGTCGACTGTTGGAAGCCAAGCGACGCGCGCAGCGGAAGCAGTAGAAGGGCGCGCGTTCGTTGTGCCGGCTTCAGCCGGTCTTGCCTCGGATGGCCTGCGACGGGATGGCGGAGCAGCCTGAAGGCTGGACTACCAACCTGGGCGGTTCTCCGTCGGGGGCGACTCAACTCCTGGGTTCCTCGCGGCGAGGACTTGGGCAAGGCTTTCGAGCAAGTGGGGAAGTTCGAGCGGCTTTCGGAGAATGATCGTGTGGCTCGGCACCTGGGTCGCTCCGCCGGGAACCATGAGGAGAATGGCAACTCCCGGAAGTTCGGTCCGCACGCGATCGACCAGGGCCGAAACCGTTGGCCCGGGCGTGGCGGAATCAAGGAGCACGGCCGCCAAGGGGGACGGGTTGCCGCGGGAGGCTTCGATCCCGTTCATGAGTTCCGACGCCGCGACGACGTCGTAGCCGTGGTCCCGGAGGGCATCGGCGAGGAGGGTTCCCACCGACTGGTCGTCTTGAATTACCAGGATGCGCTCGCCGCGCCCGCGGGGTGCGGTGACGGGTGCCGCCTGTTCCGGAACCGGGGCGTCCACCGGAGCGCGCGGCAGGTACACCTCAAAGGTGGCGCCGGCGCCGGGTTCGCTGTGGACGTTCAGGAACCCTTGGTGGGCCTGCACGATGCGGGCGACCGTGGACAGCCCCAGCCCCGTTCCCTTGCCGGCGGGTTTGGTGGTGAAGAAGGGTTCGAAGAGACGGGGAAGGACCTCGGGAGGGACGCCTTCGCCGGTGTCGCTGACCAGGAACATCACGAAATCCCCGGGGCGCCCTTGCGTAATGCTGGCGGCCTCGGCGTCGTCCAGGTGCACATTGTCTGCGGCAAGGGTCAACTCGCCGCCGCCGGGCATGGCATCCCGGGCATTCACGCACAGGTTGAGCAGCACCTGGTGCAGTTGGGTGGGATTGGCCATCACCGTCCAAAGGTCCGGCGGTACCATCGCCCGCAGGGAAATCCCGCGCGGAAAGCTGTGGCGCAACATCCGCTCCAATTCCGTCAGAACCGCTCCCGGACGCACCGGCGCGCGCTCCTCGGAGGCGCCGCGGGAAAACAACAGGACCTGCCGGACCATGTCGGCTCCGCGATGGGTGTTTTCCTCCATCACCTCCAGCAGGCGCACGGCTTCGGGTTCCTGGGTGTCGCGACGCAGGAGTTGGATCCCCATCAGCACCGGCGCGAGGGCGCTGTTCAAATCGTGGGCCATGCCCCCGGCGAGGCTGCCGACGGTTTCGAGGCGTTGGGCCCGGAGGAACTGCGCCTCGAGTCGTTTCTTTTCAGTGATGTCGGTGTTGATGAGGAGTTGGCTCGCAGGATTTCCCGCCGGATCCCGGATCAGCGTCCAGCGGCTCTGGACCACCCGGCGTTCGGCGCTGCGCGTGGCCCATTCCAGTTCGCCGATCCATTCACCGGATTCCCTGCAGGCTTTCTCCGCTTCGCGAATGGCGGTCGAACAGGACGCGAAAACTGGACCGGCCGCGTTGCCCGCGAGCCAGTCCGCTGGAGTCCAGCCCGTCAATCGCTCCACCGCGGGGTTTGCATAGGTCACCCGGCCTGAAAGGTCGCGAACCACGATGGCGTCCTGCGCCTTGTCCAGCAACTCGGCCTGCTCGCGGATCTGCGCCTCCGCAATTCGCCGGGCCGCCTCCAGTCGTCGGCGTTGACGATACCACTCCACGGAATGGAACACCACCGAGCCCGTGAGGGCCCCCGGGATCTGGACCGTCGCGACGACGAGCCAGGGGAACCAGAGTCCCTGTTTCAGGAAAAGGACCGCGACGACCCCGGCCAATGCCCCTTCAAGGAGGAGTGCGGTTCCGGTGGCTGTGGCCGGCCTCAAGGAAAAGAGCACGGCCGTCAGGACAAGGGCCGACAAGACCACGCCCGCCCACTCGAGACCCGGAGGAATTCTCCGAAGGAATCCCTCCTGGAGCCAGTTGAGCATTTGGGTGGCGTGAATCTCCACCGCGGGCATGGAAGCGACGCCGCGGCCGGGTTCGGGCCAGGGATTGCGGAACTCGTCCCGGCGCTGGGTGAATCCCGTCACCATGGGACGGGCCCCGACCACGACGATGCGGTTGCGGAAAAGGGCGTCCGGGGTTTCGTCCGATCGCAGGGCGGCACTGTAGCTGACGTGCGGCACGGTCAGCGGCGGGCCGAGGTAGCGCAGCCAGCGCTTCAGCTCCCGCCGCTTGGACTCCGGCTTCTCTCCAGCGACCCGGGCGACCGCCTCGGTGAGGCTCGGGAACTCGCCATCGGCGAATCCAGGAAAAAACTGGCGCACGGTGAAGTCCTCATCCACCTGCAGCGACGCGAGGCCCCAGCCCGCGGCGGCGTCCTTCAACGGCGCGTACGGCAGCACCGGGGAAAGGGAGGTGACCTCCACGGCATTCCCGGCCTGGCGCTGCCATCCGTTCAATTCCGCCGCGAGCACGACGCGACCGTTGGCTCGAATGGCCTGCGCGAACTCGCGGTCGGCCGCGGGATCGCTTCCAGGCCCGTCGAAGACCACGTCAAACACCACGGCGCGCGCTCCTGCCGTCGTGAGGCGCTGGAGAAGGCGGGCATGCAGGCGCCGGCTCCAGGAGGCATCGGGATTTTGTCCTTCGCGCAGGTAGGAGTCGCGGTCGAGGTAGACCAGCAGGACGGGCAGGTTGGGTTGCTCCACCGCCGCGGGCGCTGTCGCGAAGGCATACAGTGCGTCGTAACTGGCCCGCACCGCCCAGGGGTCGGGCCGCGTCCCGCTGCGCAGCAGCAGCATCCCCACGAAGGCCAGCAGGGCGGCGGTCACTCCCGCGACCCACACCTGCGTCCATTGACCTTCACGCCGGGGAAGCACGGGGGGAAGGCTCCGGGTTCCGGCGGTTAAATTCCATGGGGAAGTGGAAAGTAGTCATTGGTCAGTGGTCGGTGGTCAGTCGTCGCCACTACGGACCACTGACCACCGACCGCTGACCAATCTTACTCAAAGATTAAACTGCAGCGACGCCACAAACGTACGATTGCGTGGGGGCGCATTCAGGAGGTTGAGCGGATTCAGCCGATAATCCTGGTCGGACAGATTGAGGATGCCGAAGCGGATCTCGGCGATCTGACGGGGCCAGCGGAATCCCACGAACACATTGCCCTGCCAGAAGGAGTCCCCGGGCAGGTCCGCATCGGCGCCGCCATTGGTCTGGTGATACCAGGTGCCAAAGCCTTCGGCGAACCAGCCGCGCGGATGCTGGTAGCGGACGGACATCTGCACGCGCCCCAGCGTCGCGGTTTGCTCCGTGTTCAATTGGTCGAGTCCGGGCGTTGTGGAGGGAAGACCCGGATAACCCGTGTCCAGTTCCGCCCGGCTCAGGCTGCCCCGGAGTCCCAGGGTCCAGCTTTGCCCGAGCAACTGGCTGACGTAGCCCGATACGGTGCGTTCCTGGAAATGGAGGCCCTCCGACAGCGCGAGGAGTTCATCGGGCAGGGGGAGCGGGGTTGAATTCGTGAACGCGCCGACCTGGCGGCTGCCATCGGAGTCGAGTTGCACGGCCTCCGCGCCAAAGTAGGTGCCGGAGTCGAGGACCTGGTCGTACGCGACGCCCGCGGTTTCGAATGTGGTGCCGGGGACGAGGCCCGCCACGGACTCCGGAATGAGGCTCCGGAATAATTGAGTGAAGCCTCCGAACTGGCCGGGTTCCAGCCGGACGCTGTTGTCGAAGTAGAGTCCGCCGAGGGATTGCGCGTACACGCCGCGGAATTGTCCCCCCTTCCACGGAAACAGCGTAAGGGCGGCCTTCGGGGACCAGTGGGTTTCCGTTTCGCGCTGTCCGGACAGCGGGGGGAGATCGACGCTCGCCGGAAACCACAGCGCATCGTAGCTGACGCCCCCGCTCAGGCGGATCCACGCGACTGGGTCCCATTGGTAATAGGCGTAGGCACCGGCGCGCTCCGTGGTCGAGGTGACGTCTTCGTTGTCGAGGGTGCGCGACAACTGGGTGAGCGTGCTCTCGCTATTCACCCATCCGCCCTGAAACCGGGCGCCTGCGACCAATTGATGATGCTCGGTGGACCAGATCTGCTGGGCCTCCGCCGTGGCTAGCGAGAAGCGGCTGTCGAGGTCCTGCTCCAGGAAGGGGACCGTCCGCACACTCACGATCTCCCCTCCGCTTTGCTGGAGGAAAAACATTCCGGGCTTGGCGTTGTCGAGTTGGAGGTGGTCGCTGGTGAAGGAGACCAGCGCCAGCGTGTCGTTGCCCGTGGACCACTCGTGGTGATACCCCGCGAAGAGGCTGGGTTCCTGCGTCTCGACGACGTGAAGATCGCGATTGGCCGAGTTGGGATCGTAGTAGGACGCGACGTCCCCACGCTCGTCCCGCATGCCGCCGAGTGAAAAATAAAGGGTGTCGGTATCGGATAGCCGTTCCTGCATCCGGGCGTTGAGGGAGAATTGTTCCAACTGCCCGTTGGGTTGCTGCAACACAAGGCGGCGGGCCTGTCCGTCGAGCGCATAGCTGAAGCCCGCCTCCCGACCGTAGAAGGAGACGTCCTGCTCCAGGTCTCCATCACTGGCCGCGCCGCTGAAGGAGGAGAATCCGAAGCGTCGCGGCGACAGGTAGGAGAGGCTGGATTGCTGCGAGGCCCAGCTCGACAGATTGCCGCCGCCCGGGGGCGCGAGGAGGTTGGCGAGGAGCAATTCGCTTTCCCGGGCGGATTCAAGCCGGAGGTTGAACTGCGCGGGATCCTCCTGGAGTTGGAGGCTCTGCGACTGGAACAGGTGAGCGGAATAGTTGGAGTAGTCCTCGGCCACGGCGTTTTGCGCGGCACGGCGGCCGGGTTCCTGGAGACCGGCGGTTGAGTAGATCTTGGCCAGGTCCGCGTTCCGCACCGCGAGGTCCTGGTCGAGCAGCCAGCGGGAGCGGAACACGGCCTGGTTGTCGTTCAATTCAACCGCGTGCTCCAGGTTGCGCACGGCATCGTTGACCCGGTTGAGCTGCTGGTCGTGCAGGGCGGTGTAGAACCATCCGGTGGGATCCGCCGAGTCGAGTTCGCGGGCGAGACGGAGATCCTTGTCCGCGAGATGGTCCTGTCGTGTCTGGGCAAAGGCCTTGCCCAGGTAGCTTCGGAAAACCGCGCGCTGGGGTTCGAGGACGGCAGCCACTTGGATGTCTTCACGTGCGGCGATAAACTCGCTGCGTCGCGCCCGGGCGAGTCCGCGTCCGAGCCAGGCGGGGCCGTAGCCACCGTCGGTTTGGATCGCCCGGTCGAACCAGGCCAGCGCTTCCGCGGTCTGCCAGGATTCCAACGCCACATAGCCTTCGAGGGATTCCGCGGGAGCGAGTCGCGGGGAGAGCGTGCGAGCCCGTTCCAAGGCGTGTCGGGTGGCGTCGCGGTGGCCGAGGGAGAACTCCAGTTCGGCGAGGCGTTCCCAGGCGTATCCGGAGTCCGGTGCCAGGGACGTGGCCATCCGGGCCGCATTCCGGGCGGATTCCAACTCAAACCGGGCCTGTTCCCGGTAACTCCGCGCGAGCCAGTCGCTGGCCAGGACGGGTGCGGATGGAACCTGTGCGTCCTGCGGGGCAAGCGTCACGGCGGCCATGAGTTCCCGCAATGCCGTCACCCCGGGCTCCGAGGAGGGCACCCGCGCCAGCAGTCTTTCGGCGGCGGCGGTGCGTCCGATGGAGATCTCCAAAGCCGCCCGGTAGACGCGCGCCGAGGCGGCCTCGTCGGGTCCTTCGGCGGGTAGCGCTCGTCGGGCGCCGGCGAGGTCTCCCGACGCATAGGAGGCGAGGGATGACTGGAAGCGGGCGCGATCCGTTGGGGACCACGACAGTTCTGAGGGAACCAACACGGCCGGGTAGTAGAAGACCCATTGAATCAGCAGGCGCGCCGGAAGCGCCGGGGAAACCTCGGGTGCGCCGGTGAGGGGGATCGTGACTTGGTTCCCTCGGGACAGTTGGAGCGTGCCGGAGCCGGTGGTCAGGTCCACGGCACCGTCGAAGAGCGCGAGGAACGTCGCGCCCCTGGCGGCGTTGGCATCGAGAAGGAATTCGGTGCCGCGGATCGCTCCGTTGGCCAGGGGAGTGCCGAACTCGATATCCATCGGACGTTCCCGGTTGAGGAAATAGGCGGCGCCGGTCCGAAGGAACAGATTGCGCCGAGCGCCTCCCCCCGCCGCCGGGCGAAGTTCCACCAGGGAGTTTTCCCGGAGACGAACGAGGCTCAGATCGGAGAGTCGCAGCGTGGCCCGGCTTTCCGGACCCGTTCGCAAATGGTCCCCCGTCCGAAGGTGCAAACCGGGCTGGGCTGCCGCCCATACGGCGTTGGTGCCGCTCCATTCGACGGTGCCCGAGAATTCAACGAGTTCGGCGGAGTCCGGATCCGGCCGGGGGGCCTCCGCGGCCATGCTCGGATTCATCCCCAGCGCCCAGGCCATCCAGAGAACGATGGCGAACGGGATCCTGCGCAGGGAATGACGCGGGGGATTCACAGCGGGAGTTCAGGCTCGTTCCACCTGGCGGAGTTCGGGCCATTTTTGGAGGCGACGCAGCAGGGCCTGGTGGGTCAGTCCCAAGCGTCCCGCCGCCCGGCGAATGCCGCCGCCTTCCGCGCGCAGCGCCTCTGCGATCAGGCGATACTCGGACGCTTCGATCGGGGACAGGTCGCGGGGTGCGGGGAGGACGAAGGTGTCGACGGCAGCCGGTTCCACAGAGGGCACGAGCAAGGGCGCCGGGGTGGGTTCCGGGACGGGAATGGGAGCGGGAACGGCCGCGGGAGCTGCCGGAGGCGTGACGGAGGGACCGCTGGAAAGCCATCCGAGATCGAGCGCCAGCCATTCCGTGGTGGTCGGGGACTTCAGGAGTGACCGTTCGATGAGATTGCGCAGTTCCCGGACGTTTCCGGGGAATCGATAGCCCCGCAGCACGGCCAGATCCGACTCACGCAGCAGCGGCTTGCGGCGTCCGTACTTCCTTGCGAGTTGGGTGAGCAGTGATTCCGCAAGGGCCGGCAGGTCCTGGATGCGTTCACGGAGTGCGGGCAGCTTCACGCTCAGGACGTCGAGCCGGAACCGCAGGTCCTCCCGGAGTCGTCCGGTGCGCACCTCCTCCTCCAGGGATCGATTGGTGGCGGCGACGACGCGTCCGGTAAACGGCCGCAGCGCTGTGGACCCGAGCGTCCGGAATTCGCGGTTCTCCAGGAAGCGGAGCAGTTTGGCCTGGAGGGGGAGGGGGATCTCGCCCACTTCATCCAGGAAGAGCGTTCCGCCTTGGGCGGCTTCGATCAATCCGGCCCGTCGTCGATCCGCCCCGGTGTAGGCACCCCGTTCGCTGCCGAACAATTCCGACTCAAACATTTCCGCCGGCACGGCTGAGCAATTGATGGCCACATAGGGCATCTTCTCCGCGTCGGCACCGAACGTCATCTGGTGCAGGCGTCGGGCGGCGAGATCCTTTCCGGTTCCGGTTTCCCCGAGCAACAGCACCGGCGCTTCGCGGTGTGCGGCCGCCTGCCGGAGGGTTCGGAGGATTTCCTGAAACGCTGGGGCGGATCCCACAAAGTCCGGCGCCTCCTCGTGATCGGGGCGTCCCAGTCGGAGGCGCGCCCGGCGAAGCGATGCCGTAAAATCGGCGGCCGACAGGGGCTTGGTGAGATAGTCGAAGAGCCCGTTGCGCGTGAGTTCGATCGCCTGGGACAATTCCGGCGCCCCGGTGATCATCATCACCACGGCGTCGGGGCATCGCCGCCGGAGTCGCGGATAGAATTCGAAGCCGGTCCCGTCACCCAGGCGGTTGTCCAGCACCGCGAGGTCGAATCCACGGCGGGCCAGCATCGCCTCCGCCTGCGCCACCGACGAGCAGTGAACGGGTTCGCCGCCTTCCTCCCGCACGAGGCGGCTTAGCATGCCGGCGAAGCCTGCGTCGTCGTCGAGCAGAAGGCAGGAGAATGTGGTCGGGGTTGGGGAGGAACTCATAGGTCAATCAATGCGGACGCGGAAGAAGCGACTATTCGAACTCAGGGGCAGGGGGACTTCGGCGGGAGTGCCGTCGGCGTGGGATCGAACGGCAGGCACCCAGTTCAGATCGGTCATGGAACCCGCGGACTCGACGGACATGGCGGCGGGTCCGGACGCCGTGAATCGCAGGCTCGCGCCCGAGCCATCGGGAGAGATTCGAAGTTCGGGAAGGCTCCATACGGAAACCGGAACTGGACCCACTTGAGTGCTGCCGGCGTCGTTGGCGATGGACACGGAGTAGTCCCCTGCTTGGTCCAGTCGGACCGGGTCCAGCACGAGGGTGGCGTTGGTTTCGGTGGGAAGTTCCGTCGTGCCCAGGCGCCACAGAAACCGGAAAGGTGCGGTACCGGTTGCGGAAATGGACAATTCCACCCGGCTGCCCACGGCGACCACGACTGGACCCGGCGCCGGGCCGGGGACTGGGGGCTGGATCACCGTCGCGTTGGTATCGAGGTGATAGTTGAGGTAGGTGAGGCCCCGCGCGCCATTTACGCCGTCCACAACGATCAGGTACGTCCGGCCCGACTCACAGGCGACGTGGAGTCGGCTGGTGAGACCGTTGGCACCGCTGTTGTTGTCGCATTCCAGCGACCGCAGGCTCGAGTATCCGATCAATGGCGGGTCGAACGTATAGACCTCGAGAACGGTGTCGAAGGCGCTGCCGTCGGTATTGACCTCCAACGTTCCGGACTCGGGTGGCTCGTACGCAAACCAATAGGAGGCGCCGCCGGCAATGCCGCAGTGCGGCGGTTCGTTGAGATCGCGTCCCGCGAACACGGTGCTGAAGATCTGTGTTCCATTGTAACCCCGGGTCAGTCCCCCGGCATTGCCGGTGAGTGCGAGGCCGGCGGGCGCCAGTCGGGCGCGTACGGGTGCCGGCGAAGCCGTGGGGCCGGACAGGGGGGAATCGAGGGCGTCTTCGGGCTTGTTGCGCGCCAGTGCGGTGATCACGCCCTCGCTGGAGACCTGTAATTCGACCGGTTCGCTGAAAAACTTCGCCTTCGAGACCTCCACGCGAACCTGGTAACGCCCGACATTGGTCGCCTGAAAATTGGGAATCACCAGGTTCAGGTTTTCTTCATTCTCCAGTTCCTGGTTGTTGAACACCCAGTGGAGTTTTGGGGTGACACCGGGACCGAGAGTGACTGCCAGAGTTACCGTCTCTCCAAGGGTGGCCGCGCGATCTCCGGAAACGAGGCTGATCCGGGGGATGATTTCCTTGAGGACCTGCAGGTCCCAGTCAAGGACCATGGGGCCGGTGGCGCCGGCAAACCCGTCCACCGCGATTTCGAAGCGCTCCCCGGCGCGGACGCCAAACTGGACCAGGCAGGAGGAATAGGGGCCATCGTCATCATTTTCCGCGACGGTCTCCAGTCGGCGGATTGCGGGGTCCCCCCCTCCACCGTCCGATTTGATCTGGTAGATTCCAAGGATCGTGTCGATCCCGGTCCCGGTGAGTCGGAATGTCGCAAGTCCGTTGTCGGGAGCGATCCAAGTAACCCAGAGGGAATGTCGGGAGTTTTTCCCTCCGTGGCGGGGTTCCTCATCCTCGACGGTGGCTCCGGTATTGTTGCCGGCCAACTGGCCCCGGGCGGAGTCCAGTGACTCCCGGCTGGCGAACAGATCACGAAACTCCGCTGCCCGCAGGGGGGCAATCCCGGTGAGGATCACCAGGAACGCGCAGAGACGCTGGATCCGACGTTGGAACAGGGTTCGCATCGTACCGACCTATCATGACAGCTTCAACGCTCCATCCGCAACCGGCTTGCCAAGTCACCCGTCGTATGGACAACAGCCAAACTCAATAGGGAAATCACCGGAAACCTGCCCGGACGACCGGTCCAGCTTTGCTCTCAGGATTGGGATGCGACGCAACTGGTCCGAACTCGAACCACCTGAGTTGATTCGATCCTGCCGAAATCGGACCAAGCGTAACCCGAGGTTGCGAGATCTGACCGATCGAGGTGGAGCCAACTTTGAACCTGTCACTCTATTCGAAGGTAGAGCGGATGCTGAGCGTGTTGGATGATGTCGCGGGCGGGGTGAAGTGTGAAATGGTGGTTGTGCTGGTTGAGGGTCCGGTCTAGGCGACGGCGCGTGACGCATCCTGATCTTCGAAGGAACTTCCTGATGAACCTGTCACCCTGTCCCCTCCCTGTCCTCTCATTCTGTCCCCTGTTTGGAGGCGATAGGATGGGCAACCTGTCACCCGATGGATGACGAAGGGCCTTCCCGAGCGAAATCGGACGACCCGGGGATCGTCCTTTGCTTCACTCGCCCCCGAACCTAGGGACTCGGTCGGTCCCGGGCATTGAAATGATCCAACCTCACGGTCCCTCCTTCGGATTCCGTTCCATTGCGGGGTCGTTGCTCGGGCAAGAAATCCGCCTCGAGGATCTGGAGGAAGCCTATGCGGAACGCGTCGGATGTCCCGGCGCAGTATGGCTTCCCTCCGCGAGGGCGGGGATCTGTTGGTCGCTGAAGGCGGCCATGGCCGAGGAGGCCCGGGTGAGGGCCCCCGCGTTTACGTGCCCCGCCGTCCACGAAGCCGTGGTCCGGTCCGGGGCATCCCTGGAGCTTGCGGACGCCGCGAAAACCGGATTTCTCATGGATCCGCAATGGCTGGATCGGCAGACCAGCCAACCTCATGCGGTCGTCCTCTGCGCCATCTACGGACACGTCTATCCCCCGATGTCGAACGAGGGGCAGTCGAATCTGTCCGGCGTCTTCCGGGTATGGGATCTGGCCATGTCCGTCCCGGAATTGGCGCTGCTCCATTCATTGGGCGAACGGGATTTCGCGGTGGTCAGTTTCTCACGCGCCAAGTGCATGTTTGCCGGATACGGGGCCATCGGGCTCACCCGTGATCTGGAACTCATCCGGGAGGTGAGGCGGCTCCGAGACGCGGCGCTCGTTCGCGCCGGCCGGTCGTCGCTTCTAACCCGGTTGTACGAGGTATCGCGTCCGACCCTGCTCGCCGTTCCTTGGATCAATGCCATGGCCAAGCGGGTCCGAAGCAGCCGTCCGAAGGACGCTCCGGTCCGACCGGTGGCGACTCCGCTCCCGTCCGCGTGGTCCGACGGCACCCGGTTTGAGGGGGCCGTCGCCTCCACCCGCCTTGATCGCGGACTGGCCCTGCGAAATTTGATCCACGCCGATGCGGGCATACGGAAACGCCTCGATCTCGCGAGCCGCTATTCGAGGAACCTTGCTGGTGCACGGGGAATCCTGTTGCCGGAACCCTCTCCCCACGCCTTGAGCCACTACACGATTCGCGTCCCCGGACCCACGCGGACGCTCCTTCGGCAACGGCTGTACGACGCTGGAATTTGCACAACAACCCTCTGGAGGTTTCCGACGTGGCTGGAACCGGATCAGTTTCCCAACGCCCATCGCCTGAGCCTTGAGGTCGTCAACCTGCCTCTGTCCGTCACCCTGTCCCTTTCAGACGTGGATCGGATCTGTGACTTGCTACGCCGTTTCACCGACTAGATTCCTCCGGAGAGATCACGGGGCGAACGGGACGCTGTTCCGGGCCTCGCACGGATTTTTGTGCAGTTGCGTTATGGAGGGTGTCCGGTAGAAATCCAAAACGTTGGCGAGTGTTGGCGGTTGCCTTTGCCGGCGTTCCCATTCCGAAATGCGGCAACGGGATTTGGATTTCCATCGGATCAGAATCATTCGATCCCAGAAGCAGTGATCCCGCTGTTTTCATGAAGACCCTTCGTTCGATCCATTTGTACCTCGGCTGCATTTTCGCCCCGTTGCTCGTGTTCTTTGCCGTGTCCGGCATTTGGCAGACCCTGGGGATTCAATCGGGATTCCTGAACCGGTTGTCCACGATCCATACCTCGCACCAGCTCAAGGATGGCGGGAGCCTGACCGGGGGAGTGCTCGTCATTTTTGTCCTCATCATGGCCGTCAGTTTCCTGGCCACAACGGTCCTGGGGGTCGTGCTGGCCGTCCGGCACGGAGGAAACCGCCGAGCTGCGTACGGGTGTCTGGCGTTTGGCGTGGCGTTTCCCTTGGTACTCGTGCTGCTCAAGGCAATGAGGGTGCCGGTTTAGGACTCCTTGGTGTTTTCGACGGGAAGAGCGGAGAACCCGGCCTGTCCTTTCGGGGGTCCATTTGGGATTGCTAGCAGGGCATTACCCCGCGAACCGATTGGATTCAGACCGGGGGAATTCGATCCGGATCCTGATTCGATCGGGGCTGCGGTTCAGGAGGCGATGTCCAGGCATTCTTGATGTCCGAAGCCCCGAGTGAGGTCGCGGCTATCAGGAGTGCTCCAAAGAATGCCTCGGGGGAACCCCGTTTGGATCAGGAGCTCCAGGAACATCGGGGCGGAATCGGCGATGCGGGTCATTGACGCCTTCTTGGCAAATCAGGCGTCATTGGCTTCCGGTTATGCCGAGTCTCGTTGGTCTCATCACTTCCCGCGACCCCGTCGTTCGAAACCAGTCCGTTGCGGCGGTGTGCCGGGACTGGACTGCGGACGCAATGCTGGAGGCCGCTGCGGAACTCGATGCCTTTCGTCGAAACGCGGAGAACCTTTATGAGCGGGTTCGGGCCCTGTTCTTCCTCTACGACCTGCACCGGTTTCAGCTTCCGCCGAAGCTCCCCCGGGCGGACACCGGTAACCGCCCGGGGGCTTCGATTCCGTTCCGTGGATTCGAGCAACTGCTTCAGCGCCGCTTTGAGGAGGCGATTGACACATTTCTCGCGCACCAGGCGACCGAGGGCGTCAGCGACGGGCTCTCCTCCGCCCTGGCGGCCACCTATTATCGGCTCGCGTTCCAAACCTTGGCCGACCAGGTCCGTCGCAGCGTCCGAACTGTGCGCGGCAACCAGTGGATGTTCCGCATGGGACATCCCGCGGACCAGCCGCTGCGCGTCCGCGCTGAACTGATGGAACGTTCCCCGGACGGCACCTTTCCGATCCTTCGCGAACAGACGCCCGTCCGCATGGACCTCACCCATTCGGCTTGGAGCGACATCTTCTTCCTGGGAATGGATTATCCGGAGGGGGCCCGGGTGTTGAATGTCTCGGTGGATCTGGGGGTGCACGGTCGGGACGCCGTGCGCCCTGTCCCCCGGTGAGTGCGTGGCTTCGCGTCTTCGACGAGCCGGTGCTCCGGTTGACTTCCGTGGATCTCGGCGCCACGGCCGACCTGACCTCCCTGGCTGAGGTGTTCCGATTTTGCCCGGGACTATCTCGGTTTGCTCAAGGCGGTGATTGCGTCCGGACTCGTTCCGCCCGGCATCGAGGGTTCCGGACAGTCCCTCGCTGACCTGCTCGCCCGGATGGCGGGCCCGGGCCGCGGACTGGAGATCGTCTCGTGCGTCAATGACATCCCCAAGGGCTCCTGACTGGCGGTGAGCACTAATCTCCTCGGCTCGCTGATCATGCGGCTGCAAGCCACCGGGTGACTCCACGGCGCAGGTCTGGCGGGACCGCTAACTGAAACCGATCGTCGTATCGTGCTCGCCCGGGCCCTGCTCGGAGAGTGGCTCGGGGGAAGTGGTGGCGGATGGCAGGATTCCGGCGGCGTCTGGCCCGGCATCAACTTCGATCACCGGCGGCGGCGGAGGAGGGGATCCTGGAGGGAATTTCCTGCGACGCCCCATGCTGTCCCATCACGGCCCGGAAGGGACGAGATCCCCGAACAGGCGCGTCAGGGCGCTGATGGACTCCCTGGTCGTCGTCCATGGCGGCATGCCCAGAACGTCGGTCCCATCCTGGAGATGGTCACCGAAAAGCATTTGCTGCGGTGTGACGCGGAATGGCGGGGTCGCCAGACGCCCGACCGTGCTCGACGAGGTGATTTCGCCCCGCGGCGCGGCGACATTCAAGCGGTGGCGCGGCCACGACCCGAAACTTCCGTCAGCCGATCCAGACCATCATTCCGGCGTCCAATGCGTTCACCGAGCGGCTGATCCAGCAGCGCGAGGCGAGTCGGGATGACTTCCTGGGGGTTCTGGATGCTGGCGGCATGTCGGGCGGGGCATGGGATTCATCTTCGATCCTGCCGGAAATGGGAGGCGTGTAGGACCGGTTGCAGGTGCTCATGCTTGAGACCAAGCGGAACCCGGCATGCGCCCCGCCTGCTACGGACCCCGTGGTGTTTGACTACGCCATCAACGAGAAGGGCAGCCTTGCGGATTCCCGGTAGTGCGGCGAAAGGGGCGCCTGCATGCCCGGGCTACTATTGCTTTTCGATTGTTCCCGCCCTGCTGCGCAGGACTGTCATGAACTCCGGCGACGCGCCGGACGGAACTCGACAAGCTCTGGAGCGGCGCTGACGCGTCCGGAACTGAGGGGTACGGCAGGCCCTCTTCTGATGCGCTGTTGTTGCGACGGTCCCCGACAGGGCAACGGGGCGACGCTCGTGGAATTGCCGAGGCCAACGGATCTGATCGAGCCCAGCACGAACAAATCCGCTCGAGTTCAAGGAGGGGCGCATCGGATCAGCCCAACCGCCTTCGTGCGGACGCGGTGATTGAAGACGTCCACCCCGGGGATGTGGTCGATCTGTCGAGCATCCTCCGGTGCCGCATCCTCTGGAACGCGGATCCGCGGCGCCCTGCGCCGGGGCGAGTTGGCGGTGGTGACGCTGGCCGCCGCGGGCCTGCGCCGGACGGGAGGGGCCGGCACCCGCAAGGCGCTGCATCCGTATGCTGTTGTCCGACGTCACTGACCTTTCCTCGAAACCCACCTCGCGAAGTCGCGCCGCATCTCCTCGGGAGTTTGGAATTCCGTTGCCGCACGTCATCACCACCAGCTATGCGACCCACGGCCCCACCGAGGCGTGTTTGGCGCGCGTCGGGAATTACGGGTACGAGGGGCCGCTGCGGTTGTCCCCGGGACGGAGTGTTGGACTCCGGATGATTCCCACCGAGCGCGACCTGCGGTTTCAGTGGGAGGAAATGCCCCAGCAACTGCTCGACGTCCAACAGCAAAAGGTCCGGGACAGCCTTCGCGCCGCCCTGATCGGATGGGCCCGGAGCACGGGTGAGGCCGGGGACTATACGGACAATGTGCCGCTCCAGTGCCTGCATCCCGTGGGACACTTCTTTGAGATTCCGAATCTTCTGCGCAATGGGACCCTGGCTCGTCTGCTGGCCGAACGTCCGTCCCTGCAGCATCTGATGCTGCACAACATTGACACCCTTGGGGCGACGGCGGATCCGGAGGTCTTTGGGCAACATCTCGCCGGCGGGGCGTGTCTCACCTTTGAGGTGATCACCCGGAGATTGGAAGATCGCGGCGGCGGATTGGCCCGGGTCAATGGACGCGTCCGCTTGGTCGAGGGATTGGCGATGCCCCGGGAGGAGGACGAGTTCAAGCTGAGCTACTACAACTCCATGACCACGTGGATCCACATCGACGCCTTTCTGGCGCAGATGGGGCTGACCCGGGAGCACGTGGTATCGGGTCGCGAGGAGGCGATCCTGGAAGCGATCCGATCCTTGGCGGCAAAACTACCCACGTACGTCACACTTAAGGATGTGAAGAAGCGGTGGGGGCACGGTCAGGAGGATGTGTTCCCGGTCGCCCAGTTTGAGAAACTCTGGGGCGACCTGACGGCATTGCCTGAGTTGGCAACGCAGTTTGTCGTGGTGCCGCGCCTGAGGGGCCAGCAGCTCAAGGATCCGGCACAGCTCGATGGGTGGCTCCGCGACGGATCCGCGGCGTACGTCGGTGGTCTCTGCGAGTGGTCGGGGCCATGATGCCCTCGGGGACCGAGTCGCCGGAGGTTGTGGTCGGCGGACGCTCGATGCGGTCGTCAGGCGGCACCGGACCGACGGATCACTTGATCACGGGCGGAAGTCCCGTCCGGTAATAAACCGCGGTACGAACCCGGATCCAATCGTAGTCGGTCTTAAATCCAGCCCCGCCGCCCCATCCATTGAAGGTGACGGGTTGCACGGTCGCATTGGGCTTCGAACGTCCGAGCCACTTGTGGGTTTCGGCGTGACCATCGGCGAAGGCGAATGAACCGCCGCCGTTGTGGTAGGAGGCGGGAAGATCGCCCCATCCGGTTCCGTTGGGGGAAATCAGGAAGTAGCCGTCGTTGATGCTGTCGGGGTGTTCATCCAGCATGACGTACATTTCGGAGGGATTGGGAATATCCCCTTGGCGGAGGACCTGGCGGAAATCCTGATTGAATGTGTTCTTGCCTGTGAGCGTTCCGTCCGAAGGGCTGTCCGAAAAAATTCCGATGAAGGCATTCATGGAGAGGCTGCGGACGCGCTGGCTCCATCCGGCGGATTTCTGGCGGGGAGAAATCTTGATATCCGCCGGGCACTTGTACACCGCGGGGCTCGCGCCGGAGTACTTGGCCAGCTGACTTTTCGCGATCAAAGTCAGGTTGGTATTGTCTGCCGCCTCCTTTCCTGTCGCATCCCAACTCATCACGTTGTTCATCCAGTTGTTGAACTTGCCGGAATCACGGCTTTGGCGGGTCTCGTTGACGCCAAAGTTGTTGGCGACGCGCTCATTGTTGTCCCCGGAGTACAGGTTCCACGCGATCATGACCTGCCGGCAGTTGTTGACGCATGAAATCTGCTGGGCCTTGGTCTTGGCCTTGGCGAGGGCAGGGAGGAGCATCCCGGCGAGGATCGCAATGATGGCGATGACAACGAGAAGTTCGATGAGGGTGAATCCACCGCGGCTGCGGTCGTGGCGCGAACAGTTCATGGAGGAGATTCGAGTCGATTGATTGAAACTGGAAATGCTTTGGACGGGCGGAATTTGCAAGGGAGGTCTTTTGGGGTCACTCGTATCCGTACTGCCCCTTGCCGGTGGATGCGCTGACGTACCCGGTCCGCTCCCTCCACCATTGGAAATCGGCCTTGCCGGCGCCGTCGAAGCTCTTGATGGCGGGATATTGGTACTTCACCGGATACTTTGAGGCGCCGCTCGTCCACTTCTTGATCTCCGAATGACCGTCCGCGAAGGAGAATCCGCAGGCGCCGTTGTGGTAGGAGGCAACGACATCCTGCCACTGATTCATGTCGGGATTGTTGATGAAATATCCGTCATTGATGCTGTCCGGATGCTCGTCCAGGAACAGCCAGGTTTTGGCGGGATTGGGACAGTCGGCCTGTTTGAGAAATTGGCGGCGATCCGGGAATCCCCAGTTCCGTCCGGAAGACGTGGGATCCACTCCAATGCTGAACCGGCCAAAAAAGGCATTCATGGAGAGGCTTCGATTGCGCTGCTTAAAACCCGCTGCCTTGTTCTTGGGGCTGAGAAAGATGTCGGCCGGACACTTGTAAACGCCGATGGCACCCCCGGTGTATTTCCCGAGCACGCCGTTCTGGACCCACTCGTTATTGGTGACGCTTTTCCAGCCGGTGGGATCGTCCGGGTTCCAATACATGACGTTGTTGACCCAGTTGTCGAAAACCTTCTTGTTGATGGCCTGGATGGTTTCGCCGACCCCGTAATTGTTGGCGACCCTTTCCTGAAAATCTCCCGAATAGAGGTGCCAGCCCAGGGTGAGTTGCTTGGTGTTGCCCAGGCAGACGATGCCCTGGGCCTTGGTCTTCGCCTTGGCGAGCGCCGGCAGGAGCATCCCGGCCAGAATCGCGATGATGGCGATGACGACCAATAGTTCGATCAGGGTAAATCCCTGTTTCCGTCGAATGGTATGCGTCGCCTTCATGGGGATAAGTGTGTGAGATCTTGCAAACAGATTGGCTCTCCGGATTTGTTTGGCAAGAGAGAATCGGGGATCCGGGGCGGTCTGCCTTCGCAGAAAGCTTCGGCGGGATGAGGACGGCGCGTACCAAAATGCGGAGTGCGGGAGCGGAGCTCCCGCTCTGGATTCACGCCCGACCCGCGAAATTCTCGGAACTCCACCGCTCGCGTTGCCGTGAGAAAGCGAGAGCTCCGCTCTCGCACTCCCAAAACGCTTCGCGAGCCACAGAGCGTACGGACCTGGAGCAAAGCGGCAGCGGTGCTGCGCGCACTCCCAGAAAGGTCAGAACAAATTGCCCTGCTCCAACGGCCCACCGACCTCGGCGAGGAGGCTCTTGAATCCCCACCGGGCGTAAAGTTGCCGGAGGGTCGCGGTGACGGCCGAACGGGGAACCAGATCCGACAGTTCCGGCCCCCCGGTCTTGGCCTCGTGAAGGCGGACCATGAGTTGGTTCCGCTTTACAGCGTCTGCGGCCCCGGTGAGGGCATTGCGTTGGGACTCTGATTTGATCTCCGCCAGACGAGCGTAAAGGTCCTCGATTGTACCGTATTTCCGAAGCAGTTCAGCCGCGGTCTTGGGTCCGACGCCGGGTACCCCGGGGATGTTGTCCACCGAATCCCCGACCAGCGCCAGCCAGTCTGCGACCTGCCGTGGTTCGACGCCCGTCTTGGCCACCACGTCGGCATCCGTCCAGATCTTCTCCGATTTGTCATTGGGATTCAGGATCCCGATGCGGGCGTTGACCAGTTGGAGGAAATCCTTGTCCGCACTGGCGATGACCACGGCCCATCCGGCCGCCTCGGCCCGGCGGGCATAGGTCCCGATCCAGTCGTCCGCCTCGGTCCCGTCCTCGCTGAACTGCGGAAAACCCGCGGCGTCCAGCCACGATTC
The DNA here is from genome assembly GCA_046346705.1 of Verrucomicrobiota bacterium. Classification (GTDB taxonomy): domain Bacteria; phylum Verrucomicrobiota; class Verrucomicrobiia; order Limisphaerales; family UBA9464; genus UBA9464. The sequence continues at coordinate 107,245 of JAXMHR010000001.1, read as the reverse complement.
GATCTGCGGAAATTGCTGTTCCAAGGCGTCCGGAGTTGGGGCGCGGTTGGCCTTGTATTCGGGAAGAGCGGTGCTGCGTTCGATGGCGAGTCCCGCGTCCCAAAGGACGAGGACATGGGACGGTTTGAGCGCCCCGACCATTTTCTGAAGCATCTTGATGAATCCGAAGATGGCGTTGGTCGGGGATCCGTCCGGGGCGTTGAGGGATCGGATGGCATGGAACGCCCGGTAGGCATAGGCGTGTCCGTCCACAAGCAGCAGGCGGTTCGACATGGGGTGAGGCGGGCGGCGGTAGGGAGTGGGGACAGGCTGAAGCCTGCACTACGAGCGGGTAATCCTAGGATGCTCCGCTGGTGGTGGTCTTCACTTCGATGACGTCGTGGGGGGACGCCTCGCGCATGCCGGCGGCGGTGACGCGGATATAGCGGGCTCGTTGGCGGAGTTGGACCAGGTTGGGGGCACCGAGGTAGCCGAGTCCGGATTGAAGTCCGCCCACCAGGTTGTTCAGCACGACGTCCACGGGGGGTGAGGCTTCCTTGAGGGCCTCGATGCCTTCGGCCGCGACCTTTCGCGCGGTGTCCGCAGCCGTATGACCATAACGGGCTGCGGAACCGGCCTTCATGGCGGCCATGCTGCCCATGCCGCGGTACTGCTTGTAGAGCTTGCTGTTGATCTCGATGATTTGGCCCGGGGCCTCAGGGCACCCGGCGAACAGTCCGCCGCACACCACGCCATCGGCCAAGGTCAATGCCTTCACCATGTCGCCGGACTTGGAGATGCCTCCGTCCGCCAGCACCGTTACCCCGCGCGCCCGCGCCGCCCGGGAAGCCAGGAAGAGGGCCGTGAGCTGGGGGATGCCGACTCCGGCGACGATGCGCGTGGTACAAATGGAGCCCGGCCCCTGGCCCACCTTGATGACGTTGGCGCCGCAGTCGGACAGAAACTCCACTCCGGCGCCGCTGGTGACGTTGCCGGCAATGATCGGCAGGTGGGGGAAGGCGTCGCGAATAAGGCGGACACTGTCCCCCACGCCCTTGCTGTGGCCGTGCGCGGTCGAGACCGCGACGGTGTCCACACCGCGTTCCACCAGGGCGCCGATGTGCGCGACGATGCGGTCCCGGTCGAGGGAGCCGTCCTCCCGGCGGGGGGTGGATACTGCGGCGCCGCAAAGCAGGCGGAACTGGGAATCGCGGGCCGGCTTCACTCGTGCGCCCCGTTCCTGGGTGATGCGCTCCACGTCGCTCATGGTGAACAGACCGCGGAGGTGGTCTTCGTCGTCCACCACCAGGAGCTTGTGGATGCCGGGGTTCTCGGTGAAGAAACGGTCGGCGCGGCCGATGGGGTCATTGCCCAGTTCGCGCTCGTGGATGGTTCGGACCTCGGGGCGCGGGGTCAGGGCCTCGGAGACCTTCCTGGTGGCGTAGCGGGGGCGGACGACGTGTCCGGGCAGCAGTCCGAGCAGACGGTTGGCGTCGTCCACCACGGGAAAGGTGCTGAAGGAAAACTTCTTTTTCTCAATCAGGGCCAGGACATCCCCAATCTGCTGGCTGGCCTGGACCTTGATCGGTTCCTGAATGAGGCCATGAACGTGGTTTTTGACCCGGCTGACTTCGGAGAGTTGGTCCCGCTCCGTCATGTTGTAGTGGATCAGCCCCAGTCCGCCGTTGAGGGCCATGGCGATGGCCATGCGTGATTCCGTGACGGTGTCCATGTCAGCGGACACGATCGGGATGCGCAATTCCAGTCCGTCGGCCAGGCGTGTGTCCAACTGCGCGTCGCGGGGCAGCACGTCGGAGTACAGCGTCGCGAGCGTGACGTCGTCGTAGGTGAGCGCGACCGTCGAGTGCGCGGGGAAGAAGCGGTCGGCGGGAAGGTAAAAGTCGGCGTCGAGAGCCGCCGAGGGCGGCGAAGATTCCATGGCCAAGAATCAGGAACGCCCCGGGCTGCTGGCAAGCGGGAATCGTGGGTCGATGCCGCCGCGCCACCGGGGACAGGCTAAAGCCTGCACTACGAGCGGAGGGTTGGTAGTCCAGCTTTCAGGCTGTTTCCGGCCCTACTTCGACTTCTTCAGCAGGGAAATCACGGCGATGACCAGAAAGATCAGGAAGCAGATCTTGGCAATCCAGGCGGCCTGTCCGGCGATGCCGCCGAATCCGAGAATGCCGGCAACCAGGGAAATGAGGAGGAAGATGACGGTGTAGCGCAGCATGGCGGAGAGGGATTTTTCGGAGACTGAACCGCTCCCGGGATTCAACGCCAGCCGGATTCCGCGGTCGACGCGAGATTCCGCCACTCCAGGTGTGGGAACACCGGATGCCGCCGTTCCAGGTCCTGGAGGCTGTCATCGGAGCGTTCCGGGGCGTCTGCCTCGACCTGGTCGGCCAGGTGGTGGACGGCGGCAACATGTTCGCGAAAGCGCGTCGCGGGATACGTTCCGGCGGAACCCATCTTCACGAGAAACGGCCAATCACTGGCTTGGGCGAGCAGCAGCTCCCGCGTCGCCTGGCGCATGCGGCGTTCGGAGAGCGCGGACGGATTTCCGGTCGCGAGCCGGGACGCCAGGGCCGCGAGGCGGCGTCCGGCCCCGCGAACGGGGGCTTCCATCCAGGCATTGGCGGGATCCAGCCAGACCCCAAAGTGGCCGCCCTCCCCCCAAGTGGAGGCGGCAGGTTCCACGAGCTGCAGATCCGGAAGCGCTTCGAGCAGACGTGACGGGAGGGAGAGGCGAATGCCGTCGCGATCCTCGGCGAGACGCCGAACCACGGCGTCGAGAAACTCCGGTCCTTCGAACCACCAATGACCAAACAGCTCCGCATCGTAGGGAGCAACGATGACGGGCGGCGAAGTCATGCAACCCGCGGCCTCCCGGGCTACCCGGGCGCGCGCCTCCACGAAATGCGCCGCGTGTTGATGCACGGCAGCCAGTGCGGCGGTGCGGTCGTAGAGTTCCTTGGCCGGTCCCGGACCGGTGATCCGATAAAACTTCAGCCCGGTGAAGCCCCGCTCCGAGGCGCCGTGGAGATAGGGTTGCACGTAGTCCCAATCCGCTTCGTGGGCGACATCCCGGTGGAACTCCCGATAGCGGGGATCCCCGGGATATCCCCCGTGCCGGCTCCAGACCTGGCGGGCGCTTCCGGGGTCGCGTCCGAAGCACGCCAGTCCGGATCGGGTTCGGACCGGCGCATAAACGGCCCCGCGGGGCCTGGGCGTGGCATGCAGGAGTCCGTGGCTTTCCAGCACGGTCCAACGGATGCCGTGTTCCGAGAGGTGGCGATCGAGTCCCGGGACCCAGGCGCATTCCGGGAGCCAGAGTCCCGCAGGCGCCTGACCAAAGACTTCCCGATGGGAGTCGAGCGCGGTGCGGAGTTGGGTCCGGACGGCCCCCGGTTCCTCGAGCAGCAGCGGCAGGGTGGGATGGGTTGCCGGGCAGGTCAGCAGTTCCACGCGGCCCGCAGCCGCATGGCGGGCGAATGCGGCGGGGATGCCGTTGGGCAGCCGTTGCAGTTGTTGAACCAGGGCTTCCAGTCGGATCCGGTGACCGGTGGCAATCGCGCGTCGTTCGGGCAGGAAATGCGCCCGAAGTTCTTCGCGAGCGGCGAGGTCCAACAGTTGGGACAGGTGCCGATGCAGGCGTTGGGTCAGGAGATCATCCCGAAGCATCGCGACCAACGTGGGCGACAGGCTCAGGGCGAGCCCACCCGGGATGTCGTCCCGCTCCCATCCGTCTAGAACCCCCAGGATCGGCAAATAGCACTCCAGCACCGCCTCAAAAAACCAGCACTCCTCAAAGAATTCCGCCTGCTCGGGATGCCGGACGTAGGGCAGGTGGGCGTGGAGGAGAAGGATGAGATGAGAGCGGGCGGGGGGCAAAGGGGGGGCGGTCAGTCGTCAGTCGTCAGTCGTCAGTCGTCGTAGGGATTTGTCATTGGGGGCTGCGACCACTGACCACTGACCAATGACCAATGACCAATGACAACTGAACACCAATTACTGGTCACTGGTCGGCGGTGGATTCAGGCTGGGGTCTTGAGGATGAAGACCGACAGTTCCAGTGTATTCGGAATGGCGGGAGAACTCGAGCAGCGCGGCACGGCCATCGTCGTTGCGCGCATTCACAGCCACGACAGGCATCTCGTATTCGCCGTCGGGTAACGAGAACTGAAACCGGAACGAGCCATCGGGACGCAGGGGGATTGGCCGCCCTCCAACTGAGACTTTCGCGTCGCGTTCGGTCCGGCCGTACACAATGAGCTCCGCGTTGACCTCGAACCAGAACCCGGGGGACGGGATGGTTGCCTCCGGCTGCAGGTGAAGCTCGGACGACCCTTCCGAGACCCGATCGACCCACGCTGTGCTGTCTGGATGCGAACCCGTCCTGCCGGCCTTGGACGCGGATTCACGCTGTTCGCGCAGGGTTCGTTGGACCCATTCGCCGGAACTCACGACCGCGGGTGAGGTGTCGTCTTCGAGCGCCAGCGCGAACAGAAGATCGGAGGACTTCGCCGAATCCCAGGCGCTGGGAGGAGTGATCCCGGCCGCAGGCGCTTCAGAATCCCTTTGGTTCTGGGAGCGCGATTTTCCCCGGCGACGCGCTGGGGGAGTCGGAATGGGAAGGACTGCGGGCTCGACCGCGAGGGCGCGACCCACGGCCGTATCTTCCGGAAGGGGTGTGGCTGGCGTCCGGGGAGGGATGCTGGGGCCGGCCACTGGTGTCGAAAGGGCTGCGGAGCGGGAGACCGAAATCCAGGATCCGTCGATCGTGCGGAACCCGATCTCTGCGAAATACGCGCAGCCCGGATCCGGGACCGCGACGAACCGGTGGTCGAGGGAGGTCGAAAGGGTGTCGTCCAGCACCCGTCGGTCGGGGAGGTGCCCTCCGGTCACTTGCAGACGCCAGCCGCCTCCGCCCTGGGCCTCCGCAAAACGGTCGAGGACGTCGGCTGCGGCATTCCAGAACACGACGATGCAGTACGGATCGCGGGCTTGGAGCCAGAGCGGAATTGAAGGCGTCGCGGCTGGGATGGCGCGCGAGGGAGGAGTTGAGGCGCTTTGGGCTGCCGGGATGGGTGAAGCGGCGTGCAGGGTCGCGCCCGAATCGTCCCGTTTCGCCAGGGGTGGATCCCATAGTTCGGGGCCGGGAAAGTCACCGGCAAGGAGTACGGGCGGGAATTCAGGGATTCGTGGGGGACTTGATTTCTGGGAGGGAGGAGACGAAGGGGCTTGGTGTTGAAGAGGGTGAGTGGCTCCCTCCGGCGAGCCCTCCCACGGTGAGGGAGGACGGACAGGCGGTAAGATTTCGACGGACGTGCCAGCGGCGAAGGCGGGCTGCGAAGGCGATTCGCGGTCCGGGGTTTCCTGGGTGGGGTGCGCTGTCTGCGGCTTTTTCCGGCGCGACGGAGCGCGGGAGGATGTTGAGACGTTCGTGGACCGGACCCGCGCCGTCGGGGTGGATGTCTTTGGGGGCGCGACGGCTTTCACCTGACGGGTCCGGGCTGCGGGCTTTTGGGAAGGCGACGCGGTCTTCCCCGCGGTGAGCTTCGAGGTCTTGGTCGTGGGAGTTTTGGAGGACCTGGGCTTTGGCGGTGCGGGCGCCTTTGCGGACTTTCCAGGTGCGGGTTTCTTCGGCGAAACCGCTTTGGGGGCGCTCCCTGGGTCGCGGCCTTCGGGAGGATTGCGAGAGGCGGAAGCGGAGGGTGTGCGCGGAGCGGAAGGGCGTTTTTCCGATTTCATGGGGCAGGCACTGCCGCCGGGAGGGGGTCCCGGCCGGGGTCAGGTTGCTGTTCCCGGGAGCGCGGCGCAATCGTTTTGCTGCTGCGACCGATTCCGGTCACCGAGTTTCGGGGAATCCCGCGAATCCGCCGATGGGACTTCTTGAGGAAGTTGGGAATGGCCGTAAGACTCCGCCGGCCCTCCCCCCAGAATGGTCCCCCTGCAAATGTCCCCCGAGCCCGGTACGCGCCTGGTGCGTCATGCGGGTGATGTGCTGACGTTCACGCTTCGCGGCCTGCCCCGTGGCTTCCGGGCCAGGCTTCGCACCAACCTCGGACGCGCCGACCGGGTCCGCAGCGAGGTGATTCGCGCCCGCTTCGAGCGGTTGCCCCTCGCGGGGGCGTCATGGCGGGATGTTCCCATGCGGGACTGCGGGGAGGGCGTCTGGCAGTTCGAGTTCCCGCTCACCGAAGTGGGTTACTTCAAGGCCAAGGCCTACGCCTTGGATGACGACGGCACGCCATTCTGGCCTGCGGGTCCGGATGTCGCCGTGAGTGTGCATCCCTCTTGGACCCGCACCGGGAACACCCTCTACTGCGCGTTCGCCCGGATGTTTGGTCCAAATCAGTCCCGACGAACCACCGTGGATCCGTCCCTCGAGGCGCGGCTGCGCACCTTCGACGACCAGGGGTACGCGGTGATCCCTCCCAGCGGAACCCTCCGGGGACTCATCCGGGAACTGCCGCATATCGTGGACACGCTGGGCTGCCGAATCCTGCACCTGCTTCCGGTGAATCCCACTCCGACCACGTTTGCGCGCTTCGGCCGGTTTGGTTCCCCCTACGCCCTCCAGCATTTGACGGCCATTGACCCGGCGTTGGTGGAGTTTGACCGGCGCACCACTGGACTGGACCAGTTTGCGGAGCTCGCCTACGCGGTGCATGCGCGTGGCGCGCGACTCATGCTCGATGTGGTGATCAATCACACCGGATGGGGAAGCCGGATTCTGGAGGAACATCCGGAATGGTTTGTCCGGAAACCCAACGGGGAATTTGAGTCGCCGGGCGCATGGGACGTGGTTTGGGAGGATCTGGTCGAGTTGGACCAGCGGCATGCCGATCTCTGGGAATTCCTGGCGGAGGCGTTCCTGACCTGGTGCCGGCGTGGCGTGGACGGCTTTCGGTGCGACGCGGGTTACAAGATCCCCGCCCATGTGTGGCAGTACATCACCGCGCGGGTGCGGACGGAATTTCCCGACACGGTGTTCCTGTTGGAGGGGTTGGGCGGTTCGTGGGAAGCGACGGAAGCGCTGCTCGGCGATGGCGGCATGCAATGGGCCTACAGCGAACTGTTCCAGAATCACGGAGCCCAGGCGGTGGGCGGCTACCTCGACCACAGTTTCCGGGCATCGGCGTCCGTGGGAACGCTCATCCATTACAGCGAGACGCATGACAACACCCGCCTCGCGGCACAGGACCGCGGGGAGGTGCCCCCCGATTCCCCCAACCTGGCGTGGTCACGGCTGCGCAACCGCCTGTGTGCGCTCGCGAGCGTGGGGGGGGGCTACGGATTTACCTGCGGTGTGGAATGGGCTGCGACGGAGCGGGTCAACGTGCACGGCGCCCGGGGCCTTGCCTGGGGCAGTGAACCGAATTTGGTTGGGGAACTGGCGCGGTTGAACCGATTGCTCAGAGACCACCCCTGCTTTTTTGACGGTGCCCGGCTGACGCGATTGAGTCCGGAGGGTTCGCCGGTGTACGCGCTTCGAAGGGATTCCGCGGAAGGTCGCGACTCCGTGCTGGTCCTGGTTAACACCGAGATGGGCCGTCCGGAATCGATCAAACTTTCTCACGATGTCTGGGCGGCGTTTGGCGGAGGTCGTCCGGACCTCCTCGAAGGGGAGTCCGACGGTGGGGGCCGCGCAGCCATCGAGGAACGGGCCACGTCGGCTTGGGTCGAACTCGTTTTGCAGCCGGGCGAGGCCCATTGTCTCGCCACGACCGCCCGTCCGTCCGGCCTTTCCGGAGAAGGCTATCGGCAGGCCCGGGCCCGGGCCGATTGGGCGCTGGCGGCGTTTGGTAAGGAGGTGGGCTCTGATGGATTGGAACTGCCCTCCGATTGGAAAGACTGGCAGCACCTGTCGGGACTCGTGGAGTCGGATCCGGAGGCGGTGCTTGCACGGGCATCGGGGGTTGGGGACGGCTACCGTCCCGTCGTATCGTGGCAGTCTGCCGATCAGGGACGCATCACCCTGGTTCCACCCGGACATTGGCTGTTGGTGAAGGATGGGTTTCCGTTCCGAGCGCGGATCCAGGGGGCGGGTGCCCTCCTGCAGCAGGTCGAATCCGTCCCGGTGCAGGGCGGGCACGTGGCCTGTTTTCCGCCGCGGGTGGCCGGGGCCTCGCAGGATGTGACGTTGTCGATCGAGCGATACGACGGGCCTGTCCGGCGGGTTGCGGGGTCCATCCGCCACCTGGGGCCGGGGCCGGAGTTTCGCCTGTCGGGCGCCCCACATTCCCCGGGTTCGGTGGTGCTGCTCACCAACGGACGTGGCGCCATGTGCCGCCTGCGTCTGGATTTGGGGGCGGTTCGCTCCAAGTACGACTGCCTACTGGGCGCCAATCTGCATCCGCGGTTTCCCGTGGATCGCCATGTGTTCGCCAAGCGACTCCGGGCGTGGGTGAATGCCGATGGGTTCCTCACCCCGCTCAACTTCGACAATCTGATCGCCTTCGAACCCGGCCCGCCCGCGCACTGGAGGTTCGTCGCCAACGCGGGGGACGGGCGAGCCGTGGAAATCCACCTGCTGGTGGACCTGATCGAGGAACAAAACCTGTTCGTGCTGCAGTTCCTGAGACCTGAGCAGCAGCGGGGCGTCAGCCGGTTGGGGCGTCCGCTGGAGCCCGAAGCCCGGGTGACCTTGACGCTGCGGGTGGATCTCGAGGACCGGAGCTTTCACGCGGAGACGAAGCGCAATCCGGGGGCGGACCATTTCTTTGGCAGCACCACGCGTCCCGTGCGGCGGAATCCGGAACCGACCGATTCGGATGCCGACGGATTTGAATTCATCCCGACTCCCGACCGGCGGCTGCTCGTCTGGGCTCCGTCAGGGCGGTTTCATTTCGAGCCGGAGTGGTCGGTCAATATTCCGCACCCAATTGAGGCCAGCCGGGGACAGGAGGGCGCTGGAGACGCCTACAGTCCGGGTTGGTTTGAACTTCCCCTCGCCTCGGGTGGTGAATCCATGGTCATCGGCACCGCGGAACCGGGGGAGCCGGATGCCGGTGCGATCTCCACCGCTCTGGGACGGCGCAGCCTGCACCTGCGCGAGGCACTCGACCGGGCGAAGGTGCCCGTGACCGATCCGTTCGCCCGACAGTTGGTGCTGGCGGCGCAGGCGTACGTCGTGCGCCGGGACGACACGCGCACGGTCATCGCCGGATATCCGTGGTTTCTGGATTGGGGGCGCGACTCCCTCATTGCCGCGCGGGGACTGTTGGCGGCCGGCATGCGGGACACCGTGCGGGACCTGCTGGTGACCTTTGGACGGTTTGAGAAGGATGGAACGCTTCCCAATTCCATCCACGGCGGCGACGCCTCCAATCGGGACACCACCGACGCGCCCCTGTGGTACGGAGTGGTCGCGGAGGACCTCGCGGCGCTGGAGCCTGGACCGGGACCCGATGGGCCCTCGCATTCCCCGGTGTATTCGCTCGCGGTGGATTCGGCAGGCCGCACGGTGGCGGCGGTGTTGCGGTCCATCGCCTGCGGATATCTGCAGGGCACGCCCAACGGGATTCGGGTCGATGCCGCCTCGGGACTGGTCTGGAGCCCGAGCCACTTCACGTGGATGGATACCAATTATCCGGCGGGAACTCCGCGGGAGGGGTACCCGGTGGAAATCCAGGTGCTTTGGATCCGGCTGTTGCGGCAGTTGGCCCGGCTCGGAGCCGAGCCCTGGGAGGGGCGGGGAGAATCGTGGGGTGACCTGGCGAAGCGCGCCGAGGAATGCTTCCACCATTATTTCTGGGTGGAGGAATGCGGCTGGTATTCGGATGTCCTCCCGGCGTCCCGGGGCACGCCGGCCCGGATTGTTCCCCCGGGCAATGCGCTTCGGAGTAATTGCCTTTGGGTGGTGGCATTGGGATTGGACCGCCATCCGCAATTCCTCCAGCGCTCCCGTCGCATGCTCACGGCCGCGGCCCAGCATCTCGTGGTTCCGGGAGCGCTGCGTTCCCTGGCTCCGCTGCCGGTGGTCCCGTCCCTCCCGGTGTATTCCAACCACGGCGGCCTGCTCAATGATCCGGACCATCCCTACTGGCCGCGATACGAGGGGGATGAGGACACCCGTCGCAAGCCCGCCTATCATAACGGCACCGCCTGGACGTGGACCTTCCCGGCATTTTGCGAGGCGATGGTGCGGGCGTATCCGGGAGACTCCAGGGCCTGGGCTGCGGCCCGGGCCTACCTGGGAAGTTGTGACCGACTGCTCGCGGAGGAATGCCTGGGTCAGTTGCCCGAGATCCTCGACGGCGACGCCCCGCATACGCCGCGCGGTTGCGATGCCCAGGCGTGGAGTGTGACGGAAGCCCTGAGGGTCTGGCGCCTGCTGGAGGCGCAGACGCCCCGGCAACCGGCAACAACGTCTCGATAGGGCGGCCGCTTGTAGTCCCACCTTCAGGTGGTTCCGGCGCGGGGTGGGTGCGTGGCGTTGGGGACGGGATAAATCCCGGACTACAAACCGGGCGCGGGATGAATCCCGGACTGCGAGCGGGGAACTATCTCGAGACCGGCTTTACGCAGCGGAACCCAACGTGGTTGCTTCCGGTGGTGACTTCACCTTTGCCGCGGGTGCCCAGGATGTAGCGGGAGCAGTATTCATCGGAGCAAAGGAAGGACCCACCCCGGTGCACGCGCTTTTTCTCGGTGGGTTCCGCGGGATCGTATGGGGCGTCGGGTCCCTTCGGATTGCGCACAACGCCGCCCGCCATCATCAGCGTGGTGTAGTAGTCGGGCCGGTACCAGTCGCTGCACCACTCCCAAACATTGCCGCTGATGTCGAATAATCCGTACGGGTTGGCAGGGTATTGGGCGACGGGTGCGATGCCGGCGAATCCGTCCGCGGCGCTGTCCCCGTTCTGGAGTGGGAAGCGGCCCTCGTAAATGTTCGCGAGATATTTGCCGCCCGGTTTCAGTTCGTTGCCCCAGGCGTAGCGCTGTCCAGCGACGCCGCCGCGGGCCGCGAATTCCCACTCCGCCTCCGTGGGCAACCGCTTCCCGGCCCACTGGGCATAGGCCTCCGCGTCGGGGTAGGCGATCTGCACGACGGGATACGACCCGCGGCCCTCCACGGTGCTGTCGGGTCCGGTGGGGTGTCGCCAATTCGCTCCGGGGACATAGTTCCACCACTGGAAATAGTTGTTGAGTGACACCGGGGCCGGCGTGGGAGTGAACACGGTGGAACCCGCGACGAGGTTTTCCGGAGGCGCAGTGGGGAATTCCTCCTTCGTTGGAGTCCGTTCGGCGATGGTCACGTATCCCGTGGCCTTGGCGAAGCGGGCGAACTCGTCATTCGTGACCTCAGTGGCGTCCATCCAGAAGCCGTCGACGTACACCCGGTGCACCGGAAGGGCATCCCGTGTGGTGCCGGGCATTCCGCAGAGGGAGTCGTTGGCGGCGTCACTGCCCATGGAGAATTCGCCGCCAGGAATCCAGACCATGCCCGGAGGTGCCGATCCGGGCGCGGGGCCGGGATTCGGCTTCGTGGGCTGGAAGGCTCCGGTCGGGGCGGTCTCCGGAGCCGATGAAGGCGCACCGGGGGCTGCGACCTGTCTCGTGCTGGGAGAGGGACGATTGACGAGGTAGCCGAGGACGCCGGATCCCAAGCCCACGACCGCGCCGACAGCGAGAATTAACCGCGCCTGGTTGCCCTTGCGGGAAGGGGCATGTTGGGGATTGGCGGGACGCGGGGATCGGTTTTGGGAGGTAGCCACGGCGAATTCGGACGGGGAGAAATGTACGCTGGGGCGGGTGGGGTGTCATGGGGATCTTCAGGCTGGTTGCCCAAGCTTCCGCCGTCGGCGCGCTTGTCCGCTTCGAGGCCCACCCCATACTGCGCGCGTGTCGTTGGCTGAGAATTTGGCGCGGGTGCAGGAACGCATCGAAGCGGCGTGTGTGCGTGCCGGGAGGGATCCGTCGTCGGTGACCCTGCTGGCGGTGTCCAAGAACCATCCGGCGTCCACCGTGGCGGAAGCGGTTGCCCTGGGGGTGACCCTGTTTGGAGAGAACCGGATCCAGGAGGCGAAGGCCAAGATCCCCGCGAGTCCGGGCCGGGCCCGCTGGCACTTCATCGGGCACCTGCAGTCCAACAAGGCGCGCGAGGCGGTTGCCCTGTTTGAAATGATTGAAGGGCTCGACAGTCTCGAACTCGCCGCCGAGCTCCAGAGGCAGGCGGAAAAACAGGCGAAGACGGTGCGCGTGCTCGCCGAGATCAATGTCGCCGGCGAGTCCTCCAAGTTTGGATGGAGCCCCGCCCGCTTTCTCGAGCAGTTGTCGGATCTTAACGCATTTCCGCGTCTCGAACTGCACGGATTGATGACGGTGGCGCCGTATTCCACGGATCCAGAACGGGCGCGTCCGGTCTTCCGACGGTTGCGCGAACTCCGGGACGAGGCTGCTTCCCGGCTGGGGGCGCCGCTTCCGGTGTTGAGCATGGGCATGAGCGGGGACCTGGAGGTCGCGATCGGGGAAGGGGCAACCGTGGTGCGGGTGGGCACCGCGTTGTTTGGTCCACGCCCGAAAGTTGCCGCGCGCTCGGAAGGCGACGGTCCGTGACCGTGGAGGGGAATCTCCTTTTCGGAATCATCGAATGAACGCGAATCCCTGTTTCGGATGGCGGTGGCCTTGGCTGCTCCTGGCGACCTGCGGATTGGCTGGGAATTCCCTGTCGGCCGGAGGTCTGGACCTGACTTCACCGATCTCGTACGCGGTCTTCCAGCGGTCGCTCTCGAATACCTGCCGAATCCCCATCTCGGGTGTCGCGGAGGCGCCGGTGGCGCGGGTGGAGGCCAAGGTGACCCTCGCTCCGGAGTTTCTGGAGGGTATCGACGGGCATTCCTCGGGGTTTGTTGAGATTGCACGGCCCGGGGCTCGCGAGTTCCACGGGTTGATCGAGGCGGCGGCGGGAGGGTGGTACGTGGTCACCGTCCGCGCGCTGAATGCCGCGGGTGCCGTGGTGGCCGAGGAGACGGTTGCCAAGGTGGGCGTGGGCGAAGTGTTCGTCGCGGCCGGCCATTCCTTTTGCTCGAACTTCCAGGGGGACGCTCCGGGCCGTGCCGAGGAGGATCGTGTGGCCACGTGCATTGACTGGACCAACACCCCGCCCGCGCGCCTCGCCTTCCGGCATGCGGACGATCCGTTGCGCCCGGGCGATGCGCGCCGGGCGTCCCCGTGGCCGGCCGTGGGCGATGTGCTCGTGCGCCAGTGGCATGTACCTGTCCTGATCATTTCCACCGGCATTGGCGGCACCACGGTGCAGCGCTGGCGCGAGGTGGCGGAGAATCCGGCGTCCGGGGATTCCTCCTACGTCGCCTGCCGGGCGACGCTGCAGCGATGGATTCCCTACACCGGACTCCGCGCCCTGATCTGGTTCGGCAACGAGAATGATCTCAACCAGGGGCCGACGGCGGAGGTGTTCAGTGACAATTTCCGGCGTCTGATTGCCAGGAGCCGCGCGGACGCTGGGATTCCGGATCTTCCGTGGGTTATCGCGTTTGACGCCTATGATCCCGGGATTGCGGAGAAGATCGGGCCCGTCGAGATGCAGCGGCGCAAGGAGCGGATTGATCGTGGCACCCAGAAGATTCTGGAAACCGTGCCGTTCACCTATGACGGACCGCAGACGGATGACCTGGGCCCGGAGTACCGGCGCAGCGATCACGATCACTTCAACGAGGCAGGCGTCCGCGAGCTTGGGATTCGCTTCGCGCGCCAGATCTCGCGGGCGTTTTTCCCATCCCCGGTTCCGGTGCCGCAGGCTCCCCGTGAACTGATGCCCTGACCCAGCGCGGTCGCGCCGGCGTGTCGGGCAACTTCTGGCTTTCGGCGGAAAAGGCGCCGGGACAGACTGTCGCCCACTTCATGAGCAAGAAAGCCGCCGCCCGTTCCAAGTCCGCCGCGTCCGCCACCGAACGCCCTTTTTCGTCCATCGTTGTGGACGGCATTGAACGCGCCCCGAGCCGGGGAATGCTGTATGCCACCGGATTCAAGAAGGAGGATTTCCGGAAGTCGCAGGTCGGGGTGGCGTCCACGTGGAGCATGGTCACGCCCTGCAACATGCACATCGACCAGCTCGCGGTCAGCGTGGCCCAGGGCATCAATGAGGCCGGCGGCAAGGCGGTGGTGTTTAATACGATCACCATCTCGGACGGCATCTCGATGGGCACCGAGGGCATGAAGTACTCCCTGGTGTCCCGCGAGGTGATCGCGGATTCCATCGAGACGGTGGTCGGGTGCCAGGGGTTCGACGGGTTTGTCGCCGTTGGCGGTTGCGACAAGAACATGCCGGGATGCGTCATGGCCATGGGGCGTCTCAACCGCCCGAGCCTGTTCGTTTACGGCGGCACGATCCTGCCCGGCGAACTCGATGGCCGGGACGTGGACCTGGTGAACATTTTTGAGGCGGTCGGCAAGAATGCCGCGGGAACGTGTTCCGCGGAGGATGTGGAACGGGTCGCCGAGGTGGCGATCCCCGGCGCTGGATCCTGTGGCGGCATGTACACGGCCAACACCATGGCGAGTGCCATTGAGGCGCTGGGAATGAGCCTTCCGAACTCCTCAGCCCAGGCCGCGGTGTCGAAGGAGAAGACCCTCGACTGCGAGAACGCCGGGGCGGCGGTTCTGAATCTGATCCGCCGCGGGATTACGCCGCGGGACATCATGACCCGAGAGGCGTTCGAGAACGCGATGACCCTGGTGATTGCGCTGGGCGGTTCCACCAACGCCGTGCTTCACCTCATCGCCATGGCGCACAGCGTCGGCGTGAAACTCACGATCGATGACTGGACCCGCATTGGAAAACGCGTGCCGGTCCTGGCCGACTTGAAGCCATCCGGAAAATACGTCATGGCCCGCCTGGTGGAGATTGGCGGCACCGTGCCGCTGATGAAGATGCTCCTCGACGAGGGCCTGATGCATGGGGACGCGATGACCGTCACGGGCCGGACCATGAAGGAGAACCTGGCGAAAGCGCCGAAGTATCCCAAGGGACAGGACATAGTCCGGGGCTTCGACAATCCGATCAAGCCGACGAGCCACCTGGTGGTGTTTCGCGGCAACCTGTGTCCGGGCGGCGCGGTTGGGAAGATTTCCGGCAAGGAGGGACTCCAGTTCAGCGGCCGGGCGATTGTGTTCGAGCGTGAGGAGGATGCCCTCCAGGGAATCCTCGGAGGCAAGGTAAAGGCCGGTCACGTGATCATCATCCGGGGCGAGGGACCGAAGGGCGGTCCGGGCATGCGCGAGATGCTCTCGCCGACCAGCGCGATCATGGGCAAGGGCCTGGGTAAGGACGTGGCGTTGATCACCGATGGGCGGTTCAGCGGCGGTTCCCACGGATTTGTCATCGGGCATGTGACCCCCGAGGCCTTTGAAGGGGGCGCGATCGCCGTGGTGAAGAACGGGGATCCGATTGTGATCGATGCGGAGAAGCGCTCCATCACGCTCGGGATCCCCGCCGCGGAACTCGACCGCCGCCTGCGGGCGTGGAAGCAGCCGAAGCCGAACTACCGCCGCGGCGTTCTCGCCAAATATGCGGCGCTCGTCAGTTCCGCCAGCGACGGAGCGGTGACCGATCGCCAGTTTTGAGGTGTCCGCAAGGGGCCGCTACCAGGGCAGCGGGCGAGCGGGTGAGCCCGGGATTGACTCCCGGGGCGCTTCGGATGCCACTGGTTGCTATGTTGACCCGAAAAGGACAGGACCTTCTCGCCGTCGGGGCATTGATGGGGGTCCTGGCCCTCGGGGCCGTGGGCGCGGTGGCTCCCATTCGCGTCAGTCAGCAACCGGTGGACTTCGCGCTCGATCCCAGTCCGCAGGGATACACCTGGAGCCTCCTGCTGTTTGCGCTGCCCTGTGCGGTGTTTGGCGTCTGGATTTCGCGGCAGCGTCAAACTCCGGAACAACGACGGGCCTGCTTCCTGACCCTCGTTGTCCTGACTCCCATCGGGTTCCTCATGGACCTGATTTTCGGAAAGACGTTCCTGACCTTTCCGAACCCGAACGCCACGTTGGGAATCCTGGTGCCGGCCCTGGACCTGGGCAGTGGTTGGAGCGGAGTGTGGGGCTCTGGATGGGCGCCGTTCCTGCCCATCGAGGAGTTCGCGTTCTATGCGCTGGGATTTGCCGCCGTCCTGCTGACCTATGTTTGGGCGGATGAAGTATTATTCCGCGCCAACAAGATCGATGATCACCAGCGGACGCCGCGTGTGTTTCAGGGGTGGAAGGAGACCCTCGGATTCTGGGTGGTGTTGGGAGGCGTCCTGTTCGGGATGGCGTGGTTCCTTCGGAGGACGGTTCCGAGCCGGGGCGGGCATGCGTTTCCCGGCTATTTTCTGTTTCTGCTGGCGGGCAGCATTGTTCCCAGCCTGTTTTGCTCCCGCGTGGCGTTTCGCTTCATCAACTGGCGGGCCTTGACGGCGAGTTGGCTGTGGATCCTGGCGATCAGCCAGTTTTGGGAGGCGTCCCTGGCCATTCCCTATGGATGGTGGGGATACCAGTCGGACCAGATGATGGGGCTGTTCCTGAAGCCCCATTGTGACCTGCCGATCGAGGCCGTTCTCGTCTGGACCCTCGGTTCCTGGACCACGGTCATCCTCTACGAGACCATTCTCACCGCTCTCCACGCGGGGCGGAAGGGATGGGGACTGTTCGGGGTGGTTCGCGCCGGGGAATCCGAGTTGGACCGCGTGGGGCACCGCCATCTTCGGGCGGGCCGGGGGTTGCCCGTTGGAGGCCGCTCGCCGGAATGGTGAGGGTTCAAACGGTCCGGCCGACTACCGTTGATCCGGATCGCCCACGCCTTCGTCCGTCACCGAAGGTCCATGACCGTCCACTGCGACTGGCGCCTTGCCGCCCCACGTCGCCATCGCCGGCTTTCCGTGGGCCAGGGCGGTCTGGGTGATGTAGATCAATCCGAGCGGCTTCGCAGCCTCACGGCCCAGCGCCTCGATGCGGGCCTGCAGGGCGGCCACCTTGTCCGGATGCGACGCGGCCACGTTGCGGGTTTCGGAGGGGTCGTCCGCCAAATTGTAGAGATCGACGCTGGTGGGGATCAGGGTCCGCCAGATGAGTTTCCAATCCCCCTCGCGAATGGCGGCGCGGAACGGCTCCACGTTGTACACGAATTCCGTGCGCGGGGAGGGGCGGCCCTCGGCAATGGTTTCCCAGACATTCATTCCGTCGAGGGGCTTGCTTCCTGCGGTGGAAGCCCCGGCGAGAAAGGTGAAGGTGGGGAAAATGTCCACGGCATGGATGATTCCGTTCACCACCTGGGGCTTGATGTGGCCGGGCCAGTTGGCGCATGCGGCGACGCGGCTGCCGCCCTCGAACAACGTGCCCTTGCCTTCACGATAGGGGCCGTTGTCGCACGGCAGGGTGACCTTGGACATGTCCGCCATCTGACCGGCAAACATCGCGCTGCGGGTGCCGCCGTTGTCGCTATGGAAGAGGATCAGGGTGTTTCCGCGCAGGCCCTTTCGGTCGAGGGCCGCCACCACCTTGCCAATCTCGTCGTCGAGGCAGGTCACCATGCCGGCGTAGGTCCGCCGGGTCGGGTCCGCGATGTTCGTGTAGCGGTCCACATATTCCTTCGGCGCCTGGTAGGGCGTGTGGGGAGCGTTGAAGGTGAGGTAGAGATAGAACGGTCGGTCGGCCTGTTGACGCTCAATGTACTTCACCGCGTCCGTTCCCAGCAGTTGCGTCGTGTAGCCCTTTTCATGCACCGGCTGGTTGTTGCGGAACCAGTCGAGGACTCCGCCGTCACTGTGCGTGTAGTAGTCCAGTTCCCCGATCATGGCCCCGTACTGGTAGTCAAAGCCGCGTTGTTTGGGCCAAAACTTCGTGTCCGCATGGCCCAGATGCCATTTGCCGATGATGGCCGTCGTGTAACCGGCATTGGTCAGGGCCTGGGGCAGGAGCCGTTCGCTGAGGTCGAGCCCGTAAGTGGCGGGGCCGGGGATCACCATCGTCTGCAGTCCGTATCGCAGTGGATACCGCCCGGTCATCAGGGCCGCCCGCGTCGGCGTGCACATGTTCATGCAATAAAACTGGGTGAACCTCGCCCCGCCGGCGGCGAGGGCATCGAGATTCGGGGTCCGGATGTCCGTGCAGCCATTGAATCCCACGTCCTTCCATCCGAGGTCGTCCGCTACAATGTGAACGATATTTGGTGAGGTGGCAGCGCGGGCTGCAGGCATCGCGATCAGCAGTGCCAGGAGCGGGAGGACGAGGATTGCTTTCATGAAGTACTGGATTCGGAACGCTCGGCTCCTCCCCTTTGGAGGTCAGAGCGAACGTTTTGGACGCGGAGGGACGTTCCGGACCGGCGGGGCTTCGGTCAAGCCCCGGACGATCACGGACGAAAACGAGAATCCGGGCGAACCGGCGTCGCGGCGGGGTGCAGGGTTCGTCTCCGGGTCCGACTCGGGAACTTGAATGCGGTCGTTGAGTTGATGTGCGGGGCGTCATAGAATCTGGGTGGGTTGGATTGGGAAATCCGATGGCCACCGAACCAAAATCGCAATCGCGGGAGTTCCCCGCTGAATTGGAGTTTTTCGATGGGACGCGTGTGACGCTGCCCGCGGATTGCCGGGTGGGACGCCATGCCGGCAATGAGGTGCGGCTGGACGGCGAGCGCGTCTCGCGGGAACACGCCCGGATCCGCCGCGGACGCGACGGCCGTTTCACCGTGAGCGATCTCGGCAGCAGCAACGGAACCTGGGTCAACGGAGAGCGCATCCGGCATGAGGTGTTCCTTCACGACGGGGACGTCCTTGGCATCGGCAACGTCCGGCTCGTGTTCCGGGGTCCCTGCCTGACCCCGGTGGGCGCCGACACGGACAATACCGAGATCACCGAGACCCCCAAGGTCAGCTGGCTTCTGGCGGCGGACATCTCGGGATTCGCCCAGCTCTGCCAGCGACTCGATCCGGTGGCGCTGTCCCAGGTGCTGACCTCCTGGCGGGACTGGTGCGTCGCCGCCATCCGGCCCTCCGGCGGGAGGCTGAACAAGCAGATGGGGGATGGTCTTCTCTTTTACTGGTTCAACGACCAGGCATCGCCCCGGGAGATCGCGCGGACCCTCGATGCCCTCGCGGCACAACAGGTCTCCGGAGAGCCGCCGTTCCGGGTGTGTCTGCATCACGTGGACCCCGGTTCCGTGACGTTGGAACGGCATCATGGCTCCGAGGAATTGATCGGATCGCCCGTCAACTTTCTCTTTCGAATGGACGACGTGGCGAAGGCGCTTGCCGTGCCCGTGCTCCTCACTGCCGAGGCGGCGGGGGCACTCCAGCTTCCGGACCGTATTGTGGAGATCAATCCCCAGACGGTCGCGGATTTCCCGGGGCCGCGCCGGTTCTTTCGATGGAGCTTTCCCGCCGCCGAGGGACTCCGCTTGAATCCGGATGCGAGCCGGGGCGTCCGAACCTGAGTCTGCCGCCATGAGCCATCACGCGTTCAATCCAGAGCACCTCGCGCTGACCCGCCGGGAGTTCCTCAGTCGTTGCGGCATGGGCATGGGGGCATTGGCGATGGCGCCGTTGCTCGCATCGCAGGCCTCGACGGGAGGCAGTTCCCTGGCGGCGAATCCGTTGCTGCCCAAGGCACCCCAGTTCCCGGGGCGGGCCAAGCGGGTGATCCACATCTTCCTGAACGGCGGCGCCTCCCACGTGGACACGTTCGACCCCAAGCCGGCGCTCGACCGATGGCATGGGAAGGAGATTCCGGTCCATTTCGCCACCGAGCGGAAGACGGGCGCCGCGTACCGGTCGCCGTTCCAATTTCGGAAGTATGGCGAATCCGGAATGGAGATCAGCGAGCTGTTTGAGCATACGGCCCAACACGCGGACGACCTGTGCGTGATCCGCTCCATGCATGCCGACGTGCCCAATCATGAGCCGTCGCTGCTCCTGATGAACTGCGGCGAGGCCCGGCTTCCGCGGCCAAGCATGGGGTCGTGGGTCACGTATGGTCTGGGCACGGAGAATCAGAATCTCCCGGGATTCATCGCCATGTGTCCGGGGGGGTATCCGATCCAGGAATCGCAAAACTGGCAGAGCGGATTTCTCCCGGGGGTGTTTCAGGGAACGTACATCAACACGGAAAACACCCAGCTCGAGAAGTTGATCGAGAACATCAACAGCCACACCGTGTCCCTGCCGGAGCAACGCCAGCAGCTGGATTTGCTGCAGCGTCTCAACGCGCGGCATCAGGCGGCCCGCGCGGCGGACAGCCAGATCGAGGCGCGAATCCAGAGCTTTGAGCTGGCCTACCGCATGCAGATGGAGGCGGCGGACGCTTTTGACATCCAGCGCGAGCCGGAATCCGTCCGCCAGCGCTACGGCGATGGCGTCCAGGCCCGGCAACTCCTCATCGCGCGTCGCCTGCTGGAGCGCGGAGTGCGGTTTATCCAGGTCTGGCACGGGGCGGGGCAGCCCTGGGACAACCACGACGACATCGAGGTGAACCACCGACGGTTGGCGGGCCAGTGTGATCGCGCCATTGCCGCCCTGATCACCGATCTCAAGGACCGGGGCATGCTTCAGGAAACCCTGGTGATCTGCAGTGGGGAGTTTGGCCGCACGCCAACCGTGGAGCTACCCACACCGGGGGCCAATGCCGGAAAGCAGAACGGACGCGACCACAACAACCACGGGTTCACCACGTGGTTGGCAGGCGGAGGCGTTCGCGGCGGATACGTCCATGGAGCCACCGATGAATTTGGTTTCGCCGCGGTGGAGAAGAAGGTTCACGTGCACGATCTGCACGCCACCCTGATGGCATTGCTGGGATTCGATCACGAGAAGTTCACGTTCCGCCATGCGGGACGCGATTTCCGACTGACCGACATCCACGGTCAGGTGGTAAACGAACTTATCGCCTGAACCCCGCCGGGGAGGGATGGCGTGTCGCCGTCCGAAAATAGGTCCGGGACCGGTGGGCTCCCTCAAAGCACAAACGGCGCCCCGGTGCCTCAGTGCAACGGGACGCCGCTCATGTTGGCCGCGCGCTGCGGGCCGTGGATCAGGCCGCCTTCTTGGCCTTGGAGGCCCGATTCAATTGCAACTGTAGCCGGGAGCGCTTGCGGTCGGCCGTGTTGGATTTCACGGTGCCGGCCTTCACAGCCTTGCCAAAGGCCGAGGTGACCACGCTGAGGGCGGTCTTGGCCTCGTCGAGTTTGCCGCCGGCGACCAGGGCGTCGAATTTCTTCTCCAGGGTCTTGAGACGGGACTCAATGGTCTGATTGCGAGCCGCCTTGCGGGCGCTGGAACGGGTGCGTTTTTCTGCTGACTTCGTATTCGGCATATCGCTGGACGAAAAATGAACCGCGACCGTATCGGTCGAGGAACGGATGTCAACGGGTTGTTGCCGGGTTGGAAGGGGACGTTAGACCCGTCCGGACGGGTGTTTCGAGCTGGATTGTCTGCGTCGGGAACGCGAACTGCAGTCCCTCGGCATCAAAGCGCTCCTTGATGGTGAGGTTGATGCGCTGGAAGATTTTGATGAATTCCCGGTGGTCGTTCCTCCGACACCAGTACACCACATCGAGGTTCAACGAGGAGTCTCCGAACTTGTTGAAATGCACGAGGTAATCGTGCGTGTCGGGGTCGGACTTCAGGATCTCCTCGAGGAGTTCCGTCGCCCGACGCACGCGGGAGGCCGGGGTGTCGTAGGTCAGCCCAATCCCGAAGCACGCGCGGATGGTCGGGCGTCGGGTGATGTTGACGATCCGGGCGGTCCCCACCTCCTTGTTGGGCACCGTCACCAGGAATCCGTCCACATTGCGAATGCGGGTGGAGCGAAGTCCCATCTCCTCGATCGTGCCATCCACCTCGCCGATGCGGACCCGGTCCCCGATCTTGAAGGGCTTGTCGAGGAACACCGCGACCGCTCCAAACAGGTTCCCCACGGTGTCCTGTGCCGCGAGTCCCAGGGCGAGGCCGAGAACCGACACCGACGCGAGGGCCGCCCGGATGTCGAAGCCCAGGTTTCCGAGCACGGAAAAGGCGGCGATAATGGCGATGGAGATCTTGGCTGCCTTCCCGATCAGGATCAGGAAGTGGTCGTTGAAGGCACGGTCGCCGTCCGGAGGAAGGTTCTTCCGCCAGAGTTTGATCGCGGCATCGACCGCCTTCATGATCACCATGACCACGGAGACCGCCACCGCCACCACGGTGAGCCGGGCGAACCACAATTCCACCTGCGGGGGCCAGTCAAAGAGCTGCAGGCCGATGTTCAGCAGGATCACAAACACGATCACCTTCACCGGCCCATCCACGAGACCGAGCACGATGTCGTCCCATTCCGTCTCCGTTCGCTCCGCCAGTTTTCGGAGCCGGGTGTGGATCAGCCAGTCCACGAACCGGGCCACCTGGAAGGCGATCAGGATGTAGAGGAAGGTGGCGAGATACTGCCACAGCGGACGATTGATAATCGTGGTTTGGAGAAATTCCGCGTGGTCGAGTCCGAACGTCAGCAGGGAGCGGTTTTCGGCGATGAAGGCGCGCTGCGTTTCGTTGAGGGTGACCGAACGGGTGAGTCCCCCGGCCGCGGCAGCGTTGGTGGCGGGAGCATTGGTGGCGGGGGCTTGCGCCAGGAGGACTCCGGCAAGCAGGACCCCCAATGCGAGGGTCCAGAGGCGCAGGAACCAATCGGATCGCAACAATCGCTTCATGAATTCGAGCGGAAGACGATGGGCAGTCCGACTGCGGCTGACAAGCCGGCGCCCGCTTCGTTCGTAGTGCAGGCTTTAGCCTGTCCCCCTCGTTTGTAGTGCAGGCTTTAGCCTGTCCAGCCCCCTCCGGTGACACACTCCCTCCCACCGCGAATCACGAGCGCCAGTCCCGCCTAACCCGCATGCCGGAAGACGGCGACCCCCAGCGGTGGCAGCGTGAACAAGGCGGACTGGGGCTGGTTCTGGACCGCATACGGTTCCGCGGTCACGCCGCCCGCATTGCCCAGGTTCGAGCCTCCGTAGATTTCGGCGTCGCTGTTGAGTACCTCGGTCCAGCGCCCCGGCAGCGGCAGCCCGACCCGGTAGTCGCGCAGGGGATTCGGGGTCAGGTTCAGGATGGCGAGGAGATGTCCGCCGGACTCCCGGTCATGCCGGACAAAGCTCAGCACGCTGTTGGAATGGTCGCTGCAGTCCACCCACCAGAATCCGTCGCCCTCGTAGTCGCCACGCCACAGGGCCGGCTCGGCCTGGTAGAGGGCGTTGAGGTCCGAAACCCAACGCTGCAGTCCCGAATGGTAGGGACCCGCCTCCAGCAGCCACCAGTCGAGGGCGGTGTTGTCATTCCACTCTGCGGCCTGTCCGAATTCGCCGCCCATGAAGAGCAGCTTCTTGCCGGGGAACAGCCATTGGTACCCCAGCAGGGCCCGGAGGTTCGCGAACGCCTGCCAGTCATCTCCAGGCATGCGGCGGCGGAGCGATCCCTTGCCATGGACCACCTCGTCGTGGGAGAGCGGCAGGACGAAGTTCTCGTTGCCATGGTACAGCATGGCGAACGTGAGTTCGTTCTGGTGGTACCGCCGATAGATTGGGTCGCGCTTGAAGTAGCCCAGCGTGTCGTGCATCCAGCCCATGTTCCACTTGAGGCTGAAGCCGAGTCCTCCGAGCCAGGGCGGACGGGTCACCATCGGCCAGGACGTGGATTCCTCCGCAATGGTCACCACTCCCGGGTGCTCGGTGCCGACCAGGTGGTTGACCTGCTTGAGGAATTCCACGGCGTCGAGGTTCTCGCGACCGCCGAACTTGTTGGGAATCCATTCCCCCTCCTTGCGCGAATAATCGAGGTACAGCATGGACGCCACGGCATCCACCCGCAGGCCGTCCACGTGGAACCGCTCGCACCAGTAGAGCGCGTTGGCGGTGAGAAAATTCCGGACTTCGTGGCGTCCGAAGTTGAAAATAAGCGTGCCCCAATCCTGGTGCGCCCCTTGGCGCGGGTCGGCGTGCTCGAACAACGCGGTGCCATCAAACTGCGCCAACGCCCAGGCATCGCGTGGGAAGTGGGCGGGCACCCAATCCACGATCACGCCGATACCGGCCCGGTGCAGTTCATTCACCAGGTATTGGAAGTCGTCGGGCGTGCCGTAGCGGCTGGTCGGGGCGTAGAATCCGGTGACCTGATATCCCCAGCTCGGGTAGAAGGCGTGCTCGGCCACCGGGAGAAATTCGACATGGGTGAAGCCGAGCTGCTTCACGTAGGCGATCAACGGCTCCGCCAGTTCGCGATAGCTGAACGCCTCCCAATGGGACTTGCGCTTCCAGGACCCGAGGTGGACTTCGTAGATGCTCATCGGACGCCGCAGCGCATTGGACTCCCGACGTCGACTAATCCAGTCGTCATCGGTCCAGGCAAACTTCCGGGTGTTCCAGACCACTGCGGCATGTTTGGGCGGGAGTTCAAACAGCGTGCCGAAGGGATCGGTGACCAGTTTCAGGCCCCCGTGGGCATCGAGGATTTCAAACTGGTACAGGGCACCCTCGCCCACGCCGGGGACAAAGATTTCCCAGATGCCGGACGAGCCCAGCAGCCGCATGGGGTGCCGGCGTCCGTCCCAACGGTTAAAGTCCCCGACCACCGAAACGCGCCGGGCGTTGGGAGCCCAGACTGAGAAGGAGGTCCCGGCGACGCCGTCCGGACTGCGCGCCTGTGCTCCGAGCACGTCGAACAGTTGCCGGTGATTGCCCTGGTTGAACAGGAACTGGTCGGTTTCCCCGACCGTGGGGAGGAAGGAATAGGGATCCCGGCCCTGGTGCTGATTGCCGGCGTCATCCGTGACGATCAGGTCGTAGGCATAGACCTCCCGGGTCTTCTTGGTGATCCCCTCGAAGACGCAGGTGTCGCCGATCCGTTTGAGTTCGAATTTTGGCCGCGTGGTGTCGTGAACCGGGACCAGTTCCACCCGGGTGGCGCCGGGGATCATGGCCCGGGCCACGAGGCCCTTGCCGTCCCCGACCGGTTGCAATCCGAGCAGCGAATGCGGCGACTGATGGAGCCCCTGGACCAGCGACTCCAGCTCGGACTGGGAAAGCAGCATGGTGGGAGGGTGGAGGGAGGGCGGGGCTGGGAAAAGCCCAAAGGTCGGACCGGAAACCACCGTCTGGGAGTGCGGCAGCGGAGCTGCCGCTTTGGAATCGCGCTCAATCCGCGGCTGAAGCGTGGTATTCCCCGCCATGCATGCCGCCGAGCACCAAAAGCGGTAGGGGACTACCGCAGTCCACGACGCTTCGCGTTGGGGTGAAGAGGGGAACTTTGAACCTGTCACCCTATCCCGGGGCTAATTGGTAAACCTGTCACCGGATGCGCTTGAGATCAGAATGCAGGCATCCAAGGTCGGTCGTCGTCGATCGAAACGACATATGGGCCATCGTTTCTTCTAACAAGATATGCACCCCTATTCCTACACGGTCTCTCTACGGGCGAATCACCCGTTCCGGGATCTTTCCTATTTGGGTCCGTTGTTTTCCTTGGAGCGGCGCTTTGGGTGGACGGCCGGGGCAGTGCCAGCGCCCGAGTTGGGGCCTGCCCTCGGGGGTGTCCGGAATGAGAGCTACTGGTCGGCGCGTGTTACGAAGGAGCGGGTGTCCTCGGACGATCAGGAATTGGAGCAGACTCTGGAGCGAGTGGCTTCCGATGTGATCCGATTATCCGATTCACTAGCGGACTTTTTTGCGACGGGTGGCACCTTGAATTTTTTCGTCGGCGTTTATGGTGTTGGGAACTTCGGCTTGGTGTTTCCGATAACCGTGCTTCAAAAGCTGGCTGCAGCCAGAATCGAACTTCAACTCGATATCTATCCTGGTGAATCCTGAAATTGTCCCCCGATTCCAAATCGGGAGCCGATTGACTGGGAAGCTGACACCATCACCGGACAGCCGTGATGGGGAGCTTATTCGCGATGGCATTTCTCACCGCGCATCCCGCCGGGACCAAAAGCGGTAGGGGACTACCGCAGTCCACGACGCTTCGCGTTGGGGTAACCGGAGATCCTTGCCTCAGCGGGCTTCCGCGCTCTCTGCATTCCTTGCGGTTCAATCTCGCAGAGTCCTTCAAGCCAGACGGAATGCCCCCTTGCCGCCGCGGACTCCCTACTCCCGCGGACGGTCGAGGTCCGGTCCGGGCGGCAACTCGTCGAAGCCTTCGAAGTCGCCGGGCGTGAGCGGACGCGAAATGCGCTGTTCCTCGTTGAACCACTGGCCGAGGTCGATCAGTCGGCAGCGCTGGCTGCAGAAGGGACCCCATTCCGCCGTGAACCAGGTCCCCGTTTGGCGGCATTGGGGACAGCGGACCCGCAGTTGGGAGGCGTCACTCATCGTTGGAAGAGGCGAAAGAGCAGGGTGAGCAGGGCGCTCAGGACGAGGCAGGTGACGATGGGAAATTGAAAGGAAACATTGCCCCGTCGGAAATGAATGTCCCCGGGCAGGAGCCCGCCACCCGAACCCAAACGTGGCCCGAGCCACCAGATCAGGGTCCCGGTGACCACCAGGACCGCGCCGATCAGCACGAGCATTTTTCCCAACGGCTGCACTCGGAGATTCTGGCATTTTGGCTCCCTCTGAGCGAGCTGCAAGTCGGGGTCGACGCGCGCCTTTCCGGAACTTCGAGCTTGTTTCGGGTCGGGGATGGACGAAAAGCGTCCATGCACTGCGCTTCCCTCGAGATCGGTGGAGTCCCGCGTTTCATCTGGATGGCCTTGATGGGGATGCTGCTGGCATCCTCGACGGCACTGGCGGCGGATCCGAACAACCCCGCCACGGAAGGTGACGGTTCGTTCACGGTGGGGCCCGCCTACACAGTGGATCCAGACCTCACCGATCTCGGGAATCCCAAGGGCAAATCGTTCGAGTTCAGCATGCGTTTGGCGGACAGCCGGATCTTCCGAGGCGATGATCCCACGCTGGAACCCGCAAAACGTCCGGTGCGGACGGAGCGCCGGATCATTGTGTACATCCCGGCGGCGTACCGGGACGGCACCCGAGCCCCGTTGCTCATCATTCACGATGGACCGGGGCAGCTCCCGCTGGTCCGAAATGCGCTGGACAACCTCACCCTTTCCAAGGATCCGAAGCGACGCCTGCCCGCCTTCATTGCCATCGCGGTTGAGAACGGCGGCAGCGACAGCAAGAACAGCGAGCGCGGACTGGAGTACGATACGATGTCGGATCGCCTGGCCCGCTTCATCAACGACGAGGTGCTCCCCGCGGTCCTGAAGGATCCCCAGATTCACGCGGCCTTTCCCCACCTTGCCTTCACCAGCGATCCGTGGGGACGGGCGGTGATGGGGTGCAGCTCCGGCGGCGCCGCGGCGTTGACCATGGGTTGGTTTCGTCCGGACCTGTTTCGTCGCATTATCGCCTACTCCGGCACCTTCGTGGATCAACAGGATGACGATGCCGCGGAGGAGGCAAAGTATCCGCTGGGCGCGTGGGAATATCACTCCGGCATGAAGTTGATTGAGAGCACCGACCGGAAGCCGCTCCGGATTTTCACCCACGTGTCAGAAAAGGATAATGGGGCGACGGGGCCCGAGAGCGATCATCACAACTGGGTCATGGCCGGCCAGCGCACGGCGGGAGCGTTGGAGGCCAAGGGCTACCCGCACCGGTTCGTGTTCAGCCTGGGATCCGGCCACTGCGATGGCCGCGTCTTTCAGCAGACCCTGGCGGATGCGCTGGTGTGGGTGTGGAAGGGGTACCCGGTGGAGTGAACGTGCTCCGATTTTCAAACCTCACCATATGTCCTTCAAACCTCAGTTTCGACGAACGCATCTCTGGGTGCTGCTCGGGTTTTTCGCCTTCTTCGCCTGGGTGAGTGTGCGGGCGCAGTGGGCGGTCACCCCGGGGGACGGAACCCGCGCGGAAGCTCATGGATGGCGGACGCTTCAGTTGATGTTCGCGGGGCCGCTGGCCGGGGGAATTGTCCGCAATGGACAGGCGTGCTGCCGGGCGTGTTCGCTGGCACTGCTGCCGTACTGCGGGGCTGGCTTGGCGCTGGGCAATTTGTTCCAGTTCATTCCGCTGCCTGCGGGCAAGGGTTGGGGGCGCCTGCGCATGGCGTTTTGGGTGCTCGGATTGGTGGCCTGGTTTGGAGGCGCGATTCTGTCCTACGGCCACGCGCTGGATTAGTTCTGCGTCATCCGCCGGCCATGGCGCCGATGATGAGGAACGGTTCGGCTCCGTTGGCTATCGCCTCGGGCAATGGGGCGTCCACAGATTCGTGTGACCAGTCCTGTTCGCTGGCGAAGAACCGGATGAACGCGCGTCGTCGCAGCGGAACACGCCGGCAGCCGAGATGGCGCCGTACATCCGTCCGGGGTTCACCGGATCCAGCACCAGGGTGTGCAAGCCCATCCCGCCCGCGCCGGGTTGCCACAGGTGACCCTTGCCGTGGTTTCGAAGTCCGGGGAGTTCGTGCCACGATTTTCCGCCATCCGTCGTCCGGAACAGCGCCGCGTCTTCGACACCGGCATACACGGTGTCGGGATCGTGCAGCGACGGTTCGAGGTGCCAGACGCGCTTGAACTCCCAGGGATGCTGGGTGACGTCGTACCATTGGTGGGTTCCTGTGGTACCCTCGTAGGCGAACTGGTTGCCGACCGGTTCCCAGGTTTTCCCGCCGTCATGGGAGCGCTGGATGATCTGTCCGAACCATCCGCTCGTTTGCGAGGCGTAGAGGCGGTTGGGATCGCGACGTGGTTTCTGTGGGTAGTCCCACCTATAGCCGTATCTATGCAGTTGGATTGCTGATTTGGGTCTGGAAGTGATTTGAGGAAGTGGCTCAGTGGGTGGGATTGATGGGTATGGGTTCA
Organism: Verrucomicrobiota bacterium; assembly: GCA_046346705.1. Taxonomy (GTDB): domain Bacteria; phylum Verrucomicrobiota; class Verrucomicrobiia; order Limisphaerales; family UBA9464; genus UBA9464. The sequence continues at coordinate 78,448 of JAXMHR010000001.1, read as the reverse complement.
ACTGCAATGCAGTTGGGCCACGGGCAGCTCAGCTTCTCGAATAGCCTCTGCCACCAGGCCCGTAAGGGTCCTTCCCGCACGGCCAGACGGAGGGTCAGATAGCCCCCGGTGCGGCTGACAATCCCGCCGGTGGTGAAGAGTCGCATCCGCAGGGTGGCCGTGGTGACCCGATCCTCCCATCCGACGTGGCGCTGGAAGAGCACGCACAGGTTGTACGCCAGCACCGACAGACTTAGAGCTGCCTCCGTCGCGTAGAACCTCTTGAGGCAGAGCTGGGGCAACGCATAGGCGTTGGCCAATTCCTTGATGATGTTCTCGCAGTCCGCGCGCCCATTGTAACGCCGCCACACCCTCAGCCCATCCACACTCTGGGGCAGGCTCGTGATCAGCGCCTGAATCCGGTAGCCCGGACACTCGATCAACTCCCGGCCTCCGGCCTCCGGGCGCTGGCTGGTTCGGTGACGGATCAGCACCACCCGCCGCGGCCGAGCCCATCCCCAGGCCTGGTGGATCACCTCGGCCACCTCCGTCCCCGGCAGGTCGGTTGCCCGCCAGTGGGTGGCCCGGCTGATCAGGCTTCGGACGGGCTGATGCAGCCGGGCCACCACGATGTAGGGCAGTTGCTCGGCCTCCCAAAACTCCAGGAGCCGTTCATCGCAAAAGCCCGAGTCGGCCCGCACCAGTCCCAGCCGTACCCAGCTCGGTAGCCGGCCGAGCAGCTCCTGGGTGAAGGCCACCGCGTTGTTGTCCGAACGGGTGTTGCCGGGCCGAAGCCAGAACCCGGCGACCAACGGGACCTCGGAAATCATCCCCAGGAGCGGATGCAGGCACCGGCGGAAGCCTTCCGGAGTGTACGCCGAACGCACCCCCTCCTTCTGCCGGGCGTCCTCATGCAGCAAGTGGGTGGAGTCCAGATCGAGGGTGTAACCTCCCGGGTGGCTGGGCAGCCGCTCCAACCCCCATCGCCAGAGCCGCCCGAAGCACTCGGAGTTCATCCGGGCCGAGTCAAACTGCCCAAAGAAGCGGGAGTAACTCGACTGGCTGCCCAGCCGCTTGACTCCCAGCATCTCCGGCAGCAATGGGTCGATCCGCAACTGGGCACAATGGGCCAGCTTGGTGCCCCCGGAAAAGATCCCAGCCAGATACCCAAGGGCCAGGTCGGCACAGGCGATTTGGTTCGGGCTGCTGCGCCGGGGCAGCACCTGCTCCAACACCTGCCGAAATCCCCTCCCATGGAGAAAATCCGCCCATGGCCACAGCCCGGCCCGGGGCGAAATCCGCTGGTCGGTGAACCCAATTTCGATCGCTTCCCGGCCATTATGCCGTCTCATTCTTTGAGTCACTGATTGGGGAACTGATTCGTCAGGGTGCCAGGTGCTTTTTTTCATTATCTACACCAGCACTCCCCATTCAGTGGCTTCACTCAACTGCATAGATACGGCTATAGGCGGTTCGGAGGGGAGTGCGGACAGGCTGAAGCCTGCACTACAAACCAAACGAGAGGGTTTGTGGACAGCACTTTTCTCCGGACGGGAATCCTCGATTTCGCTACGCAGGTGGTGCAGGATGCTTCCGGATCTGACCATGCGACACCGCCTCCTGACCGCTTCCTTCCTGATGTTCGCTTCGGCTCTCGGTGTCCGCGCCGATGGCCCGGCGGCACCGGCCACCAACGCGCCGTCCTCGGAGGCCAAAGCCGAAGCGCCGTCCAAGGAAACAAATGCCCCCGTGATCACCGACGGGTCCGTGGTGATTGACGGAAAGCCCGTTCCGTACCGGGCTACGGCGGGAATGCTTCCGATCCTGGGCAAGGACGGGAAGCCCACGGCCCAGGTGTTCTACATTGCCTACACGCAGACCAACCGCACGGACGCGGCGCAGCGGCCGGTGACGTTCTGCTTCAATGGAGGGCCGGGCAGCAGTTCCGTCTGGCTGCACCTGGGTGCCTTCGGACCGCGTCGCGTGGAGTTCGCGGGCGACGGCACCACGCCGCCGCGTCCCCCCGGCCGGCTGATTCCCAATGAATTCTCCCTGCTGGATACCACCGACCTGGTGTTCATCGACCCGGTGAGCACCGGGTACAGCCGCCCGGAGCAGCCGGACAAGGCCCCGGAGTTCTACGGACAGGACAACGACATCCAGACCGTCGCGGAATTCATCCGGCTCTACACCACGCGGGAGAAGCGCTGGCGTTCGCCGAAGTTTCTGGCAGGCGAGAGCTATGGAGTGTTCCGCGCTGCGGGCCTCGCGAACTATCTTCAGAATCGGTTCAACCTGTATCTCAATGGACTGATCCTCGTCTCCGGGGTCATCGACTTTGAAACCCTGCGGGGCGAGGGACTCACCGACACGCCGTTCCTCTGTTTCCTCCCGGCGCTCACAGCCTCGGCGCATTACCACAAGAAACTCCCGCCGGATCTCCAGGCGGATTTCAACAAGGCCATCGCGGAATCGCGGGCGTTTGCCGAGGGCCCCTATGCGCGAGCCCTGCGGCTGGGCTCGGAGTTGACACCCGCGGAGCAGAAGACTGCGGTGGACACCCTCGCGCGCCTCACCGGATTGCCGGCGTCCTATATCCAGGACCATCGCCTGCGGGTGTCGCCCTCGGAGTTCCGGAAGGAGTTGCTCAAGGATGAAGGAAAAATTCTGGGACGCTTCGATGCCCGCGTTGTCTCCCGGGACGGAAACGCCGCCGCCGCGACTCCCGAGTTTGACCCCAGTCACGTGCTGGTCAGCGGCGTGTTTTCTTCGGCGATGAACAGTTATGTCCGCGAGGACCTGAAGTTTGAGAAGGACCTTCCGTACGAGATCCTGACCAGCGTCCAGCCGTGGAATTTCTCGCGGCCCACCGGATATCCCAGCACCGCCGGGGACCTGGAGGCGGCGATGAAGGAGAATCCGCACCTTCGCGTGCTGGTGCTGTGCGCGTGGCGGGATCTGGCGTGTCCTCCGGATGGCATTCGGCACAGCCTTCGTCAGTTGGGGCTTCCGCCGGAGTTGCGTCCGAACATCCGCATCGAGGAGTACGAGGCGGGACACATGTTGTATTTGAATCCGCCTGACCTCCGGAAATCCGCCGCGGACATCAAGGGGTTCATCCGCTCGGCCGTGGGCAACTGATCGCGAAGCGTCCTGGAGTGCGGTAGTCCTCTACCGCTTTCCATCCCGGCGGGACGCGTGTTGAGGAATGTCGTGCCTTGGTCTCGGATTGCGCGTGAATCCAAAGCGGCAGCTCCGCTGTCGCACTCCAGGTCACCCGTGGGCGGCGGCTTCGCGGGCGCATTGAAGAAACGCCTCCGCGACCGGGAGCAGTCCCGTCGCCGGCCAGGCGGCGGCGATGACGAACGGGGCCGGCTCCGGTTTCAGCCGGACGAGTTTCAACCGCGGTCCGGCCACGCAGGCGAGCGACTCCGTGACGACCGCGACGCCATCGCCCGCCTCCAGCGCCGCGATCAGGCTGGCGACGCTGTCGTGTTCGCGGGCGAATCTCGGCTTTAGTCCCGCCGTGGCGAACAGCGTCGCGAGAGCCTCATGGTAATCCGGATACTCGGTCCGGCTGAATCCGATCAGGGGTTGCTTCGCCAATTCCGGCAGCGTGACGGTGCGTCGTCGGGCGAAGGGGTGTCCGGGCGCCACCGCGACGCAGGTTCCGGTGCGCGCCAGTTCCTCGGACTTGAGCCCGCGCAGCAGGGCTCGTGTGCTGCAGATGAGAAAGGCGAGGTGCAGGGTTCCGTCTCGCAGACCGGACAACATCTCCCCGGTCGAAAGGTCGTGAAGATGCACCCGCACCGAGGGATTTCGGGTCTGGAAGGCGCGCAGCGCGGGGGGAAGGATCCGCACCGTGGGAGACATGGCGTAGCCGATGTGCAGCGAGGTGTGTCCCTCCGTGGCGACCGCCCGCGCCCGGGCGATGGCCTCCTCGGCCCGTTGCAGCACGGCGCGGGCCTCGAGGAGAAAGATCCGGCCGGCGTCGGTCAGGCTCACCGACCGGGCACCGCGTTTCAGCAGCGGGAAGCCGAGTTCCTCCTCCAGGTCGCGCACCTGCCGGCTCAACGCCGGTTGCGACACGTGCAGCGCCGCGGCCGCGCGGGTGACGTTTTCCGCCTCGGCCACGGCAACAAAGTAGCGGAGGTGCCGGAGTTCCATGCCGGGCGAGCATACCTTTCAGGCATGGTGAGACAAGAAACACGGTCTTTCCGCAATCCCGCCGGGGCGCGCTAGGGTGTGTCCCATGATGACTGTACGAAAGGCGAATGAACGGGGCCACGCGAACCACGGGTGGCTCGACACCCACCACACCTTCAGCTTCGCGGACTACCATGATCCGCGCTGGATGGGCTACCGGAGTCTGCGGGTGATCAATGACGACCTGGTGATGCCCGGCATGGGCTTCGGCACCCATCCGCACCGGGACATGGAGATCATCACCTACATTCTCCGGGGTTCCCTGGAGCACAAGGATTCCATGGGCAACGGACGCATCATCCGCACGGGGGAGGTGCAGTACATGTCCGCCGGGTCGGGCGTCCTGCACAGCGAGTTCAATCCGTCCCGCGACGAGGCGGTGCATCTCCTGCAAATCTGGATTCGTCCGGACCGCGCGGGCGTTACGCCGCGGTACGCGGAGAAGTCCATGACGGACGCGCCGGATGGTGTGTTTCACCTCGTGACCAGCAAGGCAGGGCGGGCTGGATCCATCGCGATCCATCAGGATGCCGATCTGTGGCTGGCGCGCCTGCAGTCCGGGCAGACCGCGACCCACCGGCTCGCGGCGGGACGTCACGCCTGGCTGCATGTGGCCGAGGGCGACGTGACCGTCCAGGGTCAGGCGCTGTCCGGAGGCGATGCCGTCGCCGTGAGCGGGGAGGCCGTGCTCGACGTGCGCGCCGGATCCCGGGCCCAGGTGCTCCTGTTTGACTTGAACTAAACCGACCCCGGTCCCGGTTAGGGATCGGGGAATCTGAACCATGAAATCAACTGCAGTTCGCGAAATCGATCCCGGCGTCCGGGTGGGCCATGTCCACCTGAAGGTGGCGGATCTCGAGCGCTCCCTGCGGTTCTACCGCGATGTGCTGGGGTTCGCCCTCACGCAACGATTCGGGAGCCAGGCGGCGTTCCTATCGGCGAGTGGGTATCATCACCACATCGGGTTGAACACCTGGGAAAGCGCCGGTGGGAAACCACCGGCGCCGGGAACCACCGGATTGTACCACGTCGCGTTGCTGTATCCGGATCGGGCCAGTCTGGCCGACGCGGTTCTGCGCGTGTTGAAGGCGGGATTACCCCTCGAGGGCGCAGCGGACCACGGGGTGAGCGAGGCGATCTATCTGCGGGATCTGGACGCCAATGGGGTGGAGCTGTACCGCGATCGCCCCGTTTCGGAATGGCCCCGGACGGCGTCGGGTGACCTGGCGATGGTGACCCTGCCGCTTGATCTGGACGACTTGCTCGCCCAAGCACGGTCTTCCTGAAGCCCGACGTTGCCGGCGCGGCGTGGCATTCCTACGCTGTTGCAGTGAACCACGATTCTGCTGCCGGTGCGCCGCCGTCGCCGGCTCTCCTGATGGAGACTATCACGGCGTATCAGCGCTCCGCGGCCATCCGCGCCGGCATCGAGCTGGATCTCTTCACCCACCTCGCTGAGGGACCGCAAACCGCCGTCACGCTGGGCGCGGCCTGTGGCGCTCCGGAGCGGGGCGTCCGGATCCTGTGTGATTACCTGACGGTGTCCGGGTTTCTGTCCAAGTCCGGGGATCGTTATGCCCTGACCCGGGACAGCGCGGTCTTTCTGAACCGCCGGTCGCCGGCGTATGCGGGCGGCATGGTGGACTTTCTCCTCTCCCCCGATTTGCGGCACGCGTTTGACCATCTCACGGCGGCGACCCGCGTGGGTGGAGCCGCACACACGCCACAGGGAACCGTGGCGGCGGAGCATCCGGTCTGGATGTCGTTTGCCAGGTGCATGGGGCCCATGATGGCACCCGCCGCCGAAGGCCTGGCGGATCTGCTCGCGCATGCTGCGCCCCGGAAGGTGCTCGACGTCTCCGCCAGCCACGGCATGTGGGGCATCGCGCTCGCGCGGCGTCATCCCGAGGCGGAATTGGTGGCCCTGGACTGGGCTCCGGTGCTCGAGGTGACCCGTGAGAATGCGGCGGCCGCGGGATTGGAGCAGCGCCTGCGCCTGCTGCCCGGGGACGCGTTTGAAGTCCATTTTGGCGAGGGCTACGACGTGATTCTCGCCCCGAACTTCCTCCATCATTTCTCGGTGGAGGACTGCGTGCGTTTCCTCCGAAAGGCCCACGCCGCCCTGCGACCGGGAGGATCCGTGGCCATCGTGGAGTTCGTGCCGAACCCTGACCGGGTGTCGCCGCCCGCCGCCGCCACGTTCAGTCTCGTGATGTTGGCCACCACGCCGCAGGGCGACGCCTACACGTTCGCCGAGTACGAGGCGATGCTGTCTGAGGCAGGATTTGGTCCGGCCGCGCAACACCCGTTGCCGGCTTCGGCCAATGTCGCGGTGATTGCCTCGAAGTAGGACGGCGGCAGGGCGCGGCGGCGAATCAGACTTCGAACACCGTCAGTTCCGGACGGCAGTTGAAGCGGAACTCGAATTTTCCCAGCGTCCCAATGCCCGGATTCACATAGAGCGGGCCTCCGGGTGTGTCGAAATGCCCGAGGTCGTAGCCGTCGGTGTGGGACGGAGTGATCAGCGATCCGTAGAAGGGGACCCGGACCTGTCCGCCGTGGGTATGCCCCGCGAGAATCAGATCGCATTGCTGGTCGCCCAATTGCCGAGACCAGGACGGATAATGGACCAGCAGCAGGTTGAAGGCGTCCGGTCGGGTCTGGAAGCGGGCCGGCAGTCGCTCGATCCCGATCAACTCGACGGCCCCATCCGCGATGGAGACCTGCCGGTTGGGCAGCCAGGCGCCGCCGGTGGCGACACAGACCTCCTCAATCATTCCGAGGCGGGCGTGGCTCCAGAGGTCGTGGTTTCCGGGAACGGCGTAGAGCGGCACCTTCAATTCGCTCAGCATTTCCACCGCCGCGGGCAGGTCGCGGGCGTGCTCAATCAGGTCGCCGGTGAAGCAGGCAAAGTCAGGCTTCAGTTGGTTGATGCGGGCGACGACCGTCCGGAGCGGTCCCGGATCGCCCTTGTAGTGCACATCCGTGAAGTGCACGAAGCGATGCCGGGGTTGGGATTCGGTGCGGCGAAGGGTGCGGACGGACAACCAGGACGGCTCCACGATCGCGGCATCGGCGAATCCCGCCAGGGGCGTGATCCAAAGAGCGTTTCGAAGGAAGCGGCGACGGGTGAGTCCGGTGCTTCCGGTGAGGGCAGGGGGTTTCAAATGACGAACCTCTGCTTCATCGAACGCTGCGGCGGCCGGACGTTCAATCTCCGGCGGTGTCACTGGAGACCCAGCGGGCCGTCCATCTTCTCGCCGTCCATTTGGTAGATCCCCACCAGGTAGCCGTTCTCCCGGATGGCCCCAACCTTTAGAGTGCCCTGCATGGTGATGGCCTGGTCCATCACCGGCTTCACGCCCTTGCTGGTCATCTTGACCGACACCCATTCGTTGATCTTGGGCACGGAGCCGTAGCAGCACATGGATTGGTCGCGCATGATCAACAGCTCGGTCACCAGCCCCTGTTCAACCTTCAGCGGCAGCATGAATCCCTTGAGCGCGACGCGCTTTCCATTGAACGCCTTGACCGTCTCGGGGATTTGCGAATCCGGGTTGGCGAGGGCGGGCGCGCTGCCTGGGCTTTCCTCGGGCACCTCGTATTTGAACCCGCTGAGCTTGTCGAAACCGACCGCGGTGACGCCGTCCGCTCCCGTCGTGACCAGCGCCGCGGATTCCGGCTTCGGTGCGGGCTTGGCGGCGGCGGGCTGGATCGGATCGCCCTTGGGAGCCGGCGCGAGGGGTTTGATCGGTTCTCCCCGCGGCGGCGTCTGGGCGGCGACGGTCAGCAGGGTCGTGGCGGCGGCGGCAACGACGGCGACAACACGGGGGAGGGGGCGGAGGTTCATGGGGTCACTTGGAAAGTTGGAAACGGATGTCGCGATAAGTCTTGGACTGCACGGTCAGCTCCGGGATTCGACCCGTGAGCGGGGGGGCGGATTTCAACCAATCCGCGGTGCCCTCGAACTGGGAGGTGTTCCCCGGGGTTTCCCCGGTGGCGGCATTGCCGACGGCCTGGAGGACCAGTTCTCGGGAGCTGCCGCCGCCGTCGGCGACCAGGGGGATCGTGCGGGCGGGAATCCGGACGAAATTCTCCGCGTGGGCGTCGAGGACGTAGAGGGTGAGCTTCCCGGCGGCGGGATCGAGCAGCACTTCGACATTGCCCTCGTGCCGTCCGACTTCGACCAGGGTGCCCCCGTACTTGGGTTGATGCACATGGCCGGCATGGGCGTGCCCGTCCTCGTGGGCCTCCGCGTCGTTGTGGCCACCGCAGCCCCCGGAGGCCAGGGCGAGCCCGAGCATCAGCAAGGGGAGAAGTGAACGCCGCGGAGTCATGTCGTGGGAAGGTGTAGCAGCCGGGGCGGATCTGTAAATCGCGGGAGCGGAGGCCGGAACGTCACGACTCCGGAGTCAGTCCGGTGGCGACATCGGTCCGGTAGGCCTTGATCGCGGGAACGATGCCGGCAAACGCGCCGAGGGCAATCATGGCCGCCGGCGCCCAGAGTAGGACAGCGTCCGGTTGGAACGGATCCAGGACCACGCCCGTCTGCGCCCGGATGACGGCCGCGGCTCCGGCGAGAATCGCGAGGTAGATAACATACGCCAGCACCATGCCCCCGGCGGCAATGGTGGCGGCTTCGAGGATGATCGCCGCGAACACGGTGCGCCGGCGTGCCCCGAGGGCGCGCAGGATCGCTAGGTCGCGCCGCCGGGAACTCATGGAGTTGTAAATGCTCGCCATCACCGCGCCCGTCGCCACCAGCGCCACCAACCAGGCGACCAGGGTGAGCACGGAATCAAACCATCCGAATTTGTCGAAGAGATCGGCCATTTGCTTGGCGATGGGCCAGGCAAAGGTGAGGCGGTTCCCTTGCCGGTTGTACAGCATGTCGAGCTGCTGTCCGGCAATGGGCGAGCGGAGCCGCACCAGTACCGCGCTCACGTCGGTGGCCGTGCCTGGGTCGTGTCCGCTCATGTTCTGGAGCCCGGCGAGCGGAATCCAGATCACGCGATCCGCGGGCGTGTTCGAGGGTTCGAGGATTCCGACGACGGTGTATTGGTCGTCGTGCTGGGCCTTGGGATCGAAATTCAGCCCGTGATACGGCTTGAACGTGTCGCCGACCTTCAGTCCCAGCCGGCGGGCGGCAAAGCTCCCCAGGACCGCCTCGCGATAGCCGTCCTCAAAGAGACGCCCGCCCGGTTCCACCCGGAATGCCGTTCCCTTGCGATACTCGGTGGAGAAATAGTTGGTGAGGGTGCCGACCAGCCGGTAGCCGAGGTAATTGTCCCCGACCGCGAGGGGGATGGCGACGGCGACGGCCCGATTGGACGCCATCGCGAGGTAGTCGTCGTAGGGCAGATTCCCCGGCGACGCCTCGAGGTGGAAGATGGCGTTCAGCACCAATTGAAGCTTGGCGCCGCGCGCGCCGAGGACGGCATCCCATCCGCCGCTTTGTCCGGTGAAGGTCGCATGGGCCTGGCGCCGGACGGCCCACACCGACATGAGCAGTCCGCCCGCGAGGGCGATCAGGACGGCGGTGACCAGGGACGACAGCAGATGCTGGCGCAGGCTCCGGCGCACGATCAGCCACAGCGTCATCGGGCACCTCCCTGGGCGGTGGCTGCGCGGTTGAGTTCGGCGAGGGACAATTGGTTTTCGAAGCGGGACAACACGCCCGGGTCATGGCTGACCAGCAGGAGCGCCGCGTCATTCTCGGCACAGCCCTCGCGGATCAGGGCCAGTGCCTCGCGGGCATTGACGGTATCCAGGTTGCCCGTGGGTTCGTCGGCGAGGACCAGCTTCGGCCGGTGGGCGAGGGCCCGCGCCACGGCGACGCGTTGTTGCTGTCCGGTGGACAACTGCCGGGGGAAATGGTGCAGCCGCTGGGAAAGTCCGACCCGTTCGAGGAGCTCCACAGCGCGGCCCCGGTCGGCCCCGGGGCCGAAGCTCATGCCGAGCAGGACATTCTCCAGCACGGTGAATCCCTGCAGCAGATTGAAGGTTTGGAAAATGTATCCGATGTCCGTCGCCCGGAGCCGGTCGCGGGCGGCCTCCGACAGCGCCGACATCGGCTGGCTGTCGAGGGTGACCGTGCCCGAATCGGGCGTCAGGATGCCGGCGATCAGGTGCAAAAAGGTGGTCTTGCCGGTGCCGCTGGTTCCGCTCAGGGCGACCTGCGTCCGTGCCTCGAGCGAGAACCGCGGGATCCGGATCACTTCATGCCGGGATCCGTCGGGCGCGGTGAACGCCTTGCAGAGATCGTGGATTTCGAGCAACGCCATCCGGCGAAAGACTGCCCGGACGCCGCGATCCGCGCAAACGTCGGTTCAGGATCCGTTCCGACCGGAGCGCCGGCTCGCTTCCGGCGTGGTCCTGACGCACCTTCCCCCGCCTTGGAACTGTTTCCCGTCATCCACGAGGACTCCGAACTGCTGGTGCTGCACAAGCCGGCGGGGCTGGTTTGCCATCCCACCAAGGGGGATTCCTACTCGAGCTTGATCGGGCGGGTCCGGATGCATCTCGGCGCGGCGGCGGAACCCCAGATGGTGCACCGCCTCGATCGCGAAACCAGCGGCGTGATGGTGTTTGGCAAGACGGCGGAGGTGTCCCTGGAACTGCGTCGGCTCTGGGAACTGGGGCTGGTCACCAAGGAGTACCTGGCGCTCGTCCACGGCGCGGTCGCCGGCGAGCAGGGGTTCTGCGACGCGCCCCTGGGACACGACGAGGCGAGTGAGATCGCGGTGCGCGACCGGGTGCGTCCGGACGGAGCCGCCGCCCGGACACACTGGTGGCGGGAACGGGTGTTCCGCCGTGCCGAGGGTGAGTTCAGCCTCCTGCGGGTTCGGTTGGAGACTGGACGCAAGCATCAGATCCGGATCCATCTCGCGCATCTCGGGCACCCGCTCGTGGGGGACAAACTCTACGGCATCGATCCTTCGGCCTATCTGGACTTCGTGCACCGGCGACTCACTACGGAACAGAAATCCCGGCTGCTGTTGCCCTGTCAGGCCCTGCATGCGGGGCGGCTTTGGATTCCGTGGCGGGGCGAGGAGCGCGCCTTTGAATCCGCGCCGGAGCCCTGGTTCCAGTCCTTCGTCCGCGGGGAGACGATCCCGTGGATGGAGGATCCGTTTGACCCCCAGCGCGCCGGCCCGTGACGGCGCCGCCGTGCGGAGTGCCGGCTTTAGCCTGTCTTCCCCTCCCCCACTTCGCCTCCCATCGGAGCAGGGAACCGGCGACGACACGTTATGTCAGGGATCCGCCGGACAGGCTAAAGCCTGCACTACGAGCCTGCACTACGAACGGGGCTGCATCCCCGTCTTGCTCTCGGGGCGCGTCCGGCGAACCTTCGCCCATGTCGAAACGGTTGTTGTGGGTGGTCGCGGCTCTGGTTTTGGGACAGTCCGCACGGGCTGCGGGGGCCACCAATGGTTTCGGGTTCTCCGGTCCAGAGGTCTTCCCGCTCGATTACGGGATCGCCTTCCTCCACGTGGCGGATCTCGACGGCGACAAGCTCCAGGACGTGATCGTGGTGAACAACGCCCGGTCAAAGATCAACCTGCTCTACAACCGCACCGGCAACACCAATGCGCCGGTCACCCCGGTCAAGATCGGTCGGCGCGACATCAATGAGCTGCCCTCGGACGCCCGGTTTCGCGTGGATTCCATTGCCTCCGAAAAGCGGATCACCTCGCTGACCGTGGCGGACCTCAATGGCGATGGTCGCCCGGACCTCGCCTATTTCGGCGAACCCAAGGAACTGATCGTCCAGTACAACCAGGGCACCAACGGGTGGTCCCAGCCGAAGCGGTTCCCGCTGGATGACGGGGCGCCGGATTACAACGCCCTGACGTCCGGCGACATCAATGCCGACGGCAAGGACGACCTGCTCCTGCTCGCGGAGAAGCATGTGTACCTGATGCGCCAGCAGGCCGACGGGACCCTGGGCGAGCCGGAGCGGCTTCCGTACACCGGTGTGATCAAGGCGGTGCAGGTGCTCGACCTCAACGGCGACGGACGCAACGACCTGCTCCTCGTGAACTGGGATCATGCCAATCCCTTCCGGTTCCGCCTGCAGCAGGCGGACGGACAGTTTGGTCCCGAGGTGCATCTGCCCCTCAGCAGCATCCGGAGTTATTGGGCGGATGATCTCGACGGCGACGGACGCACCGAGGTCGTGACCATTGCGGCAAAGTCCGGTCGGGCCGCGGTGTCCAACTTTGCGAAGCACGCCGCGGAAACCCTGGTCGGCGATCAGTTGGACGGCCAGTTCTCGGTCCTGCCGCTCACGCGCACCGACAAGCCCCGCCGCGGCGTGGTGTGGGCCGACGTCAATGGCGATGGGTTGTCGGATCTGGTGGCCGGGGATCCGGGAGCGGGGCAGATGACCCTGTGGCTGCAGCGGGCCGACGGGTCGCTGGGCGCGCCGCGGAATTTTCCCAGCCTGACCGGGGTGGCGGACCTGGTGGTCGCGGACTGGAATGGCGATGGACGTCCCGAACTCTTCCTGCTCAGCGCCGACGAACGGCAGATCGGCATCACCTCGCTCGACGCCACGGGGCGCTTTCCCTTCCCGGAACTGGTCCCGCTGACCGGGCGTCCGCTCGCGCTGGCCGTCGGCACGCTCGGGGCTGAGGAGCCGCCGTTGTTGGCGGTCATCCAGGAGCGGGAGGAGAAGCGTCCGGGCAAGGACGGCAAGGAGGAGACCGCCACCGTCCGGGAACTCGTGCTCCGGTCGGCGATGGGGCCGGTGTCCACGCAGCGTCTTTCCGACGACTTCAAGGGGGCGCCCGCCGCGCTGGCCTTTCACGATGTCAACCAGGACGGTCTGACGGACCTCATCGCGCTCACTCCCTATGAGAAGGCCAAGATCTTCCTGCAGCGGAAGGAACCCGCCAATGGGAATCGCTTTGACGAGGTGGACGTCACCCCGCCCGGAGGCTCCCTGGAATCCCCGTGGATGATCACCGCGGACGTCGATGGCGACGGGAAGCCCGAACTCCTCCTGCCCCAGCGCAATTTCCTGCGGGCGGTGGTGCTGGTGTCCGACGGGCAGGAGAAGCCCACCTGGAGCTTCAACGTCCGGGACCAGATCAACGGCGCGACGAGCAGCTCGCGCATCCTGGGGGCCACCGTCCTGCCGCAGCCGGGCGGGCGGGCTCCCTTGCTGTATCTCCTCGATGGGGACCGCAAGGCGCTCACCGTGGCGCGGCGGGACACCAATGGCGTGTGGCAGGCCGTGCGCACCACGGCGCTTCCGGTGACCGAGTTTTCCCGCCTGGTACCGCTGGCGCTGGGCGGACGCGAGACCAACACCGTCGGGTTCATCGGGAACAACGCCGTCGCCTGGAAGCAATTCTCTGGCGATGTGTGGGACATGACCGAGCTGGACGGCTATGAGACCCCGGTGCGCGACGGCTGGCTGCATGACGTCACCAGCGGCGACCTGGACAGCGACGGCCGCAAGGACCTCGTGTTTCTGGAGACCGCCCGGAATTACGTCGATCTCGTCCGGTTCGAAGCGCCGCACAAGCTGGAGCCGGGCAACCGCTGGCCGGTCTTTGAGGAGCGCACCTTCCGCCAGCGCCGCAACGAGGTTCCGGAACCGCGGGAGGCGGTGATCGCCGACGTCACCGGCGACGGCCGCAACGACCTCCTCCTGATCGTCCACGACCGCGTTCTCCTCTACCCCCAGGAAAAGGAGAACTGACCACCCCCGGGGAGGGATGGCGTGCCGCCGTCCGAAACTCGATTCCCGCCCCACTATCTAGGATGAAATCTCCCGCTCCACCTCCTCACTCGCGCGGAATCAGGGGGATTCTCAACGTTGAAGGTTTGAAGAAGCGGCTAAACAGAGGCAATTCCGCTTCGGGCCGGGGTGCACAAAAATCCGGGTCAATTGTCAAAAGTGCGGATTTGACCCCGTTGGATTCATCCGCGAGTTCACGAAAAGAGGAAGTGAGATTTACGCAAAGGCTTAAATGCAATTACTTAAAAGCTACTTCTTAAAATGCGGAAATAAAAGTTATGAATTTCTTCAACCGTATGTTCTCCAAGCAGGTAAAGCCTGCTGCGAAACCAGAGTCGATTGCACGCGAAACAGAACGACAACCTAATGTTTCAGATGCTGAATGCCATTTCAAGCCAGGGCACATTGTTGCAGGTCATCTCAAGGTTCACAAAATAGCGGGCACTGGCGGATTCGGAGTTGTATATGTCGTCACCGACGAGAATAGCGGTGGCATCGGTGCACTTAAGGCGCTTCATCCGCGATTGCTAGTAGATCAAGGGAACAAGGAGAAGTTCGAGAGAGAACTAATGTTATGGGTGCGGTTGGGTGGGCATCCGCACATCGTTTCTGCGCGATCAGTGCTGCCGGAAGGAGCGCAGTTAGTTGTGTTCATGGACTACGTTGCGCCGGACCACGCTGGACGCATCACGCTCCAAGACCACCTAAACCTTTGTAACGATCCCCTTGCACCGGAGGCCGTGCTGAAGTGGGCGATTCAATTCTGCCATGCGTTGGAACACGCCGCAGTATGCGGGATTGGGGCTCACCGCGACATCAAGCCCGCAAATATTCTTGTAGACCATAAGGGCGATTTACGAGTCAGCGACTTTGGTCTGGCTACGGCCGGCAGCGCAACTCCGACGCCTGCGATGATGAACGCGAGAGGTTCGATGAACAGCTTCGTGGTGGTGCAAAGCGATCAGCGGATGATTTGTGGCACTCCAGGATACATCGCGCCTGAGATTTTCCGCGGCGAGGCGGCGGACGCACGAAGCGACATGTTTAGCTTTGGGCTGGTGCTTTGGCAGCTGGCGCGAGGTTCTCGATCTCTTCCATACCCACCACTGCGCGGCAACGACATGCTGGCTTACTTGAAATTAGCGTATGACATTCAAGCCCAAGAGCGGATTCCACGGATAGATGGGAAACTCGGGCAAATAGTAGCGCTGTGCCTCCGCGCGTCGCCCAACGAGAGGCCGCAAAACTTTAAAGAGTTGCGAGGCAGATGCGAAGCCTTGCTCCGCGAAATGACCGGAGCGACTTACGAATTGCCAAGCAGAAAGCATGTGGACATCTCCGAGGTTCTTAACGCGGCCCAGTCGTATCTGATGCTCAGCCAGCATGAACGTGCGCTGCAAAATGCGGATCGTGCGATTCAGATGGACGCAGCGAATTCAAGGGCGTGGGCTATCAAGGGCACAATCCTGTTTCTCCTAACACGGTTTGAAGAGGCGGATACATGCTTTCAGCAGGCTCTGAACCTTGATTCGGAAGAACTCGTTGCTTTGGGCAATCGCCCATACTTGCTAATCGCATTCGGGCGACAAGATGAAGCGATGAAACATCTCGATCAGCTCTTGAAATTGTCGCCGATGAACCCGGTGGCGTGGTTGAAAAAGGGGGAGCTGGAACTGGAATGGGAACATGGCACAAATGAAACAGCGCTTAAATGCTTCGAGCGCTCGCTTCAACTGAACCCAAATCACCAGAAAGCCTGGTCTTACAAAGGTGATTTACTCCGGCGGCTTGGGCGCAACCAAGAAGCTGTCGTTTGCTATGACGAGGCCGTGGTGAGAGATCCCCATTTCATTCGCGCATGGATGCATCGCGGGATAAGCCTTTCGGCTCTCGGCCAAACGTCCACAGCAGTAGAATCGTTCAAGAAAGCGCTCGATCTGGATTCCAATGACGCGGTGGTATGGTTCAATCTTGGAGTTACGCTGCACGGCGCGAAAAACATGCAAGAGGCGTTCGCTTGTTTCGACCGCTGCGTTAACATTGACCCAACGCATGTAGATGGCTGGTTTAATCTTGCAGCCGTGTATGCTGGGGCAGGCAGGCTTGAGAAAGCCATCGAAGCATTTGACCGTGTGCTATCGTTGAATCCCAAGCATCCGACTGCGGCGGGATTTCGGAAGCAGTGTCAGGACGCCTTGCAGCGTAAGCTGGGGCAGTAAGCAATGGGGACAGATCTATATTGTTGACAATTAGATTAGGATTTCGCACCTGTAGTCATGGCCAGGCCGCTGTGGGTAAACGTTGCGGGAGGTTGGTACCATGTTGTGAGCCGTGGAAACGGGGGCGACAGGATTTTCGGGAATGATACGGACCGGAGGCGTTTTCTGGAGTTGGTCTCGGAGCTTCCGGGGCGCTTTTCGGTGGCAATTCACGCCTTTGTCCTGATGGACAACCACTACCATCTGCTGCTGCGGAGCCGGGAGGCCAACCTAAGTGAGGCGATCCGGTGGCTGCAGGTCAGTTACGCGGGACGGTTCAATTGGGCGCACCGGCGGCGGGGACACCTGTTCCAGGGACGATTCAAATCCGTGCTGCTGCTGGAGGAGTCGGCCCTGGACGAAGTGGGCCGATACATTCACCTGAATCCGGTGCGTGTTGGAGGGCTTGGGCTTTCGAAGCAGGATCAACGGCGGGCACGGGTGTTGGGCTGCGAGGACCCCGGGAGGGAATTGGTGGCACGACGGGTGTCGTTGCTGCGGGAGTACCCGTGGAGTTCGTGGCGGATGTATGCCGGACGGGAGCCTTCGTCGTCGTGGCTGTGCCGGGAACGATTGCAGGGGGGATGCGGTGGAAGGTCACTGCGGGAGCAACGAAGGGCGCTCAGCGAGTTTAGCGAGACTCCGATCCGGCAGGGTCATTTGGAAAGTCCCTGGGAACGATTGGTGGGTGGCTTGATTCTCGGGGACGCGGTGGAAGCCCAGCGGGTGCTGAAGCGGGTGCGAAGCAAACTGCGGGAGCAGACCCCGGCGCGGAGGATGGCCCGGAGCGGACGACCGGAATGGAAGACGATGATAAAGGCGGTTGAGGAGATTACCGGAAGAGGATGGGGGGAGATGACGGCGAGCTACGGGGATGTCGGACGCGATGCATTGCTGGCGGTGTCCACCCGGCACCTGGGGTGGCGGCTGTCCGAAGTGGTGCGGGAAGTGTCTGGCCTGTCCTACGCCGCCGCGGCGCAAGGGATCCGGAGATTCTGGGTGCGCTGTGCCGAGGACAAGCAGACGATGGCTGTGGTCTCATCGCTGCGCAAAAGACTGTCAACAATATAGATCTGACCCCATTGCTTTCCGCGCCGCTCATCGTGATTGCCGGACAGGAATACGGCACGGGCTCAAGCCGCGACTGGGCGGCGAAGGGCACGAACCTGCTCGGCGTGAAAGTTGTCGTCGTACAGAGCTTTGAGCGCATCCATTGTAGCAACATCGTCGGCATGGGCGTGCCGCCGTTGCAATTCAAGGATGGCACGACCGCGCAAACCCTGAAGCTTGACGGCACGGAGACCTACGACATCGTCGGCCTCGACGCGAACCTCAAGCTGCAGCAAGACCTCACGCTCAAGACCGGCGCGGTCGAGAACGTGCCCGTCCGCTGCCGCATCGATACGCCCATCGAGATCGACTATTACCAGTACGGCGGAATTCTGCCTTATGTGCTGCGGCAACTGGTGGCGAATGCGTGACCATCTTTCCCTTTTCATGATGACGCAGCACCAAGTTGCCGAAGCGATAGCAAAGCTGGACGAAAAGTCGCTCACGCAGGATTTATTGATTCCATTGGTGCAGCTTATTCATCCCGGCAGAACTGAATACACACATTCAGCTACTGAAGCCGGCAGGGATGTTGTGTCGTTTGGCAAAGACTCTTTGGGCCGACACCACCTCGTCCTTGTTCAAGCGAAAAGCGCGAAGGTCTCTTTCGGGGCCGAGAAATTTGGCGGTCTATATCAGACGGCTCTGATCGCTCGTAAACAGGGAATCACAACTGAATCCGGTCAGAAGCTAATTCCGCACGAAGTCTGGTTGATGGTGCCTTTTCCTTTTCCAGAGAATGAGAGGCGGCAGGTAGCGGATGTGCTTTCCGAGATGGAACGCGAATCCATCAAGCTGATCGCAGGAGACGAGTTGTGTTGCTTAATCGCGGAAAAAATTCCTGAAGCAGCCAGTCAGTATCTTTCTGAAGACGGGAACAGGACCGCCGCTCTCGCGGCCAAGCTTGGCCTGCATTCTGAGAGTCGTGCATTCGGTTTAAGTGCAGACAGAAAGATCAGTGATTTTTATGTTTCGACGCACCTTGCCCCTGAAGCGCACTTAACACGCGACGTGCTTGATGGCTTAATCGAGGTTACGGATTTTGAGGAAACTCTGAATTTCAAAGCTCAAGAACTTCAGCCGCGGACTGATGAAGAGATGCTGACATCTCAGCTACCTAAACCCCTGTTGACCTTCGTCAGTCGCTCATCACGATTGCGTTCTCTCGCAAGTGAATACGACATGCGCGTTGTCTTTCGGCTGCCACAACGACAAACTACTGTTCCGCGTTACACCCTTTCTTGGTCGCTGTCCGGGTGCTTGGATAGTGAATTGAACCAGCTTGAAATGGCGATTCGCGAGTGCCCTAAAGTCCTCGACACCAGTCCCATTAAAATCAGGCGAGTATGCGAATTGTTCGGAAAGACGGAGAGACTTTTGCGTCATGCCGACATTGACTTGGGCTGTGTGACCAATGTCGAGATACCCCAACAATCGGAAACCATTGCAAACATCGAACGAACATTGGAAAGGATTCAAGGAGGTGGACGTCCGGATCAAGAACAACAAGGCCAACTCGACACCCTTGTGCGAGTCGCGGTTCCCAACCCGATCCATATTCTAGAACTCGGTCGAGTCGTGCTGGTTGAAGGTGGACCCGGTTATGGGAAAACCACGTTATTGAGAACTCTTGGCACAAGTCTCATAGCCGCTGGAAGGCGAATGGCATTTGTCTTCTGCCACTCGATTGACCCAAAGCTGGCACGTTCGACACTTTCGGAAATTGTCAGAAAATGTGATGCAGGAAACCAATATCGTGAGGGTGTTCCTAAAGATACGATATTGATTTTGGACGGTCTTGACGAGTGTCCATTTGATTTGAGCGACAAGATTTTACGGCCATCGGACCACTTTGCGTCAATTGTAGTGTCTTGCAGAACCGCGTTCGACACTGAGCTACGCGAGCAATGTCTCCACGTTGGTGTTGCTCCGTTTTCATCAGAAGATCGCCGAAACTTCTTCAGGAAATGGTTTGCTGGAGATCAAGCGCTTCAAGAGAAGGCGCATCAGCTAATATCGAAGTATCCTGACATCGATGAACACACCCACTTGCCGCTGGTAGCCACGATATTGGCAGCGTTGATCGAGCGGCAGCACGAACCGAAGACACGTGCGGAGATTTATTCACAGCGTTTGGATCTCCTTCTGGAACGATGGGACAAGGCTCGAGGAGTCCAAAGACTCGAAGTGAACGAACCGGATGTGAAGCGAAGGTTTTTGCAGCAGCTTGCATTCAACATTCACGATCTTGATGATCGGACACGATTATTCCCCTTGGACCAGATTGAGCTTGCCTACGAAACATCACTTGGAGGGCGAGGCTACAAGCTCCGCTTTGAGGACGTCTTACAAGACTTGATAGTCGGTAACGGGCTTCTAATCCAAGAACGAAAAGGTGTCTTTTCGTTGGGCCACCTATCGTTTCAAGAGCACTTAGCCGGAGAATTCTTAGCGCGCACGAAGACGGTGTCGCAGTTAAGCGAGTATCTGGCTGATGACTGGTGGAACGAGCCGCTAAATTTCTGGGCGTCAATCAAGGGAGACCTTACTGAATTCATCGAGCAATTGGTCAGCGAAGATGCTCTAGAAAGTCACGCGCTACAAATCGCCGAAATGCTCCGATACGCGCCGTATACTAGCCCCGGAGCACGTGACAGCACTTTGGATCTTGCGAAGTGGGCGGGACATCGGGCCATGCGGGAGTAAGGGCGTTTCCGGGCGAAGCGCAAAAGCCAAATTCCTATCAGTCTCCCGTCGGGGGCAATGGAATTCAATGGGGTCAGATCTATATTGTTGACAATTTGATCATGATTTTGCATCCGTAGGCATGGCTAGGCCGCTGAGGGTGAACGTTGCGGGAGGGTGGTACCATATCGTGAGCCGGGGAAACGGGGGCGACAAGATTTTCGGGAATGATACGGACCGGAGGCGCTTTCTGGGGTTGGTCTCGGAGCTTCCGGGTCGATTTTCTCTGGAGATTCACGCCTTTGTCCTGATGGACAATCACTACCATCTGCTGCTGCGGTGCCGGGAGGCCAACCTGAGCGAGGGGATCCTATGGCTGCAGGTCAGTTACGCGGGGCGGTTCAATAATTCAATGGGGTCAGATCTATATTGTTGACAATTAAATCATGATTTTGCATCTGTAGTCATGGCCAGGCCTCTGAGGGTGAACGTTGCGGGAGGGTGGTACCATGTCGTGAGCCGGGGAAACGGGGGCGACAAGATATTCGGGAATGATACGGACCGGAGGCGCTTTCTGGGGTTGGTATCGGAGCTGCCGGGGCGATTTTCGGTGGAGATTCACGCCTTTGTCCTGATGGACAACCACTACCATCTGCTGCTGCGGTGCCGGGAAGCCAACCTGAGCGAGGCGATCCGATGGCTGCAGGTCAGTTACGCGGGACGGTTCAATTGGGCGCACCGGCGGCGGGGACACCTGTTCCAGGGACGATTCAAATCCGTGCTGCTGCTGGAGGAGTCGGCCCTGGACGAAGTGGGCCGATACATTCACCTGAATCCTGTGCGTGTTGGAGGGCTTGGGCTATCGAAGCAGGATCAACGGCGGGCACGGGTGTTGGGTTGTGAGGACCCCGGGAGGGAATTGGTGGCACGACGGGTGTCGTTGCTGCGGGAGTACCCGTGGAGTTCGTGGCGGATGTATGCCGGACGGGAGCCTTGGTCGTCGTGGCTGTGTCGGGAACGATTGCAGGGGGGGTGCGGTGGAAGGTCACTGCGTGAGCAACAAAGGGCTCTCAATGAGTATACCGAGACCCCGATCCGGCAGGGTCATTTGGAAAGTCCCTGGGAACGATTGGTGGGTGGTTTGATTCTTGGGGAAGCAGCGGAGGCCCAGCGGGTGCTGAAGCGGGTGCGAAGCAATCTTCGGGAACAGACACCGGCGCGGAGGATGGCCCGGAGCGGACGACCGGCGTGGAAGACGATGACAGAGGCGGTTGAGGAGATTACCGGAAGAGGATGGGGGGAGATGACGGCTAGCTACGGGGATGTCGGACGCGATGCATTGCTGGCGGTGTCCACCCGGCACCTGGGGTGGCGGCTGTCCGAGGTGGTGCGGGAGGTGCCCGGCCTGTCCTACGCCGCCGCGGCGCAAGGGATTCGAAGATTTTGGGCGCGCTGTGCCGAAGACAAGCAGACGATGGCCTTGGCCTCATCGCTGCGCAAGAGATTGTCAACAATATAGATCTGACCCCGTTGCTTCCCAGGTGGCGGAAAGGATTTGAATTGTCTGTCCGAACTTCAGATTCGATCCCTTTGAATTCTTGATGGTGTCCTTCCGCCCGTAGATCAGGATATGTTTCTGGGTATTCTCGATGGATTATCGACGGTAAAGCCAATGAAGATTAGTTTTCAGTGGGCGATAGCTGTGATTGCTTTGTTAGCTGCAAGCGGCTGGATTTGCATAGAATACATGCAGCAAGCTGCATTAGATAGGCAGTGGGTAAGATATAGAGTTGCTGCCAGTCTTGGGAATGCGTTGGAAAGGTACCGTCTTGATCATGGAGGTAAGCTGCCGGGCGAATTGTCTGGAGTAGTTCCTGATTACATATCCATTGCTCAGATTTCAAACCACGTGGGTCAGGTTTCTGGTAAGTGGTCTGTTCAGTCGATTTTGACGAATTTTTCGTATTTAGGGGAACCTGGATTGCAACTGAATTTGGTTATGTGTGAGAGTGCCAATGTATGGGTCGGCGAACACTGGTTTGGTTCGAAGAGGACGATCGTGGTCCTCACGTCAAATTTTACGGCCTCGGCGTTTCCGGAGAGCGTCGTTTTGGGAAAGTTACGGGAGCTGGATAGCGCAAAGGGAAAATAATAGGTCAATCCATCTTTTTCAGACGCATTGGGATAGATCTGCATGATTGAGATTTGAACTCCAATCCGCTGGACGCTCTGAGGAGATCGGTGCTTCCGTTTCCGGGCGAAGCGTTCGGGAGTTCGATTTCCTGCAGGAAGAGGCGTTTTATGGGGACTTTGCTGTCAACTTTGGAAGAGGAAGAGGACCTCAACTGGCGGCTGCGGTTGGTCCAGCCGGGGCGGGTCTTTGCGTCGGTGGCTGGAGCGCGCTGGGGGGAGTTGATCCTGCCCGCGGCGGCGGAACGCCGGGCCGCGATGCCGGAGGCGATGCGGGTGGTGATGTTCGCCAGCTTCGAATATGGATACCTGGCGCTGGAGGCCGCACGGGCCTTCGCGCAGCGCTTTCCGGAGAAGCTTTTCCTCGCCGCACTGGTGACCGACGATCCGGTGAACCCCGAGGCGCGGATCGGATTAAAGAAACGGATTTGGAAGTACCTCGGTACCGGCGAGCGCGTCCACGTGGAGACCGCCGTCGTGGACTCCGCCCTTGCCGGCGGCATGGACGTCTTCACCGGGGAGGTGAAGGTGGATGGGTTCCGCCAGAGACTCGGGACGTGGCGTCCGGACGCGATCATCAACTGCGTGTTCGGACAGGTGATCGATGCGCCGATCATCCAGGCACCGCCGCTCGGCATCTACAATTTCCATCCCTCCGACCTGGCGCATGGCCATGGCGCGGGGCATTCGCCGTATGAAGACCTCGTGGCGCGCGGCGCCACCGAGACGGTCTGGAGCATCCATCACGTGACTGAGGTGGTGGACGGCGGCGCGGTGGTCGGCCATTCGCCGCCGATCAACGTGGCGCATCCTGACGGCACGCTTCCAGCGAACCCGCTGCTCCTGTACGACAAGCTAATGGATCCGGTGGGCTGGCTGATGCTGCGGCTGTTGTCCGCGCTGACCGACCGTTACGCCGCCGGCGCCACGGGTCCGATCCAGAAGCTGGATTTCGAATCCGGCATGCCCCCGGGCCTGCGCGCTCGCATCGCCGCCCCGCAAGTCGCCACGGAGCATCAGGACGTGCTGCCCGTCCTGGGCGAAGAGGAACGCGCCACGCTCGGCCTCGCCTGACGCGTCGGTGCCGCAGGGTCTGTTGCCTGGAATACCTGAACTCGGGCGACTGGCAGGTCAGGCCGCCGCGAGGGCATGGACGACTTTCCTTCACCGGGGACGGGCGTTTCGACACTCTCGCGGTGAGCGGGTTGCCGGCTGACGCTGGAATCAGGGAATGGAGCCCGCGCAACTGTGCGCTCTCACATTCAGGTACCCTCCGCCGCGGGAAGGATCCGTTTCCTGGTTCGCCGGGCGACGTATGCGGCGTCCGCCCGTTGGCGGGGCCTGCTCGGGCGGGTCGCGGGGGTCCGATTCATTGGGGTGACCGGGAGCGCCGGCAAGACCACGACGACGAAACTGATCGGAGCCTGCCTGCGCGTTGCGGGTCGGGTTCGGGACACCGACCGCATGGTGGGACAACTCAATGGACAGCGCTTCGCCGCCCATCTGGTCCTCACAACCACCCCGTTCCATCGCTTCTGCGTCTCGGAGTTTGGCATTGGCGGCCCCGGAATGATGGCCTCCTACGTGGAGGTTATGCCGCCGGACATCGGAGTGGTCACGAATGTGGCGTGGGACCACTACAGCGCGTTTCGCGGTCTTGAAGTTACGGCCCGCGAGAAGCGGGTGCTCATTGAAGCGTTGCCGCCGCACGGAACCGCCGTGCTCAACGGGGATGATCCGAACGTGTTGGGGATGCGTCTGTACACCCGCGCCCGGATTCTCACGTTCGGGTTATCCGATGGGGCCGAGGTCCGGGGGGAAAAGATTTCCGCCGTTTGGCCTGATCGGCTCTCGCTGACGGTCCGGCATGGGACGGAGCGGGTGCGGGTGACGACGCGTCTGGTGGGCGGGCATTTTGCGCACCCGGTGTTGGGGGCGTTGGCCACCGCGGTCGCAGCGGGGGTTCCGTTGGCCGATGCGGCCCGCGCGTTGGAGACCGTCGAACCGGTGGACGGACGGTACAGCGTCCACACGGTGCGGGGCGTCACCTTCATTCGCGATGATTGGAAGGCGCCCCTGTGGAGCATTCCGGCCGCGCTCCAGTTCCTCGGTTCGGCGCGGGCGCGGCGGAAGATCTTCATCCTGGGAACGATCTCGGATTATCCGGGGGACTCCTCGCAGAAGTATCGCGCCGTCGTGCGCCAAGCGGTGCCCGCGGCGGACCACGTCTTCTTCGTCGGCAGGATGGCTCACTGCGCCCTCCGGGCCCGGGATCCATCGAATCCCGATCGGGTCGCCGCCTTCGATACCCTCCTCGCCCTTCACCAGTATCTGGAGGGGTTTCTGCAGGATGGAGACCTCGTGCTGATCAAGGGATCGGCCGCCGCCGATCACCTGCAGCGCCTGGTCCTGGCGCGGGCCGGGGATAACCAATGCTGGAGGCCCGCGTGTGGCCGGGCGATCTTCTGCTCCGACTGTGCCCTCCGCAGGCAACCGGAGCACCCCTGACGCGATCGCCAACGGTCGGAGAGCATGGAAGACCGGTCCGGAATAAAAAGTGTGTTTGTGGACAAGGGGTGACTATTCGCAATCCGCCCAAGAAACAGACCCCGCGGGCAATGAGTTCCGGGACACTGCAGCAAGCCGAAACGTCGTGACTCGGTGAGGTTCTGGCGTCTTCGGACTTCTGAATTAACCGCATTGCCTTCCTGGCAAGATTCAGTCCATTGTCAAGGTATGGAAAGGATCCGCTGGATCATCTGGGTGCTGGCGGGAATGGCTGCTCACGGTCAGGGCACGGTCAATCTCAATAACAACTACACTCTGGCAGGTAGCTCCACGAAGGCATTTATTACGGGGTGGGACTTCAAGACGGGAACCTATGGCTCGTTTCCCAAACAGTATTGCAATGTCGAGATTTGCGATGTTGATGGAAATGTAATCAAGTCGGGGGGCTGGGAGCAAATGGCCTTTTCTTTTTTGGAATCGTTGAGATTCCCGGAACAAAACCCGGGGGAGCTGGAAAAATTTTTATCCGCGCTTGGGATAATCGCTGGGGTCTGACTTTTGATGATTGTATCAAGCCCAGGGCTCAACAAATGGTCTCGTTGCAAGGGTTGGGTGGCGGAGGAATTCCTCCTCCAGGCTTGGGCACAGCTGGGGATTTCAAAGGAATGGATATGGATTTGCTGGGTCGCGCAGGGCCCGCCGAAGAAGTGGCATTAACGAAGTCTGGTGCGGAAAGTGTGTCCGTCCGTGGGATAGGAATTTTTCGTTACCCTTATCGTATTTGGGCATCTACAAATCTGATGGACTGGGTGGAGTCCGGATCCACGACGGTTGCGGGGCCCGAGGTTTCTCCTGATTGGTGGTTTTTGGGCTATCTGCAGTGGACCTTCCGGCCACCTGCCATCCCCACATTCTTTCGAATTGAGCCGTTTCAATGGGAGCCCAGCCTTGATCCTTGAGCTGCGGATTCAAGACTGTTGGGGAATAGGAAACCCGCCCCTTTGACTCCATTCTACGCCCAATGAGGTTTGCATTCGGGTCCGCAGTTCGGGAGCGCATCGAAGTGGAAGTGCGTGGATTTGAGCGCGTGCCCACGGGCGAGTTTTGGGACGACAACTGGCTGAAAGTGGATTTGCGAGTTTGGGCCGGCGCATTTCAGGGCACCACGTCGGCGTCAATCGTCACGATCGAGTTGACGAAGTTCCTGGCAGGACTTCGACAGCTCTGGGAGACCTTGGGTGGCTCCGCTGCGTTTTCGACCTTGGAACAGCAGTTGAAACTCCGATTGGATGGCGACGGCAGGGGCCACATCACGCTTTCTGGGGAGGTTTCAGATCAGCCGAGAGGAGGGAACCGACTCCATTTCACCTTGGGGCTTGATCCGTCACAGCTGATCTCGGCGATTCGGGAGCTTGAGGCAATCACCTCAAAATATCCTGTCCGGAAGGGCTGAGCCTTGGCAGTGGTGAAGCACCTCGTGGCGGGTTGCTGATCTGGACCGTTCATGACGAACACTCGGATTCCCGAGGATGGGGAGGAATCTCCGATCCTTACGCCGCGCCGGGGGGTGCCGGCTTGGGATCCGGTGTGGCCTTGGGCTTATGGGCGGCGGATTGGGTGACCACCTGGTGGACGAGATGGAGTTTCCGGGCGGCGGGCTTCGAGAGGACGAACGGGTACAGGTCGGGCTGACCCATGCTGCGGGAGAACTCGTTGAGCACGGCGGTCAGTTCCACCCAGGAATTGATCAACTCCAGGAACCGGCCGGCGTCGGGGTCCGATGGATCGTGCAGATCCTCCTTTCGGAAGGGCTCGGCCTGAAACTCCAGGTCCGAGACATCCACACCAAACGCGAGCGCGGTGCCGAGGGCGTCCACGGTGTGCAGATAATGGGCCCAGGTTTCCGCCCAGTCCTCCCAGGGATGCGCCGAGGCATAGGCGGTGACGTGGCGCTGGGGCCAGTCGCCCGGAGGCCCGGACTCATAATGGTGCTTCAGGGCCGCGGGGTAATCGGCGCGTTCGTCCCCGAACACCTCCCGGAACGGTTCCTGCCAGGCGGTATCCCGGATGAGGCGATCCCAGTAATAGTGGCCCACCTCGTGACGCAGATGACCCAGCAGGGTGCGATAGGGTTCACGAAGTTGTTTCCGCACCTGCTCCCGGACGGCGTCGTCGGCCTCTTCGATGTTCAGCGTGATCAGTCCCGAGGCGTGTCCGGTGAGGATGCGCGGGCCTTCCGGTGGGGATCTCAGGAAGTCGAACATCAGGCCCCGGTCCGTATCCTCTTCGACCCGGGACGCCACCGGGAGTCCGAGGCGGAGGAGTTGGGCCACCAGTCGGCGCTTGGCGCGCTCCACCCGGCGCCAGAGTTCGCCGTTCTCCGTCACCGACAGGTCCGGGATGGTGCGGTTCAACCGGCAGGCCCGGCACAAGGACGTTGGATCGTCGGACGCCACCAGCCAGTTGCAGCCGGCGGGCGAATCGAGATTGGCGCACCGGCGGAATCGCTGTTCCGCATCGCCTCCGACGAGTGTGAAGTCCTGCGACCCGGGGACCGGGACCAACGGGGTGAGGGTGGCCGACGCCGGCTCATAGCCGAGGGGCGACTGGCATCCGAGGCACTGGCTGTTCTGGAAGAACACCGGACGTTCACAGCGGCACTGGTAATTGTGGCCCGTCCCGGGCTGGGAGGTGCGTCCCCGCCAGGCGGAGGCCAGCCGGCGCGACAGGGATTCGAGCAGGGGATTCATGATGCCGCCGAAAGGCTCGCGAAACGCGGGAGATTGTCACGCGCGCGCCGAAGCCCAACGGACACCGTCCAAATCCCGCGCTGCGGTGGGTGCGCCTGCCGTTGCGGCATCCCGGAACCAGTGGTCGTAAGGGTGCCGGAGGGGTATGGAATGGGCATTGCGATTCGCTTCCCCTATTCTCAAACGATGACGCCACACGTTGAGAAGCACTTCACGGCCGGGGACGTTGTTCGAGACATCGTCATTGGAATGTCCGATGGGCTGACCGTGCCCTTTGCGCTCGCGGCAGGGCTCACCGGCGCCATTTCCCAGAGCCAATTGATCGTTACGGCTGGCTTTGCCGAGATTGCCGCCGGTTCCATCGCGATGGGGTTGGGCGGCTATCTCGCCGCCCGCGGTGATGCCGAACATTATTCCCATGAGCAGGTCCGCGAGGAGCACGAGATCACGGCCATCCCCGAGGCGGAAGCCCAGGAGGTTCGTGACATTTTCCTGACCTACGGGATTTCCGCCGAGGAGTGCGCTCCGGTGGTCGAATCCCTTCGCAGGCGCCCGAAGGACTGGGTTGCGTTCATGATGCGGTTTGAACTGGGCCTGGAACCGCCGGAGCCGGGTCGCGCCTGGAAAAGCGCCCTGACGATTGCGCTCGCCTATATTGTTGGGGGCGTGATTCCGCTGAGTGCCTATCTTTTGATGCCGGACGCGCATTCCGCCTTTCGACTCTCCGTGGTCGTGACCCTGATGGCCCTGGCCATCTTCGGCGGCATCAAGGGGCGCTTCACTGGAATCCCTGTCCTCCGCAGCGCGCTACAAACGAGCGTCATCGGCGGTCTCGCAGCGGCCGCCGCCTTCGGGATTGCCCGTTGGATTGGGTGAGCGTGGGCGGGTTCGGGGTAAGGACCGTAACGGTCGCTAAGGTGAAGTCTTTCCGTGTAGGGCGTTTCAACGACGGGGAATTTTAAGAGGGCGGGGCCTGGCTTTACCTGCCAGTATGGAGCATCCGATGAACCTCCAGCGAACCCTTTACCTGAGCTCGGTGATCCTTACTGCGGTGGCCTGTTACGTCGTCCACTACTGTTTCGAGAAGTTAAGGAGGTCTGGTTCGAGTGTCGGGGACGATATCATCGTCATCGGGTATATCGCCACTCTCGGAAGCACCGGACTTTCCCTTCTGGGGGCGTTTTTGGCGCGGGACACTGGCGTCCGCACCCAAGCCCTGACACAGACGACCTTTGTCGTCTGCCTCGGAGCCCTTGGTTTTTGGACATGGATCCATCTCTCAGGCGTCGTGGTCCCTTACTCGACCCTCGAGAAACAATGAGTCGGGTACGGAGGTTAGCTGGACCCTGGCCGCAATCGTATTTCAGAGCGGATCTGTTCGATTCGCAGCGTTCCTGCGCCCGGTTCTACCGCGAGGAATTCGGCATCTATGCCGACTGGGTCAATTGCTCGAGGTCGGCCCGATCCTTCGTCCGGCCGCTCGATCCCTTGTTGGCGATAAGGTCCTCACGGCTGATGATGTTCACCGGTTGGCCGTCAATCGTGGCGGTCACCCGTCGCGCGAAGGCCCGTTTGAAATCCCCACCGGAGATTTTCGGCAGGATCTCAATCAGGTTCGGCACCGCTCCGAATCGCGTGACGTTTTGACCGTCCAGAAACCACTCCGGGGACAGGCCGTGGAGCGAATCCCCGAAGAACGTGCGGATCGCGTTGACGAGGCGGCCCGCATTCTCCTTGGAAACGGCGATCCAAACATCCAAGTCCTGTGTGGGACGGAAATACCCGTGGTAGGCCACGGCATGACCGCCGACGAGCAGGTACTCAACCCCAGCTTCGTTGAGACAGGTTAGGAACTCGCGGAAGTCGTCGCTGAGATACCGAAGGTCCATAGGCGTATTGGCGGGCAAGCTCGAGTTGGCGCAGACGTTCGAGTGGGGTCAGCGACCGTTGCCAGGCCCGGTCTGCGGACTCGGCTTCGGAGAACGACGTGAATCGAGTGACAATGGGCTGAATCTCCTTCAGGCGGCTCATGCGACGGGGGATTTCGGGTCAGGATTCGCGGTGGGCAGGCTTCCGCGAGGAATACGACGGAACCGATGGTGCGGAACCCATCTTTCCGAAGTCGTACGGACCTTTGATTCCGATCTCACTGCGGTAATCATAGGCCCGGACGGACCCCGAATTCAATCCACAAGCTCCCGGGGATTACCGAGATCAATCCGGAGACTCGGAATGTTCCCGTGGTGACGGATCCTTGCGGTGGCCGAGGCGGTGGGGTGGGCACATCCCCGGCTTGTTTCCGGGAGGGGATTGCCGGAACGTGTCGGGACCATGTCCGCAGACTCGCATCCGGTGGCGGTGACCGCCCTCTTCCAGGCCCGGGCCGGCCGGGAGGAGGAACTCCGCTCGCTCCTCAAAACCCTGGTGGCACCGACCCGCCACGAAGCGGGCTGCATTCGCTACGATCTGCACGAGAATCCCGACGCCACGGGCGCGTTCATCTTCCTCGAAGCCTGGCGAAGCGAACCGGACCTGGAACGGCATCTGGCGTCCGTCTATGTGCAGGCCTTCCGGGCCCGTGTGCCGGACCTGATCGCCGCGCCCCCGGTCATCACCTTGTGGCGCCAGATCGCCTGAGTCCCTCCCACGTCTTCACTCCATGAGCACCCTGAATTTCGCCCTCATCGGCACGGGCGGTATCGCCCTGCAAAATCATCTGCCGGGACTGGCCCTGTGCCCCGACGTGCGCGTGCACGCCCTGTGTGACGCGAATCCCGAAACCCTGGAGGCGGCGCGGCAAAAGACCGGCGCCCCGGTGGTGTCGGCGAAGTGGGAGGACATCGTGACGCGGGAGGATGTCCATGCGGTGATCATTGCGACCCCGAATTTCCTGCATCCCGACATCGCCATTGCCGCGGCGCGCGCGGGCAAGCATGTCCTCTGCGAAAAGCCCATCGCCCTGAATGCCGTCGATGCGGCCCGGATGGCGTCCGAGGCCGACCGCGCCGGGGTGCGGCACATGACGGCCTTCACCTACCAGTTTGTTCCCGCGATGCGGTATCTCCGCCACCTCGTCGCGAAGGGCGACCTGGGGCAGCCGTACCATTTCCGGTCCTGCCGGCTCCAGGACTGGGGCACGCGTAACCTCGGCTGGCGCCAGGTCCGCAAGCTTGCGGGCACCGGGGAGATCGGGGACATGCTGAGTCACCGGATCGACTTCGCGCTGCAGTTGGTCGGGCCGATGCGCCGCCTGGTGGCGAACCTGATGACCCTCACGCCGGTCCGCGGGGGCGCGCCGAACGACACCGACGACTGGGTCGCCATTCTCGCGGAGTTCCGCAACGGCGCGAGTGGTGTCCTGGAAAGTTCAAAGCTCGCCAGCGGGCGCAACGAATCCTGGCGCAGTCTCGATTACGTGGAGATCAACGGCAGCGAGGCCACCTTTGAATTCACCACCGGCAAATGGAATGAGCTGCAGCATGGGAAGGCCGGCGGGCCCGGATTGAAGCCGCTGATCATTCCGCCGGAGTTCCATGTGTGGCCGGGCTCGCCGCGGGATCCTGGCGTTGGGGATCCCCTTGTGAGCTTTCGTTACGACCAGGCGGTGGAGTTCGTGAACGCCATCCGCGAGCAGCGCCCCTGCGCCGTAACGTTCCATGACGGGGCCCGCGCGCAGGCCGTCATGGATGCCGCCGTCCGCTCCACGGAACTCCGCCAGTGGGTGGAGCTGCCGGATTGACGGTCTTCGAAGGGACGCTCCTCGTCACGGGCGTCTCCAAGTGCAGACGTATTGGTAATCCAATTTTCCCATGACTCCCCATACCGCAGTTGTCACCGGTGCTGGAAGCGGCGTCGGACAATCCACCGCCCTGAAACTGGCCGCGCTCGGCTGGCGTGTTGCCCTGATCGGGCGCCGCGCCGAGGCGCTGGAGGAAACCCGGAAGCAGGCGGGCGGTGGGGCGTCCCGTTGCCTCGTTTGTCCAGGCGACATCGGGAGTCTCGATGCGGTGACTGCCATTGCCGCGCGGGTGCTCCAGGAGTTTGGCGAGGTCGAGGTGCTGGTGAATGCCGCGGGTACCAATGTACCGAACCGCGCGCTGGAGGTGCTGTCCCTGTCGGACTACACCGCGATGATGGATACCAATCTGCACGGCGCCTACTACGCCACGCAGGCGTTCCTGCCCGGCATGCGCGCGCGGGGATCGGGCACGATCGTCAACATCATCTCCGATGCCGGGAAGCAGGCGTCGCCCAAGGCGGGGCCGGCCTATGCGATGAGCAAGTTCGGGCTCGCCGGACTGACCCAGGCGATCAATGCGGAGGAGCGGGGGCGCGGGGTGCGGGCCATTGCCATTTTCCCCGGGGACATTGATACGCCGTTGTTGGACCGGCGTCCGGTGGTTCCCGACGCCGCCGCGCGCAGCCGCATGATGAAGGCGGAGGACATCGCCGACTGCGCGGTCTTCTGCATCCAGCTTCCGTCCCGCGTCATCGTGGAGGAGATGCTGGTGCGGCCGCGGTAACGGACGAGGTCACGAGGAACCCGTTCCGAAGGCGCCTGGATTCTTTGTATTTCCAGGCGTGTCGTTAGAAGGAGATTCAAGGAGCGGCGGGCTTCTTTGCGGCCAGCGACTGCTCGCGTCCGGCGACCATCCAGTCCCAGAGCGCGGTGCGCCACAGGGCGACGCGCTGCTGTTCGAGGGGCGTGACCGCGGCGCGCGTGGCGGCGTCCATTTGGGCGCCGAGATACGCCATCTGCTCCGCCGTCCCCAGGGTTTCCCAGGCGGCCTTTCTCCATTCGATGCCGCCGGTCTTGCGGTAGGGAGGCGCAAAGTGGGCGGGGTCGGTGGCGACCTGTTCCAGGCGGAGATAGAACGCCCGCATCGCAGGTCCTGCGGCTCCGAAGTAGAGTCGGAAGAATTCGTCGATCACCGCGTCCACGTCGGTGTCCGGGTCATCCCAAACGCGGGCCATGACGTATTGTTCGAGCTGATCCTGCTCCCCGCATTCATAGATGCCCCGCACTCCCTCCCGGATGAAGGTGCGCATGAGGGCGGCGGTTTCATGAACCATCACGTGGGGGAAACACTTCCAGCGATCGATCAGCGCCGGCTCCATCGGGTGGTGGTAGTACACCCAGAGGTAGCGAGGACCGGAAGACACCGGGGCCCAGTCGCGGAACGCCTTCATCTCGAGGTCGCGGATGCCGGAATGCACCGGGTAGTAGCAGGTCTGGAGGCAGGGCGCGACGCTCACGTTGGGTTCCATCGGGAAGCTCGGTGGGAGCGTGTAGGCCCAGTAGGCCAGCGTGGCGATGAACTTGTCGGGATGCGTCTTCCGGACCTCCCGTGCGACGGCGTTCACGAAGGAAAACCAGTACGCACTCATT
Organism: Verrucomicrobiota bacterium; assembly: GCA_046346705.1. Lineage (GTDB taxonomy): Bacteria > Verrucomicrobiota > Verrucomicrobiia > Limisphaerales > UBA9464 > UBA9464. The sequence continues at coordinate 45,622 of JAXMHR010000001.1, read as the reverse complement.
TCGGCGCTGGCGAACTGGCCGGTCTTCAACGCGGCGCCGGGCTTGAGCAGCGCCTGGCAGTCCGCACACGTGCACAGGTTCATGTTGTCGTCGGGCACGAGGGCGAAGTAATCGCCCGACGCCTTCCAGCCCACGGGCAGGGTTCCCTTGCCATCGAAGTAGTCCCGGGCTGTTTGCGCCACCTCGGCAACGAGCTTCGGATTGGAATAACAGAGCTGGGATCCGAGGCCGCGGGGATTCTGGTTTTGGTACTCCGGATTCTGGAAGGCGTGCTTCAGGGTCTCGCGGTGGAAGGTGTGGTTTCCCGCCCAGCGTTCGCCTCCCTGCCGGCTGCGACGCCAGAAGAGGTACACCTGGTCCCGGGTGAAGGTGCCCCATTGTCCCTTGAGAAAGGGCCAGTTGCCGCCCGGCAGCGCGCTGCGGTGCTTGAGGGCGGGTGAGCGGCGAATGTCGGATCCCTCGACGCTCAGGGAGGTGCGGGTGGGCACCACCTCGTTGGTCGGGGACGGTCCGTACCAGCGCACGCCGCAGAACCGTTCCAGAAAATCATAGGTGGCAAGGCAGGTCCCCTGCTCGTCGAACAGGCCGGGCAACTCGACCGCACCGGTCTGCAGCGCGGGAAGGCCGACCGCAGCGGCGTAGTCCAGACGGGGACGGGTGTCGGCCAGTGATTCCCCGCCGGTGGTCCGGCCGTCCTCCGCGCGATGCGCCGGGGTGTCCTCCCAGTCGCGTCCGATCAGCACCAGGGTGTCCGGACGAAACGCCACGAGATACTCCTGCGGGGCGAAGTCGGCGCCTCGGAGTCCGAGGGATTTCGTGGCCCGGCTGTCCCCCACCAGAATGCGGGGACCGGAAACGGCATCCGCATCGGTGCGGACCGGAAGATCCGCGCCGGTCATTTTGAGGACGTGGGACCGGATCTCGAGCGCGGCGAGCCGGGAGGACGGCGTGGGGGACTCCGCGAGCACGAGGGTGCAGGCGGGATGGCCATCACGGACGATGTCCACCGCCCGGGCGACGGGGAACAGGAGGCAGAGTCCGAAGAGGAGGATGCGTCTCACGGGAGGATTTCGGGGAAACCTAGGGGACAAGGTCACAGGATACCACCAGTGTCTTTGGAGGATGTCTGCCCTGGGACTGGATGGAGCCGGCGGTTCGTGGTTGGGTTTCGGCATGTCGCTGCAGGAGTTTCTCAATGACACCACGGAGCGCTTGTATGAGGTCCGGTCCAAGGCGGCAGGCCCGGTCGGGCGCCTGCCGCTTACGGAGTCGATGTTGCGGGACGAGCCGAGCGGACATCTCTTCGGGTTGTCGCAGAATGTCGGCATGGGCTGGGATCCCTCGGAGGTGGCACGGGATCCCTATCTGATCCTGTCAACGCAGGGTGGACTGCGGGCGCCGGACGGTTCGCCGGTGGCGCTGGGGTACCACACCGGACACTGGGAAATCAGTGAGTTGGTGCGCGCCGCCGCGGTGGAGTTGCGGGAGTTGAAGAAGGTTCCGTTTGCCGCGTACGTGTCGGATCCCTGTGACGGTCGCACCCAGGGAACGGTGGGCATGTTTGATTCGCTGCCCTACCGAAACGATGCCGCCATTGTGTTCCGCCGCCTCATCCGATCCCTGCCGGTGCGGCGGGGCGTGGTTGGGGTGGCCACCTGCGACAAGGGTCTTCCCGCCATGATGATGGCCCTCGCCGGGATGCCGGGTCTGCCGTCGGTGCTGGTGCCGGGGGGCGTGACGCTGCCGCCTGAAGCGGGGGAGGACGCCGGGCGCGTGCAGACGCTGGGGGCGCGGTTTTCCCACGGGCTCGTGACGCTGGACGAAGCGGCGGAGCTGGGATGTCGCGCGTGTGCGAGTCCGGGGGGCGGATGCCAGTTTTTGGGAACTGCGGCGACCTCGCAGGTGGTGGGTGAGGCGCTGGGATTGTCCCTGCCGCACTCGGCCCTGGCCCCGAGCGGGGAGCCGGTGTGGCGCGACCTGGCGGTCCGATCCGCCCGCAGCGTGGTGGCCCTGGCCACTGCGGGCCATGCCACGCGGGATATTGTCACCGACGCGGCCATCCGGAACGCGATGGTGGTCCATGCTGCCTTTGGCGGATCCACCAACCTCCTGCTGCACATTCCCGCGATTGCCCATGCGGCGGGTTTGCGGCGTCCGGACGTCGGGGATTGGACCGCGGTCAACCGGTCCACGCCCCGGTTGGTCAGCGTGCTGCCCAACGGACCGGTTCATCATCCCACCGTGCGCGTCTTTCTCGCGGGCGGTGTTCCGAGGTCATGGTGCATTTACGGAACCTGGGCCTGCTGGACCTGGAGGTGCTGACGGTGAGTGGAAGACGCCTCGGGGATGTCCTGGAACTCTGGGAAGGGTGCGAGCGGCGGGCGCGGTTCCGGGAGCGGTTGCGCGCGCTGGATGGTGTGGATCCGGATGACGTGATCCTGCCTCCGCCGCGCGCCCGCGAGCGGGGCCTGACCAGCACAGTGACCTTCCCGCGGGGCAACCTGGCGCCCGAAGGATCGGTGATCAAATCCACGTCCATTGACCCGGCCGTGGTGGATCCGGACGGCGTGTATCGGCACGAAGGTCCCGCCCGGGTGTTCACCCGGGAGCGCGATGCCATCGCGGCGATCAAGCGGGGTGCGATTTCACCGGGGGACGTTCTGGTGCTGATGGGCGCGGGTCCGTTGGGAACCGGGATGGAGGAAACCTACCAGCTGACCAGTGCTCTGAAGCATCTGCCGTTTGGACGCCACGTGGCCCTGGTGACGGACGCGCGGTTCAGCGGTGTCAGCACCGGTGCCTGCCTGGGGCATGTGGGTCCGGAGGCTCTGGCGGGCGGGCCGCTGGGTCGGCTTCGGGATGGGGATGTGGTGCGGATCGTGGTCGATCGCATCCAACTCACGGGTTCCGTGGACCTGGTTGGGGAAGGGGAGCGGCGATTTTCCCCGGAGGAGGGGGCGGTCGTGTTGGCCGGTCGGTCGCCGCATCCGAATTTGGCCCCGCATCCGGAACTCCCGGAGGACACGCGCCTCTGGGCCCTGCTCCAAAAGGTGGGAGGAGGAACGTGGGGGGGATGCGTCTACGATCTTGAGGCGCTGGGGCAGCGGCTCTCCGGTGCCTGAGTCGGGCTCGGCCGCGCCGTCCGGGATCGCTACTTCAGGAGCCGGAAGAATTGGGGAGTCCCGGTGGCGGTGACCGTATGGGGCGACGTGATGATGGGGCCGGGAACGTCCGTCCAGGGCCCATTCGGCGAAGGGGCCTGTTGCAGCACGAAGCCCCCGCGGTCCCAGGCCAGTGTGGTGGCGGAGGCGTCCTCATGAATTTCGAGACGCGCAGGAACCGATATGGAATTTCCGACGACCAGGGACAGGCCGAAGGTGATGTCGGCGCTGCGCGGGTTGTAGTTGTGGACCTCGACGGCAAGGACGTTGTCCCCGGAAACCAGGGCATTGGAAACCGGGGCCCCGATGGAGAACTCATCGAGGCAATCTGCGTCGCCAAGGCAGGGGTATCCTGTGGCCAGGGTCGAATTTGAAATTGGGGCAGGGGCATCCTCCATTCGAAGCCGCCACACTTCACTTCCGTTGAGGTATACCACGGCGCCGTCGTCGATATATCCGGAGAAGGACAGCGCCGCCCCTGGGGAGACATTCGTGAGATTGAAGTGAGTCCGGAAGTAGTACGTGGGATAGGGAAACGTTGTGGAGGTGTCGACGGACATCTCCGTTCCCCGGGGGCTGATGTTGGGATTCGGTCCCGTCGGCCGGGTGTCGACCCACAGCAGAGCGGGGCCGGGACCGGACCAACCGCTGTCGTTGAATCCACGCTCCATCCACGGCTGGCCATCCATGGACTGCTCGGTGAATTTCCAGGACTGCTCCAGCGGGACGACTTCGTTGGTGACAAGATAGTTCTTCGTTGTGAAGAAAAGGTCAGACGACACCTTCCGAATTCCGTTCGCATAGGACACGGCGCGGAAGTAATATTCGGTTCCGGGGTCGAGTCCGGTAAGTCGCACGGCGTGCTGGGTCACGGGAGTCGCATCGCCGGCGGAGACGAGTCCCAAGTCCGGGGTCGGCCCGTATTCCACCTGGGTCGTTGCGGGTTCCAGCGTCTTCCAGGTGATGCTGGCCGCGTCATCATCGGGCAGCGCAACCACGGAGTTGACGAATCCCTCGAGCGGAAGGGCAAAGATGCCGAGATGCCCACCAACCGTGCGCTCGCGTCCCGAGTCGGCGACGGCACTGGATCGGTTGAGGCGTACCGGATTCCCATTTACTCCCTGAACGGACATCGTGGACGAACCGCCCCCGTCCAGATTGATGCCGTCCCAGGCACCCAACAGTTGCAACCAGGCGGCCGTCTCGTAATCGAAGGCGCCCTCACTGTAGCCGGATTGGCGTCCGTCGATGACAAGGAGGTAGAGAAATCGTTGATCTTGGGAAAGCCCCACGGAGGTGCGTGGATTCACATCGTGGATGCCGCCGAGGGAGAGGTATTTCCGACCAATGTTGGTGCCCTCGACGAGCACGGGATAGTCCCCGGAGACTGCGGTCCAGATCCCGTTGGTGTCGGCGGCCGGCCAGTTGTTTGGATAGATCCGGGCGTGGTTTTCGGCGTCGACGTAAAGGCTGGCGGAATACGTGGCCCCTGCAGGGGAGACCGGTTCCCCCTGGCTGATCAACAGGCCCTGGACCGTCATGGGAGTGCCCTCCGGGAGGTAGTATTCGGTGGGACGGAAGAAGCCGGCGTTGATGGCCGCCTGGACTCCGTGGACCTTCACAAACCGGCTGACCGTCATTCCGGCGGTCTCCCGGGAATTGGACTGATAGTTGTCGATGCGGGGTGACGCGAGCAGGCGAATGCCGGGGGCTTGGAGATCCACGCGAAGGGCATAGACGACCATCAGGTTCTGGAAGTCCGTGCTTTTCGTGTTGTTCGTTCCCGAGGTCTTGTCGAGACCCTGATACAGCGGAACCCACGGCCCAAGAACGGGTGCTGCGGACACCGGATGCGTCAACGCCAGGGACAGCAGGCCAAAGGCGAGCAGGACGAGGATCCGTTGCACGGTGTGGCGGTGGACGGACTTGGAATCAGTTTCCACTGTATCGGTATTCATAGCCGGGGATGGGGTCCCGCAGGTAGGCGGCCGTGTGGCCGTCGTAATAAATGGGTATCAAGGCGACCCGACCGTCCGCGAAGCCGACCACGCTTTCGGCGTCGCAGTAGAACGGCGCGTTGCGATGTCCGGTCCGGCTGCGGTGCCAGGACAACGGCCCGTGCGCCGCCCATTCCATGGTCAGCAGCGTGCGTTTGGGTTCCACCAGGGAACCCAGCGTCGCGCCGGCGACGTTGGGGGCGCCGGGGATCTGGACGCCGTTGAAGTTGTAACTGCCGTAGTCAAAGCGGGCCGTCTGGTGAAACGGCTTGGGGTCCGAGTATCCGCGGTCGTCCGGGCAGGCGAAAACGCTGTCGTTGGCGGAAGACGGCCCCTTGAGTCCGGCGTATCCCTTCACGCGTTCCTTGTACCACCACTGCAATTCCCCGCCGTCCCCCGGCATCGTACCCGGGAGCGTTTGCGTATGATCTCCGGCGTAGGATGCCACGGCGCGGTTGACCTGCTGCAGATTGGCGATGCATTGGGCGAGGTGCGCCGCTTGACGGGTCCGGGTCATCGGAATCAGGGCCAGCGCCGACAGCAGGGCGATGGCCGCCAGCGCCACCAGGACGTCCGTCCGGGAAAATCCCGCGGTGGGATGCCGACGAACGTTCATCGGGACGGTCCCGATCCTTGTGATCCCGGGGCCTCGAACACCGCGTAGAGGTCCTCGAAGGTGCGTTCCGAGCGCGGTCGTGACGGATCGGTCTTGGTGGAAGGGCGGTCCATCACAGCCGAGTGCAGGAGACCCTGCGCGGCCAATTGACGAAGGCCCGCGGCGTCGGGAAACGGACCGGCACACAGGGCGACGATGCGACAGGGGGGAGTCGCCGGGAGTTGGGCGCGCTGATCGTCCCCAAGCAGGGGCGGTCCGAGGAGGGAAACGAGGACGTCGCCCGCGGCGCTGCGTCGGATGAGTTCAAGGAAGTCCCCGGGGGGCACCTGGGCGGGACGCAGCGGATCCACCTCAAACCGCTGCACTGCGGAAACCGTCATTCCGGCCCGCGCGACTTCACGAGTGAATGCGGCGAGGACCTGGTCCGCGGCGGGTTGGGGGAACGCGCTGGTGTCGCGGGTCAACACCGTGAGCCGGCGTCCGGAGCCGAGATGCCGGACGGCTTCGTGGGCGAGGGTGCGTCCGATCTCCTCCTGCACCTTCGGGTTCCCTCCTGGGCCCGGTCCGACGAAGGTCCATGCCAGGGCGGCCAGGGATCCGAGCAGGACCAATCCGGCGACGACAGCGACGGCGGGGGAGTCCTTCATGGGATCGCGGGGAGAGGGGAAGGTCGAAGGCCTCAGAACACCCCGCGCGGCTTGGAGAAGACGACGTTGGTCAGCCCACTGGCGAGCGCCGCGCTGATCTGAGTGCGGAGACCGGGGGTCTTGGAGTTCCCGACGCTGCCGTCCGCGAGGGCGAGATTGCCGTTTCGGACGTGCAGGTTCTGGTTCCATCCCGCGTCGATGGAGGTTCCGAGGAAGATGCTCCACTGCGGGTCGAGTCCGCCGCCGCCGCCGGATACATTGCTGTCGCCGGCGACGATGGTGGGCGGTTTGGTATAATCGGCGCGGGTGCCGACGAAATAGGTCACGTTGGCGAGTCCATCGAGATTGACCCAGTTGGTGCCCGGCTTGCGGGGCTTGTCCGTCGGGCAGATCAGGATGCGGGGGGTGGCCAGTTCGTTGGAGCAGACCCGGAAGTGATCCGTCCAGTCGGGGGAATTGAAGCTGCCGCCATTGGTGACGGCGAGGTCCCAGGGAAACTTGTCGCGGTTGTCGCCGGCCCAGACCCGGAACCCCAGGGACATCTGGCGGAGGTTGTTGAGGCAGACCGTCTGGTTGGCCTTGGCCTTGGCCTTGGCGAGTGCGGGCAGGAGCATGCCGGCGAGCACAGCGATGATGGCGATCACCACCAGCAGCTCGATCAGCGTAAACGCCGAGGATTTCCGGGAAGAATTCATGAGTATGATCCGCGCGGGGCCTTGGACGGAACCCAAGACCGGCGTGGCGCCATCCCGGTTTCGGGGGCGCCGCGGAATATGCATATCTAGCATGACTTGCGCCATGCCGGGATCGATTTCCTTTCCGGGAGGCGGGTATCGGGGGAAGCGCCCTTTCCATCCCGATCCGGCAGATTGCGGGGAGACCGAAGCCGCCGCGTCCGTTCCGTGACCTCGAACTTTACGGCGATTGGACCTGGGTGCCGCGGCGTTGGATGCGTTGCAGGAGGTCCGAGGCTTCCTTGCGGAGGGCCTTGAATTCGGCCCGGGTCAGGTGTGGCTCCAGTTCGGCGAGTTTGCCGCGGACGCGTTCCTCCCAGGCCCCTGGTTTCCACCACTGTTGCGACAGCGTCCGCCAGGAGTCGTCGTATTGCCGAAGCCCCTCGGGAGTCCCAAGAAGGGAACGCGCCAGGGTGCCGCCCATGTGGGGATGCTGCGCAAAATTGGCACCGACGAAGAGTTGGTCCATCCCGTGGGGAATGAGAAGCAGCCGTCCGTCGGACGCCCTCCACAACACCCGGTAATTGTTTCGGGCGAGCGCATAGCCGTCTCGATGCTCCAGCAGGACTTCGCCGGCGATGAGCGTGGCGAAAGCCGCGGTGTCCACGCAGTTGGATATCTGAGTGAAGCGTCGGACCGGATCGCGCTCCTCCAAAGCGGCATTCAGATTGGCGAGAGTTGCGGCGCCCCGGGCGGTGAGATCCTCGGGGGGGGAGTTTTTGGAATCCAGGGTGCCGGTGACGTCGGCACCCGACTTGGGTTCGTAAAGGAATCCGCCCTGGGTTCCGAGGGCCCAATTCAGAAACGCGCCATCGTAACCGTCGCGCAGCACGTAGAGACCGAGGGGCCGACCGTCGATTTCGACGCGCGCGTGGGTCACGCGGGGCACCGGGATGCCCGCTTCCCGGAAGACCTCCGATCCGAGCCAGTATTGGAGCAGGCTGGGATCCTCGACCGAGTTCTCCAGATGAAGTCGGGCGGGGCCGGAGGGCGTGTCGAAGGACACGGTGAGGGAGGGACGCTCGTCCACCGGCTGGAAACTGCCCGTGGAACCCTTGAGTTGGACCCGGGCGCCCGGGAGAACGTGATCGTCCCGTCGGACGCTCGCCGGCACAGCTTTTCGGGGGGATTCCCGGAGGCGCCGGATCCCGTCGGCGCCAACGTTGATTTGGACAACGGAGAAGGGTGCCGCTGCGTGGGGGAGCGGGGCATCGGGCGCGGCCGGAACCGCGGTGGCGCCGATGCAGAGTCCGTACAGGAGGGTGAGGGCACCCGTCAGCCGTGGCATTCGAAAAGGGCCGGCCATGGAGCGGTGCTGGGGGCTACGGTTGGTGAGCGGAGTCCGGTGCCGCCGGCCGACGCAGGTAGACGACCAGGCTGTTGGCTCCGGCGCGTTCCTGTCCCTCGGAGGGGCTGTTCACGACGTGGCCCATGGCCCACATCGTGGCCGATCCGCCCCCGTCGAAATTCACAGCCTCGCGACACCCGAGTTTCACCAGGTACTCGGCCAATTCGGGGAATGTCATGCCCACGGAGAGGTCGGGTTGCCGTCCGTCCACCTCGACGAGGAACAGATGCTCGTCGTTCCATCCGATGGCGGTGCGGGGATGACGGAGGAGGAATCCCGACCACGCCATCGGGCGTCCGTTTCGGACCAGGGTGGGGCCGCCTCCGATGGCGGTCTGGACTCCGGACAAGTCGGGGAAGGTTTCGAGGACCAATTGGAGCCGCGAACCGTTCGTCGCGGATCGAACGGCGGATCCCGCCTTGGGACCCACGGAGAGTACCAGCGTTTCCGGATCGAGGGGAGTGGATCCGGCTTCGCGAACCGACCGTACCCGGGCGTGGAGGGTGGTTCCGGCACGCAGGGGGACCCAGGGTTGGTCCCCGTCCCGTTCGAGGACCAATTCGATGCCATCCCGGGTCCAGGTCTGCCGACCTGCGGCTGCCGAATAGAGGACCACGGCGGTCGGTTCCCGGAGTTCATTGAGTCCGATCGGAGCCGACGTGCCGTCAGGCCAGACGACCCTCAGATGGGACGCAACGTTGGTGGATTGCGGCTGTCCGGCGGCGTTGATCCAGAAGCAGGCGTGCCCAGCAGGGGCGCTGATGAGTTCGCCGTTCAGGATCTGGAGGTCACGCGGATCCCCGAGCGGTTCCGGCTCATTGATGTAAAAATCCCCGTTGATGGCGGCGAGCGGCGTGCCGAGGGATCCGGGGAAACCCTTCATCTGCTCGGAGAGCGTTGCCATGCCCAGCCGGTTGCTGTTGCCGAGGTTGGTGGTGAAGGCGAGGTCCTGGCGCTGACGGGATACCTTGAAGATGTGGACCGACCACGGGATGGAGGAAACGGTGTCGTGGATGTAGGCGTATCCGCGGTCGGCTCTTGTCGTCGTGTTGGTGGTGGAGCCTCCCGCGCGGGCGGGATTGGAGCCCAGGCACACCGAGAGGAGGCATGCTGCCGCCAGGGCGCGCCGAATCCATGAATCACTTGAACTTCGAACGCCGGGCATTGCTGGCAAGGGTAGGCAGGTTCCGGGCCAACACAAATTGCGTTTCGGGGTTTGCGGCGTCACAGGGCGGACATTGTGCGGACGGGTGGGTCCTGATCCGGAACAAGGACTCCGCAGGGGGCCTGCGGGTTGCAGAAAAGTGAGGACGGGTTCGCGGAGGCCGTCCTCAAGGGGTGTTGGTTCGCACCACCACGAGGGAATTGGCAATGGGACGCTCCTGTCCATCGCAGGGACTGTTCCGGATCCGGCCGGCCACCCATAGCGTGGCCGAACCGCCGCCATCCAGATTGAGGGCGTCCGTACAGCCGAGGGCCGCGAGGTAGTCCGCGAGTTCCTCAAGGGTCATTCCCACGGAAAGCCGGGGCTGGCGTCCATCCACTTCCACGAGAAAAACAAATTTTGAGTTCCAACCCAGGGCGCTCCGGGGATGCCGCTCCACCATGGAGCTGAACTCATAGGCATCCTTGGACGGCGGATGGATCTTTTGGGGCTGGCCGTCCCGAACGAGGATCGGGCCGCCTCCGAGGGCGGTGCGCACTCCCATCAGGTCAGGATCGGTTTCGAACGACAGCGTCAGCAACGAGCCAGTGACGGGCGGGGTCTGGGCGGCGGTGGACTTTGGAGAAAGGGACAGCACCCAGGTGCCCGTCGCGATCGGCGAATTTCCCTCGGATCGCACTTCGCGGACCCGGGCACGGATCCGGGCGCCGGGCGCCGGTGCGGTTGGGGTGCCCTGCAGCTCCGGTTCGAGGATCACTTCAGGCCCGCCGCTCGTGCGCGTGGAGGAGCCCGCGGCTGTGGTGAACAAGACCACCGAGTTTGAGCGACGTTCCTCGTTGAATCCAAACGGGGATTGGGATCCGTCGGGCCAGGTGACCTGAAACCGGGAGGTGACTGCGCCGGATCGAGGCTCGCCGTCGGGTGAGATCCAGAAGGCGATCCGGTCATTGGGTGCGCTGAGCAGTTCCCCTGCGACGATTTGGAGTCCGCGCGGGTCCCCGGCGTAGGCACGTTCCCGCTGGTAGAAATCCCCGTTCACGGCGGCGACGGGTTTGCCGGCTTGCGCGGGTACGGCGGCCACCTGGTGGCTGAGGGTGTCGAGTCCGAGGGCGCCGTTGCGGGCGTGTGCGGTGGTGAAGCGGAGTTCCGGGTGTGAGCGGTCCACGCGGACCACGTGGATGGACCACGGCCCGCCGGCGGCGTGTTGGTTGGTATATCCGAGACCGGGGACCTGTTCGTTGAAGTCGGTCGGGGGTTGGGGAGCGCGGTGACATCCGGCTGCGAAAATGGCCGTGGCGAGCAGCAACATCTGGAGTGCGGAAGTGGAACTTCCGCTTTCTCGCAGACGAGACGTGGTGGGCAATCCGGCGCGAGTCTGGCGGGTGGGGCGTGGATCGAGAGCGGCAGCGGACCTGCCGCATGACGAGCATTCGTTCGTAGTGCAGGCTTCAGCCTGTCCCGGGGTTGGGCTGGCGAAGCGGCGTCGAAATCGCGGGCGTGGGCCGGTGGCTCGCATCAGAGGTGAACGGGGGACAGCCTGAAGGCCGCACTACAAACGAAGGGGAATTCAGAGCCGCGGGGCGGCAGGCTTGATCGGGGGTTGGCCCGACTGGACGCCCCGGGTGCGCAACGGACGCTTATACACCTTGTCGGACGACGTCACATAAAGCGTGTCGAAGTCGGGTCCGCCGATGACGGCGTTCGACAACCAGGCGGACTGGGGCTTGGAGAGGATTCCGTTGACGCGTCCGGCCTGGTCGCAGAATTGCACGCCCAGTTCGGTGGCCACGTAGAGGCGCCCGTCCCGGTCGAGGGTCATGCCGTCCGCACCGCTCTGCGTCGAACCGTCCACGAGGTGCAGGTGGTAATACCGCTGCTTGTAGGCGAGGGACCCGTCGTCTTGGACCTGGAAGGACCACACGAACCGTCCCCGGGTGTCGGCCACGTAGAGCAGGCTTTGGTCGGGGGAGAGCCGGACGCCGTTGGGAAAGGCGATGCCCTCGTCCACGATCCGCTTCTCGCCGGACGGAGTGACCAGCCAGACGCGCTTCTGATTCGGCTCGGTGACGTAGAGGTTTCCGTTGGCCGCGACGCACAGGTCGTTTCCTTCGATTCCGGAGGTGATCACGGTGGCGGTACCGTCCGGGGCATACGCCTTGACCTGCTTGGCACCGCCGGCGGCCGCGTACAGGCGCCCGTCGGGTCCGAACATGAGTCCGTTGACGCCTCCGGTGTCGGACGCAAAGACGGTGACGGTCCCGTTGGTTCCGATGCGATGGATCCGGTTGTTGGGAATGTCGCTGAAGAACACTTCGCCCTGGGGATTCACGGCGGGTCCCTCGGTGAACTTGAATCCGTCGGCGACCAGCTGCCATTCCGAGCCGTCGGCGAGGACTTCGCGGACGACGGGTTGTTTGGACTTCTTTTCGGGATTGGCGGTGATCGGTGCCGGGTAATCCCGCCAGAGCCAGCGGAGCGCATCGGGGAAGACCTGGGTGGCTTGGAACCCGTCATGGCCCCCGGCGCCCCAGGCGTGTTGCACGTCGTATCCGGCGAATTGCAGCGAACGTTCCATCTCCTGGTTGGCCATCCACCAGTCGCCGCCGTAGATGTTCAAGTCGTTTTCGCCGTCCTGGAGGAAGATGCGGATGGGCTTCGGCTCAACCTTGCGGATCAGGGTTGGGTACTCGTTGCCCCCGCGGAGTCCGACGTAGGTGCCGACGCTGGTGAAGACCCGGCGGAAGGCGTCCGGTCGCTCCCAGGCTGCGGTCCAGGCGCAGATGCCGCCGCTGCTGGCCCCGGCGATGGCGCGTTCATTGGCATTGGTGGTGAGGAGGACCTGGTGGGTCTTCTCGATGTAGGGAAAGACTTCGTTGAGGAGGAACCGTGCGTAGGCGTCGCCGAGTCCGTCGTATTCGTAACTGCGGTTGAAGCGGTCCAGCGCATTGGTGGAGTGCGCGGGGACGCGTCCGGGCGTGACGAATAATCCGATCTGCGCCGGGATTTCCTTTTTGGCGATGAGGTTGTCGAGGACGTTGACCACCTGGTATCCGCCGCCGTCCTGGAGGACGAGCAGCGGCATGCGGCGCGAACGGTCCAGTTCGGGGGGCAGGTACAGCGTGTAATCGCGGATTGTGCCGGGAAAGACACTGTTCGTGCCAGAGGTGAAGGAACCCTTGATCACCTCGCCGTGCGGAATGTTTTCCTGGTGCTTGGAGTCCGGCCCCGGCGGGTAGGGGTTTTCGGCGGCGGCCAACGGCAGCAGCAGGGCCAGGGACAGGATTCCCGGGAAGAGAGGCGAGGATGGGAGCTTTATGGCGACCATGGAAGGGCGCGATGCACGCATGGACGGACGGAGGAGGCAAGAGGGCAAACCTTTGCGGTGGGGCTTGAAGTCGGGATTTTCATGGTAGCTTCAATCGTCCGTTGCAGGTCCGTGACTCTTGCGGTTTGCTTTCTCCATGGCTCCGCGAATTGGTCTCCGTGCCCCGGACTGGCGCCGGGGGTTCACCCTGATCGAGCTGTTGGTCGTGATCGCCATCATTGCGATCCTGGCCAGCATGCTGTTGCCGGCGATTTCCAAGGCAAAGGAAAAGGCCAAGAGCACGGCCTGTGTGAACAGTATCCGGCAAATGGGACTGGCCCAACAGGTGTACGGTACGGATTCCGGCGGGCGGTTCACCCCGACCTTCGCCGTTCGCGGCAGTAATGTGGAACGAAAAGCCTGGTTCAACTTCCTCCAGCCCTACACCCAGACCACCAACCTGATCCTCTGCCCGAGCAAGACGAAGAAATTCAAGGAGGTCGTGGCTCTGTACCCCAGCGACCAGCAGGACAAGGCGGTGTCCAACTACGCAATGAACTTCGGCGTTGGGGGCTGTGATTGGCCGAATGTCTGGGACGCCTCAAAGTACCCCCAGCAGAAGGATTCCGCCATTCGCAATCCTTCGGGGACCGTCCACATTACCGACAGCGGCAGCCAGCCGGTGGCGACCAAGGATCCGACCAAGTGCGTCACCGTCCGGTCACCCGAGAAGGCGGGGGCTTGGGTGCTGCATGATCCGGTGAACAGTGCTCCCTGCGATGGGTGCGTGGTGGCGCCGTCGTCGTCCGATCCCAATTGGAGTGGCCCGCACCTGCGACACGCGGGCAAGAGCAACGTCTCCTTTGCCGATACGCATGTGGAATCCATGGTCGCGTCGAAGTGGTATTACGGAGGATCGCCGTGGTTGAAGGCCGAGCTGGGGGGGCCGTAGTAACTGGTCACTGGTTTTTCGTCGGTCGTCAGTGGTCAGTTACCGGCAACTGAAGACTGACCACTGGTTACTGATTCCCAGCCCGTGGACCGTGCTCCTTTGGACTTCCGCCGGGGTTGGGCGCTCGCCTAGGCTTTCGCCGGTGCGACGGGAATCCGCCCGCGCCGCTCATCGAAAATCTCAGTCTCCATTTCATGCGCTCGTTTCGTTCCTCCCGACCCGCTCCTTCCCTGGTGTTGCTGGCCTTGCTCGCGCCGATCGCCGCACAGGCGCATCCGGGACATTCCGCGTCGTCCGGATGGGAGCAGGGAATGCTGCATCCGTTGACCGGACTCGACCATCTGCTGGCCATTCTGGCCGTGGGACTCTGGGCGGCGCGATCCGGGGGCAACGCGCGGGCCGTGGTCCCGTTAGGTTTTCTTGGCTTGATGGCTGGCGGTGCGTGGGTCGGACAGTCGGGTATCGCCCTCCCGGGCATGGAATCGATCGTGCTCGCCTCGGTTCTGGTGCTGGGATTGGGCGTGGCTTCCGCCCGCCGGCTGCCGGCGGGAATCTCCGCGATGATGATTGCGCTCTTCGCGGTGGCCCACGGGTACGCGCATGGCGCTGAAATGGCGGCGGGAGTCAATCCGCTCTCGTATGCCGCCGGGTTTCTGGCAGCGACGGCCGCGGTGATGGCTTTGGGATTGGTTGCGGGTGTCTGGGCGCTGGAAAGCCGGCGGGACGGTTGGTTGCGCTGGGCGGGCGCCGGAATCGCTGCGGGTGGTCTCCTCTGTTGCGTGGCCTGAGGATTGGCCTAGGGCGGGCTGGCGAAGGCTTCGGTGTCCCCGTAGGATCGCCGGGTCCCATGATTTCCCCGTGCCGTGTTCGTGGTTGCCTGACGGTTCTCCAATCACTGCTGTGGGTGTGGGTCGCGGGAGCGGGCACGGAGCCTGACCGCGTCCTTCCGCTGTGGCCGGGGATGCCTCCGGGCGAAAGTCAGGCTCGGGGAGAGGAGCACCGGGTCGAAGGACGACCCCGTCCGTTTTATCAACTGACCGACATCACGACGCCGTCCCTCTCCGTGTTCCTGCCTCCGGCGGATTCCCGCAACGGGACTGCTGTGCTGGTCTGTCCGGGAGGCGGTCTGCAACGGCTCGCGTGGGAGCACGAAGGGCTCGAGGTTGCCCGATGGCTGAATTCCAACGGTGTGGTGGCCGCGGTGTTGAAATACCGGGTGCCTGCGCCGGCCCGGACGGCGGCGATGGACGTCCAGCGGGCGATGAGCCTGATCCGATCCCGCGCCGGCGAATGGAGGGTGGACCCGGATTCGATCGGGTTCCTGGGATTCTCCGCCGGAGGTGAGCTCGGGGTCTGGCTGCTGACGCATTCGGACGAGCGGTTGTATCCGGAAGTGGATGCCGCAGACGCAGTCCCCTGCCGGCCCAACTTTGTGGCGCTCGCCTATTCCGGCGGATTGCTGCAGCGTGACGGCACGTTGAAGGAACCGCTGGGAAGTCGAATTCGTCCCGGATTGCCGCCGGTGTTTTTGACCCACGCCTTCGACGACAGCTCCCAGGAAAGCCTGGCACTGGCGCTGGCGCTCAAGCGCGCCGGCGTGCCGACGGAGGTCCACGTGTTTCGCGAGGGTGGGCACGGATTTGGTGTCCGCAACACCGGCATTCCCACCGGAACCTGGAAGGACCGGTACCTGGAATGGATGGGCAGCCTGGGGTATCTGGATCGTCCGGCCCTTCGGGAGCAGACGCGCCGTGTGGCGGCGGCCTGGGAATCGGGCCGCACCCCGCCGCGGGTGACGGAGTTGATTCCCGACGCCACCTTGGCGGATGCCTATGCCGTGCAGCATCGATGGGTCCGATGGCATGCGGCCATGGATCCCGTTGCAGGATTCAAGGCTGCCGCTGCGACGGCGAAGGCCCAGACAGCGCTGGGCATTGACGGTCCGCTCGCGGGCGTGGTGTTCCGCTCGGGGTGGTTGGATGGAGCGAAGCATCCGGTGATTCCGCTGCGCGACCGCGAACCGATCGTGGTGGAAACGGAAGTGGGTTATCTCACGTCCGTGGATCTTTCGTACGAGATCCTGAACGACGAACAGGTGCACGGTGCCGTGTCGGCCCTGGTGCCTATCATTGAGCTTCCCCGAAGCTATCCCGATGGCGGGGCGCCGGACGCCCGAAACACCGTCGCGGGCAATGCGGGATCCCAACGGTACATCGTCGGGGCCCCGGTGGCGGTGGGCACGGTGGAACCGGACGCCGTCGCCGTAGTGTTGCGTCGGGATGGCCAGGTTCTCAACGAAACCTCGGGATCCGCGGTCGCCGGCGGTCAGTGGCACAATCTGCGCCGAGTGCTGAATGCCATCACCCGCCAGGGTTACACCATTCCCGCCGGGAGCGTCATTCTTGGCGGGGCTTTGGGTCGGGTCCCGCCCGGGGAGAAGGGACGCTACCAAGCGTCCTATGGGTCGCTCGGATCAATCGAGTTTGAACTGCGCTGACGGGGTGCTGGAGTGGACGCCGGGTCCGCGTCACTCGCCCGATTTGCTGCGAATCCGATAGTAGCGTTCGGTACCGCTCGCCGGAATGGCGGCGCGGATGACACCGTCTGCGGCTAGAGATTGCACGGCGGCCTCGATCGGTTCCCACGGACCGCCGGCTTGGTTTGCAACCTCGATCACGGTGTCGGCAAGGCCCCACGGAGGGAGGTTCCAGGAGATCAGGATCGCGTTTTCGATTTTGAGCGTGGGTGGTTCCACGAGGTAGAACGCAAGGTTGTCCACTTCGGGACCGGACAACCCTCCGGCACCGCTCGAGAGTTCGATCAGGGTCGAGTCGCTCGTCGCTTCGAAGGCCACGGTTCGACGCTGCCACTTCATGTCCACCTGGTAGCTGTTGCCGATGTCCGCCGTGACCCATTCAAAGCGGTCGCGAACGGCTCCGTTGACGCTGACAAATAGAATGCGGGTGCCTCCATTGATGGGGTTTCCTGAGAAATCGAAATCGAGGCGGTAAAATTTTCCGGGGACCGTGGCGAATCTTCGCTCGATCGTGCCCGCGTTGTTTCCATTCAGATCCAGGGATTGCGATCCTTCCCTCGAGGTCCCCGCCTCGTGGCGAATCAGATCCACGGTACCGTTGGAAACGAGCCACCCATCCAGCACGTCGCCGGTGACCAGCGTGCGATACCAGAGGAGCGCCTCGCCGTAGTACGTCCCCGAACCTTGGGAGAGATTCGGCTCTTCAAACCGGCTGACGCCATTTTGGGCGACGACGGAAAACCCGAAACCGAGGGCGAGAATCCAGGTCCCGGAAAGTGATGGGAGGGGCACGGCGGCAGAACAGAGCAAACGGGGCATGGGATGTCCAACCCTTCGGAGCGGGCGGCAAGTCCTGGGATAACGCAGTGGCCCTGGTTTCGCGTGGGAGGTAGGGTCCCGACCGCGGGGGCGTTCGTGGCCGCCGCCACTGAATCGATGCCGCGTCGTCCGAGCAACCAATGGGATTTCGGAGACCTGTTCTCGCGAACGGGATCCAAAGAGTCGTCCCCTGCCAAGGTGTCCTCCACGGGGCCCGGGGAGACGGCACGGAGTGAGAAGGAGGTCCCCCCGGCCGTGTCCGCGCCGAAGGTTCCCGCGCGACTCCAGGCACTGACGGTTTCGGAGCTGACCTCGGGAATCCGGAAGACTTTGGAGGCGGGCTTTTCGGAGGTGCGGGTCTCGGGGGAGGTTTCCAATTTCCGACTTCAATCGAGCGGCCATGCGTACTTCGTGCTGAAGGATGCCCAGAGCCAGTTGAGCTGTGTGTTGTTTCGCGGGCAGGGGAGTGCCGGGGTTCGGGCCGCCTTGCGGGACGGCGTGCATGTCGTCCTCGGTGGCGAAATCACCGTCTATGAACCGCGCGGGCAGTATCAGTTGCGGGTGGCGACGGTGGAACTGGAAGGTGTCGGCGCGTTGCAGGCGGCGTTTGAGCGGCTTAAGGCGCGACTGGCGGCCGAGGGTTTGTTCGAAGTGGCGCGGAAGCGTCCGATTCCGCGGTATCCGCGTCGCATTGGCCTGGTGACCTCGCCGACCGGGGCGGCGATTCAGGACGTATTGCATGTGGTGCGGCGCCGGTATGCGGGACTTGAGTTCGTGTTGGTTCCGGTGCGCGTCCAGGGGGAGGGGGCTGCGCAGGAAATTGCCGCCGCAGTGGAGTTGCTCAATCGGTATTCGGAGGCGCAGGGTGAAGACTCGCCGCTGCGGCTCGACGTGCTTCTGATCACACGGGGCGGCGGATCGCTGGAGGATCTGTGGGCGTTCAACGAGGAGGTGGTTGCGCGGGCGATCGCGGCCTCGCGCGTGCCGGTGGTGTCCGCGGTGGGCCACGAGATTGATTTCTCGATTGCGGATTTCGTTGCCGATTTGCGCGCGGCCACCCCGAGTGCCGCGGCGGAACTCCTGACCCAGGCGTTTGTGGTGAGCCGAGCCACCGTGGCGGAGGCGTCCCGGCGTGCGGCTTGGCTGGTCCGCCGCCGCCTCGAGGATTGGGCCGCGGATGTGGCGGAGATGGAACGGCGCCTCGCATGGCTGCATCCGAGGCGTCAGTTGGCGGACCGCTTTCAGCGCCTCGACGAGGCTGTGGTGGCGCTGGGGCGTCTTGCGCGACGCGGATTGCTGGAGCAGCGCCAGCGATATCGGACGGCGGGACGCCGGTGGCTGGCGGCGCGGCCCTCCTCCGCGCTGTCGCTGCGCCGCAGAGCGCTGTTGGAATCCCGACGCCGGATCCCGCTCGCCGTCCGCCAGGGGTTGGCCGGATTCCGCCAACGACTGGGGCAGGCCACGGCTTCACTGCGATTGCTGTCCCCCGACAATATTTTGGACCGGGGCTATTCCATCACCTTCCTCGAGAAGACCGGGAAGGTGATCCGGTCCCCGCAGGAGGTCTCCGCAGGAGACCGGCTTCAGACCCGGGTCCAAGGCGGCGTGGTGTCGTCGCTGGTCACGGCGCCCGATTGACGGGTGGGGTTGGGATTCCCCGCCGGGTGCCGCGGGATCGCTGTTGGTGTTCCCGAAGGTCTCGTCTATAAACCTGCCCATGTCGTTGTTGACGCTGTTTGCCGCCGTCGCCGACACCAACGCCGTGGTGGCGAAGGTGGCGGCGCCCGCTCCCGCCGGCGCGGCGAATTTCGGGGTGATGTTCTGGGTGCTGACGCTGGTGAGTGCTGCGGCACTCGCAGTGGTCGTGGAACGCGTCCTGTATTTCCACAGGGTCCAGATTGATTCCGCACAATTCCTCGCCGGCGTCCGCAACGTGCTCCGCCGCGACAACGTGATTGAGGCGCTGTCCATTTGCGATGCGACGCGGGGCCCCGTGGCGCGTCTCGTGAAGGCGGCCATTCTGAATCGCGACGGGGGTCGCGCCCGGGTGGAGGAGGTCATCGAGGAGATCGGACAGGTGGAGGTCCCCCGGCTGGAACACAATTTGCCGCTGCTGGCGACGGTGGCCCAGGTGGCTCCGCTCTTGGGTCTGATGGGGACGCTGTTCGGCTTCGCCGCGGTGTTCCGCGAGTTGAGGCATCCGGATGGTGTCGCCTACGGATATGCCGCCCCGGGACAAATGTTCGACGGATTGATGCAGTCGTTGTACGCGGCGGCGCTGGGGATCGGCATCGCGGCCTTCTGCTATGCGGCGTACAACTACTTGGTGCATCGCGTAAACCTCATCGTCCTCGACATGGAACGGGCGAGCCGCGAGGCGGTGCGCCTGACCACCGGGGAGGCGGAGGCCAATGGTGGCGCGGCAGCGTCCGGCGATTCAGGGGCCCGCGGGAAATGAATGGGGAGGTCCCAGCGGCGGTCGGGGATTTCAACGAGGATCGGAGGTCCCGGTGAAATTCACGCGTTCCACCCGGTTGTTCCGGGGTCAGCTTGATCTGGCCCCGTTTCTCTGCGTGCTGTTCCTGCTCGCGGCGGCGTTGCTGCTCCGGGATTTCCTCGTGCTGCCCCGCGGGGCGCGTCTCGTCCTGCCGCCCCAGGATTCTCCGGTGGCCGCGGCGGCGGGGGAACGCGTGTTGATCGTCGCGGTGGATGCCGCGCGCCGCCTGTACTTCGAGAACCAGATCATCGCCCGGGAGGGTTTGGAGGCGGCCCTGACGGAACGAAGCCGGAACCCGGGTGCCACGCGGACGCTGCTCATCCAACCGGATCAAAGCGTGCCCTACGGCGAACTCGCTGAGCTGGCCGTTCTCGCCCGCCGCGCTGGAATGCGGCAGATCATCTTCGGATCCGGTTCCGGCCGGGCTCCATGAATGCTGCCGGTGAGAATTCCTCCGCGGAACCCGCCTGGCCGCGTCGGCGCTGGCTGGCGGTGTTTGCCGTCTTTGCGGGACTGCAGTTGGGGGTCCTCACGGGACTCATCCGTTGGCCCCGGCTCCCCGATCCGCCGACCGACGCTTCGGAAGCGCGTCTCGAGATCTCGTCGTTCTCGGATCCCCGAACGGCGCTGGTGTCCGGGGATCCACGTCAGTTCGCCGCCCCGGACCCTGCGGGATTCTCCGGTGCGGCCGCCCGATCCTTTCCGCCGCCCGAATACACCCTTTCCGAATGGCCGGGCCGACCCCGTTGGTTGTCCGCGGAAGGACAGCCGGATCGCGCGGGCGCCCTTCGTCCCGCACTGGTTCCCCCGCCGTTGCAGCCGGTCCACGCCCCTCCGGCGGGAATCCTGGGCGAACGGATGGCTCCGCTGCTGTTGTCGACCAATACGCTCGGTGAGGCGCGCGGGGCGCTGGCCGGGCGGGCCATTCGCGGTCGCACGCCGCCGCCGGTCCTGCCCGGAACCGACGTGTTGAGTCCCACCGTGGTGGAAGTGGCGGCCGCGCCGTCGGGGGATGTGGTCATCGCCCGGGTGACCGGGACCAGCGGGAATCCGGACGCCGACCAGCGGGCGTTGATGTGGACGCAAACCGCGCGATTCCCGGCGGTGTCCGACAAGTCCGCCGCAGATGTTCTTCCCGGGTCACTCACCTGGGGCGAGCTGGCGTTCCTCTGGCGCGTCCAACCCGCGCTTCCCTGAGCCATGTCCCCCGAATCCTATCTGACGCTCTTCGTGCTCGGCTCATTGGGAGCGCTGGCGGCGATCGTGGTGCGTTCCGAGTTCCAGCGGCGCCGGGTGGAGCGGGAGGTGTCGGAGGACCGGATCTTCCGGTGTGACCGGTGCGGATTGGTGTATACGGACGATCCCAACGTGGACCGGTCCCGGTGTCCGCACTGCGGTCGCACCAACGGACCGTTTGTGTTTTGAGGCTCTGGGCTCCGGATCACCACCAGGTGAAGCCCGGATCTGGTTTCGGATCCCAGATCCAGCCGGGGGTCTCCTTGGGAAACTGGAAGAACTCCACATGGCTGTCCCCGAACAGCATGTTGTACCGGGAGCGTCCCCGATAGTTGTGCCAGGCGCTTCTGCGGTCGTTGACGTCGCGGTTGGCGTGCCAGTTCCAGTCGCCCTGAAGGATTTTGTTGGCGGGACTTCGGGAGACCTCGCTGGAGCGGATGGGAGTCGCCTCGTAGGAACCCTTGGGCATCTTGAGGTCGCCGGCCACGTGGCGGACCCGGAAGGAATCGTGCTGGAACTGGACCAGGTAGCTGTTGCCGTATTCGTTGAAACAGTTCTTCGCGTTGTATTCCTCATCTCCCTTGTCGGAGGGGCATCGGTAGAGTTCGGGAGTGCTGGTGTAGCGGTAGAGCGGACGGTTGGTGGTCTCGATGGAGACCCCGAAGGAGAGGGCGACCCCGGCGTCGAGTT
Organism: Verrucomicrobiota bacterium; assembly: GCA_046346705.1. GTDB lineage: Bacteria > Verrucomicrobiota > Verrucomicrobiia > Limisphaerales > UBA9464 > UBA9464. The sequence goes on along the minus strand of JAXMHR010000001.1, from coordinate 23,920 downwards.
TGTACGTCCCCTTTTTTCCGCCGCCCGCGCCCCAGCCCCACTGGGCGGGATAGTAGTCCGCGTTGTCGTCGGAATAGAGCTGGTACGCGATCCCGATCTGATGCTGGTTGCTGACGCACCGCGCCTGCTGCCCCTTGGCCTTGGCCCGGCCCAGCGCCGGCAGCAGCATTCCGGCAAGGATCGCGAGGATGGCGATCACCACCAGCAGTTCGATCAGCGTGAAGGCGGGGGCAATGGATCTCCGGACGCGTGGGTTCCCCATGGCGTTCCCGGGTTATCGTTCCGTGTGCCCGGCAGCAAGGTCTTTCCCCGTCCATTTTGTTCCTGCATCCGGGCGTGAGGCTTTCCCTGCGCTCCGGTCGAAGGTATCGTGACCGCCATGGCCGAGATTCAGGAGGAGACCGGAGATCCGCCCGCGTCGCCGCCCGAATCGGCTCCGGTTTCCCGAGCGCTGCCTTCGGATTTTGCGGAGGTTTACGCCGCCCACTCGCAGGCCGTGTATTATCTCGCGCTGCGAATCCTGGGAGACCCCGCCCAGGCCCAGGACGCCGTTCACGACGTGTTTCTCAAGGCATTCCGGAAGTACGGGGAGTTCCGTGGACACTCCGAGGTTCGGACGTGGCTGTACCGGATCACGCTGAACCACTGCTCGAACCTCCGTCAGGCGTGGGCCGCGCGAAACATCCACACCGTGGCCGACGAGTCGGTGTTCGAGACCGGGGCCGCGGCCTCCCCGAATCCGCTGCGGGTTCTGGAGACCAAGGAACTGGGCGAACGCATTCAGCGGGCGCTGGATGAACTCACCCCCGAGTATCGTCTGCTGCTGCTGCTCGTGGCCGACCAGGAGCTGAGCTACGAGCAGGTCGGGGAATTGACGCAGCAGACCGCCGATGCGGTCCGGGGGAAGCTTCACCGCGCCCGCAAGGCCTTCACCACCGCCTTCCAGAGGACCGCCTGACATGGACCCGAATTCCCGCCTCCGCCACGAACACCGTGAAGCCACGGTGTCCAAGATCTCCCAGGACGCCCGCACCCAGGCGACCGCGCTCGAGTTCTCCACTCCCGAGGAGTTGATCCGTCATGATCGCGAACGCACCGAGGTCCCCCCTCCCGTGGTAAGCCGCCTTGCAGACGCCGTGGCTTCGGCAACCCCGCAGGCCGAACGTCCCTGGTGGAAACGCTGGCTGGGACTCGGTGGATCGCGATGACACGTTCCCTCCATAGGGAATTCCGTCCCGCTGAACTCCCTTGGCCGGGCATTTAACGCTTCGTACCCGACCTTGGCGCCCGGTTTGAAGGATTCCCGGACTTTTCGAAGGGCAACATTTCCCGCAGGGTCGGTAGGTCGTCCCGTTTCCGTTTTGTCCCGCACGTTCATCGCCCGCCGTCCATGTCCTTTGTCGACGAACTCGAGATCCTGATCCGCGCGCGATACCCGGTCATCTACCTTCACACCAGTGAGGAGACCCGGATCCTGCCTCTTGTGGCCGCCGTGGCGACACGACGGAACAAGCGTGTCTTTGAATGGTCCTCCTCGACGGGGTTGGTGCCGGGCGGGACCCACCCGCAAAGCCAGAAGGCGCGCAATCCGGCCACCCGGGACCCGCTGGTGGCGCTGGACCAGGTGATCGAGCAGGTGGAACCGGCGATTTTCGTCTTCAAGGATCTGCATCCGTACCTGTGCAAGTCCGGTCCCTCGGACAACGCCGTGCCCATTCGCAAACTTCGGGAGGTCGCGTTGCACCTGAAGAACAGCTTCAAGACGATCCTGCTGGTCTCGCCGGTTCTCGAGATTCCGGTGGAATTGGAGAAGGAAATCACCGTGCTGGATTTTCCGCTGCCCGGGCGGGAGGACCTTTCGGAATTGCTGGATCGGATCGTCGCGGACCTCCGGGAACTGAAGCAGGTGTCCATTGAGTTGGAGGATGCCGGTCGGGATCGCCTAATCCAGGCGGCGCTGGGGCTGACGTGGTCCGAGGCGGAGAACGTCTTTGCCAAGATCATCGTCACCGACGGGCGGTTGACGGCGGATGACGTCCACGCGGTGTTCGCGGAGAAGCAGCAGATCATCCGCAAGAACGGCCTCCTCGAATACCATCCGCCGGTCGAGACCTTCGACGCCGTCGGCGGGCTCGCGGTCCTGAAGGAGTGGCTTCGGATGCGTGCGGATGCGTTCACAATGGAGGCGCGCGCGTTTGGGTTGTCGGCGCCGCGGGGCGTCTTGCTGCTCGGGGTTCAGGGCTGTGGAAAGAGCCTGTGCGCCAAAGCAGTGGCCAGCGCCTGGCAGATGCCCCTGCTACGATTCGACCTTGGGCGCATGTTCAGCAGTCTGGTCGGGTCCTCCGAGGAGAATGTCCGCAAGGCCATCGCCGCCGCGGAATCCGTTGCGCCGGCCGTCCTGTGGGTGGACGAGATCGACAAGGCGTTTTCGGGGGCGCAGGGCGGCGGAGCCTCCGATGGGGGTACCTCCGGCCGGGTCTTCGGCACATTCCTGACCTGGCTCAGCGAGAAGACGGCTCCGGTGTTCGTGGTGGCCACTGCGAATGAGATCGCCCACCTGCCCGCGGAACTGCTGCGCAAGGGCCGGCTGGACGAGATCTTCTTTGTGGATCTGCCCACCGAATTCGAACGCCGGGAGATTTTCCGGGTGCATCTCCTGAGGCGGGGACGGGAAGCCGGCCGCTTCGACCTCGCGGCCCTCGCGGCCGCCTCGGAGGGATTCAGTGGCGCTGAAATTGAGGAGGCGGTGAACAGCGCCCTCTATGAGGCGTTTCATGTTCGGGAGGACTTGTCGATGCGGACCCTGCAGGCGGCACTGAGCCAGACCGTGCCCCTCGCGCGAACCCTGGATGAACCCATTCGGAGGCTCCGGACGTGGGCCGAGGGACGGGCCCGCAACGCCAGCGCATTGAGTGAAGCGGCTCCTTCGGAAGCCGAAGCCGGGACTCCGTCGGGCAGCCCGTGAGGAATCCCTCGTGGTCTGGTCCGATTCAATGGAACACTCCCCGTTCGGCGCGACTCGATCCGCAGAACGGGCCCGTGCGTATTTCCGCCCCGGGGTTGTTCCGCCGAATTTCATTGGCCCAACCTCCGGATGCTGGTTTTTTGCACCGAAGATTCTCCCATGAGCCGCTTCGGAAAACTCGAATTGGGGAACCAGGGTCGATCCCTGGAGCGGGAAGCCCGTGCGGAGCCGTCCGCCCCGCAATGGCTGGTGGCAGCGGAGGAGGCCTTTGCGCGGGGCGAGTTTGAGCCGGCGTTGCGACAATTCGCGCGGGTGCTGGAATACGATGTGGACCAGCCGGCCGCATGGTCCGGACAGGTCCGGGCCCTGATCGAACTTGGGGAATTGAGCGAGGCCCGGATCTGGGCGGACAAGGCCCTCGAGCGGTTTCCGTCGGCCCCGGAGCTACTGGCCGCCAAGGCGGTGGCGTTGGGAAGGCTTGGGGAACTCGACACGGCCCTGGTGTTTTCCGACGCCAGCATTGGGGAGCGCGGCGACGTGCCATATCTCTGGCTGGCCCGCGGGGATGTCCTGCTTGCCCGCGGCGAGCGTCGCGCCGACTACTGCTTCGACCGGGGCGTGCGCGATGGCGCCCGAGAACGGATTGGTGGCGTGGCTCGCCGGACGCATCCGCTATCACTACGGGCAGTTCGCGGCGGCGCCGTCGCTGGCCCGGCGGGCGGCGGCGTTGATCCCGCAAAGGCCGCCGTGTGGTTGCTTTGTGGAGACTGTCAGCAGGCGCTGGGGTTTGCCGCGGAGGCCGGAGTTTCGTTTCGCCAGGCGTTGGACCTTCAGCCGGATTGCCGGGCGGCGGCCGACCGGCTTGCCGGGATCCGGTCCGGGGGACTTGCCGGGGCGCTGACCGGATGGTGGCGCCGCCGCTTCGGTTCGTGATTCCCTTCCGACGCCCGATCCAACGCGATTCATGTCGATCCATCCGCTGCTGAACCGGTTGTTTGTGGAGGCCCATCAGCGCGCCGCTTCCGACCTTCATCTGCTTGCGGGAGTGCCCCCGGCGTTTCGGGTCACCGGCGAGATCATCCTGGCGGACGCCGATTCCCTCACCCCTGAGCTCTGCAACGCGATGGCGGGATCGATGCTCAACGAATTGCAGCGTCGAAAACAGGAGCAGGAGTGGGAGCTGTGCATTTCGGTGCGGCATCCGGTGGCGGGCCGCATCCGGGTGACCTTTTACCAGCGGAACGGAGTCACGGAACTCAGCTGCCGGTTCTGCGGGGATCGCATCCTGACCCGCGAGGAGCTCATGCTGCCGACGCGGTTGGACGACCTGGCGCGGCGTCCTAATGGGCTGGTCCTCATCACCGGACCCACGGGATCGGGAAAGACCACGACGCTCAACTACCTGATCGACCTCATCAACCGGGAGCGCCGCTGCAAGATCCTCACCATCGAGGATCCCGTGGAATTCGTGCATGAGAACCAGCGCGCAATCGTCGTCCAACAGGAGGTGCTGACCGATGTCCGGTCCTTCAACCGCGCGCTCATTCACGCCTTGAGGCAGGATCCGGACGTGATCTGCGTCGGAGAGATGCGGGACTATGAGACCATCGGGACTGCACTGACGGCCGCAGAGACCGGGCATTTGGTCCTGGCCACCTTGCACGCCCCAAGCGTCAGCCACGCTGTGGAGCGGATCATCGGGGTCTTTGAGGGCAGCGCCCAGCGGCAGGTGATTCTCCAGTTGGCCAATTCACTTCAGGGCATCCTCGCCCAGGAGTTGCTGCCGAGCCTCGACCGAACGCGTCGGATCCTCGCCTATGAATTCCTGCCCGCGAACAACGCCATTCGGGCGATCATTCGCGACAACCAGCTTCACCAGTTGGCGAACGTGATGCAAACGAGCGCGCGGGAGGGGATGGTGATCATGGACAACTGTCTTCACGACCTCTATTCGCGCTGCCTGATCAGCTACGACACGGCGGTCAGCCGGGCCCGGAGCCAGGAGCGGTTCCGGCCAAAGGAGTAGTCGTCCGCCTCAGGGCAGAGCGGGCGTCACCACCTGGTAGTAGCGTTCCGCATCCCCATCGACGACGGGCACCTCGACGAGGCTTCCGCCTCCGCCCGCCGCGATGTCGCTCACGCGGGTCCAGTCCCCGGTTTGAAGACTCGTCCGGGTCAGGACGGAATAACTGCGGCCGGGTTCCGTGGTAAAGCTCAGGGTCGGCGTGGCGCCGCCGGAGATTTGGATTCCGGGGGGATTCGGCGGCGGGGTGACATTCACCGCGACGTCATCGGAGACGGAGAATTCCCCGTCGTTCACCGTGAATCGGAGCGTGTAGGCGCCCGGGGTTGGGAACTGCACGAAGGTTTGCGGCAACGCGGCATTGGCGAACGTGACGGCGTCCGGTCCGGACGCACGGCTCCAGGTGAAAACGGGTGAGCCGGGCGACGCCGGGAGACCGTCGTCCTGGAACACCCCGTTCAACGCCAGCCAATCCCCGGCGGGGATTGTCAGCGGGCCACCCGCCTCGGCCGTGGGTGCCGTGTTGTTGGGAAGGGCCCGGGCGGTCAACTCCAGGTCGAATCCGAGGTCTGACGAGCCGCCCCCGCTTTGGTGCAGTTCCACGGCGATCACGTTGTCCCCTTCGCGAATGAGGTTCCGATCCAGGGGCACGTCGAGGAACGCCGTTTCGTCCGCCCCGCCGACGGCGCTCAGGGCGGTGGTTGCCGACGTGATCTCGCCGTCGGGCATGTTGCTGCGCGCGGCCTCGGACCCATTCAGGTAGATCACCACGCCGTCGTCGCGGGACAGGCTTGCGGCGAAGTCGGAGACGGACGCGACCCCGGACACCTTGAAATGGGTGCGCAGATAGGTGGTGATGTACTTGTTGTTGGAGTCGGGACCGAAACTGAGGGTCGTGGCCATGCCGGGGTCGCCGTAACCCAGGCGGGCCGGTCCGGAGGACCAACTCGAATCATTGAAGGCGGCGGTTTTCCACGAGGAATCCGGGGAGGATCCGTTGTCGAGGTACTTCCACACCGAACCGGTGGGCATCAGGACGACATCGCCAACCGTGCGGCGGGCCTGCACCACGACCTCGTCCGAGGCCTGACGGTCGCCGTCGCTGACCGTCACCCGGAAGGTGTACACGCCCTGGCCGGGCAACGCGACGAAGGTGTTCGCACCCGCGGGATTCGAGAACGTCACCCCCACCGGGCCTCCGACCTGGGACCATCGGAACTGCAGGGGACCGCCGGGATTCCCGTCGTCGAGCGCGGAAGCGGAAAGGCCGGTGGAGAGCGGGAACACCGCGGCAATGAGATCCTGGTCGGTTCCGGCGTCAGGTCTTGGGGCGCGGTTCACCGTGTTGTCCAGACCCGGGGAAGGCCCGGTCAGGGCCGGACGCCAGTTTGCCGGATCATCGCCGTAGGTTGCGGCGGCGCGGCGCTCGAGGGAGGGGCCCAATCCCGCGGCCTCGACGGGCCAGGGAGCGCGGTTGTTGTACCGCACGGAGTCCACGGCGATATAGGGAACCACGACGGTGATGGTTCCCACCTCATTGGTCACCGAGTCGGGGGAGTCGGGACGCTTCAGTTCGATCCGCTCGCCGCCGTCGTCGAGGTTGCCGGAATAGGGGCCATAGACGGCGACGTCCTCGGGGACTCCCCATTTCAGCCGGAACAGGGTGGGATCCCCCGCCGTGACCACGGCGATTCCGTGTCCGGGGAGGCGTGCGCCGGGCGGAAATGAGAAGTCGGCACCGGACAGGGTCCAGGCATTCTCCGGGTGTTCCGGATCAAAGAGCGGAATGGAATCCGCGGTCAGGTTGGCGATCTCCACGAACTCGACCCCGCCCGGGAACGGCGCGTACTGGATTTCATTCAGCACGACGGGTCCGACGCGCGGACCGGCATTTGCCGCGCGCAGGGTCAGGGCACGCTGTGGCGGGAACTGGACTTCTCCGACGGAATTGGTGTAGCGGCCGAAGCTGACCCCGTTTGCGGCGGCGCCGAAGGAGAACCCGTCGCTGTATCCGGTGAGGTTTCCGGATCCATCCGCGCTGAACAAATACACCTCGTCCCCATGGGAACTCAGGGAAAAGGCCCCGGGGTCCTTGGGGTTGTTGAAGTCACTTTCGTCCAGCACGAGGTATCCCCCGGGCGGGATTTCAGCGGGACTGGGAATCCGGAATTTTCGCGGAGTCCTGCGGTCATCGGTCAGGTACCAGCCGGAAACGTCGGCGGGTAACGACGTGGGATTGTGGAGTTCGATGGCATCGAGGACCGGGGCATCCGTGTGGGTCAGCACTTCGTTGACGACCACCGTCGGCACGGACAGGGCCGGGTCGTCCGCTCCGGGGGATCCGCCCGGTGCTGCGGAAGCCCGCCACTGCGCGGGGTCGGACGGGGAGGGATTGGAAAGCGGATTCCGGGGAACGAGCGAGAACCCGGCGCCATCCGCCGTCTCCGGCCACGGGAGTGTTTCTCCCCAGGTCATGTCAAACACGGGTGCGCCCGTGGGATGCACCAGCGTCAGACGTTCCCCGGAGTTGTCGAGGCGCCCGGCATACACGCCGGCGAGCGGGATGCCGGGGTGTGCGTTGGTGAATGCCGCCGCGTTGGCGGCCAGCACGGCGAAGGCGCCCGCAGGAAGCCGTGTTCCGCGGGGAAACGTGAAGCGAATGCCGTTGGTGAAGGTAAGGCCGCCGAGATCCCTTTCCACCGGACCGACGTTCTTCAGTTCGATGAACTCCAGGTCATCACTTCGGAACGTTTCGGTGTCCGGCGGATGGTACATCACCTCGGTGACCAACACGTCCTGCCAGGTCTGGATGCTGAGGAACTCTGCCTCGGTGAGGGCGCTCCAATCCCCGTTGGCGGCGCGGACGCGCGCCTTGAGGACGGTCGATTCGGTGAGGGTCACCGGGCCTGAATACGTGCGTGCGCCCTCGGCGACATTGCCTCCCCAGGCGCGCGGGTCGCTGCCATCGGTGGTGAAGTAGATATTCCCCGCAGGTGCCGAGATGCTGATCGCGGTGGTGTCCTGGAAGGAGCCCCCGTGTCGGCTGAATTCGGGGGCGTCCACTGCCGGATACCAGCCCCGCGCCCGAAGTTGTCCAAGGACAACCGAGGTGCGCTGGGAAAGATAGGATTGCTGGATCCGGTTCACTTCGGAGAGCCACTCGGCGTTCCTGGTGAACGGGGTGGCCTGCTTGGAATCCCCCCAGCGGGCGGACTCCAGCACGACGGCGGAAAAGATCTCATTGGTGCGTCGGGCGACCCGGTCGCGGGCGGCGGCCGGGGTCAGGACGCCATCATTGAAGAAATGCCGGTGCACCCGGTCGGCGACGCGCATCCGGAACTCCGTGCTGGCGGTCAGTTGTTGGAAGAAATACTGTGGATTGCTCTTCGACGCGCCCTGGCTTCCGGCCCGGAATGGCCCGGTGCGGTCCTCGTTGACGTCGAGCAGCGTGTGCTCGGCGTCATGGGCGAAGAATTTGAATCCGCCCGATTTACCGGTGCGATCCCGCATGCCGTAGAAATTGTTCGGGCTGTCCTCGCCCAGGAACCACGAGATGGGTGCATCGAGATTGCCGCCGAAATAGATCACCATCATGTAGTCGATCAGGTTGTCCGGATCGATGAGGGTCTTGTAGGCGGAATTAGGCGTTCCATCTGGATTCTGCCCCAAAAGTTTTCGGTACACGGCGTCATTGGTGATGCCGGCCTTGCAGGTCAGGTAGAGTTCATTCCACGCCTGCTGGTTTCCGTCCGTGGGCCCGATGCTGTAGCTGTTTTCCGGCGAAACCTTGATGACATCGAAGTCCTCCTTGTTGCCGCCATAGTAGGTCGCGCCGTAGCTGGCTTCGGGACGCTCGCAGGTGTTGTAGAGTCCCCAGTACTGCCCGTTCAGGAACAGGTGGTAGTAGTTGCCGCGTTCGGCCTGCTGTCCCATGGCAAGTTGCGTGTCCCGGCTGAACTGATCCCGGAAGAACACGCCGCGGGAGTCGCCGGCGAAGCTCCACGAGTAGTTTTGGAATGTGCGCAGGTCTAGGCTGTCAAAGGTGTCCGCACCGCCGTCCCCGAATAGCGGGTAGCGCAGTTTTCCGGCCCCGTATTCGCTGCGGAAAAAGAAGCGGAAGGCGTGCTTGGGATTGCTGGTGCTGCGGGAATACCCGCCGCGGATGCGCAGACCGCAGTTGATCTGGAAGCCATCCTTTCCGTCCGGATTCAGGAGTTCCACCGAGGCGGGGCGTTCCCAGGCGCGGGCGTCGTTCTGGGGGTTCGCATAAATGCCCCGGACCGAGTCGAAGAGGTTCTTGAAATCCGTCACGATGACGAAGGATGGCAGTGAGGCGAGTGCCTTCCTCAGTTCATCCCGGTAGAGCGGGGAGTTCACCACATCGGGATCCATTCCGTAATTGACCACGTTGGCACCCCACGAACTGGGCCAGCCCGGTGGTGCCTTGCCGTCCGCCGCCTGGGTGAAGACATCCGCGGGGAACAGATAGGTCTGGGTGTCCACTCCGGACGGCTGCAGTCCGTCCTTGAACGCCGCGGCTCGAATGACGCGGGTCCCGGGAATCGGGATGGGACCCGTGTACACGATTCCGGTCGTGGCGGTGGGAGTCGCGCCGTTAGTGGTGTAGCGGATCGTGGCGTCGGCCGTCTTGCAGGTGATGACCAGGTCAAACGCCTCGTCGTAGAAGCCGCGCTTGTGGCTGAACTTGGTGTCTGCGACGAAGTTTCCGAAACCGGCACCATTGGGCGCCCCGGGGGTGGGTGCGGAAAAGTACAGGAACCCACTGTCCCCGATGCCGAACGAAATGTCGGCCTTCTGCGCCGGGTAGACGGGGCTGAACTCGGAGTCCGGTGTCGGCGATTCCGGACGGTACAGTCCCAGATACTCCCCGTCAGCGTTCAGACTGAAGTTGGCATGCAGCGGCGCCCCGGCTTCGCTCCGGTTTTTCCCTGAGGCGAAAACCAGGATGAAGCCTCCGGCGTCGATGTTGGTCGCGGGGAATGCCCACTTGGCGGGCACGGCTGGATCGTCCGTCAGCGTCCATCCCAGCAGGTTGACGACGGCGTTCCCCGTGTTCCGGAGTTCAATCCAGTCCGACAACGCCCCATCCTCGTCCTTGAGTCCCCGGTTGTTGTTGGCCAGGAACTCGTTGAGGACGACGTCGGCCCGGGCGTTGGGAAGAAAACCCAGGAGCAGGGCGAGGCCCAGTACGGCGTTTCGGCAAAATCTCATGGAGAACGGCAGCATCGTGAATCAGGGGAAAACAGCAAGGCGCGTGCCTTCTCACGGATGGAGATGGGGGTGCCTGCGGCGCGGAGTACGCGTCCCAAAATTGAAGGCAAAACGGCCTCGACACGCGGGGGTCGGTGCCTAGGCTTCCCGCCCCTTATGAATCGGAATCCGCACGTGGCCGTCGTCGGCGCCACCGGCGCTGTCGGCGTTGAAATGATCGAGACCCTGGAACGGCGCAATTTCCCGGTCGGGAAACTGACGTTGCTCGCTTCCGCCCGTTCCGTGGGCAAGAAGCTGACCTTCCGCGGGACCGAGATTGCGGTCACCGAACTGAAGCCGGATTCCTTCGCCGGGATCGACATCGCCCTCTTCAGCGCCGGCGGCGGCATCTCGAGGGATTTTGCCCCCAAGGCGGCGGCGGCCGGATGCGTGGTCATCGATAACTCCAGCGCCTTCCGCCAGGATCCCACGGTCCCGCTGGTCGTTCCGGAGATCAATGCGGCCGACATCCGCGGACACCGGGGCATCATCGCCAATCCGAACTGCACCACGGCCATCACGCTGATGGCGCTGTACCCGTTGCACCTGGCTTTTGGCGTGACGCGCATCATTGCGTCCAGCTATCAGGCTGTTTCCGGAACGGGTGCCAAGGCCATCGAGGAACTCGAGCACCAGGTCCGCCAGATTTCGGCCGGCCAACCGGTCACCCGTGAGGTGTATCCGCACCAGATCGCCTTCAACGTGCTGCCGCAGGTCGATTCCTTCCTGCCCGATGGCTACACCAAGGAGGAGATGAAGATGCAGAACGAGGGACGGAAGATCATGCATCACCCGGGCTTTCTTGCCTCCGTGACGTGCGTCCGGGTGCCCGTGTATCGGGCCCATTCCGTCTCGGTAAGTGCCGAGTTTGCACGCCCTGTGACGGTGGAGGCCGCCCGTGCCGTGCTGGCCAAGGCGCCCGGACTCGATGTTGTGGATGATCCCGCCCAACAGCGGTATCCGATGCCCCTGGACGTCTCCGGTCGCGAGAATTGCGCCGTCGGACGCCTGCGCAAGGACATCGCCTTTGAGAACGGACTCTGCTTCTGGGTCGCCGGCGACCAGTTGCTCAAGGGTGCCGCCCTCAACGCGGTTCAGATCGCCGAGGAACTCTTAAAGTAGGAGTCTGCGGACGTCGCCTAAACCGATCCACGGCGTGGACCTGTCGTAAGGACGCCGACGATGGCAACAGCGGAGCAAACCCACGCAAACAGGTCTCCGTACCGGTGATAGACGGTGGGGGCGTATTCTGATCCGGGGGGGCGCAGGGGTACTCGAGTGGTCAGGACGCCAGGACCATAGACCGATCCGTCCGGGTCCTGGTGGACGTCATGTAGGCCTCCGAAGGAATCGATCCAGCAGGTCACGCCGTTGTTGGCACAGCGAACCAGCGGAATTCCATTCTCCACCGCCCGTAACGCTGCGCTTGCGCAGTGCTGCCATTGGGCGCTGCCCTCACCGAACCAGCCATTGTTGGTGAGTTCGAGGATGAAGTCCGTGTCTGCGGACACGTGTGCGCGGGTCTGGGACGGAAAAACGTCCTCGAAGCAGATCAGCGGGGACGCATGGACCGGCGGGTTCGTCCCGAAACGAAAGGTCGCCGGGCCGCGTCCGCGCGTGAAGCTGGCTCCGATCGGTGTGAACCACTTCATGAAGGGAATCGTTTTCTCGAACGGGATGAACTCGCCGAAAATGACGAGCAGCTGTTTGTGGTATCGGCCTTCGACCCGTCCGTTGGGTCCCACCAGGATCGCAGCGTTGTAGTGTTCCGGTTCGCCGTCGACCCGCTCGCCGTACGCGGTCCCGAAGATCCAGGGAACGCCGGCGGCGCGTGTGGCGGTGGTCACCGTCTCAAACTGCTCCGCGGTCAGGTCCGGCATCGAACCCTCCGGCCAGATCACTGCGTCCGGGTGCCCCGACAACGCCTCGCGGGTGAGGGTCATCACCTTCTGGAAGCGGGCGGGATTGGCGGCGTCGTCCCAGATCAGTCGTTGGGGAATGCTCGGCTGGACGAGGGCGAGGGCGGTGGAGGCGACCGGCGGCGGGGAGTTCATAACCCGTCGGAGCCCGAAGCCGAGGAGAAGGAGCAGGACGAGCAGGGGAATGCGGAGCGTGGACGACCAGGCAAGCCGTTGTTCCAGGCGGAAGGCGAGGATACCCATTGCGGCGGCGAGGGAGACGGAGATCCAGACGAGCAGGAAGGATATCCCGTAAACGCCGGTAAGTGAGGCGACCTGTATCAGGGGAAGGTTCCGCCATTGGGAAATCCCAAACACGTTCCATGGGAATCCGCCGAGGAACCGGACGCGCGTGTATTCGAGGGCCACCCAGAGGGCCGCGATCCAGAGCCAGGTCCCCTGGCGCCACAATTCCCGTTGGCGGAAGACAACGTCCGCCGTCGGGCGCCATCCGGTGGCGGGACCCGTACGGAACCGGAGGAATTGCGCGGAGAGGCAGAGCCACAGTCCGAAATAGAGGGCGCTGTAGGCGCTCAGGGCCAGCCAGCCAGCGACGGCTCCAGACGGAAACGGAATGTTCAGAAGCCACCGGAGGGCGACGAGGTGATGGGCGAAGCCTGCAAGAAATCCGAGCCGGAAAGAAGGTCCGGCGGGGAGGTCGAATCCGGACGCCAGCAGCAGGCCGGGCGCGATCCACGCGAATCCGGACCAACCCGGCAGCGGGAAGGAAAGCGCCCAGAGGATTCCCGCGAGCACAGCCAGCGCCGGACGCAGGAGCCGAGAAAGGCGGTGCCGTCCGGGAGGCGCCGGGCTGGTCTGCGGGGAGATCTCGGATCTCATCGCCTCCGGCCGCCGCGGCCACCCAGAATTCCTCCGAGGAGTCCCCGCGCGATTTCGCGTCCAATGGCACCCGCCACGGCGGTCGTGACCGACCGGGTCGCTGTCTTTGTGACCATTTCCGTCATGGACATGGGCTGGCGTCCCGGGGAACGACCCTTGGGCTTGGCGGTGGGCAGTGGCGGTGCGGACGGCGGTGCGGCGGGCGCCGGTTCATCGCCGCCGAAGAGGGAGGACCAGAATCCGCGCTTGGGTTCGGACACGGGTGGCGCGGATTGTTGCGAGGGGGCGGACGCCACCGCGCCGACGAGGCGTTCGTAGGCGGATTCCCGATCCACCGGTTCGTCGTACACACCGGCCACCAGGGAGGCCGCCATTTTCTGGCGACGCTGGCCGTCCGTGATCGGCCCCAGCTGGCTGCGGGGCGGAACAACGAAGGCGCGTTCCACCACCGTCGGCTGTCCCCTTTCGTCGAGCAGACTGACGAGCGCCTCTCCCACGGCGAGTTCCGTGAGGACCTCCTCCGTTCGCAGCCGTGGATTGGTCCGGAACGTGTCCGCTGCCGCCCGTACCGCCTTTTGGTCGGCGGGGGTGAAGGCGCGCAGGGCGTGCTGGATCCGGTTGCCGAGCTGTCCCAGCACGCGGTCCGGAATGTCCCGCGGGTTCTGGGTGACGAAGTACACGCCGACCCCCTTGGACCGGATCAGGCGGACCACCTGTTCCACCTTCTCCAGGAGCGCATCGGGAATGTCGTTGAAGAGCAGGTGGGCCTCGTCGAAGAAAAACACCAGTTTTGGCTGCGGCAGGTCGCCCGCCTCCGGCAGCGTCTCGAACAGCTCGGACAGCATCCACAGCAATGCGGTGGCGTACACCTTTGGCGACTGCATGAGCCGGTCGGCGGCGAGGATGTTGATGATGCCGCGGCCGTCGCCGTCGGTCTGGATCAGGTCCTGAAGATTGAGTGCCGGCTCCCCGAAAAATTCGCCACCGCCCTGGGTTTCGAGGGCGAGGAGCTGGCGTTGGATGGCCCCGACACTGGCGGCGGAGATGTTGCCGTACTCCGTCGTGAAGGCCGACGCGTTCTCGCCGACGTGCTTGAGCACGGCGCGAAGGTCCTTCAGGTCCAGCAGGAGCAGTCCGTGCTCATCGGCGATCCGAAACACGAGGTTGAGAACCCCGCCCTGGGTTTCATTGAGCTGCAGGAGCCGCGCCAGCAGCACCGGGCCCATTTCCGAAATGGTGGCGCGGACCGGATGTCCGCCCTTGCCGAAGATGTCCCAGAAGGTGACCGGGAATCCGGTCGGCGTGTAATCCTGCAGGCCAAGTTCCCGGACGCGTTCGCGAACCTTGGGGCTCGAGCCTCCGGGCTCGCTGATTCCCGCGAGGTCCCCTTTGACGTCGGCGAGGAATACCGGGACGCCCTGGGCGCTGAAGCCCTCGGCCAGGCTTTGCAGCGTAACCGTCTTCCCGGTGCCGGTGGCGCCCGCCACGAGACCATGCCGGTTGGACATGGCGGGCAGCAGGTGCAGTGGAGTGTTTCCGGATTTGGCGATGAGGATGGGCTGGGGCATGAGACCGTCGTTGGACCGGGCGGGCACCATCGTCGGGGTGGGTGCAAATTGCAATTCCGCGGGGGGGGACAGGCTGAAGCCTGCACTACGAACTCCCCGTTTGTAGTCCAGCCTTGAGGCTGTTCACGCCCAACTTTCGGGCCGCGCTGGTCAAATTGTTCCCGGGGGTGGACAACGGGGTCCTTGACGCCCCGGCGCGCCTTCCGTTCCATGCGCCGTCTTTTTAAGTTTGACCTAGCGAAGCATCCACCATGACGAAGATCACTGAAGTCCTGTCCCGTGAAATCCTCGACTCCCGCGGCAATCCGACCGTGGAAGTTGATGTCACCCTTGAATGCGGCGTCCTCGGCCGCGCCGCCGTGCCCTCCGGGGCCAGCACCGGCGAGCACGAGGCCATCGAACTGCGCGATGGCGTGAAGTCCCGCTACCTCGGCAAGGGCGTCAGCAAGGCCGTGAAGAATGTCACGGACCGCATCGCCCCCGCCCTGGAAGGCGTGGATTCCCTCGACCAGCTCACGGTGGACCGCATCATGCTCGACCTCGACGGCACCGAGACGAAGTCGAAACTCGGCGCGAATGCCATCCTTGCGGTCTCCCTGGCCAACGCCAAGGCGGCCGCTGCGGCGCTCGGACAGCCCCTCTTCCGCTATCTGGGCGGACCCAACGCCAAGGTGCTCCCGGTGCCGATGGCCAACGTCATCAACGGCGGCGCGCATTCCGACGCCCCGATCGACTTCCAGGAGTTCATGATCATGCCGCACGGCTTCCCGACGTTCAGCGCGGGCCTGCAGGCCATCACCGAGATCTTCCATGCGTTGAAGGCCGTGCTGAAGAAGAAGGGCCTGAGCACCGCCGTCGGCGACGAGGGTGGATTCGCTCCGAAGCTGGAAAGCGCCGAGGCGGCCCTGGACGCCATCGCCGCCGCCGTGAAGGACGCCGGCTACAAGCTCGGCAAGGACATCTTCCTCGCGCTCGATGTCGCCAGCTCCGAGTTCTACACGGGTAACGAGACCTACGTCTTCAAGAAGAGCTCCGGACGCAAGCTCACCGGCGACGAGTTGGTGGACTTCTATGTGAAGCTCTGCCGTGACTACCCGATCGTGTCCATCGAGGACGGCTGCGCCGAGGGCGACTGGAAGACCTGGAAGAAGCTTACCGACAAGCTCGGGGCCACGACCCAGCTGGTGGGCGACGACCTGTTCGTGACCAACGTCAAGTTCCTCCAGAAGGGCATCGAGACCGGCACCGCGAACTCGATTCTCGTCAAGGTGAACCAGATCGGCTCGCTGACCGAGACGCTGGATGCCGTCCGCCTCGCCCAGAATAATGCCTACACCGCCGTGCTGTCCCACCGCTCCGGCGAGACCGAGGACGCCACGATTGCCGACATTGCGGTCGCGACGAACTGCGGACAGATCAAGACCGGTTCCCTGAGCCGCACCGACCGCACCGCGAAGTACAACCAGCTCCTGCGCATCGAGCAGCTCCTGGGTTCCAACGCCATGTACGCTGGGACCAGCGCATTGCCGAAGGGCCGCTGAACGAAGACTCGGCTGGATTCAACCCGGCGGTCGCGCCCGCGACCGCCGGGTCTCTCTTGAATCCGGATGAAGGAGTCGGTGGGAATCGGGAGACGCCCACGGACCGAGGACGAATGACCCATGACCAATCCACTCCTTCTCATTTCGACGGATTTTGACGGGACCATCCACGAGGACTTCGCGCACTCACCTGTCCCCGACGCACTCCAGGACCGGCTGCTGGAACTTCAGCGCCAGGGGGCGACCTGGGTGATCAACACCGGGCGCGACCTTGCGAGTCTCATGGAAAGTGTCGGCCGCGCGCATCTGCGGGTGCGTCCGGATTTCGTGGTGACCGTGGAGCGGGAGATTCATCGCCACGTGCGGGGACATTACGAATCCGTCGAGCCCTGGAACACTCGCTGCGTCCAGGATCATGGGCGCATCTTCAACGCCCACTCCCCGGAGCTGCTTCGGCTGGCGTCCGGACTCGAGGAGCGGTACGACGCGACCTTCTACAGCGATACCTGGTCCCCGGTGTGCGTCATCGCACAGACCAATGCGCAGATGGATGCCATCCAGCGGGAACTCGAGGAGTTTTGCGTCCGCGTGCCGGAGCTGGTTCCCGTTCGGAACGACGTCTACGTCCGCCTCAGCCACCGGGCCTACAGCAAGGGAACCGCGTTGCAGGAAATTCAACGCATCCTCGGGGTCGGCCCTGAACGCAGTTTTGCCGCCGGAGATCATCTCAACGATCTTCCCATGCTGCGCCGCGAGGTGGCCCACCATCTGGCGACGCCGTCGAATGGACTTCCCCAGGTGCGCTCGCAGGTGACCGCGGAGGGCGGTTTTCTGGCCACCCGGCCCTGTGGGGAAGGGGTCCTGGAGGCGCTCGAGCATTTTGACGTCCGATCCCGCTGATTTTGGCGCATCGCGGTTTCCGCGGGGCCCACGGGGTGTTACCGTTGGACCATGGAAACCACCCACGAGCCGCCAACACCGGTGCCTGCGCGGTTGAAGGGGGAGGTTGTCTTCCTGTTTGCCTTCGACATCGCCTACGAAATGCACCGCGATCCGGTGCGCGAGGTGCTGGGGCAGCCGGTGGTCCAGTTCAGTCTCGAGGGCGGACGCCGGAGCCCGAAGCACCTGTTGTTCCACCAACCCGCGGTGGTCCAGATGCCGGTTCGGGAACAATTGGGACCGGGCGGCAACATCCCGGTGCGCACCTCGATCAAGCTGCTGTCCATTGGTGCGATCAGCATCTCGGTCCGCGTTCCGTTCGAGGTGGATCGCCTGGAGGATCTCGTCGCCTTCCATGACCTGCACCTCGGCGGGGTTTCCCTGCACGATGAGGTGCGCCGACTGGCCGGGGAGGTTCGGACCTCGCTCGCCCCGTACATTGCGCGTCCGATCGAGGAACTGGCCGATGAGGAGGCATACACGGTTTTCTGTCTGCACGCGCCGGTGCTCACCGAGGCCGGGGCGCCGCTGCGCGCCGAGGCGTGGCTGGAGCATCACCGGCGCGCCGTGGCGGCCCTGCTCACCCAGGAAAGCGGCGCCCGACTTTCCCGACAGGAGGTGATGGAGTCCACCAGCCGCAGCCTGAGCTACTACGAGGAGGATCTCCTAGTGGTGGACTGGGACGCGGCGTTGCTTGTGGACCAGCCGGCGGATTTCGCGGAAACCCTCCACATTCTCGAGCTCGCCAATCTTCAGTTGGCGGAACTGGAGGCTTATGACCGCCTGCTCGACGCAGTGCTCGAGCGCAGCTACCGCGACCTCGGGGAGAATCCACTCCGACGTCGCGCCGACGTGTTGCGGGAATTGCGGGAACTCCGCATCGACATGGCCCGGTTCAACGACGAGCTGTCCAACCTCTCCAAATTTTTCGGCGACTGGCACCTGGCCCGCGTTTACGAAGCGGTGGCTCAGCGGTTTCACCTCGCGGACTGGCACCGGGCCGTGGATGAAAAACTGGAGACCATGGGTGAGTTGCACCAGTTGCTGAAGTCCGACCAGGGCAATCGCTGGATGATGATCCTCGAAGTGACCATCGTGCTCCTCTTCATCATCGACCTGGCTATCTTGTTCCTTGGTGCCCGGCACTGAACGCCCGGGGTCGTAGCGTTCCTGCATTTCCGTCTCGTCGCTGGCACGGTTTCTCCCCAGCATCCAGCCCTTGTGAATGACGACGGGGTCAAGGCGGCAAAGGCGTTTGTCGGGTTGTTCTTCGCCACGCTGTTTATCTACATCACCGGGTACGGCGGATGCATGGCCTATCAGCGCCGCGGGGGTCCGTGGGCGGTGACCCAGGACAAACAACCGGACGGCACGCCGCTCATGAAGATCGAGCACCACCGGGTTCTGGGAGGGACTCCTGTGACCCTGACATTCCCCGGAGAAACGGCGCCCACCCGTTTCACGAACGCTCCCTACCAGCGGGTGTTCTCCATGCCAAACACCAATATCTTCCCCTACGGCCCGGTCCTGTTTCTGGACACCACCGTGCTCCCCGGGAGTGTGGCCTTCGATGTGTTCGGACACATCGTTGAGATTCTGCCGCGGACCTTGAAACTGGACGGTCGCGAGATTCCCTGGGTTCCGGGAACCAATGTGGTCGTACCCACCACCGGGAAGATTCCGCTCGAACAGCGCCCGAAGCGGAAAGAGAAGTAGGTTTGTAATCCGGCCTTCAGCCCGCCCTCCGTGCAGCACCCGGACAGGCTGAAGCCTGCGCTACAAGCCGGAGCCGCACTGTGCGGTGTGGCGGAGGGCGTGGTCCACCAGAACCAGTGCGGTCATGGCTTCCACCATCGGCACGGCGCGGGGCAGCACGCACGGATCATGGCGTCCGCGTCCCTTGAGCGTGGTGTTGTTCAACTCCGAGTCCACGGTGTCCTGCTCGTGCATCACGGTGGCAACCGGCTTGAAGGCCACGCGGAAGTAGATCGTTTCCCCGTTGGAGATGCCTCCCTGGACGCCTCCGCTGCGGTTGGTCACGGTGCGGACACGCCCCTCCACGTTGCGGAAGGCATCGTTGTGCTGGCGTCCGGTGAGGCTCACGCCGGCAAACCCGCTCCCGATCTCAAACCCCTTGGTGGCGGGCAACGACAGCATCGCCTTGGCAAGGTCGGCCTCCAACCGGTCGAACACCGGGGATCCCCATCCGACCGGGACGCCGCGGGCGATGCCCGTGACGATGCCGCCGACGCTGTCGCCTTCGGCACGCACCTGCTCGATGCGCTCAATCATCCGTTCCGCCGTCGCGGCGTCGGGACACCGGACGATGTTGGATTCCACCTCGGACGCCGTGATGGTTTCGAGATTGGCGGTCGCCACGAGGTCCTGGACCTGCGTCACACAGGCGAGGACCTCCACCCCCCAGCGGGATCGGAGCAGCTTCCGGGCGATGGCGCCGGCGGCGACCCGCCCGATGGTTTCGCGGGCGCTGCTGCGTCCGCCCCCGGGCCAGGCACGGATCCCGTATTTGGTCTGGTAGGTGTAGTCGGCGTGCGAAGGACGGAACTTCGTCGCCATTTCATTATAGGCGTCCGAGCGCTGGTCCTCGTTCTTCACCCACATGGAAATCGGGGTGCCGAGCGTTTGTCCCTCGAAGGTGCCGCTAAGGATCCGGACGGTGTCGGATTCCTTGCGCGGGGTGGTGATCTTGGACTGCCCCGGGCGACGTCGGTCGAGGTCAGGTTGGATGTCGTCCTCGGTGAGTGCGAGCCGCGGCGGACACCCATCCACGATCACGCCCACGCCGCCTCCGTGGGATTCCCCCCATGTGGTGATGCGGAACAGTTGCCCGAACGTATTGCCCATGTTTCGACGGAGAATGCCTCAGTCCGCCCGGCCGCACCAAGGGAGAAACCGGCGGGAGCGAGGATCCCAACTCGATATCACCCGGGGGGATGGCGCGCCGCTGTCCGTGAACGAGTCGCGGTTCGGGTGCGGAAAAGGGCGACGGCTGGTTTCAGCCCCAATGACTCGGACTTGATCCGTTCAGCATCTCCCGAATCCTGGGCGCGCGAGGAGTCGTCCCACCGAAGCTTTTGCGAATGCGGACGGTTTCCGCGTGGACATTCGGGTCCGCGTACTCGAACTTCAAAATCGTGGGAGATGTGATCGTCGAGCGCCTCCGGTGGATCGCCTGGCGGTCGGATTTGTCCGACGGCGTCCCTGCTGACCATGAGAGTGTCTTCGCGTGGCTCAAACTTCCCGGGCAAAGGAACAGGGCCTGGTCGACAAAGGCGGGGCCGATCGATCGGGACTCCATTAGTATCGGGTAACAATTCGGGGATCATTAACATGAAGGAGAATCCAAAGACGGCTCAGAAGGCGAAGGCGCCCCAATTGGTCTGGCACAAGCTGAATTCCTCCAGCTCGGGAGGGGAATTCTTCAAACTGGGTGATGTTTATCGGAGTCCGGTTCCAGGGGGTTGGTTCGTCATGGTGACCGACAACGCCCGGGGGTTGATGTTCTATCCCGACCCGGAGCACCGTTGGGACGGAGGTAGCCTGTCCGCGTAGATCACGATGGGGCTCCTGCTGATGGGAATTGAGTGAGGGTCTTCGCCCCCCGTGTTCTTCAAAGGACGAAGCGGGGGAAGATGCCGTCGCCAGTGGATCGATTTTGCTGAGTCGGAATGTGAGTTGTTCAAAGTATGAAGGTATTTCCTTGGCTGCTCTTGCTGTCGTTCGAAGCGATCTGCCTGACCTGTTGGCTCACGGCAGGGCTCACCGAGTTGGTATATCGGGATCAGTTCAAGGACACGGGCTTCCCCACAGGGACTTGGATCGTCCTGGCTGCGAAGGAATGGTTTCCGGCTTTTCCAGTTCCCTGGCTGATTTATGCAATTGCCCTGACTCGAAGACGTGAAGTTTCCGTCCCGGCGGTGTTGGTATTTGCGGGGACGATCTGTCTCAGCTGCTGCTTGTTTCTCTGCTGGGTCGTCATCGGTCTGCTGATGCCCTACTACGGAACCCACATCTTCGTCCACGTGAGAACCGTGATTGGAAAATGACGAAATGCTGGGACTGAGCTCATGCTTGACCGGAATCGAATGAATCCAGTGGCCTCACCCGTTCAGGAGTTCCTGGGGAAATTTCGTAAAGGAGATCGGGACGCTGCATTCTTCGGCTTGTTGGAACTGGACCGGCGCTTTCTCCCGGAGCTGATGTCCCTCTTCCCAAGCGAGCGTGATGCGCAGGTTCGAGCGTTCCTCGTGGAGATTCTATGGCAGCACCGGCAGGCTTCGATCATTCCATTTCTGGAGGATGCGCTTCAGGATCCCGCACCGGAGGTTTGGAAGGAGGCGCTGAATGGTTTGGTTACGTTGGCGTCGCCCGCGGTCCTGGGTGTATTGCGTAGAGCAAAGTCCAGGCGATCTGATTCGAATGAATTCCTTCGCTGGGTGGATGAGGCCATCGATCAGGTGGACGCTGTGTTGTCGCAAGTCTGAGATAACGTATCAGGTTCATGATTCTTGGGATTCAGCCATTTCCCGGAGTTCATCTGAGGATAAGGTGACAGGTTCATTTCCGAAGATGCTCGGCTCGCAGGGCGCGGGGGGACGATCCGTCCGACCGCAACGTCGCGGTTCTGGAAGCCGGCGATACGAATTCCGACTCACGGTCTGCCATCCTCGTCCTGCGTGCGTTGCTCTCAACCCTTTTGAGCCATAGGTTCAAGAAGTGTCTGCAAGACCGTCATGAGGCCTCGTCTTCCACTGTTGGTGGCACTCGCCTTGTTGGCGCTCGCTCTATTCGTGTGGGCGGGTCACAGGCGGCCTCCCGAAGTTGCCGTCGGGCACGTCGCCGCAAACGATCCGGGAACCCATGTGTTCCGTGCGTTCCTGATCCGAGACCTCACTGCGTATTTGAAACCGATCCACGGAGACAAACTGGCGCTGGATTACGAGCTGCTTCGCGATGGCCCGACTCAGAGCGGTCTCGCCTATCCGAAGTACTACCTTTGGCTCAATGCCACCAATGACGCGGGCATGGTGATGGAGGGGGTGGCCCGTGTCGCTGCAGTGGATCAAAAGGGGTTTAGGGTCACCGACTTTGTTTCACGTTCCGATGTGATTTCTCATCCGGAATCGCTCACAAGAATCTTCCCACAGGCGTTGATTGAAAAGATTCAAGCGAAGGCTGGCGTGAAGAAGTGACGACCGCGATGTCGGTTCCTGCAGCGCTTCATTGTCCCAACCCGCGTGGTTCGATAAACCTGGGTCGGTAGCCACGGCTCGCATTGTGGAGAACCGAAACCTCCGGTGATTCGATGACAGAAAAGGTGACAGGTTAATGATTTCGGGTAAGGCGGGCGATCCATCCCCGGCGAAAGGACTCGACGCCGGGGTGTTGCCGGGCGTGAAGATTGGGCGGTATGAGCGCTTCCCATGAGAACCTGAGGATGATTCGCTTTGAGGGGGAATTGCTGCCGAGATGGGCGGAGTTGCGCGACGTGGCGGCAAGGATTTTCCCGGTGTCCGAGGAGGTGCGCCGCTGGTTCTCGCGACTCACGACCGGCCCCGGGGTGGAGGCGGGACGCCTGGTGATTCAGCACTGCCAGGCGCTTCGGGCGAGTCTCGAGCAGCATCGAGAATCCCTGGCGGCGGAGCTCCGGCGGAACCGGGAGGACGTGCAGCCGGCACGGATTCTGGGCGCGTGGCTGTATGCGCTGGATACGATGATTCAGCAGGCCGGGAAGGGAGGGAATTGCTGCTGGTCCCTCGATGGCGCCGAAGACGAGGGACCGGATTGGGAGGGCGGGGGTGACGTTACTTTGAGGAGGGTTTGACGTTTCCCATGCGCCCATCTGAGGCGTGCGAATGGGTGTGATACGATTCTTCGAATGGGAGCGGGCCTGACAAATTGGTGGATGGTGTTTCACGGTGGTTCGCGGTATGGGAGACGGACGCATGTCTGGGACCATCACAGGCGACCGTCGCCGAAGTCTTTGGAAGGCTCCGGCCTTGCTCGCCGGCTTTGTGGTGGCAGGGCTGTTGGTGGCGAGCCGTTCCATCGACGGCTGGCGTTGGCCTCCCGGGGCTTTTGTTGTCGTTGGGGTTCTCGTCTTCGGGATCGGCGTGGCCTACGAGGGGGTGACGCGGAATCGGGATGCAGGGTCGTATCGGATCGCCGTGGCGATGACGATGGCCACCTTCTTTCTGTTGCTGTGGTCGAACCTGGTTCACATGGTCGATGTCAACCCCGCCGCCGTGCTGTATTTCGGAGTGCCCGTGGTTGGACTCATCGGTGCCGCGGTGGCGCGGTTGCGTCCCCTGGGCATGGCGCGCACCCTGTGGGTGACTGCCGCTGCGCAAATTCTGGTCGTCGGGATCATCCTGGGGCTTCGGATACTGCGGGACCCACCCGAGGATTCGTGGATGGCGCCGGAGATTCGCGGCGTGGCCGGCAATGTGTTCCTCGCGCTGCTTTTTGCCGCGGCGGCGGTGTTGTTCCGGAGGGCGGGGCGGGAGGAGGTTTCGCCGGCTGCAGGGACGGGAGCGGCGTGAGCGGGGGGAACGGGTAGGTTCGTAGTCCGGGATTTATCCCGTCCGGCGGCTTGGTGAGGGCGCAGGAGGGAAGGGAAGCAGCCTGAAGGCTGGACTACAAACGGCACGTTGGTAGTGCAGGCTTTAGCCTGTCCTTCGGGTTCGCGAAGGCGGGCGTTGGCGATCCGGAACAGCCTGAAGGCTGGACTACGAACCCTCGGATCGGTACGAAGCGCGGCACCCCGGTGATGGTCGTTTCATCAAATGGTGAGA